>NZ_LZSO01000034.1 GCF_001665785.1 Mycolicibacterium peregrinum
CACATGATCTTGGCGATCCAGGCGTTGTAGTCCCGCTGCCCGTAGATACCGAAGGTGTGCAGCTCATTGGCGAAATCAGTATCAATCTCGGCATGTGCGGGAGCGGCGAAGGCGATTGCCGCCGCGGCACCGATCACTGCCAGCCCTGCAAGCTTCATGCGCTGAATCTTAGCCCATCTAAGCCTGTTTCGGGTGTGCGGCTCGTTCAGCCGATCGCCGTCAGCAGCGGGACATATTGCTCGGCGCTCGTCAGCGAACCGTGCTGGCCGATCAATGCCGACTCCAGGGGTTCGACTCGGCGTCTCAGCAACGCGGCTGAACTATGCGCGGCGGCGACCACATCGCCGATGCGGAAACGGACGTCGTCACGTACCCGAGGGCCGAACCAGCCCGCTCCGATGGCCTCGTCCCGCGACATCACCCATGCCGAACCGGCCAGGGTGGTCCGCCATGCGGTGAGAACATCGTCGGCCGCGCCGGGGGCGGTGTAGACGTGCCGGGCGCGGGCTTCACCACCGACCGCGACCACCCCGTCGCGAAGGGGTTCGCACTCGTCGATGTCTATCGCCGCCGCTGGGTCCACGGCGACCATTCCGTGGTCGGCCACCACTGTCAGCAGGCATTCCGACGGCAGAGCTTCCAGCACCGACTCCACCAGGCGGTCGACCTGGCGCAACTGCATCCGCCAGGCCGGCGACCCGGGCCCGTGCAGGTGGCCCACCAGGTCGAGGTCGGCGTGGTAGCCGTAACAGAAGCCGCTGCCTGCGACGGCTGCGATGCTCTCGGCGGCGAGATCGCCGAGAGCATGCACGCCGACGTAACGTCCGCCGCGCAGCAGCGCCCGGGTCAGACCGGAACCGGCGTGCTCGGCGCCCGACACGATCGAGACCTCGAATCCGGCCGCCCCGGCCCGTTCGAACGTGGTGGGCAGCGGTTGGATCTGTTCGGGCACCACGCGGTCGCGAAGATCGGGCCCCCACGGATGGGGGCGCCACCTCAGCGCATTCATCACATCGAATTCCGGGCCGGCCTCGGGGACCCGGAAGGAGTAGCCGACAAATCCGTGTTCACCCGAGCGGCATCCGGTGCCGATCGCCGCCAGCCCCGCTGCCGTGGTGGACGGGAACCCGACGTGCAGGGTCCGGTTGGCGGTATCTGACATGGCTGTGAGTACGGGTGCGTCGGCAGCATGGGCGGCGAGCAATTCGGCGCCGAGTCCGTCGATCAGCAGAACGCAGGCTCCGCGGATCGGACCGGGCCAGGCGATCCGCGCCTCGAACCCGGGCGCGCCCATCGCAGCGAGCACGGACGGGACCACGTCGGCCAGGTGGGGTGCGTCAGGATCGGGACTTGCGGGCTCCACACCGCGAGCGTGCCATAGATCACGCCGGCGGGATTTGTCGACGCAGACCTCGGCCGAAGGGCATCAGGCCGCTGCGCCGTACCCGGTACCCTGGGTTTTCATGAAGCCGATGAAAGCCGTGATCCTCGCTGCCGCCCTGGTGGTATCTGCAGGCGGGGCGTTCACTGGCGTCGCCAGCGCCGATCCGGTCGTCCCCGCTCCAGGCCCTGCGCCGGGGCCCGTGCCCGCGCCGGGCCCGCCCCCCGGTCCCGCCGACTCGGTGCCAGCAGATCCCGCGGCCCCAGCGGCCCCCGCGGCCGTGACGGCCGGAAAAGCGATCGACCACGACGGCCTGTTCATGGTCGGTACCGATATCCAGCCGGGTAACTACGCCTCGGCCGGGCCTGTCGAGGGCGGCACCTGCTACTGGAAGCGCATGGCGGATCTGCACGGCGGCGACATCATCGACAACGCGTTCACGAAGAAGCCGCAGGTCATCACGATCGAGGCGACCGACAAAGCGTTCAAGACGAGTGGTTGCCAGCCGTGGCAGCCGACCGACGCAGCCCCCGACACCCCGGCCAACGGCACCATCCCGGCCTTGGTGGGCGGCGCCAAACTGCGCGCGTGGATGGACTCCCTGAACAACAACGCCCGCAACTACGACGGTTCCTCGGTGCCGATGCCCTGACCGCTCGGGCTTGATGATCGGCCCGGCATGATCAGCCCGGCGGAATCAGCGGCGGCCGGCAGACATTGCCGGTCGGGTCCCACCACCAGCCGTTGTCGCACATCGGCGGCGGCGGCACCACCGGCGGGCGACAGGTATTGGCCACCGGGTCCCACCAGGCGCCGTTCTCACATCCGAGCGGAACGACCGGCGGACGACACACATTCGCCACCGGATCCCACCATTCTCCGGCGCCACAGTCGGCCCAGCTGACTGCCGGTGTGGCGACCGTAACCACTGCCATCAGACCGAACGGTGCCAGTACCGCGCCGATCCCCGCGGCGCAGCGGCCGATGATGCTGGTCATCTCAAACCTCCCCGAGAGATCACGTGATTCGAGCCTATCGGCGCACTGAGCGGACTGCCAGGAATCGGACACGCCGGGTCGACGCCGGCCACGAGGATCCGCTAGGACGGCGACGTCGGCAAATGCTTTGCTGCACAAGATCACCCGCGCCGGTGTTCGCGCACCCCGGCGTGTCGTCCAGCAGATGCACACCGCGCGGGAAGCGCAACCCGCACGGGCGCGCTGCTAGTCTGCGAGAGCTGCCGGTTGCGCGAATCGCGGGCCGATCCGCCCGGCCAGCCGCGGCAGGAACGTGACGAAACAGCTCGGTGGATACGGAAAAGGGTGTTGTGCGCGGCGCAGAGATCAAGGCCCTGACGGGGCTGCGCATCGTTGCAGCGGTGTGGGTGGTCCTGTTCCACTTCCGGCCCCTCCTCTACCAGGTGGCACCTGATGTCACCGAGGCTCTCGCCCCCGTACTCGACCGCGGCGCCCAGGGCGTCGACCTGTTCTTCATCCTCAGCGGATTCGTCCTGACCTGGAACTACATCGATCGGATGGGGCCGACGTGGTCCACCCGGGCCACGTTGCATTTCCTGTGGTTGCGGTTGTCGCGGGTGTGGCCGGTGTACCTCGTCACGCTGCATCTGGCCGCGCTGTGGCTGATCTTCACCCTCAACGTCGGGCATATCCCGCCCGAGGACACGAGTGGTTACAACGCCGTCAGCTATGTGCGGCAGCTGTTCCTGGTCCAACTGTGGTTCGAGCCGTACTTCGACGGCTCCAGCTGGGATGGGCCGGCATGGTCGATCAGTGCCGAGTGGCTGGCGTACCTGCTGTTCGGTGCACTGATCCTGGTCATCTTCCGGATCGCCCGCGCGACCCGGGCGCGCAGTCTGGTCCTACTGGCCATCGCCGCCGCGGTCCCACCGGTCGTGCTGTTGATGGCCACCGGCCACTTCTACACCCCGTGGAGCTGGCTGCCCCGCATCGTCATGCAGTTCACCGCCGGCGCACTGGCCTGTGCGGCGGTGCGCAAGCTTCATCTGACAGATCGGACCCAGAAGGGTGCGGGCTACCTCTCGATCCTGTTGGGCGCCGCCATTGTCGGCGGACTGTACTTCTTCGACAAGCATCCGTTGAACACCGTCGGTGATGCCGGCGGAATGGTCGACATTCTCTTCGTCCCGCAGGTGGTCGCCCTGGCGGTCGGCGTCGGCAGCCTGCCGGCATTGTTGTCGACCCGCCTGCTGGTCTACGGCGGACAGATCTCGTTCGGCCTGTACATGGTGCACGAGTTGGTCCATACCGCCTGGATCTGGACCACCCGGCAATTCGAGCTGACCCTGACACCCACGCTCTCGGGTAAGGCGACGCTGCTCGGCCTGTTCGCGATCTCGGTGATCGGCGCGATCGCGCTGTATCACCTCGTGGAGGAGCCGGCCCGACGCTGGATGCGGCGGATGGTCGACATCCGGCCGGTCGACTCGACGAACACGAAGCTGCACCGGATCGACACGGAGTCCGCAGACCGGTCCGACGAGGTTCCGGCCCGCGCGGGCTGACCGTTGTAACCATCCAAACCCGCTGCGCGACAGGTTGTTATGTCCTTGTTATCGCTGTGTCACCGGCCGCCTATCTACGGCCCAGGTTCACACCTTAGGCTGTCTCGGTATCGCGGTCCGGGACGAATTGAGTCTCGCCGGCAGTGGAGGTTGCAGTGAGTCGTCTGACCACTTTCATCGTCTCGCTCGCCCTCCTGGTGGGGCTGTTCGCGCAGGCCCCTCAGCGGCGCTTCGTCACCTCCGGCCTGGATCCCCAGATCAGCCACATCGCGGTGATCGGAGACTCCTACACCACCGGCATGCCCGCCGAGGGTGGCATGGGGCCGAGGAACTGGGCTCCGCTGGCCTGGCAGAAATTGGCGCAGCGCGGTGTGCAGGTCGACGCCGATGTGGTGGCCGAGGGCGGCGCCGGCTATGAGGCGCGCGGTAACCGCGGCAGCGTCTTCGCCGACCTGACCCCACGGGCGGTGCAGCCCGACGATGCATTGATCGTTTTCTTCGGGTCACGCAACGACAAGGATGCCGACCTCGGTGCGGTGACGCGGTTGAGCCACGATGCGCTGACGATGGCCCGGCAGGCCGCTCCCACCGCTCGGATGCTGGTGATCGGGCCGCCATGGGTGAACGCCGATGTTCCGCCGAATCTGCTCGGCGTCCGCGACATCCTGCGCGATCAGGCCCGGCAGGTGGGGGCCATGTTCGTCGATCCGATCGCCGAACGCTGGTTCTTCGACAACCCGGAGCTGATCGGTGCGGACGGCATCCACCCGACCGACGCCGGCCACGCCTACATGGCGGACAAGATCGCTCCGCTGATCGGCAAGGAACTTCCGCGCTGGGTCTGAGCGCGGAGCTCAGCCGCCGGAGGTGGTGCGGAACCGGTCGCGGTAGGCCCGTGGTGACACCCCGAGGTGGTTGACGAACACCCGCCGTAGGGTCTCGGCACTCCCGAAACCGGCCAGACGGGCGGTTTCTCCCACCTGACGTCCCGCGTCGAGGGCTGCTCGTGCGACATCGACCCGCACGGTTTCGACGTAGCGTGCCGGTGTGGTGCCCAGCTCGGCGTGAAACAGCCGGGTCAGCTGTCGGGTACTCAACGAAGCCAGTGCCGCAAGACTTTTCACGCTGTGGTCGGCCGTCGGATCGGCTGCGATCGCATCGGTGACCTGACGCAGCGCCGACTCTGCCGGCGCGTCGGCCTCGACCAGCGTCGAGAACTGCGACTGGCCGCCGGCTCGCTTGAGATACACGACCAGTGACCGGGCGACGTCGCGCACCAGTTCAGCGCCGCAGTCCGACTCCACCAGCGCCAACGCCAGATCGATGCCCGCCGATACTCCCGCTGACGTGTAGACAGCCCCGTCCCGGACGAAGATGGCGTCGGGTTCGACCGAGATCGTGGGATAGGCACGCGCCAGTAGCCGCGCATGCCGCCAGTGCGTGGTGGCCCGGCGGCCGTCGAGCAGGCCGGCCTCGGCGAGTATGAAGGATCCGGTGCAGATCGACGCGAGCCGCCGGGCGTGAGTGGGCACGTCTCGCAGTGCCGCCACCAGGCTCGGATCGATCGGCCGGCCCACGAGATTGTCTCCGCCGGAGACCAATACGGTGTCCACGTCGTCGATCTCGGCAATTCGATCGGTCACCGCGAACCTCGTGCCGATCGAGGTGATGACGTCGGCGCCGTCGACCGACGCGAACCGCAGTCGGTAGTCGGCGCCGAACCGGTTGGCCTCGGCGAAGACCTCAGCGGGACCGGCGGCATCCAGCAGCTTCATCCCGTCGAAGACGACGATCACGATCTCCCGCGGCTCCCCGACCTGTGCCATGCATCCATTGTGTCGCTTTTTGTGGGAAAGATGGCAGATCGGACATGCTCGGGGAGTTGGGGCGCGGCGCAGACTGGTTGCACGCCGACAAGGAGGTTCACATGTCATTCACCGCAGGTGCAACCGTCACAGTGGTCCAGCCCGGGGCCGGGGATTCGGCTGAAATCCCTGGCTTCGGGGCGGTTTTCAAGCTCACCGGCCGTACCACCGGCGGCCTGGTCTCGATTGTCGAGCATCCCTTTGCGGTCGGCACGATCACCGCGGCGCACCGCCACACCAACGAGGACGAGCACTCGATCGTGTTGTCCGGCGAGATCGGGTTCCGCTCGGATGACAGTGAAGTGGTTCTGGGTCCGGGCGGCTACATCACAAAGCCGCGCGGGCAGATGCACGCCATGTGGAACGCGGGTTCGACGCCGGGTCGCATCATCGAAGTCATCACGCCGGGCAACGGTTTCGAGAACTACTTCCGCGAACTCGGTGAGCTGCTGACCTCGGTCGATAGATCCGATCCGGACAGCCCACCCCTGCACGCCACGGCCGAGTTCATCGAACTCTCGAACAAGTACGGCCTCACCTACGGGGTGCCGGAATGGTTCGACGACATCGTGGCCCGCTATCACCTCAACCCGCCCACACATTGACCCGAGTCCGAAGGAGACATCCATGACAACATCACTGACCGGCAACATCGCCGGGATCGAACTGCCGGACACCGCGCTGGTGCGCGAGGCGACCGAATACATCCGAGATGTCGAGGACGACCTGCTGTTCCATCACTCCCGCCGGGTTTTCTACTTCGGCGCGCTACAGGGCCTGCGCCGAGGGCTGCAGCCGGATCTTGAGCTGCTGTACGTCGGTGCGATGTTCCACGACATCGGGCTGACCGACGGGTACCGCACGTCCTCACAATTGCGCTTCGAGGTCAACGGCGCCGACGCTGCACGGGACTTCCTGCTGCAGCGCGGGGTTGACGAAGCCGCCGCGCGCAAGGTCTGGCTGGGGATCGCGCTGCACACCACGCCGGGGGTGCCCGAGTTCCTCGAGCCTGAGATCGCGCTGGTGACAGCCGGTGTCGAAACCGATGTGCTCGGGATCGGCCTCGACAACCTGACACCGGACGATCTGAGCGCCGTCACCGCGGCGCATCCGCGGCCCGACTTAAAGAACCGCATCCTGCGGGCATTCACCGAGGGGGTACGGCGGCGTCCCGCGTCGACCTTCGGCACCGTCAACGCCGACGTGCTGGCCCACTTCGACGATTCTTTCGTGCGGGAGGACTTCGTCGAGGTGATCCTCGCCAACAAATGGTCGGAATAGCCTGTCTCACAGGCGGACCGGGTTCGATCAGCTGGAGGCAGTGCGCCGTTCCGCGAGTTCCCGAAGGGGTTCCGGCAGGGCCGGAGCCTGCAGGATAGTGGGCAGATGCTGTGGCTCCAGGGTCAGCGCCCGGAACACGAACCCGACGGTGACCTCATGGTCAGGCCGATCGGTCACCACGATCTCGTCGCCGGCAGAAACCGGTCCAGGCGTCACCAGGCGCAGATACGCGCCCGGGATCGCCGTCCTGGTAAAGGTTTTCACCCAACCGTTGATCTGCAACCAGTTTGCGAACGTCCGGCACGGGATGCGCGGCCGGGACACCTCGAGCTCCAGCCCGTGGGAGCCGACCCGCCACCGTTCACCGATGACCGCGTTGGTGACATCGATGCCCGCGGTCGTGAGGTTCTCGCCGAACACGCCGTTGGCGATCTCGCGGTCCAGCTCGGTCTGCCAGTTGTCGAGGTCCTCGCGGGCGTAGGCGTACACCGCCTGATCGTCGCCGCCGTGGAACTGTTGGTCGCCGATCGTGTCGCCGACGAGGCCGCTACCGAGCCCGCCGTGCATCGGGCCGGGCGCGCGTACCGCGACCGCCCCGTCGACGGGACGCTTGTCGATGCCGGTGACTGCGCGGCCCTCGGCGGTGTTGGGTCGTGGATGGGCCACGTTGACCGTCAGTACCTGCGCCATGACGCCCAGCGTATCGGCTTAGAAAAGCGGTGTCGCAACGCCATTCGGCGCCGGCGGTGAGGGCGGCACCGGCAGGCACAGTCCGGTCGCGGTGTCGAGCTGTCTGCCCGGTATGCAGAACGGCGAACAACCGTTGGTGACCCCGGTTTCCCCGGGCGGGCAGGCCGAGCTCGGGGCCGGCGTCACGATCGTGGCCACCGCCATCGAACCGGCCGACAGCACCGCGGCCGACACCACGGTTAACACCCCGCGCCACACTGCGCTCGTCATTGGCTGTCTCCTCATGAGCTGCATGTCTTTGGGAACTACGGGCGCAGTCTAAGCCGCGGGTTGCCTGCCCACGCCCGGTTCGGTCCGCTAGCGTCACGTGGTTGTGCAGACCCTCATCGACTTCGACCGCGCGCCGGTTTTCGCCATCCCGACCATCGAGCCGGTCGGTGGGCTCACCGTGCGCGAGGGAATGCTGATCGAAGGCCCGCAGGGGTGGGGGGAATTCAGCCCGCTTCCGCACGAGAGCGCGCTTGGCCGCTGGCTCACGTCAGCCACCGAGCCGGGAACCGTCGGCTGGCCCGACCCGGTGCGTGGCCGAGTGCCCATCGCGATCACCATTCCCGCCGTGCACGCCGCACGGGCGCACGAGATTGCCGCGGCATCGGGTTGTCGGACCGCGGCGGTCGAAGTGGGTGTCGGGGGACTGGCCGAGGACCTTGAGCGGGTCCGTGCCGTGCGCGAAGGCCTCGGTGCGGGCGGTGCCCTCAGGTGCGACGCCAAGGGGCGGTGGGATCCGGCCACCGCGGTCAGCGCCATCGCCGCCCTCGATCGAGCGGCCGGCGGACTGGAGTTCGTCACGCAGCCGTGCCCGACGATCGATGAGCTGGCGCAGGTGCGGCGCCGCGTCGAGGTGCCCATCGCGGCCGGGGAGACCATCCGCGAATCCGACGACCCGATGGCCCTGAGCCTCGGTGAGGGGGCCGACATCGCCGTGCTCGCGACCGGTCCGTTGGGTGGGGCCCGGCGCGCGTTGCGCGTCGCCGAGGCGTGCGGGTTGCCCTGCGTGGTCACCTCGACGCTGGAAACCACCATCGGACTCGGTTCGGGGCTCGCGCTGGCGGGGGCGTTACCCGAGTTGGCGTTCGCGTGTGAGTTGGGCACCAGGGGATTCCTCGCCGGCGATGTCGTCGCGGATTCGCGGTCCCTGGTCACCGTCGATGGCTACCTGCCTGTGGCGCCGATGCCGCCTGCGCCTCAGCCCGACCGACTCGAGCAGTATGCGGTCACCGACCCGGCCCGGCTGGCGTGGTGGCGCGAGCGCCTGCAGTGTGCCATTTCCGCGTCGTGAACTGCGCTGATGTGACCTCGGGTGGGAAGCCGCGGGGCTGAGCGCAGCAACCTCCGCCGAACAGATTCAAGTAGCGCACTACGCATGTGTGCGGCGTGGCGTCGACTCGAGAATCGACGTGGTCAGCTACCGCTGGCAGGAAGATCCAACGGAGGATGCCATGTCGTTGTTCGCCAAGCTGTCGGAACTCCGGGCCGTGAAGACCCAGGACTCCGCGGGGACCGACGAGCTCAGTATCAGCAGGGCTGACGGGTTTCAGTTCAAGGCTGTGTCGATGTGCCAGGGGGATGTGGTGGATCTGGACCGGCTGCTGCCGTTCGACGGCCAGTTGGAGATCGTGTTGAGGGAGGTGGACGCGCGTACCGACGAGATGCAGGATGTGGGCTCGATATTCATCCGCTCGGACGAGTTGGGTCGGGGCGAGCTCACCCAGCAGTTCAGCGGCGCGGGCGCACTCTACGACCTCACGTACAAGGTCATCTGACCGCTGAGTCCGGAGCGTCAGTCCTGAACGGCCTTGGCGATCGCCACACATCGGGTCAGCTCGTCGATGTCGGGCGCCGGTGTTTCGGTCAGCTCCCACATCGCGTTCTGCATCACCCGCACGATGGTCCAGGCCCGCGCCCGGTCGGCATCCAGGCCGGCTGCGTCGACCAGGGCCGACAACCGGCGCCGCACCCCGTCGCGAACGTAACCCGCCAGCTCGTCCCATCGGTTCCACAGCATCGGCGCAACCTCGTAGTGGGGGTCGCCGTTCATCGGCTTGGGGTCGATCGCCAGCCACGGCTCGCGGTCACCGGCGAGGACGTTCTCGTAGTGCAGGTCGCCGTGGATCACGGTGGCGGTGGCGCCGGAATCGGCGATCAGGTCCCTGCCGAGCGTGATCGCCTGTTCGACGAGTCGTCGTGGAACCGGGGCGTTGCGGGGGAGACGTGCCAGGTCAGCCGTCGTCCGGGACGTGTAGTCGGCCAGCGACCGCAGCTGGGGCAGCGGCGACACATGGATCCGGGCGTAGATCCCGGCGACGATCTCACACGCCTCGATATCCCAGAGCTCGTTGAGATTTCGGTGGTGTAGCCGTTCCAGCAGCATCGTCCGTCGGTGCGGATCGGCCCGCAGTAACCGGACCGCTCCGGCTCCCGCCCACCGTCGTAACGCGAGGTGCTCGTGTTCGGACTCGTCATCCGGGAACGCGGCCTTGAGGACTGCGGGCACACCCTCGTCGGTGCGTACCGGTAGGACGATCGAGCAGTAGCCGTGATCGGCGGGCCCGTCGGCGTTCAGGTCCCATTCGTCGAACTGGGTCCGGATCAGTCGTGGCAGGCCATCGACCCATGATTGCCATTGCGGTCCCCGCGTGCCCATCGCACGCACGCCTCCCGGCAGATCGATCATCGTGGTCCATCGTCGCACCCCGGCCCACCCGCTCGGCATCCGGTTTTGACAGACTGTGCCCCATGGCACAGATCACCTTCAAAGGAAACCCCATCAACACGGTCGGCGACCTGCCGGCAGTCGGTAGCTCCGCCCCGAGCTTCTCGGTCACCGGTACCGACCTCGGTGCCGTCACCAACGACCAGTTCGCGGGCAAGTCGGTGCTGCTGAACATCTTCCCGTCGGTGGACACCGGGATTTGCGCCGCCAGTGTGCGCACCTTCAACGAACGGGCCGCTGCCGCCGGAGCCACGGTCTTGTGCGTGTCGAAGGACCTGCCCTTCGCGCTGAGCCGTTTCTGCGGGGCCGAAGGCATCGAGAACGTCATCACCGCGTCGGCTTTCCGGGACAGCTTCGGAGAGGATTACGGAGTCACCATGTCCGACGGTCCGATGGCCGGTCTGCTGGGACGCGCCGTCGTCGTCATCGGCGCCGACGGCAAGGTGACCTACACCGAGCTGGTGCCCGAGATCGTTCAGGAACCCGACTACGACGCCGCGCTGGCCGCACTCTGATCGTCGTCACCTTTCCTCACCGGCGCGCCCCGCGCCGGTGAGGAACCGGCCGGCGCTCAGATCGGCCACTGCTCGCGGCGATACGCCGCGTCGAAGAACATCCATTCGTATTTCGCCGTGACCTCGAAATGGGCTCGTGCGGCGGCCTCGTCCGCCCCGCCCAGTGTCAGTCCCAGCCGATCGGTCAGTTCGAGCACCTCGGCAACCGTGGCGGCGAACTCGTCGCCCCCGTAGCTGTCGATCCAACGCTGATAGCGCCGATCGGGCGAACCGCGCTCCAGCAACGCCGCCCCGACGCGGGCGTAGATCCAGTAACAGGGCAGGACCGCCGCCAACCCTTCGGCGAAGGTGCCGCTGTAGGCAGCGGCCAGCAGATAGCTCGTGTAGGCGCGTGTGGTCGGGGTGATCGGTGTGGCGTTCAACGCCTCGATGTCCAGCCCCAGTTCGGGGAGCAGCTCGCTGTGCAGGCCCAACTCGACATCGAAGACCTCGGCGGCATGCCGGGAGAACATCGCGGTCTCGGCCAGGGTGGGGGCTTTGGCGGCGACGATGGCCAACGCTCGGGCATAGTCGCGCAGATAGTGCACGTCCTGTGCCACGTAGTGGGCGAACGCCGCGTCGTCCAGGCTGCCGTCGGTCAGGCCGGTCAGGAACGGGTGCGCGAGGATCGCGGCGAATGTCGGCTCGATCGGCTCCCAGAGCCGGGAAGACCAGGATTGCGGATGCGCGTCGGAATGCATGCCACCATCGTGTCAGGTCATCCGCAAACGGGGTGCGCCCTCTCGGCCCGGCCTGCACCACAACGATTTTCGCTGCGGTCGAAGCCAAATGAGATCTCCCCCCGACGCTTTGCCGAGGGGGAGGGTGGCCACCCCCGCGCGCAGCGCACACGGCGGCGCCGAAGCTGCCGGCGCAACGCCTGCCCACGGCCGTTGCGGTAACTGTTGGGTCACGGTCCTGCATCTGATCGAGTCTGTGCCCCAATCCAATTGGGCAAAACCGCTACTGAGCGGTACAAATGGTTGACCCGGCTGACAGCGACCAGCAGCCGGTGTCGCCTTCCGGTGGTCGAGAGAGTTGATGTTCGATGAGACGTACCTTTGCCCTGCTGTTCGGTCTGGCATTCCTGGTAGCGGCTCCCGGACTGGCCGGCGCCGCACCGATCGAACGCCCGACCGGCAACCAACGCTATGTCGATGTGGTGATTGCCCGTGCGATGTCACAGCGCGGCGTGCCCTTCAGCTACGGCGGTGGCGACGTGAACGGGCCGACCCGTGGTGTCGCCCGCTCTCTGCCCGCCGCGGGCCTGGCTCCTGCCACCCCGCCGCTGGCGGGTGGCGGTCTGACACCGGGCCTTTCGACTCCCGCGGTGACCGCTCCTGTCGCTCCGGTTCTGACCCCGGGTCTCGGCCTGGCGCCCGACCCGTCGGCAAACGTGGTGGGGTTCGATGCCTCCGGTCTGATCGTGTACGCCTTCGGCGGGGTCGGGGTGAAGATGCCGCGGTCGTCCGGTGAGCAGTACAAGGTCGGGCAGAAGGTGCTTCCGGCGCAGGCGTTGCCCGGTGACCTGATCTTCTACGGCCCTGAGGGCACCCAGAGCGTGGCGCTCTACCTCGGCAACAACCAGATGATCCAGGGCACCGAGCCCGCCGTCGCGGTCACGCCGGTGCGTGCCCAGGGGATGACGCCCTATCTGGTCCGCATCATCGCCTGACACCTGAGATCTGGTGCGTCCGAGGCGGCTCAACCCTCCGTAGGCTCTGAGCTGACGACGAGGAAGGCGCACAGCATTGACAGACCAGACACCTGCGACCACGCGGACCGTATTTCCCGGTATCAGTTCCCGTGCCTGGGAGCATCCAGCGGACCGGACCGCGCTGACCGCGTTGCGTCGGCTCAAGGGATTCGATCAGGTCCTCAAGGTGCTGTCGGGAATGTTGCGCGAACGCAAGCACCGGCTGCTGTACCTGGCCAGTTCGGCACGGGTGGGTCCGCGGCAGTTCGCCGACCTCGACGCGTTGCTCGACGAGTGCGTGCAGGTGCTCGACGCACCGGTACGCCCGGAGATGTTCATCATCCAGTCGCCGGAAGCCAATGCGTACTGCATCGGCATGGAGGACCCGTTCATCGTCATCACCTCGGGCATGTACGAACTGATGACACATGACGAGATGCGCTTCGTGATCGGTCACGAACTCGGGCATGCACTCAGCGGCCACGCCGTCTACCGCACGATGCTCCACCACCTGCTGCGGTTGGCCTCGTCGTTCGGCTTCATCCCGATCGGTGGCTGGGCGCTGCGGGCCATCGTCGCGGCGTTGCAGGAATGGCAACGCAAATCCGAACTTTCGGGAGACCGTGCGGGCCTGCTGTGCGGACAGGACTTCGACACGGCGATCCGGGTCGAGTTGAAGCTGGCGGCCGGCCGGCACCTCGACAAGCTCGACTCGCAGGCGTTCCTGGCCCAGGCCCGTGACTATGACGCGACCGGCGACATGCGCGACGGGGTGCTCAAACTGCTCAACCTGGAAATGCAGACGCATCCGTTCTCGGTACTCCGGGCGGCGGCGCTGACCAAGTGGGTCGATACCGGCGGATACGGTGCGATCATGGCCGGCAACTATCCGCTGCGGTCCGAGGATGGGAACGCGAGTTGGACTGACGACGTCAGCGCGGCGGCACGCCATTACAAGGATGGTTTCGACCAGTCCAACGACCCGCTGATCCGGGGCATCCGGGACGGCCTGGGCGGGGTGGTCGACGGAGTGGGGCAGGCCGCGACGAGCGCGGCAGACTCGATGGGCCGCAAGATCTCCGAGTGGCGCCGCAACTCCCGGCCGAGTGACGACGAGCCGACCGGCGGGTAGTTGCCGTCGGAGCAACGGTAAGCCCCTAGACTAGGCGCTCGTGGGCATCCTGTTTGGCTTCGCGCCGTGGATCATCTATTGGGTTCTCGTCGGCAACGTGCCGTTCCTGGTCGCCGTGCTGGTGGCGCTGGCCACGGCCATCGCGACCTTCACGATCAGCCGGATCTCCGGGGCGCCGGGGCGCACCTTGGAGGTCGGTGCACTCGCGACCTTCGTCGTGCTGACGATCCTCACCCTGGTGCTGAGCCAGGATGTGATGGAGCGCTGGATACAGCCGCTGAGTACCGCGGGGATCTTCCTGGTCGCCCTGACCGGTCAGCTGATCGGCAAGCCGTTCGTGCTGGAGTTCGCCGCGGCGGGCCAGCCGCCCGGAGTCGTGGAAAGTGATCTGTTCCAACGGATTGTGAAGATCCTGACCTGGATCTGGGTGGGCGCGTTCGCCGGGATGACGCTCTCCGCGGCGATACCCCCCTTGGTGCAGGGTGATGCCACGCTCCTGGACACCAAGACGCCGTTGTCGTTCATCTGCTACTGGGTCATCCCGTTCACCCTGCTCGGGCTGGCGGCACTGGCCTCGCGGGTCCTGCCCGACCGGATGACGGCGGGCATGAACGACATCGTGCGCAAGACCACCTTCGTGGCGTTCTCCGAGGCCGAGATCGACCAGCTCTACTACCTGGCGCAGGAGCACGCCAATCGCGAGGTCGGCGCCGGGCAGGAAGCCTACGACGTCCGGGTCGGTGGATCGGCGACCCCGTTGGTGGGCGATGAATCCCGAGTGTCGTGGCCTTCGACGTACAAGGTGCGCGACCGCAAGAGGTAGTACCTCAGCGGTCCGGCATCATCCCCAGCAGTCCGAACATCATCACGAGGCCCGGCAGCAGGTTGGTCACCTGGTGGGCGATGATGCCGCCCCACAAACTTCCGGAGTAGAGCCGCGCCAACGCAATTGGGATGGCAACCACGAGCAGCAGTGGGGCCCGTTCGGGTTCGAGGTGGGCCAGCGCGAACACCAGGGTGGACACGATCACCGCGACGATGCGTCCCCACCGTTGCTCGAGCGCACCCCACAGCAGTCCGCGGTACACCACCTCTTCGCAAATCGGTGCGACGAAGGCGACCAGGAGCAGGACAGCCACCGCCAGCGGCCAGCCGGTCCGAACGCCCTCGTAGACCCCGCCGACCGCGGAGGTCGCGTCGGGACCGACGATCGCCTGGTACAGCAACGCTGCGGGCAGTGTGACGAACAGGCCGCCGATGCCGAACGCCAACCCGAGACCGGCGGCACGCCAGGACCACTGCCATCGGAAGTCGATGCGAGGGCCGTTGCCGCGCCACTTCGCGATGGCAACGGCCAGACTCGCCGCGACGAGTGTCGGCACCCCGATCGCCAGGGTGATCAACCAGGGCGGCGGCGGACCTGGGGGTGCGAAGATGCCGAACGCGGCCGAGATCAGCAGATAAACGGCCTCGACGGCGATGAAGGCGCCGAGGCCCCAGCGATGTGCGATCACTTGGTTCCGAAGATGCGATCACCCGCGTCGCCGACGCCGGGAACGATGTAGCCCTGCTCGTCGAGTTCCCGGTCCAGTGCCGCGGCGTAGATGGGCACGTCCGGATGCGCCTGCTGCATCGCGGCGACGCCTTCGGGACAGGTCAGCAGACAGACGAATTTGACGGAGCGGGGTGCGTACTCCTTGATGCGGTCGATCGCCGCGACCGCCGAATTGCCGGTGGCCAACATCGGATCCACGACCACCACGTCACGTTCGTGCAGATCAGCCGGCAGCTTGAAGTAATACTCCACGGCCACGCGGGTCTTCGGATCCCGGTAGAGGCCGATATGGCCGACGCGGGCGCTGGGCATCACGCTGAGCATGCCGTCCAGGATGCCGCTTCCGGCCCGCAAAATGGACACGAACACCAGTTTCTTGCCGTCGATCACGGCTCCGGTCGTGGATTCCAGGGGTGTCTCGATGTCGACGTCGTGGACCGGGATGTCACGCAGCACCTCGTAGCTCATCAGCATAGAGATCTCGTTCAGCAACTGGCGAAATCCCTTGGTGGACACGTCCTTCTGCCGCATCAGGGACAGCTTGTGCTGCACCAGCGGATGATCGATGACGTGCAGGTTGCGCATATCGTCGCTCCTAGAAGACCGTGCCGTCACTGATGATGGACAACGGCGGTGCGCCGTCGCGCAGGCGTGCGGCCAGTGCGCGGCCCGTCGCCCAGGTTCCGCCTTCCAGCACGCATGCCAGCGGCAGTCGTGGGGCGCCGAGACGATCGCGGATGAGCGGTGCCAGCTCATCGAGCAGCGCGACGGTCAGTGCCCGCCATTCGACGACGAGTTCGTCGTCCACCGTCCAGTCCTTCTCGGCGAGCGCGGCATCACGTAACCGCAGCACTCCGGTATCGAGCAGCAGACCGCCGTTCCGGTACTCGGGCAGCCCGGTGAGGGCATCGAGTTCGGTGACGGCGACACCGGCTCGTTCGAACGGTTCCAGCAGGGAGTAGGTCAGCCACTGGGACAGTTTGTGAAACGGCATCCAACCGCGTGACAGACCGGGGCCCGGCGCCGCCTGATGCCGCCAGCAGTCACCGAGCGGTTGACCGCCGATGGTGTTGTCGGTGAGCCACACTCCCGACAGTGCATCCAACACCGTCGAGAGTAGGTCGTGGGCCGTGACCGTCGGGCCGGGCACCGTGTCGAACAATCCGCCGGGACGGCCGTCCGGCCCGAATACATCGGGGCGAGCGGCCAATTGGGTGCCCAGGCGGCGAAGCAGCTGCACCCGGCCGGTGAGGCCGAGCAAGGGATTTCCGAGGTCCGACTGGAAGGCGGCCGCCAGGCTTTCGCCGTCGAGGCCGCGCAGTGCGCCGGCATCGGCCCGCAGCGGATCGGCGGGATCGCTCGAGAACAATCCGCTGCCGAACGCGTGCCAGCTCGCGACCCCCAGCCCCTCGGAGCGGGTCAGGCGAAGTCCGGTGCCGGGTTCGGTGTAATGCCAATCAGGTCCGGCGCCTGCGTCGAGCAACACGCTCACCACGGCCAGGTCGATCATCGATCGAGCACGGGACGCGGCATCTGAATCGGCTGTGCGCGAGTCTAACTCGGACCGGCGATCCACACCTCCGGCCTCGAAATGACGCCACCTGCCGTGGTAGGGGATGGCGAGTGTCGGGTAGCGGCTGCGGGTGACGTCCGCGACCTCGGAGGCCGCCCGGTCCAGAGCATCGTCATCCACCAGGAACCAGGCGGAGTTGCCGACCCTGGCGCGCCGCAGAAGGTGCTGCGCCCGTTCGCGGATCGCAGCGGTGGTGCGCAACGTGGCGACTGCGGTTGCGCCGTCCGTGGTCGTGGTCATGACGTGAGTCCGCGGCCCTTGGCGATCTTGAGCTCGTCAGCGCCCGGCACCGGCCCTGGGGTGAAGTAGCCGGCGGCCATCTTGGCATCGATCTCCACCCGGGCGTCGGCCGGAATCAGGTCGTCGGGGATGTTGACCCGCTCGCCGACCTCGATCCCGGAACCGGTGATGGCGTCGTATTTCATGTTGCTCATCGACACCAGGCGGTGGATTTTGCGAACCCCGAGCCAGTGCAGGACATCCGGCATGAGCTCCTGGAACCGCATGTCCTGCACGCCCGCCACGCATTCGGTGCGGGCGAAGTACTGGTCTGCGGTGTCACCGCCGTCCTGGCGCTTGCGTGCGTTGTACACCAGGAACTTGGTCACCTCACCCAGTGCGCGGCCTTCCTTGCGTGAGTAGGCGACCAAGCCGACCCCGCCGCGCTGCGCCCCTGCGATGCATTCCTCGATCGCATGCGTGAGATAGGGCCTGCACGTGCAGATGTCGGAACCGAAGACGTCCGAGCCGTTGCACTCGTCGTGCACTCGCGCGGTCAGCTCCACACTAGGGTCAGCCAGATCGCGTGGGGCGCCGAAGATGTACACGGTCTGTCCGCCGATCGGCGGTAGGAACACCTCCAGGTCACCGCGGGTGACGAGTTCGGGGTACATGCCACCGGTCTCCTCGAACAGCACCCGGCGCAGCGCGGTCTCGGTGCAGCCGAAGCGAGCGGCCACCCCGGGCAGGAACCACACCGGCTCGACGGCGGCCTTCGTCACCAGTGCCGCACCGTTTTCCAGCAACACTCGGCCGTCGGGGCGCAGCCGGCCGCTGGTGATGGCCGTGACGATCTCCGGCACCATCACATGGGCCTTGGTCACCGCGATGGTCGGCCGGATGTCATAGCCGGCGCCCAGTTCGGCGGCGAACGCGTCAGCGACCATCGCTCCCCACGGATCCAGGCTGACGATCGTCTCGCGTTGGCCCCACTGGGGGTGGGGCCCGATCACATCGGTGGGGGAGGTATTGGTGAGATCGGCACGGTGCTCCGGGGAAAGGGCGCCCGCGGCGACGGCCAGAGCCCGGTACACGCTGTAGGAGCCACTGTGGGTGCCGATCACGTTGCGGTGCGCGCGCGTGGTGGTGGTACCGATCACCGGACCGCGCTCCGCTGCCGTCGGCGCAGCCCATTGAATGGTCGGGGTACCCGCGACAGCACTGTGAGATGTCAACCGGATATGCCGGGCCTTCGTCGGCTCCGCGGCCGCACCACTCGACTCGACGACCATGTCGATGCCCCTTTCTCCCGGCCCGGCTGAGACAGTCCAGTCAACCCCGATTCGGCGCGTTCTGCATGCGGTGTGCCCGTACCGTCGATTGAATGCGGTGGATCGTGGACGCGATGAACGTGATCGGATCCAAGCCGGACGGTTGGTGGAAGGATCGCCACGGTGCGATGGCCGGTCTGGTGGAGCGGCTCGAGCGCTGGGCTTCGGCCGAGAACCTGCCTGTGACGGTGGTGTTCGAGGGACCGTCGGCATCGACGATCGAGTCGGCCGTCGTCGAGGTGGCCCACGCTCCACGGGCGCACGCGAACTCGGCGGACGACGAGATCGTGCGGTTGGTTCAGGCGGATTCGCGACCCGGCGAGATCACGGTGGTGACCTCGGATGGCGGGCTGGCCGCGAGGGTCCGCGACGCGGGCGCGCTGGTGCAGCCCGCCGCCGGATTTCGTGAGCTGATCGACCGATTCTGACTCTGCGGGCACGTCGGTGCATTACCGTCACGGCATGCTCGACGATGCGGTCGGCATCAGCGGTGTCGACCTGACCGATCCAGCGGTGTACGAGGCTGGTGTGCCTTTCGAGGCATTCCGGGAACTCCGGCGCCGGGCACCCGTCGCCTGGCATCCGTACTCGGACGGGGCGGGCTTCTGGGCACTCACCGGATACGACGAGGTGCACGCGGTATCCCGGGACAGCGCGACGTGGTCCTCGCATCGGACGGGAGTGCTCTTCGACGTTCCGCTACCGGAGAATTCGTATCATCTCGACCTGATGATGCTGACGATGGATCCGCCGCGGCACAGCGCACTGCGGACGCTTGTCAGTAAGGGTTTCACCCCACGGCATGTCGCCCAGCTGCGTGAGCGGCTGGGCTGGCTGGCAACCGAGATCGTCGACGGGGTGCTGGCCCGGGGCGAGTGTGAATTCGTCTCCGACATCGCCGGCGCGTTGCCGTCGTATGTGATCGCCGAACTGCTGGGTATCTCTCACGAGGACGGTCGCCGCCTTTATCACCTCACCGAGGTCATGAACTCGGAGCACGTGGGTGAAGCGACGGACACGGTGATGCAGGCGCAGATCGAGATGTTCGAGTACGCGTCGGCTCTGGCGCAACGCAAGCGCGTCGAACCGGGCGATGACATCGCGACCGCACTGCTCGATGCCGAGGTGGACGGTCGGCGCCTCACCGACCTCGAGTTCAACATGTTCTTCCTGTTGATGATCAATGCCGGTGGAGACACCACCCGAAACCTGGTGTCGGCGGGCACCTTGGCTCTACTGGAGCACCCGGACGAACTCGCTCGACTGGCGGCCGACCCGGCGCTGCTGCCCACGGCGGTCGAGGAGATGCTCCGGTATGTCAGTCCGGTGACCGCTTTCACCCGTACGGCAACGAAAGACACTGAACTGCACGGTGTTCACATCGCCGAAGGGGAGCGCGTGGCGATGTTCTTCCCGTCGGCCAATCGCGACGAGACGCAGTTTGTCGATCCCGACCGTTTCGACATCGGCCGAAACCCCAATCCACACTTGGCCTTCGGTGGCGGCGGGACGCATTTCTGCCTCGGCGCGAACCTGGCCCGAGTGGAGGCGGCAGCCATTTTTCCCGAGATCCTGTACCGGATGAAGGATCTCGAGGTCATCGGGCCGGTGGAGCGGGTGCGTTCGAATCTGATGAATGGCATCCACTCGATGCCGGTGCGGTTCAGCGCGGCGTGATCAGCGGGCAGTCCGGAGCGGTGGCTGAAGGCGGATTGTCTCGATCTCTTCGTCGATGATCAACTGCTGCAAGGTTTTCCGGTCGAATTTTCCGCTGGACAGGGTGGGGATCCGTTCGCTGTCGGTCAGCGCCCAACGGGTAGGCACCTTGTAGGCGGACAATTGTTCCCGCGCATAGGTGGCCAGGGCCGCCAGGTCGAGGTCGGTGGTCGGCACGACGACTGCGCAGACCTCCTCCCCGCGCTGCGGGTCCTCGATGCCGACCACCACACACTGCGCCACCTCAGCAGACTCGGCGATGACGGCCTCGACTTCCAACGGGGAGACGTTGGCCCCGGCGGACTTGATCAGGTCGGTCGTGCGCCCGACATAGAACAGTCGGGGGTCGCCGTCGCGCCGGTACACCTTGTCGCCGGTGTGGTACCAGCCGTCGGTGTCGAAGGTTTCCGACCGTTCGCGCTTGTTGTACCCGGCCATCACCCCGATTCCTCGGACCAGCAGTTCGCCGGTCTCCCCGGAAGCGACGGGGGAGCCGTCTTCGTCGACGATGGTCATGTCGGTGAAGGCGAACCCGCCCGCGGTCTCAGACATGGTGCGGTGCACCGGGAATCCGTCGGGCACGTCGGTCATGGCGATGTCCAGCGGGCCGTCGCGCAGCATCGGTGCACTGCTGAGATCGCGCCGGGCGAACGACGGGTGCTCACGCAGCCGCTGGGTGAACGCCGGCCAGCCCACGATCCCCGTGATCCGTTCCCGCTCGGCAAGATCCAGCGCAGTCTCCGGATCGAGTTTCGGCATGACCACCAGGGTGACGGGCTCGTGTAGGGCGCCGCTGACCGCGAGCAGTCCGCCGATCCAGAAGAACGGCATGGCGCACAGGATCCGGGACCGGTCCTGCGGCCCGGTGATCGCCCGGATGGCGGCGGCCCAGGTCGAGGTCTGCCGCACCAGCGTGCCGTGGGTGTGCAGGACGCCTTTGGGATCGGCCGTGGAGCCCGACGTGTGCACCATGATGGCGAGGTCGGCGGGGGACACCTCGGCCTCCGCGGCGGCGAGAACATCGGCAGGCACGACGTCGGCGGCGGCATCGCACCCCCTCGAAGCCCACGGCCGGGGGCTGCCGCCGATCACCGCGATGTGACGTAGGAAGGGGGTGGCGCTCAGCGCGAGTCGACTGCCGGAGTGATCGACCAGCTCGGGCAACGCAGCTTCCAACCGGTCGGCAACATCGATGTTCAGCACCGTGTTGGGCGCGATGAGAAGCCCGATGTCGGAGAGCCGCAACACCTTTGCGATCTCGGCGGGGGTGTAGAGGGTGCTGAGCGGCACGGCCACCGCGCCGATCCGGGATACCGCGAGCCACCACGTCACCCACTCGGCGCCGTTGGGGAAGAACAGGCCGACGCGGCTGCCCTTGCCCACCCCTTGGTGCAGCAGCCACCGCGCCAGGCGCGCGGACCGTTCCTCGGCCTCGAGGTAGGTGAGCCGTTCGGTGGGGGTGGCCAGGTAGACGGACTCACCGAACTCGGCGACACTGTGCCGCAGGAGGGCGGGGACGGTCAGCGGGGGTTGCGTCACCCGCCCATCTTCTCAGTGGCGGGCGGTGGCCTGACCGCGGCAGGTCAGTGGCTCCCGCAGGCCGCGCAGTCGTCGCGCGGCGGGCGCGGATCGCGTGGGTTGTCGGGGTCGGGATCGCCGAACCACCGCGAGGGTTCGTGCTCGGCGTAGGTGTCGTGCCAGGACCACCACTCGTACGCCTTGGTCTGCGGGTATCCCGGCGGAGAATCCTCCCAGGTCTCCTGCCGGCCGAGTGCGGTCATGTCCAGGAAGTTCCACGTGTTGACGAAGGCCTCGTCGCCCCGGTTGTCGATGAAATAGGTGCGGAATATCCGGTCACCGTCGCGAATGAACGCGTTGGTGCCGTGCCACTCGTCGACACCGAAGTCCACGTCGAACTCCGCACCGGGCCGGGGAACCATGGTGTACCAGGGATGGCTCCACCCCATCCGCGTCTTGATCCGGGCGATGTCGGCCTGGGACCCGCGCGAGGCATAGACCAGAGTGGTGTCGCGCGCGTTGAGATGGGCCAGGTTGCCGATGTGGTCGGCCATCAACGAGCAGCCGACGCAACCGTGTTCCGGCCAACCGTCCACACCCGGATCGAGGAATGCCCGGTACACGATCAGCTGGCGTCGTCCGGCGAACAGGTCGAGCAGGGTGGCGCTGCCGTCGGGGCCTTCGAACGTGTAGTCCTTGTCCACCGGTGTCCACGGCATGCGTCGGCGCAACGCCGCGAGCCGGTCCCGCGCGCGGGTGAATTCTTTTTCCTTGACCAGCATTTCGTCGAGCGCGGCCTGCCAGTCGGCGGCCGGCACGATCGGTGGATTCTTCATGGTTGCTCCCGTCGTCAGTCCGTTGCAACGCTCTTCAATCATTCAACAAATCAGTTGAATAACGTTCCTCGAGGTAACCACGGCCCGCGGCTATAGTCAACAAGGTGGTTGAAGATCAAGTTCTGGACCGCGCCTATTCGGCTCTGGCCGATGCGACCCGGCGCCGGTTGCTGGAGGCCCTGCGCGAGGGTGAGACCCGCATCAGCGACCTCGCCGCCCCGTTGCCGATGACTTTCGCCGGTGTCTCGCGCCATATCGGGGTGTTGGAGGCCGCGGGTCTGGTGCAGCGCGAGATCCGAGGTCGAGAGCACTGGGTCTCGCTCAAACAGGACGGGTTGACCATGGCTTCGCAGTGGATGACCGAGCAGACGGACTTCTGGTCGACCCGTGCGGATGCGCTGGCGGCCCGGTTGCGGCGGAAGGCAGATTCCCTATGACCGACGCGCCAACGGTCCGTGTGCGGCGACTGATGCCCGCGGCGCCCGAAGTGGTGTTCGACGAATGGCTCGATCCCGAGTCTCTGCGGGAGTGGATGTGCCCGCGGCCGGTGTACTGCGTCGAAGTAGCGGTCGAGCCTCGGGTCGGTGGGCTCGTGCGGTTCGACATCGACGACTCCGGTTCGAGCGTGCTGATCACCGGACAGTTCCTGACGATCGACCGGCCCCGGGTGCTGCGGTTCACCTGGAGCAACTCGGACTGGGCCGACCCGACCGTGGTCAGCATCGTCAACGTCGAATTCGAGCCGGCCGGCGACGGGCAGACGATGATGTCGATCGAGCATTCCCTTTTGCCGCCAGAGGAATTCGACAGCTTCCACAGCGGGTGGACCCTCACGTTCGAGCAACTGGCGGCCCGACTGGGAGGCGGGCCGACCTAGACTGCGGGCATGGACAGCGGCTCTCAGATTCAGTACGAGGCCCCGGCAGGCCTACTCCGCATCGAGGACTGCCTGGACGAGAACGGTGGCATCGTGCTGCCCCCGGGCACCACCTTGATATCGCTGATCGACCGCAACATCGCCCACGTTCCAGACCTGGTCGCCTACCGCTACCTCGACCACAGCCAGGCCACCGAAGAGATCATCGAGCTGACGTGGACGCAGCTGGGCGTGCGGCTGCGGGCCGTCGCCGCGCGGCTGCAGCAGGTGGCCGGCCGCGGTGACCGAGTCGCCATCCTCGCGCCCCAAGGGCTGGACTATGTCGTCGGGTTCTTCGCGGCGATCAAGGCAGGCAACATCGCCGTGCCGCTGTTCGCACCGGAACTGCAGGGGCACGCCGAACGGCTCGAGACCGCGCTGCTCGACTCCCGGCCGAGCGCGGTACTCACCACCGCCGCGGGCGATCCCGCCGTGCGGGAGTTTCTTGCGACGATGCCGGACACGTTGCGACCCCGCGTCGAGCTCATCGATGAGATCCCCGATTCGGAGGGCGACGGGTTCACCCCGATCTCGGTCGATCCCGACGACATCTCCCACCTGCAGTACACCTCTGGCTCGACCCGCCCGCCCGTCGGGGTGGAGATCACCCACCGCGCGGTCGGCACCAACCTGCTGCAGATGATCCTGTCCATCGATCTGTTGAACCGAAACACCCACGGCCTCAGCTGGTTACCGCTCTATCACGATATGGGCCTGTCGATGATCGGGTTTCCCGCGGTCTACGGCGGGCACTCGACGCTGATGTCACCGACCGCGTTCATCCGCCGGCCCCAGAGGTGGATCCGTGCGATGTCCGACGCCTCGAAACATGGCCGCGTGATCACCGCCGCACCGAACTTCGCCTACGAATGGACCGCGCAGCGCGGCGTTCCCGCCGCGGGGGAGGACATCGACCTGAGCAATGTGGTGCTCATCATCGGTTCCGAGCCGGTGATCCCCGAGGTCATCACGGCCTTCAACGAGGTGTTTACGCCGTATGGGCTGCCGCCGACAGCGTTCAAGCCGTCGTACGGCATCGCCGAGGCGACGCTGCTGATCTCGACGATCGCCCCGGCTGAGCAGGCGTCGGTGGTCTACTTCGACCGCGAGCAGCTGACCCTGGGACGCGCTGTGCGCGTCAACGCCCACGACCAGGGTGCCGTCGCGCACGTGTCGTGCGGTCATCCGGCCCGCAGCCTGTGGGCGGTGATCGTCGACCCTGCGACCGCCGACGGCCCCGCCGAGGAACTGCCCGACGGCGAGGTCGGGGAGATCTGGTTGCACGGCAACAACATTGGTCGGGGTTACTGGGCGCGCCCCGAGGAGACGAGCAAGGTGTTCGGGGTGTCGCTGCATTCCCGTCTCGCCTCCGGCAGTCACGCCGCCGGGCTCTCCGACGACGCCACCTGGCTGCGGACGGGCGATCTCGGCGTGTATTTCGAGGGGCAGTTCTACGTGACCGGGCGGATGGCCGACCTGGTGCGGATCGACGGTCGCAGTCACTACCCGCAGGACATCGAGGCCACCGTGGCGGACGCGTCGCCGCTGGTCCGGCGCGGTTACGTCACGGCGTTCACCGTGACTCCCGAAGGCGACGGTGACGGCGCGCGGTTGGTGGTGATCGCCGAACGCGCCGCCCGCACCAAGCGGGCCGATCCGGACGAAGCCGGTGAGGCCATCCGCGCGGCGGTGGCCGACCGACACGGATTGACCGTCGCGGATCTGCGATTCCTACCGGCAGGCGCGATCCCGCGGACCACCAGCGGCAAGCTGGCCCGCGTGGCTTGTCGCGGTGAGTATCTGGAAGGCACGTTGGGCGTGCGGTGACCGCTCGCCGCGGGCATGCTGGCTCGTATGAGCAGAGACGAGATCACCGCCGCGATCGTAGAAGCCCGCCTGACCAAAGGCCTGACGTGGCAGCAGTTGGCCGACGCCATCGACCGACCTGTGGTGTGGACGGTGTCCGCCCTGCTCGGGCAACATCCGGTGCCGGCCGAGTCCGGCAGGATCATCGTGGACCTGCTCGGACTGGACGAGTCGGTGATTCCGGTGCTGGCCGCGGTACCGATGCGCGGTGGACTGCCGACAGCCGTGCCCACCGATCCCACCATCTACCGGTTCTACGAGGCGCTCCAGGTCTACGGCGGTGCGCTCAAGGAAGTCATCCACGAACAGTTCGGTGACGGCATCATGAGCGCCATCAACTTCAGCGTCGACGTGCAGCGCAAGCCGCACCCTGCCGGTGACCGCGTGGTGGTGACGTTCGACGGCAAATTCCTGCCCTACGACTGGACTGCGGCCGAGCGAGTGGTCCGCTGCTAGTTTGCCGTCGTGGGCCAGTTCTCGGATTCGTGGGCGGCGCTGCGCGCCGCGGTGGCCGCGCTCGATCCCCAGCATTTCGCTCAGCCCTCCGGCTGTGCCGGCTGGTTGGTTCGAGATCTGGTGTGCCACCTCGTCATTGATGCCCAGGATGTGTTGATCACGCTGGTTACCCCGACCGATGCCGAAGCGACCCGTGACGCACTGACCTACTGGGAGGTCAGCCGAACGCCGCCGACGGGCAAGGATCCCCTCGACGCGCTGACCGTCAGGCTGGCCTCGGCATACGGGGATCCGGCCCTGCTCAAGTTTCATCTCGACGACGTGGGCTCGGCGGCGGAACGCGCCGCTGACCTTGCCGACCCGCACGCTCGGGTCGGCACGCAGGGGCAGGTTCTCACTGTCGGCGACTATCTCGACGCCTACGTTCTGGAATGGACGTTGCACCACCTCGATCTGGTTGCGCACCTGCCGGGGGTGCCCGGCCCGCCGGCGGCGGGACTGGCCCGCTCACGCGCAATGCTGGAGGACATCACGGGAGTCAGGTTCCCGCGGCGTTCTCCGATGACGACATCCTGCTCCTGGGGACCGGCAGGCGAGCCCCGACAGATCTGGAGGTGACCGGTCTCGGGAAGACTGCGGCGCAGCTGCCGTTCGTCCTGGGCTGAGAGCCGACCCTGGCCAAGCGGGCGGTTGACGGTCCAGAATGGCGGGACATCCCGACGGTGACGGTAAGGATTCCCATGGCAACTCATCGCGCTGTTCACGTCCAGTCAGCTGGCGGCACCCTGGAACTCGTTGACGCTCAGACCCTCTCGCCCGATCGGGGACAGGTCCGGGTCGCCGTGGCCGCCTGCGGGGTCTGCGGTACCGACCGGGCCATCCTCAACGGCGGATTCCCGGGCATCGAGTGGCCGGTGACGCCCGGCCATGAGATCGCAGGCACCATCGCCGAAGTGG
Organism: Mycolicibacterium peregrinum; assembly: GCF_001665785.1. Lineage (GTDB taxonomy): Bacteria > Actinomycetota > Actinomycetes > Mycobacteriales > Mycobacteriaceae > Mycobacterium > Mycobacterium peregrinum_A. Next base: position 26,858 of record NZ_LZSO01000034.1, read on the forward strand.
GCGCGGGCGTCACCGATTTCGCGGTGGGGGACCGGGTGGCGATCGGCTGGTTCGGCGGGCACTGCGGAGTCTGCATCCCGTGTCGCAAGGGCCTGTTCATCCACTGTGAGAAGGGGCAGATACCGAGCCTGCACTATCCGGGCGGATACGCGGAATCCGTGACGGTGCCGGCCAACGCGCTCGCCCGGATCCCCGATGAACTGTCCTTCGCCGAGGCCGCTCCGATGGGGTGCGCCGGGGTGACGACCTACAACGCGCTCCGACACACCCGGGCCCTCCCCGGCGACGTGGTCGCGGTCCTGGGTGTGGGCGGCCTCGGGCATCTCGGGCTCCAGTTCGCCAGCGCGATGGGCTTCGAGACCGTCGCGATCGCCCGCGGCCCCGGCAAAGAAGCCGATGCCCGTTCGCTGGGGGCCCGGCACTACATCGACTCGACCGCAGGCGACGTCAGCGCAGCCCTGCGGGACCTGGGCGGCGCGGCGGTGGTCCTGGCAACGGTGGGGAATTCGCAGGCCATGGCCGAGACGGTGGGCGGACTGGCCCCTCGCGGTGAACTGGTGGCGATCGGGGTGTCCGCCGATCCGCTGCCCATCAGCCCGGTGCAACTGATCCAGCCCGCACTGACCATCTCCGGGCACCCGTCCGGAACCGCACGTGACGTCGAGGAGACCATGCACTTCGCGGTGTTGTCGGGGGTGCGGGCCCGGATCGAGGAGCGCCCGCTCGCAGAGGCGCCGAGCGCCTACGCCGCCATGGAGCAGGGACAGGCGCGCTACCGCATGGTCCTGACCATCTGATCGGCGGCCGAATCCGGTTTTCTCGCCCCGCTGGTCACAGCGAACGGGTAGCGTCGGGACTTCGTTTGCTGGACGACGAATCGGTGGGGGCCGGGATGGCGTGGAAGCGGATGGCGACGGTTGCCGGCAGGTTTTTCTCCGGTAGGTCACCTGGCGTTGCCCAAGAGTTCGTTCGTGATATCTACTCTGCCCCGGTGCATTTCACGCCGGGACGGCTCCGAACAGTGGTGTCCGCCGCGCTCGTTGCGCTCTTGGGATGCGCGGCCGCGCCGCCACCCGCGTGGGCTGCGCCCTTACCGTCGGCGCAGATCGACTTCGGCGGCACGATGCGCACCTATCGGCTCCACCTACCGGCGGGGGGCCCACCTTCCGGGCTGGTGGTCAATCTGCACGCCGCCGGCGCGACCGGAGCCGATCAGGCGGCGCTCACCCACTACGACGCGGTGGCCGACGCCTACGGGTTCGCCGTGGTCTACCCCGATGGCATCGATTACAGCTGGGCCGACGGCCGCGGCGCCTCGGTGCCGGACCGTCAAGGGGTCGACGATGTCGGGTTCATCTCGACCCTCGTCGATCGCCTCGTCGCCGAGAACGGCATCCCGCGCGGCCGGGTGTATGCCACCGGTCTGTCGGCAGGTGGGTTCATGGCGAACCGGCTGGCGTGTGATCGTGCCGACCTGTTCGCCGCGATCGCCCCGGTGGCCGGCACGCTGGGGACGAACGTGGGCTGCAGTCCCTCCAGGCCCGTTTCGGTCCTCGCCACCTACGGGACGGCCGACCCTGTCGTGCCGTTCAACGGCGGGCCGATGACGGGTCGGGGCGGAGGCAGCACCGTGGTGTCGGGGCCGGCGATGGTGGACCGGTGGCGCCAGATCAACGGTTGCCCGGCTCCGTCGGACGAGGTGCTGCCCAGCACCGGCGACGGCACCGAAACCCACCGCATCGCCTCCGACGGGTGCGCCGGCGGAACATCGGTGGTGTTCATGCGGGTCGACGGGGGCGGGCACACGTGGCCGGGTGTACCCGAGATCCTTCCCGTGCAGTCCGTCGGGGCCGCCAGCCGCGCCTTCGACGCCTCGGATGCGTCCGGGCAGTTCTTCGCCTCCCACGGCAGATGACCGCGGTTCTCCGTTTCGGGTAGTCCGCTACGCGTGTCCGCACCACGCCGGGTCGATAGTTTCTGCGGGTGCAGGCACATGAAAGCCCTTGTGTCCGCATCGAAACGACAGGAGTCGATCATGGCGATCACCTATGGGGTTCTGCGCGCACGACCGGACCGGTTCGTCAGGGAAGACGGCCAGTCCACCCCGCACCTGCAGATCCGGGCGGTTGACGATTCCGGACAGCCGTGGCGGGTCGCGGTCAACGTCGAATCCAACGACGGCAGCGAGGTCGTCTTCTGGGTGGTGGATCCGCTGGTCGGACACCCCGTCGTCAACGGACTGGCCGCGGTGGCGTCCGGCTTCTCTGTCACCCCCGGCACGTCAGCGTCCTCGTTGGACTACGTCAAGGCGCCGTTGTTCGATTTCACGCTCGGCCGGGCGCTTCCGCCCAGTGGCAACGCGAATGCCGATGACCTGCAGGATCTTTTGAGCCTGTACCTGACCCAGTGCCAGACCGCCGGCGGCGAGCTCTATGCCTTCGGTGCGAAGTTCGACCGCAACCTGCACAAGCCGATCGACGCCGACTTCGGCAATGCCGACGGTCTGCACGGCGTGCACGACATCCACATGAACCAGGGCAATGTCGGCGCGCACGCGGGGGACAACGGGGCCTTCCACGACGGCGGTCTTCTGCTGGCCTTCCCCGATCGTGTCGTCGGCATCCTGCTCGCCTTCCAGACCCAGCGAGTACCCACCGATCCCCAGGGCGACGCGGCACCGGGTGCACAGCCCCTCTCCCGGTTGGTGGGGGCGGCCGCGGGCGGGGGCGAGGTGACCCCGGGCCCGGCGTATCTGGAGCGGGCGTTGATCAATCCCACCGGCCCGGACCCCGGACACGAAGCGGTGGTGATCGGCAACTACGCCACCGAGGCAGTGTCACTGCACGGTTGGCGACTGGTCGACCGCAACGGTCGGGAGAGCAAGCTGGATGCCGACCTGGCCGGCGGTGCCTCGGCAGTCGTCGTGCTGGACGGGTCAGGCGCACAGCTCGGCAACTCGGGAGGAAACCTTCTGCTGGTCGACGATCACGGCACTCAGGTGGACAGCGTCACGTACTCCCGAGGCGATGCGGCGGCCGTGGACCGCTACGTGCGGTTCCAGCGGTAGCCGCCAGTATTCATCACGCCGCGGTAAACCCTCGCCGCGCTCCGCAGATGCCTGCTCGTGTGACCGAATACCGTTCGTTACCTGCGTGATTCACCATGCGCGAAGGTAGGTCGCAGTCGAGCACGTTCGGATCGAGACAGCCCGCGGTGGCGCCACCAACGCGCCGTGGCGTTACGGTCTGGTCGTGGATTGGCACAGCTGGCACGACGACTACGACCGGCCGGATTCGGCACTGGCACACCGGCTTCGCGCGGTGCAGACCTTGATCCGGCAGGCGCTGGACGAGGCCCCGGCCGGCCCGCTGCGGGTGGTCAGCCTGTGCGCCGGGCAGGGGCGCGATCTACTCGAGGTGCTGACCGACCATCCGCGAAGCGACGACGTCCGGGCGCGCCTGGTCGAGTTGGATCCCCGCAACGCCGAGATCGCCACCGAAACCGTGAACCGGTTCGGGCTGACCGGGGTCGAGGTGGTGACGGGCGACGCCGCTTTGATCGACCAATACCAGGACCTGGCCCCCGCCGACATCGTGGTGGCGTGCGGCATCTTCGGCAACATCACCGATGAGGACATCGAGCGGACCATCGGCTTCCTGCCTCAGTTGACCAGAACCGGCGGCACGGTGCTGTGGACTCGCGGCCGCACCGTTCCCGACCGGGTTCCGTTGATCCTCAACTGGTTTGACGAGCGCGGTTTCGACCTGGTCTGGGTGTCGCAGCCGGATGTGAGTTACGGCGTCGGAGCCCACCGCTTCACGGGGTCACCCGAACCGCTGACACCGGGCAGCCAGATCTTCACCTTCGTCGGGTCCGACGTGATCCGGGCTGCCGACCGCGCCGGGTGATCTGAACCGACTGGCAGCCCGGCTTCCACCGGCCCGCGGCGGTTCATGACTACGCTGCACACAAATGGCTGAGGAAGGGTTGAACGGCAGGGACCGCTTGCGTGGCGGGCTGCGCATGGCCCTGCGTGGGCGCCGTGATCCGGCGCCGGTGGCAGGCCGGCGCAGTCGCGCGTCGGCCGGCATGGGTGATGTACACACCCGCAAGGTCCTCGACCTGACCATCCGGCTCGCCGAGGTGATGCTCTCGTCCGGGTCGGGTACCGCTGACGTCGTCGCCACCACGCAGGACGTCGCACAGGCCTACCGGCTGACCGACTGCGTCGTCGACATCACCGTCGCGACCATCATCGTGTCGGCACTGCCCACCACGGACAGCCCTCCGGTCACGATCATGCGGGCGGTGCGGACCAGGTCCACCGACTACACCAGGCTGGCCGAACTCGACCGTCTGGTGCGGCGCATCACCTCCGGCGGTATCACGGTCGACGAGGCGCACGAGGCTATGGACGAGCTGACCGAGAGCCCGCATCCGTTCCCTCGGTGGCTCGCGACCGCCGGGTGGGCGGGGTTCGCGCTCGGTATCGCGATGCTGCTGGGCGGCAACTGGTTGACCTGCCTGCTGGCCACCGTGACGGCTGCGCTGATCGACCGGGTCGGCCGTCTGCTGAATCGGATCGGCACGCCGTTCTTCTTTCAGCACGCGGTCGGGGCGGCGATCGCGACATTGATCGCGCTGGCGGCCTACCGGTACACGGGTCAGGGTCTCAGCGCGCTCGTCGCCACCGGGATCGTGTTGCTGCTGTCCGGCATGACCCTGGTCGGTGCCGTGCAGGACGCGTTGACCGGTTACATGGTCACCGCGGTCGCGCGGCTCGGTGACGCCGTGTTCCTCACCGCGGGAATCGTCGTGGGCATCACCGGTGCCCTGCAGGCCGCCACACTGCTGGGGATCCAGATCGAACTGCACGTCAACACGGCAGGGACGTTCATCACGCCGAGAGGACCGCTGCCGATCGTCCTGGCGGTCGTGGGTGCGGCGCTCGCCGGGATCTGCCTCACCATGGCCAGTTATGCACCGCTGCGGTCATTGCCCACCGCCGGGTTGGCGGCCGGGCTGGCGGAGCTGACGCTGATCGGGCTCGGGACTGCCGGCTTCGGCCAGTGGGCGGCCACCGGGATCGCGGCGGTCGGCGTCGGTTTCCTGGCGACGTTGATCTCCATTCGCCGGCAGTCTCCCGCGCTCGTGACGGCGACCGCCGGCATCATGCCGATGCTGCCCGGCCTCTCGGTGTTCTGGGCGGTGTTCGCCTTCGCCGTCGACGAGAAGTTCGGTGAGGGGCTCGCACACCTGCTGAGCGCGGCGGCGACAGCGTTGGCACTCGGCAGCGGCGTGGTGATGGGTGAGCTGCTCGGCTCCCCGCTGCGGTACCGCGCCGGACGCATCGGTGAGTTCTTCCGCAAAGAAGGACCGCCCGGCCTGCGCCGGGCGGTGGGCCAGGTGGTCCGCCTCCAACCGGCCGACAACACGTCGGCTGTCGGGACGCCGCGCGCGGAAAGCGTCCCGCTGGAAGCGGCGCCGGCCGACGAGCCCGAGGACGACGAGACTGCAGAGCCCGACAGCTGAGTCAGGCGATCAGGGAGATCCCACCCCTGGAACGTCGACGCGCGCCTGCAGGATCCGGCCAGTCGACTTGCCCGCCAACAGATCTTCGTGGCTCGTCTCGTCGACCACCAGGTAGAGCGTCCGCCCGTCGGGGCCGCCCAGCGCCGGAGCCACCGCCCATCCGCGGTCGATCTCGATGCGGTGCGTTATCTCGCCGCCGGCGTCGACGCGCAGGAACTCTCCGGTGTCATACGAGCCGACCCACACTCCGCCCGCGGTGTCGACGCACAGTCCGTCGGGATGCCGGTCCGGGCCCAGGTCGGCGAACACGGTCGGTGCGCCCAGGTTGCCGTCGGGACCGGCGGTGAACGCCAACAGGCGGGAACCGTGTGTCTCGCTGACCACCAGGGTTGATTCGTCGGGCAGCAGTCCGATGCCGTTGGGACCGCGGCGATGACCTCGACGGACGTCATCGGGCCGTCAGGTCGGGTGCTGGATCAGGTGAACGGAAGGAAGTCGCCGTTGACCCAGACACCCCAGTGACCGCCCGCGGGCAGGTTCCACCAGACCATCGGGTGGCCCTGCCACGTCTCGGCCGGCTTCTTCGGCGCGTTCGGCGGCGGCGGGAGGCTCGGATCGGGATCGGCGCTCGCGGTGGCCACGCCGAGGCCGAGTGCGGCCCCGATCAGGCCTGCGGCCGCGAAGGTCGCCACGGCTGCCTTGCTCAGGAACATGAATGCCACCTCGGTGCTCGAATCTGAACTTGGATAGTCGAAGCTTAGCCAATCGAACTGATCGGTTGTGCACCTGAGGTCGGACGACGGGCGTATACGTCATCCTGGACCCGTGTGACGTGGCCTGACATGAGATCAGAAATATTTCGGGCCTCGATGTCGAGAACACCCTGACGGCTCCGTCCCCGTTGTGAGCGACCAACCCGGGTTGCGAATCCGAAGGAGAATCTCATGGCCAAGTACCTGTTCCTCAAGCACTACCGAGGTGCCCCGGCGTCGGTCAACGACATCCCGATGGACCAGTGGACCCCGGACGAGATCCAGGCCCACATCCAGTACATGAACGATTTCGCGGATCGGCTCAAGGACAGCGGCGAGTACGTCGACAGCCAGGCCCTGGCCCCGGAGGGCACGTGGGTCCAGTACGGCGGCGAGGGCAAGCCACCGGTGACCGACGGCCCCTTCGCCGAGACCAAGGACCTGATCGCAGGGTGGATGGTCGTCGACGTCGATTCCTACGACCGCGCGGTCGCATTGGCCGGAGAACTGTCCGCGGCACCTGGTGCGGGCGGGCGGCCCATCCACGAGTGGCTGGAGGTGCGCCCGTTCCTGACCGCCCCACCGACTGTCACCGACTGATGACTTCCGGTGCGGTGAACGAGGCCCGGCTCCGGGATCTGATTCCCGGTGTCCTGGCTGCCCTCGTCCACCGTGGTGCGGACTTCGCGACGGCAGAAGACGCCGTGCAGGAGGCCTTGGTCCGGGCCTGGGAAACCTGGCCGCACGGGCGGCCCGACGATCCCAAGGGCTGGTTGATCACCACGGCGTGGCGCAGGTTTCTCGACCTCACCCGATCCGACGCTGCTCGGCGCAACCGCGAGGCCCGGGTTTCTGCGGAGCCGGCCGCCGGGCCGGCCGCCGCGGTGGACGACACCTTGCAGCTCTACTTCCTGTGCGCGCACCCGAGCCTGACCTCCTCGGCCGCCGTCGCCCTCACACTGCGTGCGGTCGGCGGCTTGACCACCCGCCAGATCGCGCAGGCGTATCTCGTGCCGGAAGCGACGATGGCGCAACGGATCAGCCGCGCCAAGCGCACCGTCGCCGAGGTGCGACTGGATCGACCCGGCGACCTGCGCACCGTGCTGCGGGTGCTGTATCTGGTGTTCAACGAGGGCTACAGCGGCGATGTCGACCTGGCCGCCGAGGCGATCAGGCTCGCCCGTCTGCTGGCCCGGACCACCGACGATCCGGAAGTCAGCGGTCTGCTGGCGTTGTTCCTGCTGCACCACGCCAGACGTCCGGCGCGCACCCGGGCCGACGGGACCCTGGTTCCTCTCGCCGAGCAGGACCGCGCGCTGTGGCGGCGCGATCTGATCACCGAGGGCGTGTACATCCTGCAAGCCGCCCTGGCCCGCGACCGGCTCGGGGAGTATCAGGCCCAGGCGGCGGTGGCGGCGCTGCACGCCGACGCCCAGTCCGCCGAGGAGACCGACTGGGTGCAGATCGTCGAGTGGTACGACGAACTCGTCGCACTCACCGGCAGCCCGGTGGTACGCCTCAATCGCGCAGTCGCGTTAGGTGAAGCCGATGGGCCGGGGGCAGGTTTGGCCGCGCTCGCCGAACTGGATGCGGCGTTGCCGCGATACACCGCTGCGGCGGCCTACCTTCACGAGCGGGCTGGGGACATCTCAACGGCGGCACGGCTGTACGTGCAGGCTGCGGCCGAGGCGCATTCGCTGGCCGAGCGCAACCACCTCACCTTGCGCGCATCCGCGCTGCACGGTCGCATTTCCAGCGACGACGGTTAACCTCCTACTTGTGGGCAACAGTCGGAAGAGAGTGTTGATCATCGGTGGGGGATTCGGCGGGCTGTTCTGTGCGCGCCGATTGGGCGGAGTCGACGTCGACGTGACCCTGCTCGATCGGGCAGCCGGACACCTGTTCCAGCCGCTGCTCTACCAATGCGCCACCGGGACGCTGGGCTTCGGCCAGATCAGCCGACCGCTGCGCGAGGAGTTCGAGCGTCACCGCAACGTCACCACGTTGCTCGGTGACGCGATCGACCTCGACCCCGAGTTGCGCCGGGTCACGGCCCGCCGGCCCGATGAGACGACGTTCACCCTCGACTACGACGTCCTCGTCGTGGCCGCGGGCATGCAGCAGTCCTACTTCGGCAAAGAACATTTCGCGGAGTGGGCGCCCGGAATGAAGACACTCGACGACGCACTCAACATCCGGCAGCGGGTTTTCACGGCATTCGAGATCGCCGAGACACTGCCACCGGGTCCAGAGCGTGACGGTTGGCTCACGTTCGCTGTCGCCGGTGGCGGTCCGACCGGGGTCGAGCTGGCCGGGCAGATCCGCGAGATGGCCACGCGCACCTTGGCTCACGAGTTCCACAGCATCGAGCCCAGGGAAGCCCGGGTGTTGCTGTTCGACGGCGGGGAACGGGTGCTGAAGGCCTTCTGTTCCGAGCTGGGGGAGAAGGCGACGAAGTCGCTGCAGAAACTGGGCGTGGAACTGCACATGGGAGTCCACGTGACCGACGTCAACCGGGACGGGGTGACCGTCACCCCGAAGGCCGGTGGTCCAGACGAGCAGTACGCGGCCCGAACTGTGTTGTGGACGGCCGGGGTTGAAGCCGTGCCGTTCGCCCGGCACCTCGCCCAGGTTCTGGGGGTGGAGGCCGATCGCAGTGGGAGAATCGCTGTGGGGCCTGATCTTTCGATCGACGGCCGTCCCGAGATCTTCGTGATCGGAGACCTGGCAGGCCGGGAGAACCTGCCGGGCGTCGCCGAGAACGCTATGCAGGGCGGGCTCCACGTCGCCTCGTGTGTCCGCCGGGAACTCGCCGGTAAACCCCGGCGGCCGTTCCGCTACCGAGACCTCGGCTCGGCGGCATACATCGCGCGCCGACAGGCACTGCTGCAGGTCGGCCCGGTCAAGCTCGCCGGCTTCTTCGGTTGGCTGGCTTGGGGTTTCATCCATATCGCATTCCTCACCGGTGTACGCAACCGCGTCAGCACGGTGACCACCTGGCTGACCACCATCGCCCGCGAGAACCGTGGGCACCGGGCATTCATGCTCGGCGCGACCGGCCTTCCCGAGCAGCGCTATACGTGGACCACGTGGGACGCGCTGACACCGCCGCCCGAGTCGACGCCGGACGGAAACGACCGCTAGGACCTGCCCGGCGGCCCGCTGGTCCGCACCGTTTCGAGTAGTCGGCTACGCGTGCCCGCGGCCACGGGACGCAGATACGTTGCGATCTTCAGCAGTTGGCTCCGTGCCACCGAGATGAGAGGAGCGCCTGTCATGCCTCCATATCCGACAGTCACATTGAAGAACGGCAGTCAGGGTCAGCAGGTCGCGACGCTACAGGCGCTGCTGAACCTGGACTACCCGGCATATTCGCACCTGCAGGTCGACGGCGAGTTCGGCGCACAGACCGAAGCCGTCATCCGCGAATTCCAGAAGCGCGCCGGCCTGTTCGTCAACGGTGTTGCGGGGGCCGAGACCCTCGCGAAGCTCGACGAGCTGACCACCCAGGGCGCCGGCCCGGTGGGCGAGGAGATGAAGGAATGCAGCGGCGGTATCTGGGCCGGCCAGAGCACCTCGTGCCCGTTCGCCCAGAATGTGCGTCAGGAGTATTTCCGGGTTCCCGGGGATTCAGTGCAGATCAACGTATTCAGCCCCGTGACACATCAGACCTACACCATGGCGTGTGTCAGAGAGGGCGACTGGGTGACCTGCCGCGGCGGCAACAACGCGGTCGTGCAGTTCTCGTTCCACTGACGCCACCAACGGCATCTGGTCCGTGAACCGTTTTTCAGCCCAAGCACTACTCGCTCGAACCCCGGGGCGGCATGGCCTGAAGGTCGGGTGCGGCGGCTGCGAGCAGGGCCTGCCGATCGCCCGTCAACGGCGGGTAGATCCGTTCGGTGTTGATGGTCTTCTTGGTGGCCTTGGCCACCGTGCCCGTGGCCACGACATGTCGGTCCCAGCCCTCGGTGTAGACCGCTCCGGCCGGACCGAGATCGAGAACGGTGACATACCAAGGGATTCGCAGCGCACGCATGGGCAGGTCGAGGAGGTCGCCGATCACGTTGTACCCGGCGTAGCGCCCCATCGGCCTGCCGTGTTGGCACGACATCACCGACGGGTGACTGTCGTCGATCCGCGCGGCGGCCACATCGCCGGCGGCGAACACCGCGGGCACACCCTCGACGCGGAGGTACTCGTCGACGGGCAGTCGACCGAACCGGTCCAGGGTCACCGGCAGCTGGACCGTCAACGGGTTGGCCCGCATTCCCGCACACCACACCACGGTTGCCGCCGGTACCACCACGCCGGATGACAAGGTGACGGCACCGATGTCGACGGAGGTCACGCCGGCACCGGTCATCACCTGAACTCCGTTGTCGGACAATGCGGTTTCGATCACCGGACGCGCCGAGTCGCCCATATCCGAGCCGACCTGCGGGTTGTGGTCGACGAGCACGACCTTCGGTGCGACGCGGCCATCGAAGAGCGCGGAGAGCCGTGACGGCAGTTCGCACGCGGTCTCGATACCGGTGAGCCCCGCTCCGACGACAACGACCGTGCCGGCGCCCGATATCTGCGGATTGGCGGCCAACGTGTCCAGGTGATTGGCGAGGCGCCTGGCACCGTCGAATGTATCGACGTCGAAACCGAATTCGGCCAGCCCGGGAACATTCGGTCGCGCGACCCGGCTGCCGGCGGCCAGCACCAGCCGGTCGTAGCCGATGACGCGTGTCCGGCCATCCTGCAGTGCGGTGACGTTCCGGGCTTCGACGTCGATTGCCGTGACCTCGGCGACAACGTGATCCACACCGACGGGATCCAGCAGCTTGTGCAACGGGATTCGGCAGTCGTCGAGATCGGTCTCGTAGTTGCGCACGCGAATGTCGTGAAAGAGACGCTCACTGACCACGGTGATCTGCACGCCGTGGGCCGCCGTTCCGAGTTCGTCGATGCGTCTGGCGGCCCCGAGCGCTGCCCACAGCCCGGCGAAACCCGATCCGACGACCAGTACCCGAGACACGGATTCACCCTGCCACGCGAGGCGCACCGGGGTCGCCCGGACGCCTCGAGGAAGTCCTGCCGTGGGCGCTCCAACCCAGCGCGCCTCCAGGGCGGTATGCGACGATGCACGGACCGCCCCGACTCCTGAAGGAGTCTGGCGGGTGCATCGAGAGAGGACCGCCGGACAGATGACCGAAGCGCACCGCGCCACGCTCGCCATCAAGGGGGCCAAGCTCGCGATCGCAGGCCTCACTGCCGTGGGTGCCGTGCTGGCCGCGGCAGGACAGGCCGCAGCGGACCCCGTCGTGCCTGATCCAGCGCCCGCACCGGCAGATCCCGCCCTGGCAGCGCCCCCGCCGCCGGCACCGGCCGGTCCGCCGCAGGTGCCCGAGATCGCCAACCCGGTGTACGGCTCGGGTCAGTACGGTGGCGGCCCGGTCGGCACGCTCAGGGATCTCTGGCATCAGGCCCATGACCCGGGCGGCTTCCAGGGCGGTGGGGGAGCACCCGAAGGGGTCGCACCGCCTCCCGGCGCAGGCCCGGCGCCTCCGCTGCCGCCTGGTTACGTGTCGATCAACGCTCCCGGCTCGGAGACGCCGGTCACCGCGCCGGCTCCGGGTAGCGCTCCTGCGGGCCCGGCGCTGCCACCCGGGTACTACTCGCTCAACGGCCCACCGCCGCCGGGATACGAGTACAACTCGCCGGGGCGCCAACCTGCTGCGCCGCCGGGGACCGCTGCGCCGCCGGCGGCCCCTACGCCGTAGCCGGGCGTCCCAACACGTGGCCCAGTGCCTGCTCCAGGCGCGGATGGCGAAAGCTGTGATCGGCGGCCGTCAGGGCCGCGGGAACCGCCCGCTGGCTGGCGCACGCCAGTTCGCGGGCACCCTGGTCACCCAGCAGTAGCCGTGGTCCCAGAGTGGGCACCGGCAGAATTGTCGGTCGGTGTAGAACGTGGCCGAGCGTGTCGGTGTATTCGGTGTTGCGCACGGGCTCCGGTGCCACCGCGTTGACCGCGCCCGACAGCTGCTCGTCCCACAATGCGCGGTGGTAGATGTCGACCAGGTCGTCGATACCGATCCAGGGCAACCACTGCTGCCCGTCGCCGATGCGGCCGCCGAGTCCGGCGGCGAACAGCGGACGCAGCAGCCGTAACGTGCCGCCGCTCGGGGACTGGACGATTCCGGTGCGGATGCGCACCACCCGGGTGCCTTGACGTTGCACCGGGGTCAGGGCGTCCTCCCAGTCCGCCACCACATCGGCGAGGAAGCCGTCGCCGCGCTCACTGGTCTCGGTGAGAACCTCGTCGCCGCGGTCGTATCCGTAGAAACCGACCGCCGAAGCGCTCACGACCACGTGCGGACCGGGGTCGGCGTCGGCGATGAGTTCCGCGAGCCGGCGGGTGGGCCCGATACGGCTGTCGCGGATCGCGTGGCGGTGCCCGTCGGTGAACCGGCCGGCGATCGACGCGCCGGCCAGGTGGATGACGGCGTCAACCCCGTCGAGCAGTTGAGGGTCGGGGTTGTCTGGGTTCCATTGCCGCTCATCAGGTTTGGTTGTTGTGTGGCGCACCAGCCGGATGACCCGGTGGCCGCCGGTGCTCAGGAACGCGGTCAACGCCGTCCCCACCAGTCCGGAGGCTCCGGTGACCGCGATCGTCAGGGGTGCCAGGCCTTGCGTGTGGGCCCTGTGGTGGGCGGCGAGGTCGTCGGCCAGCTGGCGGTGACGGTAGACGAACATCGGACGAAGGAAGCGGCCGGGCACGGGCGTCTCGACGCGGTCGGTCATCCGGGTGTGGGCCGCATCGATCGCGTCGAATTCGTGAATGTGCTTCCAGCGCACTGCCAATGCGGCGGGTAGTGAGGCCGGCCCGCCGCGGGCGATCTCGTCGACGAAGCGCCGGGGTGGGTCATAGCCGTCAGCCTGGTGCTGAGCCACCCAGCGCAAACCGCCGGGCAGCGCGAGTTCGGCGCGGCCGTCGCGCAGCGAGGCCGCCTCGGATCTGAGCGTCATGGCTTGCCACGGCGGGGACAGCCTGGCGAACGCGCCGGGGCGGCCGTGCCAGGCGAAGACTTCTTCTTGCGGGGCGTCGATGATGCTGGAGTACACCAATCCCATCGGCCGACGTTACCCCCAGAATCGCACCTATGCCGCGGTCCGCCTGGCCCGCATGCCCGCGTAGGCGAACAACAGGCCGGTGTCTATCACGGAAAGTGCTGTCGCAGCCTCGCCCCTCATGCGAGTGGCCACTTATTGCACGCGAATCGCTGGTCGGCGTGTCATAAGTGGTCACTCGGCGGCACAGACTGCGGTCGCTCTCTGACGGGGACCCCGTCTATATCGTCCTGCCAACTGTAGCCAGCTCTGTAATAGAGTCCGTAGCGGCCGGATGGCCGGACGAGAGGTGTACGTGTGGAACGCACTGCGATGACGCCGTTCTTTGTGAGCACTGAAGGCGGGTTCGTGCCCAACGAGATCGCCCACGGGGGATGGGGTCCGACGCTGGGCGGTCAGGTGGTCGGCGGTCTGCTGGCCCGGGCCGTGGAAGCACTCGTCAGCGACGCGGATCTGCAACCGGCGCGATTCACCGTGGAGATACTGCGTCGGGTCGCCAGCGCAGAGGTTCGTGTCTCTGCGTCGGTGGTGCGGGCGGGCTCGCGGATGCAAGCGGTCGATGCGGTGATGACCCAGGACGGTGACGTGGTGGCGCGGGCTTCGGCGCTGTATCTGAGACGCGGCGCCCAACCGGACGGCGACTTCTGGACCACCGCGATCGAGTTGCCTCCGTTGCCCGAGGAACCGGCGGAATTCGACGATGCCACGCCCATGTTCATCCGGGCACATGGGCCGGACCCGGACTGGTCGGGTGACGGGTTCCCGTGGCAGCAGTGTGGGCCTCGGTACGCGTGGCTGCGTGAAGTCCGTCAGCTGGTCGATGGCGAAGAGCTCACGCCGTTCGTGCGCGCGGCGCTCGCGGTCGACGTCACCAGTTCGATGTGCAATTTCAGTTCGGCCGGTCTGGCTTTCATCAATGCCGACTACACACTGGCGCTCAGCAGGTTGCCGGTGGGCCCCTACATCGGCATGGCTGCGGTGACCCACTCCAGTGCCGAGGGTGTGGCCACCGCCAGTGCCTGCCTGTACGACACGTCGGGCCCGATCGGCACCGGATTATCCACTGCGATAGCCAATTTCAACTTCAGCCCGAACGGTTCCGGCTAGCCGCGGCGCAGGATGGCCACCAGGAAGTCCGAGTCATCGGTGAACGGGCGGAGATCCCAGGTGGACAACAACAGGTCGGTGGTGAACCCGGCCGCCACCACATCGTCGAAGAACCGACCGAACTCGTAGTCGCGACCGGCCCCGAATCCGATCACCGCGCGGCCGTCGTCGGCGAGATGCGCGCGCAGCCGGGTCAGAACCTGAACCCGGGTGCTCGGGGCGAGGAAGGTCATCACGTTGCCCGCCGACACGATGATGTCGAACGGGTCGGCGATGCCGCGCGCCGGCAGGTCGAGCTCGGCGAGATCGCCGACGAGCCAACGCGGACCGGGATGGTCGTTCTCGGCCGCCTCGATCAGCACCGGGTCGACATCGACGCCGACCACCTGATGCCCGACCTCGGCGAGGTATCCACCCACCCGGCCGGGGCCACAGCCGGCGTCGAGGATGCGGGCATTGCGGGATGCCATCGCGTCCACCAGACGTGCCTCGCCGGCCAGGTCCTGACCGGCGCGCTCCATGGCACGAAAGCGTTCGACGTACCAATCCGAATGCCCGGGATCGGCTGCGACCTTCTGCATCCAGATGCTGCGCTCGACCATGGAGGCATTGTCGCAAGCCTGCCGCGGGCCCGGGCGGGCGGTGTGAGTCAGCCCTTGGCGTCGAGGATCTTGATCGCGAAGATCAGCGAGTCACCCGGCTGGATGCCCGCGGCGGGCTGTCCCTGGGGGTAGCCGTCGGCAGAGGTCATCGCGACAGCCACCGTGGATCCGACCTTCTGCCCGGAGATGGCCTTCTGGAAGCCGGGCACCACACCGTTGAGGGGGAAGTCGACCGGTTCGCCGCGTTCGTAGCTGCTGTCGAACACCGAACCGTCGCGCCCGTTGACACCCATGTAGCAGACCGAAACGTTCGCCGAGGGTGCGACGACCGGCCCGTCGCCTGCCTTCAAGGTGTGAACCTGGGTTTCGGCCACGCTGAATGGTCCGGTCACCTTCACCACAGGTGCGGCCGTGTCGGTGGACCCGGTGACCGCGACACTGCCGGTCGCCCCGGACACCGTCCATTCGGGGGTGCCTGCGCTCTGCGGTGCCGCCGTGGGACAGGTGCTGGCCTCGGTTGCGGTCTCGGCGATCGAGGGGGTGAGTACCTCGGCGACCGAGGGCGTGCTCGTCGAGGCCGACGACGCAGAGGTGTCCGTGTCAGAGCCGCATGCGGCAAGCGTCATGGTCAACGACGCGGCACAGGCCACGAGCGCAACGGTGGAAGGCACGCGAAAGGAGTTCATGCGCGTCACGCTACAGCGGCGCCGGGTTACGCCTGCCGATAGCCGCATGATGGCGTCCGGGTGGACAAAGTCCTGCCCCTCAATGCTGTCATCACTGTGAAAATTCAAATACCCGCGGCCGGGCGGCAGGAAGATTGTCTGATAGGCGTCGGGCCGCGTTTGCCCGTGATAGCGTCGCCGCAGGCAGACCGTTTATCCATCCGAGGACACGGATTATGGCCAACAATTCCATGGGCGACTTTGTCAGCCAGTTGCGGCCGGCATTGCATCGGTTGCAGGACTGGCCCTATCCGGATGAGATCGATCGGACGCTCTTCAGCGCCTTCATGAAGAACCCGCACGATGTCGGCGGCGATCCCGACGCGCCGGCGATCTTCGAGGAGAAGCAAGAGGAGGCGTGGGAGCTCAATACGTTCGTCACGTGTGAGGTTCTCGGCTGGCGTGGCATCTGGACGTCCGAGGAACGACGGCGGCTCGGAAACGTCGATGTCGGACGGACGATCTATCACGGCTTTCCCTACTACGGCCGTTGGGTGTGGGCTGTCGCCCGGTGCCTCGTCGAGAAGGATCACATCACGCTTCGCGAGTTGCTCGAGCGCGTTGACGAGGTGCGCGCAAGGGTTGCCACCGGTGGAGCCGACGCCCTGTCGGCCGCACCGCGCGGGGTGGGCGATCCGGAGGCGGTCTCCAGGAACCGCCATCACATCGAGGCGCTCGGCAAGGGCGACCCCCAGCGGTTCGCCGGCCAGGCCGGCCCCGCTCGATTCGCGGTCGGCGATCGGGTGCAGGTGCGGGATCTTCCGACCATCTTCTACACGCGCACCCAGGAGTACCTGCGCGGGAAGCCGGGGACCATCGCCGAGGTGTCCTACGAAAGCTTGGTACCCGAGGACGAGGCATTCGACCGTGAAGAGCAGAAGCCTCAGTGGTTCTACATCGTGCGCTTCAACATGACCGACGTGTGGGACCCGTATGCGGGCGCCGAGGGTGACACCCTTCAGGCCGAGATCTCCGAATTGTGGTTGCGGCCGCTCGGTTAGACCGCCCATTCGACGGAACGAACAGGAAACCGACATGACGCACGACGACGCGGCGCACACGCATGACGAAGCACCGGAACGGCACGCGGCACCCATGGTCGAGGAAGTGACCGATTTCGAGGTCCTGGAGATCGCGCTCCGCGAATTGGCGATCGAGAAGGGCCTCTTTACTGCAGAAGACCACCGGCACTACACCGAGTTCGTCGAGCAGATCGGCCCGGCGCCGGGCTCGCGACTCGTCGCGAAGGCTTGGGTCGATCCTGATTACAGGCAGCTGGTGCTCCGGGATCCCATTGCCGCCAGTCGGGAAGTGGGGATCGATTGGCTGCACCCGACCGGCTTCGGGACACCCAGTGATTTCACGGCTTTGGAGGTGCTGGAGAACACGCCCAGTTTGCACCACGTGATTGTCTGCACATTGTGTTCGTGTTATCCGCGGCCGTTGCTCGGGAATTCTCCCGAGTGGTACCGGACACCCAACTATCGACGCCGAATTGTGCGTTGGCCCCGCCAGGTTCTCGGTGAATTCGGGCTTTTCCTGCCCGACGATGTCGAAATCCGCGTCGAGGACTCCAATTCCAAACGTCGGTTCCTGGTGCTGCCGGTCCGGCCCGACGGGACCGAGGACTGGACCGAGGAGCAGCTTGCCGAAATCGTCACCCGCGATTGCATGATCGGTGTCGCACTACCCAAGCCGGGGGTGACCGCCAACGCGCCCCGACCGGTGCATCCCGCGGTCCGCCCGGCTGAGGGGTACTGAGGGGCAGCGCATGACCGACGACGATGATGTCACCGCAGTCAGGGTCCGGGCGCTGGAACAGTTGGTCGGTCGGGGGCAGTCGTGGCCCCGCATGGCGGAGAAGTATGGCGTCTCCAACCCGGTTCCGCCGTGGAAGTCGAGTCTGGACGGGATGTGCGACGCGCTTGACCACGAGGGGGTCACACTGCCGCTGCTCACTCGTCGAACCGATGAGGACCGCCTGGTCCAAGAGGTCTATGTGACGCTGCCGTATCCAGAGAATCAGCTTGTCGCACTGACGCATTCGCTGGTGGCGCGGCATGTCATCGATGAGGAGACACTGGCCCAGCGGATGCGCGACGTCCGGAGCCGCCTCGAGGGGGCCTGAGCCGGCCGGTAGGTCGTTTCGATACGGTCGGCTGATGAGCCGGAAGCTCTATGTGGTCACCCATCCCGAAGCCACCCATCACGTCGATGGGCTGGTCGGGGGATGGTACGACTCGGACTTGACCGCGATGGGATTGCGAGACGCTCACACCGTCGCGGAGGCGTTGCGGGCACGAGTTCCCGGGATGGCCCCGGTGAAAGTCGTGTCGTCGGACTTGCTGCGGGCGCAGCGAACTGCCGCTGTGATCGCCGAAACCTTCCACACGGCTGAAGTTTTGGATCCGCGACTTCGGGAGAAGTCATACGGAGAAGCCGAAGGACGTCCGCAGCGCTGGCTCGATGAACGGTTCGTCGCTCCTCCGGCGCGCGGCGATCGGCTGGCCCACCGCGAAGGCCTCCGAGGCGCAGAAACCAAAGAGGTGTTCGCACGCCGGATCTATGCGGCCATGAAGGCGATAACCGCCGCCCACGTGGGCCATCAGGTGATCGTCACGCACGGCTTCGCCTTGACGTTCGTGATCGCGGCCTGGATCAAGATGCCGCTGGCGTCGGTCGGCTACGTCAACTTCGCGGGGAGGGCCGGCAGCATCACCACTTTGTACGAGGATGACCGATTTCATAACCGCCAGGTGCTGGAACTCTCGGCAACCGAGCACCTCGCAGCTGCGGACCCGAGCTGAGGTCGTTATCGGTTCCACCGGGCTTTGAGCGTCGCCGGCGTCCACGTCGGCCACGCGGGTGATCCCACGACGAATCCGCCGGCGATCTGAGCGACGATCCGCGGGCCCGCGACAGCGCTGTTGTCGTAGAACGTTGCCGAGTCCACCCGCGTCGCCGCGATTGCGACGAGATCCCAAAGTCGTTGGTAGCGTTCACGGATCTTCGCCTCGGGGACATGGTGGCCGCCCGCCTGCACGCGGTGGTGCACTCGTTGCACGGCCAGTTCTTCGGGTATGAGGATGCAATGCAGGATCACGGTGTACCCGGCGGCCTGCGCGTCGTCGACCAGTACGAGTTTGGAGGGGTGGGAGAACACTGTCTCGGCGATGAAGGACTCGCCGAGTTCGATGAGCTTGGACCGGGTTTCGGCGGCGACCAGCGCAGCCTCATAGGAGTGCGGGGCCGGATCCGCGGGCCAGCGACGCTTGGCGATCTCGTCCGCGTTGACGAAGGGGCTGCCCGGAAGCAGAGGGGAGAGGGTGAGTTCGACGAAGGTGGACTTGCCGGCGCCGTTGCATCCGACGACGAGATCGAGGCGCTTCACGGCGCGACGGTACGGCCCGTGCCAGTGTGTGCCGGGATCACTGCTGCGGCGTCAG
The DNA here is from genome assembly GCF_001665785.1 of Mycolicibacterium peregrinum. Lineage (GTDB taxonomy): Bacteria > Actinomycetota > Actinomycetes > Mycobacteriales > Mycobacteriaceae > Mycobacterium > Mycobacterium peregrinum_A. Next base: position 46,141 of record NZ_LZSO01000034.1, read on the forward strand.
CACCGTGGTGCTGCCGTCAGGCTGGTACTGCACGATCTCGCCGTGCTCGTCGAGAGCGACCGTGGTGATGCCGCGGGCGGCCAGCGTCGCACCGTAGTCGGCGCGGGCCAAACTCTCCTCGATGGAGGCCGCGATCTCGGCGTCGAACACCGCGCCTTCTTCGGCGGTCAGCTCCCGAAGCGGGATATCGCCGGCCAAGGCGGCCTCGACCTTCCGGCGGGCGGCGCTGTGCCGGCTCGACACGGCGCGGCCCACCCGCGCCCAGTGGTCGAGTTGCTGCTTGGCCGACCGGCTCTGACGTGCACCTTCTGCGGCCGCACTGTCGACGAGGTCTGCGGCGAAACGCGTCACCCTATCTGCGGTCTCGGTCATGAGAACCTCCCTGGTAGCACTCTGAAACAAGCGTAGCAGAGTGCTACAAGCTCGGCTGGACCTGCATCATCCTGCGGACAACCGCTTTGCGATCTCGCCGTACCGCTCGAGTCGTCCTTGCCCGCCGAGCGCGTTGTAGAGCACCACGCGGGTGGCGATTCCTCCATATTTGGCGGTCAACGCATCCGCCAGTCCGTCCCATGTGGATTCGGTGGCGAAGGCGGCGATGTGATCGTCGGTGATCTGGGCCGCCATGCCCGCGATATCACCGGCTTTCTGCTTCTCCCGAAGTCGGGCGGTGGTTCCCTCGAAGCCTGCCTCGTCCCAGATGAAGGCGTAGTTCGGTGTGCTCCCGTAGAAGCTCATGCTGGTCCGTACGAACTCGCGCTCGTTGGCGCGTTCTTCGTCGCTGTCGCCGACGATTGTCATGACGGGGATGATCTTGGCGATGTCGGCGGCGGAGCGGCCCGCTCTGGCTGCACCGGCGGCCAGGTTGGGAAGCACATGCCGCGCGATGTAACCCGGCTCGCCGATCGGATGGACGTGCACGCCGTCGGCCACTTCGCCGGCCATGCGCAGCATCCACGGATTGACTGCGGCGATGTCGACTTTGGGATCGGGAGCATCGATCGGCCCAGGATTCCACTGCGGAGTGATGAAGTCGAGATCGTAGAAGTCGCCGTGATGCTCGAGCTTGCCGGTGCGGAAAGCAGCGAAGCATGCCTTGACTGCCAACACGTAGTCGCGCAGGCGCGGACCCGGCTGTTCGAAGGCCATTCCGTAGCGGCGCACGACATGCGTGCGTACCTGGGTGCCGATACCGAGCCGGAATTTGCCGCCGGTGGCTTCCTGGAGCTCCCACGCCGACGCTGCGGTGACGAACGGGCTGCGCGGAAAGGCAACGGCCACACCGGTCGAGAGCTCCAGGTTCGGTGCGGACTGCGAGGCGACTGCCGCGTTGAGATACGCGGTCCGGCCGGTCTCGGTGAGCAGGAGTCCGGAGAATCCGGCGGACTGGGTACGGCGGGCAAGGTCACCGATTCGAGACAGCGGCTGCGGAACGGTCATCACGTCGACGTACACGTGGGCAGCGTACGTGAGTACGCGTGCCGGGAACTCGTAATGCCTTAGAAGTCAACCATTTCACGCTGTCGGCCACGGGCCTAGACTTGTTGACATCAGGGCAACCGGCGTCGTTACGACAAGCGCCAGGACCAGAGCTAGTTGCGACTGAAGGAGGGGGTCATGGTCAGGATTCATACGGTGGTGCCGGGGGAAACGCTGTCAGCGTTGGCATTGCGGTTCTACGGGGATGCCGAGAGGTACCGACTGATCGCTGCGGCCAGCGGGGTTCCGGATCCCAACGTCATCCAAGTGGGGCAACGGCTGCTCTTCCCCGACTACGCGCGATACACCGTGGCCGCGGGGGATACGTTGCCCGCTCTGGCGTCGCGCTTCTATGGGCAGGCCGATCTGTCGCGGCTGATCGCCGCCGCCAGTGGCATCGCCCCGGATGCCGGTATCGATTCCGGTCGGCAACTGATCATCCCGGAACTCAGAAGATACCCGGTTGCCCCGGGAGATACGTTGTCGGCGTTGGCATCACGCTTCTACGGGGACGCCACGTTCTATCCGCCCATCGCCAGCGTGAACGGCATCTCCGACCCCAACGCGATCAGCCCCGGGCAGACGCTGGTGATATTCACCGGGCGCGGCGACGGATTCGGTCTGCGGATCGTCGATCGCAACGAGAATGATCCTCGCCTGTGGTACTACCGATTCCAGACTGCGGCCATCGGTTGGAACCCCGGCGTCAACGTCCTGCTTCCCGACGATTACCACACGAGTGGGCGCACCTATCCGGTGCTCTACATGTTCCACGGCGGCAACGACGATTTCCGCTCGTTCGACTTCATGGGCATCCGCGACTGGACCGCCGGGAAACCGATCATCGTCGTGATGCCTGACGGCGGGCATGCCGGTTGGTATTCCAACCCCGTCACCTCGTTCGTCGGCCCGCGAAACTGGGAGACGTTCCACATCGCCCAACTGCTGCCCTGGATCGAGGCCAACTTCAGGACGTACGCCGAGTACGACGGCCGGGCGGTCGGCGGATTCTCGATGGGCGGCTTCGGTGCGCTGAAGTACGCGGCCAAGTACTACGGGCACTTCGCCTCGGTCAGTGCCCATTCGGGCCCCGCAAGCCTGCGCCGCGATTTCGGCCTCGTCGTGCACTGGGCGAACATCACGTCGGCAGTTCTGGATCTGGCCGGTGGAACCGTGTACGGCGCGCCGCTGTGGGACCAGGCCAGGGTCAGCGCGGACAACCCCGTCGAGCGGATCGAGAGCTACCGCAACAAGCGGGTGTTCCTTGTCGCCGGCACCAGTCCGGACCCGATCAACTGGTTCGACAGCGCCAACGAGACGGAGGTGCTCGCCGGCCAGCGCGAGTTCCGCGGATTGCTCGACCACGCCGGGATCCCATACGAAGCGCACGAGGTGCCCGGGGGCCACGTCTTCCGCCCAGACATGTTCTCCGTCGACCTGGACGGAATCATCGCGCGACTGCGACCCGCTGCCGTCGTGGGCAATGTGATGTAACAACAACCACATCCATCCCATCAGTCACATTTGCAACATAATTCAATTCTTTCACTGCTATCGCATGGGAAACTAAATTCACAAAAGGCTGCAAATGTCACACCGCCCATGCCCAACTCTGTGAGACGGAACGCGAACGCGCCGGGGCGGCCGGTCATTCGCCGGGATGGCTCTGAACTGCAGTTTTAGGACACTTGAGTGGCAGCGAATCGTTCCCATCGGCCACATCAGGCCCATAACTATTAAATAAACTCAAAGAAGATAATTAGACTCTCTAGCACGGGTATTTTACTTTCGCCCCATCGGTAAACTCTGTAACACGATGGGCTGAAAATGGTCTGTCGCCCCGCCATTACCGGCGTGCACCGCAGTGGACGCCGCCATGAAGGGATCGACATGCGCGTGCGCAAGGTCGTCACCGTATTCGGGTTCGTCGGTGCGATCGCCCTGGCTCAGACACTTGTGGCAGTTCCGAGCGCCGGCGCCGAACCGAACTGGGACGCGATGGCCCAGTGCGAATCCGGCGGAAATTGGGCGGCGGACACCGGCAACGGCTTCTACGGCGGGCTGCAGTTCACCCCCGCCACGTGGTCCTCGCACGGAGGGGCGGGATCGCCTGCCGCGGCGAGTCGCGAGGAACAGATCCGCGTGGCACGCAACGTACTCCAGACCCAAGGCCTTGGCGCCTGGCCGGTCTGCGGCGGGCCGATCGGCCAGGCCACGGGAACCTGTCGCCAGGTGATGGTCTGGATCCCTCTGCGGAATCTGCCGCGGCTGTGCACCTTGGTGCTCAATCCGCTGGGCTGAGGCCGATATTCACCGAACCAGGAATGCTCCCCGTCACCCAGGCGGCAAACCTCGCGGCGCTCCGCCTCGCCGACCGGATCGGGTTCACCCGGGTCGGCGCCTTCGAGCAATTCAACGCCGAGCAGGTGCTGGCCACCGCTCGGCTGGGGGCGTTCCTGCGGCACTGGCGCTTTCACGCGTCGAGAAAGTCTTGGGCAGCACCGAGCCAACTCTCAGCAAAGCCTCAGTAGCACACTGCACCATCTAGGTAGGCGCCGGCACGGCGCATATATGTCGGTGTCGCAAAGGAAGAAGCATCACGAATGAATCAATGGTCTGGGATGTCACCGCAGAGTACTAACCCCCAGTGGGACGCCAAACCGACGGCAGATCAGCGGAATACAACTTCAAGCCCGTGGAGCCGGACCGGATATCGGCATCCGTCCCCGCCGTATGGCCTGCATCCCGAGATGACCCAGAGTTTCGATGTCCCTCCGGTGCAAGATGTTTCGCAGCCGAAGAAGAAGTCCCGGGTCGGTGTGCTCGTCGCCGGCACGGCCGCCGTGGCGATGGCCACCGGTGCCGTCGCGGCGGTCGCCGTGGTGGACCACTCCGGAAAGCCCGCGACTGTCGCGCAGGCGCCGGCCACTGACCACGCCCGCCTCCCGTCGCCGGCCGCCGGATCCGTTCCGGTGCAGCCGAAGGCATCCGCACCGGCCGGTTCGGTCGAACAGGTTTCCGCCAAGGTTCTGCCCAGTGTGGTGAAGCTGCAGATCGAGACTGGGCAGGGACGTGAGGAGGGATCCGGAATCGTCCTCAGTGAGGACGGCCTGATCCTCACCAACAACCATGTCGTGGCGGCTGCCGCCCGCGGCGCGGGTAGCCAGGGGCCGTTGGCCGCCGAGGACTCGCCGGGCCGGCAATTCCCCGGCTTGCCTCGTGGCATGTACCCGGGTGGACAGTTCCCCGGTGACGACCAGTATTCGTCTGACGGACCGTCGGCCAGGAATTCCGCTCGGGCCGGCGGCGCAATGCGGGCGACGGTGACCATGTCGGATGGACGCACGGTGCCGTTCACCGTCGTCGGCACTGACCCCGACGACGACATCGCGGTGGTGAAAGCGCAGAACGTGTCCGGGCTGACGCCGATTGCGATCGGTTCCTCGAAGGATCTGAAGGTGGGGCAGAACGTCGTCGCCGTGGGCTCGCCGTTGGGCCTGCAGGGGACGGTGACCACCGGCATCATCAGCGCGCTGGATCGTCCGGTCGCCACCGGCGATGAGCAGAGCGGCCAACACTCCGTGATGAGCGCCATCCAGACCGACGCCGCGATCAATCCGGGTAACTCGGGTGGTGCACTCGTTGACATGAACGGTGACCTGATCGGGGTCAACTCGGCGATCGCATCGTTGGGCGGCGGCCAAGGTTCGCAGGGCGGTGGGCAGGCCGGTTCGATCGGCCTTGGCTTCGCGATCCCGGTAGATCAAGCCAAACGCATTGCCGACGAACTGGTTTCGACCGGAACCGTCCAGCACGCCTCGCTGGGTGTCCAGCTCTCCGGTAACGATTCGAACGGCGCCGCCGTCGCCGGTGTGGTCGCCGGGGGCCCGGCAGCCGCAGCCGGTCTGCCCGACGGCGCGGTGATCACCAAGGTCGACAATCAGGTGATCGACGGAGCCGATGCCCTGGTCGCCGCCGTGCGTTCCAAGGCGCCGGGGGACACCGTGACGCTGACCTACGAGGACCCGTCGGGCGCTTCGCGCACCGTCGACGTCACCCTCGGGCAGGTCCAGGCGTAGCGCAGAAGAGTCAGTGGGCCCCAGTCGGGTGTTTCCGGGCTGGGGCCCACCGCTGTGTCGGCCGTCAGTGCAGGAAAGGTCGACCGACAAATTCGGGTGACCGCGCCGCCGCCTGTGTGTGACGATTCACGGATGCCCAGCACACTCATCGAGGTACGGCGGCCCTGTCGCCAGTCCGAGGAGGTGGCGATCATCGACGCGGTGCACGATGCACTTGTCGTCGCCTTCCAGATCCCGGTCGGCGACAAACATGTCCGGTTGGTATCCCATGAGCCGCATCGGTTCTCACATTCGCCGGCCCTGGCGCAACCCGAGCTGTACACCCTGGTGACGATCGACTGTTTTTCTGGTCGATCAGTAGACGCGAAGCGAGATCTCTACCGGCAGATCGTCAATCGCCTGGAGGCGCTGGGTATCCCACCGGACCACATCACCATCCTGGTGCGCGACAGCCCGCTGCAGAACTGGGGCGTTCGTGGCGGTCAGGCCGCCTGCGATATCGACCTGGGTTTCAACGTGAACGTGTGATCGGCACCTGGCGGCGCCCATCGCGTCCCACACCGGGCACGTATCGTCTGCCGGTGCGGTCACGGCCGTGTTCATCTCCTCGGTTATCGGTCTCCGCAGCAGGTTTCACCGCGCCACGCTTCGCGTCCTTCTCGGACGGCAACGGCAGCGAGTATGAGTGCGGCGATCGGATCGGCCCAGCTCCAGCCGAGCAGACTGTTGAGGACCAGTCCGGCGAGGACCACCGCGGACAGGTAGGTACACAGCAGCGTCTGCTTGGAGTCGGCCACGGCTGAACGGGAACCGAGTTCACGGCCGGTGCGGCGCTGGGCCCAGGACAGCAGCGGCATGATGGCCAGGCTGGCCGCGGTCAATCCGATGCCGATCGCCGAATGTCTGGCTTCAGCTGCTCCGCTGAGCGATCGGATCGACTCGATGGTGACGTAGCCCGCGAGTGCGAAGAACGACACCGCAATGATCCGCAGTGCGGTCTTCTCGCGCGCCTCCGGGTCCGCGCCGGAGAACTGCCAGGCGACGGCGGCAGCCGAGGACACCTCGATCATGGAGTCGAGTCCGAAGCCGATCAGTGCGGTTGATGACACTCTGGTGCCCTCGCCGATCGCGACGACCGCCTCGATGACGTTGTAGGTGATGGTTGCGGCGACGAACCATCGGATCCGCCGGTGCAGCAACGCGCGTCTCGCGGGTGCCAGGGGAGCGGGGACCGGGGCGTCCGCTGCCATCAGCAGCAACCATCCGATGCCGCGTCGGGGCACTCCTCGGGGTCGCCGGCCAGCACCACGTGCAGCAGATCGTTCAGTGCGTGGGCGAGTTTGGGATCCGCGAGTTCATAGCGGGTTCGTCGGCCTTCCGGGACCGCTACGACCAGCCCGCAACCACGCAGGCAGGCAAGGTGATTGGACATGCTCTGCCGAGAGACGCCCGCCGACTCGGCCAGGTCGGCGGGGTACCCCGGGGCGTCCTTGAGTGCCAGCAGGATCTTGGACCGGGTCTGGTCCGACAGGGCATGACCGAACCGGGCCAGCACCGCAACCTGCGTCAGCGTCTCCATGTCGCTGACAGTACATGAGTATCTGAATTCAGAAAATTCTGAACTGAGAATGTGGGGTAGCCGCATACTCGTGGCGATGCCCGGCGCCCGGCGCATGCTGGCCCTGAATGGTTGACGCCGTTCATCGAAGGGAGCTTGCGATGCCGGTCAACGACTTGGATATGTTGCTCGTCCACCGCGTGTTTCGTCGCGAGCTCGACGACCTGGCGTGGCTGATCGCCGGGGTGCAGCCCGGCGACAACTCGCGTGCGCGGGTAGTCGGTAGTCACCTGCAATTCATGACAGAAGCGCTGCATCACCACCACGCGGCCGAGGACGAGCTGGTCTGGCCGATCGTCTCGGCCAGGGCGGTGGATCGGAAATCGGACATCGAGCGGATGCAAGCGCAGCACGGGCAGATCGCAACGGCGCTCGAGGAGGTGCAAGCAGCTCGTGTGGCGTGGACGAAGTTCGTGCAGCGATCGACGACGGCCCGGATGAGGGAGGCCTTCGGCCGGCTGTCCGAACTGGTGTTGATCCACCTGGACGATGAAGAGCGTGACGCGTTGCCGGTGATCGTCGAGTATCTGACCCCGGGGGAGTGGGGAACCGCAGTGAAGAGGGGAGCGTCGTTCTTGACCAGGCACCCACGGTGGGGCGTCGTCCTCGGAGGCCTGGTGCTGGATTACGCCACCCCCGAAGAGGGCCGCTCCTTCCTGGGGGGAGTGCCACTGCCGCAACGGTTTTTGGTCGAAACGGTGGGGCCGCGGTCACTGGCGGCATACCGCAGGAAGTTGTACGACGTGTGATGCGACTAGATGGCTCCGGGTGTGCCGGGCGGGCTCATCGACCCGTCGACATTCGGCACCATTGCCGGGGCCGGAATGCCGCCCTCCGCTGCGTTGTCTCCAGGTATCCCGTCGTCTGGCGTCTGGTCGTACATGCCTCCCCAGCAGGCGGGATTCCATCCCTCCGTGGCGCACGCCGGATCATCCGGGCTGTTGGGGGAATCGAGCGCGACGGGTATGCGGGGTGCTGCCGAGGCGACCGACACCGGAGTGACTGCGCCCAGCACTGCAATCCCCGAGATTGCCACCATCGCTGATCTTGTCAGCAGGCGTCGCACCTCAGAAGTCGTCAACGAACGCATCTTCCGCTCCTTTGTTCCGGGCCGAACACGGCGGCTCGACGTTTGCCGACGGCGCGCCGTTACGGCCATGCTCGCAGTTCCACACCTGCTGCGGGTGGAAACCGCGACTTCGCTGGCAGAAACCTCAACGCCGCCTTGAAGTTTGACGCGCATGTCAAAAAATCAAGAGGTAGCGGCACCGCCGTCCGGAACGTGGGAGGCCGGCGCTCTCCGTGGAGAACGCCGGCCGCTCACGACTGGTGACCGGTGATCCGATCAGTAATCCCAGGCGGCAGGGACACACCGGAAGACGTCACCGGCGGTCGCCACGTGGCACACGGACGGGAACGGCAGGTGGGTGGCCACCAGCGCTTCTCCGGTCGCGGCCAACTCGCGCAGCAGCTCGATTCGGACGCGGGCCGCCTCTTCGGGGTCGTGTTCGAATCCGTTCTGCCACTCCGGGTTGTCGAACCCGGGAGCGAACACAGCGTCGCCGGCAAATGTCAGTTTCTCGCCGCCGGAATCCAGACGGACCACACTGTGGCCGGGGGTATGACCGCCGGTGCGGGTGACGAGTACGCCCGGTGCCACCTCGTATTCCGTTTCGAACGTGCGCAGCTGTCCCCGGTAGTCGTCCAAGAACTGCGAGGCGACCCGCCGGAGCACGTCCGGTATCGGCTGCGGCATGACAGTGCGGGAGAAATCAGGCTTCTCCCAGAACTCGGCTTCGGCAGCCGCGGCGTGGATCCGCAGATCGGGCCGCAGCCGTTCCTTCACCCCTTCGGTGATCAGTCCGCCCACGTGGTCCATGTGCATGTGGGTGAGCACGACGTCGGTCACCGAACCGAGGTCCACACCGCCAGCCTCCAGTCGCTGGACCGTCTGGCCGGCCCGGGGGAAGTCCGGGAATTCCAGGCCCAGCCCGGCGTCGACGAGGATGGTCCGATCGCCACTACGGACCACCACGATGTTCAGCGGCCAGTCGATCACCTCGGGCGGCAGGAAGTTGTCACCCAGCCAGACTGCGAGGTCGGTCGGGTCGGCGTTGGTGGCCAACGTCGAGGTCGTGATGGGCAGCACTCCGTCGCTGATCACCAGAACCTCGATGTCGCCGACCTGTACCGCATAGCGCGACGGAACCAACTCGTCGACCGGACTGCCCACCCGTGCATTGCTGTCCAAACTCATACTGTTCCTCCTGAGGGCCGCACTGAAGACATGTCGAATGACCTGTCTTTCTCGTGGGAACGCCCTCGGGCCATCGGAACTATCCAGCGATCGAGCTCTGCAGGTGGATAGGGTCGGTTGATGGCCTCCGTCAGGTCAAGAAGTTTCGGTGGTGCCGCGGTCGGTGCGGGCCTGATCGATCTGTTCGCGAAGGATATCGCCGTGGCCGGCGTGCCTGGCGAACTCTTCGATCATGGCGAGCAGGGTCCACCGCATGCTCACCTTCCCCTCTGCAGGGATGTCTATCGTGGCGTCGAGGTCGAAGCGGGAGGCGATCTCGCGGGATCGTTGACTGGCGCGCTCGAATTCGGCGATCACGTCGGCGACCGTCTCGTCATCGGCAACGGAGAATGTACCCTCGTCTCGCCTCGAGTATCCGTCGCATGCGGATTCGTCGAGACCGCCCCAGAACCGTTGGAACCAAATCCTTTCCGCGGCGGCGGCGTGTTTGATCAACGAGATCGGCGTCGTCAGCGATGTCACGAGGTGTCGGCGCGCGTCCGGCTCAGTCAGCCCGCGTACGGTCGCGATCAGCGCATCACGGTTTCGATCGAGTGTGTTCTCGATGAGTGCGCGCTCGGTTCCGTTGGTGATTCGGTTGGTGCCCATACGTTTACTCTTTTCTATGTGCGGGTGCAGACATGGTTCGAGTGCCGTTCGGCCAACCAGGTGTCGAGCATCCTCAACACGGCGGACAGAACGTCGAGCTTGTGCGTGGGGCCACCGTGCGAACGGGGAGGATCAGCGGTGTGGCGGCTACAACTGGCTGACCGCAAACTGCGCGGCCTGGTCGACCATGCCGTTGGCGATGTAGGAGTTGTGTGCGCCGGTGGGCGGTCCTGGCGCGGCACCGTTACACACGCTGTCGCCGGTGGCGCACAGATCGATGGTCTTGGGCGCATACAGCGGCCCGATGGTGATTCGCGGCGCCCCGGCGTCGCTGAGGAACTGGTTTGACGGTTTCCCGAACAGCGCCACGGCGGCCACGTGCGAGGCAATCTCCGGCGGCATCGGCGGCGGCACGAAGGCCGCTGGGACGCCCTCCGGGATGTCGGCAGCGGTGGTGAATGCCGCCACGGCCGCGCCCTGGGAGAATCCGCCGAGCACGATCTTGGTGGTCGGACAGTCGGCGGCGACTGCCTGAATGTGGGTGGTTGCGTCCCTGATGCCGTCGATGACAGTGAGGGCAAACTGGATGCCATCGGCGAAATCGGCACTGGCCTGGTAATTCACCGGGTACTCAGCGACCGACCTCGCGCCGGCCTTGGTGCGGAGGGCATCGATGAACGCCTGCCCGATACCGCCGGCACCTGGCGGCTCTCCGGTCCCGCGGGCGAACACCACCTCAGCGTCCGGGCATGGGGCCGCGGTGGCACTGGGCGCCGTGGCGCTCACCAGTGCCAGCGCGGTGAATGAGGCCGCGACCAGCCCCGCGGGCCCGTAGATCTTCCGGCGGTTGCGCACCGCGGGAGTTTGGTGGCAATGGATTGCGTGCATAGGAGAACCTTCGCGTCGGGAGAGGACGGCCGATTGTCCGAACTCGATGGTACGTAACGCGGACGCGCGCGAAAACCGTTGGACGGGGTCGCCGTCGCATTGATAGCGTGCCTGCGACCGTGACGGCACGCGAGGAGGTGAGACCCATGGACGCTGTAACCCTGTGGGTGCTCCCACTCGTGTTCACGGTCGGGCGATCGAGGTAGGTGTCGCCGGGAGCGCCTGAACGTCGGCACTCCCGAAAGGGCATCACATCATGCATTTCACCTCTGAGACGTCGTCGAACGGCGTCATCGAACGCACCTTCACCTTGGGTGACATCACCGGTGTGTTCTGGTCACCGGAAACCGATTCCGACGGCGCTCCTGTACTCCTGGCCGGTCACCCCGCCGGCCTGGACAAGACGGCCCCGGGGCACGTCGCCCGCGCCTACTCTTCGGTGCTCACGGATGGTTTTCACGTCGTCACGATCGACGCGCCCGGACATGGCGAACGGCCACGCAGCGCAGCAGATGTTCGTCTGGTCAACGCCTTCCAGAAAGCGCGGGCAGACGGCAGTCCGGCGTTCGGTCGGCACCTCGCAGACTACTGCCGCTCGGTGGCCGAGCGCGCCGTCCCGGAATGGCGGGCCACCATCGACGCCGTCCAGGCCCTGCCGCAGATCGACCCACGAGCGCCGATCGGCTACTCCGGCATGACGCTGGCGAGCGCGGTCGGGATCCCGCTGGTCGCGGTCGAGCCAAGGATCACCGCCGCGCTCTTCGGCGCGGTAGTCGAACATCCTGAGCTACTGGTGGCGGCGAAGCAGGTGACTATCCCTGTCGAGTACCTCCTCCCGTGGGACGACAGGGAGATACCACGCGGATTCGGCCTCGAGTTGTTCGATACCTTCGCCTCGGAAGACAAAGTGCTGCATGCCTTCCCAGGGCGGCATCACCCGGTTCCCGCCGATGGCCGGATCGACACCCGGTTCTTTCCCCGGCATCTGGGGCGCTCGTCCAGCACCGTGCCGGGCTGACGGGCCGGGCAGAGTATATGTTCACGTCGCATGAAACACAGTCGGTGAGTGGAAGATTGGATATGTGGAGTACCCGAGTTGAGCAGCCGGAGGATGTCGAGAGCATCCACGCCGTGAATGCGGCAGATTTTCCCACCGAGCTGGAGGCGAACCTCGTCGACGCGCTCCGAGAAGACCCGACCGCCTGGATCGACGGATTGTCCGTCGTCAGCTGCGACGTGAACGGCGACGTTGTGGGATTTGCGTTGCTCACGCGATGCACGGTCGACAGTCGTCCCGCACTCGCACTCGGGCCCTGCGCGGTCCTACCCGATCTCCAGCGAGGCGGCGCTGGGTCGGCAGCGATTCGCGCAAGGCTGGAGCGTGCGCGTCAACTGGGGGAGAACCTGGTTGTCGTGTTGGGTCACGCTGATTACTACCCGCGGTTCGGGTTCCGCCCGGCATCGCGGTTTGGCATCACTGCGCCGTTCGAAGCACCGGACGACAACTTCCTGGCCCTGACTCTCAATCCTGATGCTGCGGTGCCCCGCGGTGAGGTTGTGTATGCGAGAGCTTTCGGCGTCTGACGCCTGACGTGCAACGGTTACTTGGCCGTTAGTCGAATCAGCTGCGATTCGGCCTGCGCCACAGCTGCTTCGGCGGTTCGTAACCGGTTCTGTAGTTCATCGGTGGATTGTTGCGCGAGGTCGAGTTGCGCTTCCGCTGCCTCGAGGTCGCGCTGTGCGGCCGCGAGGGTCTCGAGGACTTTCTCGTAGCGTCGCCGTGCGGTCGCGACCTTGCGCCGCTGCTCCTTCAACGTTGCGAGCGCGTGTTCGTGTGCAGTGCGGGCCTCGCCCAGTTCGGACGTGGTGGCGTCACGACGACGCCGGGCCGCATCGACCGCAGCAGGGTCCTCGCGGGACCGCTCCTCGGGCGGCGGGGTGGTTCTCGGCGCGGATCCTGTGTCGGGCCGGGGCCGCGTGATCACAACGGACGATGCGCCGAAGTCGCCGAATCCTGACCACTCTTCCGCTCTGGACAGCCTGCCCAGACGCGCAGCGACTTCGGGATCGGCGATCGCGGCCTGGAGCGTGCCGGTGACGTCGTCACGCAATGCTGCTGTCGGATCGGACAGTTCGGCGGCCGCGAATCCAGCGCGGGTCAGGTCCTGTACCAGGGTCCGCTGCGCCGCGGACAGCTCGCGGATGCGTTGTCCATCCATCGCCGTGTGCGCGGCGCGCAGCGCTTCGTGCAGGTCGGTCAATTTCGGGCGGACTGTCGCGTCGGTCAGTGCGAGCAGGTTCACCACCCATGCAGCCGCCGTCGGCCGTCGGGCTGAGGCGATGACCTTGGCCGCCACCACATCTCCACGCTTCTTTGCCGCTGCCGCGAGCTCATTGCGCCGGGCGGTGAACTCTTCGGGCCGCATGCCGTAGAGCGAGTCGAGATCGTCATCGACAGTCAACACATCCTCCCGCCGACGCAAGTCCGTTGTCCGGCAGTCACACTCGTCCCCCGAATACGCGGAGTTCCTGCACCTTTGCGCCGGGCCCGGCCATCGTGATCTCACCGGCCGCCCGTCGACCCGACAGCCACCGGACCAGATCCGGGGCAGAGCCGGCGAGGATCACTTCCGGTCCCGATGCCGGCCCGACGGACCACCGCCGGCTGCCGTCGCTCGTGCTGACCGTCACCCGAACTCCCACCGGCAGCTTCTTGACCTGATACCGCAGGACCAGCGGAATGGCCTCCGCAAGCGTTGCCGGCGCGGCGTGGGCCTTGTTGTGGAAGCCGACGAGATCCTCGTGATGCGTCCAGTATTCGAACAGCGCCAGCGGTACTACCGCCGGTTGCAGCAACAACCGCGGCATGGGTCGACGCAACCGATCGATCACTGCCGCGAAGCCGTGTCGCTGTTCCCGGCGAAGCGCGGTGTCGACCATCTTGGGTGTACCGGACACCGAAACACCACGCGTCACCAGGGATCGAGCAATGAAGGTCGTCACACCTCCGTAGCGTTCTTCACCAGCCAGATGGGCCGCGAGGTGCAGCGCGGTCCACCCGCCACACGCGGTAGGGGCTGACGGTCCCAACTCGATCAACGACTCCGTCAGTGCTGCGCGTTCGGCCTTGACGTCTTCGGCAATCGTCATGACCAAAAGTGTTACCGCAGGGCGACGTCGGCCGTCACCTTTCCGGCGATTGCCCGGTTGGGCGGTCAGCCCTTCCAGACCACCTTGTCGGTGCCACCGGCGTCGCGATAGACGACGCTGTCGGGCGCGGTGCCACCTCGTACGTCAAAATAGACCCGACCAGTGGTGTGAGACCCCGGTGCGATCGGTTGGTTGGCAAGACCGTCCGTCTGATTGCCCTTCATGTCCGCGTAGGTAGAGCTGTTGACAGCCCGAGCGTTGAAATCGGAAATGTTCGGGGTCGGGGAGCCGCTCACGGCCTCGGCCGTTACATCGGCATACCAGATCCCGTCGTTGTGACCGCTGGGCTGCAAGTTGCTCACGGTGTAGTCGATGGCGCCACCTGGACTGGGTACTTCTGCGGTTTGGCCGAACTGGAGCGTTTCCGGATCCGCGTATGCCGGAGTCGCTGCCACCATTCCGGCTGCGGCCATCCCGGCCGCAGCTGCCATCGTTTTCATTGCGATCTGCGAGAATGCCACGTTGGGCTCCCTCCGCCGTATTCCTGTTGTCTGCAGGAGTAATTACCTTCTACTTCACCCGAGGGGTATCCAAACTCAGGTCCCTCAAACGTGCGACCTGCTGCCTGTGGCTCGTGTCCGTGCGAAGGTACTGGGATGACAGCGTTTGTCATCGATGCCCCGGTGGCCGTCAAGCTCGCCGCCGACGGAGCGACGATTCCTCCGGAGCACAGCCTGGTGGCGCCCACGTTGTTGCGTTCGCAGGCACTCGCCCTGGTGTACGAGTCGGTGCGACGCGGCGAGATCGACGAACCGGGCGCCCGCAAGATCCTCGACGGGATCCGCGGGCTGCGGATCCGACTCCTTGGCGATCGGGTGCTACAGGACCGCGCTTGGCGAATAGCCGCCCAGTTGGACTGGCCGGACACCTACCAGGCCGAGTACATTGCACTGACCCAGCTGCAGGCGGATGCGCTGGCCACCGCGGACCGGAAACTCGCCGATGCGGCGCGTGCGTTCGTCGAAACCGTTTCTCCAGCAGAGATTTTGCGGCCGTAGGGTGTGGGTCCGATGGCCGCGAGGGGTCTCACCGGCGGTCGAAGCGTTCCCCGAAGTGTTTCGACGGAAGCACTCCGAAGACGATCTGGATCACGAATCCGATGTAGGGCAACACGGTCAGCAGGGACAGCCAACCTGACAGGTCGGCATCGTGGAGTCGGCGGACCAACAGTGCCCAGCCGGGGACCGCGCACGCGAGCGTGAGTACCAGCAGGATCACCAGGAACGTGAGTCCAAGCGTGCTGTCCTCTTCGGCCGCACCGGCCAACATTCCGCAGACAACCGCGACGATTCCGAGGGTGAGCATGACCCACCAGTACTCACTGCGAGAGGCGCGACCGGAGAAGCGGGCATAACTGCGAAAGAACCGCGACAGTGCCTGGCCGAATGTCGCTCCGTACAACGGCAGCGCGAGATCGTCTGGGTCGGTAGCACCGACCGGTTCGGGCTCGGGATATGTATCGAAGGGGGTTCCTTCACTGTGGATCATCGGTGCCTCTGCTCGATTGATTGGTGCAGCCGGAGTCGCGTCTACTTCAGGACGATAACCACGGCGTAGCCGTCATGGTCACCGGTTGTCGTGGTGGCGGTGTTGTACGAGTTGTCCAACGCGACCATGCCGCCATAGGTCGCCCGGCCGCTGGCGAGCAGCCGAAGGGCGAGCGCATTTCGGGCAAGGTTCGACGAGACGTACGCGTGCCTGGGTAACAGGTCGTAGATGACGAACTGTTCGGTGCTGAACGAGCCACTCCAGACATACCCCGCGCTGGTCTCCACCGGGTCGGGCCCGAAGATTCGGCCGTGGTTGTTGGGGAACAGGAAGAAGTTGTCCGAGTAGCCCAGCAAGGGGCCAGTGGGCTGCTGCCCGTAGGTCACGTCGTCGATCGTGCCTTGGAACCCGGTGCTGTGAATGGGCTGAGCAGGGTAGCCGGACCAGAACATCACCGTGTTGAGTTTGCACGCGGCCTCAGCCGCGGATGTCGACGTCGGGTCGACGATGATGACGTTGACCGGTTCCAGTACCGTCCGGCCCTGGTACGGCAGCCCACCGTAATTCGATATCTGCCCGTTGGACTGCAGCATCCATTTGCCGATATCGCCGTAGGCCGTGGGGACCTGATCAACGGGAGTCGGTACCCCAGGCGCAATCGCCGGAACGGCGTTGACGCCGATCGGCGTGGTACTGGCCGCCGGCCCGAAGTGGTTGGCGCCCAGGGCGAAGCGTTCGACTTCCCGATGGACCAACTGCAGCACCGCCTGCACCATCGGCATCGGAACGGTCGGCGCACCACCGGTATTCGCCGCCGAAGGCAAGTCGACGGACAGGACGGTGGCGGGAGAGCCGGAGGGAACCGGGCCGGCGGTGGGTGCGGTAGCCAGGCGTGAGCGGATTCGAGTGGCGTGGGGGCGCACGCTCGTGGACGGGGTCGAGACCCCGGTCGGCCTGGCAGGTGCGCCGGAGCTCAGGGGAGCCGGAGTCTTCCGCGAAATACGCACCGACAATCCCGGTATCGGCGCCGGGCCGGCGCCGCCGGCCTGCTCATCGCCGATCGGAGCCCGGCGGCTGTTGGCCGCTGTGATCCTCGGCGTGGATGACAACCCGGGCTTGCGGGTCTTGGCGCCAGGCGATCCGACGGAGGGTGGTCTCTTCACCGTGCCGGCACCGGCCGGTGAATCCGAAGAATGTGCGACGGAACCGGCGTTATTGCCCGGGGAACCTTCGGCATTGGCGATCCCGGCGCTGCCTGCCACCACTGCGCCGATGCCCAAGCCCAGCGCCAACAAACCGACGCGCCCAACATGGATTGCTGCTCCCGGCCCGGTCGGTCCGGTGGAAGGCCGATCTTGGGCTGCGATATGCGAGGCACTGTGCCGACCCATGGCTGTCCCGATCGTTTCCGGCGGATCACCACAACTGTCCGCGTGTTCCCAGCCATCGTCGGCTGACGATGTTTATACCTGCGGTTCGAGGCCGGGGTGAACGTTTCGTTCAGCGAATCGGGGGAGACCGGAGATTTCGTGACGGTTTCAGTTGCGCAAAGGTACTGCAGCAGGGCCGCGGTGCGATGCGCCCATATGGCCGGCCTGGCTCTAGCTTTGCCACCATGGCGGGATTGGGCATACACGTGAAGCGCTGGCGCACAGCGGTTCAGGTAGCGGTGTCGGCGTTACTGGTTGCCATTCCCGGGTTTGCCGTCGTTCCCGTAGCTCATGCGGCTGCGCCCGCGGCGAGGTTGTGGGTGTCATCGACATGGCAGACCGGCTTCATCGGCCACTTCACGATCACCAATCCGAGCGCGGTGCCGCTCTCCGACTGGAAGCTCGAATTCGACCTGCCGATGGGTGAATCCGTCTCGCACACGTGGAGCAGCAACATCACGCGATATGGCACGCACTACGTACTCACGCCCGCGAATTGGAATCGCATCATTGCACCTGGCGGTACCGCCACTGGCGGCCTCAGAGGCGTGTTGTCCGGGTCGTACACGCCACCCTCGAATTGCGTGCTCAACGGTCAATTTCTGTGCACCTAGCGGCGGCTGCGCAACGCGTCAGGGCAAGCCTTGGCAAATGGAAAGCTGACCATCGACCAGGCGTCCACTGATCGCCTCCGGGCCGACCTGTACTGGGGTTTTGCCAGAATTCGGATGTTCTAATACAGTTCTCCGCTAATTACTACACCTCTGTAGTGCCAGGTAGAGTGACCTCAATCACATTGTGGCAATAAGGGTGGTAGTTGCCATAAATGTGACGTGTCGGCGGCGGGCTGACCTTTGCGTCGCCTCGGCCGAATAGCACCTAGCAAACTCTTGGTGGCGTGCATCTGGTCGGATCGGCGCGTGGCCGCCCCAGAGTGACCGGTGCACGGTTCATCCCTGTCTTTTGGCGCCTGAATGGCGGTGGGAGGGGGCGGGCGTGTCGGACACGGCTCCACAAATTTCCACAGTTCACAGAAGAGAGTACGACCATGCCGAAGTTCGGCGGATCAACCGAGACGTTCGGAAAACAGAACCACGCAAAGAAAATCATCACCACTGTTCTCATCGCTACCGGGCTCGGCGGTGCCACTCTCCTTTCTGCTCCGACGCACCGACACACCGTGGTCGCGGTGGAGCAACCGCCGGCGGTGGACCCAGTCACCAAGAACGCCGCAGCCGTCGTCCCCACACCACCGGTGGTGGTGACCAAAGACTCCAGCGCGCAGGACATCGTCAAGGCCATCGTCAGCCAGGGCCACGCCGCCAGGCTGAGCGAAGACCAGATCAAGACCGTCATCGCCACCGCGAAGATCGAGTCCACGTTCCGCCCGACCGTGTCCGGCGGTGTGCAGGCCTATGGCAGCTCAGGAGGCGCGGCTGACGAGGTCATCGGTCTGTTCCAAGAAAAGGCCAGTTTCGGCACCGTCGCTGAACGCCAGGACCCCAACAAGGCGATCGCCCGGTTCATCGCCCGGTTCTCCGAGGCGTCCAAGAAGTACGCCATCAATGGCGACAGTGTGCTGGCGGCCACGCTGGCGCAGAACCCGCAGCTGGTCAAGTACCGCGGCAGCGGCGTGGGAACGCAGTACTACAACACCATCAAGGCCGCGTTGAGCGCGGCCGCAGACTTGTACAACCAGGCGGCAGGCCCTGCACTGCAACCGGTCACCTGACCCCTCCACGCCGTACCCGTCGGACCGGCTTGGTGATGCCGTAGTAAGCGATCACATCGTCGGTGACGATGCCGCGGTGGTCAGCGGCTCGGTGAGTTCTATTCGCGCAGAAGTTATCTAGAGGCTGTGCCGCTACACCGTCGAACGGCGGTGTCAGACTGCGATCGCCTGCGCCACTCAAGTGGTTGGGTTATAGTCCCGGCCGGACGAGGGTTCAGCTGTAACTTGACCCACACCGCAGGCACACGCGAGAGGAAACCCATGAGGACGAGCGCATACCGCCACACGGCACTTGCCGGCCTGGCCGCAGTCGCGCTGATCACCGCGGGCTGCAGCAACGACAAGAGCGTCGACGCATCGATGTCGCCTCAGGTCGGATTGATCTCCACCTCCACGGTTCAAAACCCGGCACAGACCGCACCGGTGAAGCTCATCGGCGAGAGGGACGTCGAGGTGACGCTGACCGGCCCGATCGCTGCCAAATACGCGTCGGCCACCGATGAACAGAAGGAACTCCTCGGCAAGCCGCTGACAGGTGACCGTAACGCGGGCACACGGGACAGCGGCGTGGTGTTCCAGCAGTTCCAGGGCGGGGTGATCGTCGCCAAGAATGACGAGGCCGGCACACCTGCGTACATCACCTCGGGCAAGATCCGGGAAGCCTGGAACGTCCCACGCGACCCCGCCGGAGTGCCGGCGGTCACCGGCGACAACGGCTCGGCAGGCCCGCTGGGTGTCCCTACCAGTGACGAGACCGCCGACGGCGAGCTGCTGGTATCGACGTTCGAGCACGGCAAGGTCGAGTACGACGCGAGGTCCGGTGAAGTCAAGGTGACGGTCAACGACAAGGTCGTACCATCCGGGCTGTAGCCGGCCGACCTTCGCGTCGCGCGCTGTTGAGGGGGCGGGCCCGGTTGGTCGTCTAGGTTGGCAGGATGTCGTCCGTCACACCAGATCCGCTCGTGCAGGAGATGCTCGACGAATTCGCACTGCGCAAGCTGGTACACGGGTACTGCCGGGCGGTCGATCGCGGGGACATCGTCGCGCTCCGGAGCCTGTACCACCAGAACGCGGACGATGACCACGGCGCCTTCTCCTCGGGGTCCGTCGATGATTTCCTGCGCACGCTCGTCGACACCCGTCCGTATCTCCGGTCGATGCAACACCACATCACCACGACGAACTTCGCGATCAACGGCAACCGCGCGGAGGGGGAGATCTACAGTATCGCCACGCACACGTTCGCCTCGGGCGACGGCGAAACCGAGCTCGTAATCGGTGGACGGTACCTGGACGAGTATGAAAAGCGCGATGGCGCATGGAAATTCGCCGCGCGGCAGATCGTGACCGACTGGGCGCACGTGCACAACCCGTCGACAGTCGACATGAGCCATCCGACGACGCGCGCGACTTCAATCGGTAGTCCGGGGCCCGATGACCCGTCGTACGCGTTCTTCTCGCTACTCGGGCAGAACGCGGAGTAACGCGACGACGCGATCAGTCGTGTTTCGCCTCGTAGCGCAACAGGACCGTGCCGCCTGGGAAGGTACGGTTCTCCAACAGTCGCAGCGAGATCCATGACGGCAGCGTCGGGAAGAACGGTGTACCGCCGCCCACGACGGTGGGCGCGATCACGATCCGGTATTCGTCCACCAGTCCGGCCTGCACGATCGGTGCGGCGAGTGTCGCGCCGGCCACCTCCATCTGGCCTTCGGTCTCGGCTTTCAGCTTCGTCATCACCTCGACCGGGTCACCGCGTTCCAGACGGGAGTTCCAGTCGACGGACTCCAGAGTGCTGGAGAACACGACCTTGGGCATGTCGCGCCAGACGCGGGCGAAGTCAACGATCAAAGGCGTGGCGTCCGGGGCTTCGTCGGCAGTCGGCCAGTATGCGGACATCAGTTCGTAGAGCCGCCGCCCGTAGATCGACACGGCGGTCTCCCGCTCGAAGTCGTTCCAGTACTGGTGCAATTCGTCGCTCGGCTCGGACCAGTCGATGTTGCCTTGTGCGTCGGCGATGTATCCGTCCATCGACACGTTGAAGCCATAGATGAGTCTGCCCATGAAGATCAGACTGCACCGGGAGACAGAATTCATCGCGACAAATCACGAGATCGTGCTCAAGTCTTGGGGGCGATGGCGTACGAACTCAGACTCCCGCGGATTGGTCAGGGCGTGAGCGCAGCGGCCAGGTAGGGCGCAGTCGCGCTGTCCGGGCACTCCGCAATCTCCGCAGGTGTGCCCGTGGCGACGATCCGGCCTCCGTCAGCGCCGGCGCCGGGACCCATGTCGACGACGTAGTCAGCCTGTGCGACGACCCGCATATCCAGTTCGGCGGCAACCACGGTGTTGCCCGCATCGACGAGCCGGTGCAGGTGCGCGAGCAGCCGGTCGGTGTCGGCGGGGTGGAGCCCCGCGGTGGGCTCGTCGAGCAGATAGAGGGTGTCGCCGCGGTGCGCGCGCTGCAGTTCACCGGCGAGCTTGACGCGTTGCGCCTCGCCCCCTGACAGTTCGGTGGCTGGATGCCCGAGTCGTAGATAGCCGAGACCGACGTCGCACAGTGCCTCGATAGCTCGAAGTATGTCCGCCTCGCCGTCGAAAAACCCTCGGGCCGACGAAATGCTGAGCTCGAGCACCTCGGAGATGTTGTGTCCGTGCCACCGGATTTCGAGAGTCTCTGCGTTGTATCGGGTTCCATGGCAATCCGGGCACGGGCTGTAAACACTTGGGAGGAAAAGCAGTTCGACCATCACCCACCCCTCGCCTTCGCAGGTGGGGCAGCGTCCGCCGGCGACGTTGAAGGAGAATCGCCCGGGCTTGTAGCCCCGAGCCTGTGCTTCCGGAGTCTCGGCGAACCTTCGCCGGATGTGGTCGAACACTCCTGTGTAGGTGGCGACATTGGATCGCGGCGTGCGGCCGATCGGTTTCTGGTCGATGCACACGACTCTGCGTATGCCGTGGGGGTCGCCGACCACCTCGCCCGAGGCGGGAGGCGCGGCCTCGGCAAGCAGGTCGTCGTCGCCCAAGTCGTCGAAGCGGACGGGGCGGCCCAGGTGATCGCCGACGATTTCGGCGAGCGCGTGTGCGACGAGGCTTGACTTGCCCGATCCGGAGACCCCCGTAACTGCAGTGAGGCATCGTAGGGGGATCGACACAGAAATATCGTGCAGGTTGTTGCGCCGCACGTTGGCGAGCTCCAGCCGGTCGCTCCGATCCCGTGGGGTGCGTGGATTGGTCTGTGCGCCCTGACCGAACAAGTAACGGCGGGTGACGGATTCAGTGACCTCGGCCAGACCGGCCGGCGGCCCGCTGTAGAGGATCTGACCGCCGTCCACGCCTGCACCTGGCCCGATATCGACCAGCCAGTCTGCGGCGGCGATGACATCGAGTGAGTGCTCGACCACGAAGACGCTGTTGCCGCTGCTCTTGAGTCCCTGCAAGATGTCGCGCAACGCGTCGCGGTCGCGAGGATGCAGACCGGCCGATGGTTCATCCAAGACATAAACGACCCCGAACAGCTGAGACGACAGCTGTGTCGCGAGCCGGACGCGCTGCAGCTCTCCGCCCGAGAGCGTTGGTGTGCTGCGCGCGAGAGATAAATATCCCAGCCCCAAATTGATCAGCGGTTGCAGTCGCTCCTGCAGATCGGCCACCAACCGCTGTGCGGCGGCGCGTTTCTCGGCTGACATGTTGGGTGTCAGCCGAACATCTGGCGCCGCGGTATGAGCGGAGCCTCCAGCCTCCACCCGGGCCTTGACCGCTGACCTACGTGTCTTCTTGTCGAGTACCTCGCGGGACACCTCGGGCGCCCAGTCCGGGCCGAGCACAGTGCTGCAGAGCGCAGCGAGTTGGTCCAACGTGAGCCGTGACAGCGCGGCGATGTCGAGACCCTCGAATGTCACCGAGAGCGCCTCAGGTTTCAACCGCTTGCCGTGGCACGTTGGGCATGGTCCACTTCCGACGAACTGCGAGACGCGCTTCTTGACGCCGGCGCTCTTGGTGGTGGCGAAAGTATCCAGCACGTACCGGCGAGCACCGATGAAGGTGCCTTGGTAGCTGGGCTCCCAGTCGTCCTTGATGGCACGGCGGGTTTGCGCCGGGGTGAGCCCGGCGTACACCGGTACCGTTGGGCGATCTTCGGTGAACAGGATCCACTCCCGGTCTTTGCGCGGCAGCTTTTCCCAGGGGACGCCGACGTCGTAACCGAGCGAGACCAGGATGTCCCGCAGGTTCTGTCCGTACCACGCGGGTGGCCACGAGGCGATTGCGCGGTCACGGATCGTCAGCGTCGGGTCCGGCACCATCAGTGCTTCGGTCACCTCGTAAACGCGACCCATGCCATGACAGGTGGGGCAGGCGCCCTGCGGCGTGTTGGGGGAGAAGTCTTCTGCGTAGAGCATCGGCTGCTTCGCCGGATAGTTACCCGCACGCGAGTACAGCATGCGGATCAGGCTGGACAGTGTCGTCACGCTGCCGACCGACGACCGGGTACTGGTCGCACCTCGCTGCTGACGCAGTGCGACCGCGGGCGGCATCCCTTCAATCGAGTCGACATCCGGAACGCCCACCTGGTCGATGAGGCGACGCGCATAGGGCGCAACGGATTCCAGGTACCGCCGCTGGGACTCGGCGAACAGTGTGCCGAAGGTCAGGGAGGATTTACCCGAGCCGGACACACCGGTGAATGCAACGAGTGCGTCGCGCGGGACTTCCACATCAACGTCTCGAAGATTGTGCTCGCGCGCGCCACGGACGCGAACTCTGTCGTGAGAGCCCATTTGCTCACGTCCTTCCTGTTCTGGTCACCTCCAAGTCGACTGCTCACACCGACGCTACCCACATGTGTGGGCATGCCAGTACCGATACGTACCGGACGCCGGCGTTCTCAGCGGCTGGGCGCCTGTTGCGTGAGATAGATCAGTGGGCGGCCGCGATCGTCGATGGTTTCGTGGTGCCGTTCAAACCCCACCTTCTCCAAGACCCGCAGCGAGGGCTTGTTCCAACCGCCGACGGTCGACCAGATCCGGTGGCGACCTGTGGCGAACCCCGCGTCCAGCACCGCGCGGGCAGCCTCGGTCCCGTAGCCCTGATTGTGGAAGCGTTCGAACAACTCGAAGGCGATCTCAGGCTCATCGAGACTGCAGCGGCCGATGATGAGTCCGCAGTAGCCCAGCGGTTCATCATCTGCCCGTCGGCGAATCGTGAGCAGCCCAATGCCGTTCTGTTGGGCCATGATCCGTTGCGCGGCCATCCGATCGCGGACACTCTGCAATGACTCGGCGACTCCGCCTTCATGTTCTCCGAGTAATTCGTGATTCCATTCGGCGTCGTGCTCGTCGCGCAGCTTCAGGTTCAAGCGGGCGGTGGAAAGTGAGGTTTGCATGGCGGCATAGCGCATTGCCTTGACTCCCGCTATCCCAGGATCGCCCGGGCAGCGCGCTCGGCGATCAGCATGACCGGCGCGTTGGTGTTCCCGGAAGTGATGGTGGGCATCGCCGACGCATCGACCACTCGAAGGCCGGCGACGCGGTACACGCGGCAGTCGGTGTCGAGCACCGTGGCAGACGACCGTGGAAGGCCTTGTGCGTCAAAGGCTCCCATCGCGCACGTGCCCACCGGGTGAAAAATCGTGGTGCCGAGCTCGCCGGCCGCTCTCTGGAGGTCGTCGTCACTCACCAGTTGCGGACCGGGCAGCAACTCTGCTGGGTGGTAGCCGGCCAGGGCAGGCGCCGCCATGATCTGCCGGGTCATCCGGAGTCCGCGCACGGCGATTTCACGATCGGCGTCGGTGGACAGGTAATTGCAGGAGATCTTCGGGTAGGTCAGCGGATCTGCGTCGGCAATGCGCACATGACCACGCGAGCTGGGACGCAGATTGCAGACCGAGGGGGTGATGGCTCCGAAGGCGTGCAGGGGGTCACCGAACTTGGGCAACGACAACGGCTGCACGTGCCACTCCATATCGGGACTGGCCAGCGCGGGGTCGCTTTTGGCGAAAGCGCCCAGCGTGGAGGGCGGCATGGTCATCGGTCCTGAGCGCAGCGTCAGGTACTGAATTCCCATGCCGCCACGGGTGATCCAATTCCGGTACAGGGTGTTGACGGTTCTCGCACCCTGGATGCGGTAGACCGTTCGCAGTTGCAGGTGGTCCTGGAGGTTTTCACCCACTCCCGGCAGGTCGACCGCCACCGGCACGTGGTGCTGGGCGAGCAGCCCGGCCGGGCCGAGGCCCGAAACCTGCATGAGCTGCGGCGAACCAATCGATCCAGCGCTCAGGATCACCTCCCGGCGGGCACGGACGTCGACGATCTGGCCGTCTTTGTGCAGACGCAGACCCGTGACGCGGTGCTGGGCTGTGGTCCAGGCGCCGCGGCGCTGATCTTGCGGGACCTGGTCGTCCATCAGCAGCCGCAAGGCCTGGGCCTGGGTGTAGACGGTGAGATTGGGTCGGTGGGCGACAGGATGCAGGAAGGCATCGGCCATCGACCAGCGGCGGCCGCGTCGTTGGTTGACGTGAAAGTACGCACTACCGGAGTTGTCGCCCCGGTTGAACTCGTCGATCGGGGCGATGCCCACCTGGGCGGCGGCCGCCTGCCAGGCGTCCAAGATCTTCCAGCGCACCCGCGGCTGCTCGACGCGGATCTCACCGCCGGTGCCGTGCCACTCGTCGGCCCCGCCGAAGTAGTCTTCCAACTGCTTGTAGATCGCCAGAGTTTCGCCGGCACCATCCGGGCCACCCCAACGCCATCGGTCGTCACCCGTGGCCTGTGCCCACAGGTCGTAATCGCTTGCCTGTCCGCGCATGTGGATCATCGCGTTGATGGATGAGCAGCCGCCGATCACGCGGCCCCGCGCGTAGTGAATGCTGCGGCCGGCCAGACCTGGGTCGGGTTCGGTCGTGAAGCACCAGTCGGTGCGGGGATTCGCGATTGTGTAGAGGTAGCCCACCGGCACCTTGATCCAGAACCAGTTGTCCTTGCCACCGGCCTCGATCAAGAGCACACGATGGTCGGGGTTGGCGCTGAGTCGATTGGCGAGCAGGCAGCCTGCACTGCCTGCTCCCACGATGATGAAGTCGAATTCGACGATTGGGCTCATTCCGCCATCGTTCCTAATCGCCGGCGTGATCGGGTAAGAGTTGGGCCGCGGGTGATCGTGCCGAAACTGGTGACATCATGCGTATCCGCCTTGGGTGTCATACCCGGAGATGCCGGCGGGGGGTCGCCAGTGGCTGACCGCCCCCGCGATGACACCGAAGAGGGGACCAGGCGTGAGCCTCAAAGTCAGATTGCGGGCCCTTTCCGCACTGCGAAGGCGGGGCGCCGCGAAATACGATCCGGCCTTTGATGCGGTGTACAGCGCCAGCATGCGTGACCGGCGTTTGGCCAGACCGACGGGGCCACGGTTGGCAAGAGTGATGGCGTCTTCCATCGCCAGCGCTGCACCCTGACCGAACGTGGGACGCATCGTGTGGGCGGCGTCGCCGATCAATGCGACGTTGCCGCGCACGAGCTGGCGGGGTGGTCGGGCTTCGAAAATTTCCGGAGTGGCCATGTGGTGGGGGTCGCCGGCATCGATGAGCGTCGGAAGTGGGGCCGGCCAGTGACAGTAGGCGTGTAGTTCAGCTCCGTGGTCTTGGGTTCCGCCGTAGATGTAGGTACGGCCATCGGCGAGGGGCAAGATCCCAAAATCTGTGGTGCGCCCCCAAATTGGCCCGAATCCGGTGTCGAGGCGTCGGTCGACGATCCAGGCCCACCCGGTGATGCCGGTGGAGCGCGGTGCTGGCGCGTCCGACCACAGTGTTTTTCTGACGATGCCCCGTGTTCCATCCGCGCCGATGATCAGATCGAAACGGCGTTCTGTCCCGTTGACGGCGACGACACCGTCCGTGCGGACGTCGACAACGGTGCTGGAGTAGTGCAGACAATCGGGAGGGAGCCGCTCAGTCAGCCAGGCGAGCAGCTGGCCACGCGGGACCGTCGCGTACTGGTCTCCACCGGTGAGCTGCGCAAGCGTTCGTCGGATGAGAACATCGCCGTCTGACGTGCGGACCGTGGCGGGTGTGTGTGACCACGGCTCTGTCGCGACATGCGCACGAACGCCGAGGATCGACAAACACGTGAGCGCATTCGAAGCCAGGGAGATAGCACCCCCAGCGAGGGACGCTCCAGAAGACCTCTCGAAAACACTGACGTCGTGACCGACTTGCCGAAATGCGATCGCCGCCGCCAGTCCTGCAAAACCGCCGCCGATGACCCCGACCTTCATCTCCTCAAGCTACGACGCTCCGTAGTAGATGTCGAGGGTTCTGATCACCCGTTGTCCCGCCAGGTGATCACCTGCTTCAGAGACGCGAGGTCGTATCCGTTGTCGGAGGTGAGCTCGGTCTGGAACAGCGTGACGCCGGCTTCTCGGAAGGCATCGGCACTGTCGGCGTCTTGCCACAGCGTGGAGCGTTCGATATCAGCGCCGTTGCGGCCGAACGTCGCCGCCAACTCGTCGACGCGGTCGCTGGACTTCCGGAACGCGTCGAGGTCCTGGAACGCGTGCCAGATGTCGGCGTGCCGGGCGACGGCGGGCAGCGAACGCTTGGGCCCCGTCCCGCCGATGAGGATGGGCACCTTGCGCACGGGCGGCGGAATCAGTGCGGCGAGCCGGTTCTCGATGCGGATCAGGCTCTCGTCGAACAGGTCGAAGCGGGAGCCGAAGGTGCCGAAATCGTAACCGTAAGTGGTGTAGTCCTTTTCATACCACCCAGCGCCGAGGCCCAGGATGAGCCGGCCGCCACTGATGTGGTCGACGGTGCGCGCCATGTCGGCGAGCAGGTCGGCGTTGCGGTAGCCGACGCCGGTGACGAGGAGCCCGATCTCGGCGTGCGAGGTGATTTCACCCCACGACGCGAGCGCGGTCCAGCCCTCGAAGTTGGCGACGTCGGGCTGCTCGTCGAACAGGACGGGCTTGCCGTCGACGAGGGCCTTCATCGCCGGACGGTGGAAGTGGTCATAACCGAAGATCACGTCGACGCCGAGGTCGTCGGCGGCCAGGACGGCGTCGCGCCACGTGCGGTAGTCGGAGGCGCCGCCGGGCTGGATCTGCACGGCGACGCGAACGGGACGGGTCATGTGGATGCTCCTGAGTCGGGGAAGGGGCGACTCCTGAGCCAAGTTCACCGGGGCGCGGGTTTATTCCGCGTGGTGCATGACCTCGTCCTCCTCCGAAACTGGATTGCTCTCCAGCGGGCGGTTCACCTACCGTCCCAGCCATGCCTGCGGATGCACCCACCATTCTGGCGACCAGTGGCGGAATAGGACCGGGGCGGCGCACGCGTCTCGGGTTCACCGCCTTGACCGATTACGCGGTCGAACTTTCCGGTGTCACCGGACGACCTCCGCGCGTCTGCATGTTGGCGACGGCAATGGGTGACGACAAAGCGGTCCTGCACTATCTCACCGAGGCAGCGCAGGTTCGTGGCTTCGTCCCATCGCACGTGGCGTTGTTCCCGATGCCGACCGTCGACGATGTCACCGCGCATCTGCTGGAGCAGGATGTGGTGTGGGTGTTCGGCGGCAGCGTCGCGGGACTGCTGGCGATGTGGCGGCTGCACGGAGTGGATGAAGCCCTACGCACAGCGTGGCGGGCCGGGGTGGTGCTGACCGGCATTTCGGCCGGCTCCATCTGCTGGCATGCTGGCGGCACCACCGATTCGTTCGGCCCGCAACTACAGCCCATTACCAACGGTCTAGGGTTCCTGCCCTACGCCAACGGCGTGCACTACGATTCCGAGGCTCAGCGCCGGCCGCTACTACATGAGTTGGTGGGCACCGCAGTTCTTCCATCAGCGTTCGCCACCGATGACGGTGCCGGCGTTGTCTACCGCGGCACCCAGTTCGTGGAAGCCGTCGCCGAAAATGACAACGCAGGAGCGTATTTCGTCGAACGACGAGACGCCGCCGCGGTAACCGAGACCGCGCTCGACGTCCGGCGGTTGCAGCGCTGAAACCCGATCGGTCGTGTCATAACGACCGTTCGCGATGCGGGCGTGGCGGCCTGCCACCGGGAGGTGCGACGGCGCGCGGCGAGGCCTACGCAGAACGCACGGCGGATTGCTCTCGACTAGTGAGCGCCGCGACTCCTAGGCCTGCGAAAAGTGCGGCGCCGCCTCCCGCGACGATTGCACCGGTAGGCGAAAGGGTTCGGGCTCGGATCCCACGCGCGGCAGCGATGACGTCCATGAGGTCGGTGAGCAGTCCCAGCTGTAGCGCCCGAGTCTGCAGTCGTGGGGAAGCGCTATCGGTGATCGCGACTGCCAACGTCAGCTCACGCGAGCCGAAAAGTTGAGTAGTGAGTGGCTGGTCGCGGCCTGCGCTGAGTCCGATGAGTCGACCCGTGGTGTTCGGAGCCAACCAGGCGGCGATGCCGGTAGTGAATCGGAGGGCGGCAAAGACGCGAATGAGCACATTGCGATTCATAGCCTCAACCCTTCAGGAAGGCAGGGAGTGCTTCAAGGAAACGCCCGGTCTTTCTCGGGTGCCGTCACAGCGCGTTGTACACCGCGGCGATGAGCCGATAGGCACGGCGATCGCCGGCCAGCCAGTCGCGGCGCAGATTGGGCACGAAGGCGAAGGCGACCTTGTGTTCGAGATCGGCCAGTCCCACCGAGCCACCGGCCCCCGGGTGGCCGAACGCAGTCCGTTGTGCAGGTTCGGGCACCACGAAGTTCTGCGACGGCAGCATGTAACCGAGGCCGAATGCACTTTCCAAGCGCAGTACCCGGTCGTTGCCGCGTACGCGTTCTGTCGTGGCTTCGCACAGAGGGCCCGGGGCGACGAGGGTTCCGCTGGTCAGGTCGCCATAGAATCTGGCCAGATCACGAGCGGTGGTGACGAGCCCAGACGCGGGCCAGCCCGCCGCCAATACTTCTGGATCGTTATAGGATGCAACGGGATTCGATGATGCCCTGATAAACAGCGATTCTGGGTCGGACATCGCGGTCACCATCTCGGCGACGGTGTCGTCCGGTATCGGCGGCGCGTTCTCGGTGCTCCAGGCACGCTGTTCGGGCGGCGGCGAACTGACCCGGGCAACGTCGCGCACCGCCGCACCGGATGCGCCGATGAACAGCCCGTCACCCAAGTGGCGCCGGGTGAACTCGCCGACCGTCATGTCGCTGTGGCGCCGCACGAATTCACCGACCAGCCAGCCGAAAGTCAAAGCGTGATAACCATGTTCGGTCCCAGGCTGCCAGAGCGGGCATTGGGCCGCCAGCAGGTCGGCCATCGCCGCGGGATCCGCGGCTTGTGCCACCGAAACCGGGCGCTCCAAGACGGGCAACCCGGCCCGGTGGGCCATCAGGTCGGTCAGCGTGATCTCGTGCTTGCCGTGCTGTGCGAATTCCGGCCACCACGCGCTCACGGGTTCGTCGACACCGTGGCCATATTGCTGGGCGACCATGAGGACGGCGGTCGCCGTCACACCCTTGGTGCAGGAAAAGGTCGGGCATGCGGTGTCGCGCGTCCATGGACGTCCGGTTTGTCTGTCGGCGATCCCTCCCCATAGGTCGACCACCGCACGACCGTCGACGAAGACGGCCACCGCGGCGCCGAGGTCGTCGCCGTCGGCTAAACCCGCTTCGAAGACCGCCTGCACTTCCGCGAAGGCGGGGTCAACATGGCCTGCCGCTGAACTGGACATACACCGGATTAGAACACGTTCTAGTATTGCTCGGGTGCAGATCGCGGAAGGCTGAGGGCTACTGCTCCTTAGCCCCGATCAGGGCTTCTGAGATCACGCCCGTCGCCTTCTTCAGTGCGGGAACGGCTCGAGCGATCAATTCCTCATTGACATGAGCCGACGGTCCGGAGATGCCGATGGCCATTGGAGTCGGAGCACCGGGCACTGCCATCGCGACGGCGCGAACGCCGATCTCGAACTCCTCATCGTCGATCGCATAGCCGTCGATGCGCACGCGCTCAACGTTCGCGAACACCGCAGAAAGGGTGGACGCACTGTTCTCGGTCGGTGCGGGAAGTCCGGACTGTGTGACCAGTTTCAGAATGCGCGCATCGTCCAACTCGCCCAGAACGGCCTTGCCCACACCGGACGTGTGCAGACCGACCCGCTGGCCGACCTCACTGTTCGTCCGCGTCAGTTTCGACGGCAGAACCTGCCCGGTGTAGATCACCATGTCACCGTCGAGCACCGCGAGACTCGCCGTCTCTGAGAGTTCATCGACCAGCGACTGCAGCACGGGAGCGGCGACGGCACCCAACTGACGGTTCGCAACTTCGCCCAGCCGAATCAATCTCGGTCCTAGGGCGTAGCGCCGATTGGGAAGTTGGCGCACATAGCCGATTCCGACCAGTGTGCGCAGGAAGCGGTGAATTGTCGGTGGCGGCAACGGCGACTCCGCCGACAACTCCGTCAGCGAGCACTCGCCGCCGGCACGCCCGATCAACTCCATCAACTCGAACGCGCGCTCTACCGACTGCACGCCGCCTGTCTTCTCCGCCATATATTCCACTCCCGACCGACGACTGTCGTTCCATCCAACATGCGCAAGATCACTTCCGCAATATGGAATAAGTGTTTCGATGAGGAAACGCAGATCGTGTGCCCATTACACTCGCGTTAAACTCCACAATGTGGAATTCTATCCATAGGAGAACTTTCAGACAGGGGAGGCACATCTGTGACACGACGCCTCGACGATGCGGTGCTCGCTGACGTCGACCGCCGCCTCTCGGCCGCTGACGCGCAACTGGTGAACCGATACCCGGGCGACGACGGCCGTCGGCAGCCGATCCACACGGTCTACATCCCAGGCAATCGGTATACCGCGACGATGCCCGCCGACTGGGGAGCCACCGCCCTCGCAGCCGCGAAGGACGCGGGCGGGCTGGACGCAGTGGCCTCACTCGTCGGTGCGAGTACCGGAACCGACTGTGAACCCGAGACTCTCGCCTCCCTAGTCGAGAACAAGCTGACCACCGAGCCGATCGAAGACCTCCGCATCGACTTCGAGGACGGCTACGGCACCTTCGACGACGCGACCGAGGACGCCGACGTCGAAGCGGCGATCGCAGCACTGCGCGTCGCGCTCGACGCGGGCACCTCGACGCCGTTCGTCGGCACCCGCTTCAAGTGCTTCGAAGCCGGAACCCGTGCACGCGGGCTGCGCACGCTCGACATGTTCGTCAGCGGACTCGTCGAATCCGGCGGCCTCCCGGACGGCCTGACCCTGACCCTGCCCAAGGTGACGTCCGTCGACCAGGTCGAAGCGATGGCCGAGGTGGCAAGTGCGCTCGAGGTTGCGAACGACCTCCCGGCCGGCCGCATCCGCTTCGAAGTACAGGTCGAGACGCCGCAGGCGATCCTCGGTGCCGATGGCCGCGCACCCGTTGCCCAGTTCATCCACGCCGGTGCGGGCCGCGTCAGCTCGCTGCACTACGGGACCTACGACTACTCGGCGTCGCTCGGGATCGCCGCCGCCTACCAGTCGATGGAGCACCCGGCCGCAGACCACGCCAAGAACGTCATGCAACTCGCCGTCGCAGGCACCGGCGTGCACATGTCCGACGGCTCGACCAACATCCTCCCGGTCGGCGAGCCCGACAACGTCGCCATGGCGTGGAAGCTGCACGCCCGCCTCGTCCGGCGCCACCTGGAACGCGGTATCTACCAGGGCTGGGATATGCACCCCGCCCAACTCGTCACCCGATACCTGGCGACGTACGCGTTCTACCGCGGCGCCTTCGCGCCGGCCGCGATCCGCCTGCGCAACTATGTCCACCGGCTCGACTCGACCGTAATGGACGAGCCGGCCACCGCCCGCGCGCTCGCCAACGTGATCCATCGTGGCAGCGTGTGCGGCGCCCTCACCGTCGATGAGATCGAGACAGCCACCGATCTCTCCATGTCCTCCGTGCGCGGCATCGCGCTCGGCCGCACAACCAGGAGCAATCAGTGACCCGCCCAGTGACAGAAGCGTCGTACTACACGCCCCGCGGCGGCCTGCCCCCGCAGACCGATCTGCTGACCGATCGCGCCATCGTCACCGAGGCCTACACGGTGATTCCGCGCGGCGTCCTCTCGGACATCGTCACCTCGGTGTTCCCGGAGTGGACCGATACGCGCGCGTGGATCATCAACCGTCCGGTCGCCGGTGGTGCGACGACGTATTACCAGGCGATCGTCGAGGTCAAGCCGGGCGGCGGGGCGCAGCGACCCGAGCCGCAACCCGAGGTGCAGAGCTTTCTGTTCGTCACGTCCGGTGCCCTCACTGTCGACGCGGCGGGCCAGACGCAGACACTCACCGAAGGCGGCTTCGCGTACCTTCCGGCGGGCACCGACTGGTCGGCCCACAACAACGGCGACGCCGACGCGACGTTCGTGTGGATCCGTAAGCGGTATGAGGCCATCGAGGGGCACACGCCGTCGGTGAAGTTCGGCAACGAGCAGGACATCGAACCGTCGGCCATGCCGGGGACCGACGGCAAATGGCGCACGACACGCATGCTCGACCCGCAGGACCTCGCATACGACATGCACGTCAATGTCGTCACCTTTGAGCCGGGCGCGACCATTCCGTTCGCCGAGACCCACGTGATGGAACACGGTCTGCTGATGCTCGAAGGCAAGGCCGTCTATCACCTCAACGGAGACTGGGTCGAAGTTCAGGAAGGCGACTTCCTCTCGCTGCGCGCCTTCTGCCCGCAGGCCTGCTACGCGGGCGGGCCGTCGAACTTCCGCTACCTGCTGTACAAGGACGTCAACCGCCAGATCATGCTCTGAGACAACGAGACCGGGCGCCGACATGGGGCGCCCGGTCTCTATGTATGTCGTTGGCCTACAACTGGAATGGCCAGCCGATGACCTTCTTCTCGCGGGGAGTTGCGTAGGTCCGCACCTTCGACGTGGACAGACCCATCCGAACCAGCCCTTCGGCGATGGTGACTGCCGAGCGGACTCCGTCGACGATGGGGACGCCGGTTGCTGCCCTCACTTTTGCTTCGAGCTCGGCCATCCCGCCGCAGCCGAGACAGATCACTTCGGCGTGATCGTTCTCGACGGCCTCGCGCGACTGGCGGACGATCGCCTCGACCGCCCGATCCGGATCCGATTCGAGCTCCAGCACACCGAGGCCTGACGCCCGCACCGACGCGCATCGCGCGTCCAGTCCCGCGAGCTTGAGACGGTCTTCGATCAGCGGGACGGTGCGGTCGAGCGTGGTGACGACCGAGTACTTGTGCCCCAGATACATCGCTGTCGACGCGGCCGCCTCGGTGATGTCGACCACCGGGACGTCGAGCAACTCCTGCAGACCTTCCCGACCGTGCTCGCCGTAGCCGGCCTGAATCACCGCGTCGAACGGCTCGGGGTACGACGTGATCGCATCCATGACCGCGATGGCCGCTAGGTAGCTCTCGAAGTTTCCTTCGCACGAGTCGGCACCGAAACGCGGGGTGATGCCGATGATCTCGGTACCCGGCGACGCGACACCGCGCGCCGACTCGGCGATCGCATCGGTCATCGAGACCGTCGTGTTGACGTTGGCTACGAGGATTCTCATGGCGGTTCCTGTCTAGTGCGTGCTCGCCACGGCGATGGCTTCGCCGGAGACATCGTGGAATGGTCCTCGACGGTCTGCGACCGCCAGGTACACAATCGCGCCGAGTCCCGCGCCGATGAACCAGGAGAACTCCGAGACAACCCGGAACGCCGGAACGAACGCGAGCAGGAGTGCCATGACCGCCGTGATGACGAGGGCAACCACGGCACGCACGTTGATGCCCTTCGCGTAGTGGTATTCACCCTGTGCATCGGTCGAGAACAGGGCGGGAACGTTGATCTTGGAACGGCGCACCATCCAGTAGTCGGCCATGATGATGCCGAACAGCGGCCCGAGAATGGCGCCGAGGCCGCCGAGGAAGTAGTTGATGACGGCAGGGGAGTTGTACAGGTTCCACGGCAGGATCACCAGGCCGATGACAGCCGAGATGAGTGCTGCGCGACGGAAATTGAGGTGCTTCGGGAAGAGATTGTTGAGCGCATAGATCGGGGCGACGAAGTTCGCCATCAGGTTCACCGCGATGGTCAGGATCAGCAGCGCGAGTCCCGCGAGCACCAGCAGCAGGGTGTTCGGCACTTCCTTGACGATGTCGGCGGGTGATTCGATGATGCGTCCGTCGATGCGGAACTGGGCGCCCGCCAGCGTGATGACGATGCTGCCGAACACCAGCATGTTGAGCGGTATGCCCCAGAAGTTGCCCTTCACGATGGCCCGCTTCGACGTCGCGTTACGGGTAAAGTCGCAGAAGTTGAGGACGAACGTGCCGTAGATCGCGACCCACAAGCTGGCGCCGCCGACGATCTTCAGCCACATGTCGAGGCCGGTCAGCGAGTCGGGCGTGGTCCACGCGATGGACCAGTCGGCGCTGCTGAGCATCCAGACCGCGAGCGCGACCATCGTGATCAGAATGACTGGGCCCGCGACCGCCTCGTACTTGCGGATCATCTCCATGCCGTAGCTGACGATGATCACCTGGATCACCCACAACCCGAGGAACGAGATCCAGCCGAGCGTCGACAGCCCCAGGAAGCGGTTCGAGTCGAGGGTCTGCGCCGATGGTGCGAGCGCGACGATCAAGATGCGCAGCACCACAGATGCCAGGTAGGTCTGGATGCCGAACCAT
This sequence comes from Mycolicibacterium peregrinum, assembly GCF_001665785.1. Lineage (GTDB taxonomy): Bacteria > Actinomycetota > Actinomycetes > Mycobacteriales > Mycobacteriaceae > Mycobacterium > Mycobacterium peregrinum_A. The sequence continues at coordinate 81,661 of NZ_LZSO01000034.1, forward strand.
GCGATCGCGACCGCCCCACGGACGACGGCGGGGATCTGCGCGCCACGGGTGCCGAACGAGATGCGGCTCATCACCGGGAACGGGACGCCGGTCTTTTCCCCCATGAACCCGGACAGGCTGAGCAGCAGGAAGAGGAAGGCGCCGCCGAGTCCGAGCACCAGCAGGATCTGCCACCCACCGAGGCCGAGCGCGAACAAACCGATGGCGAACGAATAGTTCCCCAGGCTGTGTACGTCGTTCGCCCACAACGTGAAGATGTTGTACGCGCCCCACCGTCGGCCTTCGCGCTTGGTGGGAGCGAGATCGGCGTTGTACAACAACGGGCTCACGTCGGCGAACGGGGTTGCATCGGTACGACTGGAGTCGCCGATGAGCCCGGTGGACTCTGTGGTCATGGATAAGCCTGTCACGGTCAGTGCGACGACGCTCGACGCCGGCGCATGTATTCCATTATGTGGAAGTAATATTCCACGAATTTAGTAAGTAAGTCGCATCCAGGCACCCACTGTCAAGCTTTTGGCGCGATTGACTGTGTCAACGCTCACACTTACAGTTGCCCGAAGGGTGGAGTGTCATTTCCACGATGAGGAATTATGCTGCTAGCCATGGAGAGCTGCCGATGACCGCCGACGCGCCCGAGACGCTGAACCAGCCTGAATTCGACCTGGTGGTCCGCGGCGAACGCACGCTGACGACGGCGGGAATCGTCGCCCGCGAGATCGGTATCCGCGACGGTCGCGTCGTCGCGATCGAGCCGCTGGGAAGTGGCCTCACCGGCGCGGAGATCATCGAACTCACCGACGAGCAGGTCATGATCCCCGGCCTGGTCGATACGCACGTGCACGTCAACGAGCCGGGCCGCACCGAGTGGGAGGGATTCGACTCCGCTACCCGCGCCGCGGCGGCGGGCGGTGTGACCACGCTGATCGACATGCCGCTCAACTCGATTCCGCCGACGGTCAACGTCGAAGCCCTCAACGCCAAGCGTGCGGCGGCATCGGGCAAGACGCACATCGACGTCGGTTTCTGGGGCGGGGCGATTCCCGGCAACACCGACGATCTGCGGGGTCTGCACGACGAAGGTGTGTTCGGCTTCAAATGCTTCCTGCTGCACTCCGGCGTCGACGAGTTCCCGCATCTCGACGCGGACGAGATGGAGAAGGACATGGCCGTGCTGGCCGACTTCGACTCCATGATGATCGTGCACGCCGAGGACTCCCGCGCCATCGACCATGCCCCCACAGCCGAGGGGGACCGGTACGAGCGCTTTCTCGCGTCGCGACCGCGCGGCGCCGAGAACGTGGCGATCGCCGAGGTTATCGAGCGCGCTCGATGGACCGGTGCCCGCGCGCATATTCTGCACCTGTCGTCGTCAGACGCACTGCCAATGCTCGCGACCGCAAAACGTGACGGCGTCAAGATCTCTGTCGAGACGTGCCCGCACTACCTGACGCTGCTTGCCGAGGAGATCCCCAACGGCGCAACGGCATTCAAGTGCTGCCCGCCGATCCGGGAGGCGTCGAATCGGGAACTGCTGTGGCAGGGCCTTCTCGACGGCACGATCGACTGCATCGTCTCCGACCACTCGCCGTCGACGATCGACCTGAAGGACGTCGAGAACGGTGACTTCGGTGTTGCCTGGGGCGGTGTCGCGTCGCTGCAACTCGGCCTGTCGTTGATCTGGACCGAGGCCAAGCGTCGCGGCATCAAGCTCACGCAGGTGCTCGAGTGGATGGCGGCCAAACCCGCCGCGCTCGCCGGGCTGAGCAACAAGGGCAAGATCGCGCTGGGCTACGACGCCGACTTCGCGATCTTCGAGCCGGAGTCCGCGCAGGTCGTCGACGTGCACAAGCTGCACCACAAGAACCCCATCAGCCCGTACGACGGACGTGCACTCGCCGGTGTCGTGAGGGGTACCTGGTTGCGCGGCAAGAAGATTGACTTCAAGACTGCACAGGGGCGGATGCTGCGTCGCGGCGGGGTGTAGCGCAACGCGGCTCGAAGCCATATATGGGGCGCGTCTAGTTGGGACCTCGGGTAGCGTGGGGCACGACCTCGAGGAGCTTCGTCATCATCTCGCACCCCATCACCATCGAGTTGTTCCGTGGACTCGCGGAGCTCGAAGATACTGGCCGCGGCCAACTTCCACACCGCTTGCCGCGCACCGCACGTGCGCGATGCGACGACCCGCAACTGTTGAGCGCCGAAGCGCAGCCCTCGGGTGTGCGCATCGCGGTGCGCACGACCGCGACACTGGTCGAGCTCGATCTGCTGCGTTCGCGCGTTGTGCTGACCGGCGTGCCGCCGCGTGCCGACGGTGCCGTGGATCTGCTGGTCGATGGTCGGCGGGTTCAGCATGCGTCGGTGTATGGCGGTGATCTGGTGCGCATCGACCCGGCAACGGGTGCGACGGAGATAGAGCAAGGCGAGGCGGCGACCCTTCGCTTCGACGGCCTTGCGCCACAGGACAAGACGGTCGAGCTCTGGCTGCCGCATTACGAGCGAGTCGAATTGATGGCCTTGCGGACGGATGCACCGATCGCAGCCGCTCCGGCTGACCGACCCATCTGGGTGCACCAGGGCAGCTCGATCAGCCAGGGATCCAACGCCGCCACTCCCAGCACCACGTGGCCGGCGTTGGCGGCCGCTCATGCGAACTTCGACCTGGTGAATCTGGGCTTTTCGGGTAGCGCAATGCTGGATCCGTTCGTCGCCAGGGCGATTCGTGACCGCCCCGCCGACCTGATCAGCGTGAAGATCGGTATCAACCTGGTGAATTCGGACCTGATGCGCCAACGCGCGTTCGGTCCCGCGGTGCACGGGTTCCTCGACACCATCCGTGACGGACATCCAACAACGCCAATCGTGGTCATCGGTCCACTGCACTGTCCGATTCACGAATCCACCCCAGGGCCGGGAAGTTTCGATGAGGAAGCGCTGTCGGCAGGAACGATTCGCTTTATCGCGCTGGGCGACCCGGCCGACGCGAAGGTTCCGAACCCGGGGCTACGGCGGCTCACCCTCCAGAGCATCCGCGAGCAGCTCACTGAGATCGTGGCGCAGCGCCAGACCGAGGATCCGCACCTGTCCTGTGTCGATGGTCTCGACCTGTACGGACCTCGCGACGAGGCGACCCATCCGCTACCCGACAATCTGCACCCGGACGCCGCTACCCATCGGCTCATCGCAGAACGGTTCGTCGCATTGGCATTGGGGTAGATGCGACACCGACCTCCTGGTAAAGCCCACATACTGACCAGTAGGCCTTTCGGGTGGCGAAACCGTTCCCGTGGTGCCGGGTGACCGCTGCTCGGCAGATACGCTGAGAACGCGCGGTGTCTGGCAACAGCGCGAACAGGATGGGGGAATGCAGCGAGGTGAGTCAGGCATTGCATAGAGGCTCGCAATGGTAGCTGTTTCGGCGCTGGTGCTTTCGGGTAAGGGCGGAACAGCGAAAACGCTATGGCAGATGATGCTGGCGGGGGAGGCCTCGCGGGCCGGGATCTCCGCGTTGTTGGTCGACGCAGACCCAGAGCGAAATCTGTCTAACCACTTCGGAGTGTCGCAGCATTCGACCGGCTTGGGTTCAGTGCTGGAGGATGCTGATATCAGTTTTTGGGGGAATCCCGACAAAGGTGCGAAGCGAATCGATGAGGAGATCATCGAAACTCGATGGCCCGGCATCGACTTGCTGCCTGCAGGTGCTTCCTTAGGCCGTGTTGCGGGCTTCGGCGCACCGGACACCGGATTGTTGCGGGCCATCTTTGACGCTGCCGGCATCTTTGACCGCTATGAGGTTGTCCTGATCGACACCGGCGGCCGCACTGGGTCTCTGGAAGCCTTGGCAATGCATCTGGGTGATGTTGCGTACGCGCCGATCACTCCGACCCTTGACGCGGTCCGTAAAGCCCGCGAGGCCCGCGACAGAGTTGAGCGCATCCAACGAACCCATCCACTCAGGTGGTGTGGGGTGGTTCTGTCCGGTTTCGACCGTAGAAACGGCATCGACCAGTCGATCAGGGAACAAGTACAGACGGAATTTGGCGACGAGGTCCGTGCTGAACTGCCACGGCGGGCCGTTATCAATGAGGCCTTTCAACTCGGAAACCGACTCGGTGACAGCTCCGACGCAACCGCGCAGAATCTCGCGCGAATCTTCCGAGATTTCCTGGAGCGCGACCTGCTGGGCCGAAAGACGAGCGACCGGTGATTCCAGCGAAATATGGTGGGTCAGGCGTTCACTGCAATGGCTCGGGCGTGAAGGTGACGTCGACTCCGCCCACGGTCAGCGTCACCTGACCTTCGATCACCATCACCTGCGCCGAGATCCGTCGATCGACAGTCTGGGCCAGTTGCTGCACCGGTGCGTGCGGAATCTGCACCACCGACAGGTTCGCCAGCCCCGCCACTTTGGGGCCGACGGTGCGCCACCAGGTGGCCACGCCGGCGGCAAACGGGAACAGCAGCACCTGGTCGGCCTGGCTGGCCGCCTTGCCCAACACGCGTTCGTCGGGCTGGCCGACGTTGATCCACTCCAGGATCCGACCGGTGTAGTCGGCGAGCCGCAAGTCCGGTACGCCAGGAGTGGACAGACCCGCCCCGAACGCCAGCTCACCGTCGACGTCACTGAGTCGGTGTGCGCGCAGGCCGAACGCCAACAACCGCACCACCATCCGTTCGTCGGTCTCGCTGGGATGACGGGCCACGGTCAGCGTGTGATCGGCGTAGTAACCGTGATCGACATCGGAGACGCCAAGTTCGACTTTGAACACTGTTGCAGAAACGGCCACACCACAGTGTCCACCCTGGTGGTCATCCCCGGGCAGTCGCGCCGCTTCGAGCGGTCAAAACACGCCCTGATCGTGGACGGGCCGTCAGTACCGTTTGCCATGTGAGTGGGGGCTTTCGCATCACAACGGGGGAGCGCGAGTTGAGAGTGCACAGGTCAGGCCGTTGGATCAGTCCCAGGTGAACCCGATCTCATCGTTGCTCCTCCGCTGGAAACTGGTGCGCGGCAGGTTCTTCAGAAGCGCCTAGGCTGTGAGGGCGGACGCCGGCCACGATTCGCTGGGGAGGAAGGCCCGACATGATCTTGCGCGAATACAGAGATCACTTTGCAAACTGAGACGACGGAGTACCGGCGGGCGGGAATGCCCGACATGGGCGTCGGAGTACTCACTGTCTCGTTGCACTCCGAGGACCGGACCGATCGGGGTTGCCAGCGCGCCCTCGCCGCCCGCTACAACGTAGGTGTCGATGTCCTGACTTGCGAATCCGGTGGCAGCACTCGGGAGGCGCTGCTTCAGAAGACCGTCGATCGCGTACCTCGTGGGCGATAGCGAGGATTCAGTGATGGACGAGCAGGACGAGGCGGTGCGACGTGTTGCGTGGTGGATCGCTGACGGCGCACTGTGGATCAGCATCAGCTTTTCAGTCATGGCGCACCTCTGCCAACGCTTCGCCGACAGTCACCGGCGGGTGCGCAATGAATATGGCCGTCTCGAAATGCCCTCTATCGCAGATCCATTCGCCATGCACGTCGGACAAGGTTTCGGGTACGTCGGGCTCGGCTGGATCGTCGTGAGCGTCGTCTTGGCGATCATGTGCCGGGTTCGATACGGGATAGCCAAGGAGACAACCATCTACCTGGTGCTGCTGGCACTCGCGATCGGGGCCATCACGTCGTTGCGTGAACTGTGAAGTGAGGGAGGGGATGATGAATGCGGGGCGGATTGGGGGAATAGTCGCGTCGCTGGGGGTCCTGGCACTGTGCGTGCTGACGACAGGGTGCACCGTGACCACGAACGGGACAGTGGAAGCGGCTCCGACACTGGGGCAGGCACCCGAACCGCTACCCACCCGAGCGCTGATCGGCCTACTGCTCAATTCCAGCGAAACCAGCTCCATCGTGGGTGCCCGTATGAGCGTCGTTGAATCCAGTGATTCGATGTACACAAACGAGCCGCTGGCTGACGGCTGCCTGGTCTGGGCCGGGTCCCAGAGATACAACTACCAAGGCAGCGGATGGACCGGGGTGCGCAGCCAGCGACTCCTCGACCGCCGCGATGATCCCGACCACATCGCCTACCAAGCGGTGGTGGCATTCCCTGACGGCGTGGCCGCCCACGAGTTCTACGACAGCCAGGTGACCGAATGGGCCAAATGTGACGATCGGCGCGTGGACCTTCACGACGCTGGTGATCCCAACGCGCACTATTGGTCGCTGAGCAAAGCCACCGACAACGACGGGATTCTCACCATCACTCGAGTGGAAGAGGAAAGCACCCGCGGCTGGTCCTGTCAGCGAGCGTTGACTGCCGAGAACAACGTGGTGGTCGATGTCAGTGCATGTATGCACCACGTCGACGATCAAGGCATCCAGATCGCCCGCCAGATCACACAGAAAATCGAACATCACTGACGCGGATTATCGTCGCGGCGATCATCATCGGCGTCGTGGTGATACGAGTCGGCATCTACGCACTTCCCAAAGTTGGTGACGTCACGCGGATGCGCATCCACTGATGCGGCGCTGCTCATCGGAGTTGGCACAGTGATGTTGGGGGGCGCCGGATACGCCGCCCGCCGCCGTGCCGTGGTAGCGCGACAGAGTCAGTGATCGCCAGGTTCAAGCTCAGCGGGGCCCCTCCCGCGCCAGAGGTTGGGAATCGTACCGGGGGGGCACTGGGTTGGTCCGATTATGCCGAAAATGACCAGCACGGAACGTGAGACCTACCTAGCCGATCTGCACGTTGGTGTAATTGCCGTCGAACGCCCTGACCGCGCACCGCTGTCTGTGCCGATCTGGTACGCCTACGAGCCCGGCGGCGAGGTTCTCGTCTCCAGTTTGGCGGGGTCGCTCAAAGCTCGCCTCATCACCGCTGCGGGGCGCTTTTCCATCACTGCTCAAGATGAGACGTATCCATACCGCTACGTCACCGCCGAGGGGCCGTTGACCTCGATCGAGACAGCCGACGACGCCATCATGACCGCGATCGCCGTTCGCTATCTCGGCGAGGAGGGGGGGAACGCGTTCACGAAGGCGTTCGCCAGGGACCATCCCGATGCTGAGTCACTGTTGTTCCGGATGCGACCCGAGCACTGGCTCAGCGTCGACTACTCAAAAGAGTCCTGATGGCGGTTTGGCGGGATCGGTGGTGGTGACGTGCCTCGGCGGCGTCCTCACCGGCCATCAGACACCGCGTCCGATTCGCGGTGGCCTTCAGACTCAGATGAACAGGACGTAGTTGACTGGTATCCCGCCATATTCGATCCTGGCGTATTCCCGGAACTGCTAAGCGGCGACTCAGGTGGAGTGAGACAGGGGAGAGGTGCTGACTGCTGACCAGCTCGCTGGCGGCCAGACTTGATCTGGTATCGCTCTATGCCTGCTGACTGCCCTCTCGGCGTCTCAAGGGGCAAGGTCGTCGGTGGCAAGTTCGAGGAGCTGCCGAGGCCGCCAACCTCCCGGTGTTCACGCTCCGCGTTGTGAGGGTCATGCGACGCTGCTGACAATCGCCATAACCAGCCCGCCCAGGGTCAGCACCCCAACCATCGCTGCGGCGGCGATCGCCCGGCGTCGTCGGTGTCGACGGGCGCCGTCGATCGCCACCGCGATGCAGGCGAGGATCAACGCTGAATAGGTCGCCAGCTGTCAGCGCCACCGTCACCGTGAGCGTAGCCGTTGCGGTGGTGCTGGCCAGAGTCACGTTGTGCATGCCGTGAGCCTACGGCGCGAACTGAAGCGTTCATGCTCGACGAGATTCTCGACGAGATCTTCCTTCAGTTGCCCACAGTTGCTGCGAGATCATCTCCTTCACGGGTGGAAGCGTTTGGGCGGCAGCCCAAATGGGGAGCGTGACCGCCGATCGCAATAGCGCGTTCTTCACCGTGGATCGAGCTACGACCTGAGCGCGGGGAGGGGGCTACGTCTGCAGAAGATGGCGCACCACCGCGGCGACGTGAGCAGGGGCGCTCGGTAGCGGCGTGGCGCCATCTGCGCGCAACCCGTCGAGCAGGATGGCGATGTGACGGCGCGACGCAACGTCCGCGTCGGGCCCAGAGTGTTCGCCCAGTCGAGCGTTGAGCCAATAGGCGATGAAAATGTCGTCGAGGGTGACGTCGGCGCGAAGTGAGCCATCGGCTTGAGCATCGGCGATCAGTCGGGCGCCAAGCGTGAAAGTGTCCTTACAGACCGCACTCAGCGCCGCCGACGTGTACGGGGACCCAGCGATGACGTCGCTTATCGCATGGTCACCAGTTTGCGAGGCACACAGACCTTTGAGGTAGGTAGCGAATCGGCGCCACGGCGTGGGCTCGGCCAGCGCATGGTCGGCCACAGCGGCCATTTCGCATGCGACCAACTCTGGCAGGGCCGCATCGATGAGGGCCTCACGCGTGGGGAATCGGTTGTACAGCGTGCCGATGCTCACGCCGGCCCTCGCTGCCACCGCGCCCAGGGGTGCGCCCAAGCCGTGTTCGCAGAACACTTCGCGTGCCGCCGCCAACAGCTTCTCGACGTTGCGGCGGGCGTCCGCGCGAAGCGCGCGTGGTTCGGTCACCCATACCTCCTAAGTTGACGCCGACCCTCAAGATACCGGTACGCTGAGGACGCGAGCTAACTTGAGGGCTCGTTTCAACTTTAATGGGAGGCGCCATGAAACTGCCGTGGTACATCAAACCTGGCAACAAGGTCCTAGTCGCGTTGTCCCGGCTCGGTTTCGGCTTCGGCAACAAGGGTCCTGTGGTGCTGACAGTCAGTGGGCGCAAGTCGGGTAAGCCACGCTCCACCCCGGTGACGCCGATGGTCGTCGACGGCAAGCGGTACGTCGCAGGCCTGCCCGGTGCAGATTGGATCGCCAATGCGCGGGCCGCAGGCCAGGCGACGCTGCGCCGCGGACGGCGCACTGAGCAGGTCCGGATGACCGAGCTCCCTGAGGCTGAACAGCGACCGATGCTGCGGCGCTTGCCGATAGAGGTTCCCGGCTGGATTGGCTTTCTCCGAAGTGCGGGCTTGATCATCGACGGCACGCCAGACGACTTCGAAGAACTAGCCGACACCATGCCGATCTTCCGATTTGACCCAATCCCATAGGCGCCCAAGCGTACTGACGATCTGACTTGTCGCCGTTAGCTTGACCGAAGACGGCGGGACGAGCGGTGATCGGCAAGGGGAACTGTCGATGATTCATCAGATGCGATATGCGGTCACCAACCTGACATAATGTCGCTTATCGGTACGTCGATAAGCTGGGACGACGCCGTAGGCGGCGGCGTGACAGTCGCGTCCGCCGTCTTACCTGCAGAGTCGTTCACGGGAGCCTCGTGGGTGCAACCATCGTCCATCTCGTTCATGGGCGCGGATTGTGCGCGACGTGTAAGCCGCACAAGCGTCGCGAGCGCCGGTGGTGCCGGCCGCGGACGCGTCGCCGGCTGGACACGCACGGCCGGCGCTGACCTCTCGGCGGCTCCTCTCCATTCCGGGTGCCATGGCCTTCATTTACGTCACAGTGACGAATTGCCGGCGGGTGCCTCTGGCTGCATATTCTGTTGCTGTCCAGGCACTTTCGATGCCTGACGAGCTGGGACGGGTGTCGGTTCCTCGCTGGTGATAGCGTCGTTGGTGAACTACAAGGGGCTGATCGGATGGTTGTTGGCGCGAGGCGGACGGGCTGGCGGGCTGTTCTGCTGATGTCTGCCGTGACCGCCATGGCGGTGGCCGGCTGCGGCGCCGATCCGGGCCGATCCATCGCATCGGATGATTCCGAGACCACATTGCCGGTTCCAGCGAACCTGCCGCCGTTCCCGTTTCCGAGTGATGTCCCACCGGTGCCGCTACCTAGCGCCATTCCCATCGTCGAGGTGCCGAGCGAGATCCCGCGGGAGCCGCTTCCGGCCGACGTGCCCCAAATCGAGTTGCCTGGCGCGATTCCCCAGATCCAATTGCCTTCCGCGATCCCCCCCATCCCCTTTCCGTAGAGCCACCACGTAAGGCCCCGGTAGCGCCCTGTAATTCGTCACGGTGACGAAACATGTGGTGCTGCACGGACTTTGGATCAGCCCCGACGATCAGGCCACGCTGACCGCTTGGCGCGCGGGTTCGCTACGGTAACGCGACGCCGGACCATCGATTCGCAGAACCCGCCACAGGATCTTGGCGATCGGATTCATCAGGCCGGTGTCAACGGCGAGCATCCGCACGTCTCCGTAGATCTCACGGAGCATCGCCCTGGATTCAGGTGCCCGCCAGTAGATCTCCTTCTTCACCGATCGTGGGATTTCGAACTCGCGCCAAAAGGAGCGCGGTGGCTTCGCAATGAGCGTGGCCGCCAGGCGGAAGCTGAGCGGATAGATGATCGACAGCCCGAATCGGTTGAGCCGCCGCATCTCCGGGATCCGCCGACGCAGGAATTCGTGGGCAAACGAGATATGCCTCGCTTCCTCGGCGACGTGGATCGCCATCACGCGCTCCATGATGGGGTGTATCGGTTTACCCTCGCGCAGAATGGATTTCTGCATGTGGTCGATCGGCTCCTCGCCGCAGAGGACCATCATGAAGAAGAACACCGGCATCGGACTCGCGAGCAGCGGAGGCAGTGAGTGCAACCATCTGAGCCACCGCGCCAAACCGGGAACATCCACGCCCGCGTGATTCACCATCTCCTGGAACATCAGGGTGTGGTTGCACTCTTCGACCGCCTCGTGCAGGCAGTACCGATATTCGGGGCTGCCGTTGGGAACCCAGAAGGTGTAATTCAGGATTCCTCGGATCAGCATGTTCTCGAATTGCAGGCCGGCTTTGGCGACATTCGCCTGACGCCACATGCCGATCGCGATCTGCTTCTCCAGCGGCTGCGCCTGATACCACGGGCTCATCCCAATTGGGTCGCTGTCCGCCGCCAGTACCCAGCGCGGGTCGTTCTCGATCACCTTGAACTCCGGCGAATCCCACGGAATGTCCAGGTAGGGATTGAAGTTCCGGCGCACTGACCCTGCTGAGAGGGTTTCCAGCCTCGTGCAATAGCCCGCGTCGCCACGGACGTTCATTGCGTCCCGCCAGCGACTGATCGCCTTCGCAAATGCCATGACGTCATTTCTCCTAGACGGTTGATCACCGTGGCCGATTTACCGAGACTGCGAGTCCCATTCCGTAGGTATATGGGACACCCTGTCTCGTACGCCTGTCAAGTATGGGTCCAAGCCATATCGGGCAGCCACGCTCCCGCTCGGTCGGAGAAGCAAATCCCCTGTTGTGGCAATGCATCTCGATGTCGGTGCCCACAACATCGGAGCGGCCATGCCCCAGGTGGGCAGCGCGTCCTGGCGGCTATGGCATCTCAAAGAGCAAGGAGTTCACACCCGGTGACCGGGCATGCGGGTTGCTCGATCACGGCGCCAAGACTGTGGCGGCAGTTCCTCGACCACAGGATTCCGACCCATCAGACATGCCAATTCGAGTAGTGCATTACTCACGTCCGTGCGCCGACGGCACGCGAAAATCGACATTACGACCGGCGGGTCCCGCTGCCCGACGACCAGCGCCGTGGGCACTCGGCGAGCCACCGGGCGCGATGTCGAACAGGGGGGCGGGTGATGGCAAACGGCGAACCCGGAATCGGGGTGGCACTGTCCGGAGGTGGGCACCGCGCCGCGTTGTTCAACCTGGGCGCGCTGCTGTATCTGATCGACGCCCGCAAGGGCCCTCAGCTGCGATGCGTGTCGTCCGTCTCGGGAGGATCGCTGACCAACGCGTACCTCGGGCATGCCGTCGACTTGTCGACGGTGGACCCCGAGGCCATGTGGGCGCACGCCCACGCGTTCGCGACCCAGGTCGCCCGCCGCGGGACCCTGTGGGCCGCTCCCGTCACATACCTGTACCTGGGCAGCGTCGGGGCGTTGCTAGCACTCGCGGCCACTGTCGGTTTCGTCGGTGCCGGCTGGTGGCTCGCTGCCGTGTGGGTGATCGTGATCGCACTGTGTGGGTGGCTGGCCCAGCAGCGCAGCGCGGTGGTTGCCCGAGCCTTCGACATCACGCTCTTCCACCGTAGACCGCTGACATCGATGAACTCCGTCGTGTCACATGTCCTGTGCGCCACCGATCTCCAGATGGGCCAGGCCGTCTTCTTCTCGAGCAACTTCGTCAACTCGTGGCGCACCGGATGGGGCACACCGGGTGACCTGAGGACCGCGCGAGCAGTGCAAGCGTCAGCGGCGTTACCCGGGGCCTTCACTGTGGTGTCGTTGCCGCTCAGCCGCTTCGGTCTGCCTCAACAGGGCATCCCCGATCGTCAGGCGCCCCAATGCTTCAAACTTCTCGACGGGGGCGTCTACGACAACATGGGTTCAGAGTGGTTGTTGGAACTCGCCGATCGACTCAAAGGTTCTCCCCTGCCAGGCCTGCAACCGGTCGACGAAGTCATTGTGGTCAACGCCTCCGCGGGCGACGACGTGGTTTCGCGTCCGTCGGTCACAGTCCCCCTGATCGGCGAGATCCGAAGCCTGCTGGCGGTCAAGGACGTGATGTACCGCCAGACGACCGCGGTGCGTCGGCGGCTGCTCAACACGCGTTACGGTATCTCCCGCGACGAGGACCTCGGAAACATCGGCCCGAACGCCGGTGCGCTGCAAGAGGCATTGCGTGGCACGACGATTCAGATAAATCGCAGCCCATTCGCGATAGCCGATGCCTACAAGTCGGGATCCGACGCGATTGCCGCTCGCGCACGGGCGGCAATCGTGACACTGGGCGAAGAGAACAGGGCATTCTGGGCAGGCGAGGCCGATCGCAACCGCCGCGTCAAGACGACGTTGTCCCGGGTCGCCCAGGCACGTGCCGAGTCGCTGATCCGGCACGGCTACATCTTGAGCATGGTCAACTGCCACGTTCTGCTCGACTATCCGCTCGTCGGAATACCGACCGACGAGAAGACTCGTCAGTTGGTCACGCGAGACCCGTTGCGGCGCCGTCGAATCGACAGCCCCGAATCACCGCCGCATCTCCAGCCAACGGTTCCACCGCAGTAGCTCCTTCGGCAGTCGGCAAGGAGGCCTCGATGCGCAAATCCCCGGAACGCAGAGCCCTGCGGATATTCGCGTTCGATCCGATGATCTCGCGGGCAGGAGATCATCGTGTCACCGTGGAAGTGCCATATCGCAAGCTCGAACGGACGGAGCGTTCCTTCTGGGACGACCGGCTTGAAGTGGTCGACTACGACGCGGCTGCCGACGTGTACTACAAGGCGGTCCAACTCGACGACGCCGCGATCGCGATGCAGCAGGGCATTGAGCCGTCGGATTCCGATCCGCAGTTCCACCAGCAGATGGTGTATGCGGTCGCCTCGCGCGTGCTCGAGAACTTCGACCGCGCGCTCGGCCGACGCCTGCGGTTCTGGGGCGGCGCGCGGCTGCGCCTCATGCCGCACGCCTTTCAAGGCAGCAACGCGTACTTCGACGACGACCTGAACGCCGTGCTCTTCGGTTACTTCTCCGCTGATGTGGACGATCCCGGCGCGAACCTCCCCGGCCAGCTGATCTTCACCTGCCTGTCGCACGACATCGTGGCTCACGAGGTCGCGCACGCGGCGCTGAGCCGCCTGCATCGCAGGTATAGCGAGCCCACGAACGCACAGGTGCCCGCCCTGCACGAGGCATTCGCCGACATCGTCGCGTTGTTCCAGCGCCTGACGTTTCCGGAAGTCGTGGCCGCCGCGATCCGCGAGACGCGCAACAACCTCCTGGATCCGAAGGGACGGCTGCTGGACATCGGAGCGCAGTTCGGCTCTGCCGCGGGTAAAGGCCATGCGCTGCGCAGTATCGCGGCCACGCGCGATCCCTCGAAAGTCGCCTCGACGACCGAGCCGCACGCTCTCGGCTGGATCCTGGTATCCGCGGTGTACGACGGGTTCGTCGACACCTACGAACGGCGCACCCGCGACCTCATTCGCATCGCGACCGGAGGCAGCGGCAAGCTGCCGGACGGGGAGCTGCATCCAGACCTTGTGAACCGCCTCGCCGGAGAGTGCGTCCGCACGGCGCAAACGGTCCTGTCGATGTGCATCCGGGCCACTGACTACCTGCCGCCCGTCGACCCGACGTTCAGCGATTACCTGCGGGCGATGATCACGGCCGACTTCGAACTGAACCGATCGGACGAGACCGGCGTGCGCGCCTCGATGATCGAGGCGTTCCGTCAACGCGGGATCCGGCCCCAGGCGGTGGGTTCGCTGGCTGTGGAATCGCTGCTGCTCGAGGCGCAGCCGGATACCGCGCCGAAGGACATCGAGCTCGCGAGGATCGTCGCGGACTTGGTCGAGGTTGGTGCACGTGAGCTCGGCCGGACGACGGGCCCGGCGAAGTCCAGCACCTACACGAAGAGGCCGCGCGCACGCGAGGTGACGAGCCGTTCCGACTGGGACGCTCAGCAGTATCAGTCGCTTTCGGAGCCGCCGAGAGAAGATGCGCAGATCCCCGAAACCGAGGAACCGGACGACGATTGGCGAAGCCTGGGCGGCAGGCTTGGATCTTGGGTGAAGTTGAACCGCCCGATTCTCGGTCTCGAAATCGACATTCCCGCGGCAGTGGTCGGATTCCATCCGGTGCACCGGATCGCGGCGACTGGCGAGCTTCTGGTCGAGATGGTCGCGCAGATCGTCCAGACCATGAGTGTCGAAGGCGACCTCGGCGGCCTGCGTTACCGCGCAGGGCTGACACTCGTCGCCAACATCGACGGTCAGATCCGCTACTACATTCGCAAGCCGTTCCGTGACGACCGGAAGCAAGCCCTGCGCGACCGGGTCACCGCGTTCGACGACGCATACGGGATGGGCTGGAAGTCACGCAATCCCGAACCCAACAGAATCGTCGCGGCGTACTCGGCGCGGGCCATGGACGCACGGAGGTGGCGATGAGCTCGACAATGACGATCCGCATGTACAACGTCGGCTTCGGCGACTCGTTCCTGCTGCTGCTGCCCGGCAAGAAGACGATCCTCGTGGACGCCGGCTTCCACAGTCAGGGCAAGGGCGCGTTTACCGCCAACGACCTCGCCAGGCAGATTGTGGCGGACGCGAAGGCGCACAGCGGCAGAGCCCGCATCGATGTCGTGATCGCTACGCACCGGCACCAGGACCATGTGTTCGCTTTCAATTCGGCCGAATGGGAGCAGCTCGAGATCGGCGAGGTATGGATGCCCTGGGTCGAGGACCGCGACAACCCGGACGCCAAGAAGCTCTGGAAGAAGCAGCAAGGGTTCGCGATGGCTCTGGCCGACGCGGCCCCGGGCTTCGGACTCTTACCGGACCAGCGTGCGGAACTGGATTTCCTGCTGTGGAACGCCGGGATCGACATCACCGGCCTCGTGCCCGACGCCGAGCTGGCGGCATGGAGCAACCAAGGAGCGCTGGACGTACTTCACGACGGGTTCAAGCACCGCGAGCGATCCGATCCCCGGTTCCTGCCCGATGGCAACGACTTTCCCGAGACCTTCGAAAGCAACGTGATCACCGGGATGAAGGTGCACGTCCTCGGGCCCCCGCGTGATCCCGACGAGATCGAAGAGCTTGATCCCGCCAGCGATGACGAGACCTACAAGGCGCTCATGTTGCAGGCGGCCATGGTCCGCCACCAGGAGGTGACGGCCCCATTCTCGGCGCAGTGGCGCGTGCCCGACACCGATCTGGGGCCGAGGCTCGCCGACGACGACCTCAAGCGGCTGAAGGGGCTCGCGCACTCGGCCGACGCGCTGCTGGCCGCGAAAGCCGTTGATGACATGATCAATTCGACGAGCTTGGTGCTCGTACTGGACATCGGTAGCGCACGCCTGCTGCTGCCGGGCGACGCCGAATGGGGAACGTGGAAGCGCATCCTCGCGAACAACAAAGCGCGCTCGCTGCTGCGTGGCGCAACCTTCTTCAAGGTCGGCCACCACGGCAGCCACAACGCCACGTCCAAGACTCTTGTCGAGAAGGTGTTGCCGCGAGAGATCCCCGCGATGGTGTCCACGCAAGAGGGATCTGGAAGATATCGCAACAACATCCCGCTGGACGAGCTGCTCACGGCACTCCGAGACCACGAGATCAGTTGTGCACGTAGCGATAAGGGCAACGAGGTGTTGCCGGACGGCTTCGTGGCCGAAGCCAGTGCGAAATGGATCGACCTCGAGATCGCCTGCTGAGTCGCTCCGCTCCCCGACTGCTTTCCCGCGACCTTCCTTGCCTACCGAGACTGGCTCGAGGGCGAGTTGGAGACCATCGACGAACCAGCCGGTGTCGTCGGGCATGACTGGGGCGGAGGCCATGTGATGAGCGTCGTCATGCACCGGCCTGACTTGGTGCGCAACTGAGCCACCGATGTCATCGGTGTTCTGGACCCCGACTACGTGTGGCACGACATGGCCCAGGTCTGGCAGACATCGCAACCTCGATCGCCGCGAGCAGGGACATCGGCTCCGACGACATTCGACAGCGCGCCGCGACGCGGGCCGGTGCACGCACCGAGGTACTCGACCGACTGGGACATTGGTGGATGGTGCAGGACCCGGCTGGTGGCGCGGCGGCCCTCACCCGCTTCTGGGACGGTCTCGGCCGAAGCTGTTCGGGACGTCGCGGTCCTGATGAACATCTGCTGTTCGCGCTCGAGTTGCCGTCCTTTGTAGGCTGCGAACATGCCGTTAAATGCCGGTGACGTCTTTGCCGGGTACACCATTCAGCGGCTCCTGGGCGCCGGTGGCATGGGCGAGGTCTACCTGGCCCAGCATCCTCGCCTTCCCCGTCTGGATGCACTCAAGATCCTCTCGGTGAGCACCACGCGCGATGAGGAGTTCCGCGCCCGGTTCAACCGAGAGGCGGAGTTGGCCGCAGCGTTGTGGCATCCGCACATCGTCGGAGTGCACGACCGGGGCGAGTTCGACGGCCGGCTGTGGATCTCGATGGACTACGTCGAGGGCACCGACGCCAAGCACTTGATCGAGCAGCACCCGTCTGGGATGCCCTTGCCGGATGTCGTGGAGATCGTCACGGCAGTCGCCGAAGCGCTCGACGTCGCGCATGAACGCAACCTGCTGCACCGCGACGTCAAACCGGCGAACATCCTGGTCACCACCCCGTCGGGAAGTGCCCGGCGACGCATATTGCTCACCGATTTCGGCATCGCCCGAGAGGCCGACGACGCGAATGGCCTCACGGAGACCGACGTGGCCATCGGTACCGTCGCGTACGTAGCGCCCGAGCAGCTCACCGGGAAGACGCTCGACGGCCGAGCAGACCAGTACGCCCTGGCGGCGACCGCCTTCCACCTGTTGACCGGCTCGCCTGTCTTCGAAGACACCAACCGCATCGTTCAGGCCGGCAACCACCTCTATGCGCCACCGCCCCGGCTGTCCGAGCGCCGCCCCGACCTCGCCCATCTGGATGCCGTGATGGCGAAGGCACTGGCCAAGCAACCCGACAAGCGCTACGCGCGGTGCCTGGACTTCGCGAGGGCGCTGGGCGGGAGCACGAATGTGTCGACCGCGCCCCAGCCGGTGGCGCCCGGTACAGGTGCCCACACCGCCCCGCTGGAGATCCACGACGTCCACGAGCGGAGCAGCTCACCGGAAACCAAGCGGTTGTCCATGCTCACGATCCTGGGCACCGCCCGCGGCGTGCAGAAGACACCATCGGGGCCCGACGGCGAGGAAGAGGTCTGGACGTTCCGCGTGGAGCGATACGAGTCGACCGGTGAAGCGCACACCGTCGTGCCGGTCGAGCTCCGTGGCAACTCCATCACCGGCGAACTCTCCGACGGGGATGTGGTGGAGGTCAGTGGCCCCTGGGACGACCGAACGCTGTTCGCCGACTCGGTGGTCAATCATTCGGCTGGCACCCGCGGACGCCGCCGGCGCAACTCGTTCGAAGTGAAGCCAGGTAGCCGCCGCCGTGCACTGACATCGCGACCGGTGCGCATCGTGTTGGTTCTGGCCGTGGTCGCGATGATCGTTGCGACATCCGTCATTCTCATCCGCGGTTTGGGCTCGTCGGAGCACAGCACCACCCCCGGGTCGATCGTGAAGCCCGAGAGTGCGACGGTGTTCTCCCCCGGCGGCTCGCCAGACCATCCGGATCAGGCGAGTCTGGCCATCGACGGCAACCCGGATACGTCGTGGTCCACCGACATCTACCAGGATGCCGCGCCGTTCCCGGCGTTCAAACAAGGTGTCGGCCTGCTACTTCAGCTCCCCTCGCCGACCGCGTTGCGCGAGGTGACGATCGACGTGCCCAGCACCGGAACCGAAGTCCAGATCCGTGCGGCCGACAGTGCCCTCCCGAACAGCTTGTCCGACACCACCGCGCTGACGCCCAACGTGGCGCTACAGCCGGGCGACAACACCATCACCGTCGACAATCAGACGGAAACGTCCAATGTGCTGGTGTGGATTTCGAAGCTGGGCACCCTCGATGGGCAGAGCCGCACGAACATCTCAGATATCACGCTGCGGGCTGCGGCCGGTTGATCAGGCTTACGGCTCGAGCAGACGCTTGGGGTGCATGCCGTCGACCTGACCGATGAACGGCGGGTGGATGCTGTAGCCGAGCATGCGGCGGATGTCCTCGGAGACGGCCCGCACGGTGTCGCGGGTCATCGACAAGGTGAATGCCTCCTGCGGACGCAGCCACGGCTCGCAGTACTGCGCCGTCAGAGCCAGGCGTGCGTTCGCAGCACGGTTGGCACCGCCACCGTGCCACAAGGTTCCGACGAAGAACACGCATGACCCGGCGCTCATCACCACCGGCTCGCGTTCGGAGGGCTCGGGCAGCCGATCACCCCACTCGTGGCTGCCTGCGACGATGTCGGTGGCACCGTTGTCGGCGGTGAAGTCATCGATCGCCCAGATTGTGGCCGCGCCCAATGCCTTTCGCGGCCGGGGCAGCGGATAGAAGCCGTCATCGGTGTGCAACATCTGGGCCTGCTCCCCCGGTAGGATGTTGATCACCTGCAGCATGGACAACAGGTAGTTCGGCATGAACAACCGATCCAGCAGCGCCAACACCCGCGGATGGTCGGCGATCCGGTCGCAGCTGCGGGTCTTGTTCAACACGCTGTACACCCGCTGGGTGGCGCGTCCCTCAAACCCGTTGCGGCCCGGCAGATCCAGCAGCGGACCCACAGAATTCCGAATCTCGTCGAGGTCGTCGGCACTCAGCAGATCAGGCAGGACCACGTACCCGTCGCGCAGCACCGCCGCCAGGTCTGCGTCTGCCACCGCAGGATCCACCTGCTCACCACTGCTGCGGGTCCGCCGATACGTCCCGGCCAGGTCACCGGCCAACTCCGTCAACGACGTCACTTCAGTGCTCATATCGCCCTCACCGAGACATAACTGACTTCTGTTATGGTTCGGACTATGGCACGCGCGCCGGTCGGACGTCAACAACTGATCGATGCCGCGCGGGACGAACTCGTGCAGGGAAACGGCGTCTTCGAACTCAGCGGGCTGACCCGTCGCGCCGGCCTCAGTACCGGCGCCCTCTATCACCACTTCGGATCGAAGAGCGGGCTTCTGACCGCGATCTATGACGGCTTCTACGACGGGTTGCGCCACGCGATCGCCGATGCCCACCTATCCGACGGCAATTGGGCTACCCGTGAACGCGACCGCACTCACCGCTTCGTCGCCTATCACCTCGCCGACCCGCTGGCGCCGATTCTGCTCAACCGCACCGCCAGCGACCCGCAGCTCACCGAACTCGGGGAAGCCTACATTCACGGCCTCATCGACAATGCCGCCGCCAACATCCGCCACGGGCAGCAACTCGGCGAACTCCCAACGGATCTGGACCCCGGCAGCGCCGCCGCCTACGTCATCGGAGGCCTGCGCCACGGCATCGCGCAACAACTCCGAGTCATCCCGACGCCCAATTCCGAGCAAGCCACACAGACACTGTGGCGCTTCACTGCTGCTGTCCTGGGCATCACCTAGGCCAACGGCCCAACCGCGTCAGCCCCGGTCGTCGCGACCGCGCCCGGTGATCCGGTTGATGGCGGAGACGCCCGGGAGGCTCGTCAACATCCGGAACACGTCATTGCCCGTGTTGATCAGCGATTCGAGCTGCGGCAGGAGACGGTCCAGCGTGCGGAACATCGGGTCGGCCATCGCCATGTATCGCTCGGTCCGATCGATGGTGGTGTTCAGCCTTTCGGTCGCGACGGCAAGATTTTCCAGCAGATCGGGTAACTGGGCGGCGAGTTGAGCCGACGCGGGCGGAATCCGCATCGCGCCGCTCGCCACCGCCTGCGCGGCGCCGACGGCGGACTGGGCCGTTTCGACGGCCGCCTGAGCGGCCGATTTGAGGTCGCTGGGTTTAGGTACCTTCTGGCTACTCATACCGCTAACTGTCCCCTCACAGCGGCCAGTCCGTCAGCAATATGCTCGAGCTGACCCGTACGAGAGGAACCCCCGAATGAGCACACCTCGCACCTCGATCGACCCGGACGCGCCGGTGCTCGTCACGGGCGCCAGCGGGTACATCGGCAGCTGGATCGTCCGGTTGCTCCTGGAAGCGGGCCGCACGGTCCACGGCACGGTGCGCAACCCCGACAAGGCCACCGGGTTGGAGCATCTGCACAAGCTGTCGGCCGACCATCCCGGCCGACTGAAACTGTTCAAAGCCGACCTGCTCGAGCCCGGCAGCTTCGACGACGCAATGACCGGGTGCGAGCTTGTCATGCACACTGCCTCGCCGTTCCTCCTCTCAGGTTTCAAGGATGCGCAGGAGGCACTGGTCCGCCCGGCGCTGGAGGGCACCCGCAATGTGCTCGACTCGGTGAACCGCACCGATAGCGTCAAACGCGTGGTGCTGACCAGCAGCGTGGTCGCGATCTACGGGGACGCCCGTGAGGTGTTGGATGTCGCAGGCGGCGTCTTCACCGACGAACATTGGAACACCACCAGCAGTGTCGACCACCAGCCGTATCCCTACTCCAAGACGGTCGCGGAGCAGGAGGCCTGGCGGTACCAACGGGCGCAGGACCGCTGGGACATGGTCACCATCCACCCGGGACTGGTGCTCGGCCCTGCGCTGACCACTGCCAGTGATTCGGCCAGCCTGAGCACCATGAAGCAGTTCACCGACGGCAGCCTGCTGGCCGGGGCGCCCGCGCTGACCATGGGCGTCGTTGACGTGCGTGACGTCGCCGATGCCCATCTGCGTGCCGGATTCACACCCGAGGCCCACGGCCGCTACATCGTCAACGCTGATTCTCTGACGCTTCTGGAGATCGGCAAGGTACTGCGGCGGCGGTTCGGCCCGTTCTACCCGTTCCCGAGGATGATCGCACCCAAGGTGCTCGTGAAGGCCATCGCGCCGGCTGCCGGACTCACGCGAGAGTTCGTCGAGCACAACGTGGGATATCCATTGGAGTTCGACAACAGCCGCAGCCGCAACGAGCTGGGGCTCGCCTATCGTCCGACGGCGCAGACGGTCACCGACCACTTCCAGCAGATGCTCGACGACGGGCTGGTCCGTCGCATGCCGGGTAGCTAGTCCGCGGGTTCGGGCGGAAGCCCGTACTGCACCGCGATACCGGTGAGCAGCATCGTCATTCGGTGCTGAAAGGCGTCCTCGCTGAACGGATCGAACCCGGACTGTGCGACTGCGCGCAACGTCGGATAGTCGGACGCGGAACGTTTCGCCGTGAGTTTGAAGATCCGGGCCAGCCAGGGCTGTCCGCTTTCGGCGTGAAGGTGTTCACGGTGCGCCTCGGTGACGCTGCCGATCGCCATCGCGCTCACCGCGGCCCATACTGCCATCGCGTCGTCGGGCGACAGGCCGTGCCCGGCCAGTGCTTCGACCGCGTCGCCGTTGCACTCCATCTCCATCTCGTCGCGGACCCCGCCGGTGACGAACTTCTCGACCAGTGCCGGCTCCGAGGCCAGGACCGTCCTGATGTAGGACGCATAGCTGCGCATCCAGGTCGCCCAATGCTCGCCGGTGTACCGCGGGGGCGGCGACATGACCAAGGCGCTCTCGGTGGCCAGTCGCAGCAGGTCGTCCTGGTTCTTCACGTGGTGATACAGCCCGGGAAGGCTGATGCCGAGGTGTTCGGCCACCCGGCGCATCGTGACGTTTTCGGTGCCGATCTCCCGCACCGCTGCGACAATGGCGCTGTGGTCGATGCGGGGTGGTCTCCCTCGACGCGGCGTTAATTCGTTGGCGCTCATGTCATCCCGGTTGTTTCTCCCGCGGGCTCGTGGGTGTCCTCCCGCCTGGCGAGACACTTTCAGTCTGGGGCTTGACGATAATCGATATGCATTCTAAGAATCAATATGAAAAATAGGGTAGACACCTTGATCTTCTCGGTCTTCGATAGAAATGAGCAGCGACATGACTGACTCCGCGCACCGCCAGAACCGTCAAGTCCTGCTGCGCCGCCGCCCGGAGGGGCTGGTTTCCCCCGAGGACACGGAGATGGTGACCACCCCTGCCCCGGTCCCTGCCGACGGTGAGGCACTGCTGCGGACGACGTACGTGGGCATCGACGCGGCCGCTCGCACCTGGCTGGACGGCGAACCCGGCTACCTGCCGGCTCTCGAATTGGGCGAGGTCGTCCGAGTCGCCGGCATCGGCGAAGTTGTCGAATCACGTTGTGATGCCTACAAGGTGGGCGATCTTGTCACCACGCTGACGGGGCTGCAGGACTATGCGATCATCCGCGACGACCTCTTCAGTACGCCGGTGGTCGGCTATACCGATCCGCTCGCGGTGATGTCGATCTACGGACCGACGGGTGCCACTGCGTACTTCGGCATGAAGGGCGTCGGCAAACCGCAGGCCGGTGAGACCGTCGTGGTGTCGGCCGCGGCGGGCGCCACCGGATCGGTGGCAGGCCAGATCGCCAAGATCGCCGGTGCCCGGGTGGTCGGCATCGCGGGCGGCCCGGACAAATGCCGGGCCGTGGTCGAGGATTTCGGCTTCGATGCCTGCGTCGACTACAAGGCCGGAAATCTGTCCGACGCACTGAAGGAACAGTGCCCCGACGGGATCAACGTCTACTTCGACAACGTTGGCGGAGACATCCTCAATGCGGTGCTGGGCAATTTGGCGCACAAAGCCCGGGTGGTGATGTGCGGCATCATCTCCAGCTATCTCAACGGCGATCACCCAGGTCCGTCCAACTACGTCAACCTGCTCGCCACGTCCTCGACGATGCAGGGCTTCATCGCACTCGAAGAGTGGGCGCACTTCGATGAGGCCTTCGCCGCCCTGAGTGAATGGGAGCAACAGGGGCTGCTCGTCCACCGCGAAACCGTCTACGAGGGACTCGAATCCAGCATTGACGCCCTCAACGGACTGTTCACCGGGGCCAACATCGGCAAGATGCTGGTCAAGATCAACGAACCGGAAAATTGACACCGTGCTCACCCCTTTTGATGACTACCCCATTCACAGCTCGGCCGACCCGGTCGCCACACCGGCCAGCGCCGACCCCAACCACTACGACCGCTACTGGTTCAACGGTCATCAGCGTGATGGGGAGTTCTACTTCGGTGCGGCGATGGGCCACTACCCGGTTCGCGGGATCATCGACGCCGCCTTCAGCCTGGTCAAGGACGGGGTAGAGCATTCGGTCTTCGCTTCGGGGGCAATGCCGCTGGACCGATCGGCGACCGTCGGCCCGTTTCGTATCGAGGTCATCGAACCCCTGCGCACCATCCGCTACCTCGTCGACTCCAACGAACATGGCATCTACTGCGATCTGACCTTCCGTGCCGCCACCGTCGCCATCGAGGAACCTCGCCAACAGCGGCGCACCAACGAAGGCATCGTGCTGACCGACCACACCCGGCTCACCCAATGGGGATCCTGGGAAGGAACGATCTGTGTCGACGGCGAGGATCTGACGGTCGAGGCCGGTGCCGTGCCCGGAACCCGCGACCGTTCCTGGGGAGTTCGGCCCATCGGCGAGCAGGTGCCCGTGCTCCGTCAGCCGATGCCGTTTCAGGTGTTCTGGCTCTGGGCACCTTTGCATTTCGGCGATCGATTCACGCACTACGCCTTCCACGAACACGAGGACGGGCGCCGTTGGCTGGAAACGGCGCAGATTCTGGATCCGATTCCGGCGGGCGCCTCGCCGTGCAGCAGGGTGGGTGTACGTGAGTGCTACGACATCGGCTACGAACTCGAGTGGGAGCCGGGACGGCGGGAGATCCGGCGGGCTCACCTGTGGTTCACCGATCCCGTCGACGGTGAGACCCACATTGAAGTGGAGAAGCTCTTCACCTTCCGGATGCGCGGGATCGGCTACTGGCATCCGCGTTGGGGACACGGTTCCCATCACGGACAATTCGAGATCGGCCGGGAATCCATCGATCTCGACGCCTTTGACCCGACCGACTTTGCCTCGATTCACCTGCAGAACGTCGTCAAGGCCACAATGGGTGAGCGCACGGGAATCGGTGTCGTCGAGCAGATCGCGATCGGACCGCACGCACCGTCGGGGCTCACGGGATTCCTCGACGGCTACCAACCCTGAGGCTGCTGTGCGTCGGCCAACAGCTTCATGACGCGCAAGGTCTTCGGTTCGTCGGCATCGTCCAGCGAGAGCCCGCGCGACATCACTTCGTCGGTCAGCTCCTGTTGCCCTCCAAGAGCCTGACGGACATCCGTTACGCGGATGGAGAGTTCCAGAAAATCTGCTCCGGCGACCGTCCATCGTTCCGCTGAGACATGGTCAACTGCGCCGATCGTCGCGTTCTTCCACTGGATGGCAGCAATCGGACCCAACGGCGTCAGCCCGCCGAACGCCACTCGAATCTCGCCGCAGTCGGCCAGAAAGTCGAGTTGCGACTTGGTGAACGCGTTGACGAGACGGCCGTTCCCCTCGAGGGCCGACTCGATGCTGCCCTCATCGAGATCAGCCTTGCACGAGGCGGCCAGCACATGCTTCGAGCGCGACCAATCACCTTCGACCGTCAAGTCGGTATCACCGCTGGGGCCCTCACCCCACTGTCCCACCAGCTGTGACCACCGGCATGGACGCAACTTGACCGTCGAGTCTTCACCGCCGTCTCTGTTTCTGTGCAGCCGCAGAACGATTCCCGCGGTCAGTAGCGGTAGAGGTGGACGCGCGCCCTCGGTCAGGTCGTCGAGGAACCAGACCTTGCGGGGCTTGCCACCACCCAACCCCAACACCGACAGCGCGTGGTCGACGTCGCCCATGATGTTCAGTTTGATCTCGACAGCACTCGGCTCCGCCATCTCGCCTCCTCGTTCCCCCACAAGCGTATGAAGCGCTTGTGTAGGAGCCGTGAGTACTGCACTACCTGTTCTGACACGCCTCGGGGTTACCACGGCCACTGGTGACCGATACCAAAACGCAACCTACGCAATGAATTACCACTGTGGAATTTGATAACGGATGGTGCTGACGGGACTAATGTGATCTAGAGTACGTACGTACGTAGTTACTACATAGTTCCTGGAATGCGGACGCTGTCCGCAACGGCTATCACAAGGCGGAGGGGGATGCGTGACCATGCCTTCCGTGCCCCACCGGCGTAACCCCTGCTGGGATCGTCGAACACTCCTGCGCACAGGACTTCTGGCCGTCGCAGCGTTGGCGGCCATGGGTGCTCCCCTCGCCCACGCGGAACCAAACACCGGCCAGTGGGATCCCACACTGCCCAATCTGCTCAGCGCCGGTGCGCCTGGCGATCCCGTGGCCATTGCCAATGCGTCGTTGCAGGCGAGCGCTTTTGCCGCGCAGACGACGTTCGACATGGGCCGAAAGTTTCTCGGCAGCCTGGGTCTCGGGCCCGCGGACACCGGGGCGGCCCCCGTGCTCCGCGGCAACCGCGTCTATGGCAGGCAGGCAGTCGAGTACGTGATCCGGCGGGCCGGCACCCAACTCGGGGTGCCGTACTCGTGGGGTGGCGGCAGTCTGACGGGGCCCAGTCGCGGAGTGGATTCCGGCGCCGGCACCGTCGGTTTCGACTGCTCCGGGCTCACCCGCTATGCGTTCGCCGGCGTCGGTGTCATGCTCCCCCGCTATTCAGGCGATCAGTACACAGCGGGTCGCCACTTGCCGCCGTCACAGGCCAAGCGAGGTGATTTGCTGTTCTGGGGGCCCAGTGGCGGACAGCACGAAGCGCTGTATCTCGGCGGCGGTCAGATGCTCGAGGCGCAGCAGACAGGGGTTCCGATCAAGATTTCTCCGGTACGCACCTCCGGCATGACGCCGTATGTCACTCGCATCATCGAGTATTGAGGGATGGCAGCCGCGATCGTTTCGATCGGACCGTGAAGGTGGAGATGATGGGTAACCAACCGTCGTCGAACAAACCTCGAGTCCGGCTCTGGGTACTGGCCTGTGCGCTCGTTCTCGGCGTTGCGGCGGTGATCGCCGTGAAAACGGGCGGTTTCGGTCTCATGGACACCTCGGCGCGCACAGCTCAGGAGCGTTGTGTCACCGACGTCCGCGGCAAGCTGGTGTCCCCCGCGACGGCCAAGCTCTCAGACCTGAAATCGGAGCGCAGCGACCTCGAGCCCGACAGCCGGGACTTGTTCCCATTGACCACCGACCAGCCCCTCAAGGGCATCGAGCAATCGCGCATCACCGTGTGGAACGTCTCGGGAATCGTTGACGCACAGACCGAAGCCGGCAGCACGATTCACGATCCCTTCGTCTGCCGGGCATACTTCGTCGACGGCGAGCTCGTGGACACTCTCGTGGTGTTCGAACGCGAGCACTGACCTCAGCGACAGAGCAGGCCCGATGCCCCCAGCGCGAACGTCGCGACCGGAACCAGGGCGATCACCGTCATCGCCCCGAACAGGCCGGCTCCGGCACCGACCCGGATCCACGGTGCGGGTGGAAGGGCAAGGCGCTCAGCCCGGTTCAGCAACGCCACGTCCGCGGCACCGAGGGCCTGGGCCGGCGTGGCTCCGGCGAGTGCCATCAGCCCGGACAGGAGTGTGTGCTGCCCATGGCGGCGCACCGCGGCATCATCGGCACACATTTCCAGCAGCCGACCGACATCGGCGGCGCCCCGGGTCATCAGTCGCACCCGTGGAAAGACCATCGCCAACCCGCGCAATGCGGTCATGATCTTCGGATGGTGTCCGTCCAGATGCGCCCGTTCATGGGCCAGCACGGCCCGCAGCTCGTCGCTGTCCAGTGCAGCGATCGCTCCACTGGTGACCACGATTGCCGGAGGCGCCCCCGCCACGCAATACGCTGTGCGCTCGCCGGTGTCGACGACGAAGACATCGCGCTCATCAGTCGGACGTCCCACCAGACGCACCGCCTGAGCGTGACCGTGGGCATGGGCACGTAGCCGCCGGATGGTGCGAACAGCTTTGATGCCGACCCCAACCACCACCCCGACCAGCGTGACCGCCCCGGCCAGCACGGCCATTTGCGCCGCGATGCCCGCGCGCCCAGCCGCGATGTCGCAGAGGAACTCCACACACGACGCGAGGAACGACGTACGCCGACCGCTGTGGAAGATCACGTCGAGGATCACCAATATCGGAATGACGATCCAGGTGGCCAGGACGCTGACGACCGCAGTCAACCATGCCGCCACACCGAATCTGGGGGCGGACCCGCCGCGGGTGAGGGCGCTGAGCAGCGACGGCGCCAGCACCATCATCGCCACGCTGTAGATAAGCAGACCCGCGGCGACGTTCACCGCTTTTTCGCCCTCGTCGATCGTCTGGCCAACGTGCGCAGCGCGGCGCGCAGTCGATCGGAATCCTGCGGGTCGATCTGCTCGATGAAGTAGCTGAGCACCAGGTCCGAACGGCCGCCACCGTCGAGGGCCTCACGCATCAACTGAGCGGTGTGCTGCTCGCGGTTCAACCTCGGCCAATACCGGTACGCCCGGCCGTCGCGGTCGCGTTCCAACCAGCCCTTCGTGTGCAGATTGTCCATCGTCGACATGACGGTGGTGTACGCAATCCGACGCTCTTCGACGAGCTCATCGAACACCTCGCGCACAGTGACCGCCGCGGGACCGCGATTCCAGATGCGGTCCATGATGTCGGCTTCGAGTTCGCCGAATCCTCGTACGCGCACAGCACCCCTCCAAGATTTGGTGATGTGAGCGTACCCCGCGCGGGGGTGCCGCAGCCGTCTCGACGCGTGACCGTATCTACTACATAGGCTAGTACGTAGTAACGGCCTATGTTCAGCCGGTGTAGTCGACACGGGTCATCATCCCCGCACCCTGGTGGTATGTGTTGTGGCAGTGGAGCATCCATGCGCCAGGATTGTCGGCGGCGAATAGCACGCGTACCCGCTGCATCGGCAACACGATCAGGGTGTCCTTACGGGCGCCGGGTCGGCCGTCGTCACCCACCACCTGAAAGGTGTGGCCGTGCAGATGCATCGGATGCCACATCATCGACGAGTTCCGGAATGTCATTGCCACGCGCTGCCCTTCGCGCACGGTCAGCGGCTGCGCTTCGGCGAAGGTGCGGCCATTGATGGTCCACTCGTAGGTCGCCATCGAGCCACCCAGTTCGACGGGCAGTTCGGCATCTACGGGCATTGATTCAAAGGTGGCCTCCGGAGTTGCCGTGAACATACTCACCGTGCCGAGCCTTCCCCGCAGTTCCGGCGGCGCGTAGTCGGGCGGCGGAGTCGAGCCATCGGCGGTGACCAGCAAGGCCCGCGTGGACGCGTTCTTGCCCTCGGCGGCCACGACGAGCGGAAACACCCCGTCCCGTGCGGTGACCACCACGTCGTAGCGCTCCCCCATCCCCAGCAGCACCGCATCCACCTCGGTGGGGACGACGGGGAACCCATCGGTATGGGTGACAGTCATCCGGTGCTCGGCCAATGCGACCCGGAACGCCGTATCGGAACCGGCGTTGATCAACCGGATCCGCACCCTCTGGCCGGGGCGTGCGCGGAAGCTGCTGGGGTTCTGGGTATTACGACCATTGACGACATACATCGGGTAGTCGATGTCGCCGGCATCACCCCCGAGGGCCGAACTTCCGCGACCGCCTGTCGGGCCCATCGCGTCGTGGCTGCTCATGCCCGGCATGCCACCGATACCGGGCATGTTGTGTCCTCCGCCCGACGGTTTGCGCAAGCGGTCGTAGATCTGCGCAGGGCTGTCACCGACGCCATCGGTCCAATCGTCGATCATCACCACCCACTCGGCGTCATACCGGCCCGGCTCATCAGGGTCATCGATGATCACCGGGAAGTACAGGCCGGTGTCGGCGTCCAGTCCGGTATGTGGGTGTGCCCAGTAGGTTCCGGGATGAGACGCCGAGAACCGGTACGTGAAATCACCCCCGTCGGGGATGTCCGGGGTGGCCGGTGCCGCCCCGTCCATGTCGTTGCGGAGCGCCAGGCCGTGCCAATGCGCGGAAGTGGAACGGCCGAGCCTGTTGCGCACTGTGACCTCCAGCTCATCACCGACCGACGCCCGCAACAGGGGCCCGGGCACCACGTCGTTGTAGGCGATGGTCTCGGCGATCCGACCACCGAGATCAACTCGCGTGCGCTGTGCGGTCAACGTGGTCGACACGGTGCGGCCGCTGTGTGGGCGGCGCGCCTCGGCGGCGGCGATGGCATCCCGGGAAGTCGCGGCGGTCGAGGTCGCGCCGGCGTCACGCTGACACGCCGCGATGGCCGTCGCGCTCAAGGCGGCCGTGGCCATGAGGAATCCCCGGCGGCTGAGACGTGGCAGGCGGGTGGTGTCGGGCATGGTCGGGGCTCCAGTGGTCTGACGTGACAGGTGATTGGGGGCTTTGCCTCCACCTGACCACCGGAGAACAGTGAATCGGTATGGGTTATATGAAGGTTTGTTGAAGAACCGCGCCTCAGCGGTGGCGCACCAGGTCGTCGTAGGAACCGAAACTCATGTCGAACGCAAAGCGATACGCGCGTTTTCTACGTATTTATTTCGTATGTGATACCTACGTACGGGATGATCACGCAGGTCAACGCAGTGACCGCGCGAGCTGCACTTTGCGGAAACTTCACAAAAGTAATGGCAAATAACCACTTTCGACGGGCAGGCCCGCTAGCGATCAGCTGTTCGCCCACTGCCGCGATCTACTATCCACGTACGTAGCTAGTAGACTGGTCGCGCAACCATGAATCCGCCCGAGCGGACGTGGTCATCAAGGACACCTCGTCGATGGAGGCCTCGTGCAGCACCGCACCAGCTACCTGTGGATCACCGCGATCGCGGCGACCGTCATGGTCACCGCATCGAGCGTGACCGGCACTTCCGCACTGGCGGAGCCGGCGGGACCCCCGCCACCGGTCGAGCCGGTACCTCACCTCGCGCCCCAGATGCCGTGGCCCGCCCCCTTCGGCGCGGCCGCTACCGTCGGTACCCCGGCAGGGCAGAACCCGTTGCCTTTTACCGGCGAACCGCCGTTCCTGCCACCCGCATTCAATCCGGCCAACGGTGCCACCGTCGGTGTCGCCAAGCCGATCTACATCACGTTCCAGCGGCCGATCGCAGACCGACAACTGGCCGAGGATGCCATCCACATCTCGTCCAACCCTCCGGTGCCTGGCAAGTTCTACTGGATGAGCAATACGCAGGTGCGTTGGCGTCCGATCGATTTCTGGCCGGCCGGGACCGTGGTCAACATCGATGCCGCCGGTACGAAATCCAATTTCCGCGTGGGCGATTCACTGGTGGCCACCATCGACGACAACACCCATCAGATGCAGATCCACCGTAACGGCGAGCTGGAAAAGACCTTTCCGGTGTCCCTGGGCAAGCCTGGCTACGAAACACCCAACGGCACCTATTACGTGCTGGAGAAGTTCTCCGACATCATCATGGACTCGTCGACGTATGGGGTCCCGGTGAACTCGGCCGAGGGCTACAAGCTGAAGGTCCAAAATGCGGTCCGCCTCAGCAACACCGGGATCTTCGCGCACAGCGCGCCCTGGTCGGTTGCCGATCAAGGCAAACGCAATGTCAGCCACGGCTGCCCCAATCTCAGCCCTGCCAACGCACAGTGGTTCTTCGACCACTTCGGCAGCGGCGACCCCGTCGTCGTCAAGAACTCCGTCGGCCTCTACAACCAGCCGGACGGAGCCCAGGACTGGCAGATCTGACGGAGGTTCCGATATCGAAGTGCTGCCGGCACAAGGGTCACCGCGTAGCAGCAGCGCGCGGATAGTGCACGAACTTCGAAGCGCGGCGTTCGATGCGATGGTGGCGGCCGCGGGTGCGTACCGGCGGCCCTGCCAGGTGGAGAGGGTCGGCATAGAAGACCTTTTTGGTGAGCTCGACCATCACCAGATATCCCACCGTCAGTAGAACGAGCGCGGCGAAGAACTGCCAAGGCAACGGCGTGAACCCCAACCGGGAAGCTAACGGCGACAACGTCAGTGCGACCCCGACCGCGATCGCGCCCATGGTCGATACCACGAGCGGTCCACTCGGTCGGCTTCGAAAGAACGGAGTGCGCCGGGTCCGGATCACGAAGATGATCAGTGTCTGAGTCGCAAGCGACTCCACAAACCAGCCCGTGCGGAACTCGGGAGGCGCAGCATGAAGGACGCCGAGCATCAATCCGAAGGTCAGGAAGTCGAACAGTGAGCTGATGGGTCCGAAGGTCAGCATGAAACGCCGGATGAACGCGATATTCCAGTGGGACGGCGCATGCAACTGTTCTGGATCGGCGCGGTCGGTGGGGATGGCGAGCTGGGAGCTGTCGTAGAGCAGGTTGTTCAGCAGGATCTGGCCGGGCAGCATCGGTAGAAACGGCAGCACCGCAGAGGCCGCGGCGGCGCTGAACATATTGCCGAAATTACTTGATGTACCCATTAATACATACTTGATGGTGTTGGCGAAGATGCGGCGTCCCTCCGACACGCCATCGGCGAGAACCCCCAGATCCTTCTCGAGTAGCACGACGTCGGCCGCATCCTTTGCGACGTCGGTGGCTGAATCCACCGAGATACCCACATCGGCGGCGTGGAGCGCCAGCGCGTCGTTGACCCCATCGCCGAGGAAGCCGACCGAGCGCCCGTTTTTACGTGCAGAGGCGATCACTCGGGACTTCTGCTCTGGGGTGACGCGGGCGAAGATGGTTGTCTCGGTCACCATTCGATCGAATTCGCTGTCGCCGAGCTTGTCGATCTCGATACCGGTGACTGTGCCTTTCGACACGAGACCGATTTCAGCGCAGACTTTCTCGGCCACCTGCGGATTGTCCCCGGTGGCCACCTTTACCTCGATCTCCAGCGAGGCGAGCCGGGCGAGCGAGTCCCGTGCGGCCGATTTCGGGTTGTCTGCGAAGGACAGGAACCCGGTCAACGTGAGGCCGCATTCGTCAGATGGCGTCACCACCGCCAATCCAGACGCGGGCTTGGTGGCGACTGCGACGACACGACGGCCTTGGGCGAAAAGTCCGTCGAGCGTCTGGTGGGCCAACGCGGGTACATCGACACAGCGGGTGAGCACCTGCTCGGGTGCTCCCTTGGTGATCAACATCCGCTCACCGCGGCCCGGGTCGTCGACCAACGTCGTGGTGGCGCGCCGCACGTGGTCGAACGGTAATGCTGCTACCTGCCGAACTCCGGCGGTCAACGCTCCGGAGTCGATTCCCTCTGCCTGCCAGAGTGCTGCGTCCATCTCGTTGCCGCTGACTCCTCCGGTCGTGGGATCCACATCTGTGGCAAGCACGCCGCTTCGCAACACTTGGAGGGACTGTGCGCCGGTGACGTCGACGGCATCGATGAAGCTGATGTGTCCCTCGGTCAGCGTTCCGGTCTTGTCAGTGATCAGAACGTCGATGTCTCCGAGATCCTCGATGCTGACCAGACGTTTCACCAGGACTTTGCGTTTGGCCAATTCTCGCGACCCCGAGGCCAGGCTGCTGCTGACCACAGCCGGCAACAGTTGCGGGGTGATACCTACCGCGATTGCCAGTGCGAAGAGCACCGAGTCGATGACCGGACGACGCAGCATCAGATTGGCCAACAGAATAAACACGGTCAGGGTCAATGCCACGTAGAGCAGTAGGTACGAAAAGTGCCGCAGGCCCGCCTGGAAATCCGTCTCGGGCGCACCCAGGCCCAGACCGACTGCGATCCTTCCGAATTCAGCGTCGGCACCGGTCGCGTAGACCACGCCGACCCCGGTACCGGCACTGACGATGGTGCCCATGAAAGCCAGATCCGTGGCGTCGGCAAGGGCGGTATCCGCGGACACCGTGTCCGCCGACTTCTGCGCCGTCATCGACTCTCCGGTCAGGATGCCTTCGTTGCACTCCAGACCACTGACAGTCAAGAGCCTGACATCGGCAGGAACGGCCTCCCCCAGCGTGAGCTGAATGACGTCGCCTGGTACCAGATCAGTCACGGCCACCTTCACGGCCTTGCCGTCACGGCGAGCTACTGCGGTGTGCTGGACCCGTGAATGCAGGGCCTCGGTCGCTCGTTCAGCTCGGTATTCGTTGAAGAAGCCGAGTCCGATACTGATCACCAGAATGATGCCGATGATGGTCGCCTGCGTGGCGTCTCCGAGGAAGACAGAAGCCACAGCGGTGACAGCCAACAGAATCAGCACGGCATTGTTGAGTTGACGTCGGAGTACTGCCCAGGCGCTCACGTGGCGGGTGCGCACGATGTTGGGGCCATGCCGCGAAAGGCGGGCCGATGCTTCCGCCGAAGACAGACCACCAGACTGCGTGCGCAGGTTCGACATCAGCTCGCCCAACGGAGCTGATGCGGCCTGGCCCGCGTTCATCGTTTCGATGCTGACCCCCGCGGTCTCACCGACGGCGTTTGCCGAAGTGAGACCTCCGTAGCAGTGCGTTCGGCTCAGCCGTCGGCGAAGCCGATCGTGAAGTAGGGCACCACTCTATGCCGCTCGAGGCCGCTGACGCGGGACAAGGCTATGACGAATCGCCAGATTCTGCCGGCCCCCCCACGTTCGTCTGACGGCTTCGCCAATTTATGCCGCGAATCATCCGAATAAAGACGGCGCAATTTATCGCCCACGCCCGGAAAAAGTTCAGCGATTACACATGAGGTCGACGTATGCAGTCGTATAACGCACGAGATTGTTCACATTGCCCGTCGGACCCCGCTGCACCCAAGAGTGTTTGACGTCGGTGCCCTGCCGTACTGCAGTCACAGTGCATTGATCGATGGGTGCATTGCCCACCTTGTTGAGGATCACGCGAAAACCCTGCGCTTCGAGGTCGCTGATGGTCGCCTGAGCGGATGTCTGACCACTGGGTGCCGCATGTGCCAGCGCAGATGCGGCGAACCCGAGTGCGGTCGCAACCGAGGCAACGGCGACGGTCTTCACGATCAGATTCTTCGTCATCCAATTCCCTTTCCGGCCAGACGATAAGCCGACCTCGTATTCTCGAGGCGTCTGACATCGAGCCTAGTTGCGAATACGAACCCAGGGCGAAACTCATATGCGACGCATAATTAGCCGCATACGCGTTTCATGACGAATTCAGGTCGAATTCAGATATGAGGGCCGAGCCCGTCAGAAATTCCCGTCGAGGAACTCCGCGTACGCCGGCAGGTCGAGTTGGCCGTGACCCGACAGCCCGATGACGACCACCTGCTCGGACGGATCATCGGCGACGTGTCGGGCAGCGGCGGCGATCGCGTGGGTGGCTTCCGGTGCCGGGACGATGCCCTGGGTCCGTGCGAACAGTACCCCCGCCGAGAACGCGTCGTGCTGCCCGACGGCGGTGCCCTCGACCAGTCCCAGTTCGACGGTGTGGCTGAGTGCCGGCGCCATCCCGTGGTAGCGCAGACCACCGGCATGGATGGGGTCGGGCACGAAATCCATTCCGAGCGTGTGCATCTTGAGCAGCGGAGTCAGCCCTGCCACATCGCCGTGGTCGTAGCGGTACTCCCCCTGTGTGATCGACGGGCACGCAGCCGGCTCGGTGGCCACGACCTTCGGATTCGACCGTCCATGGATCTTTTCGCGCAGGAACGGGAATGCCAGCCCGGCAAGGTTGGAACCGCCACCGGCGCACCCGAAGACGACATCGGCGCCGTTTGGCTCGACGGCGGCGAGCTGTGCCACGGCCTCCTGACCGATCACGCTCTGATGCAGCACAACGTGATTCAGCACGCTGCCCAGCGCGTAGCGCGTGTCCGGATCGCCGGCCGCAACCTCGACCGCCTCACTGACCGCCATTCCCAGGCTGCCGGTGGTGTCGGGGGTCGCTGCCAGGATCGCGCGCCCGGACGCGGTGAGATTCGAGGGGCTTGAGTGCACTGTGCCGCCGTAGGTGCGGATCAGGTGACCGCGGTATGGCTTCGACTCGTAGGACGCGCGGACCTGCCAGACCTCGATCTCCAGACCGAACTGGGCCCCGGCGAACGCCAGCGCGCTCCCCCACTGCCCGGCGCCGGTTTCGGTGGTCAGCTTCCGGACCCCGTCGATGCTGTTGTAATAGGCTTGTGCCACAGCAGAATTGGTCTTGTGGCTACCGACCGGACTGACGCCTTCGTACTTGACGTAGATGTGGGCACCCGTATTGAGTGCCTGCTCGAACCGCCGGGCCCGGATCAACGGGGACGGTCGCCACATCGAGTAGATCTCACGCACGGCATCCGGGATCGCGATGTAGGGCTCGGTGGACACTTCCTGCGCGATCAGCCCGCTCGGGAACAGCGCAGCCAGGTCGTCCGGGGTGACCGGTTCCTTGGTTCCGGGGTGAAGGTGCGGCGGGATCGGCTGATCGAGCTCGGCCGGCAGGTTGTACCAGTGCGTCGGCACCTCGACGGTGACCAGATCGGGATGGGCGGCGTCGGCGTGCAGCGTCATGCGGACACTGTAG
Organism: Mycolicibacterium peregrinum; assembly: GCF_001665785.1. Taxonomy (GTDB): domain Bacteria; phylum Actinomycetota; class Actinomycetes; order Mycobacteriales; family Mycobacteriaceae; genus Mycobacterium; species Mycobacterium peregrinum_A. The sequence continues at coordinate 117,450 of NZ_LZSO01000034.1, forward strand.
CCAGGCCTGCCCTGCTGCTCTGCGACCTGGCAACCCAGCGCCGCCGGGCCCATGTGGCAAGTAGTGCGGCGGCAATACCCGCAGGCAGCGCGATCGGCGCCACGTGCGGCGATACGCCAATGAGCATCAGGAGCCCGAATCCGATGCCGATTGCCAGCAATGACAGCCGGTGCGGCGTCCAATGCGAATCAGACCGGAACCGGATCGACAACAGAATTCCGAGTGTCAACGCGACTGCGTGGCCGCTGGCGGTGAAATCCGACCCCGCGACCGCGACCACCAGCGCGGTGGTCACCCAACCGCCGACCCATGCCGGGCGCCACCTCATGGGTATCGCCGCGGTCAGGGTGCCGAGGACTGCGAGAGCGCCGTAGCTCAACCCGACATCGTTGGCGTGTGCGACCGAAATGGGCAGCCACCCGAGTTTGATCGCGGCGGCCAGTCCTGCGGCGACGATCAGGGTGGCACCCAGATGACCGAGAGCGAATGCCTGGATCAACCGCCTGCTGCGCCAGAGCAGCTCCGCCAACGCGAGCAGGCACACCAGGCCTGGCAACAGCAGATACGTGTATCCCTCAGCGGTGACGAAGGCGCTGCCGAGGAGAGTTCCCAGATGACCCCGCCCGAGGTTCTCCAGGTTGGTGCTCAGATGGCCGACCACCCGGTCCTGCACCTGGGGCCCCAAGATCAGCAGCAGAGACGCGATCACGAACAGTGCCGTCGCGTAGCTGAGGGTCACCCGGACCCGGAGCAGACTGGAGAAAACGCGCGACAACATCTCGATACAGCATACCGACGGTGCCCTAACCGAAACGCGCTGGTCAGTTGGGTTGGCGATGTGGCGCGAGTTCCAAAGTCAGCAACGCGGCCGCCGCCGGAAGGACATCGGCCAGTGGCAGCAACACGTACCGCTGATCCGCCATCGCGTCGAACTTCCGGACATACCGATACAGCGACTCCAGCTTGATGAGCCGGTCTCCGACATGCGCAAAGGTTCGCAGTGCGCGTGCGGTGAGCTCATCGCTGCGGTGATCGCCGAACAGATCGGGGAATGGCGCAAAGGCTAGCGAGACGCGTTCTCCCCCGCGCCGCTGTGCCCAGGTGATCATGTCGACGGTGAGTCGCTCGTCGATCCCGTTCGGGGCGCTCGAGCGGCGCCACGGGAGATCAAGGCTCAGCTCGGTGCCGCCACCGGCACTGGCGTAACGCTGGAACGCCTGAATCCGTCCATCACGATCACGGGCGTAGATCAGCCACACCCCGGGGTAGCGGCCGGACAAGGTACCGCCGAGCATCATCGAGAACCCACGCTCAGGACCGGCCGCCTTGCCCGAATGCCGCATCACGTCGAGGAGTTCGGCCTGCAGCGCACCATCGAGGTCGGATTCGGCGACCACCTCGGTGGTGACGCCGGCGTTGCGGGTTCGCTGGACCGCCTGCCGGAGATTGCGCATGCGCCGGCCGACGAGGTCGAAACCGTTGACGTCCACCACCACGTCACGCCCGATCGGGATGACCCGCAACCTCCCACCGGTAACCTTGCGGTCGCGCCACAACGTCAGCCGACCTTCCGACGCGCCGAGCACCACGATCCGCCATCCCCGCGCCCGGCACAGGGCCGCAAACGTCGCTACCACTTCGCCGTAGCGGGTCCGGTTTCCGATCGGGTCCCCGCTCACCACCGCCATCCCGGCCAGGGCGCGGTAGGCCAGGGCGGCTGTGCCGTCCGCCGAGAACACATAGCTCTTGCCCGCAGCCATCGCGAACGGCGCCAGCGGATCACCCCTTGTTTCGTCGACCAGGGCTGACACCGCAGGTAAGGCGTTCGGTTGGGCTGTCGACGCCCGCGGCCGGACCAGCATCGCCGCCGCGAGGACGAGACAGATCCACCCGTCCGCCGGGTGACCGATCACCACGGCAAATGCCCCGAGCAACACAGCCGCTGCCGCGGTCGCTCCGTGGGCCACGGTCATCGGGCGCCCGAGGAGCAGCCCGTGCAGCAGAACCGTCGCAGCCAAGGACACTGCGACCAGACTCATCAGCGCTGATTCGTGACCGATCCGGCCGGTGTGATGATCAAGAGCGAGCGCCGCCACACTGCCGGCGAGAGTCAGGACCACCACAGCCTGCAGAAAGTGCAGCCGTAGCCTGCGGTGCGGGTCGACACCGGCAGAATCCGCCGTCACGCCGGAAAATGGGCGTGAAGCCGGCGCCGGTGACGGAGTCACGTCTACGGCCCTCCCATGCTGCCCGGAAGTGCGGATCGTTCGCTCTGTCTCCAATATACGAACCGGGACTCAATCGCGCCGCCAGAAAAGGACCGATCGCACGCCTATCACGCGGAGCGGCGGGACCTGTTGCACGAGAGCAGGTTTCAGCGATGTCCCGAAGGGCGGTTGGACCTGGCTCGGTGCCGCCTGACGGCGTCACGGTTGGCGCAGCCATGGCTGCAGTACTTCTGCGTGCCGGGTCGGGTGAAGTCGACGAACGCCGTGGCGCAGTCTTTCAGTGCGCACCGGCGGATACGTTGCATCCCGCGCTCGGTGAGAAAGTGCGCTGCGGCAGCACTTGTGGCGCCGGCCAGGGTCCCTGCGAAGCTCGCGTCGTTGTCGCGGTAGTGCAGATGCCAACCACTGCCGTCGTGGTTGGTGATCGACGGACTGGTGGCGAACCGAGCCAGCAACTCGTTGAGGATGAACACCCGGTTCTCCTCGGTGCCGGCATCGACGACTTCCGTCCAACGCTCGAGAAATTCACCTACCTGTCGGAGGTCGCTGCGCGTGACGCGACAGTGGATCGGCATGCCCAGACCCGTCCAGCGACGTTCCAGATCGCCGGGCGTCGTCGCGGGGTGGTTGACCAGATCGAGCGCATTCCGGAGCAACGGCTCGACGTAATGGTTTACATGCACAAGACCATTACAGCAGGGTCGGGCCATGCCGTCGAGCTCTCTCAACTCCAATTCCGTCCACGCTGCCGCAGGCGATCGAGACACCGATTGGCGCCCTTTGGTGACCTGCTGTCTCGCGACTTTCCTACTGCTGGCGTTCACCACCGTCGTGACCGTCAGCGCCGAGCCCATCGCAAACCGGCTCGGCGCGGGATTCGCAGTAGCCCAATGGATCATCGATGTCTACACCCTCGCGTTGGCGGCGCTGGTGGTGGCGATGGGTACGCTCGGCGACCGGCTGGGACATCGGCGCTTGTTCCTGCTCGGTCTGATCACCTTCGGGGTTTCATCGGCGGGTTGCGCGGCGGCGACCAGCGGCGGCCTTCTGGTGGCGGCGCGTGCCGTCCAGGGCGTCGGCGGTGCCGCGATCTTCGGTACCGCCGTCCCGCTGTTGACCTGGCACTACCACGCTCGGGCGCGCGCGATCGCATTCGCCGTGTGGGGTGCAGTGGCCGGGATCGGCAGCACCGTGGGGACGATTGCAGGCGGAGCGGCAACCCAATTCATCTCGTGGCGTTGGTTGTTTCTCGCGGCGCTGCCCATATGTGTCGTCGCCGTGATCACCGGCATGCGGTCGCTGTCGCGTGACCGTCACGCGACGTTGCGACTCGATGTCCCTGGAGTAGCACTCATCACCACGATGATGACGGGGGCCACCTACGCCGTGATCAATGCGGGCGAGTTCGGCTGGGCTTCACCCGGAACCATCGGTGCCGCTGCGGTTACCGTCGCCGCGATCTTGACTTTCGTTCAGGTCCAACGCCGAGCCACGATCCCGTTGCTGCCTCCGGACCTTTTCGCCACCCGTGGTTTCCTCGCCGTCCTCGTCGCCGGATTCGCTTACTACTTTGCCGCTTTCGCCGTTCTGCCGGTCATGTCCCGGTGGTTACAGTCCAACTCTGGCATGGCTCCCCTGCAGGCAGCCTTGGTGCTGACGGTGCAACTTGCCGCGTTCGTTCTGGTGTCGCTCGTATTCAGCGCGCGATTGCACGAAGCGCCGCGAAGCTGGGTGCTCGGTGGTGGAACCGCACTCACCGGCCTGGCCTGTCTGTCCGGTGCTGCACTTCTGCTGAGCCCGGATTGGACCTCCCTGATCGCGATGCTCATCGTTGCAGGTATCGGGGCGGCGATCGTATCCCCTGTACTGCCCGCAGTTGCGGCGACATCTGTCCCGCCGGAACGGGCGGGAGTAGCCGCCGCGGCGGCCAATGCTGCGCGCCAGCTCGGTCTGACCATCGGTATCGCCTTGTGTGGCACCATCAGCCGGGCAGCAGACACCGGCGGCGGGCCGGCAACCGGCGCAGTGGTGGCCGCCCTCCTGGCCTCGGGCGCAATCGGGCTCTGCGGCGGGATGATCAGCGCCGTTCTGCTCCGCCACGAAAAACCCTGCCGCGAAATGTGATAGCCCGGCCGAGCGGTGAACACGATGATCCCCGTGGTGGTCGTATTCCGCTGTTGCGGATTCAGCCCGGGACCGGAGTTGAGCGTCTTGTTGTCGGCTCCGCCGATGTGGGGTGCCGACAACCCGCAGGTCTGGGATCAGGGCTGGCAGCACTGGGCCGTCTGGATGAACGGAGTGTTCGTGCTGACGTTCTGACCGGAGCACGTCCTCCGTCACCGTCTGGTTTCCCGCGGTGACGGAGTCGGATCGTGTTCCCCAAAGACGTTGGCCGCCGCCAAGCGGATGTACGGAAAGGCGGCCTTCGCGGGAATGATGGCCGCCATGCGGTCGTCCGGCGCCCCGATGCCCTGGGCGCAGATGCACAAGGTGGCCGCGCCGACCCTGCTGACCTGGGGACGAGATGACCGCGTCAGCCCCCTCGACATGGCCCTGATCCCGATGCGCACGATCCCGAACGCCGAACTGCACGTGTTCCCCAACTGTGGGCACTGGGCGATGATCGAGGCGAAAGAAGCCTTCGAGCAGACCGTGTTGGGCTTCCTGACCCGCAGCTAGGGCTCTCGCCGGGCCGCCTCGGGCGGCTGCAAATTCATCATTGAATCTGCGATACAGCTCTGTATATTAGGCGTGTGTGCCACGCCACATAAGCCGCTGGCCTGCCCTCACCGCTCCTCCAACGGAAAAGGACCGCAATGGATCTGGTCGATCGAATCGCCAAACACCGCCGTATGGCCGAGAGCTACCGGGATAAATACGTACTGCGCAAGGTCCAGGAAGGCGAGTCCTACGACGAGTGGGAGTTCACCGACGACGCTGTGTACACCTCGCCCTACTTCGTAGCCGGACAGGAACTCGTCCTCAAGGATGTGGCGACGTCCTTCGACGTCGCAGCCACCGTCGAAGCCAAGGCCTACTCGGTGGTCTTCCCGGACTGGAAACCCGTCGACCACAAGTTCTGGCCGGCAGAGAACGGCCTCGTCATGCGCTACCGGTGGGAAGGCACGACGGCCGACGGCGAGACGATGGGCTTCTACTCGATCAGCTTCATCGACACCAACGAGGACGGCCAGATCACCCACTGGTCGACCTACGTCAACGACGAGGAGTACGGCCCCTTCCTGGAGAAGGCGATCGGCGCCCGCGGTCCGTTCCACGGCGACGAATACATGGAGGCGTTGGCCCGTCATTTCGAGAAGCACAACCTGACCTGGTGAACGTTGGGCTGCCGACCCGAACCTGAGAGTCGGCTGTCGACGCTCAACAGCATTGAATCCAAGCAGTTTTCATCCCGTTACCGACCACACAGCGCCTACCAATCATCGGCACAGGGCAAACACAACCCTCCGAAATAGCTTTGCTCTCCGTGCGGCACCGTCGTCGCACTGGTCAGAAACGGAGTAGAGCAATGGGTTTCAAGAGATCCCTGGGCATATCGGCGATGGCGGCAGGAATCGGCATGGCTGGGCTACTTGGCCTCGGCATCGGTACCGCCGGCGCCGACCCGGGCCCTGGTTGCGACCGACCGGGCGCGCCGCAGTGTGACCGGCACGATGACCGCGGCGCCAGGCCCGATGATTGGCACGGTCGCGGCATCGACGAGGGCCGTCGCGATCACCAACCCTTCGAATGGAACGGCCAGCGGGTGACCCCGATGCCCTCCGGTGACGGCCGCGGCTGGGGCTTCTGGTTCCTCGATCGATGGATTCCCATGTAGGAAACCGATTCTGGCGGGGCACTCATCCCCTAGTGCCCCGCCAGGATCTCAGAACGAGCTCGTTCAACGCGGCGTGGAGCAGACTGCCTTCACTGCGCTGTCCATCGCGGTGGCCGCGGTCCAGTCCGCTTGGTCTGGCGGCTCGAACTTCGGCAGCTTCGCGGCGTAGGTGTCCGTATAGCGCGACTGCGCCCGCAACAGACCGGCCAACAGCGGATCCGAGGCCTTGTCGGCCAAGCGGCGCAACTCGCCGGCTTCCTGATGCAGAACCGGGATGACTGACATCGTCACCGACCGTTGCTTGCGCGACCAGCGCGAGGCCGGAATCCGATGATCGGTCTTGACCCAGGCCTGCTGCTTGGCGTCGTACCCGGCGCTGGTCCGCAGCCACTGCGCACAGACCGGATCCGGCTTGGCTGCAGCAAATGCCTGCGCAGGCTTGCTGCCGGGGTCAGCGGTCGCGGTCGACGCAACCACTTCAGCGGGAACAGGTTTCGCGGTGGACGGGGGCGGTCCCGCGGTCTGTTGCTCATCGTCACCGGAGACGGTGACCGCTACGACGCCACCGACGAGCAATGCGGCGGCGGTGGTCGCACCGATCGCTTTCCACATCCGTGCACCGGGCATCCTGGCGCTCAGCTGCCGGCGGCCGACACCACCGCCGGCGCCGAGTGCCACGTTGAAGGCTGCGTCCGGCCGAGCCCGTAGCTCGGTCACAGCCACCTCGACAGCTGCGGTCGGCGTTCCCAGATCCGTGAGTGTCTTGACGAACCGCGCGACCGTCACGAGATCGCGTCCGTAGAGATTCGTCTGCGGTTGTCCCGCCGGGAGGAACCGCTCGACCAGGTCCTCGCGCAGCTGCGACGCCCGGGCGATTTCTGCCGCGGTCAGCCAGTGCCCCGGAACATCTTCTGTTCCACACCTCGTCATCGTTTCGCCCTTCCCACCCACACCTGAAGATTGGTACCGGATCCTGTGCACGCGCGGCAACCGAAAAGCGCTCCTACGTCACCACGTTGCTGTCACAAGTTGGCCACCGAAAGATCACGACCCCACCAAACCTGGTCGAAACGGGATCGCCTGGCAAACAACCACTCTCGGTCAGCGCGCGGTGTTCACGACGGGAAGTGCACCACCTGGCTCGAGAACAAGGTGTCCGGGCGGCTGATGTAGTTGGCCGCGGCAGCAACTGCTGTCCGAGTCTTCACATCGTGGTCCCCGTACTCCTCGACGCACAATGATTCGAGGGTATCGCCGGCGATGTGTCGACGACGGTTCAAACCCGGAACGATCAGGACTTGGCCCGGTGCCGGATCGATGGAGGTGTCGAGATTGTTGGCGTTGGCGACGACGGCTGCCAGGTGATCATCGCCGTACCAGCGGCCGGCCAGCCCCGCGAAGGTCTCCCCTGCGGCGACCGTGTGGTGTCCGACGTTGGTCAGGTCGGGCAGCAGCAACCAGGTGCCGCGCTGGATCTCCCGCTGCGCCACTCCGTTGACCACTTCCCAGATGAACTGGGTGGCTGCGCTCTGTGTCCCGTAAAAGGACTGCGTGAGCTGTTGCCGGACAGCGGTACCGTCATCGGCGGTGAACAGGTGCCGATAGGTGACGTACGGGATCAGCAGCTCCTGCCCGATGTCGATCAGGGCCGGATTGCTGAGGTGATTCTGTTCGGCGATCACGGGATAGAGACCGCCGTCGCCATATTCGCGCTCGGCGATCCCGAACAGGGTGTCCCCGAGTGTCACGGTGTAGTTCTTCATCTGTCCGTGCCTTTCTGGTTGTTTGAGGCGTCGATCGGCTCAGTGTCGGAGTCACGGACGGTGGCAGTCGCGCGTAGCCGGCTACCTCAAGTCGCCGAATCGCACTTGAGGTAGTGCGCTACGCGTGCCCACGCCCGCCGGATCCGGCGATGCTGTGAATGCTCGACCTGTCAGTGCAGTTGCCGGACGGTGATGACGATGACGAATGAGACGTGGACATGACCGCGTTGACCACACAGCACTCGGCCGTGGGCGACCGCCCGACGCTCACACTCGCCGGGGCCACGCCTGCGACTGCCGGCAACCAACCAACCGGTTCCACACTCCGGGGCCCATTGGGCCACCGGCCGTTGTCGGTGTGGCGTGAGGTCGCTCGGGGCCGGCTCGCCGACCTCGAAGTCGACCTCGACGAGCTGGCGGCCGACCATGGTGACGACCCGCGTTACCTCGACGCCCGGCGGCGACTCGTGGAGGCCATCCAGATCGTCAACGCGCCACGCACGGTGCGAGGTCTGCTCAACGGGGCGGCCGTGGAAGCAACCTGGCTCCGGATTCACGCCGTGGACATTGCGGTCATCCGGCTGGCGACACCCGGAGTGGTCCGGGCCAGGCTGCCCGAAATCGTCTCCACCGGAAAGGAATTGATCGGAGACACCGATGAGTCGGTCGTGGCGATCCGCGAGATTCTGGGGCATTCGAAGTGGACCGAACACGATCGGGAAGTCTTGGCGCACAGTGCCAGGGCGGTACATGCCGCCTCCGACAGCGAGAGCATGCGACTACGCAGTTTCCGCAACATCCTGCTGGGTGCGACGGCTGTGTTGGGGCTGTTGGCCATTTGTTTCGGGGTTGTCGGCGCCTTTCGGCCCGACACGTTCGGCCTCGTCACCACCGGCACGTCGACACCCCGCGCCGACGTCGCGATAGCCGAACTCCTGGGCCTCGTGAGCGCCAGCCTGGTCGGTGCGGTGGCAATCCGCCGGATGAAAGGAACATCGACGGCCTATGCGGTACCGATGGCCTCGCTGTTGCTCAAACTTCCCACCGGCGCACTGACCGCCGTCGCCGGATTGCTGATGGTCAAGGCGGGCATCGCCGGGGACGGGGTCAGCGTCACCACCAGCGCCCACGTAGTCGGCTACTCGTTGCTGTTCGGAGCGTCACAACAGGGCATCACCGGAATGGTGGACCGCCAGACCCAGAGCCTGCTCAACAACATCTCGTCGAAGGACAATGCCTGACGGTTTTGTCTGCTTGGCATGATGCTGCACATGGATCAATACCGCCGCGGGGAATTCGTATTCGACGTCACCGACAGCGGACCTGCCGACGGCCCGGTGGTCGTGCTGCTGCATGGCTTCCCGCAGCAGAACACCAGCTGGGCACAGATCACCCCGCTGCTCACCGCCGAGGGCTTCCGTTGCCTGGCACCCAACCAGCGCGGGTACTCGGCCGGTGCCCGGCCGACCCGCCGCCGCGACTACCGTGCGGCGGAATTGGTCGAGGACACCCTGGCACTGATCGATGCCAGCGGTGCCGACCGAGTACATCTCGTCGGTCACGACTGGGGCGCCGCGGTCGCATGGGGCGTGGCCGGCCGCGCACCCGAGAGGTTGGCGTCGTTGTCCGCGCTGTCGGTGCCCCACCCGATGGCGTTCGTGCGGTCGATGCTCACGAGCCGGCAGGGTCTGGCGTCCTGGTACATGTATGTCAATCAACTGCCCTGGGTGTCCGAACGATTGCTGCTCGGGCGCGACGGCCGAGGCAAGGCCATTGCCAGATCCTTGATCCGCAGCGGGCTGGCACCCCAAGCCGCCGAACGTGACGCTCAGGCCATGACGGAAGCCGGGGCTCTGACCGCGGCGCTGAACTGGTATCGCGCCATGCCACTGAACGGATCGGGCCTGCGCGCAGCGGACAAGATCACGGTGCCGACGCTATACGTCTGGAGTGACCGCGACGTCGCGATCACCGCAAAGCCGGCGCGCGACACCGCGAATTACGTGAGCGGTCCCTACCGTTTCGAAACGCTCCACGAAGCGTCACACTGGCTTCCGGAGGAGAAGCCGGCGGAGATCGCGGACATGTTGCTGCAGTGGTTCGCAACCCATCCCGTGTGAGCGGAAGGTGACAGCGTGCTGACCTTGGGAGTACTTCTGGGCGACGGTATCGGACCGGAGATCGTGGATTCGGCCACCAGGGTCGCCGAACGAGCCCTGGCCACGGCGTCGGTCGACGTGCACTGGCGCGAACTGCCGTTCGGCTTAGAGGCGATCGGTGAGTTCGGAACTCCGCTGCCAGAACCGACACTGGCCGAACTGGACGCGCTGCCCGGATGGATCCTCGGGCCGCACGACAACGCCGGATACCCTGAACAGTTCCGCGGTACCTTGTCACCCGGCGGGGCAATCCGCAAGCGCTACAACCTGTTCGCCAACATCCGGCCCGCGCGCACCTTGAGTACCGCCATCGATGCGGTGTGCCCCGATCTGGATGTCGTCATCGTCAGAGAGAACACCGAAGGGTTCTACGCCGACCGCAACATGTACGACGGCGCAGGCGAATTCATGCCCACACCCGATGTCGCGCTGGCTGTCGCCGTCTTCACCCGACCTGCGTGCGAGCGGATCGCCCATGAGGCTTTCCAACTGGCCGTCGCCCGGCGCAAGTCAGTCACCATCGCGCACAAGACGAATGTCCTGGCCAAGACCACGGGGCTGTTCCGCGACGTGTGTCTGAGCGTCGCCGAGAGCTACCCCGAGGTGGAAGTCCGTGGCGAGCACATCGATGCGTTGGCGGCTCGATTGGTGAGTCATCCCCGCGATTTCGACGTGATCGTCGCAGAGAACATGTTCGGTGACATCCTCTCCGACCTGGCCGGCCAATTGAGCGGCTCACTGGGGATGGCGCCCTCCATCAACGCGTCGCACAGTCACGCGATGGCGCAGGCCGCACACGGATCGGCGCCCGATATTGCCGGACGCGACATCGCCAACCCTGTGGCGATGATCCTGTCCACCGCGATGTTGCTGCGCTGGTTGGCCGTCCGCGACGGGGGCACACCGGCGCTCGGCGACGCCGCCGACCGGATCGAGGGGGCCATCCGTCGCGTCCTGGACACCGGTGTCCGAACGGCCGACATCGGTGGCGGCGCGTCGACCTCGTCGTTCACCGAGCACGTACTCGCCGCACTGCAGTGACTGCTAGGAACGCCGCGTCACAATCCGATAGCCACCGTAAATCATCAGCGCCGCAACGAAATTGACGAAATAGGCAATGTCGGCGCCATGCCAGGCGGTCGCCACCGCACCCTGGATCAGGGTGGTGTTCATGAACGGCACTGCCACCACGTAGGCACCCACGAACGCGAGCAGGGCGGCCACCGCGTCGCGGCGAACCGTGGGTTCGGCACTCGGGTCGATGCTGCTGCGTCCCCTGGTGCGGAGCAGCCAATCCACCACGATCACCGCGACGAACGCCGGGATCCAATAGCTGACCAGGAGCAGGACATCGGTGAACCTGGTCGCGGTGTCGGCGGCGTGCAGCCACAGGATCAAGCCGAACGCCAGTGTCGTCACGATGATCGCCGACACCGGCCTGCGCACCCGCACGCCGATGGTCTGCAAGGCCAAGGAACCGCTGTAGTCGTTCATCACGCCCGACCCGATCGCCGCGAGCGCGATCACCAACAAGGCCAGGCCGCCGAGCGGGCCGCCACCCATGACCGCGTGAACACCGTCGGCCGTGTGCTCTCCGATGACCGATGCGGCCGCGATTCCGATGCCCTGCACGAAGACGTAGGCCCACACGATCCCGGCGAACGAATAGCCGAACACCTGCCACCGCGATGAATCGGTCGGAAGATACCGACTGAAGTCGGCGGCATAACTGGCCCACGAGATGGCCAGACTCAGAGCGATCGTGACTTCGAAAACGAAGGCTCCGGCCAGATCCGCACCGCCCACCGACGGAGCCACCACGATGTCGTGGCCACTGACCAGTTTGACGGTGAACACAGCGAACGTGAGGAACAGGATGACGGTCAGCACTGCCTGCAGCCGGTGGATCAGCTCGTAGCCGAAGAAGCCGACGACGCCCTGGACGGCCAGCACGATCAGTACCGCGCTCCAGAACGGGATGCCCAGCAGCGCCGCGAGCGCCTCGCCGCCGAACAGACCGACAAGGGCGTCCCACGCTATCGACGACCCCCACTGCAGGATGCCCGGCACCACCACCAGACCGCCGAAGGCCATGCGTGCGTTGGGAAGTTGACCCGCCCCGGTTCGGGGGCCCCACGTCGACAGGTAGGCCACCACGGCCGAACCCAGGACCGTGCCGATCACCATGGCCAGCAGGCCCAGCCAGAAGCCCAATCCGAGCGTGATCGCCAGTGTCCCGGTGAACACTCCGGTCATGTTCACCTGCGGCGCGAACCAGACCGTGAACAGCCGGGCCGGATGTCCGTAACGCTGGTCGGAGGCCAGCGGCGCGATCCCATGGGTCTCGACAGTCAGATCGCCCGCACCGGTCGGGCGACGTCCGCTGAACGTTGACGCGTTGAGTGCGCTGACCCCGAAAGCCATTCGTCTATTCGACCACGCACCCCGTGTACGGGCGCGTGCCGCACCATGGCCATAATCGAGAAACACAAAGATTAGCTATGGATCGGAGCGGCAGTGGCGAGGACCGAAGCTGACCGGTCCGACTCCCCCGCGGTGATCGGCATGTCGCGCCGCCCCGGTGTCCTGATTGCCGGACTCAGTCTGGTCGCCCTCACCGTCGCCGTCCTGCAGACCGCGGTGGTCCCGATCCTGGGCATCATCGCCCACCAGCTGAACACCTCCTCGGTTGCGGTCAGCTGGGCCGTCACCGCCAACCTGCTGGCGGCGGCAGCCTCGACTCCGCTGATCGGGCGGCTCGCCGACCTCTACAGCAAGAAGCGTGTCCTGCTGGGCGTACTGGTGGTCGTGCTGACGGGGTCGGTGCTGGCTGCGGTCACCGCGTCGGTACCGCTCCTCGTCGCTGCACGCATCCTGCAGGGCGCCTCCTACGCGCTCTACCCGATCAGCATCGCGATCCTGCGGGAAGAACTCGCCGAGGATCGACTGGTCGGCGCGATGTCGGTGCTGTCCGGAACGCTGGGTTTCGGGGGCGGTGTCGGCCTCGTCGTCACCGGACTCCTGATGTCCGGTGACGCCGGATATCACCGCGTCTTCTGGCTCACCACCGCATTCACCGCGGTCGTCATCGTGGTGGCGGTCGTGGTCGTGCCCAACCGCCGGCCCGAAGCCGGTGGCGCGATCGACTGGCTGGGTGCCGCCGGTCTGGCCATCGGTCTCTCGTCGGTGCTCCTGGCGATCACCCAGGGCAACGCGTGGGGATGGAGCCATCCGGGCACGATCGGTTTCATGCTCGGCGGCGCCGGCGTGCTGGCCGGCTGGTGGTGGTGGGAACGGCGAGCCGCCGAACCCCTGGTCTCGACCACGATGCTGGCCCGCCGCCCCATCCTGCTCACCAACCTGGCCACGATCCTGGTCGGCATGGGTCTGTACTTCGCGTTCCTCGGCCTCACCCAGTTCGTGCAGATGTCGCGCGAGGCCGCAGGCTACGGATTCGGGGCCGACGTGCTGCAGGCGAGTGTCTACTTCCTTCTCCCCGGAGCGCTCACCGGTTTCCTGGTGGCACTGGTCAGTGGCCGGTACATCGACCGGTACGGAGCGCGCCGGGTGCTGGTGGTGGCCGCTGTAGCGGGTATCGCCGGATTCGTCATGCTCGCCGTCGCACATGACCGGGCCTGGCAGGTCGTCCTGGCCGGCGTGCTGGCCAACGCCTACATCAGCCTCGGGTACGGCGCGTTGCCCGCACTGGTGGTCAGCGAGGTCGACAACAGCGAGACCGGTATCGCCACGAGCATGAACGCGATTGCACGAACCATCGGCAGTTCCGTGGCGGCGGCCGTCGTCGCGGTACTGCTCGGTCATCGCATGGTGCCCTCGGAAGGCAGCTTCGTGACGATCTTCGTCGCCGGTGCGGTCACCGCCGCGTTGGCGATGGCGCTCATCGCGGTATCCCGGGCACCTGACCGCCACGGCGACTCCATGCACACGCTGTCCGAGTCCCGCGCGATGAACCACGAGTGGGGCTGATCCTCCCAGTCGCCGATTTTCCCGTCGCGACAAACCACTGAGCTGCGAAACTTGAGGCCAGCCAGTCGCTGCCCCTCCAGATCGTCGACCGACCATGCCGCCGTGGCCGTTGAGCCGCCACGCTATGGAATCACGCTGTCGAGGTGCCTCAAACGAAGGATTCCATTGAAAAATTGTTAATTCATTGCGGAAACGGTTGCGAAGGTCGGCACAATCCGCGATGGTTTACCGACAGCTTCCCGGCTGTACTGGAGGAGGATTCCGCTGACCGGCCCAGATATCACCGCCGTCGACAAGTCGACGGGACACGACGGCTCGCCACGCACCGGCGCGCCAGTCATAGAGATCGACCACGTCACGAAACGGTTCGGCGACTACGTGGCCGTAGCCGAGGCTGACTTCTCGATCGCCTCGGGTGAGTTCTTCTCGATGCTCGGCCCCTCGGGCTGCGGGAAGACCACCACGCTGCGCATGATCGCCGGATTCGAGAGCCCGACCGAGGGCGCCATCCGGCTGGAGGGTGTCGACGTCTCCCGCGTGCCACCGCACAAGCGCAACGTCAACACGGTCTTCCAGCACTATGCGCTGTTTCCGCACATGACGGTGTGGGACAACGTCGCCTACGGGCCGCGCAGCATGAAGAAGGACAAAACCGAGATCAAGCGCAGCGTCGACGAGCTGCTGGAGATCGTTCGGCTCACCGACTTCGCCAAGCGCAAGCCCGGCCAGCTCTCGGGTGGTCAGCAACAGCGCGTGGCCCTGGCTCGCGCCCTGGTCAACTACCCGAGCGCGCTCCTGCTCGATGAGCCGCTCGGCGCCCTTGATCTCAAACTGCGCCACGCAATGCAGTTCGAACTCAAGCGGATCCAGCGCGAGGTCGGCATCACGTTCATCTACGTGACCCACGATCAGGAAGAGGCGCTCACGATGAGCGACCGGATCGCGGTGATGAACAATGGAAACGTGGAGCAGATCGGCAGCCCCACCGAGATATATGACCGCCCGGCAAGCGTTTTCGTCGCCAGCTTCATCGGACAGGCCAACCTGTGGGCGGGTCGGCAGACCGGACGCTCCAATCGCGACTTCGTCGAGGTGGAGGTACTCGGCACCACGCTCAAGGCCAAGCCCGGCGATACCACCATCGAGCCCGGTGGGCATGCAACCCTGATGATCCGCCCGGAGCGGGTCCGCGTCTCGATGGATGTTCCGACCGGGGAGGTGGCCACCGTTCCCGCCACCGTCAAAGACCTGACCTTCCAGGGTCCGGTGCTCAGGCTTTCCCTTGCCGCGCCTGATGATTCGACGATCATCGCCCACGTCGGCCCCGAGCAGGAACTTCCCCTGCTGCGTCCCGGCGATCAGGTCCATGTGGGTTGGTCGCCCGACGCGTCGCGGGTACTTCCCGCCGCGGACATTCCGACCACCGAAGATCTCGAAGAGATGCTCGACGACACGTAGGCACTCTCCACCGCCGCCCCTGCCCTTGACCAAAGCGTCCGAATTCACCGAAAGGCCGCCCATGCCTGACAATATCGACCCCCGCCTGCTCGCCCGGCTGACCGCGACCCGCACCTCGCGGCGTCGCTTCCTCGGTGGCGGCGCCGCAGCCGCCGCCGCATTCGCGCTGGGCCCCGCCGTGCTGGCCGCATGCGGGACTGGCGGTGAGGGTGGCTCCGCCGGGACATCGTCGGCCGCCCCCGACGACGGCTCGCCGGCCACCGGCAACGTGCGCATCTCGAACTGGCCGCTGTACATGGCCGACGGATTCGTCGCAGCGTTCCAGACCAAGACCGGCCTGACCGTGGATTACAAAGAGGATTTCAACGACAACGAGCAGTGGTTCGCCAAGGTCAAGGAACCGTTGTCCCGCAAGCAGGACATCGGCGCCGACCTCGTGGTGCCCACCGAGTTCATGGCGGTCCGGCTGGCAGGACTCAAGTGGCTCAACGAGATTCGGGACTCCCGCGTCCCCAACAAGAAGAATCTCCGCGAAGACCTGCTCAACTCAAAGGCCGATCCGGGTCGCAAGTACACCGCACCGTACATGACCGGCATGGTGGGCCTCGCCTACAACAAGGCCGCCACCGGACGCGACATCACCAAGATCGACGATCTGTGGGATCCGGCCTTCAAGGGCCGGGTCAGTTTGTTGTCCGACACTCAGGATGGGCTCGGCATGATCATGCAGTGGCAGGGCAACTCCGTCGAGGATCCGACCACCGAATCCATCACCAAGGCCGTCGATTTCATCCGCGAGCAGAAGGACAAGGGTCAGATCAGGCGGTTCACCGGCAACGACTACGCCGACGATCTGGCAGCCGGAAATATCGCTGTAGCCCAGGCATATTCGGGTGACGTCGTGCAGTTGCAGGCCGACAACCCGGACCTGCAGTTCATCGTGCCGGAGTCCGGCGGCGACTGGTTCATCGACACCATGGTGATTCCCTACACCTCGCAGAACGAGAAAGCGGCCGAGGCGTGGATCGACTACGTCTACGACCGGGCCAACTACGCCAAACTCATTGCGTTCACCCAGTTCGTGCCGGTGCTGTCCGACATGACCGACGAGCTCGCCAAGATCGACCCCAAGCTGGCGAGCAACCCGCTGATCAACCCGCCCGCCGTCGTCCAGGCCAAGCTCAAGTCCTGGCCGGCGCTCACCGACGAACAGACTCAGGAGTTCAACAGTCTGTACGCCGCAGTGACCGGAGGCTGACGCCGATGGCAGGCGTGGCCACCAGCAGCCGGCAGCGGAGCAAGATCGCCCCGTACCTGATGATCCTGCCGGCGTTGGTGTACCTTGGGATCTTCTTCGTGGTGCCGTTCATCTCGCTGGCCCGCACCTCGTTGTCGACATCGGGCGGTTCGGTATACCTTCCGACACTGGAATTCGACTGGAACTTCGGCAATTACGCACATGCATTCAGCGAGTATCAGGACCAGATTCTTCGGACGTTCGGCTATGCCCTGGTGGCGACCCTGCTGTGTGCGTTGCTGGCCTTCCCGCTGGCCTACGTGATCGCCTTCAAGGCCGGCCGATACAAGAACCTGATCCTCGGCCTGGTGATTCTGCCGTTCTTCGTCACGTTCCTGATCCGCACGATCGCCTGGAAGACGATTCTTGCCGACGACGGTGTGGTGGTGAGCGCGCTCGGGTCCATCGGACTGCTGCCCAGCGAGGGGCGGTTGTTGTCGACGAGTTGGGCCGTGATCGGCGGCCTGACCTACAACTGGATCATCTTCATGATCCTGCCTCTGTACGTGAGCCTGGAGAAGATCGATCCCCGCCTGATCGAGGCCTCCAAGGACCTGTACTCCTCGAACACCCGGAGCTTCACGAAAGTGATTCTGCCGCTGTCGATGCCGGGGGTATTGGCCGGAAGCATGCTGGTGTTCATCCCCGCGGCGGGCGATTTCATCAATGCGGACTACCTCGGTAGCACGCAAACCACCATGATCGGCAACGTGATACAGAAGCAGTTCCTGGTGGTCAAGGACTATCCCGCGGCGGCCGCACTCAGCATGGTGCTCATGGCGATCATCCTGGTCGGCGTGCTGCTGTACACGCGGGCGCTCGGTACGGAGGATCTCGTATGACGTTGACCGCGATGGCCGACGCCACCAGTCCGGCCGAACCGAAAGTCGTCAAAGGCTCACCACGATGGGGTGACTGGGCACTGCGGATCGTCGCCGGCCTGGTGTTGCTGTACCTGTTCCTGCCGATCTTCGTGATCGTGTTGTTCTCGTTCAACAGGCCGGCAGGCAAGTTCAACTACACCTGGCAGGGATTCACGCTCGACAACTGGGCGCACCCGTTCAAGTACCCGGCGCTGACCGACGCCCTCAAGCTGAGCTTGAATGTCGCAGCGGTATCCACCGCCATCGCGCTGGTGCTCGGCACCCTGGTCGCCATCGCCCTTGTGCGCCAACGCTTCCGTGGCCACAAGGCGGTCGATACGTTCCTGGTGCTCCCGCTGACTGCGCCCGAGGTCGTGATGGGCGCCTCCCTGCTGACCCTGTTCCTCGACCTCGGCTGGGCTGCGGGCTACACCACGATCCTCGTCGCCCATGTCGCATTCGAGGTCAGCTTCATCGCCATGACGGTGCGGGCCAGAGTCCGCGGGTTCGACTGGACACTCGAGGATGCGTCAATGGACCTCGGCGCCAGCCCGACCAGGACGTTCTTCAGAGTGACTCTGCCGCTGATAGTTCCGGGCATTGTCGCCGCGGCAATGCTGTCGTTCGCACTCTCGCTCGACGACTTCATCATCACCTACTTCGTCAGCGGCTCCACCGTCACGTATCCGCTGTACGTCAATGCGGCGGTCAAGGCTGCGGTGCCGCCGCAGATCAACGTGCTGGCCACGGCCATCCTGGTGATCAGCCTGCTGCTGCTTATGGCCGGAACGCTGTACCGGCGTAAGAGGATCGACGTCTCCTGATCAGGAGGCGTCGAGCTGCACTGTGACGGCCACCTTGCCCCGGCCGTCACGGTGGGCGACCGCGTGCCCTGTGCGGTCCCTGCCGTCCAGGTTCCGCAAGGTGAGCGGTCCCCCCTCACCGAGGAAGTTGCGCCACCAGTTCTTGCTGTCCGGCGCCATCACGTGGATCGTTACCTCATCACCGTCCCGCTTCACCGAAACCGGGGTTTCGAACCACTGGCCCGACCGCCGCCCGGTGTAACCGATCACCACCACACCGTGACCGATCCATCGGCCGAGCACCGGTACCCGGGTCAGGCCCACCGCTGCCGCGTTGAACCACCGCGAGACCGGGGAATTGAAGACTCCACCACGTGCCATTGGCGCCAGCGTAGCCGGATCAACCGATCTCGGCAGGGACCGGTGTGGCGCGCGCACCCGTGCGAGCTGCCCCGATTCCCGCCGCCACCACCAGGCAGATACCGATCACCGCCGCCGCGGCCGGAGTCTGATGGAGCAGAACGAAACCGACCAGCATCGCGAAGGCGGGCTCCAACGCCATCAGCGTCCCGAACGCCGCCGTGCTCAGATACCGCAACGCGGACATCTCGAGGGCGAACGGAACCACCGGCAGCAGGATCGCCAGCCCCACACCGATCAGCAGCAACTGCGGGGTCAGCTGGGGAAATACCGACGGCCCGACCACCGCGCTGCCGACCAGGCCGGCCACCGGCATCGACACCCCCAATCCCTTGATACCGGCTACCTCATCGCCGACCCGTTGCGTAAGCAGGATGTAGCAGGCCCAGCACAGTGCGGCGCTCAGGGCGTAGAGCACACCGACGAGGTCGACGTCGCCCGTCCACGGCTCGGTGAGCAGGACCACGCCGGCAGCCGCCAGCCCGGGCCACAGGATCCGATTGCGGCCTTTCCCGTGTGCGACGGCCACCCCGAGCGGCCCGAGGAATTCCAGCGCGCTTGCCGTGCCGAGCGGGATCCGGGACAGGGCCGCCATGAAGAGCATCGTCACCCCGGCGGTGACCACGCCGAGTGCGACGCAGGTCCAGAATGCCGATCTCGTGAACGCCGAGGGGCGTGGTCGCACGATGACGAGCATCAGGACGCCCGCCCACGCCAGGCGAAGCCATGCGGCACCCTCGGCGCCGATGTCATCGATCAGGCCGACGGCAACCGCCAGCCCGATCTGTACGCAGAGCATGGAGGCCATGGCCATCAGCGCGCCGGTGCGCGCCGGATGTCCGGTTTTGCTCACAAGTCGTTCCCCTTGAGGACAACGATATTGGCCAGAACCATGCGAAGGAACGGGCGGTAGACCGCCTGGTCGTCCACAAGGCTGTTGAGCGTGACGCCGTCGTTGGCGGCCAGGATGACCCGCGCCAGGTCCGGCGCCGGGATGCTCAGATGGCCGCCCAGGCGGGCGGCGCCCTTGGAGATGTAGTCGGCCAGCGCGCGGACCGTCTCCTCACGCTGCGCAGCCACGCGCTCGCGCGCCTCGGGGTTACGCAGCAGGAACAGCGTGTACTCGGATCCGAGGACAGCACGGTCGGGCCCCTCGGCGGCCACCAGATCCCGCCAGCGGTCGCCGAGTTCGTCGGCGTCGAGATCCTCGAGCGCGTGGAACGTTTCGATGACGTCGGCGAATCCATCGAGGAATTGCTGGCGCTGACGTTCGATCACCGCGAGGAACAATTCGGCCTTACTGCCGAAGTGGGAGTAGATGGCACCCCGGGTGTATCCCCCGACTTCGGCGATGTCTTCGAGTGCTGCGCCGTCAAACCCTTTGCGCGCGAACACCTCTTCGGCAGCATCCAGCAGGACGTTGCGCGTGTGTTCCAAGCGGCGTTGCTTCGTCCAGCGTTCGGCCATGACCCCATCCTGTCAAACGTTAGCCAGCGGGTGTGCCGGTGTCTGCCTGCCGCGGCGACCACTCGCTGCGGCTCGGTCCATGAATATTCATTCTTGTATCGCAGATACGTCGATGTATAGTAGTGATCGCAGTCACAGGCGGGGATGTCCCGTTCTCCCACCACGCTCGCAGCCCCGATACCGAATGAGGAGGTCAACCCGTGCAGACAGCACGCACCGGCAATTGGGTCGACACCGCCACCAAGCTGGACGACATCGCACCCGATGCCTATCGGATGCAGATTCCCACCAGTCGCTATGTCGCGCCGGAATTCGTTGCCCAGGAGCGTGATTCGATCTGGACGAAGGTGTGGCAGGTGGTCGGCCGGGTCGACGAGTTGACCAACGCCGGCGATTGGAAGCAGTACCAGATCTTTGATCAGTCCTACCTCGTGGTGCGCGGTAAGGACGAGCGGCTTCGCGCATTTGTCAACGCCTGCAGACACCGCGGCAACGTGCTGTGCCGCGAGGCCCGCGGGAATGCCAAGCGCGGCTTCCTCTGCCAATACCACCTGTGGTCGTATGACCTCGACGGCCGACTCAAGGGCATGCTGCGGGAGGCGCTGGCCGGGCCGATCGACAAAGACACCCACGGCCTCATCGAGGTCTCGGTGGGAACCTTCGCCGGGTTCATCTTCCTCAACCCCGATCCGAATGCCGGACCTCTCGCGGACTTCATCGGCGAGGAGGTCGCGACGATGCTGGCGCCGTATCACCTCGACGAGATGGTGACGGTGATGGACGTGACCGAGGCCATCGACTGCAACTGGAAGGTCGTCCTCGACGCCTTCCAGGAGGGCTACCACATCGACGGCATCCACCCGCAGTTGCTGCGGGTGATCAACATCGACCCCGCGACGAGCCGGTACCGGTTCTTCGAGCAGCACAGCGTGTCGATGGCACCGTTCGATGTCGTCGGAGCGACGCCGGAGCAGCAGGTCGACGGCATCATGGATCTACCCGAGACCTTCCCGTCGACGGTTGCGGTGCTCCCCCGGTTCCAGGAGCTTGTCGCCGAGTACCGCGCCGATGATGGCTCGTTGAACTTCCCCGACGGCATCACCGCCCGCACACTGCTGCAGCGGGCAACGCGAGACACCCTGACCGGCATGGGACTTGACGTCAGCGAGCTGACCGACGCCCAGATGAGCGACAACCACGGCTGGGTGTGGTTCCCCAATTTCTTCATGACGATCCGGGCCGGGGAGGCCACGATCATCATGTCGCTCCCGCATCCCGACGGTGACCCCAACCGCTGCATCTGGCATGTGGCCAGCTATATGTGGCTGCCCGACGAGATGAAAGCCGCGTTCACCGCGGAACCCATCGTCGTCGACCAGGCGGGCAGCTACAAGTATTTCGAAGCGCTGCAACAGGATTACGAGCAGATGCCACGTCAGCAGATCGGGTTGCGCAACACCGCCCTGAAGCACATGGCGTTGGTCAAGGAAGAAGTCGTCATCGCGCACTTCCATTCGGTCATCGACAAGTATCTGGCAGCAGCCGGCTCCTGACACGTCCCATCGCCCATCCGACCACAGAACAGGAACGTCACCGTTGAAAGATGTCAGCGAAGTTGTCGACGACTACACCGGCCGACGCCGCACCGTGGTGCAGTATGCGGTCACCACCAAGCAATTGGTGGGCGCCGCCAAACAACCCGGCTTCGGGTCCGAAGGGTGGGCCCCGCTGGCCGCCTTGGTCGCCGTCGATGAGTTCGAACGCGTCGGCAATTTCAAGGAGGTCATGAACTGGGAGCAGTACATCGACTTCATGACGAACTGGGCCGCCGCTTCGGAGTGGGACGGCTTGTTCAAGCGTGTCAGCGAAGTCGACGGCGTCGTGTTCCTCGAACTCGAGGAACACACCAAGATGGGCGACTTCGAGTCAGTGGTCAACTCGATCTCGGTGTACGAGTTCACCGCCGACGACAGGATCCGCCACATCGACCTCTACCTGCAGATGGCGTTGCCGAACACAGACATGCTGACCAGCTATGAGGGCGTGGCGATCTCGGAGTGACGGTGAAGTTCGCCCGGTGCTCACGGTCCTGACACCTTCCGATGCCACCGTGTCCATGTGCGGAGCGAACCGCGCCGGGTTTCGCCGGCCGAGCGATTCCACCAGATGTGTGTCGTGGTGGTGCGGGCTCTGCCTGCGCCACTGAATTCTCTTGTGGCTCCGACTTTCCTCGGTTTCGCGTTGATCAACACCTTTACTTTCGGGGTCGACCTGACGATCCTGACACTCCTGCACGGCGGGTTCCGGGCGCCGCTTCCTGTCGCGGTGACGGTCGGATACGCCGCGGCGTTCGGCCTGGCCTACTACCTGAACCGGACCTTGAACTTTCGCTCGCACGCGGCGGTCGGTCCTCAGCTGACGGTGTACGTGGTCGTAGTCGTGATCAACTACCTGGCGTTCATCCTGGGCGTGTCCAGTGGGCTGGCGGCGGTGGGGGTCGAGTACCACCTGGCCAGGATCGTCGCCGGAGGATGCGAGGCGGTGTTCATCTACAGCGCCATGCGATGGGTGGTGTTCCGGCGCTGAACCGCGACTCCGCAGCGCGGGCGGTTCAGAAATATCCGCTGCCCGGCAGACGGGTGCCCCGCACGTGTAGAGCACCGAGCGCCTGCGCCTTGTATGACGCCGGGTTGTGGGAGGCCAGCGTGCGGATGTTGCGCCAATGCCGGTCGAGCAAGTACGCCTGCCGTACCACCGAGGCCCCGCCGACATCGAAGATCTGCGATGCGGCCTTCTGCGACAGAGCGTCGACGACGATCTTGGCCGCGGCGGCCTGTGCGGACGCCTCGTGGGCGAGCTCGAGACCCGGATCGGTCCCCGCGATGTCGGCTTCGAAGGCCGTCGCGAGCGCGTCGGCGGCGGCCAGCACCGTCGCCTGTCCGGCATAGGCCGCGGCCGCGATCTCACCGATCTCGCGCTGCAGCAGCGGGTCATCGGCGGCCGTCGGGTTCGGCGCCCAGGCGAAGCTTCGGGGCCGTTGCCGGACGTGCGCGACCGCGTCATTGCGAAGTGCGTGCAACACACCGACCTCCAGCGCGGTCACGTAGAGCTGGAAGAACGCGCCGGAGAGGTACAGCGACTGCTCCTCGTCGTCGGCGTTCGGTGGAGCGAACTCCAGCACCTCATCGGCCGATACCGCGATGTCCTCGAACGTCGCGGTGCCGGTCCCGGTGGCACGCTGGCCCATGCCGTCCCAGTCGTCGATCACTGTGAAGCCGGGCCGGTCGGTGGGAATGAGGGCGATCACCGACGCGCCCTCCGGATTGCTGGCCAGCACCTCGGCGTAGTCCGCGTACAGGGTGCCGGTGGTGAAGAACTTCCGTCCGTTGAGTCGGTACCCATCACCGTCCCGGGTGAGTTTGGTCTGCCAGGTGAATCCGCCGGCCGGACTGGAGCCCAGTTCGGTCGACGCGTTGCCCACGATGGCTCCGGACAGAGCCAGCTCCGTCACCCGGCGACGCTGCTCGGCGTCGAGTCGCAGCCGCTCCTCCACATGTGAGAAATGCCCGCGCAGGATGTGGGCGACGTTCACGTCGGCAGTGGCCAGTTCGATCACCAGAGCGAACAGTTGCCGCAGTGTCGCCCCGCCGCCACCGTCGACACTGGGAACCCGCAGGGCCCCCAGACGCTCGGCCCGGATGAGTTCGATTGCGGCGAAGGGTCGTTCGCCCGTGCGCTCACGCTCGAGTGCACCTTCGCCGATCGCGGCGATCAGCTTGGTCAGCCGCTCGGATCCGTACGTGACGGGCTGAGCAGTGGTCGATGTCATCGGAGTGCCTCCTGGTTGGCGTGGCGGTAGCGGGCAGCGCGGTGGGTTTCGGGCAGTCGGGCACCGCGCCCGAACAGCTTGTGGCGCAGGGTTCCCTCGTCGTACGACGTCTTGTACACGCCGCGACGCTGCAACTCCGGCACCACGTGATCGACGAAGTCGACGAAAGACCCCGGGGTGATCACATTGGTCAGGTTGAATCCGTCGACATCGGTTTCCTCCACCCATTCCTGCAACTCGTCGGCCACCTGGCTCGGCGAGCCGACGGTGAATCCGCCCTCGGCGTCGATGGCTTTCGCGTCGATGAAGTCGCGGAGAGTCCACTGCCCCTGGCCGAACATCTCCACCGAGGACTTCAGGAACTCGTTGTCGGTGACCGCGACCGGATCGTCGAGATCGAAGCGGGACAGGTCGGTCCCCAGCCAGCCGGACCACAGGGCCAGCGCCCCTTCGGGGTCGGTGTAGCGGCGGAACTCGTCATAGCGGGCCTGTGCGGCCTGTTCAGTCGCTCCGGTCACCACCACGTGGCCGTTGACGATCTTCACGTCATAGGGGTCGCGTCCGGCGGCTGCGGCACGGGCCCTGATGTCAGCGACTGCCTCGCGCAAGATCTCCTTGGTGGGTGCGCCGATGAAGATCACCTCGGCGTTCTCGGCTCCGAACTGCCGACCCCGGCTCGACGCCCCGGCCTGATACAACACCGGCGTGCGCTGCAGCGATGGCTCGCACAGGTGGATACCGGGAACGCGAAAATGTCTGCCCTCATGGGAAATCGGGTGGACCTTGGCCGGGTCGGCGTAGTGGGGGCGGTCCGGTGCGACACCGACCGCGTCGTCCTCCCACGAGCCCTCCCACAGCTTGTACAGCACCTCGGTGTACTCGTCGGCGATGTCGTAGCGGTCCGCGTGCGGGGTGATGGTGTCCAGGCCGTGGTTCTGCGCGGCGCTCTCCAGATACCCGGTGACGATGTTCCACCCCACCCTGCCCTTCGTGAGGTGGTCCAGGGTGGACATTCGGCGGGCGAACGAATACGGGTGCTCGAACGAAGTGGCGGCGGTGACGCCGAAGCCGAGGTGCTTTGTCACAGTGGCCATTGCGGGCACCACCAGCAGCGGATCGTTCACCGGCACCTGGGCACCCGAGCGCAGGGCCGCCGCCGGGCCACCCCCATACACGTCGTATATCCCGAGCACGTCGGCAATGAACAGGCCGTCGAACAGTCCTCGCTCGAGCACCTTGGCCAGGTCCAGCCAATAGTCGATGTCCTTGTAGCGCACCGCCTGCGACTCGGGGTGGCGCCAGGTGCCTGCCACGATGTGGGCGACACAGTTCATGTCGAACGCGTTGAGCACAATCTGTCGGCTCACGGTAAACCTCCGGCGACGGGTTCGGGCTCGCCGCTAGGCAGACTGGCGAGCAACTCACGGGTATAGGGGTGCTGAGGATCGGCGAAAATGTCTGCAGCCGTGCCGGACTCGACAACCTCGCCCTGTCGCATCACCAGAACCCGGTCGGCCATGTGGTGGATGACGCCGAGGTCGTGCGAGATGAACAGGTAGGAGAGCCGAAGCCGGTCCTGCAGGTCGGTCAGCAGATCGAGTACCTGCGCCTGAATGGTGACGTCGAGCGCGGAGACCGGTTCGTCGCAGACGATCACATCCGGCTCGGGAGCCAGCGCCCGGGCGATCGCGACCCGCTGTCGCTGCCCCCCGGACAGGGACAGCGGCCTGCGGTCCAGATGTTCCGGGCCCAACCCGACGTCGGCGAGCAGATCCTCGGTGCGTCGCCGACGGGCTTCGGCATCCGGAAACCGCTCGGCGGGAAGCGCGTCGGAGATGATGCGACGAACCGTCCAGCGAGGGTCGAACGATCCCAGCGGGTCCTGATAGACCACCGAGATCCGCCGACGCCGCGGGCGTCGTTCGGACTCGGTCGCTTGGTTCCATGGCTCGCCGGCCAAGTGCACGCTGCCGTCGTCGGGCTCGAGCAGGGCCAGAGCCAGACGTGCCGTGGTGGTCTTTCCCGATCCGGATTCTCCGACTATGCCGAGTGTCTCGCCCACGCCGAGGGTGAACGACACGTCGTTCACGGCAGTGCGTGCCACCCCATCGGGCCCGGTGAACCTCTTCACCAAACCCTCTGCCCGCAAGAGGATCCCGTCGGCGGGCGGGGCTTTGCGAGTCACCGGGTGTGCCGGTCGTGGCGACGTGTTCGACAATCGAGTGCCCTTGCGGTGCGCCGCGGGTACCGCATCGAGCAGTGACTGCGTGTAGGGATGAGCCGGCGCCGACAGCACCTGGGCCACGGAACCCTGTTCCACCACATGGCCGTCGCGCATCACCGCCACCCGGTCGGCCAATCGGCTCACCACGGCGAGGTCGTGGCTGATCACGATGAGGCCGGTGCCACGGCCCTTCATGTCCGCCAGCAGATCGAGGATCTGCGCCTGCACGGTGACATCCAGCGCGGTGGTCGGCTCGTCGGCGATGAGCAGCGGCGGATCCAGAGCGATCGCCGACGCGATCAACGCACGTTGGCGTTGGCCGCCGGACAGCTCGTGCGGAAGCTGGCGGGCGCGCAACGGTGGATCCGGGACGCCCACGGCGGCGAGTAGTTCGAGCACCCGGGCCGAGCGTCGAGCCCGGTTACCGAACCGGTGCAGCCTCAGCGTCTCGGCGATTTCGCGTCCCACGCTGCGGAGCGGATCCAGAGACACCAGAGCGTCCTGCAACACGAACCCGACCTTCTTGCCGCGCACCGCACGCCAGTCCCGGTCGCCGTATCCCAGTACCGATTCGCCCCCGACGTCGAGTCGGTCCGCCCTCACCTGCACCGAGGAGGCCGGGCCTGCGCCGGTCAAACCCAGCAGAGCGCGCGCGGTGACGCTCTTGCCGGAACCGGATTCCCCGACCAGAGCCAGGCACTCCCCGGCATCGACGTGCAGGGAGATCCCGTGCACCACCTGGCGGCGATGGCGGCCCGCGCCGAAGGCGACTACGAGACCCGAGACGTCCACCAGCCGGTGCGACGGCTGCTCGGCGCTTCGAGCCCGAGCGGGCAATACCTCGGTCATGTCAGCCGTCCTTCCAGGCGTTGCTGCAGGTAGCGGCCGACCACGGTGACTGCGAGGGTGCAGCCGACGATAGCCAGGCCCGGAAACACTTCCAGCCACCACGCGGTGGACACGAAGTCGCGTCCGGCGTTGAGCATGGCGCCCCACTCGGGTGCAGGCGGTGCGACTCCCAGCCCGAGAAAGCTAAGTGACGACGCCCATACGATCGACTGACCCACGCCCATGGTTCCCAACACCACCAGGGGGCGCATCGCGTTGGGAAAGATGTGGCGGCCGACGATGCGATGTGGTGGATGCCCGAGAGCGACTGCCGCACTGACATATCCGGAGTCCTTCACCGCCAGAACCTGTCCCCTGATCATCCGCGCGTACCCGGCGGCCGAACCGATCGCGACAGCCACGATCTGGGTGGCTGCGCCCGGGCCCAGCATGGCGATGAACAACAGTGCGACGAGCATGCCGGGCAGGGCGAGGACGACCTCCAGGAACCGGCTGATGGCTCCGTCGGTGAACCGGCCGCCCAGCCCGGAAGCCAGGCCGAACAGGATCGCCACGCTCAGCGCCAACGCGGTGGCCCCCACCCCGATCGCCAATGAACTCTGGGTCCCGTAGACGACCCGGGTATAGATGTCGCGCCCGGAGGCATCGGTACCGAACCAGTGCTCCCAGGAGGGGACCTGCAGTGGTGCCTCGATATCGGTGTCATAGGGCGACTCGCTGGTGAACAGCGACGGGGCCAGCGCCCACGCCAACATCAGTGCGAGGTAGGCCCCGGCGATCCACACCGCCGGTCGAAACCACCCGCCCGCCCAGACGCCGAGGCCCGATCCTGCCGAGGGCCGGTCGATGATGCGCACTGCCACGTCACGCCCTCCTGATGCGGGGATCGACCCGG
The DNA here is from genome assembly GCF_001665785.1 of Mycolicibacterium peregrinum. Taxonomy (GTDB): domain Bacteria; phylum Actinomycetota; class Actinomycetes; order Mycobacteriales; family Mycobacteriaceae; genus Mycobacterium; species Mycobacterium peregrinum_A. The sequence goes on from NZ_LZSO01000034.1 coordinate 145,530, forward strand.
ACGAAGGCAACGTCCACCAACAGGTTCGCCACCACGTAGACCAACGCCACCAGCAGCGTCACACCGACCACCACCGGCATGTCCTGCTTGGAGACGGCGTCGACCAGGATGCGGCCCAAACCGGGTCGGACGAATACGATCTCGACGATCACAGCCGTGGAGAACAACGAGCCCAGGGCCCAACCCGAAAGGGACAGACCAGGTAACACCGCGTGCCGCAACGCATGTCGCCAGCGCACACCCCAGTCACTCATTCCACGCGCACGTGCCGATACGGCGAATGGTTGCTCCATGGCCGTGGAGAACTCGTCGCGGGTCACCTGGCCCAGGAAGCCGGCCAACGGCAATGCCAGAGTCAACGCAGGCAGCACCAGGCCGGCGACGCCGTCGTCGCCGACGACCGGGAACAGATGCAGCTGGAACGCGAAGACCACCAGCAAGACGATGCCGAGCCAATACTGCGGCAATGCAGCCAGAAAGATCTCCACACCCGAACCGAGCGCGGCCAGCGCCCGACTGCGATGCGCCGTGAGCAGGGTGACCACCACCGCAATCGCCCATGCGGCCACCAACGCGGTGATCGTCAACACCAGGGTGGGCCCCACCTGCTGCCCGATGATGTCGGCCACCGGTTGTTTGAGCACGTACGACGTTCCCAGATCGCCGCGCAGCAGCCCACCGAGATAGTCGACGTACTGCACCAGCAGTGGCCGGTCGAATCCGTACTGCGCGTTGACTGCTGCCAATTGCTCGGGGCTGGGTTTTGAGCCGGCGCCACCGAGTATCGTCTGGGCCGGGTCACCCGGCATCAGGTGCTGAGCCAGGAACGTCAAAGTTGCCGCGCCCCAGAGCACTCCGAGCATCCCGGCGATTCGGACGAGCGCGCGTCTCACGGTGCCAGCCATGCGTCGTGCAGCACGGGCTCACCCTCCGAAGGCTCGATCCAGACGTCCTTCAGTCGCTTCTTGGCGACCAGTCGGGTGGTCTGCGGGTACAGCCCGAGGTGGTACGCGTTCTCGGCGACGATCTGCTCGACCTCGCCATAGAGTTTCTTCTGTTGCTCGACATCGATCGACGCTGCCGCCTGGTGCAGTAGATCGTCGATCTTGGGATCCGAAACCCACGACATGTTGTTGCCCGGAGCAGCTTTCAGTGAATCGCTGGAGTACACGATCGAGAGCACGGCGGGCGTCGGGCTGTTCCAGTACGCGCCGGTCAGGCCGTCATAGGCATCCTTGTTCGTAAATGCCGCGTAATACTGGTCGGCCGGAAGCGGCTTGAGCACGACATCGAAGCCGATCTGTTTCTCGGCGGCCTGAATGTTCTGGAACAGGGTCACATCGGCGGGCGGCGTGTCTCCCGGATCCGACGAGTAGACCAGTTGTGCGGTCAGTCGCCGGCCGTCCTTGGTGCGGTAGCCGTCGGCGTCGCGCTGGGCCCATCCCGCGGAATCCAGGAGCGCGTTGGCCTTGTCCGGGTCATATGCGTAGTGGTCGCGCAGATCGTCGCGCAGGTAGGGCGTCGTCGACGACAGCGGGCCCGGCTCCCAGTCGAACACGCCGAGATACGCGCTGCGAACGGCCGCTTCGGCATTGGCGCCGTGGATGAACGCCTGACGCACAGACTTGTCGTCGAACGGCCCATGGCTGGTGTTCAGCGCGATGCCGTTGGGCAACCCGGTGTGGGTGAAGGACTGCAGGACCAGATTGCGATCGGCTTCCAGTGCGGCCTTCTGCTGGGGCGGCGGGTTGAAGATGATGTCGGCGTCGCGGCCCTGCACTGCCGCGAAGCGGACCGATCCGTCTTCGAGGAACTTCCAACTGACGTGCTCGAGGTAGGCCGGTCCCTGGTGTTTGGCGTCTTTCGGAGCCGAGTTGTAGTCAGGGTTGCGGTCCAGTTCGACGCTCTGGCCGCGGATCCACTGTTTGACGATGAACGGTCCGGTGCCGACCGGCGACTGGCAGTTGGCCTCCAGCCCCCGGGCCATCGCCTTGGGCGACTCGATTCCGAAGAATGCCTGCGAAAGCACCGGCAGCAGAGCGGAATACGGTGAGGAAAGGGTGAGCTCGAAGGTGGACGGATTCACCGCGCGTGAAGACTTGTAGTACGGCCTCAGATAGCCCGTGTCGGTCTGTGACTGCGTGGCCGGATCCAGGATCTGCTCGAAGTTGGCCTGTACCGCAGCGGCATCCAGTGGGGTGCCGTCGTGAAACTTCACCCCGGAGCGGATCGCGAAGGCGTAGACCAGACCGTCCGGGGACACCGTCCAGGAATCGGCCAGCCACGGCACAACCGAGCCGTCGGGACGTTCGGAGACCAGTGAGTCCAGATACTGCCTGGCGACGTAAGTCTGCGGCATGTCACCGAAGTTGTGCGGGTCGAGGCAGGTCGGCTCCCGGTCGGCGCCGTACACGATGGACCCGCCGCTCACCGGCGTGCCGCCGTCACCCGAGGATTCGTTCTGCGCCCCACTTCCGCAGCCGGCGGCCACCATCGCAACCGACAGGGCAGCGGCGGACGTCATCAGGGCATGGCGGAGGACGGTACGAGGCATGTCATGCGTTCTTTCGGTCGGTCGAAGAGCGTCGAGCACCGGAAGGCCGAGGGTGCGGTGGACGTGACCGTGCCGATCGGTGGTGAGGTGAGTGAGCGCTGATCAGGGGTTCAAGGGGTGGTACAGAAGCCTCGCCACGATGCCCAACCCAACGGCCCGAAACAAGAGATCAAATCGGGTCGATCAAAAATGGACTACAAAATCGACCAGTACGTCCGTCACGGCCGCGATGGCGGTGCTGGAAATCACCTCGTAGCCATGCGTGCTGAGGGTCGGCAGACACAGCAAGCCCGCCTGGGGGGACAGCCCCGAGGCTTTCGTATGTGACGCATCGGACTCGAAGGCACCGAGCATCGCGAAAGTTCGTCGAACCCGTCATCCAGCCCGGCCATGCCTGCTCTGTTGCCGCTGCGGCCGGTCTGGAAACCTCGTGCCGGTCAGGCGGTCACCGTGGTGCGGTGCGATCTGGGAACGGGTCGTTGTTGAAATCGATCTGAGCCGCCGGGTTGCTGATCGCGGTGACGAGGCCGGTGCCGAACGCCCCGGCACTGTCGTACAGCGTCGAGCCGCCGACCGCGATGCCGTCGGAAGCCCGATGCGAATCCGCCTCCACACCGATCCACTCGTCTCGCGGCAGCCGGGACAGCGCGACCGTGAGATCACCGTTGATGTAGCCGACGCCGGCGGTTCCCAGATTGGTGACCAGGCTGGTTCCCTCGGCCGCCATCGCCGCCCGCACAAAGGGTGAATTCGGGTGGCCCTGCACCACGGTGATGGTGCGGTTCATGAATCGCTTACGCGACGCGTTCTGATGATCGGCGATGGCGCGACTCCAACCGCCGGCGTCGCTGCCCATGTATGTCGTCCGGTCTCCGTCGAGCACGGCGGGCGGTTCGAAGACGGCCGTCGAACTCCATTCCTCACCACGCGGCGGTTCGCTCCACCGGTATTGGACCAACGTCGCCCGCGCGACGGTCACGCCGTCCTGGACCAGTTCGCACTCGGAGTTGCGGACACGCCTGCCGTCGCGAATCAGCGCCACCTTCGTCGTCGTCGGCAGTCCACGGGCGGCCTTGAACAGGTCGACCGTCAACCGGGCCGGCAGGAATTCGGGAAGGCCGAAGGCTGACTCCAATGCCCGGGCGGTCAGGCCGACGAGCGCCGGGCCGTTGAGATGATCCTGACCCCAGTGGCTCTGCGCAAAGCGGGTCGGCTGGAACCGGTCCTGCTCGGACTGCACGAAATGGGCGTCAACCTCGGTCATCGGCGAATCGTCGCATATGGGCTAACTAATTTGGACGGCGGGGATCACGAAGGACGCCGGGCACCCAGCCAGCGCTGCTGCAGCCGGATGAAATGCGCGTCGACGACGGCGCCGTGGCCGGGAACGTAAACACCGTCCTCCCCGCCTGCGGCCAGTACCGCATCCAGGGTGACCGGCCAGGATTCGAGGTCGGAGTCGGCGTCGATGACCGGGTCCCCGGACTGCTCGACGAGGTCACCACAGAACACGACCGTGTGCCTGTCCGGCACCGTGACGATCAGATCGTGGTTGGTGTGGCCAGGACCGGGGCGGCGGATGCTCACGGTCCGGCCGCCCAAATCGATCTCTCCACCAGACACCTCATGCACCGACTCCGGCATTGCCCCGATGGCCCGGTCGACGTCGTCGGGGTCGGTGCCGTAGCGGACCGCGTCCTCGCGCAGGTGTGCCCGGCCGTTAGTCATGGCAGCGGCAACTTCTGGTGCACAACAGATTTCGGCGTCCTCGAACCAGGAGCAACCGAGGACGTGGTCAAAATGGTTGTGCGTCAGGATGATGTGCCCGACCCGATGGCCTGTGAGCACAGCGACATCGACCTCGATGCCTTGTGCCTCGGCCAAAGTCGTGCCGGCATCGACCAACAAAGCGTGCGTGCCGCCGCTGACCAGACCGACGGTCACGTCCAGGAAGGGCAGGCGCGTGCGCCACACACCTGCGCCCAACTGCTCCCACTCGTAGTTCACGGCCCCGTGCCGGCCAGGGGATCCACCCCTGCGAAGCTACTCCAATGCGCCGACTCCTGTCCTTTGCCTGCGTACTGGCCGCCTTGGGCGCCGGCACCACGGTCCCTTCGGCGAGTGCCGCCTGTACGACCGGATCGGACTGCGACTTCTCGGAGCGCCTGGCCGCTGCCGACGCCTACTTGGCGACCCGCCCGGGCACGGTCGGGTACGTCCTGCGTGACCGCACCACCGGGGTGATCTACCGCAATGCACACGCCGGCGAACACGTGTGGACAGCGTCCACGATCAAGCTGGGCATGGTGGTCGACGTGCTCACCAGGCAACGGGCCGGCACCGTCACTCTGACCGATTCGGACCGGGCCCTGATGGCGGCCATGCTGCACTCGTCTGACGACGATGCGGCCGACACTCTGTGGTCGCGATACAGCGGGGCTGATCACCAGGCGTTCAACGCCGACTTCCCCGCGTACGGGCTCACCGGGCTGCAACCGCAGCGCGGGTTCAGCAGGACGTTCCCGTACTGGGGTTTCCAGAAGGCCACACCCGAGGATCTGGACCGGTTGATGACCTACACGCTGACCAGCCTGACCCCGGCTGAGACGGCAGACATCGTCGATGCGCTCCAGCACGTCGACACCAACCAGCAGTGGGGCGTCTGGGGCGCCGGCGCGGCGATGAAACCCGGCAACAAGGACGGCTGGTCGCTCGAACAGGGCGGCTGGGTGGTCAACAGCGTAGGTTTCGCCGGACCGCAGCAGCGCTACACGCTGGCGATCATGAACGCGCTCGGCGACCAGGGCGGCTACGACGACGGGGTACAGACCACCACGCATCTCAGCGAGGTACTGCTGGCCGGGCGACGCTGACCTGACCGGACAGGTTTGCCCTGGCGGGCTCTGGGAACTCCTAGCTCATGTTGATCAGACGAATCGCCCGCCCCATGCTGTCTGCGACCTTCATCGCCCGAGGCGTCGAGACCCTGCGCGACCCGAGCACCTCCACCGAAACGACACGCAGAACCCTGGGTGCGCTGAGTGCACTACCCGGCCCCGTGGGGGCCGGGGTTCCGAACAACGCCGACACGGTCGCACGGGTCAACGCGGCGGTTCAGGTGGCGGGTGGCCTACTCCTGGCGCTCGGCCGGGCCCCCCGCCTCACCGCGGCGGCTCTGGCCGTCACGATGATTCCGAGAAGCGTTGGTTCACAGGCATTCCTGAAAGATTCCGACCCGCAACACGCCGCGGCTCAGCGTCGTGAGTTTCTCACGGACGTGAGTCTGTTGGGCGGCCTGATCATCGCCGCAGCCGACACGGCCGGCAAGCCGTCGTTGGCCTGGCGCGGACGCCGTGCGGCCCGGCACGTCTCGGCCAGTGTCGCCGCCGCCGTTCCCGGCATTTCCGCGAGTGGTGACGCCCTCACCGACAGTGCGTTCGCCGAGAAGGTCGGGCAGGGCCTGGCCGTCGGTGCCGAACGCGGCCGTGAACTCGCCGATGCGGCCGTGGAACGGACGACTGAACTGGCGGCCGAATTGGCGCAACTTGCGCGGGAACACGGTCCCGAGGTGGCCGACGCGGCCCGCGAACGAGCCACCGAGTTCGCGCACATCGCCCGTGAGCGCGCACCCGAACTCGCCGAGGCCGCGCGCGAGCGATCCGCCGCGCTGGCCGATATCGCGCGAGCCCAACTCGAGCAGCGACGGAGTCGGTAGCGTTGACGGCATGAGTACGGGCGACTCTCCACCGGAATTCGGTCAGTACGGACAACCGGGCGGCTACCCGCCGCCCTACGGCGGGCAAGTACCGGGTGGGTATCCCCCGCCCTATGGCACCCAGACCCCCGGCGGCTTGGGCAGGCGCTGGCTGGCCCGCGTGATCGACGGGATCGTCGTCATGATCGGGGCGTTCTTCCTGTCGTTCGTCACCGACTCACTGTCGAGCTACTGGGTGACCGGTCTGTTCACCGGACTCCTCATGTTCATCTACTACGTGGCGTTCGAAGTGGGCATGGGGTCGACGCCCGGCAAGAAGGTACTGGGGCTCGCGGTACACGGACCCGGCGGCACACCGAAGCCGACGGCCGCGCAGTCGGCGATTCGCAATGCGTTCACCCTGCTGACAATCATCCCGTGGGTGGGCGGCCTTCTGGCGGTCGTCGCGATGATCGTCATCGCGGTCACCATCAGCGGCAGCCCCACCAAACAGGGCAAGCACGACGAACTCGCCGGCGGAACACAGGTGGTCCGGGGCTGAGAACCCTTGCGTGAGGTGCCCGTTCACCGGGCACCTCACGTTTCGGGGCTCGTTTCACCGTCTCAGACGACCAGCCCCAACAAGAGCACGAAAACCAGGCCGGACACCGACAGCACGGTCTCCATCAGGGACCAGGACTTGATGGTCTGGCCCACGGTCATCCCGAAATACTCCTTCACGAGCCAGAATCCGGCGTCGTTGACGTGCGAGAAGAACAACGAGCCGGCACCCACTGCAAGGACCACAAGGGACACCTGTCCGGTGCTCATCCCCTCGACCAGGCCGAGCATGAGCGACGACGCGGTAATGGTGGCCACGGTGGCCGACCCGGTCGCCAACCGGATCAGTACGGCCAGCACCCACGCCAGCAGCACCACCGAAAGATTGGCGCCCTTGGCCCATTCGGCGAGCAGGGTGCCGATCCCTGTGTCGACCAGAACCTGTTTGAATCCGCCGCCGGCCGCGACGATCAGGATGATGCCTGCCACCGGCGGCAGAGATGACTCGATAGTTTTCACGATCTCGTCACGGCTCATCTTGGCGCCGCCACCGAGAGTGAACATGCCGACGACCACCGCGATCAGCAACGCCATCAATGGTTGGCCGAGGATGTCGAACGTCTGACGCAGCAGGTGCGACTTGTCGTCGACCAGGATGTCGACGAGCGCCTTGCCCATCATCAGTGCCACCGGCAGCAGCACACTGAACATCGTGAGGCCGAACGACGGTCGCGTCTTCGTGGCGGTCACCGTTCCCGTAGCACCGGCGGTGCCATCGCCGTTCGAGTCCCCGCCCGTAGGGTCCGCGGCGTCGAACCGGTCCGGGACCTCGAGAACGACCCAGCGTCCGGCCAACTTGCCGAACAACGGGCCTGCCACAACGATCGTCGGAATTGCCACCAGCACACCCAGCGCCAGCGTGACACCGAGGTCGGCGTTGAGCAAGGAAATCGCGGCGACCGGGCCCGGATGCGGTGGAACGAATCCGTGCATGGCCGACAGGCCGGCCAGCGCAGGGATGCCGACCGTGATCAGGGACAGTTGCGAACGGCGGGCCACCAGGTAGATCACCGGCATCAACAGCACCAGGCCGATCTCGAAGAACATCGGCAGGCCGATGATCGCGCCCACCAACGCCATTGCCCACGGCAGCATCCGCGGTGACGCGTGTCCGACGATGGTGTCGACGATCTCGTCCGCTCCCCCGGAGTCGGCCAACAGCTTGGCGAACATCGCGCCGAGAGCGATCAAGATTCCGACGCTGGCAGCGGTGGACCCGAATCCGCTGGAGAACGAGGCGAGCACGTCGCTGATGTTCTCGCCCGCGGCCATGCCCACGGTCAGCGCGCCGAAGATCAGGGCCAGGAACGGATGCAGCTTGACGATCGTGATCAGCACGACGATCAGGGCGATGCCGGCCAGTGCGGCCAGGACCAACTGCGCGCCACCCGCCACCGGCTCGACCAGCTCCGTCCCGGCCGCGAGATGGGTGAGCGTCGAGGTCATCGGTTCTCCTGTTCGGTTGTCGCAGTGTCGGATTGGGCCATATATTCGTCGACGATGGCATCGATGGTCTGATCGACGTCGATGGCCACACCGGCCTCATCGGGGCCGAGCGGCTCCAGCGTCGCGAATTGGGAGTCCAGCAGCGTGGCCGGCATGAAATGTCCCGGCCGACTGGCCTGGCGTCGGCGGATCACCTCGCGTGTTCCACTCAGGTACAGGAACACGACTTCGGGGCAGTGCCGCCGCAATTGGTCGCGGTACTTGTGTTTGAGTGCCGAGCAACTCATCACACCACCGTCGTGGTGCTCGGCGAGCCAGACACCGATCGACTCCAGCCAGGGATAGCGATCGGTGTCGTCGAGAGCGTGGCCCGCCGACATCTTGGCGATGTTGGCGGCGGGGTGAAAGTCATCGCCGTCGGCGAACGGAACACGCATTCGCTGTGCCAGCGCGGCACCCACTGTCGATTTCCCCGACCCCGATACGCCCATGACCACGACTGGTGAACCCATACATTCCTCACAATGTGTGTCTGCCGTCACACAGCATGACATAAAAAGCATACGTTTGCAACAGTGTCACAATTACATCTGATTATTCACTGCTAATCGCGCAATATGACAGGATGTAACTGTGTCCTCGCCTTCAAACGTCGGCGCGCTGCATGCCAGCCTGCTCACCTCGCTCGGCACCGGAATCGTCTCCGGTGAGCTGGCAGCTGAGCAGGTGCTGACCCTGGACCGGCTCAGTGCCGAGCATGAGGTGTCCCGCAGCGTCGCGCGTGAGGTGATCCGTGTGCTCGAGTCGATGGGCATGGTGGAATCGCGACGCCGGGTCGGGATCACCGTCCAGCCCGCCCGCAAGTGGAATGTGTTCGACCCCAGGCTGATTCGCTGGCGCCTGCAGGCCGGGGACCGGGTAGCGCTGCTGGCATCACTGTCGGAGCTCCGGCGGGGTTTCGAACCCGCCGCCGCGGCACTCGCCGCCCGGCGGGCGAATCCCGACCAATGTCGGGTCCTGGCCGCCGCGGTGTCCGACATGGTGGTGCATGGGCGGTCCGGCAACCTCGACGCATACCTGCTGGCGGACAAGGTTTTCCATCGAACCCTGCTCGAGGCCAGCGGCAATGAGATGTTCCGCGCGCTCAACGACGTCGTGGCCGAGATCCTGGCCGGACGCACCGAGCACGGTTTGATGCCGCACTCCCCCAACCCGGCCGCCATCGAGCTGCACGACGAGGTCGCCCGGGCCATCCGGCTGCGCGACGAAGACGCCGCGGAACAGGCGATGCGGGCCATCATCGACGAGGCCGCCACCGCGGTGATCGAGCCGGTCGGCCCCGATGCTTAACTAGCGGAATGAGTCGCATTCCCGCGTTGGCACGTCGATTCTTCGAGCGGCTGGAGCCGGTACACGGAGTCACCTACTTCGCCCCCGAGCCCCGGGCAGCCTTCGACGCCGCGGGCTACCGCGGCTTCTGGATGGGGTACTTCGCCAGTCGCTCGGCTCCACTGGGCATCGTGGCGCCAGAAGTCGTGACGGCCGCGTTCTACAACTTCACCGCCGAGCGGGTTGCCAAGGCGCTGCCAGCGGTCTGGGACATAGCAAGTCCGGCAACGCATTTGCAGATGCGATCGGACACGGCGGTCGCGGCGCTGCGTCGCTCCGGGGTGACCGACTCCGAATCCACTCGCCTGGCCGCCGAGCTGACCGCCAAGGCAGCTCGCACCGCACCGCTTGAAGGACGACCGCTCTACGCCGCCAACCGGGCCTTGCCGTGGCCCGAGGAACCGATCGCGAAGCTCTGGCACGCGGTCACCCTGCTGCGCGAGCAACGCGGCGACTCCCACATCGCCGTGCTGGTCGCCGAGGGGATCAGCGGCCGGGAAAGCAATGTCCTGCACGCCGCAGCCGGCCGGGTGCCGCGCGAGATGATCATGCGCAGCCGCGACTACGACGACGAGCAGTGGGAGCATTACGTCGAGCGGCTGCGCTCCCGGGGCTGGCTGGACAGCCGGGGCGACCTCACCGAGGCCGGGCGTGCCGTCAAGCAGGCGGTCGAAGACCGTACCGACGAGTTGTCGGTGGCGGCGCTGGACGCGTTGACCGACGACGAGATCACCACCCTGTTCGCGACACTGACACCGATCACCCGCCAGGTGGTGGCCGCCGGTGACGTGCCGGCCGCCACGCCGATGGGCCTGCGCCGCGACGATCTCGACGACGACAGCGCCCATCTGAGCTGACAGCTTCAGCGCGGTGCGTACATGATCAGGCCGACGCCGACGAGCGCCACAAGCGCGCCGGTGACGTCCCAGCGGTCGGGCCGGAAGCCGTCGGCGGCCATGCCCCACAACAACGATCCGGCGATGAACACCCCGCCGTAGGCGGCCAGCACCCGACCGAAGTGGGCGTCGGGCTGAAACGCCGCGACGAAGCCGTAGGCACCGAGCGCGATGACCCCGGCGCCCATCCACATCCAGCCGCGGTGCTCCCGTACGCCCTGCCACACCAACCAGGCCCCGCCGATCTCCAACACCGCGGCCAGTACGAACAGCGCGATCGATTTGCCTACCATCACCACCTCAGCGTGCCGTGAATGTGCACGAATGCCGAATCCTGCGCGGCGTGTCGCCAGGGAATCAGGCCACGCCGAGATAGGCGGCGCGAATGCTGTCGTCCGCCAACAATTCCCGCGCAGCACCGGTGCGGGTGACACTGCCGGTCTCAAGGATGTAGGCCCGGTCCGAGCGGCTCAGGGCCTGTTGGGCGTTCTGCTCGACCAGCAGCACCGTGGTGCCCCGGGTGTTGATCTCGGAGATGATCTTGAAGATCTGTGAGATCACCATCGGTGCCAGTCCCATCGACGGCTCGTCGAGCAGAAGTACCCTCGGCCGGGCCATCAACGCCCGACCGATGGCCAACATCTGCTGTTCCCCGCCCGAGAGGGTGCCGCCCACCTGCGAACGCCGCTCGGCCAGCCTCGGGAACGTCGTGAACACCCAGTCCAACCGCTCGTCATGCTCGCCGCGGGACGTGAATTTGCGCCCGTAGCAACCCATCTCCAGGTTTTCCACCACGGTCATACCGGGAAAGACCCCGCGTCCCTCCGGGGCCTGGATCAGCCCGTCGATGACGCGCTGGTGGGCTTTCACGCGCGAAATGTCGCGGCCCTCGAACCACACCGAGCCCGAGGTCAGCGACCGCAGGCCCGAGATCGCACGCATCATGGTGGTCTTGCCGGCCCCGTTGGAACCCAACAGCGTGACCAGCTCCCCCTCGTGCACGACGAGGGAAACCCCGTGCAATGCCTTGATACGGCCGTAGTGCACCACCGCGTCGCGCACCTCGAGCAGGACCGGGCGGGTGGTCTCCTTCGGTGACACTTCAGGTGATGTTGTCATCGGGTACCCCCAGATAGGCGGCGATCACTCGCGGATCTTCACGGATCTCCGACGGTAGGCCGTCGGCGATCTTGCGGCCGAACTCCAGCACCACGATGCGGTCGGTCACGCCCATCACCAGACGCATGTCGTGCTCGATCAGCAACACCGTGTAGCCGTCGTCGCGGATCTTGCGGATCAACTCGATCAGCGAGGCCTTCTCGGCCGGGTTGAACCCGGCTGCCGGTTCGTCCAGGCACAGCAGCTTGGGCTCGGTGGCCAGCGCGCGGGCGATCTCGAGGCGCCGCTGATCTCCGTAGGGCAGGTTCTTGGCCTTCTCCTCGCCACGATGCGCGATCCCGACAAAATGCAGCAACGCCACGGCGCGTTCGATCGCCGAGCGCTCCTCGCGACCGTGCCGAGGGGACCGCACCAAGGCACCCGGCACCGAGGTCTTGTGCCGCGCATCGGTGCCCACCATGACGTTCTCCAGTGCGGTCATCTCGCCGAAGAGGCGGATGTTCTGGAAGGTGCGGGCGATGCCGCGGCGGGTGATCTGGTGGCGTTTGATGCGGCCCAACGGGGCGCCGTCGAACACGACCGACCCCGAGCTGGGCCGGTACACGCCGGTGATCGCGTTGAAGCACGTGGTCTTGCCCGCGCCGTTGGGTCCGATCAGACCGAGGATCTCGCCGCGGCGGATGTTGAAACTGACCGAGTCCAGGGCCACCAGGCCACCGAATTTCACGGTGAGGTCCCGGGTCTCCAGCAGGATCTCACCCTCGGCCGCCTGGATGTCACGGTGGACCCCGGCCAGCTCCTCGACGCTCTCGGTCACACCGGGCATGGGCTCGCTCATCCCACCGGCTCCTTGTCTGCGGCGCCGCGCAGCAACTGTCGGGCCGATCTGCCATACGTCAACAGCTGCTGGCGCACCGGGAACAGTCCCTGCGGCCGGAAGATCATCAGCACCACCAGCGCCAAACCGAAGAACAGGTACTTCAGGTCTCCGAGGTTGATCCCGAGGAACTCGACCCCCAGGAGCCGGTTCGGCAGGTACACGACAATGAAAGCGCCGAAGATCACGCCGAGCTTGTTGCCCTGGCCACCGAGCACCACCGCGCACAGGAACAACATCGAGTTGATGATGTTGAACGTCGGCGGTGCCACGTACTGAACCTGGCCGGCATAGAGGGCGCCGGAGAGCCCACCGATCGCGGCGCCGATCACGAAGGCCCACAGCTTGAACCGGAAGGTGTTGACCCCCATCACCTCTGCGGCGTCCTCATCCTCACGGATGGCCACCCAGGCGCGGCCCACCCGGCTGCGCTCCAGGTTCCCGACCAACAGCAGAATGCCGATCATCAGGATCAGACCGAGCCAGAACCACCAGGTGCCGTAGTTGGCCTCGCCGACCGAGTTGCCGCTGGAGAACACGCCGTTGGGCAGCTTCTCGCTCTCCCCCACCCGCGGATAGGCGACCTGATTGAGCCCGCGCGAACCGTTGGTGATGTCGGACAGGTTGTCGGCGAGCAGCCGGATGATCTCGCCGAAGCCGAGGGTGACGATGGCCAGGTAGTCGCCGCGCAGGCGCAGCGTCGGCGTCCCCAGGATCAATCCGGCCAGCGCGGTGACGGCCATGGCCAACGGCACACAGGCCAGCCAGGCCCAGTCCTGACTGAAGAAACCGTTGGGGCCCACCTTGTTCCAAGGACTGTCGGGGCTGGTCAGCAGGGCGACCGTGTAGGCGCCGACGGCATAGAAGCCGACATAGCCGAGGTCGAGGAGGCCGGCCTGACCGACGACCACGTTGAGGCCGATCGCGATGATGGCGACCATCGCGAACTGTGCCATGGTGCCGCCAAAACTGATGCCAGGGGTGTTGAGGAAGCTCGGGGTGAACAACGGCAGCAGTGCCAGCAACCCGAAACCCGCCACGCCGACAACCCATTTGGCGGCCCGCGGCAGAGTGGACCAGTATTCGCGGACGGCGTCGCCCGGGGCCAGCAGCGTTCTGGTCACCGAACCGGCCGAATCTGCACCGTGAGGTTCGCTCATACCCGCGCCTTCCCGAGGCTTTCACCGAGTATCCCGGTGGGCCGGAACAACAGCACCAGCACCAGGAGCACGAACGCCACGACGTCACGCCATTGCGTTCCGAACACCGCCTGCCCGTAGTTCTCCATGATGCCCAGCAGCAGACCGCCCAGCAGTGCGCCGCGGAGATTGCCGATGCCGCCGAGCACCGCCGCCGAGAACGCCTTGATGCCGAGCAGGAAACCGCCCGAGTAGATGATGCCCTGAGGCACCTTCAGCGTGTAGAGCAGCGCCGCCGCCCCGGCCAGCAGGCCCCCGATGAGGAAGGTCCGCATGATGATCCGTTCCCGGGAAACCCCCATCAGTGTCGCGGTGGTCGGGTCCTGCGCCACCGCACGTATCCCGCGTCCGAATTTCGTGCGGTTGATCGCGATATCGGTCAGGAGCGCCAGCACCAGCGCGGCGCCCACGACCACCAACGTCACGTTCGACACCGTCGCGCCGAAAATCGTGAACTGGGCTTTCGGCTGGACCAGAACGATGGGCTGTTGCGCGTTGCTCCCGCCGTAGCCCTTCATCAGCTTCGGCAACACGAAGTGCACGAACTCCTGCAGCACGAAGGACATACCGATGGCCGTGATCAGGAAGGTCAAGGCGCGCGCATTGCGTTTTCGCAGCGGTCGGTATGCGATGAGTTCCAGCCCGACCGCGGCCGACCCCGAGACCAGCATCGCGAACAACAAGGCGATGGCGAGATACAGCACGGTCAACGCCACGCCCTTGTTGTAGGCGTTGCCGCTCGGGGCGAAACCCAGAATCACATCCAGGCAGAAGTATGCGCCGAACATGCCCAGCATGAAGATCTCGGAGTGGGCGAAGTTGATCAGCCTCAGGACGCCGAAGACCAGTGTGTAACCGACTGCCACCAGAGCGTAGATCGCACCCCACGAGAGGCCGTCGATCGTCAACTGCCAGAACCCGTCTCGCAGGCCGTCCAGGTTGAAACTGATGTTGGCTGCCAGACAGGCGGACTGCTCGACGCACTGGTGGATCATCCGGCGGCGGCTCCTGACTCAAGAGGTGTGAAGCGAAACGCGTCCGAGTCCTGGGGACGGTCTCGGACGCGTTTCGCTCAAGGGGCTACTTGACTTCGTACATCCAGATCAAGTTCGTGGTGAGCTCGCCCTTGTCGGTCCACTGGTACTTGCGCGCCACACCTTGGCCCTCGTACTTGCGGACGTAGTCCAGCAGCGCCGGCCGGGTGATCGCACCGGAGTCGATGCCCTTGAGCAGGATGGTGCCCAGGTCGTAGCCCTCGGTGCTGTAGGTACCGGGTGCCTGGCTGAACTTCTTGGTGTATTCGTCGGCGAACGCCCCGGTGGCCGGGCCACACGGGCAGGACAGCAACGCGCCCTTCGATGATTCGCCTGCCTGGTCGACGAACTGCTGATCCTTGGTGCCGTCGGCGCTGACGAAGGTCGCCGTCACCCCGCCGTCTTTGAGCTGCTGCACGAACGGTGCGGCCTCGGAGTAGTAACCGCTGTAGAAGACCGAATCTGGGGCCGCGCTCTTGATCTGGGTGACGGCGGCCGAGAACTCCTTGTCGCCCTTCTTCACCGAGATGTTGCACGCCGAATCGGCCACCGGGCCAAGGGTTTCACGCACGGCCTCGGCCAGGCCGAGACCGTAGTCGGTGCTGTCGTCGACCACGCACACCTTCTTGTGGCCGAGGGTGTTCTTGAGGTAGTTGGCCACCGAGGGGCCCTGCACACCGTCATTGGCCAGGCCGCGGAAGAATGTGCGCCACCCGTTCTCGCTCAACGTGACGTTGGTGGCCGATGCGGTGGCGGCAACCAGGCCGGCCTGGTTGAAGACGTCGCCGGTGGCCTTGGTCTCGCCGGAGAACGCCGGCCCGATCAGGCCGATGATGAACGCCTCGTCGACGATCTGCGGCGCCACGCCGGTGGCCTTCTGTGGATCGCCTTCGGTGTCAAAGCTCTTGAGCTGCACCTGGCAGCCGGCGTTGGCAGCGTTGTGCTTGTCGATGGCCAGCTGCACACCGTTCTTGATGTTGATGCCCAGGGCGGCGTCCGGACCGTTGAGCGCGCCCATCATGCCGATCATCACCGGCGGGCAGGTGGCCTTGCCGTCGCCGGCAGGATCGGCGGGCGTGACGTCTTCGGCGGCCTTGACCTCGGCACCGTTCTCGTCGATCTGGACCTTCTCGACGATCTTCAAATTGGTCTGCGATGCCCCGTCTTCCGGTGCGGACTGGTTACAGCCGGCAATCGCCAGGGCAACCACACCCGCACTTCCGAGAGCAAATGCTTTCCGTGCCACGCGACCGCGCACGCTTCACCTCCGGGTCAGAGTTGTCAGCGGTACCGGCGCCCTGACCTTGCGAGGCCGGGGCGCCGGAGCTTCGGGTAGAACATAGCCAACCACCGGCCCGAGCGCGGGATGTTGAGTGAGGCTTCTTGCGCGTGTGCTGCCTGAACGCGGAATTTCGGCCCGGCAGAAACCCACAATTAACAACCGGGCCGGTCGGTCAGTTCTCCGGAGCCGGCGCTTCCTCGGATTCGTCCAACGTTTCCAGCACCACTTCGGCCACCCGCCTCATGGTGGTACGGCGGTCCATCGCGGCCCGCTGAATCCACTTGAAGGCCTCGGGCTCGGTCATCTGATGCTTGCTCTGCAGCAAACCCTTGGCCCGCTCGACCAGCTTGCGGGTCTCCAGCCGGTCCCCCAACGTCGCGACCTCGTTCTCCAACGCGGCGATCTCGCTGAACCGGCTGACCGCCACCTCGATGGCAGGGACCAGGTCGGTGATGCTGAACGGCTTGACCAGATAGGCCATGGCCCCGGCGTCACGGGCTCGTTCGACCAGTTCACGCTGGCTGAACGCGGTCAGGATGACGATCGGGGCGATGCGCTTGCTGGCGATCTCCGAGGCCGCGTCGATCCCGTCGCGCCGGGGCATCTTGACGTCCATGATCACCAGGTCCGGGCGCAGGGCCTCGGCGAGCTCGACGGCCTCCTGACCGTCACCGGCCTCGCCGACGACCTCGTAGCCCTCTTCACGGAGCATCTCCGCGAGATCGAGGCGGATGAGTGCCTCGTCCTCGGCGATGAGCACGCGGCGGGGACTGTCAGCGTCTTTCGGTGACCCGGTCATGGAGAACATTGTGTCGTGGAGGGCGCCGTTCGGCGAGCGCGGGGCCATCCTCTATGGTGTAAAGCCGCAGTACCGATCGGGACGCCCTCGTATCCCAACTGGCAGAGGAAACGGATTCAAAACCCGTACAGTGTGAGTTCGAATCTCACCGAGGGCACCACCAAAAGTACAGATCAGGCCTAGCTTTCAGGTCAGCGGTTCGAACCTCTCGGCACCGAAATACCGCAGTCATACCGCAGTAGATTTCAGTGCCTTCTTTCCAGCGGTATCCAGGCTCTTGGCCACCTTCTCTAGATCATCACTGAACAGATGCCCGTACCGGTCGAGCGTCATCGAGGCTGTCTGGTGCCCTAACAGCCGCTGGACGGCGAGAATGTTCGCGCCGGAGGCGATGGCTAGCGAGGCGCATGTGTGTCGCAGTTCGTGAGGTACCAGACCTGGTACGCCGGTTTCGATTGCCGCTGGGTCAAACTGCCAGCGGTACTCCCCTGTTGTCAGCCAGCCTCCATCGCGGCCGGGGAACACCAGCGCGTCGCCGTCCACTGGCAACTCGGCCTGTAGCCGTTCCCAGATGAACGCCGGCACCGGCACCCACCGAGCTCGATTGGTCTTGGTGGTGTCCTCGAGTAACCCCTGACCCGTCACGTTGGTGACCGAGGTCCGAACGGTTATCTGTTTGTCTTTGACGTCCCGCCCTCGCAGCGCGACCGCCTCACCGAATCTCAAACCGCAGTAGCCCAACACAAGGGTCAGCGTCTCGAACCGCTCGGCATGACGGGCTAGCGTCTGCAGCTGCTTGTGGGTGAGGTACCGCCGTTCCGACTCCCCTTTACTCGGCAGCTCGATCCCCTCGGCCACGTTCCGGCCGACCCTGTCGGTGCGCTGGGCGTACTTCAGTACCGCCCCGAAACACTGGTGCGCCTGGATCACCCGGGACGCCGATAGGCCCTTACCTTCTGTCTTGGTTGACCCGTTCACGGATAAGCCGCTAATCCAGCGCTGCAAGTCCCCGTGAGTGATATCGGACAGCTTCATATCTCCCCACTTAGGGAGGATGAGGGTATCGAGGAGGCTCTTATATCCCGCAACGGTTTTGGCTTTGCGTGCCCCCTTTCCGTCTAGCCACTCCTGGGCGACGTCACGGAACAGCACCGCCGACTTGTGCGGGCTGACATAGCTACCCTTGACAACCTCGGCTGTGAGGTGGTTGAGGTGTGCTTGCGCATCTGCCTTGCGCTCAAAGACTTTCGTGTGTTCCCGCCCGTCCACCACCCAGCGGACGCGCCAGCGAGCGACTTTGCCATGCACCGCTGATTTCTCTGTGGTCGTGGTTCCGTCAGGCTGCCGAACCTTTTTGAACCAGCGGTCATCGATCCCGGCCCGGTCATTCCTCGCCGCCATGTCACGGATCGTACCGCAGGAATCCGTTTAGGTGTAGACACCTACGCACCATGTAGGTGTAGACACCTACGAAGTTAGCTGTCGGTGAAGCGATTCGATGCGGCGCAACCCGGATTTGCTCGTAGGTGTGTATACGTAAATAGCGTTCTAACTGTAGGTTTGGACACATACACACTAACCCCGCCACGTCCAGGGCGCGCGGAACACTCTCATTAAATCCTCAGGAATAGTTTGCGGGGATCGCGCACTCCAGGCTGTTACGTTGGTGTCAACGGGACCACACAACGCCCGTCAGATACCGCTAGGAGACAACAACATGACTGCAGGAACCGCCCCCGCTGGTACGACTTGGTGCGACGACGACTGGACCGTTGACGGCGACCGGATGTTCGTATCCGAAAAAACCTGGGAGGTCGCCGGTATCGAACTCAGCGTCTACGGGGTCCTGCATCGGGACGGCAGCATCACCGACAGCGAGGTGCTGATGTACAACGCGCGGACCGCCGTCGTGGCGCGGCATATCCAGCCACTTACGACCGCGGAGACGCGCCAGCTTGGCAGCGCCTTACGAGAGGCCGCGAACGTAGCGGAAGCGCTTGGGGCGGCTCATGTCTGACCTGTTGAGTATCGAAGAGGCCGCAGAGTTGGCCCGTAAACCCGTGGCGACAATGCGGTGGCTCCGAGCCACCGGTAAGGGTCCGCGCTCTGGGAAGCTCGGCCGGCGTGTGGTGTATCGCCGCGAGGATATCGAAGAATGGATTGCTTCCGCTTTCGAGTAGTGGAATTAATCGTAAATTCGGATAGCTAATCAGATATGATTAGAGTGGAGTGGAATTGTGGCAGGAGCGCCACGTAAATGGTATCCATTCACGACGGTATCGTGGGCATCAGGGTACGAGTACACTAATGACGGTCGCATTCGCGATAAGCACAGAAACCTGATCACCGATCGCTGGGACGGCGCGCAGATAATCATAGCGCTAAACGGGAAGAAATTCCCGAAGCGCGATATTCTCGCAATGGAATATTACGGTCTACCGCAGTGTCACGTGTGCTGCATATGCGGCAGGGGTCCGCGGTTTCAAGCGATCCACCTCAATCGCGATAGGCGGGATTTCTCCCGCGACAATCTGAAATGGATAGCGGTGGACGCTGAAGCGCGGTATCACGAACGTCGGTGTATCGAGTGGGCCATGTGCCACAACACTGTTCCGCCTCGCGGGCGCACGGTGTCGCGCACGCTGGTAAGTCGCGACCCAGACGCTCCGGACGATCGTCGGGTGCTAACCAGGCGCGTCGACGAAGACGCTAACTGGGGACCGACACGGGAAGAGATTCCCCTACTCGGGATCAATGAAGGGCCGCGTGTGAATAGACAGGGAGAAATAATGGCGAGTGACGGGATTCGGATGTGACGCCGATCCAGCTTTCCAGGCGAGGTGTGGGCGGGGCGCAAATTGTCCAGGGGCATTCCTACATCATGTTAAACCGCCACGAACTGCAAGACCTCATCGTTGACCTGATCAATTTGCATGGAATGCCCGAGCGGGTAGAGATGATGGTCAAGGGTGGCGACAAGTCCTGATCTCCCGTGGAGCGCGTCATTGCAGCATCCAGGCGCTATGCATCGGCAGTCCACATGGCGTGAGCGTGCGCTAGACCCGACAGTGAAACTCCCGCTGTGGCTGCGACTGTCGTACCTCGCGTTCGCCGAACACAAGGCGAACGGGCACGCGACGTTTCGAGAGAACGAGATACGCGACGAACTCCTTAAGACCGACGACCGACAGCTACGACGCGCCCTAGCAGCCGCCAAGAAATACGGATACCTCGACTCCAAATCGTCGGCGCGGTGCCTGGTGGTTAATCCTGTGCACGTCGCGCAAGGTATCGGCCGGTGGAACGAACCGTGCCGATACTGCGGATAGCCACCAACCACCTCCCGGTCGCGCTTGCGCGATCCGGACGCGAGGCCTCCACCTTGAGCCGTTCCATGTCCCCGGGGTCCGCATTCGCTCGGTGGCAACACCCGTTCACGGGGTGGTTGCGCCGCCTAGAAGGGGCTTTGTCAAACCATTGCCCCGTTAACCCTTCTGGGTTGCCCTTGAGAGTCTTAGAGGACGTCTTGGACCGCGAGCGTTCCCGCTGGTAGAGGCGATTTCAGCGGACAAATATTGTCCGAAAAGAGGACAAATACAGTCCGCACACACCTTGATCGAACAGAGAGAGAAATGACAATCACCAACGTAACCGTCGTTCACGACGGCATTGCACAGGACGTGCCGATGCGCGTCGACCCTGCCGGCCATTACGGCACTGCCGAGGTCGACGGCATGAAGTACACCGTGTTCGCCACGGTCACCAGAACCGGCGTCACCCCGGCGAAAGCGAGGTTTGTACCTGCATGACGTTCGACTGGAAGAACGCGCGATACCTCAACGTCGAGGCGACAGCCAGCCGCATGGCGTGCGCCGCCGACCTCCCCGCAGCGCTCCGCAGCGCAACCCTTGGTGAGTTGGCGTTCATCGAAAAGCAAGCCGCGCTCTGGGCATCCCTCGATAACCGCACGGGCATGGTCGCCGTGGGCAAGGCGCTGGCGCTCCTCGTGGACAGCGAGACCGCCAGGAGGGAATGGGAACACGCCGCGATGCTGGCCCGGTTCGACGCGATGGTGTGCGACCCGACGGTGTGGTGGTCCGACGTATGAGCCGCATGACCGGGACGAAGCTCCCACGGATTTTCTTCACCCCGACCCGCAACGGCGCACGCATCCATCTACGCGGGTGCTCGTTTCACATGACCGACGCCCACCTCCAGGCGCTTGTGGACTGGCTCCTGGATGGCCGACCCGATCCCACGCCGGAACGTCGCCGTATCACTGCGGAGTACTTCGCAGAGCGCGAGCTGGAACGCAGTGGCGAGTAGGCGCGATATCGAACGCGCGGTGTGGGAAGCGATCCGCGACAGCCGCGAGCTCCGCGACGAACTTCACCGGGTGGTGGATGAGACAGAGGACATGTGGCGAACCGTCTGGGACGCCAGTGGCCCGCACCCCGACCAGACCGGCACCTACCGCGAAAGCATCAAGGGCCGAAAGCTCCCGATCAAACTGAAGCGCCGCGGCGCTACACCGGTCGGCGTCGTGTCGTCGGATGACCCTCAGGCCGAGTTCATCGAGTACGGCACCGAAGACACACCCGAGTTTCGACCAGCCCATAGAACCGCGGACATCATCAACCGCGATACCTAACCCGCGGGGCGACCAAACGTTCGCCCTAAATCACACCTCCCGCACGGGCCTATCCCGTTGCGGGAGTTTCCATTTGCGGTCCCGGCACGGGACGGCACCCTGGCACTGGGATATGGCACGCCTGAGCCCCGGCGTAAAACGTGGCCCCCTGGCACTGGGGAATTCAGTCACTACTCCCCAAAAGGAAATCCCACTCAATGAGCACGAACACCAAGTTGCAGCGACTGCTGTCCACCCACGCTGACCAGAAGGCAGCTAGCGCTAAGATCCTGGCCGCTGTAGAAGCGCGTGGCGCTGCGGATCTCACCGAGACCGAGACCCGGCAGTTCGAGAGCATCCGCGCGGCCATTAAGGATCTTGAGAGCCAGATCGAGGAAACCCGCGACGAGATGGCCCGCGCCGGCTACGGCCGACCAGACGTGACCGCGATTGCCCGCGCCACCACCACACACAGTGGTCAGGGTTGGGCAGCTCGTGCGGCCAAGGCCCTGCAGGATATGGGCGGCGAGTCGCGGGCCATCTCGTCTGGCTCGGTCGACGTCCCCACCCTGGTAGACCCTGCGGTAACCGCCAAGGCACGGCCGGCGCGATTGATCGATCTGCTCGTCAACCGATCGGCGCTGACCAGCAATGCATTCGAATACTTCCGCCAGAGCGTCCGGACGAACAACGCCGCCCCCGTTGCGGACTTGGGTACCAAGCCAACGTCAGTCTTCACGCTGGCGCCCATCGAGGACCGCGCGCGGGTTATCGCCCACATCTCCGAAGAGGTGCCGATCCGTCTGTGGCAGGACGCCACCGAGGTAATCGCCTGGCTTGAGTCTGAGATGACCGAGGGCGTGTTGGATGCCCTGGAAAGCCAGGTCATTAGCGGTAGCGGTGCAGGCGAGAACCTGACTGGCCTTCTCACCGTGGCGGGTACCACGGCGGTCGCATTCGCCACCGACGTCCCTACCACCATGCGCAAGGCCGTCACCGCGTTGCAGACCATCGGTGTCCAGCCGAACGCGTGGGTGGTCTCCCCCGCTGACGCTGAGGCGATTGACCTCACGAAAGAAGCGACCGGCGGTGTTGGCTACCTCCTGGACGGCTTCACCGACGGCAACGCCAGCAGTGCGAACGTGTTCGGTCCGACCAGCATTCAGCGCGTGGTGAGCCCGAGCGTTCCCACCGGTACCGCGATCCTCGGCGACTGGTCGCAGATCCGGCTGTATGTCCGCGAATCGATGCGACTGGACGTGGATGCAGGTGGCGACCTGTTCAAGAAGAACGCCGCCATTCTGCGTGCGGAGATGCGCGCAGGCCTCGGGCACTTGCGTCCGGCCAGCTTCGCCGTCGCGGACCTGACCGCGTAAGTGGGCGACCTAGAGACCTACGTCGACCTCGACGAGTGCGCCCGACGCATGAACCTCACGACATCCCAAGTGATGGAGCTGGTTCGGATTCACGCGCTGCGGGCTGTCAACGTCGGCAGCTTTCTCATGGTTGAACCAGCCATCGTGACCGGAGCTGTCCGGACACCGTAGACGTGTGCCCCGCCCGCGCCGGCCTAAACCCACCGGCAGCCCGCGCGACGTGCCAGACGCAAAGGCAGCGGCCGGGGCACGCCCAAATCTTCTAAGGCCACCGGAGTAGCTCTCGGGGCCATCCACTCACCCCACCCGCGTTCGCCCGTTCTGGGTCGCTATGCGCGGGTGGCAATTGCTTTCCCAGGAGGCTCCCTCCTTTGCCCCAAGTTGATATCGGTATCTACACGAAGGTCCCCAACCTTCAGCGCACCATCCTCGACATTCATAGAAAATTCGAACAGGCGGGCCGCGACGCCGGCCAGACCTTTACGCGGACCCTAGAGCGGAACCTACGGCCGATCGACCCCGGCGCCTTGGTCCGCTCTGGCGGCTTCGTCGCCGAGGGTGCCAGGGCCGGAAGGGAATTCAGTACTGGATTCAACCGCGCCGTCGACCTCAAGTCGCCTACCGTGCACGTCCGCGAGAGCGTCCGCCGCGACTCCCGCTCTATGGTGCGCGACTTGTCCGACGTCGGCTCAGCCGCCGCGACCACTGGCAGCTCTCTAACGCAGATGGCCACGGGCGCAGGGCGTACCGCAGCCGGTTTCTTCGGCTCGCTCACCGGCTCAGCGAGCGGGGCCGGTGGCGCGTTCAAAGGCGCGAGCGCAGGCATGGCCGTGTTTACGACCGGCTTGAAGGCGCTCATGGCCGTTCAGGCCGTGGTGATGATCAACGACCTTGCCAAGTCGCTTGTCACCGCCACGCAGGCGGCATGGGCGTTGCCCGCTGGACTGGTCGCAGCCGGTGCCGGTTTCGCCGCCTTCAAGATTGGCACACAAGGATTTGCTGAGGCCGTCGAGTCGATCCGCGATCCCGAGGCATTTGCTAAAGCGCTGCAATCGATCTCGCCGAACGCGCAACAGGCTGCCCTGTCCCTTCAGGCCTTGCTGCCACAGTGGGACGCGCTCAAGAACTCAGTCCAAGACGCTCTGTTCGCGAACGTGGGACAGCAGATCAACCAACTAGCCAGCCAATACCTACCCACCCTGCAGTCGACACTGACGGGTGTCGCCGGGTCGCTGAATCAGATGTTCCAGGGTGTCACGAACACGCTTCTGAGCAATCCCGAGCTCATCGCGAACGTCGCAACCAACATTCAGCAGGCGTTTTCGAACGCCGCCCAGGCAGCCGGACCGCTCACTGAGGCGATTGCCAAGATCGTCTCCGCCGGCAGTGACTTCCTCCCCGGGTTGGCTCAAGGTTTCGCCCAGGCCGCAAGCGATTTCGCGAGCAAGGTCAGCGAGTGGGCCGAAAACGGCGACCTCCAGCGATGGATGGAGGAGGGTTTGGCCGCTGCCCGGGAGTTGGTCTCCACCATTGGCGGTATCGGCAAAGTTGTCTACGACAATTTCGGCTCAGCCAAGCCGGAAGAGTTCAAGAAGACACTCGAGAACGTCACCACCATTGTCGACGGTGTATCCAAGGCCATCAACGGTGTTGGCTCGGCGTGGGACTTCGTCGGCAAGGCAGCCCGAATCGGTGTTAACGCCGCGATTGACGCGCTCAACGCATTGCTCAATCCGCTGGGCACTGTGGCGCGAATTCTCAACAAGCTGCCCGGTGTCAACATTGACGTCAGCGGCCTGACCGGCCCGTTCTCACACGTCGGTGAGCCCATCGCCGGAACCCCCGTTGCGGCACCCGCGCCCGCGCCCGGCGACCCGTTCGCCTCGCCTGGGCCGGGTTCCCGAGCCGGAACCACGAGCATCGGGCCTGCTGTTGCTCCGTTCCCCGCAAGCGGCTACGCGGTACCCGGGGCACCTCCCGAGCGGGGCGGTCGCGGCGGTGCTGGTGGCCCCGACGTCACCACGCCGTACCCGACGACTGACCCGATGAGCTTGCTCCGCGGGTACCCCGTGGACGCTTCGCTCTACTCGGCAGCCCAGGGGCTCATTCGAGCGCAGTACGACGTGCAACAGCAACAGGCGGAACTCAATGCGGTTCTGAAGAGCAACACGGCCACCGAGGCGCAGATCCAGAAAGAGCGCAACGACGTCATCAAAGCGACACAGGACGCTCAGGAAGCGGAACTACGCCTCAATGAGGCTAAAGCGAACTCCACGAAGAAGTTCCAGAGCTCAACTGAGGCTGCCACCAAGGCGATCGACGACATCACCTCGGGCATCAGCTTTGAGGGCGGCATCCCAGGCATGATCAAGGGCCTGATTCAGTCGGTAGCCACTCTGGCCGCTGCTCCGCTGCTCGGTCAGCTATCCGCCGTGAGCAAGGCCAGGCCGGGTGAGGGCTCAGGTCTACTCGGGATCGCAGCCGCCAATGGAGTGTTTGGAGCTAAGTACGCTCCGGACGCGCTCGCGGCGAGCAACTACGGTGCTCCGCAGAGCGGCTATCCCGGCGATGCAGCGTTGTTGGCCAACGTTCGACCGGGGCGGTATTCGCAAGCGCCGGAAAGGGATCTCCTCAAGGGCCTATCGGACTGCTCCAGCTCCATTGGTGACCTCGTCAACATTCTCGACGGAAACTCCACTGGTGGGCAGAAGCTCACCACCGGCAACGCCGCTCAGTGGCTGCCCAGCCACGGATTCCTCCCCGGCGCGGGTGGTCCCGGAGACTTCCGTGTTGGTTTCAACAGCGGGCATATGCAAGCCACCCTCCCCGGTGGAACCCCATGGAACTGGGGCTCGGATGCTGCGGCAGCCCGAGGCGGAATCGGTGGAACAGGCGCGGACGATCCGTCGTTAACGTCCCGGTACTACCGGCCGGCCAGCATGCCCGGTGGACCGCTCGCTAACGGTATGCCGCAAGCATTCCCGGGCGGTCTGCCTGGTTCGCCTCTGGCTGGCGCGTTCCCCGGCTCCCAGCCCTACGCACCAACAACCCAGCCCCAGCAGCAACCGGGCTGGCAGCCCTCAGGTGGTGGTGGCGGTGGCGGAATCCTTGGCGCTGCAATGGGCGCTGCGGGTATGGGCCTAGACATGCTGGCTCCCGGTTCGGGCGCTGCAGCTCAGATCGCAATGCAGGCCATCCAGCGGACCATCCAGTACGGGGCTTCCGTTGGCGGCTCGCTCGCTCAGGGTGCACTTGACTTCTTCTCGGTCAGTGATCCCGACGGCGGCTCAGGCACTGACCTCACTCAGTCTTGGCTTGGTCGGGTGGCCTCTGGCCTCGTGCAAGCGTCTCCCGCTCTGCCCGCCACGGCTGGCAAGCAGGACAAGCAGCCCCAGCAGGTTGACCCGAACACCACCCAGCACGGGCAAGGCAACGGGCAGCAGCCGGGGCCACCAACTTTGCATATCGAGAACTTTAATCAGAGCCCCGATAGGCAGGGCGTGGCACAGACCGCGAATGACCTCACCTATGCCGCGTACACGTCAGGGATGCGCTGAGACCGCTTTACGAGTGTCCCCTGGGTGACCCCTGGGGGGCGTTCGAAAGTTCAGGCGCGACATAACGGCGACAGACCGTCGCCGGAAACATCGGGACTCAATCAGCAGACCTCAACATGTTGAGATCAACACAACTTGAAAGGCGCAACCCGCCGCCCGTAGGCGTGAACTCGAAAAGCATTTCTGTCTCTACAGAAACATCTTGGGGCCTGCGCCTCTCTGTTGATGGATCGGCTCCGAAGATGGCTGCGGCTCCTGGTCGCGCGGTCGACTTTCAGCCGCCGTCGCGCTTGTCGATCTGTTCGCGCTTGGACTCGGGGAGATCCGCATAAAGCTTCCGTATGCGTGCGGGCCGCACCACCAGCCGATCAACTACGAGATTCAGCAATTCGAACATTGCCGTTGCGTCGTTTGAGTTGTCATCCAGGCGAACCTCACGAGGATGGACAGCGCCATTGCCGGTGAGCCGAAGCACGTCCATAGCCTGCTGCAGCTCGTCGTCAAGTCGGCCAGCCTGGACCAGATTGCCGATCGCATCGTTGAGCCGGACGCCATCTTGGCCTAGATGATTAGTGGTGAGTACTTCCAATGCAGTGCGCAGTAGGGCGGACGCACTACGCGGCGACAGGTCTGCGACCATACGAGCCTCGTTGTAGAGGTCGAGGACGTCCTCGGGCATCCCCTCTATCGGTGGCTCCGCGGTCTTAGCGACGGGTGGGTACACGAGGACGCCGTTCACCCACCACGAGACGATGTTGCACGCATTGCACCGGGTCCGTTTGGCAGACTCGTCAACCTTCGGCGGGTCCGACACTTGGTCTATCAAGACCTTGCGGTGATGTTGCCCAGTCAGGGTGTCGCAGTACGGGCATGTGTACTGCCAAGCGTCGACCGCTGGCTCCACGTACTTCGGCAATCCAGGCTCCTATCGGTGGTTTGGTCCAACGCTGCGATCTGCCCTGTTTGCCATCAGTCTATGGCGCGGTCCCCCGGCTCTCCCTACCCAGGCTGATGAACTGCTCAACGGCTTGCAGCCGCCCCGTGGATACCGCAGTGATACCGCAGTAGTTCAGCAAGTGGTCAATAACCCCACATAGCAGCAATCTACATATATGCAGCTAGATCCGTATTTATCGGCCATCGCCCACAATGACCGCAAACTGCAAACACCGAGACAACCGGATTCAAAACCCGTACAGTGTGAGTTCGAATCTCACCGAGGGCACAAAGCTGTCACTGGAAGGCAGTGAGGCAGACGAACAGCGCGGCGGGTACATATCCGACCAGCGCCGCGCCGAACAGGGTGCTCAGGACGTTCATGGTCCGGGTCTTCCGGATCACAGCAGCCCGGATCAACCCGCCGTAGCCGAGCACCGCCAGCACCACACTGAGCACCGCTCCCCCTCGTGTCCGCATCGCCTCCGCGGTCGACGGGTAGCGGCCGTCCTTCAGATTCGACGTCAGCGCGTCGCTGCTCATGACGAGATAGAGCACCAGGAATGACGCGAGCAGGACGAAGCCCGACGCCACCGCGAGTGTGGTGGCAAGCTTCGGTCCGCCGTCGGGAAGTTCTGGCACAGGAACGGACGCTACGGCACGAGGCCTGCGGAAAGCGGTTGCACCGCTGGGTCGTAGCTTGGGACCAAACGCACCCGCCTGGTGGGTGCCCGACGGTAGGTTGAGCCGTGCGCTGCGTTGCGCCCGCCGGCGGTCGATGCCGCGGCGGACGACAGGAGGATCGTGAAAGCCGTTGCGAGAGTAGTCGGATTCGGGCTCGTTGAGCTCACCGTTTTCGGCCTGGTTTTGTTCTTGCTCGCGGGAACATTCGACTACTGGCAAGCCTGGGCTTTTCTGGTGGTGTTCGCCCTCTCGACGTGGGTCCCGAGCATCTACCTGCAACGCGCGGATCCCGCTGCACATCAACGCCGCAAACGCGCCGGGCCTGCCGCCGAAAGCCGCACGTTGCAAAAGGTCCTCATCGCCGGGTGGTACGCCTCGTTGGCCGCCATGGTGGTGGTCAGCGCGCTCGACCATCGCTTCAGTTGGTCCTCGGTGCCTGCGCCCATCTGCGTGGCCGGTGACGTCCTGGTGGCTGTCGGACTGGGCGTCACGAGCCTGGTGGTCATTCAGAACAGCTTCGCGGCCTCCACCGTTCAGGTGGAGACAGGCCAGCAGCTCGTCTCCACCGGCCTGTACGGGCTCGTCCGCCACCCGATGTACACGGGCAACGTGCTGACCATCGTCGGCTTCCCGCTCGCGCTCGGGTCCTACTGGGGGCTCCTGCCCGTCGTTCCCGGACTCATGATGCTCATCATCCGTATTCGCGATGAAGAGAAGCTGCTGGTCGAACAACTGGACGGCTACCGCGAATACGCGCAGAAGGCGCGCTACCGCCTCGTGCCCTACATGTGGTGATCGCCGCGCGCCCCCCCCCCCCGGGGGGCGCGCGGCGATCGCTCACTGAGCGGGGGCGTTCTCCAGATGCTGAGCCAAGCCCCGCACCGACGGGGCGCCGAGCAGCATGAGCACCGTCAATTCGACATCGAGCGCCGCGTTGATCGCCGCGATGGCACGCATCGCGGAAATCGAGTCGCCGCCAGAAGCGAAGAACGACTCCTCCACCCCGATGCGGTCCACCCCCAGCACCTCGGCGTAGATGCTGGCCACGATCTGCTCGACCAAAGTGGCCGGAGGGCAATAGGCACCATCGGTCGCCTCGGCCCCGGATGCAGGCAGCGGCATGGTCTCTGACTGAGCGGGGACCGCCTTGCCGACCCAGCCGTGCCGCCGTTGCCCGGAACCTTTCACGAGGTCCAAGGACGACAAGCGGCGCCCCGGATGGGCGGTCATCTCCACCAACACCTTCTTGAACCGCTCCATCAACGCATCGATGGATTCCGCGTCGAACACATCGGTGTCGTATTGGACGCGCAGTTCCAGCTCCCGGCCCGGCCCGGCCTGCACCGAGATCGGGTAGTGGTAGTAGTCGCGGCTGCTGAAACCGGTGATGGCCAACCCGTCGCCACCGGGTTGTGTCCCGGCGTCGGTCGGATAGTTCTCATAGACGAAGACCGTGTCGAACAGCCTGTCCTGGCCGGTGATGCGGTGGATGTCGCTGAGCGCCACATGCTGATGCTCGAGGGTGTCGTTGTGCGCACCCTGCAGTTGATCGAGCAGATCGCCGGTAGTGGTGTCCGGTGTGAACGTCGCCCGCACCGGCACCGTGTTGATCAGCAGACCCACCATCGAATCCGCACCGTCGACCTCGGCGGGGCGGCCCGAGACGACGGTGCCGAATGCCACGTCGGACTGGCCGGTCAGTGAGCTCAGCAGCATTGCCCAGGCGCCCTGCAACACCACGTTGACGGTGGTGTGATGCGAACGCGCCAGCTTGGTGAGCGCCCGTGTGGTCTTCGCAGGCACTCGATACGAATCGACGCGACGCTCCCCGAACCGCAACTTCTGCGGCGGCCCAACGAGAATCGGGGTGTCGAACCCGGCCAGCACCTCACGCCATGCGGCGTGCGCGGCAGGACGATCGCGTTCGGCCAGCCATGTCATGAACCTGCGGTACGGCGAGGCCGCGGGCAACCGGAGCCCGTGGTAACCGGCGAAGATCTCCTGCATCAGAATCGGCATCGACCAGCCGTCCAACACGATGTGGTGATTGGTCAGGATGAAGCGGTGGCGGTCGCCCGCGATGCGGAGGAGGGCGGCCCGGAAGGCGGGTTGGTTCCCGAGGTCGCATACGGCCGCACGCTCGGCCGCAAGGATCTCCTCGATCTCTGCGTCGAGGCCAATGCCGTTGGCGTCCAACTCGATATACCGCCAGGGCGCCACGGGGTCAGCGGGAATTGCCTGCACCGGCTGCTCGAATTGTGGGCAGAAGCGGGCCGCCAGATGCGGATGCCGGCCGACCACCGTCTGCACGGCATCGTGGAGCCGGCTCACGTCGAGCGGGCCGCTCAGTGCGAGATCCAGCTGCACCGCATACACGTCATCTCCGGAGCTGCTGGCGACACCGGCGTGATACAGGAGCCCTTCCTGCAGTGGCGTCAGTGGCAGCACATCGGAAAGGGGCGATTCTCCGTGCAGCGTGTCGATCTGCTGCTGGCTCAGGCGAACCGGGGCGATGTCGGACGGGGTCAACCCGCCCCCGCCCCGTCTGACGTGGGCACAGATGCCTGCCAGGGCGTCGAACCACAGGCGGCTGATCCGCGTGACAGCGGTGTGATCGAGCGCCGACGGTGCAAATGTCCAGGTGGCGTTCAGATGGGGGCCGGTGTCGGTGTCGATCGTGACGGCGTTGAGCTCGACGGAGTGCGCCAGCGCAATGGGTATCGCTCCGGCGGCGCCGGTCATCGACAAGCCGTCCTGACTGAACCGCCACACATCCCCCGAGGCAAAAGCAGCCGGAGAGCCCAGCCGCCCGAGATAGTTGAACCCGATCACGGGATCAGATCCCGCCAGGTCCACGTCGGGGTTGAGATACCGCAGCAGACCATAGGTCAGCCCGTCGGGCAGCGCTCGAAGCTGCTCTTTGGCCTCTTTGATCACCGCGCCGAGCGCGGCATCACCGGCCACCACCTGTGTCCAACGCAGCCCGCCTCCTCGGGCTCCGAAGCTCAATGACACCGGGTACTTGGTGGTGAACCATCCGACCGTGCGCGACAGGTCGACATCTCGATCGTCGGTGCCGCCCAACCCCGCCAATTCCTCTTGGCGCCCATGCCCTTCCACGTCGATGGCGACCGGCGCTCCGCTTGTCCCCAGGTACTGCGTCCAGGCAAGGGCAAAGGCGATCAACAGGATTTCCTGAACGCCGGCGTGGAATGCCGCAGGCACCTCGCCGAGGAGCATGCGCGTGGTCTCGACGTCCAGAAACTCCGTGAGGTACCCGGCGGTGGCGAATGTATCCTCCGCCGGCCGGGGTGCCGGCAACGCGGCTGGGATGGATGTCACCTGCCGCCATGCGTCCGCGTGGGCGACGACGTCTGGATGCTGCGCCTGCTCGGCAAGCAGGTCGGCCCAACCCGTGAACGATGTTCCGGCGGGAGGCAACAGCACCGGCTGCCCGCCGCGATGCTGGGTCCAGGCGATGTTGAGGTCCTCCAGCACAATTCGCCAGGACACCCCGTCGATGGCCAGATGGTGAACGACCAACGCCAGTTGGCCCGTGGTCGAACTCCACAACGCGCTCAACATCGCCCCGGCAGCAGGATTCAACCGCGACCGGGCCGCCGCCAGCGCGTCTTCCGTCAGCACGTCCACGGTGTGCAGGTAGGCGCGGGCATCCACCCCGTCCGCCTGCGGCACCGTGAGAGACCAACCACCCGATCCGTCGTCCCCCGCCCGCAATCGGAGCATGCCGTGCCGATCGAGCAAGGCCTGCAACAGGACTACGACGTCGTCCTCCGCGGCACCCATCGGGGCCTGCAGCACCACAGTCTGATTGAACTCGTCGACCGGACCGTCGGGAGTTTCCAGGTCCTTCAACCAACGCATGATCGGGGTCGGCACCACCGGTCCGAGTCCCTCGTCGATCTCGCCGCCCGCGCCGCCGGCCTTCCTGACCACCCGCGCCAACCGGGCCACGGTCTGCTGGACGAAGATGTCGCGCGGACGACCGGTCAGACCGGCACCGTGCGCCCGCCAGATCACCTGCATGGCCGAAATGCTGTCGCCACCAAGGTCGAAGAACGAGTCGTCGACTCCGACCTGCTCCAGTCCGAGGACTTGCGCGAAGATGCCGGCCAGGATCTCCTCGAGTTCAGTGGCCGGAGCGCGGTAGTGGTCGACGTCTTGATATTCGGGTGCCGGCAGGGCGCGGGTGTCGAGCTTGCCGTTGACCGTCAAGGGCAACGCCTCGACGGGCACGATCGCGGTGGGCACCATGTAGGGCGGCAGCTTCTCGCCCAATGCGGCACGCAGGTCGGCGGGATCGCCGTCCCCGGTGATGTAACCGACCAGGCGCTTGTCGCCGGGACGGTCCTCACGGGCGATCACTACCGCCTGCTCGACACCGTCCAAAGCCATCAGCGCCGATTGGATCTCACCCAACTCGATCCGGTAGCCACGAATCTTGACCTGCTCATCGGCACGGCCCAGGTACTGCAGTTCTCCGTCAGAACGCCAACACACCAGATCACCGGTGCGATACATCCGCTGTCCCGGCGCTCCGAACGGGCACGCCACGAACCTCGACGAGCTCAACCCGGCCCGGCCCACATATCCGGCGCCCAGACCGGCACCGGCCACATACAACTCCCCCACGACGCCGACCGGGACCGGCTGCAACGAGCGATCGAGCACGAAGAACGCAAGATGGTCCAGCGGCACACCGATCGGGCTGACACTGCCCTCGACATCGGCGGCGGTGATCTCACGGAACGAGGCGTGCACCGTTGTCTCGGTGATCCCGTACATGTTGATCAACCGCGGTAACACCGGATGGTCCTGCAACCACTCACGCAGCCGCGCAGGCTCCAGTGCCTCGCCACCGAACACCACCAACTCGAGATGGAGTTCAGACTCCAACGCGACGGAAAGCTCATCCGCGGTCTGCAAGGCGTAGAACGCCGACGGCGTCTGGCTCAACACATTGACGCGTTCATCGACCAGCAACGCGTGGAACTCTTCAGGTGACCGCGCCACCGAATCGGACACCACCACCAATCGCCCACCGTGTAACAGGGCGCCGAAAATCTCCCAGACCGAGAAGTCGAAAGCCAGCGAATGACTCTGGGACCACACCAGATCGGTTGACAGCTTCAGATCGGTATCCAGCGCCTCCAGCAGCCGGATCACGTTGCGATGCGGGATCGCGACGCCCTTCGGCACGCCAGTGGTGCCCGAGGTGTAGATCAGATAGGCGACGTCGTCAGGTGTGGGACCTCCGTTTGGTGCGCTAGTGGGCCGGGAGGCGGTCGGAGCCTCGTCCACGGCAATCACCGTCAACCCATGCGCCCTCGGTCGGTGGGCCAGATCGGTGGTGGTGATCACGGCAACCGGCGCGGAATCGGCGAGGACGAACTCCAACCGCGAGTCGGGCACCGCAGGATCGACGGGCACATAGGCCGCGCCGGTCTTGAGTACCGCGAAAATCGCGACGATCGATTCGATCGACCGGGTGAACAGTAACGCCACCCGATGCCCCGGACCCACCCCGTGCTCGACAAGCAGGTGCGCCAACCGATTTGCCGCCTGATCGAGCTCCCGGTAGGTGATCTGGCTCCCCTCGAAACTGGCGGCCACTGCGCCAGGGTCGCGGGCCACCTGCGCCGCGAACAGTGCCGGAATGGACACCGGTGCGGGTGCCGGACGGGTCAGCGTCGCCCGGTTGCCGACCTCGTCCAGTCGCTTCTGCTCCTCGGCATCGAGCACATCGATCGCGGACAAACGACGAGTCTCGTCGGCGGCCATCGCCTCGAGCACCCGCTGCAACCGATCGACCAACGCTTCGATGCTGTCGCCGTCGAACAGGTCGGTGCGGAACTCCACGGTCCCGGAAATGCCTGCAGCCTCTCCGGTTTCGGACCACCGCTCAGCCAACGAAAAAGACAGGTCCATACGGGCGGTGTGGGTGTCCAGCGGTAGCTGAGTGACCTGCAGGTCCCCCAGCGCCACTTCGGAATCGCCGGTCGCTCCGGGAACGTTCTGCCAGGCCAGCATCACCTGCACCAGCGGGTGATGGGCCAGGGACCGGGACGGATTGAGCCGCTCGACGAGCACCTCGAAGGGCACATCTTGGTGCTCGAATGCACCGAGACTGCGCGCCCGTACCTGCGCCAGAATCTCGGCAACGCTGGGATCTCCTGCGAGGTCGACGCGCAGCACCAACGTGTTGACGAAGAACCCGATCAGCTCATCGAGGGCAGGGTCGCGGCGTCCGGCGATCGGGAATCCCACCGCCACATCGGAACTCGAGCTGAGCTTCGAAAGCAGCACCGCCAGGGCGGCCTGCATGACCATGAACTTGGTCGCGTTGTGATCTCGGGCCAGGCGGGCCACCTGCTGCTGCAGCGCAGCAGGCCACTCGACATCGACCCGGTCGCCCTTCTGATCGGCGACCAAGGGATAGGGCCGGTCGGTCGGTAATGCCAAGCGCTCCGGCATCCCGGCCAGGTTGTCCGCCCAGAATCCCAACTGCTCGGAGATACGGCTGCCGCTGTCCTCCAGATCGCCGAGCTGCGCGCGCTGCCACAAGGTGTAATCCGCGTACTGCACCGCCAACGGCTGCCAGCCGGGAGCCCGCCCAGCACACCGTCCGGCGTAGGCGACGCCCAGGTCAGCGACCAGCGGAGTGATCGACCAACCGTCTGCGGCGATGTGGTGAACCACGGCCACCAGCACGTGCTCGTCGTCTGCCGTCCGAAACACCTTTGCCCGCAGGGGGATCTCGTTGGCGAGGTCGAAGCTGTGCCGCGCCGCCTGCTCGATCCCCTCCTGCAACCGGTCGGCCGTCCAACCGACGGCATCGATGACTTCCCAGCCGAATTCAGTTTGCCCGGCGGGAACGATCAGCTGTTGAGGCGTGCCGTCTACCGTCGGGAACAACGTGCGCAGGCTCTCGTGGCGCGCCAACACGTCGGCGAACGCCGCAGCGAGGGCATCGACATCGAGCGGACCGTTCAGTCGTAGTCCTGCCGCCAGGTTGTAAACCGGTGACGGCCCGTTCAATTGGTCGATGAACCACAGTCGGCTTTGCGCGAAGGACAACGGCATCACCGCCGGCCGCTCGCCGGCCACCAATGGTTGTTGTCGACCTTCGTCACCACCGATGCGAGGCGTCAACTGAGCGACCGTGGGGGCGTCGAATATGACACGCTCATCAAGTCCGGCGTCCAGGGTCCGATTGAGCGCAGCGACCAATCGCATGGCCTGCAGCGAATCTCCACCGAGATCGAAGAATGAGTCGTCTATACCGACGCGGTCCAAGCCGAGGACCTGGGCGTAGATGCCGGCCACGATCTCCTCGGTGGGCGTGGTCGGAGCGCGGTAATCGTCGATGCGCTGGAATTCGGGGGCAGGAAAGGCCTTTTTGTCGAGCTTCCCGTTGACGGTCAACGGAAAAGCATCCAAGGCAACCACGGCCGTGGGCACCATGTAGGACGGCAGCGTCTCCCCCAGCGCCGCCCGTGCCACGGACGGATCGATGGTCCCGATCAGGTAACCGACCAGCTGTTTGTCGCCCGGACGGTCCTCCCGGGCGATCACCTCCGCCTGCTCGACGCCATCCAAAGCCAGCAACGCGGCCTGGATCTCGCCCAACTCGATCCGGTAGCCACGAATCTTGACCTGCTCGTCGGCACGGCCCAGATACTGCAGCTGCCCATCTGTGCCCCAGCGCACCAGATCCCCGGTGCGATACATCCGCATACCCGGTGCACCCTCGCTGCCGAACGGGCACGCCACAAATCGCGTCGAGCTCAACGGAGCCCGGCCCACATAGCCATAACCCAAACCCGCACCGGCCACGTACAACTC
>NZ_LZSO01000035.1 GCF_001665785.1 Mycolicibacterium peregrinum
ACATGATCTTGGCGATCCAGGCGTTGTAGTCCCGCTGCCCGTAGATACCGAAGGTGTGCAGCTCATTGGCGAAATCGGTGTCCGGATCGGCATGGGCCGGTGCCGCGACGGCGAGACCGGTTGCTGCGCAGATCGACAGGGCAATGACCAGGCGTTTCATCAGACCAGGGCCTCCTCGGGGTCTCGTTGGACGGGCTTCGGCCACGGTTGTGGCAGCGGACGCTGACGGACCCGCTGAGGCCACCAGAACCAGCGCCCGAGCAGCGTGGCTATGGACGGTGTCATCAGCGACCGGACCACAAGGGTGTCGAACAGCAAGCCTAAGCCGATCGTCGTCCCGACCTGACCGATAACGATCAAACTGCTCACCGCCATCGATCCCATGGTGAAGGCGAAGACCAGGCCTGCGGAGGTGACCACGGCGCCGGTACCGACCATGGCCCGGATGATTCCGGTCTTCAGCCCGGCGTGGATCTCCTCCTTTATTCGTGAGACGAGCAGAAGGTTGTAATCCGCGCCGACGGCCAGCAGCACGATGACCGACATCGGCATCACCATCCAGTGCAGTGGGATACCCACGATGTGTTGCCACAGCAGTACCGAAAGGCCGAAGGCCGAGGCAAGGCTCAACACCACCGTCCCCACGATCACCGCAGATGCCACCACTGCGCGGGTGAGCACCAACATGATGATGAAGATCAGGATCAGTGCCGCTGCGGCAACGATGATCAGGTCGTAGTCGGCACCCTTCTGCATGTCGTAGTACGTCGCCGAGCTGCCGCCGAGGTAGATCTTGGACCCCTCGAACGGAGTGCCCTTGATGGCGTCGGTCGCCGCGACCTTCATCGGTTCGATGCGTGCGGTGCCTTCCGGGGTCAGCGGATCACCCTGGTGAATGATGGTGAAGCGCACCGCATGTCCGTCAGGTGACATGAACAGCTTGAGGCCCCGCTGGAAGTCGGCGGTCTCGAACGCCTCCGGCGGCAGGTAGAACGAGTCGTCGTTCTTGGCCGTATCGAACGCTTCGCTCATGGCGGTGGCGGTGTTCTGCATCGCCATCGTCTGATCCTGTTGGGCCTTCTGCACCTGGTACTGGTTCAGCAGCATCTGCTTCTGATGCTTCATCGACTGGATCTGCCGCGGCATCGTGGCGACCATCTTGGGCATCAGATCGGCCATGCGCTGCATCTCGGGAACCAGGTCCTGGAAGTCGTCGGACATGGTGTTGATGCCGTCGAGGGCGTCGAAGATGGACCGGATGGACCAGCACATCGGGATGTCGAAGCAGTGCGGTTCCCAGTACAGGTAGTTGCGCAGCGGCCGGAACTGGTCGTCGAAGTCCGCCAGGTGATCCCGGACGTCGTTCATGTCGCCCGACGTCGTCTTCATCTTGTCGGCCATGCGCTGTGACACCGCGGCGAGATCCGTTTGGATGCTCATCATCTCGGTCATCGCGTCGATGCTGGTCTGCAGATCGTCAGCTTGATCGAGGATGTTCTGCAGGTTGGTCTGCGCGTAGTCGTTGTTCATCAGCTGGGTCGTGCCGCTCTGACCCAGCGTGTAGGGGATCGTCGAGTGCTTGATCGGATCGCCGTCGGGACGGGTGATGGTCTGTACCTGGGCGATGCCGTGCACGTTCTTGAGGGCCTTGGCGATCTTGTCGATGACCAGGAAATCGGCCGGGTTCCGCAGATCGCGGTCGGACTCGATCATCATCAGGTCCGGATTCATCTTGGCCTGCGAGAAGTGCCGGAACGCGGCGTCGTATCCGACGTTCGTCCCCACGTCCTTGGGCAGGAAGATGCGGTCGTTGTAGGTGGTGTGGTAGCCGGGCAGGGCGAGCAGGCCCACCAACGCTGCGACGATGGCGCACACCAGGATTGCGCCCGGCCAACGGACCGTGGCGGTGCCGACCCGGTGCCACCCGCGCGACTTCGAATGCCGCTTGGGCTCGAGGATCTTGCCGAATCGGCTGGCCACCGAGATGACGGCCGGCCCCAGGGTCAGTGCCATGGCGACCACCATCGTCATTCCGATCGCCAGTGGAATGCCCATGGTCTGGAAATACGGCAGGCGGGTGAAGTGCAGGCAGAACGTGGCACCGGCGATGGTCAGGCCCGACGCGAGCACGACGTGGGCCGTGCCGTGGAACATGTCGTAGTAGGCCGATTCCTTGTCCTCACCGGATCTTCGTGCTTCCTGATATCGGCCGATCAGGAAGATCGCGTAGTCGGTGGCCGCGGCGATGGCCAACGTCACCAGCATGTTGGTCGCGAACGTCGTGAGGCCGAAGAAGTTGTGGTAGCCCAGTAGCGCGACAAGTCCACGAGCGCCAGACAATTCGAGCACAACCATCAACAGCACGATCAGTGTGGTGATGATCGATCGGTAGACGCCGAGCAGCATCACGGCGATGACACCGAAGGTGACGAGCTCGATCAGCTCCATGCTCTCGTCGCCGACGATGTTCTGGTCGGTGCTGGAGGCTGCCGATCCGGTGACGTAGGCCTTCACACCATCAGGCGCGGGGCTTTCGGTGGCGATGCGCCGCACCGCTTCCACCGACTCGTTGGCCAGCGTCTCGCCCTGGTCGCCGGCGATGTAGACCTGCACGTAGGCGGCCTTGCCGTCGCGGCTCTGGGCGCCCTTGGCGGTCAGGGTGTCACCCCAGAAGTCCTGCACATGCTGCACGTGGGTGGTGTCCGCGCGCAGGTCCCGAACCATCTGGTCGTAGAACATGTGCGCTTCGAGGCCCAGCGGCTTGTCGCCTTCGAGGACGACCATCACCGAGCTGCTGGTGTCGTACTCCTGGAACTTCTTGCCGACTTCTTTGATGGCGATCATCGACGGTGCGTCGTTGGGGCTCATCGACACCGCGCGCATCTTGCCGACGACTTCGAGTTGCGGCACAACGGTGTTGAGCAGTGCCACGATCACGATCCAGATCAGGATGATCGGCAGGGCGAAGGCCCGGATGAATCGCGGGAGCATCGGATGCGGAGGTGCCGCATGGCGCCCCGTTGGGATGGCGTCGGTCGGGGTCTCGTCGGTGGGCGTGCTCATGCTGCCTTCACAAAGCAGAAGGTTTGTGCGTTCAATCCAGTAGCCGTTCTCTCTTCTTTGACCTCGTCATCGACGGTGACTCGGCAACTGATGCTGCTTCCGTCGCCTTGCGCCATGATGTTGGGCTGCACCGACGGCAATGTGGTTTGCAGGGTCAAAGACCATGGCAGCGGCACGGTTCCGGTGCGCTGGGGTTTGCCTTCGAGGTCCATGTAGTTGATGACGGCGGTGCCGCCCGTTCCGAAGATCTCGTACTTCACGAACTTGGGGTTGAAGTCTTCGGCGTTGTCCGAGGTGGTGTCGGTGATAATCACCGGATGTGCGCCGAAGACCTTGCGGACGTTCATCACGATCAGCACGCCGGCCCCCATTGCGATGACGATCAGTACGGGGAGCCAGATTCGGCGGATGGCCTTCAGCATGCCGGCGGCCCCGAGGTGAGGCCCGCGGCGGGCGTTTCGATGACAGGTGTCACTGGTGGGCCTCCCGACGTTTCGATGCGATCGCGACAACCCTGCTGTTAGGCGTCCTACGCACTTCGAGGCGTAAAGTTATCGGAATAAGTGGATAGGATCAATCCACTTATGACGCCGCTCACTTTGGACTGAGAGATATGACCGAGGAAACAAGACCCGTGCTGCGCAAGGATGCCGAGCGCAACCGCCAGCGGGTGCTCGACGCTGCGAGGGAGCTGTTTGCCGAGAAAGGTCTTGAGGCGACGCTCAACGATGTGGCGCGCTACGCCAATGTCGGGGTGGGCACGGTGTACCGACGGTTCGCCACGAAGGAGGAACTGATCGCGGCTATCTTCGTCGATGGCATGCAGCAGCTCACTGCGCTGGCAGAATCTGCGCTGCGACAAGAAGATTCATGGCAGGGATTCGCCTGGTACGTCGAGAAGATGTGCGAGATCACGGCGACCGACCGGGGATTGCGGGAAATCGCGTTCAGCAAGGCCTATGGGTGCGACCGGGTCAAGGCCTGCCAGGAGCAGCTCGTCCCGGTGTTGACCAAACTGGTCGAGCGCGCCCAGCGCGACGGGTATCTCCGTCCGGAGCTGTCGTCCACGGACATGCCGATCTTCGGGCTCCTGGCCGGCACCGTGAGCGAATTCGCGGGCAATGTGGACCCAGAGCTGTGGCGCCGATACGTGGCCATTCTTCTGGAAGGCATGCGCTACCACGCCGGCCAATCGCGCATTCCGGTGAAGGCGCTCGACTCCGAGGAGCTCGACACCGCGATGCAGTCGTGGGAACCGGCCGGGCCGCCGCGCTGAGCAATGCCCGGTGCGGTGCGGACGTTTCGGAAATGATGGTGCGGGCACAATGTCGACGTGGCTATCTACGGTGACTCGGACGCTGGTACAGGACAATTGTTTTGCGGGACCGAATTGGCCCGCCGTATCGAGAAAGCCGAGTCGGACCTGATCGTCGCGGCGACTCGGGCCGCGGGCGACCGTGGTGCCGACGGGTTGGTGTTGCCCGTCGCCGGCGGATTCGCCTGCTTCGCCGAGGCCGAGTCGCCGATGAACAAGCTGGTCGGCCTCGGCTTCGACGGTGTGCCAGACGAGGCCGTGCTGGGCGAGATCGAACGGGCCTTCGCGGCCAGGGGCAGCGAAACCCGGGTGGAGCTGTCCAATCTCGCCGATCCTGAGATCACCGCGCTGCTGTCCGGACGTGGCTATCGCCTCGTCGAGTTCGAGAACGTCCTCGGCCGCCCGATCGGCGTCGAGGCCCCTTTGTCGACGGAGGTGGAGGTGCGCCGGGCGGCCGATCTCACCGCCTGGGTGAACGTTGTGGTGGAGGGCTTCGCTCATCCCGACGGTGAAGGGGCGCTCAGCCACGAGCAGTTCCCCGCCGACATCCTCGAGCGCGCCGAGCGTGACATCGAAAAAGCCGGGGCCACACCGTATATCGCGCTGTTTGGCGGAGCAGTGGCGGGCGGCGCGATGATGCGGTTGGCCGACGGGATCGCCCAGTTGGCCGGAGCGGCCACGGCACCGACCTACCGGCGCCGTGGCGTGCAGACAGCGCTGCTGGCGGCCCGGCTGGCCGAGGCCGCCGACGCCGGATGTGAGATCGCCGTGGTGACAACGGCACCCGGCTCGAAGTCCCAGCACAACGTGCAGCGCCGAGGATTCCAGCTGCTCTATTCGCGGGCGATCCTGGTGAAGCCGGTCGAGGCGGTTCAGTAAAGGATCTTGCGCAGGTTGTCCTCGCTGTAATACGCGTCGAGTTCCTGTTGGGTCTGGTCGGGTTTGAAGGCCTTGGCCATCTGCGCCACCGAGGGCACCGCCGTCGGATTCCAGCTCTCAGGCTTCCAGGCGTCGGAGCGCAGGAACGCCTTCGGGCAGTGGAAGAACACCTCTTCGATGTCGATTTCCAGGGCCAGGATCGGCCGCTTTCCGTCCACCACCATGGCATCGAAATAATCGGCGTCCGAAAGGATCCGGGCGGAGCCGTTGATCCGCAGGGTGTCGCCGCGGCCGGGAATGACGAACACCGTGCCCACGTGCGGCCGCTGCAGGACATTGAGGAAGCCGTCGACCCGCCTGTTGCCTGGCCGTTCCGGGATCGCGATCGTGGTGTCGTCGATGATCTGGACGAAACCCGGCGGGTCGCCCTTCGGGGACACGTCGACGCGGCCGTTCGCATCGGTGGTTGCCACGAAACCCAGCGGTGACTGCTTGAGCCAGCCCTGCTGCGCTTCGGACAGGCGGTCGGTCACCTTCTTTGCGACGGCTGGGGTGGGTTGCCCGACGATGGCGCGCAGCTCATCCGCGGAGGTCACTTCTCGGCGCATGTCTCCATCATGCCCAAGTCGACAAGTGAAATTCCGGGGCACGTTCGTTGGGCGGGGTTCCCGCGAGAACAGCGCTGCGGTGGCAGGTGTGGTGGCTCAGCTGTAGCGGGCGGCCAGGGCCCGGCGGTCCAGCTTGCCGATGCCGCGCCGGGGCAACTCGTCCACGATGTGCACCTCGCGAGGTGCGGCGGTGGCATCCAGCGTCTGTGCGACCTGGGCGCGCAACTCGGCCAGGTCGGGCGCCGCCGAACCCGGGGTCAGTACCAACGCGGCCACCACCCGCTGACCGAGCCGCTCGTCGGGAACGCCGAACACCGCGCAGTCGGCGATCCCCGGATGGCCGGCCAGCGCCGACTCGACCAGTTGCGGCAGCACGGTCAACCCGCCGGTGCTGACCGCGTCGTCCACCCGGCCCAGGACCCGGAGCACACCCGAATCATCCACGGCACCAAGATCGTCGGTGCGAAACCAGCCGGGCTCGGCAAACGGATCGGGGGTGAGCGGGTTGCGATATCCCTTGGCCACGGTGGCGCCGCCGAGCAGGATGCGGGAGTTGTCGATGCGCACCTTCACGCCGTCGAGCGCCACCCCGTCATACACGCAGCCGCCCGCGGTCTCGCTCATTCCGTAGGTGCGCACGACGTTCACTCCCGCTGCGTGCGCGCGTTCGGCCACACCCGTCGGCATCGGCCCGCCGCCGATCAGAACGGCGTCGAGTTCGGACAGCGCGTCCGCGGCGGCCGGGTGCTGCAGGGACTTGTCCAACTGGACCGCGACCAGCGAGGCGTACCGGCGCCCGCTGCCCAAAGCGGCCACCGCAGAGGGCAACTCGCGCGGGTCGAAGGAGGCCGGAATGGCGACAGGTGTGGTGCCGGCCAGCGCACTGCGCACCAGCACCTGCAGGCCCGCGATGTGATAGGCGGGCAGGGCCAGCAGCCATCGGCCCGCACCGCCCAACCGAGCGTGGGTGGACTCGGCGCTGGATCGCAACGCCGACGCGGTCAGCAACGCGCCTTTGGGGTTGCCGGTGGTGCCGGAGGTCGAGATCACCAAAGCGACGTCGTCGTCGATCTCCTCGCCGACGCGCAGAGTGGTTGTCAGCAGGGAACTCTGACGTTCGTCGTCCGCGGGCACTGGCAGGATGGCCGACTCGCGTCCGGTCAGGACGTCGTCGAGCACCGCCAGCAGCGGCTCCGTCGCAGATCCGACGGCAACGGGGCGCAGGACGGCTATGCCAGGCCCCCTGGCTCTTTCGGGTCGTCCCCGTCGGTGCGGCCGGTCTCATCGGTGTCGACGGGGTCCTCGGGGTCGCGCGGATCGTCCAACGGCCAGCCCTTGGCAGCCAGCCGTTGCCGTACCCGTTCGACGTCTTCCACGCGGGGCAGCTCGTCGGTGATCTGGGTGATCAGCACGCCGATGTCGATGTGATCGAAATCACCGCGATCGATGAGATCCCGTGCGACTGCTTTGACTTCGTCGTTCGTCAGGCGCCGGGTCAGCAGCGCCAACAGCGGCACCCGGTCTGGTCCGGGCACCCCCTCGGGGTACCCGGCGTTCAGCCAGGCCGCGATCTTCGCGAGAAAAGCGTTCACTGTGCCTACTCCTGATGCACCCGAGCGAAGTTCCACCGGACATACGAGTTTGAGTCGGAGGACCGCATTGATGTTAGTGGTGCCGGCCGACTCTGGCTCGCAGTGAACTTATAGCCCGCTCGGAGATCGGCAAACCGCCCCGGCGAACAAACCGGGGTGGACAGATGAACACTCGGTGAACTCATTCGTAGCGTATTCGAATTCCCAGCTCAGCGAGGTGTTTCCGGCTGGTCAAAAACGCCGATGGTCCTACAGAATTACCGCCATGAGCGCTGAGCTGATCGTCCTGGTGCTGTTGATAGCAACAGCACTGGCCTTTGACTTCACAAACGGCTTTCACGACACCGGCAATGCCATGGCCACTTCGATCGCCACGGGGGCACTGAAGCCCAAGACCGCTGTGATCCTGGCGGGTGTCCTCAACCTGGTCGGCGCGTTCCTCTCGGTCGAGGTGGCCGTCACGGTCACCACATCGGTGCTCAAGATCCAGGACAGCAAGACGGGGTCGCTGGTATCCGGCATCGATGCCTCGACGGGTCTCACGATCATCTTCGCCGGCCTGATCGGCGGCATCCTGTGGAATCTGTTGACCTGGCTCTTCGGCATTCCGTCCAGCTCGTCGCACGCGCTCTTCGGCGGGCTGATCGGCGCCGGGCTGGCAGCTATCGGACTGTCCGGGGTCAACTGGTCCGGCGTCCTCCAGAAGGTGCTCATCCCCGCGATCGCGGCTCCGTTCATCGCCTGCCTCGTCGCTGCCGCCGGAACCTGGCTTGTCTATCGCATCACCCGCAACGTGCTGAAGAAGCGTCGCGAGCAGGGTTTCCGCTGGGGCCAGATCGCCACCGCCTCGCTGGTCGCACTGTCGCACGGAACGAATGACGCCCAGAAGACCATGGGCGTCATCGCGCTCGCCCTCATCACCACCGGTCACCTCACCGGAAACGTGAAGGAAGACGGCCTGCCGTTCTGGATCATCGCCTCCTGCGCCCTGGCCATCGGTCTCGGCACCTACATCGGCGGCTGGCGTGTCATCCGCACATTGGGCAAGGGTCTGGTCGAGATCGAATCCCCGCAGGGGCTGGCCGCCGAAGCATCCTCGGCCGCAATCATTTTGAGCTCCAGCGCCGCGGGTA
Source organism: Mycolicibacterium peregrinum (assembly GCF_001665785.1). Taxonomy (GTDB): domain Bacteria; phylum Actinomycetota; class Actinomycetes; order Mycobacteriales; family Mycobacteriaceae; genus Mycobacterium; species Mycobacterium peregrinum_A. The sequence continues at coordinate 8,591 of NZ_LZSO01000035.1, forward strand.
TGGCGCTGTCCACAACTCACGTCGCCACCGGTTCGATCCTCGGTAGCGGCGTCGGCAAGCCCGGCGCCGAGGTGCGCTGGGCCGTGGCCGGACGCATGGCCATGGCCTGGCTGATCACGCTGCCCGCCGCCGGAATCGTCGGCGCGCTGGCTTTCTGGCTGTCGCACGGTGTCGAGTCGCTCACCGGGGCGGCGCTCGCCGGCGACGGCCTGATCTTCCTTATCCTGGTCGCCCTGTCCGGATACATGTGGTGGCGCGCTCAGCAGCAGAAGGTCGACCACAAGAACGTCAATGCCGATTGGGATGACTCCACCAACTCGGTGGTGCCGGCCGAGGTACGTGAGGCCGGCAAGCCTGCCGCCACAGTCGACAAAGCCGCAGTCTGACCGGATCTAGCTAAGGAATCAGCTGATGATTTATGTGGACTCCATCTTCAAGGTGCTGGTTGTGGGGTTGATCCTCGGAGCCGGTCTGCCTGCGGTGTTCGCCACGGGTCTGGTGGCCTATTCGAACGGCGCCGGCGGCACTCACGAGGACGGCACCGTCGTGGCGCCCAACCCCGTGCTGAAGATCCTCGGCCTGGCGCTCTTCGCCGTCGTCGCCGCCGTGATCGTGATCGCGATCCTGTGGATCACCAAGACCACGATCATTCATCACTTCGGATTCAACCCCGTCCCGTTCATTCCGGGTAAGTGAGCGCAGCATGACCGAAACGACGAGCTTCCTGGACAACGTGCTGAGCTGGTTGCGGGCCGGCTATCCGGAGGGCGTGCCGCACAAGGATCAGTTCGCCCTGCTGGCGTTGCTGACCCGGTCGCTGTCCGAGGACGAGGTGGTCCGGGCCACCCACGACATCCTGCGCTCCTCCGACGGGGACAGCCCTGTCACCGACGATGAGATCCGGGGCGCGGTGCAGAACGTCATCGACAAGGAACCGCTTCCAGAAGAGGTCAACCAGGTCGCCGCTCGGCTGGCCTCGGTGGGCTGGCCGCTGTCGACCCCGACGCGCTGAGGGGCAGGGGCATATTTGCCCGGTTGTTGACTTTGAATCCACGCACACCGCAACTCGCACAAGTGCAGCGTCAGTTCTAAGTCAACGCGTGTCCCGGCGCAGTGGGTGAGTGTCGGGCACCTGGACGAATATCAGAGTGATGCTGTCGGGGTCGATCACATGCATCTCGTGCAGGCCCCACGGTTCCTGGGTCGCGGCGCGGGCGATTGCCACGCCGCGACTTTCCAGTTCAGCCTGGGTGGCGTAGACATCGCGCACCTGCAGCCACAGCGCTCCGGGGAACACCCCGGGTTCGGTGGGGCTGTGGTGCCCGGCCAGCTCGATCAGTGACTGGCCGGCGTAAAACACTGTGCCTGCACCGTATTCGCGGGCGATGGCCAAGCCGATCCCATCGCGGTAGAACTCCACTGACTTCGGGTAATCGACCGGTCGGATCAACATCCTGCTGGCCAGGATCTCCATGGCCCTTGTCTACCACTGCCGGGTGCCGGGGCGAATCCGCGACACGGGTCAGTCGGGGCGCCCGGGCATCCGGCGGGCGCGGTCGCTGGCCCGCAATCCGATGGCGAACGCGGCCTGGTCCTCGAAACTCATCGGGTTTCGTCCGGTGATCTCGTGGATGCGGCTCAACCGGTGACGCACGGTGTTGGTGTGCAGGAACAACTCACGCGCGGTGTCGATGAGTGACCCGTTGGTGGCCAGGAAGGTGCGCAGGGTTCGCACGTGCTGGGTGCCCCGCCCGCTGTCCAGGGTCTCCAGCGGGTCGATGAGCTGGCTTTTGAACGGGGCCAACCGGTTCAGCGGCAGGCCTTCGAGCAGGCTGTCGAACGTGCTCAGCTGATCAGGGCCGATGCTGCCGCCGTGCTGCTGGGCGAGGTCGAGGGCGATGCGGGCCTGGGTGATCGCCGCGCCCAGTTCGGCGAGCGGAGCAGCGGCGGCGTGGCCCGAGGGCAGGGACAGTTCGCCGGTCTGCTGGGCCCGCGGGCCCGCCTCGAGGACCAGGCATACCTCGGGTGCATCGCCGACCAGGGCATCGGGAAATGCCATCGACAACACGGCACCGGCCCCGGCCGGCCAGGCCGAGCAGGTGAGCTCGGGCGACGCCAGGCCCGGCCAGTCCAGAAGCTGATTGAGGGCGTCGGGCAGCAGCATGCGTCGCTCGATCAGCGACAGCAGTTGCCCGACGCGTTCGCGGGAGAGTGCGGATTCGATGTCGCGTTCGCCCTGGGCGGCCTGGACGAAGCGGCCGATCAGGTCCAGCACCGCTGGTTCCGGTGGCTCGTCGCTGCCGACCGAGGTCAGGGTTCCCAAGTCGCCGAGCGGGGCACCGGCCCCTGCGCCCGCGGACGTCTGATCGGGATCCACCAGGAGATGGCAGCCCAGCACCTCGCCTGCCCGGTCCAGCAACTGGCGCACCGACTCACGCCGCCGTTGGGACGAGAGCAGTTCGGGCATCAGGGAATTGGTGGCCCGCGCTACGGCGATCTCACCGCCGACCTGGAAGTCGGCTACATAGCGGCTCACCGAGGAGAACGGCACATTGGGTGGGGCGATGAGGATCGGTAGGCCGTCGCGTGCGGCCGAGGCGATCAAGGCAGCCGGAACGGCGTCGTGCACATCGCCGATGCCGAAGCACAGGCCGGCCGCCCCGGACCGGCTCAGCGATTCGACGAACGCCGCGCAGTCCTGCTCCGTCTGCAGGCTGATGCCCACTGTGCAGACCAGTTCACCGCCGTGCAGGTATCTCGTCGGGTCCCGTAATTCGGTGGTGTGCACCCAGTTGATCCGGTGATCCAGGTCGCCGGTCGGCTCGTCGGGAGTGAGCAGCCCCCGGTGTGACTCGAGGAGGTCGCGCAGTGTCGGTTTGACATCGCCGCGGTCCGACATGGGCTGAGCGTAACGCCGTCGTCATCCCCGTGTCCGCCGGCATTGTCGGATCCTCCAATGGCAGCGTGGTGCGACAGTGGATTCGCAGCGTGTTGGTGGCATTCGCTTGGTGGTTACGCCACTACGGCGTGATAGTTCCTGCAACCACACAGAGGGAGCACACGATGACTGCATCGCCGATCTCGTTGCCCGAGCACGACACGGACGGGCCTCACGTGCTACGGCGCGAATTCTCGCTGTGGTCGGCCTTCGCCTTTGCTTTTGCGTTCATCTCGCCGATCGTCGCGCTCTACGGAATCTTCGGTCTGGCACTGTCCTCGGCCGGCCCGAGCTTCTGGTGGGGATTCGCGCTCGTGTTCGGCGGTCAGCTGCTGGTCGCCCTGGTCTTCGCGATGCTGGTGTCGCGCTGGCCGTTGGAGGGTTCTATATACCAATGGTCGCGGCGGCTGCTCGGCACGTCCTACGGCTGGTTCGCCGGCTGGGTGTACATGTGGACGTTGGTGATCGCGATGGCGACCGTGGCGCTGGGCGCTGCCGGGTTCGTGGCGAACATCGCCGGGGTGGAATCGCCGTCCGGTCGTCTACGGGCCGTCATCGCGCTGGTGATCCTGCTCGGCGGGACCGCGATCAACCTGATCGGCCGCGGTGCGCTCAAGGTGTTCATGACCGCCAGCATCGTGGCCGAGGTGATCGGTTCGATCGGGCTGGGCACCTGGCTGTTGCTGTTCCACCGCAACAACTCGTTGTCGGTGCTGTTCGACGGCGGCGGTCCCGGGGTGGACACCTGGAGCTACCTGAGCGGGCCGTTCCTGATCGCGGTGGCGTTCATCGGGTTCTCGTTCGTCGGGTTCGAGAGTGCGGGCGCCATCGCCGAGGAGGTCCACGAGCCGCGGCGTTACCTGCCCAAGGCTGTGCTCTTCTCGCTGGGTTTCATCGCGCTGGTGGTGGCCTACTCGAGCCTGGCGATCATCCTGGCGATCCCTGATCTGGATGCCGTGATATCCGGCTCCGTGGCCGATCCGGTGTACGAAACCCTCACGGCTGCACTGGGACACGGCATCGCCAAACCGGTCGAGATGCTGTTCGTCATCGGCTTTCTGGCCAGCTTCTTGGCACTGCAGACCTCCGCGTCCCGGGTGATCTGGGCCTACGCCCGTGACGGTGCGCTGCCGGCTTCGAAGGTGTTGGCCCGGTTGCGTGGTGAGGCGCGGATCCCGGTGGTGCCGATCCTGGTCACCACTGTGGTCGGCGGGGCACTGTTCCTGCTGTCGATCGTGGCCGGTGACATCTATTCGCTCATGGTCAATTTCACGGCGGGCGGCTTCTACCTGGCCTTCCTGTTCCCGTTGATCGGGTTCGTGGTGGTGCTGGCCCGACGGAGTTGGACGGACGGCGCGTTCAGCCTGGGCCGCGCCACGGTTCCGGTCGCGGTGGTGGCCGCGGTGTGGGCGGTTCTGCAGACCCTCAACATCGCCTGGCCGAGGCCGGTTTTCGAGCAGCGCTACCTGGACTGGTCGGTGTGGATCGGGGTGGCCGTGCTGGCCATAATCGGGCTGGCCGTCCTGCTCAGCGTGCGGCAGCGGATCGTGAGCGCCGCGGTGATCGAGGACGTCGAGACTCTGGACGAGCGCGCCGACGGGAAGGTGGGAAGCGATGACTGAGTCACCGGTCGCAGTCGTCACCGGAGGTGCCAGCGGAATCGGCGCCGCGGTGGTCACCGCGTTGCGGGAACGCGGCTATGTCATCGCAACGCTGGATCTGTCGGGTTCGACCAAGGCGGATCACGCTGTTGCAGTGGATGTTTCCGACGGCACCGCGGTGGCCGGCGCGGTCGGCGAGATCCGTGCCGAACTCGGACCGATCGCCGCACTGGTGACCTCGGCGGGTCACTACGAGATGGCCCCGGTGAGCCAGATCAGCACCCAGGCCTGGCAGCGCATGCTGCGGGTGCACGTGGGCGGGTTGTTCCACGCCTCTCGTGCCTGTCTGCCTGACATGCTCACCCGGGGTTCGGGGGCGGTGGTCGCGGTGGCCAGTGAGCTCGCGGTCGGTGGCGGCGACGGTGATGCCCATTACGCGGCGGCCAAAGGGGCCATTCTCGGCCTGGTACGCAGTCTGGCTGCCGAGGTGGCCGGTCGCGGTGTCCGGGTGAACGCGGTGGCCCCGGGCCCCACCGACACTCCGTTGCTGTCCGACGATTCCCCTTGGCGTGCCGCAGATTACCTGTCCACGCTGCCGTTGGGGCGGCTGGTCACCCCGGTCGAGGTGGCGCAATGTGTGCGATATCTGGTGTGTGACGCCACCTTCAGTACCGGTGACGTCGTCAACGTCAACGCAGGAGCGGTGATATGAGCTCGTTACAGGGACGGGTCGCGTTGGTCACCGGTGCCGCGCAGGGGATGGGCGCCGCGCATGCCCGGCGGCTGGCCGCGGCGGGAGCGACGGTGGCGGTCAACGACATTCGTCCTGGCGCCGGGTTGGATGCGTTGGCCGCCGAGATCGGTGGCCTGGCCGTCCCCGGGGATGTCTGTGATCCGCACACCTGCGCCCAGATCGCTGACACTGTGGCGGCCACTGCCGGCCGGCTCGACGTGTTGGTCGCCAACCACGCCTACATGACCATGGCTCCGCTGTTGGAGCACGACGAGGCGGACTGGTGGCGGGTCGTCGACACCAATCTCGGTGGCACCTTTCATCTGGTGCAGGCGGTGTTGCCGCACATGCGCAGGCTCGGCGCCGGCCGCATCGTGGTGATCTCCAGTGAGTGGGGTGTCACCGGCTGGCCCGAGGCCACCGCGTATGCGGCGTCCAAGGCCGGGCTCATCTCGTTGGTCAAGACCCTGGGCCGGGAATTGGCTCCGGAGGGGATCATCGTGAACGCTGTGGCGCCCGGCGTGACCGACACTCCGCAGCTCGAGGTGGACGCGGACGCCGCCGGGATCGCGTTGGCCGACATGCACGCGCGCTACGCGGAGTCGATTCCGTTGGGCCGCATCGGCTCTGTCGGCGAGATTGCGGCCGCGGTGCAGTTCTTGGCCGAGTTCGACATGTCGGCCGTCGTCGGGCAGGTGATCTCCTGCAACGGCGGGGCCACCCGGACGAGAGTGTGAAGTGATGACGGAGGGACATCAGGTGACGGGCCAGCCGTATGTGCGGTCGGAGACGGGCAACGTCGGTCAGGTCGACGCAAGGGCGGTACCGCGGTACGCCGGGATCGCCACGTTCGCCCGGCTCCCACAACGTCACGAGGTCTCCGACTACGACATCGCCGTCGTCGGAGTGCCGTTCGACGCCGGCGTCACCTACCGGCCGGGCGCGCGGTTCGGCCCCGCCGCGATCCGGCAGGCCTCGCGCCTTCTCAAGCCGTACCACCCGGCGCTGGATGTCAGTCCGTTCGCGCAGGCGCAGGTGGTCGATGCCGGCGATATCGCTGCCAACCCGTTCGACATCGACGCTGCGGTCGACCAGATTCGGGACGGGATCGCCGGGTTGCTGACGGCGCCCGAGAAGCGGGTGGTGCTGCTCGGCGGGGACCACACCATCGCCCTGCCCGCCCTGCAGGCGGTGCACGCCGTGCACGGCCCGGTGGCGCTGGTGCACTTCGACGCCCACCTCGACACCTGGGACACCTACTTCGGTGCGCCATGCACGCACGGCACCCCGTTCCGCCGCGCCTCCGAGCAGGGCCTGATCGTCAAGGGCCATTCTGCACACGTCGGCATCCGCGGCTCGCTCTACGACCGCGCCGACCTGCTCGACGACGAGTCGTTGGGCTTCACCGTGGTGCACTGCCGCGATATCGACCGCATCGGTGTGGACGGTGTCATCGAACGGATCCTGCAGCGAGTCGGCGATCACCCGGTGTATGTGTCGATCGACATCGACGTGCTGGACCCGGGGTTCGCGCCGGGCACCGGGACTCCCGAGATCGGCGGGATGACCAGCCGAGAGCTGGTCGCAGTGCTGCGGGCCATGCGCGGGCTGTCGATCGTCGGCGCCGACGTCGTCGAGGTGGCCCCGGCCTACGACAGCGGTGACGTGACCGCCGTGGCCGCGGCCAATCTGGCCTACGAACTGGTTACGCTGATGGCTGACCATGACTGAATTTCGTTGGCCGGAAGGGAAAACCGCGGCCGCAGCCTTCACCTTCGACGTCGATGCCGAATCGGCGGTGCTGTGGGGCAACCAGGGTGTTGCGGCGCGGATGAGTGTGATGTCCCACCAGGCCTACGGACCGCTGGTGGGGATACCCCGGATTCTGGATCTGCTGGATCGGCATCAGATTCCGTCGACGTTCTTCGTCCCGGGTCATACGGCGCACCGGTACCCCGAGGCGGTGCGTGCGATCGTGGCGGCCGGGCACGAGATCGCCCACCACGGTTACCTTCATGAGCAGCCGACAGCGTTGACGGTGCAGGAGGAGGTCGACGCGCTCGACCGTGGGCTGGAGGCGCTGGCGGAGGTGGCCGGGGTGCGGCCGGCCGGCTACCGCGCGCCGATGTGGGACCTGTCGTGGCACACGCCTTCCCTGCTGGCGGAGCGCGGTTTCCTGTACGACTCAAGCCTGATGGACGCCGACTGCCCTTATGAGCTCGCTGTCGGTGACAGTTCGCTGGTGGAGATCCCCATCCAGTGGGCGCTCGACGACTGGGAGCAGTACTGCTATCTGCCCGACATCTCCGGATCCGGTCTGATCGAGAGCCCGCGCAAGGCGCGGGAGATCTGGCAGCTGGAGTTCGACGCGCTCCGCCGCGCCGGGGCGTGCTGGGTGCTGACCAATCACCCGTTCCTGTCCGGACGGGCCTCGCGGTCAGCCGAACTCGACCACCTCATGCGACACGTACGCGACCACACCGATGTGTGGACCACGAACCTCGGGGCGATCGCCCAGCATGTGCGGTCGCTCGGACTTGAGCCCCGCAGCATCACCCAGCCGTGATCAGACCGGTTGGACCCGTTGCCTTTTCATCACGGCGTCGACCAGACCGGGTGCCACGGTGTTGAGTGCCTTGGCGGTCACTGCCATCCGTGGCGCGATCTGCACCGGCCGGGTGCGCGCCGCGGTCAGCATCCAGTCGGCGGCCTCGGCAGCCGACAGTCCGGGCAGTCCGTCGTAGGCCCGGGTGGGGGCGATCATCGGGGTCTTCACCAACGGGTAGTACAGCGTGGTGGAATGCACGCCGACGGAGGCCCATTCGGTCTCGATGACCCGGCTGACCGCGGCCAGCGCTGCCTTGGACGCGTTGTACACCGCGAACAGCGGTGAGGATTCGTTCATCACGCCCCAGGTGGCGACGTTGATGATGTGCCCGTCCCGACGTTCCCGCATGCCCGGGGCCAGGCCACGGATGAGCCGCAGCGGCGAGTAGTAGTTGAGCGTCATCGTGCGCTCGACGTCGTGCCAACGGTCCAGGGATTCGGCCAGCGGCCGCCGGATCGACCGCCCGGCGTTGTTGATCAGGATGTCGACACCGCCGAGGTCACGTTCCACGGTGGCGACGAGCTCGTCGATGGCGTCCATGTCGGACAGGTCCACCGCGTGGGCGCGGGCGTCGCCGCCCTTGGCGGAGATCCGCCCGACCAGGTCGTCGAGGAGTTCCTGGCGACGGGCCACCGCGATGACGGTGGCTCCCTTCGCGGCGAACTTCTCCGCTGCGGCTTCGCCGATGCCCGACGAGGCGCCGGTCAGCAGGATGCGCTTGCCTGCGACATCGATATCGTCACGGGCCTGCAGCCGTTCGGTCAGTGGCGGGCGCATGCTCGTCAACAGCACCTGCTCAGAGAGTCGGCGCAGCGGGTTCTTGCTCATCCGCCGAGTTTAGGTCGCCTACCTTTCCGCGATGACTTGTGGGCGCCTCCCGAGTCGATATCGCTATGACCATCACCGGCAAGCTCGACCAGCGCTTCAGCGAGGCGACCGAACCGACCACGTGGCCGGCCGCCGCGGCCGCACTCGAAGCCGCCGGGCTGTACTGGCTCACCACCGTGCGCGGCGACGGGCGGCCGCACGTCACACCACTGGTCGGGGTGTGGATCGACGATGCGTTCGTGTTCTGCACCGGGCCCTCCGAGCAGAAGGCCCGCAACCTGCAGGCGGGCGCGGCCGTCGTCGTCACGACCGGAACCAACACGTGGAATGCGGGCCTGGACGTCGTGGTCGAAGGGACCGGCGCGCGGGTGACCGGCCGGCAACGGCTGACCGCCCTGGCCGATGCCTACCGGAGCAAGTACGGCGACGACTGGGATTTCGATTGCGACGACGAGGTTTTCGACCCGGACGGTGAGGCCGCGATCGTCTACCGAGTCACCCCGGCCAAGGTGCTCGCGTTCGCGAAGTCACCTCACGGGCAGACCGGGTTTCGTTTCACTCAGAAGTAGCGCGGGAAACCGCTCCAGTCCGGATCGCGCTTCTGCAGGAAGGCGTCGCGGCCCTCGACGGCCTCGTCGGTCATGTACGCCAACCTGGTGGCCTCGCCGGCGAACACCTGCTGGCCGACCAGGCCGTCGTCGATCAGGTTGAACGAGAACTTCAGCATCCGGATGGCCTGGGGCGACTTGCCGTTGATCTCGGCTGCCCACTGCAGCCCGACCGCCTCCAGCTCGGCGTGGTCGACGACGTCGTTCACCGCGCCCATCTGGTACATGGTCTCGGCGTCGTAGGCGCGGCCCAGGAAGAAGATCTCGCGGGCGAACTTCTGCCCGGTCTGGCGGGCCAGATACGCGCTGCCGAAGCCGCCGTCGAAGCTGCCGACGTCCGCATCGGTCTGCTTGAACCGGGCGTGCTGACGGCTGGCCAGAGTCAGGTCGCAGGTGACGTGCAGGCTGTGGCCGCCACCGGCCGCCCAGCCGTTGACCAGGCAGATCACCACCTTCGGCATGAACCGGATGAGCCGCTGTACCTCGAGGATGTGCAGTCGTCCGGCCCGGGCCGGGTCGACGGTCTCGGCGGTCTCCCCGTCGGCGTACTGGTACCCGGAGCGCCCGCGGATGCGCTGGTCCCCGCCGGAGCAGAAGGCCCAGCCGCCGTCCTTGGCCGACGGGCCGTTGCCGGTCAGCAGCACCACGCCGACGTCGGGGGACATCCGGGCGTGGTCGAGGACGCGGTACAGCTCGTCGACGGTGTGCGGCCGGAACGCGTTGCGCACCTCGGGCCGGTCGAACGCGACCCGCACCGTGGGCTGCCGGGCGCCGTCGGCGACATGGCGGTGGTAGGTGATGTCGGTCAGATCGTCGAAGCCGGGCACCGGCTCCCAGGCTGTCGGGTCGAACGGGTTGTCTGCACTCACGTGCTCGACTGTAGAGCGAAGGCAACTCGACGTTTCACAGGTACCGTCGCGGGGTACAAAACCTGGCGCGATGATGCGTACAGCGCATCACCAGATCAGAAAGAGACGACGTTGACCACAATGAAGAAGTCGGCAGGTGTGTTGTTCTCGGGGTTGGCTGTCGGCCTTGCACTCGTCGGATGTTCACCCGCGATCACCGGTGGAGACACCAAGTGCAAGGACTTCATCGGGCAAGACGAGAAGACCCAGGACGAAGCCGTGTCCAAGATGCTCAAGGATGAGAAGGGCACCGATCCAGCTCAGCTCGAGATCACCGGAACCCGGATGGCGGTGCAGGCCTTCTGCCAGACGGTGGGCAAGCAGGACTCGAAGATCAAGGAAGCCCCGCACCTGAGCTGACGGGCAGGCTCTAGATCGGGTCCAACCGGAACACCGGGCAGCGCCCGGCGAGTGCCTCGAACTCGTCCGGATTGGGCCCGGTCACCAGCCCGGCATTGCGCATGAACCCGACACCGGTCGGAACCAGGACGGGGAATTGGCGCAGCAGTGGCCGGGCCTGCTCGACGGGGACCTCCACCACCCGGACCCGCTGGTTTTGGCGGCCCTGGTGCACGGTGGCCTCGCCGGCAGCGCGGGCGTTGGCGGCCCAGTCGCCCTTCGGCAGCCCGCCGACGATGTAGCGGTGCCCGTCGACGGTCATCGGGGTGACGGGCGTCGACCGGGGTTTACCGCTCTTGCGGCCCGTCACCGTGAGCACCACGGGACCCTTGTCGCCGCCGACGCCGAGCTTGTTGAGCCCGATCATCACCTTGTTGACGTATTTCAGCCACCACGGTGGACGGATCCGGTCGTCAGCCATGACTCCACATTAGGCGCGGATACCGACAGCCTGCAGGGCCGTGATCAGCCCGTCGGGCCGCTGCACGGTGGGCAGCGGATCGACCAGTGCGAACTGGCAGCCGACGTCACGGGCACCGCCGTCGGCCTCCTCGCTGTCGCCGACCATCAGAGCGGCCTGCGCCGGCACGCCGAGGCGCTGCAGCGCCGTGGTGAAGATCGCCGGGTCGGGTTTGACCGCGCCCACTTCGAAGGACAGCACGAACTCATCGACATGCTCGGCGGCGCCGATCGCAGTGAAGGCCGGGCGCACATCGAAGGCGATGTTGGACACGACGGCCGTCCGGAGTCCTTGTGCTTTCAGGCTTTTGAAGACCCGCGCAGTGTCCGGGTAGGCCGTCCAGCTGGCCGGATCGATCACCCGGTTGTACAGCGACTCGGCGTGATGGTCGGCCAGCCCGGATTCCCGCAGCACATGTAGATAGGCCTCACGGTGCAGGTGCGGGGCCAGGTCCCGGTTGGCCCAGGCCCGGTACTGCTCGTCGGTCATCGTCACGGACCGTCCGGTCGGGGCGGTCAGCCGGCGCATCAACTCGGCCTGCACGTGGCCGTCGACCTCACGTTCGTCGACGGCCATCCCGGCGAACCAGCTGTCCTGTTCCTCGAGGCGGAACAGGGTCCCGGAGAAGTCGAACAACACTGCCGACACCATGTCCGCCATCGTGCCACGACCCCGCCCGGGATCAGCCGCGTTCACGGATTGCCTTGTTCGCCAGGACGTCTCGCTCGCGTTCGTTGTCGGTCAGGGCGGCGGCCCGGTCGAACTGCTCGGCGGCCTCGGTGTGCCGGCCCAGCCGGGACAGCAGTTCGCCGCGCACGCTGGGCAGTAGGTACGAGGTGTCCAGCCCCTCGATCCTGTCGACAAGCGTCAGCGCCTCCTGCGGGCCGGAGTGCATGGCGACGGCCACTGCCCGGTTGAGCTGCACCACCGGGGACGGGGTGATCTGCAGCAGCGCGTCGTACAGGGCGACGATGCGCGCCCAGTCGGTGTCGGCCGCCGTCGGCGCCACCGCGTGGCATTCGGCGAGCGCGGCCTGCAACGCATATGGGCCCCAACCACGTTGCTGCCGTGCGGTACCGGAGCGCTCAAGGGCCGTGATGCCACGCTGAATCTGGGCCCGGTCCCAGGTGGCCCGATTCTGGTCCTCCAGGAGGATGGGCCGGCCCTCGGCATCGGTGCGTGCCGCAAAGCGTGAGGACTGGAACTCCATCAGGGCGAGCAGGCCGTGGACCTCGGGTTCCTCGGGCACCAGTGCGGCCAGTACTCGCCCCAATCGCAGCGCCTCGGTGCACAATTCGTCGCGGATCCAGCGCTGTCCGGCGGATGCCGAGTAGCCCTCGTTGTAGATCAGGTAGATGACCGAGAGCACCGCCGACAGTCGGTGCGGATATTCGTCGCGCGGCGGCACCTCGAAGGGTGGGTTGGCTTGTGCCAGGGTCTTTTTGGCCCGGGTGATGCGCGCGGCCGCAGTGGCGGTCGAGATGAGGAAGGCACGGGCGATCTCCTCGGTGCTCAACCCGCCGACCATGCGCAACGTCAGCGCGACCTGGGCCTCACGCGACAGCACCGGGTGTGTCGCGATGAAGATGAGGCGCAGGACGTCGTCGTCGATCCGGTCGGGGTCCCAGGCCTCGTCGACGTGCTCGGCCAGGTCATGGGCCAGCACCGCGTACTTCGCGTCGAGGCTTTCCGCGCGCCGCCAGTGGTCGATGGCCTTGCGTTTGGCCACGGTGGTCAGCCAGGCACCGGGGTTGCGCGGCACGCCGGTCTGCGGCCACTGCGTGAGGGCGTCGAGCAGCGCGTCCGAGGCGAGATCCTCGGCCAGACCGACATCGCCGACGGTGCGGGTCAGCGTGGCCAGGATCTTGGCCGCCTCCATCCGCCAGACCGCGTCGAGCGTGGCGCGCATGTCGGCGGAGGTGGCGGGCACGTCGGGCACGTCGGGCACCTCACCCATTCTGCCGAGCAGCTACCCCACATCGCGTGAATCCGGGTACGTACGCGTCTGCTCGCGCAGAGAAAATCAGCCGATCGCGCGGGCAGCGCCCTCCCAGAACTGAGCGCGCACGGCCTTCTTGTCGGGCTTGCCGAGTGCGGTCACCGGCACGGAGTCGACGACGATCACCTGCTTGGGCGATTGCACCGAGCCCTTGCGGTCCTTGACCGCGGCCTGGATCTCGGCGGTCACCGTGGCCACCGCCTCGTCGCTGGAGTCGGCGTCGGGACGTAGCACGATCACCGCGGTCACGGCCTCGCCCCACTTCTCGTCGGGGGTGCCGATCACGCATACCTGTGCCACCGAAGGATGTTCGGCGACAACGTCTTCCACTTCACGCGGGAAGACGTTGAATCCGCCGGTGACGATCATGTCCTTGACCCGGTCGACGATGAACCAGTAGCCGTCCTCGTCTTCGCGCGCCATGTCGCCGGTGTGCAGCCAGCCGTCGCGGAAAGTCTCCGAGGTGGCGTCCTCGAGCTTCCAGTAACCGCCGGCCAGCAGCGGGCCGCCTACGCAGATCTCGCCGACCTCGCCCTGGGCCACCGGGTTGCCCTCGGCGTCCAGCAGCGCGGTGCGCGCGAACAGGGTGGGCCGGCCACATGAGGTGAGTCGCTTCTCGTCGTGGTCCATCTTGCCCAGGTACGAGATCACCATCGGCGCCTCGGACTGGCCGTAGTACTGCGCGAAGATCGGCCCGAAGCGCTTGAGCGCCTCGGCCAGCCGCACCGGGTTCATCGCCGAGGCGCCGTAGTACACGGTCTCCAGCGAGGACAGGTCGCGGGTGTGCGAGTCGGGGTGGTCCATCAGGGCGTAGATCATCGACGGCACCAGCATGGTTGCGGTGATGCGCTGTTCCTCGATCACCCGCAGCACCTCGGCCGGGTCGAACTTGGTCAGCACGACCAGTTCGCCGCCCTTGACGATGGTCGGGGTGAAGAACGCCGCGCCGGCGTGCGACAGCGGGGTGCACATCAGGAAGCGCGGGTTCTCCGGCCACTCCCACTCGGCGAGCTGAATGGTCGTCATGGTGGAGATCGAACGCACCGTGCCCATCACGCCCTTGGGCTTGCCGGTGGTGCCACCGGTGTAGGTGAGCCCGCCGACGTGGTCGGGCGCGAGTTCGGCGGCGACCAGCGGCACCGGGGAGTACTTGGCGGCCTCGGCCGTCAGATCGGAGACCGACGCGCCGGACGCGGCCAGGGCTTCGGGCACCGGGCCGATCGTCAGCACCTGGCGAAGCGAGGGCACTTTCTCCAGCAACCCCAGGGCCCGCTCCACGAACGCGGGGGTCGGGTCGATGATGAGCGTCGTCACCTCGGCGTCGGACAGCACGTAGGCGTGATCGTCCAGCGAACCGAGAGGGTGTAGTGCCGTGCGGCGGTAGCCCTGGGTCTGGCCGGCGCCGATGATCATCAGGACCTCGGGCCGGTTCAGGGACAGCAGGCCGACGCCCTCGCCGGTGCCGGCGCCGAGCGCTTCGAAGGCCTGAATGTACTGGCTGATGCGTTCCGCGAGCTCGCCACCGGTCAGGGTGGTGTCGCCGAGGAACAGCACGGGCTTGTCCTTGTTGCGCTTGAGCGCACCGACGGTGAGATGGCCGGAATGGATGGGATGGTGCAGCAGCGCATCACTCATGAACTACAGACTAGAACGTGTTCCAGAAACTGCGGAGCCGATCCCCCGATGTGGGATGTAACACAACGTCGTCGCGGACCGAAATGCAGGTAGTGCGCTACTCGTGTCCGCGGAGTTGGCGCTGCTTAATGTCTGAGATGTGGGGGGCGGAGCCGGGCCCCGGCGGGTTAGGGACCGCCGGGGCTTGTGCTCGGATCAGCGGTTGGCGGCGGCGCGGGCGACCTTCGCGGCCTTTTCCGCGAGGTCGGCCTTCCACTGGATCTCCTTCTGGACCCACTCGTTGTCCTGTGGAAACTCTTCGGTCTCGCTGACCCGGCGGACCTCCAGCTTCACGCCGCATCCCAGTGGGCACTTCCGGGCCCACTGCTTGGCCTCCTCTTTGGAGGACACCTCCAGGATCCAGAACCCGTTGAACAGTTCCTTGGCCTCGGTGTACGGCCCGTCGGTGACCACCGGGGGATCGGCGTTGAAATCGACGACGAAGCCCTCGTCGGGATCGGTCAACCCCTCGCCGGCCAGCATCACGCCGGCCTTGATCAGCTCTTCGTTGTAGCGGCCCATCGACGCGATGATCTCGGCGAAGTCGATGTTCTCCTCGGCCATCGCGGCCTCGGCCTCGGGGGTGGACCGCATGATCAGCATGTAGCGCGACATTGTGTGTCTCCTTCGTGCGTCGGGAAGGGGCTCGGCCTATCGTGCCCTCGTTACTACGTCGAATGACACCCCGCGAAAATCGACACGGGCCGAGAACTTTGTGAAATTTTCTGTTCGGCCCCTATTTCCGGGGACGCACCCGGGCGAACCTCGCCACGCTCTAGCATCCGGGAATGACCAGCCCGAGCGAGTCTGCCGATCTCGTCCTCTACGGAACCATCCTCACGGTCGACGACACGCAACCCACTGTCGAGGCGCTTGCGGTGTCCGGCGGGCGCATCGTCGCGGTCGGCTCCCGGGCCGAGGTGTCCGGCTGGGTCGGGGAGCGCACCGATGTCCGTGAGGTCGACGGCTGCGTCATGCCGGGTTTCATTGAGGCACATGGTCATCCGCTGATGGAGGCGGTCGCGCTTTCCGGCCGTATCGTCGACATCCGCCCGGTCACCTTGCCGAGTGCCGGCGAGGTGCTCGATGCGATACATGCCGAGGTCGCCAAGCGCGGAGCCGACGGTGCCTTCCTGAACGGCTGGGATCCGTTGCTGCAGGACGGGTTGCCCGATCCGACCCTGGCCTGGCTGGACGGCATCGCGCCCGACACGCCGCTGGTGATCGTGCACAACTCGGGCCACAAGGCCTTCTTCAACAGCGCGGCCGCCCGCCGTGCCGGGCTGACCCGAGACACTCCGGACCCCAAGGGCGCCAAGTACGGACGCACGGCCGACGGTGAGCTCGACGGCACCGCCGAGGAAACCGGGGCGGTGTTCCCGCTGTTCGGCGATGCCATCTCGGCCCGCGACTATCCGGAGATGCTGGCTGCCGAATGCGCGCGGCTGAACCGGGCCGGCTTGACCACGTGCTCGGAGATGGCGTTCGACCCGATGTTCCGGCCGTTGCTGGCGCAGTTGCACGACCAGCTGACGGTGCGGTTGCGCACCTATGAGATGTCGACCGCGGCGTTGCACACCGACGCCAGCCCGTCCGAGGGCGACGACATCGTGCGCCAGGTCGGCATCAAGATCTGGGTCGACGGGTCGCCGTGGGTGGGCAACATCGACCTGACGTTCCCGTACCTGGACACCGATGCCACCCGGACCATCGGTGTGGTGCCCGGCTCGTGCGGCCACGCCAACTACACGAAAGAACAACTCACCGAGATCGTGGACACGTTCTTTCCGCAGGGTTGGCAGCTTGCCTGCCATGTGCAGGGTGACGCCGGCGTGGACACCATCCTCGACGTCTATGAAGAGGCCTTGCGGGCCCATCCCCGCGACGATCACCGGCTGCGGCTGGAACACGTCGGCGCGATCACGCCCGAGCAGTTGCAGCGCGCGCACGGACTCGGGGTCACCTGCAGCTTGTTCGTCGACCATCTGCACTACTGGGGCGACATCCTCGTCGACGGGCTGTTCGGGCCCGAGCACGGCGGGCGCTGGATGCCCGCGGGCTCGGCAGTGGCGACCGGCATGAGGATCTCGCTGCACAACGATCCGCCGGTCACCCCGGAGGAACCCCTGCGCAACATCAGCGTGGCCGTCACCCGGACCGCGCCGAGCGGACGGGTGCTGGCCCCCGAGGAGCGGCTCACCGTCGAGCAGGGGATCCGGGCGCAGACCATCGACGCGGCATGGCAGTTGTTCGCCGACAACGTGATCGGCTCACTCGAGGTCGGTAAGTACGCCGACCTGGTGATCGTCTCGGCCGACCCGCGCACGACAGCCCCGGAGAGCATCGCCGACCTGGAAGTACAGGCCACCTTCCTGGCCGGGCAGCAGGTTTATCCGAAAGCCGGTTGACGGCTCGCGCGCCATGGCACGCTCTGGACATGTCAGATTTGCCGGCTCCGCAGTTTCTCGACGAACGCGCCACCCACTGGGCGGCCACGAAACCTGACGAGGAAGCGGTCACCTATCTGAGCCGCAGCTGGACCTGGTCGCAGTGGTACGACAGGGTCCAGCGGTTGGCCGGTGCGTTGAGTGCGTGGGGTGTCGGGCGTGGTGACGTGGTGGCGTTCCTCGACAAGAACCACGTGGCGTGTGTCGAGATGACGCTCGCGGCCGCGTCACTCGGTGCGGCCAACGCGATCATCAACTTCCGGCTCGCGGCCGACGAGCTGGATTACGTGCTCAACGACTGCGGGGCCAAGGTTCTCGTGGTCGGCGAGGAGCTGCGGCCGGGTATCGACGCCATCGCGGATCGACTCACGTCCGTCGAGCACATCGTGACGGTGACTCCCGAGGGTGGTGACGGCGACGAGTACGAAGCACTGCTTGCCGGTGCGTCGCCGGTCGGTCGCTCGGCCGATGTCCAGCCCGACGACACCTGCATCATCATGTACTCGTCGGGTACCACCGGCAGGCCCAAAGGCATTGCCCTCACCCATTCCAACGTCATCGCCCACACGATCAACGCGTTCGAGGGCTGGACGCTGAGCGCGGGGGACAAGAGTCTGGTGGCCATGCCGCTGTTCCACGTCGGTGGGTCGTCCTACATGCAGTGGGGGCTGTATCACGGGGCGCCGACGTACATGACGCGTGAGGTCGATGGGATGGCCTTGGCCGGAGGCATTCTCGCGGGGGCAAACCGGACGTTCCTCGTGCCCGCCGTGCTGGCCAAGGTGTTCGATACCGGCGAGGACGCGGTGAAACTCTTCAGTGCGTTGAAGACCTTCGCCTACGGCGCATCGCCGATGCCGTTGCCGCTGTTGCGTTCTGCGCTGCAGGCCTGGCCGGAGACGGAGTTCATCCAGGTGTACGGGCTGACGGAGGTGTCCGGGGCGATCAGCCGGCTGGGGCCCGATGATCACCGTGAGGCCAGTGAAGAGCGGCTCATGAGTGCGGGCACCGTGGTTCCCGGCGCCGAGGTCAGGGTGGTCGACCCCGACACCGGTGCCGAGGTTCCCATCGGCGAGCAGGGCGAATTATGGTTTCGCTCACCGCAATTGATGAAAGGTTATCTGAACCGCCCGGAGTCGACAGCGGAGGCCATCACGCCCGAGGGCTGGTTCCGCACCGGCGACATCGGCCGCGTCGACGACGGCGGCTACATCTTCGTCGAAGACCGGCTCAAGGACATGATCATCTCCGGCGGGGAGAACATCTACTCGATCGAGGTTGAGCGCGTGCTGGCCGAACACCCCGCCGTCGTCGACGTCGCGGTGATCGGGGTGCCCGACGAAAAATGGGGTGAGTCGGTGAAAGCCGTTGTGACACTGGAAGGCGAGGTCTCCGAGCCAGACCTGATCGCGTTCGCCCGCGAACATCTGGCCGCCTACAAATGCCCCAAGTCGGTCGACATCGTCGACGAGTTGCCGCGTAATCCCACCGGCAAGATCCTCAAGAAGGATCTGCGAAAGCCCTACTGGGAGGGTCGCGACCGCGCCACCGTGTGAGAATTGGCTCTGTATTTCCTGTTCCAGCCGGAGTAGCTTCGGATCCATACGTGTGCGCGAGAACTGGGGTGCGGACATGGTGGATACGTATATTCGGCAGGGATTTTCCCGCGGGCTGGTGGTCTTGTCCGCACTGATGTTGGCTGTGACGGCCGGTCTTCTCGGTTCGCCGCCGACAGCGAATGCCTGGTCACGAGCCGGTTTGCCGGTCGAGACACTGTCGGTTCCGTCGGGCGCCATGGGGCGCGACATCAAGGTGCAGTTCCAAGGCGGCGGGTCGCACGCGGTCTATCTACTGGACGGCCTGCGTGCCCGCGACGACGCCAACGGCTGGGACATCGAGACCCCGGCGTTCGAGTGGTTCTATCAATCCGGGTTGTCGGTGGTCATGCCCGTCGGTGGCATGTCGAGCTTCTACACCGACTGGTACCAGCCGGCGGCGGGCAACGGCGGTGTGCAGACCTACAAATGGGAGACGTTTCTGACCAGCGAGTTGCCGCAGTGGCTGGCCGCCAATCGGCATGTGTCCGCATCGGGCAACGCGGTGGTCGGACTGTCGATGTCGGGCAGCTCGGCGCTGATCCTGGCCGCCTTCTACCCGGGGCAGTTCCGCTACGCGGGTTCGTTGTCGGCGTTCCTGAATCCCTCGGCCGGCCCGTGGCCCGGGCTGATCGGGTTGGCGATGAACGACTCCGGTGGCTTCTCCTCGGCAGCCATGTGGGGTCCGCCGGGTGATCCGGCGTGGGCGCGCAACGATCCGACGCTGCAGGTGGGTCGTCTGGTGGCGAATCACACCCGCATCTGGGTGTACTGCGGTTCGGGAACCCCAGGCGAGCTGGGCGGCGGTGACCTGCCGTCCACCTTCCTGGAAGGCACCGCGCTGCAGAGCAATTTCAACTTCCGCGACCAGTACGTCGCCGCGGGCGGAAACAACGCGGTGTTCAACTTCCCGCCCACCGGCACCCACACCTGGAGCTACTGGGGTGCGCAGCTGAACCAGATGAAACCCGACATCCAACGGACCCTGGGCGCCGCCTGACCGCGTTGGGCATCATTGACGGCGTGATGGACGCGGCGCCGACGTTGGATGACCTCTTGGAGCGCCTGCATGTCGTGGCCCTGCCGATGCGGGTTCGCTTCCGCGGCATCACCGTTCGTGAGGTGGCACTGATCGACGGCCCGGCCGGCTGGGGGGAGTTCGGCGCATTCCTCGAATACGGGGCGCCCGAGGCCGCGGCCTGGCTGGCCGCCGGCATCGAGGGGGCCTACCGGCCGGCGCCTGTGGTCCACCGCGATCGCATCCCGATCAACGCCACCGTGCCCGCGGTCCCGGCCGCCCAGGTGCCCGAGGTGCTGGCGCGGTTCCCCGGTGCACGCACGGCGAAGGTCAAGGTCGCCGAGCCGGGGCAGACCCTGGCCGACGACGTCGCCCGCGTCAACGCCGTGCGCGCGCAGGTTCCGGTGGTGCGGGTGGATGCCAACGGCGGCTGGACGCTGCCGCAGGCAGTCGAGGCTGCCGCAGCGCTCACCGCGGACGGGCCACTGGAGTATCTGGAGCAGCCGTGTTCGACGGTCGACGAGTTGGCCGCGCTACGCGGGCAGGTGTCGGTGCCGATCGCGGCCGACGAGTCGATCCGCAAGGCCTCCGATCCATTGCGGGTGGTCCGGGCCCGTGCCGCCGATGTCGCGGTGCTCAAGGTGGCGCCGCTGGGCGGGGTGGCACGCATGCTCGACATCGCCACGCAGATCGACATCCCGATTGTGGTGTCCAGTGCGCTGGATTCAGCGGTCGGCATCGCGCGCGGATTGCTGGCCGCCGCCGCACTGCCCGAGTTGGAGCACGCGTGCGGTCTGGGCACGGGCGGATTCTTCGTGGCGGACGTCGCCGAGGTTCCGGCGCCGGTCGACGGGTACCTGCCGGTGGAGGCGGTGGTGCCGGATCCCGCCCGACTGTCTGCGTTGGCAGCGACGCCGGAGCGTCGGCAATGGTGGATCGACCGGGTACGTGAGTGTTACCCACTGACATTGGAGATGGTGGATCGACCGGGTACGTGAGTGTTACCCACGGACATTGGAGTAGGCCTGCTCTCAGCAGGCCACTCGGTTGCTGCTCGGCATCTGTGTCACCGGGGTGCCGGCCGATGTCCTGATTTGTGGGGTGCGTGACGTAGACGCCATCGCGGACATCGCGAACACTGAAGACGTGACACGGTCGGTGGTGATCCTGGGCTACGCCGGGGTGCAGGCGCTGGACCTCGTCGGGCCCTTCGACGTGTTCTCCACCGCCACGCTGGCCCTGGCCGGTCTGGGCAGGTCTGACGACGGCTATGCCGTCACGGTGACCTCGGCGGACGGTCAACCCGTCAGCACCCTCACCGGGTTGGAGTTTGTCGCCGCGCCGCTGCCTGACCCCCACGGTCCGATCGACACCATCGTCATCCCGGGTGGGATCGGTGCCGATGCCGCCCGGGCCAACCCGGCGGTCATCGACTGGATCAGCACGGCTGCGCGCAACGCCCGCCGCGTCGTCAGCGTGTGCACCGGTGCGTTCCTGGCCGCCCAGGCCGGACTGCTCGACGGTTGCCCTGCCACCACGCACTGGTCCTCCGCGCGCCGGATGGCAGATGAATTCCCTTCGGTAACAGTCGATCCCGAACCGATCTTCGTCAGAAGTTCCGAGCAGGTGTGGACAGCGGCAGGGGTGACGGCAGGCATCGACCTGGCGTTGTCGCTCGTCGAAGACGACTACGGCACCGACATCGCCCAGACGGTCGCCCGGTATCTGGTGCTCTACCTGCGCCGCCCCGGCGGTCAGACCCAATTCGCCGCACCGGTGTGGATGCCGCGGGCCAAACGTGCCCCGATCCGCGTGGTGCAGGAATCCATCGAGGTCGAACCCGGTGGGGTGCACAGTATTTCCGAGCTGGCCCGACGGGCGGCGATGAGCCCCCGGCATTTCACCCGGGTGTTCACCGACGAGGTCGGCGAGGCGCCTGGCGCCTATGTGGAACGTATCCGCACCGACGCCGCGCGACGTCAGCTGGAGGAGTCCGACGACACCGTCACCGTCATCGCCGCCCGCTGCGGGTTCGGTACTGCCGAAACCATGCGGCGCAACTTCGTTCGGCGCCTGGGTATTTCGCCCGACCAGTACCGCAAGACCTTCGCGTGAAAGGAAAAACCATGCAGATCGCCATCGTGCTGTATCCCAGCTTCACCGCACTCGACTTCATCGGACCCTACGAAGTGTTGCGCAACCTGCCCGACGCGGACGTGCGGTTCGTCTGGCACGAGCCGGGTCCCATCACTGCCGACTCCGGCGTACTGACGGTGGGCGCCACCCACAGCTTCGGCGAAACGCCGTCGCCCGACGTGGTGCTGGTGCCCGGCGGTCCCGGCACCACCATGGCGGCCCGCGACGACAAGGTGCTCGACTGGCTGCGTCAGGTGTATCCGGGGACGACCTGGATGGCATCGGTGTGCTCGGGTTCGGTGGTGCTGGCCGCGGCGGGTCTGCTCGACGGGAAGCGTGCGACGTCGCACTGGTCGGTGCTGAGTGCGTTGAAGCTGATGGGTGTGACACCGGTGGGAGATCAGCGCATCGTGCGGGCCGACCCGGACGGGAAGGTGATCACCGCGGCGGGCGTCTCGGCCGGGATCGACCTGGCCGTGTGGCTCGCGGGCCAGATCGGCGGCGAGGCGAAGGCGAAGGCCATTCAGCTGATGATCGAGTACGACCCGCAGCCGCCGTTCGATTCCGGGCACATGTCGAAGGCGAGCGCGGCCACCAAGGCCGGTGCCACGGCGCTGCTGAGCAAGGACATGATCAAGCCCGAACCGCTCAAGGCGGGGGTGTTGCTGGCGTGGGATCAGGCGATCAGGAAGGTCCGGGGCCGTCGCACTGCGTGATCTGGTGCACTGGTCGTGATCGAGTAGCGTCGGCCGGGTGAATCTGGCATATGACGAGCGAGGCAAGGGCGACCCGGTGCTGTTCATCGCCGGCCGCGGTGGTGCGGGCCGCACCTGGCACCTGCACCAGGTCCCGGCGCTGCAGCGGGCCGGCTACCGCGTCATCACCTTCGACAACCGCGGGGTCGGCGCGACGGAGAACGCCCAGGGATTCGGCACCGAGCAGATGGTGGCCGACACCGCCGAGCTGATCGAGAAGCTCGGAGCGGCCCCGGCGCACATCGTGGGTGTGTCGATGGGGTCGTTCATCGCACAGGAACTCATGCTGGCGCGTCCCGATCTGGTGCGGTCGGCCGTGTTGATGGCCACCCGCGGCCGTCACGACCGGGCCCGCGAATTCTTCCGCACCGCCGAGCGTGACCTGGCGGCCTCCGGCGTGCAGCTGCCGCCGACGTTCGACGCCAAGCTCCGGATGATGGAGAGTTTCTCGCCCAAGACGCTCAACGACGACGCGTTGGTGCGCGACTGGAGTGAGATGTTCACCATGTGGCCGACCAAGCAGACTCCCGGTCTCGCCGCCCAGTCCGATGCCGGTCCGGTGGGTAACCGGCTGCCGGCTTACCAGGCCATCACCACTCCGGTGCTGGTCATCGGGTTCGCCGACGATGTGGTGCTGCCGCCGCATCTGGGCCGTGAGGTGGCCGATGCGATTCCCACCGCCCGTTATGTGGAGATTCCCGACACCGGTCACCTCGGCTTCATCGAGAAGCCCGACGCCGTGAACACCGTGCTGCTCGAGTTCCTGGCCGGGCAGACCGGGCAGACCGGCCAGTACTGACGAATAGGGTGGAGTGGTGAACCCCTCGACGGCACAGGCGCGCGTAGTCGTCGACGAACTCATCCGCGGCGGTGTCCGCGATGTCGTGCTGTGCCCTGGCTCGCGTAACGCCCCGCTGGCGTTCGCGCTGTCCGATGCCGACCGTGCCGGCCGGATCCGTCTGCACGTCCGCATCGACGAGCGCACGGCCGGCTACCTGGCGATCGGCCTCGCGGTGGCAGAACGGTCCCCTGTTTGCATCGCGATGACCTCGGGCACCGCGGTGGCCAATCTCGGCCCCGCGGTCGTGGAGGCCAACTACGCCCGCGTCCCCCTGATCGTGCTGAGCGCCAACCGGCCCTATGAAATGTTGGGCACCGGCGCCAATCAGACTTTCGAGCAGTTGGGTTACTTCGGTACCCAGGTGCGGGCCAACATCAGCCTCGGCCTGGCTGAAGACCGTCCGGAACAGCTGGAGTCACTCAACGCCCAGTGGCGTTCGGCGACCTGCCGGGTGCTGGCCGCGGCCACCGGATCACGCACGGCCAACGCTGGCCCGGTGCAGTTCGACATCCCGCTGCGCGAACCGCTGGTGCCCGACAGCGCACACGCGGACAAGTCGCTCCCGGGGTTTGTCGGCTCCTCGCGCGAGCGCTCGTCGGAAGGCCGTCCGGACGGCAAGCCGTGGACCTACACCCCGGCGGTGAGCTTCGATCAGCCGCTGGAGATCGACATCACCCCGGACACGGTGGTGATCGCCGGGCACGGCGCCGGCGTGCACCCCAACCTGGCCGGTCTGCCGACCGTGGCCGAGCCCACCGCGCCGCTGCCCGCCAACCCGCTGCACCCGCTGGCCCTTCGCCTGGTGCATCCCAAGCAGGTCATCATGCTGGGCCGGCCCACGCTGCACCGGCCGGTGTCGGCGCTGCTCGCCGATCCGGCGGTGCCGGTCTACGCGCTGACGACGGGTCCGCGCTGGCCCGATGTCTCCGGCAACTCGATGGCCACCGGTACCCGGGCCGTGGCGACCGGAACCCCCGACCCGGCCTGGCTGAACCGCTGCGCCGAGGTGAACCGGCACGCGGTGGCGGCGGTGCGTCAACAACTCGAGGCACACCCGTTGACCACCGGTCTGCACGTGGCCGCGGTGGTCGCCGACGCGCTGCGTCCGGGGGATCAGCTGGTGCTCGGGGCGTCCAACCCGGTGCGCGATGCCGCCCTTGTCGGGCTGAACACCGAAGGCGTCAAGGTACGGTCCAACCGCGGTGTGGCCGGTATCGACGGCACGGTGTCGACGGCGATCGGCGCGGCGCTGGCGCACGACGGCCGGACCGTCGCGCTGATCGGGGATCTGACCTTCGTCCACGACAGCTCGGGGTTGTTGATCGGGCCCACCGAGCCGACGCCGCGGAACCTGACGATCGTGGTGTCCAACGACAACGGCGGCGGCATCTTCGAGCTGCTGGAACAGGGTGATCCGCGGTTCTCCGACGTGTCCTCCCGGATCTTCGGCACGCCGCACGATGTGGACATCGCGGCGTTGTGCCGGGCGTATCACGTCGAGTGCGGGCAGGTTGAGGCCGACGCGCTCGGTGCGGCGCTGGCCGAACCCTTCGACGGCATGCGGGTGCTGGAGGTGAAGGCCGACCGGTCGTCTCTGCGTGCCCTGCACGCGTCGATCAAGGCAGCCTTGTGAGGCCCGCACAGATCGCGGCGCGGTTGCGGGTGATGGTGCAGCCATTGATCCCGCACCTGTACGGCGAGCCGGGGGAGACCCGCTCGCAGCGGATCATCCGGCGGGTGCGGATCGGCGTGGTGATCGCCGCCTGCCTGGTCACGTTGCAGTCTGTGCTGTTGGTGATGGGCGCCTGGCGCAACGACCAGCAGATCGAGCGGAACATGGGGGTGGCCGCGGCCGAGGTGCTCAGCGCCGGGCCGCGGCGCTCGACCATCGAGTTCGTCACGCCGGACCGGGTGACCTACCGTCCCGAGCTGGGGGTGCTGTATCCCTCGGAGCTCGATACCGGGATGCGGATCTACGTCGAGTACGACAAGAACAATCCTGATCTGGTCCGGGTGCGGGACCGCGACGCGTCACTGGCGATCATCCCGGCCGGATCGATCGCGGTGGTGGGCTGGCTGGTGGCGGCCGCGGCGTTGACGCTGCTGGCTTTCCTGCAGCGCCGGCCCAGCGCAACCGGAACCGTCAACTCCTCGGCGTAGCAAGCAGTTTGGCCAGCCAGTCCGGGTCGCTGATGTCTACGACCTCTTCGCCGACGAGGTCGTAGATCGCCGGGGTGGACACCTCGTCCTGGGTTTCGCTGAGCAGTTCGGCGTTGGCCTCGTTGAGTTGTTCGGAGTCGATGGCCTGCGCGCCGGCCGCGATCTTGTCGGTCTGCTCGCTGCCGACCCCGCTCCCGGAGGCCATCGCGGCGATCGCGTCGTCGGTCGGGCCGGGCGAGCCCTCGGGCTCCTGGTGGCCCCAGAGGTCCTGAACGAATGCCTGGAACGCCATGCCCGTGGTGCCGGGGCCGGCGGCCAGGAACAGCGCATTGGCCACGTGGGCCGAGTACTCGGTGCCCATCCGGTCCAGAAAGGTCAGCGGACGGTAGGTCACGGCCAGCTGGCCCTGGCCGATGGCCGCGGCGATGGCATCGCCGGACTCATGCTGCAGGTGGGCGCAGGCCGGGCACTGCGGTTCGGTGAAAAACTCGATCTGGGCAGGCGCATCCGGGAAGCCGATCCGGATACCCCAGCCGTCCTCGGTGATCTCGCTGCCGGGCTTGTTGCCGTTGGCCTGCGCGGTGCCGTCCACCAGTCGGGTGCAACCGGAGGTGGCGCCGGCCACGGACAGGGCCACCACGGCCAGCATCGCTGCAGCAACGCGCGGTAATCGCATTCGCCAACCCTAGACCCGGGCATCAGGTTTTAGCGTGTCGTATCCCCGGACGCTACCTCGGGGACAGGTGCCGCTGGGACCATCTTGGTGTGCGCGTTGCAATCGTTGCAGAGTCCTTCCTCCCGAATGTCAACGGCGTCACCAACTCGGTGCTTCGGGTGATCGAGCATCTCCGCCGCACCGGCCACGAGGTACTCGTCATCGCCCCGGACACCCCGCGGGGTCAGCCGCCTGCCGACCGGGTCCATGACGGTGTGCGGGTGCACCGGGTGCCTTCGCGAATGTTTCCCAAGGTGACCTCGCTGCCGCTGGGCGTGCCGCGGCCGCGGATGGTCAATGTGCTGCGCGGCTTCGACCCCGATGTCGTGCACCTAGCCTCACCCGCGCTGCTCGGCTGGGGCGGCGTACACGCGGCCCGTTACCTCGGCGTGCCGTCGGTGGCCGTGTTCCAGACCGACGTCGCCGGTTTCGCCGAGAGCTACGGTGTGGGCGTGCTGTCCCGGGCCTCGTGGGCCTGGACCCGGCGCCTGCACAGCAAGGCCGACCGCACCCTGGCCCCGTCCACCTCGGCGATGGAAAACCTTGAGGCCCATGGGATTCCCCGAGTGTTCAAATGGGGACGCGGCGTGGACATCACCGGGTTCGCCCCGTCGGCCCGCGATGAGCAGCTGCGGGCGTCGTGGTCGGCCGAGGGCAAGCCGGTCGTCGGGTTCGTCGGACGGCTGGCACCGGAGAAGCACGTGGAGCGGCTGGCCGCGCTGGCCGGGCGCGACGACCTGCAGCTGGTGGTGGTAGGTGACGGGGTGGACCGGGCCAAGCTCGAATCTGTACTGCCGTCGGCGGTTTTCACCGGTGAACTGCACGGCGCGGAACTGGCTGCGGCCTATGCGAGCATGGACGTGTTCGTGCACCCCGGCGAGCACGAGACGTTCTGTCAGGCCGTGCAGGAGGCGATGGCCTCGGGTCTGCCGGTGATCGCTCCCGACGCCGGCGGGCCCCGGGATCTGGTGGCGCCGTACCGCACCGGGTTATTGCTGCCCGTGGAC
Organism: Mycolicibacterium peregrinum; assembly: GCF_001665785.1. Lineage (GTDB taxonomy): Bacteria > Actinomycetota > Actinomycetes > Mycobacteriales > Mycobacteriaceae > Mycobacterium > Mycobacterium peregrinum_A. Next base: position 36,021 of record NZ_LZSO01000035.1, read on the forward strand.
GAATTCGAGTCCGCGCTACCCGCTTCCGTGGAGCACCTGATCGCCGAGCGGTCGCGCTATTCGGTGGCAGCGCGGCGCAGCGTGCTGACCCGCACCTGGCCGGCCGTCTGTGACGAGCTGATCGGGCACTACGAAGCCGTGCAGGGGCTGCGCCAGCTGCGCGCTGCCTGACTCGGTCACTGCTGCAACCGGTTTCAGGACCGCAGCCACTCCAGCAGATCGGCCATGATGGTCTCGGCCTGGGTGGTCGGCATGCCGTGCGGGAAATCCGGGTAGCTCTTGAGGGTCCCGTTGGGTAGCAGCTTCGCCGACAGCGGACCGGAATCCGCGTAGGGCACGATCTGGTCGTCTTCGCCGTGCATCACCAGTGACGGCAAGGTGATCTTCTTGAGGTCCTCGGTGAAATCCGTCTGAGAGAAGGCCACGATGCCGTCGTAGTGGGCCTTGGGGTCGCCCATCATGCCCTGGCGCCACCAATTGGCGATGATTGCCTCGCGGGCAGGCTGGGGGGTTTTCTCCTGTTCCCGATTGAAACCGTAGAACGGGCCTGACGGCAGGGCGCGGTAGAACACCGAGCGGTTCGCCGCCAGCTGCGCCTGCAGATCGTCGAACACCGACTTGGGCAGGCCTCCAGGGTTGGCATCGGTCTTGACCATCAGCGGCGGCACCGAGCTGATCAGGACCGCGTGGGCAGCCCGGTCCAGCCCGTGGCGCGCCAGGTAGTGCACCAGCTCACCGCCGCCGGTTGAGTGCCCGACGTGGATGGCGTCGTGCAGGTCAAGGTGCTTGACCACGGCGGCGAGGTCATCGGCGTAGTGGTCCATGTCGTGGCCGTCGGCCACATGGGAGGAGCGTCCGTGGCCGCGTCGGTCATGGGCGACGACACGGTAGCCCTGCTGCAGGAAGAACAGCATGAAGGTGTCCCAGTCGTCGGCGGACAACGGCCAGCCGTGACTGAACACGATGGGCTGGCCCGAGCCCCAGTCGCGATAGAAAATCTCGACATTGTCAGAAGTCGTGATCTTAGGCATGTGCTCGACGCTACGCCCGTTTCGACTGCTGGAGGCCGGATCAGCGGCTTAGTTTGTCTGCTGAGCGGCTAGCCACGGAATGAGACCACCGGCCAGCACGTGCCGGATTTGTCGCGGTGAAAGCCGGTGGCGCACGGCAAAAGAGGTGTTCCGGGTGGTGTTGGTTACCGTGATCGGGTCTTCGCCGGTCAAGGCCCGCCGCAGGCCGGCGAGGGCGAGTATGTCGCCTTGCGTCAACGAGTCGTAGTCGGCCGGATCGGCGAATTCCAGTGCGAGCACACCGAAATTGGCGAGGTTCTGCCAATGGATGCGGGCGAAGGACTTGGCGATAACGACCTGCAGCCCGAGATAGCGCGGGGCGATCGCGGCATGTTCGCGCGATGAACCCTGGCCGTAGTTCTCCCCGCCGACGATGATGTGGCCGTTCGCGGCGGACTGTGCCCGTTCCGGATAGCTCTCGTCGATCTGGGTGAAGCTGAACATGGCCAGCTTGGGAATGTTGGACCGGAACGGCAGGGCACGCGCGCCTGCCGGTGAGATCTCGTCGGTGGAGATGTTGTCGCCGACCTTGAGCAGGACCGGGGCCGTCACTGCATCGGGCAGCGGGGTCAGCTCGGGAAGGCTGGAGATGTTGGGGCCCTTGACGACCTCGACGGCCCGGGCCTGCTCGAGTGCGACCGGGGCGACCAGCATGGCGGTGTTGACGCTGAAATGGGTGGGCAGATCGAGCTCGGGATACTCGATGCCGTTGTCGGCGGCCCACTGCCGCGGGTCGGTGATGACCCCGGTGATCGCCGATGCCGCAGCGGTTTCCGGCGAGCACAGCCACACCGAGTCCTCCTTGGTGCCCGACCGGCCTGGGAAGTTGCGGGGCATGGTGCGCAGCGAGTTGCGGCCGGTGGCCGGGGCCTGGCCCATGCCGATGCAGCCCATGCAGCCGGCCTGGTGGATGCGGGCGCCGTTGATGACGAGTTCGGTTGTGGCGCCGATTCTCGTCAGGTCGGTGAGGATCTCGCGGGAGGTGGGGTTGACGTCGAAGCTGACGTCGGGCGAGGTCTGGCGGCCGTGCACCATGGCCGCTGCGATCGCGAAGTCGCGTAACCCGGGGTTGGCGCTGGAGCCGATGACGACCTGCGCGACGGGTTCGCCTGCCACCTCCGACACCGGCACGACATTGCCCGGTGACGACGGTTTGGCGATCAGCGGTTCGAGCGCCGACAGGTCGATGACCTCGTCGATGTCGTATTGCGCGCCGTCGTCGGCGACGAGTTCGGTCCAGTCGTCACCGCGGTCCTCGCCTGTGAGAAAGTCACGCACTGCATCGTCGCTGGGGAAGACGGTGGTGGTGGCCCCGAGTTCGGCACCCATGTTCGCGATGACATGCCGGTCCATGGCCGACAGCCCGGCCAGACCGGGTCCGTAGTACTCGATGATGCGGTTGACGCCGCCCTTGACGTCATGGCGCCGCAGCATCTCGAGGATGACGTCTTTCGCCGAACACCATTGCGGGAGCTCGCCTTCCAGTCGAACACCCCACACCTGGGGTGCCCGCAGGTGCAGCGGCTCTCCGGCGATGGCCAGTGCCACTTCTAGCCCGCCGACACCGATCGCCAGCATTCCCAGTGATCCGGCTGCCGGAGTGTGGGAGTCCGAACCCACCATCGTCTTGCCGGGTATGCCGAAGCGCTGCATATGCGTGGGGTGGGAGACGCCGTTGCCGGGCTTGGAGAACCACAGTCCGAAATGTTGCGCCGCGGTTCGCAGGTATTCGTGGTCCTCGGCGTTCTTCTCGTCGGTCTGCAGCAGGTTGTGGTCGACGTACTGGACGCTGACCTCGGTGCGGGCGCGATCGAGCCCGAGCGCCTCGAGCTCCTGCATCACCAGCGTTCCCGTCGCGTCCTGGGTCAGCGTCTGGTCGATGCGGATCGCGATCTCGTCCCCGGGTGTCATCGACCCGGAGACGAGATGGGACCCGATCAACTTCTGTGTGACGCTCTCCGGCATTCATCTAGCGTTCCCGCGTGCTCACGCCGCGAAACCGGCTCACCTTGCTCGCGCCGGCAAATCAGCCCTGGGCGAGCACCGACACCGGCTGCCACTGCTCCCACGTCGCCAGCCGGCTTTCGTAGTCGGCCCTGGCCAACTGCAGGGGCAGCTCACCGAAGAACACCCGCAGGGGCGGGTTCTCGGCGTCGACGATCTTGAGCACCGCCTCGGCCGACGCCTTCGGATCGCCGGGCTTGGCGCTGCGCTGGGCGCGGGCGCGTTGCGCGGCCTCGCGGGCCTCGTCGTAATCGGCAAGCGGGGCAGCATGTCTGGCCGAGGAGCCGGCCCAGTCGGTGGAGAAGCCGCCCGGCTCGATCAGCGTCACATGCACACCGAACGGTGCGACCTCGGAGGCCAGTGACTGCGAGAATCCTTCCAGCGCCCACTTCGACGCGTGGTACATGCCGACCAGTGGAAATGCGGTGATGCCGCCGATCGAGGACACCTGGATGATGTGCCCGCTGCCCTGGGCGCGCAGATACGGCAGCGCGGCCTGGGTGACCCACAGCGCGCCGAAGACGTTCGTCTCGATCTGATCGCGGGCGTCGGACTCCGACAGCTCCTCGATGAACCCGAACTGGCCGTAACCGGCGTTGTTGACGACGATATCCAGCCGGCCGAACTTGTCTTGTGCCTGTTTGACGGCGGCGAAGTCCGCCTCTCGGTCGGTGACATCCAGGCGGATCGGCAGCAGCGCGTCGCCGTACTTGTCGGCCAGATCGGCCAGCGTGGCGGTGTCGCGCGCGGTGGCGGCCACCTTGTCACCGCGGTCCAGGGCCGCGATTGCCCATTCCCGGCCGAAACCCCTCGATGCACCGGTGATGAACCACACTTTTTCGCTCATGATCAACCCTTCGACGTTTCGTTCCCTGCGGTTCAAGCGGTCGGACGCAACCACCCATTCCCTGGCCGTCCGACTTGCAGGAAGTCCACAGGGAGCCGCGACGGTGCGCCACGGTTTCGGTCACTGTCAATGTATTGAGCGCCGCCCGGTAGCGTCAGCACCGTGAGTCGAGCGAGCCTGGAGAAGAACCCCCACGAAGTGGCATCGATGTTCGATGCCGTGGCGCGGCGCTACGACCTGACCAACACCGTGCTCTCGCTCGGGCAGGACCGGTTCTGGCGCCGGCAGACGCGTGCGGCCCTCGGCATCGGTCCTGGCGACAAGGTGCTGGACCTGGCGGCGGGCACCGCGGTGTCGACGGTCGAGCTGGCGTCATCCGGCGCGTGGTGTGTTGCGGCGGACTTCTCGGTGGGCATGCTCGCCGCCGGCGCCTCACGCCCGGTGCCCAAAGTGGGTGCCGACGCCACCCGGTTGCCGTTCGCCGACGGAGTGTTCGACGCCGTCACGATCAGCTTCGGGCTGCGCAACGTGGTCGACCATGTCGAGGGGCTGCGCGAGATGGCGCGGGTCACGCGGCCCGGCGGCCGGTTGGTGGTGTGCGAATTCTCCACGCCGACCAACGGTGCGTTCGCGACGCTCTACAAGGAATACCTGATGCAGGCGCTGCCGCGGATGGCCACCGCGGTGTCGAGCAACCCGGACGCCTACGTGTATCTGGCCGAATCGATCCGGGCCTGGCCGGATCAGACCGAGCTGGCCCGCCGTATCGGTGAGGCGGGCTGGTCACAGGTCAAGTGGCGCAATCTGACCGGCGGCATCGTCGCACTGCACGCGGCGACCAAGCCGTCCCACTGAGCGCCCCCGGCGCTCGGCGTCGAGGCAGCATCCGCGCACACTCATACCGATAGAAATCGGCCCTCTCGCCGGAGCGAGAGGGCCGATTGCCTTACGTGGTACTGCTATTCGGACGATGCGCCGTTTCCGGTCTTGCTGCCGGCGGCCTTGTCGGCCGACGCCGACTTCTTGGCGGGCTTGTCGAACGCCTTCTTGATCTTCTGACCGATCTTGTCGACGGTCGCCGAGACCTTCTCGCTGACTACCTTGCCGGGCTTGAGCGCCTTGTCGCCCGCGGGGCCCTCGACGGTGGTCTTACCGGGCACTGCGACGATGCTGTCCCGCACCAGCCGGGAAACCGGCTTGGTGCTTGTCTTCTCGGGGGTGACTGCGGTTGCCTCGGATTCCTCGGCGGCCGGTGCGGCTTCGGGCTTCGGTGATTCGGCCACCGGGCTGGCTGACGCGTCGGCGACCGCAGTGATGGCTGCGAGTGCGTTGTCGGCGCCGGCCAACTCGGATCCTGTTGTTTCCGAGGTGGTTCCGGCTACCGGACGAGCGGTGGAGGACGCGGCGGCCGGCGCGGCCGGCGGAGTGATCGCCGCGGCGATGGCCTTGGGGACATCGATCAGGAACGCGCGCAGCGGGGCGTACGTCCGGTCGGGGCTGAAGAGCCCGGCGGTCCAGCTGCCGGGCGCTCCGGGGCGTCGGGGAGGCACATAGGACCCGTTGAGGATCGAGCTGACGGTATCGGCCGGTGCGTTGATGATCGTGCTCGCGAACTTCACCACGTCGCCGTCCTGTATGGCGTCGTAAAGGTCCTGTCCGATCCGAGCGGCGCCCGCTGACACGTAGCCCTGGATGAGGCTGACGTAGCCCATGCCGACCTGGCCTACCAGCCCTACATCGATGAATGATTTGTAGGACAGAAGATTCAGCACGGAGGACAGATTGCCGACCATCTGTTTGGGGATGGAGAGGAGATTGAGCATCGGGAACAGGGTCGACGCGATGGTGAGGGTGGCGCGCGACATGACGTTGCCGACGCCCATGATGTCACCGGCCTCGAACTTGAGGCGCGCCTCCTCCATGTATTCCGGAATGTAGATGGTCGCCGCGTTGATCAAGTTCTGGACCGTCGTCGACATTGACTCGCCGACAAGTTCGGCGTAGCCGGTCTGATTGGCGATGATCTGGCGTAGGACCGGCGCCGGGTCGGCCAGCGCGTTTTCGAAGAGTTTCGTCAGGTTGGTGCTCGTCAGCGTGAACACCTCGGCCCACCGCGCGATGGGGTCGACGAACGAGGATTCGGCCAGGGTCGTCGCAAACAGGTCCGCGTCGGCCGGGGTCGGCAGGTCAATGGTCTGCACCGCGGCCGACAGCGTCACCGCGCGGTTCTGGATGTCGGGCGCCACCGCCGTGATGGGGGTTGCCGCAATGATGCCGGCGCCGACAATCGCCACGCCGGCGGTCACATAAGGCCGTAGTGCGAGCTGCAACTCGGTCTCCTTCTAGGTCGTGAAACGTGTCAGCGATCACTGACCGAGCGAACGTAGCTGAAAGAAACCTGTGAAACATTCGCATTCTGAAACACGTTTCAATTCCTGCAAGCTGCGAATCTTCGCTTTGCTAAAGGGCCCGCCGGGGCGGCGTGCGCCACGGAGGATGTGAAGTGATCAACTGCTGTGTAGCAGCGTGTTTACCCCTTGGCGCGGTACTCGCTCGGTGATACTCCGACGCGCCGCTTGAAGGCCGTGGCAAAGTGACTGCGGTTCGGGAACCCGACTTCCGTGGCGATGTCGCTGATCGAGAGTGCCGTAGTCAGCAACAGTGTCTGGGCGCGAGCGATTCGGCGTTCCAGTACGAACTGGTAGGGCGTGGTGTGGAAGGACCGACGAAACGCCTGATTGAACGTGCTCACGGGCATCTCGGCCAACGCGGCCAACGTATCGAGCGAGATGTCGGCATCGAGACTGTCGTTCAGGTACGCCACGATGGCCGACCTCGTGGCCGGGTCCAGGCTGGCCTGCTGCTGCTGCCGCTTCTTCTTGCGTGGTCGTGGGGCCGTGCAGGTGTCGACGATCACCAGCCGAAGCGTCTCGGCAAGCGAGTCTGTCAGTAACCGGGCCACCGCGTCTTTGCGGCCGGCGACGCTGTAAATCTCCTCGACCAGGTGATGGACCAGGAGGTCCTTGTACTTCACCCGCGGCAGCAGGGCCGGGTCGCCGATAGTCTGGTCAGGTATCGCGATCTCGCAGTAACGGGCCACGTCACCCTGAACCAGTGCCGCACAAGGAATCCCGGCCGGCTTCCACCAGATGTCGCCGGCGCTGGGTGGAACGCGTCCGGAGGGGCCCCAATCCAGCAGCGTCTGCATCGGACGCATGGCTCCGTGCCGATACACGTACATCAAGTGGTGGTTTTCATCGAGGCTGCACCAGTCTGTCGGTGCCGAAATCTGCTCGGTGGCGAAGGTGAAGGACAGACCGCGTGCGCTGACGGACTCTTTCTCCAGAATGACCCGCGGCGTCTGAGGTCGGTCACCATCCCACGGCTTCATTGCCACCTGGCCGATTCTATCCACCCGGACAAGGCCGGCATCAGGTGAACAGGCGCCAAACACTCGAGCCCAATATGAAAAGCAATATGCCGCCTACCACCACGAGATACACGTAGCTTCCGGCCGACATCTTCTTCTCCACCGCGCCGCGCCGCAACGGCACCCGCCGCGTGCCCGGCGTGCTCGCCATCAGCATCTGGTGCGTGCTCGACCATTGCGCCGCGGCCCAGAGGGCATGGTCACTTTCGGCGCCGGTGCAGCGTTGCGCATGTGTCTCCCACAGTCGGGAGTTCCGCAGCGCGACAAGGGCGTCCGGTGTCGGGTCCGGGTGCTTCGCGACGACGCGTGAGCTCACTTGAACAATCCGAACATGGTGTTGACCGGCCCCTGGGCCAGGCGCTCATAGAGGTACTGGGTGAACAGCGCCGCCAGCAACAGCTCGGGCAGGGGTGGGGGCAGCGGTCGCGGGCAGTCGAGCAGGTAGTCGGAGAACCAGACTCGCGTTCGGGCTGCACCAGATTTCAGGATCTGCCGGTCGATCCGTCCGATCGATGAGCCGACAGCGTCGAAGATCGGCACGGGATGTTGCTTCCACGAGGCACCCTGATGGGCCTCGGTGGCGCCCAGCCATTGTCCGTTGGCCTCCAGGCCCAAGGTGAAACCGCTGGTTTGGGTGAATTGCGCCACCGGAGCGGTGGTCCTGAGCCGGCCCAGGTCACGTCCGGCGCCGTCGTGCACCTGGACGAATTGGCCTTGCCAGTCGGTGACGCTGCTGCCACCGAACCGGGTGATGCGCAGTAGGACGGCACCATCGGGACGCACCAGGACAAATTGCATATCCGCGCGCATGCGGCTGAAAGTCCAGGCCGGTATGTCGGCTGTCGGCCGGACCAGGGCGATCTGCTGGTCGTAGACATTCTCGATCGAGCAGTACACGTTGCGATCGGTGCGGTCGGGTACGGCACGCAGATACAGCAGCGGTTCCCCCAACGGAAATCCCGCGGCGGGGCGGGCATGCGGAGCCGGCGGGGGCACGGGGCCGGCGTATGGCGGTGACGCCTCGATGATCGGTCTCCCCCCGGGCGATCTCGGTTCGGTACCGTCACATGCTAAGCCGTCGGAGTTCGTGGGTGGGCCACCAGTTTTGCCGGCGGGTGACATTTGCCGCGCGGGGGTCCCTCCGGGCCGCTTTACCATCGCTGTACAGGTGATGACGAAAGGGCTTCGCGTGCACCCACCGTCCGGCGATCCCTACCAGGGGCCGCAGCACAACCGGCCGTACCAACCCCAAGACTTTCAGCCTGCGTACCCGCCGCCGATGCCGCCGCCGCCATGGCAGAACTCTTCTACCGCACCGCAATCCGCGAAACCGGGGTCCAAAAGCAAGACGAAATACGCGGTGATCGCGGCTGCTGTCTCCGGTGCAGTGTTTGTCATGGTTGCCATGTTCCTGCTCGGGGGCGACACGGGCGGCTACTTCAGAAATGGAGACACGGTCACACCGACGGCGGATGCGCAGATCGTGTTCGTCAAAGAGAAACATCTTGACGGCAAGCCGCCCAGCTCCGTGCGTTGCTCTGCCACGACCGATGCCGGCGAAGCAGTGTCTGTATCGGTGCCGGACGAGGTGGTACACACTACTCGCGGTGCCCGGCCTTCGACCGACTATGTGTCGGTGGCTGAACTTCCGACCGACCAAGGACCGTTGACGGTGACGTGTACAAAGGGCGGCGCGACCGACAGGTATCTCGATCTGGTCCTCGGCAAGCCTGACTCGTCCACCGGCCTGACGATCTTCTTTGTCGGGTACGCGTTACTCCTGATCATCCTGGTGACTGTGGCGATCGTGTTGAACCGCAGGTACTTTCGTCGCTATCCGCAGCCACCGGCCGACGGAGGGCGGTGGCAGGTCTGAGTTCCGTTCGGCACGGTCAAGTGGCGATGCTCGGAGTCTCTGGTCGAGTTTGTTCGCTTCCTGCGACGGGGTTCTGGTGGTCCGGCGGAAGATCAGGAGAACAGTCGGCTGGTCACGGTGAACCGCCGCAGCGACCGCCGATCGCGCGGGGTGACCTCGATCATGGTCAACTCGGCAGCCCGCGGATGCTGCATGGCCCGGATCGCCCGGCGCGGCACGGCCCGCGGCCACCAGTCCGTCGGCGCGAACATCTGCCGACGGAACGGCTCGAAGTGTTCGCCCGCCACCAGCTGGGTGCGGCAGGCGTCCTCGAAGTAGGCGCAGAACTCGGGCCAGTTCGCAGGCATCGGTCGGGTGGAGATGCCGTAGCGCCGGTACCACGCGCAGCACTCCTGGTAGAGCTGCTCGTGCTCACCTTCGTCCAGCTTCCGGATGAAGGTATTGACCATCATCACAAGGCTTTCCACGTAGGTGGCGTGCTGGAAGTGGAAGACGTCGGGGTTCAGGGCGTGGTACTTGTTCCCGGCCGGGTCCAGGCCTTTCACGTCCTCGTGCGCGAAACGGATGTAGGGGCGCATGTCGACGTCGGTGAAGGCGATCCTGATCGCCTGGGTCACCGTGCGTTTGTGGTGCAACCACACCCGTCGGTGCAACAGCGCGTGCTGCGTGATCCCGGTGGCGATCGTCGGATGCAGAGACTGCAGGCACACCGCTCTCGGCAGGACGAAAAGGAACCGCCGGTCCTGCAGATAACGCGACAGCATGGTGTTCGGGCCGAGCCCGGCCGCCACGGAGGTCAGATCAGCGCCTTCTTGCGACGGATCCGGCGGCGCAGGTCCTTCATCAGCACCGCATAGTTGCCGTTGCGCAGTGACTTCGGCAGGAAGCGGTTGACGAACGCCACGAACAGGAAGAGATGCTCGAAGCGGCGCCGGTCGGTATCGGTCCACTCCAATTCCATCGCGTCGCGGAACACCGGCGCCAGGAAGCCGATGGTCAAGAACCGAAGCAGCGGAGCCAGCATCTTTCGCATCGGCCAGTTGATCATCCGCAACTCCACCAGGACCATGAGGTAATCCCGGACGAACGGGGTCATCTCGACGCGTTCGCACGCGGTGTTCCAGTACGCATCGAAGTCCGCCCTGGTGGCCGGCCACATCTCCTCGAGGACCTGCAGCGTGGTGCCGATGGTCATCGCACTCTGGTAGAAGGTCTCGGCCTGTTCTTCGGTCATCGTGCCGTAGAGCAGCTGATGGGTGTCCTCGTAGAAGATGAAAAGGCATGCCGCCACCCACAACTGCAATTCGCGATTGAACGCGTTGTACTTGACCGGACTGTCCTCGGTGGACCGAACCTGCCGGTGCGCAACGTTGACGGCTTCGCGGTAGGCGTTCTTCTCCTCGTCGGTGCCGAGGATTGCCACGGTCAGGTATTGCGCCGTGGTGCGCAGCCGCTTCCATGGGTGGTGCACCAAACTTCCTGATTCCACCCGGCTTTCGGCGACGCCGTACCCCACTTCGGGCCAGCTCATCTGCATGATGACATTGGCCGCCGCTCCGGCAGCGGACCAGAAGTCCAGCGCGTCCGAGAGGTCGACGTGCTTCTTCCGGATCCACCGCGGCACCCGCTGCGTGACGGTGATGCGGGTCTCGGCGGTGGTCAGCCGCGGCTTGGCGGCCAGGTCCACGTACGTCGCTGGCATGGGGACTCCTCTCGGGGGCGAAACAGGGCGAACAGCGGGTTACACGGTCTGCACGTCGTCGACGATCCAGCGGTCACCGCTGCGAACCAGCTTGACCACCATCCGATACTTCTGATTACTGCCTTGTGGTGCAGTCACATTGGTGACGTGCTGATCGACAAAGGCGACGACCGTCGCGGCGTCGCCTTCGACGGTGTCGACGACCACGTGATCGGCCGTTGCGGTCGCGACACCCTTACTGGTCACCACGATGTCGCGCAGCGCCTTGACCATCTCGTCGTACTTGGCCGCGAATCCGGGGGTGGAATTGGCGACGATGTGCTCACGGTTGGCGTCCATCTTCTGGTAGTCGAACGCGGCCATCGCCACCAGATAGTCGCGCGACATCGCGACGGCCTCGGTGCGCAGTGCGTCGTCGCGGCGGTGGTGGTATTCGCCGAGCGACAACACGACCAGCGCTGCTACGGCGGCGACGGCGAGCAGTGCGACCAGACCGGTTGCGATCCGGTGCTTGAGCCGGCCGGGCGCAGTGGATTCGGAGTCCTCGGACCCGGTCTCGACGACGTCAGGTTCGTGGGCATCCTCGGCGACATCTTCAGCGACGTCCTCGGGGACCTCGTCGGAGGGCTTGTCCAATGTCAGCACCGATTCCTTGCGGTCGTCGTCGACAGAGTCATCATCGGAATTGCTCACTGTGGGCCACCTTTCAGGATGCTGCGCCATTTGTAGGCCAGCTGGGCCAGGGTCGGGATCTTGACCGGATCACTGACCACTTCCGGTCCGATCGGATGTCCGGGGGTCTGTGAGTTCTGCAGGCCGAGATCGTTGGGTCGGGGTGCGTTGACCGCCCCCCGCATCAGCATGTCGGGTGCGGGCGGGCAGTACATCACCAGGTTGGGTTCGGTGGGACTGACGTCGCCGATGGCCCGCCGGTCGACGTCGTAGTTGCACACCGGGCCCTGGGTGGCGATCAGCGAGAAATCCGCCCGGATCTGGCCGGTGGAGTCGAGCTTCACGATCGACGTCAGATCCTGCAGACCTTTCGGGATGGTCGAGAGCCCGGTCTGCAGCGAATCGGTGCGGTCACCGATGATCGGGGTGACGGTGGCGAGGTTGGCCAGGGTGGCGCCGAACGTGCCCTGATAGGTATCCAGCACCCGCTGCACGGACTTCAGTGCGGCGGGTGACCGATCGGTCAGGTACAGGAACGCCGGGCCACTGCCGTCGAGCTGATTGGCCAACCGCGAGCTGGCGGCCATGCCGCGCACGAACGGGTCACCCTGACCGGCCATGGTGGTGACCAGCTCCGCGGTCCCCTCGATCAGCGGCTGCAGTTGACCGGTCTGGTTCCGGATGCGGGTGGACATGTCCGACGCGTTGTCGATCAGCATGGCCAGATCCGGCCCCAGTCCGTCGAAGGCGTTCGACAGCTCGGTGCCGACATCTCTCACTGCCCGGGTGTCAATCCCTTTCACCAGCTCTGCGGTGTCGCCCATGATCCGGCCCATCTGGATCGGTTGCCGGTCGGCCGGCGCGGCGATGGTGTCGCCGGACGCCAGGTACGGACCGGCATCGGATTGCGGCATGATGTCGACGCTCTGGATGCCGGCGGCCGTGCCCATCCCGACGGTCAGGATCGCGTCGCGCGGGATCCGGGTGTCGGGGTCGATCGCCAGCCGCACCATCGCGGTGCCGTCGGGGGACAGCCACACGTCGTCGACGGTGCCGACCTGCACGCCGCGCACGGTGACGCTGGTTCCGGCGGTGAGTCCGAACGCATCGCTCATCGTCGCGGTCAGGGTCATCGGGGTCCGGAACCCTTGCGGTCCGGCCACATAACGGATGCCGAACGGGATGACGATCACGGCGATCACTGCGAAGATCGCCAGCTGAACCACTACCAGGCGTCTCAATTCAGACCTCCCGACAAGAACCCTTCCAGGGCGACGTCCCCGGTGATCGGGGTGCCGTTGACGATCAACCCTCCGGTGAGGAGTTTGTCGATGGTGCCCGGGATGTCCAGGGCGCCATCGAACATCAGGTAGTCGCCGTGTACCGAGCTGCCGAACTTCTCCAGGAAGTTGTTCATCGCCGCGAGCATCCCGCCCAGCCGGTCGTTGAAGGCGCCCATGGTCTGCACGACGGTGCCGGCGTCGGACACCATGGCGTTCAGATCGGTCGAGGAGAGCACACTGTTGGCGGTGGCGGCCAGCGCGGTGGTGGAGGAGAACAACGTCTGCAACTTGGCCCGCTGGACATCGAGCATCGCCACCACCTTGGGCACGGCGTCGAGGTAGCCGGCAACGGTCTTCTGCTCGTGGCCGAACTGTCCGGTGATGTTGGCGGCCAGGCTCATCGCCTGATCGAACTCGCCCTGATGTTCGGACGCCTTGGCGGCCAGTAGCGACATCGAGTCGATCAGTCCGCGCACCTTGTCGGCCCGGCCTGCGAAGGCCTTGTCCAGTTCGGTGACGATGGTGGCCAGCTGATCGACGCCGCTGCGGGACAGCAGCGCGCCGAACGTGGCCAGCGCACTTTCGATCTGGGGTCCCAACTCGGTGTGGCTGGGCGGGATCACGTCGCCGTCACGCAACGCTCGTTGCGGCGCCAGTTGCGCACTGCTGAGCCGGACGAACGGATTGCCAAGGGCCGACGGTAGTTCCACGCTGGCCACGGTCGCGGAGTCCAGGCCGTCCGCGTCGGCCAGGCTCAGCTGCACCGAGGCACCTGAGGCGGCCAGGCTCATCCCGCTGACCCGGCCCACCACCTTCTGCCCGTTGCGCACGTCGGCCCCGATGGTGATGCCGTCAGCGGTCGGCAGCACCACCGTGACGGCCATGGTGTCGGTGGGCGAGGTACGGCCAAGAGGCAGATCCTGAATACCGATGTCGCTCAGGGCCCATACGCCGGCGGCGGCTACGACGACCGCGCAGCCGGTGGCCGCGCCGGCCAGGGTGGGCTTGGGCAGGGATCTAGGCATGACCGTTCACCTCGGGTACTTCGGGTTGGGCGCCGGGGCGTTGCCGGTGACGGCGGACACGATGCCCAGCGGGTCCGACCGGCTGATCGGGTAGGAGATCGGGTTGGTGATCCCGGCACCCACACACATCGGCAGCATGTTGCGGTCGCAGAAGTTCTGGGCCGCGGCGAACTGCGACAGCACTGTGGACACGTTCAGCCGGATTCGGCCGCGACGGTCCTGGCCGATGGTGTTGGACAGGTTCTGCATCATCAGCGGCACCAGGTCCATGAATTCGGCGAGCTGCGGTTGCTTGGCGGTCAGCACATCGCCGACGGCGTTGAGATTGGCTGCGATCGTGCCCAGATCATCACCGTGCTGGGTGACGAAGGTGTCGACCTGATCGAGCACGACCTTCAGATCGGCCATGGGCTGGGCGATGTCGACGCCTGCGTCGGCCCAACTGCTGCCGACCTGACCGAGCTCGTCGACCATCTGGTTCAGTGACACCTGGCGCTGGTTGAAGGCGGCCATCAGGGTGCTGAGGTTGTCCACCACCGCGCCGATGTCCTCGGCCCGGGCACCCAGTACGCCGCTGGCCGCACTGAGGTTGCGCATCGCGGAGTTGAACAGCTTGCCCTGATCGCGCCACTGGTCGGCACCGCGGGTGAGCACCGCGCCGATGTCGCCCTGTTGCGGCCCGATCGCCGAGGTCAGCGTGCTCAGGCTGCCCAGCATGGTGTCGAAGGTGATTGGAGAGTGGCTGTGGTCGGCCCCGATGACGTGTCCGTCGGCCAGCGTGGGCCCCGTTCCGCTGTAGGCGGGACCGAGTTCGACGCTGCGATCACTGATCAGCGCCGGGCTCACCACGTAGGCATCGGGTTCGGCGGGCAGCGCGACATCGTCGGGCAGCGTCATGGTGACCCGCACCGTGGTGCCCTGCGGTGTCACCGCGGTGACCCGTCCCACCGGCACCCCGAGCACGGTCACCTTGCTGCCCGGGTAGATGCCGTTGATGTAGCCGAAGTCGGCATGCACCGTGCGGGCCCGGTCGGTGCGGCCGAACACATACCAGCCACCGGCGGCCAGACACAGGACGACGATCAGCGCCGTCGAAATCCGTCGAGTCATCGGCACTCCCGCTGAACATTGAGGAAGCACAGCAGGTTGTCGGGCATCACCACGGACGGCGAGTTGACGTCGGCCCAGTTTCCGTTGCCGGTGGCATTGGTGACCGCACGGATCGCCGGGGGCATCTTCTGCAGGGTCTGGTCGATCTTGTCCACGTTGGCTTTCAGGGTTCCGGTGACCGCGGTGAGGCCGGTGATCAAACTGCCGAAATCGGCCTGTTTGTCGGTGTAGACCGCGGCCAGGTGCCGCATGATCGCGGTCAGGTTGGTGACGATGTCGGCCAGCGCCTGACGGCGGGCGGCCAGTGAGGACACGATGTACTGCGCATTGGCCGCGGTATCGGCCAGCGAATCGGTTTGATGCGACAGCATTTCGGCCATCGACCGGCTGATCCGCAGGATCTCGTCGATCTTGTCGCCGTTGTCGGCGAAGGCCGAACTGGCCGCGCTGATCCCGGCCAGCGCCTGGCCGAGCTCGGTGCTGTTGCCGGGCATGGTCTCGACCAAGGTGTTCATCATCGCCGTCAGCGGCTGCTGATCGACGTGCTCGGCGGTGTCGGCGGCTTTGCGCCCGACTTCGTCGAGGCTGTACGGAACCGTGGTGC
Source organism: Mycolicibacterium peregrinum (assembly GCF_001665785.1). Taxonomy (GTDB): domain Bacteria; phylum Actinomycetota; class Actinomycetes; order Mycobacteriales; family Mycobacteriaceae; genus Mycobacterium; species Mycobacterium peregrinum_A. Next base: position 51,644 of record NZ_LZSO01000035.1, read on the forward strand.
GCGACAACGGAATGACGTTGGAGTCCAAACCATTGACGGTCCCGGCCGGCATGACGTCGAGAAAGCGCTTGCCCAGCACGGTCCGCAGCCGCACCGTGACCGTGGTGCGGTTGCCGAGGGCCTGGGCCTTGTCCAGCCGGAAGCCGACCCGGACCCGGTCGACGGCCAGGGCCACGTCTTCCACCCGTCCGGCCGGCACCCCGGCGACGTACACCGGGTCGCCCCCGGTCAGGCCGCTGGCATTGGCCAGCTCGGCGACGTAGTAGTTGGTCCGCACGTGGTAGACCGCGCGCGGAATCCCGATCGAGACGACCATGATGGCCACCAGGGTGATCGTGCCGATCATGCCCAGTGCCAACGGGATTGACGGGTTGTGTTTGCGCTGATCCTTCACGAAGAGGAAGATCACCGCGCCGACGAAGAGGTCGATCAGTTTGACGAGAAACATCTACTGACACACCTCTGAATGCGTGTAGCCGAAGATGTTGGCTTCATGGCTGCGGATCTTGAGGGTGAAGTTGCACAGGTACAGGCTGACGAACCCGCCGTAGCTGGAGGTCCGGTTGATGGCATCGCCGAACTCCGGCAGCCGGGTCAACAGCTTGGTGAATTCCTCGGTGTTGGGCTGCCAGGTCTGCAGCATGGAGTTGAGATTGGTGATGGTGTCTCCGTAGGCGGCGCTGGAGTTGTTGACCGTGTTGGCCAGGGTGGCCAGCACGGCGTTGCCCTGGTCGATGAGCATCTCGAACTGCCGGTCACCGGAGGTCACCGCCGCGCTGAGCCGGTTGAGTCCAGTGAGCATCTGCTCCAGCTGAGGCTGGCGGGTGTTCATGGTGCGCATCAGAGCCGATATGTTGTCGATGAGCTGGGTGAAAATCCCCGCGTTGTTGCTCAAAGATGAAGTCATCGCGGCGATCTGGGTCAGCAGCGTCGTCAGGGTCTGGGCCTGACCGCTGAAGGTCTCGACGAATCCCCGGGTCAGGGTGTTGACCTGGTCGGGGGCCAGTGCGTCGAACAGCGGCTTGAACCCGTTGAGCAGTGCGGTCAGATCGACCGCCGGCGAGGTCTGGGCCAGGGGGATCACGCCACCGGCGGCCAGTCGGGACGGCGGTTCGTCGGTGGAGACGTCCATGATGGCTCCGCCCGGATCGGACAGTGCCACATAACGGGCACCGAGCATGTCGCCGTAACGCACCGCGGCGGTGACGTTGCTGGTCAGGGTGACGTCGGAGTTGACCTCGATGTCGACGTCGGCCCGGCTGGTGCCGTCGGTGTTGGGGGCGAACCGGATCGAGTCCACCCGTCCGATCCGAATGCCGTTCATGGTCACCGGGTTTCCGACGTTGAGTCCCTCGACGCTGCTGAACTGTGCCTGGTAGGTGACGGTGCTACCGCGCACCGGCACCGACAGGGTGTTGATCACCAGCACCGCGCTGAGCACCCCGGCCGTGCTGAAGCCGCCGAGCTTGACCCACGACTGCCACCGTCCGTTCCGGTTCATGAGACCTGCACTTCCGTGCCGCGTACCAGCGGACCCAGCATCAGGACCGTGGCGATGTTCGGTTGCGTCGAGGGGGCGCCGGCCGGGGGCACGAGTTCGTCCTGCAGCACTGCCAGGGCATGGGCCTGGCGGTCGGCGTCGACGACCGCGGACGCGGGCGCCGCTCCCGGAACTGCCTCGGCGGGACGCGGTTCCGTGGGTATCGGCGCGGACTGGGGCAACCCGGGTCCCGGCGGCAGATACGAGTTCGTCGGCAGGTGCGGAGCCGGGGCCGTGAAGGGGGTGACCGGTAGGTCGGCCGCCGGGCGGGCCAGCACGTCGGCGGGTTGATCCGGAACCTGACCCGACGGAGCCGATTCGGCGCAGCGCGCACCCTGGGTGTTGCCGTAGACCGGACAGTCCTGCATCGAGTACGGCATCGGTCCGGCGAAGGTCGCCACGGCGGTGATGTTGAACTTGCCCGTCGCGAACACCTTGGCGCCGGCTTCACCGAACGACTGCGCGCCGGCCAGGGTGTCGACCAACCCCAGCGGCTGGGTGGCAGTGGTCGCCATGATCTTGCCTGCCGAATCCACCACGGTGATCAACTGCTCGCGGTGATCGGACATGAACGAGGTGAGCACCGAGGAGAACCGGGCGAAACCGTCGATGGTCGAAGCGAACTTCTTCTGGTCGTTGACCATCCGGTTGGACACCGATGTCGCCGCCGACAGCGTCGAGATGATGTCGGGGGTGGCGGTGTTCAACGAGGCCATCACATCCCGAAATTGGGGTGTGGTGTCGAGGAATCGCACCAGTGACGGGGTCAGCACCTGCGCGCTGGCGCTCAGATTGTCGATCGTGGAGCCCAGTTCGGCACCGCGGTTGCGCAGTGACTGACTGATCGCGGTGAGGGCGGTCTGCATGCGCTCGGGCTTGATCTGCGAGAACAGGTCGACGATCTTGGTGAATACGTCGTAGAGGGCCATCGCATCGGGGCTGTCGTCGATCGACACGGTGTCGCCGGCCTTCAGGCCCGTCGCCGACCGGTTGCCTTTCGGATCGACGAGTTGCAGGTAGATGTCGCCGAAGAAGGTGCGGGGCACGATTCGCGCGACGGCCGAGGACGGGATGATGCCGAGACTGTCGGGCTCGATCGCCAGTCTGACCCGGGACGTGCGGGTGCCCGACTCGATCTCGGCGATGCGCCCGACATTCACGCCGTGGTAGCGCACCGGGGATCCGCCGGTGATGAGCCCGGCCGACACCGGAACGCCGACGAACACGTCGGCGCTGCGTTCCAGATGCCCCGAGGCTCGGGCCACCAGCACCGACGCCACGGCTACCGCCACGGTGGCGGCGGCGAGGCCGCGCAGCGCCAGTCGGGCCCGGCTGGGTTCCGAATACCTGCGTCGCCTGCCGAACTGCTTGAGGCGCTTCACATTCCCATCCCGGGGATCTCGGGGACCAGGCCCCACAGTGCGAAGGTGAGCAGCACGTCGAGGATGCCGACCGCCAGGATCGCGGTGCGCAGGGCCCGGCCGGCGGCCTGCCCCACCCCGGCGGGCCCGCCCGAGGCGAAGTAGCCGTACGTGCAGTGCACCAGGGCCACCACGATCGCGAAGACGACGGCCTTGATCCCGGAATAGAGCAGGTCCCGCGGGCCGAGTGCCAGATGGAAGAAGTAGTCATAGGTGCCGGGGGAGGCGCCGTTGAAGATCACCACCACGGTCCGGGTGGACAGGTAGCTGGCCAGCAGGCCGATCATGTAGATCGGGATGACGCAGACCACCGAGGCCAGCACGCGGGTGCCGACCAGGTAGGGGATCGACCGCAGTGCCATGGCGTCGAGCGCGTCGATCTCATCAGAGATCCGCATGGCCCCGATCTGCGCGGTGAAGCCCGTTCCGACCTTGGCCGCCAGTGCGATTGCCACCACGACCGGTGCCAGCTCGCGGGTGTTGGCGATCGCGGCCAGCATGCCCGACAGGGTGTTCATCCCGACCAGGTCCAGCCCGCGCTGGGTTTCGACGCCCAGCATCATCGCCGCAGCCAGCGACATCGCGAACACGATGCCGATGGTGCCGCCGCCGGAGAGCAGGGAGCTGGTGCCGAAGGTGACCTCGCCGATCTGACCGAGGGTGTGCTTGCGGTAGCGCACCAGTGCATACGGCAGTGAACCGAGGACCTTGGCGTAGAACGTGACGTGCTGACCGGCGACCGCCAGTGCGTCGTACCCGGCGACTGCGGGTCTCGAGATCCGGTGCAGGGCAGCGCTGCTGGAAAGCGCGGTCATCGGTAACTGCCCACGGCCGGAACCACCACGGTGTACAGCGCGGACATGGTCGTGTTCAGGATGAAGACCAGGGCGAAGGCCAGCACCACGGCTTCGTTCACCGCGTTGGCCACGCCGCCGGCGCCGCCCTTGGTATGCAGGCCCTTGAAGGTGGCGACCAGGGTTGCGGTGAGGCCGAAAACAGCGGACTTGATCAGTGCCATAACGAAATCCGACACCTGGCCGTACTGGCTGAACGTGGCCAGGAACGTTCCGGCGGGCAGGTGTTGCACGCTGATGTGGTACAGGTAGCACGCCATCACGCCGCCGAAGGTGACGATCGAGCACAGGGCCAGGGCCACGATGACGGCGGCGACCAGGCGCGGTGCGACGAGGCGCTCGATCACGTCGAGACCCATGACCTCCATCGCGTCGATCTCCTCACGGATGGTGCGCGATCCCAGGTCCGTGCAGATCGCCGAACCGGCCACGCCGGCCATCATCAGCGCGCACACCAGAGCTGCGGCCTGGCCGACGATGATGAACGCCACCACGGCGCCCGAGTAGCCGCCGGCGCCGATGCGCCCGGCCAGCTCGCCGACCGACACGGCGATGAACACCCCGATCGGCATCATCAACAGCAGGGCCGGGCCGGTGCACACCCGGCCGATGAACAGGGTCTGGTTGACGACCTCGTCGAGCACCAGGCGTCGGCGTATCACCGCGGTGACGACGCTGACCAGCGCCTGCACCGAGAAGCCGAGCACGTAGCCGCCCTGGACCAGGACGTCCCGAACGGGGCCCTTGGACGCCGGTAGCTCGTAGGTCATCGAGTTCCTTCCCCGCTTGTCGTGGCATGCGCGGGGCCGACCGGTGACCACCGGTTGTGCCGGAGCACGTTTCGACCCCCCGGTCGCCTGTGGAGCATGTCACATTGCGGGGCGCGTTCGCAAGAATTAAGTGAATGACCATTCTCGAGTCGTTTGAGCCTGTCTTGTGAGGTCTCGAACGGTGAGAGGCCCGAGTTTGTGATCAATCGATCGCCTTACTGTCGCGTGAATTCAACTCGGCGTGTCGGGCGGGGGCCGCGGCGGAATCACTATTAACTTAGCGCCCGCAGGGGTTGCCGAACTGAGGCGGTGTCGGTATGTCGGGTGGGCTTGGGGAACGTCACATTTCGCGGAGGTCATTTCTGGCCGGAACAGCCACGGCCGGCGTGGCCGCGGCGGCGCTGAGCGGGCCGCCGACCGCGCGCGCCGCACCGGGTTCCACGGTTGCGATCTTCGGTGCCGGGGTGGCAGGCCTGACCGCCGCACACGAGTTGGCGGAGCGTGGGTACCGGGTCACGGTGTTCGAGCGAAAAGCGTTGGGTGGCAAGGCGCGGTCGATTCCGGCACCGTCCCCGTCGGGCAGCCCGCTGCCGGCTGAGCACGGCTTCCGGTTCTTCCCCGGCTTCTACCGCAATGTCACCGACACGATGCGGCGTATTCCGTTCGCCGGCAATACCTTCGGTGTCTGGCAGAACCTGACCCGCGCCACGTCGTACCTGCACTCGGGGTTGGGGCGGGCGGATCTGACGATCCCACTGCCGTTTCCGATCCCGACCCTGCCCAACCCCATCACCCCGAAGGCCTTCACCGAGTCGGTGGCCGCGGTGTTCCAGACGTTGTTCCGGTTGCCGCCGTTGGAGGCGGTGTACGCCGCGCAGAAACTCGCGGTCTACGTCACCAGCTGCGACGAGCGCAAGCTCGGCCAGTGGGACAACATGACCTGGGAGAAATTCATCGGGGCGGACCACAAGAGCAAGGAGTACAACCGCTACCTGGCCGACGGCATCATCCGGAACCTGGCGGCGTCCAAGTCCAAGGATGCCAGTGCCCATTCGATCGGGCTGGTCGGCGAGGCCTCGGTGTGGTCGATCCTGCTGCTGGGCAACGACATCGACAACAAGGGATTCGACCGGGTGCTCAACGGCCCCACCAGCACCCAGTGGATCGATCCCTGGGTGGCCCATCTGCAATCGCTCGGGGTGACGTTCCGGCTGGGGCAGGCACTGGCGCGGCTCACTCCCAACGGCAGGCACATCGCGTCGGCCACGGTGGTGGACGGCAACGGGGTGGCCCAACCGGTGGTCGCCGACTGGTACATCTCCGCCGTGCCGTGCGAAAAACTCGCGGCGGTGCTGACCCCCGACGTGATCGCCGCCGATGCCACGCTGGCCTCGGTGGCGGCGTTGCGCACCGAGTGGATGAACGGTCTGATGTTCTTTCTGCGTGAGCGCGTCGACGTCACCAAGGGGCACGTCAACTACGTCGACTCCGGGTGGGGGCTCACGTCGATCAGTGAGGCCCAGTTCTGGAAGCGGCCACTGACGACCTATGGGGACGGCACCGTCAAAGACTGTCTGTCGGCGATCATCTCGGACTGGAGCACGCAGGGAAACTTCAACGGGCTCAGCGCGAGGCAGTGCACCCCGCCGCAGATCGCCGCCGAGGCCTGGGCGCAGATCAAGGCCCATCTCAACGACACCAGCATCGTGGTGACGGACCAGATGGTGCATTCGTGGTTTCTCGACCCGTCGATCATCGACTCGGGCACGCCCAATGTGCGCAACGACGAACCGCTGTTCATCCAGGACCCGGTGTCGTGGGCGCGCCGACCGGAGGCCGTCACCGGGATCGACAATCTGTTCCTGGCCGGTGAGTGGATCAAGACCGACCAGAACGTCACCACGATGGAGGGTGCCAACGAAGGCGGTCGCTATGCGGCCAACGGCGTGCTGCTGGCCTCGGGTTACGCGGGTCCCAAGGCCAACGTCCTGGGGTTGTTCCAGGCGCCGTGGTGGGCTCCGTTCAAAGCCGCCGACAAGGCGCGGTACCGGGCCAGGCTGCCCCACGCGTTCGACATCGTCGACACCCGCTGGCCGACCTGACCCCCTTACTGAAAACAATTCTCAATAAACCTACGATGGCTCGGTGACGTCCACCGGATCGGTACCCGTGCTGGCGGTCGCCGGGCATCTCGGCTCGGGCAAGACCACGCTGCTCAACCATCTGCTGCGCAACAGCCGCGGCGTTCGGATCGGTGCGCTGGTCAACGACTTCGGCGCCGTGAACATCGACGCCATGCTGGTGGCGGGGCAGGTCGATGCGATGGCGTCGCTGTCCAACGGTTGTATCTGCTGTGCGGTCGACGGCGAGGAAGTCGGCGAGATGCTCGGCAAGCTCGCGGCGGTCAGACCCCGGCTGGATCTCATCGTCGTGGAGGCCAGCGGGGTTGCCGAGCCGGCCTCACTGGCCCGCACCATTGTCACCGTCGACGATCCCCGCTTCCATTACGCCGGCCTGGTTCTGGTCCTCGACGGCCTGCAACCCGACCTGAGTCACGGGCTGCCGGTCGCCGATCTGGTGGTGCTCAACAAGGCGTCCTCATGCGCCGACGTCGACGGGCTGCTCGCGCAGATACGCGAGTTCAGTCCCCGGGTTCCGGTGCTGTCCACCGACTTCGCCCGCATCGACCCCGAGCTGCTGATCGACCCGCCGGAGCGGACGCCGCAGGCCCAGCTGTCCTTCGACGAGCTGTTGCGCGACCAGCACGATCACGACCATCCCGAGTATCAGAGCGTCGATTTCCGCACCGATGCCGCGGTCAACCCGCGCCTGTTCATGGAGTTTCTGCGGGACCGCCCCGCTGGGCTGTACCGCGCCAAGGGGTTCGTCGACTTCGGCGCCCAGCGCTTCCTGCTGCAGCTGGTCGGCAGCTCACTGCGTTTCGAGAGGCGGCGTGCGAGCGGTACCGAGTTGGTGCTGATCGGCACCGGGATGGACCCGTCGGCGCTGCGGGCCGGACTCGAGCGGTGCACCCGCGAGCCGGCGGACGAGAACGCGATGCTCGGGGTGCTCAAGTACGTGGTGTAGCCGGCGGCGGTGGTCCGACGTCCGGCTATCCTGGCCGCTCACTCGAATTCAAGGAGCCGCATTGTTCAAGGTCAACGAGTACTTCGGCGGCGACGTCGCATCGATCGCCTTCACCACGCCGGAGGGAAACGCGACCGTGGGCGTCATGGCCGTCGGCCAGTACGAGTTCGGCACGTCCCAGCTGGAGATCATGAAGGTGGTCTCTGGCGCGCTGACCGTCAAGCTGCCCGGCAGCGAACAGTGGGAAACCTTCGCGGCCGGAACACAATTCACCGTGCCCGCCGACAGCAAGTTCCAGGTCCGGGTCGAGGCTGAGACCGCCTACCTGTGTGAGTACCGCTGACGCGTCCTTCTTTGGGGCGCGCCCAATGCTGTTATCGGAACCTACCGCGGCCGGGTTCTGAGGTGATCGAGCAGGCGTTGCTCGGCGTTCAACAGATGCTGGTCTCCCAGCTGTGCCGCACGTTCATGGTCGCCCTCGGTGATCGCAGTCAATATGCCGCTGTGCTCCTCGTGGATCACGGCCGGGTCGAGCAGATGGTGGCTCTGGACCTGGGCCAAGCACAGACGCATCTCGTTGACCACCAACCGATGTGCCCGGTTCAGGTGGGGACTTCCCAAGCTGTGCACCAACTCGGAATGTAGGCGAATGTCTGCCTCGACCACGGTGACCAGGTCGTCGCAGGCAACGGCTGAGTGAAATGCCTCGTGCGCCTGGCGGGCGGCATCCGAATAGCTGCGTTGACGGGCCAGCAGGCCGTAGGCCTGACTCTCGATGAACCGGCGGGCGAAATATAGGTCCTGTACCTCGCCGATGTCGAGAACCGGCACTCGGGCACTGCGGTGAGCGGTGCGTTTGAGTAACCCCTCCGCGACCAAATGCTCGATCGCCGCTTTCGCCGTCTGGCGTGCCACGCCGTAATCGCTGGCTACCAGAGCCTCCGTGACCGGGCGTCCGGCAGGAATGTCTTCGGTGAGTATTCGCTCGCGCAGTGATACCACCAGTGCTTCTCCCACAGACCGTGTGTCGAGCTCGAACGGCATGCCGGTAGTCCTTCCGCTGTGAGGGCCTCAGTGTATCGGTCAGCTGTCCACCAACCAGACAACCAAACTGCCCGTTGTGATAACTTGACGAACAATATTTGAGTGACGGAGGACACGTTGAAGCCCGAATGCGCGCGGATCGTGCTCGCGCCCGACAAGTTCAAGGGCAGCCTGAGCGCCGCCGAGGTGGTGGAATCGATGGCTCTCGGGTGCGCGGACCTCGGGATGCGGGATCGGCACGTACCGCTGGCGATCGCCGACGGCGGTGACGGCAGCGTTCAGGCCGCACTTCGGTCAGGCTGGTCTGCGCGCCCGGTGGCGACTGTCGACGCCTGGGGAAGGTCGAGCACCACGAAGGTCGCTGTCGAAGGAAAGCGAGCCATTGTCGAGGTCGCCTCGATCTGCGGCATGGGGGGAATGCGTCTCACCCCGCAGCAGGCGCTGACGGCGTCCAGTTTCGGCGTCGGTCAGGTCATCGCTGTACTGCTCGATGATGAATTCGATGACATCACAGTTGGTCTCGGCGGCTCCGCAACCACAGACGGCGGTGCTGGGATGCTCATGGCGCTCGGCGTGAAACTCCGCGACGCCGCCGGGGCGGCAATCGAGCCGACCGGTATCAGTTTGTTGTCTCTGGCCGACGTCGATATCGCCGGCCTGCATCCCCGGCTCGCCTCAGCGCGCCTGACGATCGCCTGCGATGTGAACAATCCGATGGTCGGGATCGATGGCTCGGCTGAGGTCTTCGGCCGCCAGAAGGGAGCCGACGACGAAGCCGTCGGCAAGCTGTCCGCCGCGCTCTCACACTTGGCGGCCATGATCGAACCTGTCGTGGATCGGCTCGGGCTGAGTTCTTCACCCGGATCCGGTGCGGCCGGAGGCCTCGCATGGGCCGCACTGCTTCTCGGCGCCGAATTACGTTCCGGCGCCGAACTGTTCCTGACGATGCTGGGGGCCCGCGAACTCATGACCGGGGCCGCCCTCGTCGTCACCGGAGAAGGCAGCCTCGACGCACAAAGCCTGCGCGGCAAAGCCCCGGTCGGGGTAGCCGCGTTGGCGGCGGAGTTGGGTGTGCCGAGCGTTGCGGCGGTGGGTACGAACCGGTTGGTCCCCGGGGGGACCGGCGCACCGTTCGCCGAGGTCGTCGCTCTCGACCGGATAGATCCCCGGTGCGTCGACGACCCAGCGCTCACCCGGTCACTGCTGCGTCAGGTCACCGCCGATCTCGTGACAAGGCATCTCACATCCTCCGGCGTCGAGTTCAAAGGAGTCTCCCGATGACCCAACGGCCATGGAGCTGCGACACGTTCATCGCGTCGGCAGATGTCACCCGTAGCGGCGCAGCCATTTTCGGCAAGAACAGCGACCGTCCGGCCGGTGAAGCACAACCCTTGCGGCGCAGTCCGGCTCGCTCGGCAGGAGCTCCGCTGCGGCTTGCGTACGTCACTATCGACGACGCCGACGCCTATGCGCATGTCGGGTCGGCGCCGTTCTGGTGTTGGGGCTACGAAATTGGAGTCAACGAACACCGAGTGGCCATCGGCAACGAAGCCGTCTTCACCCGTACGTGGGCAACCGCAGTCACGGACGAGCGCGCCGGGCGGGGCCCGCAGCCCGGCCTGTTGGGCATGGAACTCGTGCGCCTCGGCCTCGAGCGCGGTGCGACTGCATACCAAGCGCTCACGGTGATGACCCGGCTGCTCGAACGGTACGGGCAATGGGGTTCGGCAATCGTGGGAAAGGATCATGGGTCCGGCGCCTATGACAATGCGTATCTGATCGCGGACCCGACCGAGGCTTGGATACTGGAGACGGCGGGGCCGGACTGGGCAGCCCGGCGCGTACGCAGTGGTTCATACGCGATCAGCAACGAGCTCTCGATCCGCACCGACCCCGATCTGATCAGCGACGGCCTTCGCCGTACGGCACTTGATGCGGGCTGGTACCCCGCCGACAGAACGTTCGACGTGACAGACGCTTACACCGACCCCGGCACACCGCTACAGGTTTCCCACATTCGGCGGCGGCGGGCCGAAGAGCTCCTCCAGATTGCCGAAGCCGATGGCGGACTGGATGTGCCCCAGGCATTCGGCATCCTGCGGGATCATCTGGAAGGCACATTTCTCGGTGGCCCGACATTCGATGCATCCCGTCCAGACTTCCTCACCCTGTGCATGCACGAGCATCCTGCCGGGTTCACCTGGGGCAATACCGCGGCTTCGCTCGTCGTCGAACTGCATGCCGACCCAGATCGCCCGGTGGCGCTGTGGTGGTGCCCGGTCACCCCGTGCACCGGCATCTACATCCCTTTCTTCGTCGAGGCGGGGCGGCTGCCCGACAATGTGCAACGGCCGGCGCCGGTCGCCGCTTCCTGGGATCCGCGTGACCACCGCGCAGTTACTTACGATCCGTTGTCGTCGTGGTGGCGGTGGCAGCAGTTGCTCGACGTGGCCAAGGAGCCCGCAGCACGTGATTTCTCCGGCCGTGCCGCTGCCATCCGAAGGCAATTCGATGTGGTCGAACGCGAATGGCTGACGGCCGTTGCCGATCTGACCGTCGAACCTGAGCGTCTTGCCGCGTTCACCGACGACTGCCTTGGGCTGGCGACCCGCACGGCAACGGCATTGATTGAACGCTTCGGTGCCGATGCCCATCGGCCGGTAGACCACCGGTGGGCGAAACCGGTCACTGTCTAGCCGGCTGCTTCAGCCGGCTGCACCAGAGCGCCCATGGCGCCTTGAAACAAGGAGTGTGATGTCCCTACGCAGCGCGTTCCGCGGCCCAGAGGCCTCGATCGACGATCAGATCGAGAGCTACGCCATCGACCGCGTGCCCGACAACAAGCGATGGCCGATCCCGGCGATCAGCCTCGTCCTGTTGGGCAACGCCACGGCGATGTTCTTCTTTTCGTTCGGCGCGCAGCAGGCCTTCCTGGTCGGGTGGCCGATGATGCTGATACCCATCGGTTACTTCTTCTTCGGCGCGATCCTCATCGGCGCCTTGACCATGCGGATGGCGAGCCGGGAAGGCCTGTCGCAGAGCCTGATTTCGCGTGGGCTCGGATTCGGTAGCCGCGGCGCGGCAGTGACCTCGTTCATCTATGCGATCAACTTCGTGTACTACTTCCTGTTCGAGGGCACCATCGTTTCCCACGCCTTGGCGTTCTACTTCGATATCCCGATCGGCTCATTGGCCGGCGTGGCGATCTTCGCGTTGATCGGGTTGGTCACAATCGGTTTCGTGTGGCGCGGCATGTATGCGATGTCAGCCTTGCAAACCTGGGGGTTTCCGATTTTCGTTGGCCTGCTGGTGTGGGCGCTGATCTCGCTGGGTTCCAAGCACACTGTGGTCGGCCCCAGCGGCTGGGCCGCCACCGGGGTGTCTGGTGGGGCGGCCTTGTGGACGGCGATGAGTTTTGCCAACGGACAGATGATCTTCCAGGGTTTGATGGCAACCGACTACGGGCGGTTCGCCAAACGCACGATCCGCTACCGCGGCACCGCCTCGATCATGCTGCTCGAACTCGTCCCCATGTTCGCGGTCATCTTCCTCGGTGCCATGCTGGGAGCATCCCTGGTTGGTGAATTCGGCACGGAAAAGGCGCAAGATCCCGGCTTTGTGTTCGTCCACCTGATGGGCCTGGCGGGTGTTGTCTTCGTTCTGGTCACCCAGATCCGGATCAACGTGATGAATCTCTACGGCGGTTCGATCACACTGTCCAGCGGGTTCGACGTCGTCGCGCACTTCAGGCCAGGACGGCCGTGGTGGATGTTCGCTGTGTGGCTGTTCGGCGTCGTTTTCTATGCCACCAATGTGATCAACCACTTGGGGACATTCCTCGCAATCACAGGCGTACTCACCAACACCTGGGTGCTGATCATCCTCGCCGACTACTTCATCTGCCGCCGGTGGCTCAAGTTGGGTCGCACGGACAACATCGAATACCGCGAAGGCGAAGTCCGCGAATGGAACCCGTGCGGCCTGACCTCGTTGGCGGTTGCGGTGTTCATCGGAGCACTCGGCATCCTGGAGGTTTATCCGGTGGCCTACGCGTCCTTCCTGGCGATGATCGTCGGACCCATCATCCACGTTGCGTTGACCCTGGCGACCAAGGGCCGGTTCTACACCCCGGCGCCCAAGGCTGCCACCACCCGAGACGTCAGCCCGACGGCGTCCGGAGATCACTGATCCGCGAGGGCGTCGGTCGTCCGGGCTATGCCGGGTACGGCCGACGCCGACGTGTCGACGGTCGAGAGTTCGGGTATGTACTCACCCATGCGACCGATCACTCTGGCCAAGACGGCCACCGCGGCACTGACCACTGCGCTCGTCGGCGGCCTGGCCAGCCGGCCCGCCCAGTCCCACTGGTACGAGCAGCTGCGCAAGCCGTCCTTCCAGCCTCCGCGGCAAGCCTTTCCGATCGTCTGGCCGATCCTGTACACGGGTATCGCGGTGGTGTCGGCCCGCACGATCGACCGGTTGCGCACCGAGGGCCGCCAGGGCGAGGCTCGCGCCTACACGGTCGCGCTGGCGGGCAATCTCACCGTCAACGCCGCGTGGTCATGGGTGTTCTTCTCCCAGCGCAAGCTCGGCGCCGCAGCCGTCACCGCCGCGGCACTGACCGCCAGCAGTGCGGATCTGACCCGTCGTGCGGTGCAGGCCCAGGGTGCCCCCGGCGCCGTCCTCACGCCCTATCCGCTGTGGTGTGCCTTCGCGACCGCGTTGTCCACAAGGATCTGGATGCTCAACCGCAAGTGAGCGCGATCAGCTGAACGGCTTGCGCTGATCCAGGCGACGCGACGCCAGGCCCGCACCCCGCCACACCCGGGCGACCCAGTCGTCGTCTTCTTCGGTGACCAGGTTGCCCATCACTCGCACGGCGATGTTCATCAGGAACGACGAGCGCACCGCGAGTGGTCCGGAGGCCGGCAGGAAACGGGGCAGCGTGAGCAGCAGGGCCAGCCGTCGGGCGATCGAGAAGCCCTGGGCGTAGTGGTCCTGCAACAGCGCGGGCCAGGCCTGTGAATAGTCGCCGGAGCCCAGCAGTTCGGCCGCCAACCGACCGGTCTCCAGCCCGTAGTCGATGCCCTCGCCGTTGAGCGGGTTGATGCACGCTGCCGCGTCGCCGACGAGCATCCAGTTGGGCCCCGCGACCCCGGACACCGCACCGCCCATCGGCAGGAGCGCCGACAGCGCGGCCCGTGGCTCCCCGGAGAAGCCCCATTCCTCGCGGCGCAACTCTGTGTAATACGACAGCAGCGGCCGCAGGGCCGCGTGGGCGGGACGCTTGGCCGTCGCCAGAGCTCCCACACCGATGTTCACCTCACCGTTGCCCAGCGGGAAGATCCAGCCGTAGCCGGGGAGCACCTGGCCTTCGGGGGAGCGCAGCTCCAGATGCGAGGTGATCCACGGCTCGTCGGCGCGCGGCGTGGCGATGTAGCCGCGGATGGCCGTGCCGTACACGGTTTCCTTGTGCCACGTGCGGCCAAGCACGCGGCCCAGAGTGGAACGGGCTCCGTCGGCGACGATCAGATGGTTGCAGCCGATCGTGGCACCGTCGTCGAGCTGCACAGATTCGACCCGTCCGCGTGAGTCATAGTTGACGTCAACGACTTTGGTGCCCAAACGCATCTTGGCGCCGTCGTCGGCGGCGACCGAGCGGATCCGGTCGTCGAGTTCGGTGCGAGGCACCGCACTCCCGGTGGACGGGAACGACGGCCCGGGCCACGCCACCTCGACGTCGGCGCCGAATCCCGACATCCGCAGGCCGTGGTGCCGAATCCGGGTGTCGAGCCACGGGCCCATGCCGAGCTGTTCCAGTTCGGCAACGGCGCGCGGCGTCAGCCCGTCGCCGCAGGACTTGTCCCGGGGGAACTGCGCCGCGTCGACCACGAGCACGTCACGACCGGCTCGAGCCGCCCACGCGGCGGCCGCCGACCCAGCCGGCCCCGCGCCGACGACGACCACGTCTGACTTGATATCCATTGCTCCCAGTATGTTGGACGAATGAGGACACCAGCGACTGTGGTGGCAGGCGTTGATTTCGGGGACGCGGCGTTCGCCGCCGACGTCCGGGACAGCGTCGCCAGGATCGAACAACTGATGTCTGACGAGCTGGGCAAAGCCGATGAGCTCATGGCAGAGGCGGTCCAGCATCTGTTCCAGGCCGGCGGCAAGCGGTTCCGTCCGCTGTTCACCGTGCTCGCGGCGTCCCTGGGGCCTCGGCCCGACGATCCGGACGTCGCGATCGCCGGTGCGGTCATCGAGCTGGTGCACCTGGCGACGCTGTATCACGACGACGTCATGGACGAGGCCCAGATGCGGCGTGGGGCACCGAGTGCCAACGCCCGGTGGGGCAACAACATCGCGATCCTGGCGGGTGACTACCTGTTCGCCACGGCCTCGCGGCTGGTTTCCCGGCTGGGACCGGACGCGGTGCGTGTGATTGCTGACACATTCGCCCAGTTGGTGACCGGTCAGATGCGTGAGACCCGCGGCGCGGCCGAGCATGCCGACTCCGTCGGCCATTACCTCAAGGTGGTCTACGAGAAGACCGCCTGCCTGATCGCTGCCTCGGGGCGGTTCGGTGCGACGTTCTCGGGCGCCGATGCCGAGCAGGTCGAGCGGCTGCACCGGCTGGGCGGGATCGTGGGCACCGCCTTCCAGATCTCTGACGACATCATCGACATCGACAGCGATCCCGATGAATCGGGCAAGGTTCCGGGCACTGACCTGCGCGAAGGCGTGCACACCCTGCCGGTGCTGTACGCGCTGCGTGAGTCGGGGCCGGATTCCGACCGGCTGCGCGAGTTGCTGGCCACACCCGTGGAGCGGGAAGAGGACGTGGCCGAGGCGCTGACCCTGCTGCGCCGGTCGGCCGGGATGGCGCGCGCGAAGGAGACGGTGGCCGAGTACGCGGCGCAGGCCCGTGACGAGCTGGCCAGCCTTCCGGCCGGGCCCGGACGCGATGCGCTGGCCACCCTCGTGGACTACACGGTCAACCGTCACGGCTGATTTAAGGAACCACGGACGGTAACTGAGCGTTTAATCAGCGATGGTTGCCGAGTAGTTGCCTAGGAGGAAACTGCGATGACGTGGAACCCGCACGCGAACCGAATCAAGACATTCCTGTTGCTGGTCGGTTTTTCGGCGCTGATCGTGTTCGTCGGTTCGCTGTTCGGCCGCAACGTGATGTACCTGGCGGTGCTGTTCGCCGTCGGCATGAACGTCTACGTGTACTTCAACAGCGACAAGATGGCGCTGCGCGCGATGCACGCCCAGCCGATCACCGAGGTGCAGGCGCCCGAGATCTACCGGATCGTCCGGGAGTTGGCCACCACGGCGCATCAGCCGATGCCGCGCCTGTACATCTCCGACACCGCCAACCCGAACGCATTCGCCACCGGCCGCAACCCCCGCAATGCCGCGGTGTGCTGTACCACCGGCATTCTGCAGCTCCTCAACGAGCGTGAGTTGCGTGCGGTTCTCGGGCATGAGCTCTCCCACGTCTACAACCGCGACATCCTGATCTCGTGCGTGGCAGGCGCGATGGCGTCGGTGATCACCGCCCTGGCCAATATGGCCATGTTCGCGGGGATGTTCGGCGGCAACCGTGAAGGCTCGAATCCACTTGCCATGCTGCTGGTTTCACTGCTTGGCCCGATCGCGGCCACCGTGGTGCGGATGGCGGTATCCCGCCAGCGTGAGTACCAGGCCGACCAGTCCGGTGCCGAATTGACCGGTGATCCACTGGCATTGGCGTCGGCGCTGCGCAAGATCTCCGGTGGCGTCGAAGCGGCACCGCTGCCTCCGCAGCCCCAATTGGCCGATCAGGCGCATCTGATGATCGCCAGCCCGTTCCGGGCCGGTGAGCGTATCGGCAAGCTGTTCTCCACGCATCCGCCGATCGACGACCGCATCCGTCGCCTGGAGGACATGGCCGGCTATGGAGGGTCCGGTCCCGGCCGCCTCTAGTCCTCCGCCGCTGAGCGCGGCACGCCAGAAGTGCCGCAGGCTAGGCGAGTCGCTCCATGGCCCGTCGCGCGTACTTGCGGATCTCTGCATGCTCGGAGCCGACATACGGTGCGACGAGGTCTCGTACCCCGGCGGCTTTCATCTGGATCAGCGCTTTGAGGGCGAATGCCGTGTATGGGCTGTCGAGGTAACTGACCGCCAGATCGCGAGCCTCATCGGTTTTCACCTTTCCCAGATAGCTCACCAGCCAACTCCGGCCGGCCATGTCGATGGGTTCGGCCAGCAGTTCGACGATCTGGTCGAAATGTCTTGCCGTGGCTACGAATGACAACGTCGACAGCGCAGAATCCTGAGCCCCGCGGGTAAGCGGAGGTTGGTGGCGGATCTGGGCCAGCATCAAGTCGACGACGTGCTGCTTGCCCTGGGCAGCGCGGTCGTGCAGGTTCCAGATCAACCCGATCCTGATGATGTTGCGGTGATGGGTTTCCTCACCGGGAATCCGGGCTTCCAGATGGGTGAGCCAGTCGACGAAAACCGGAATGGCGGACGGCGCGGTGGTCGCCTTGAAGTGTCCGATCGTGTAGCAGCGGACGCCGACCGCGGCGAGGTCTTCCATCAGCCTGTGGTCGAATCCGTGCTGCCCGTCGACGTATCGGGCCGGCAGGTGATCTCGCCAGTCGTCGCCGTCGGGGACATCCCATCCCTTGAGGACGGCGGGCGCCGCGCGAGGCGGTATCGGCTGGGGACGCGGGGGCAGCGTCGGCGGTCGACCGTCGCTCTTGGACTCGACCGCGCCTATGGCGGCGCGCAACTGCGCGATGATGGCCTGCTGATCCGCCCCCATACGGTCACGATAGCCAAGCCCATAACGTAACGAGCGTGCGCGAACTGCTGGTCGGACAGCAGACGCGCACGCTCGTTGCGCAAGCCGGAGTGAAGCGCCCCTTATGCGGCGTCGGCGAGGGTCTCGATGTGGGTGGGCGTCACCCGCAGCACGCCGGCGCTGGCGATGTCGTAGAACAGGCCGATGACGTTGACGCGGCGGGCCAGTGGGTGGGCTTGCAGCGTCTGTACCTGCACGGCGATGTTGACCATCGACAGCTGATCGACCATGCCGAAGCCGGCCTCCGCCGCTGACTGCGCCACCGGGTGGCGGCCGTCGTCGAACGCCTCGATCGACGGATTGCCATGGGCCAGCCAGGATTCCAGATGCTTGTCGCCTGCGTCGGTCTTGCCGAGCATCGCGGTCATGGCACCGCAGCTGGAGTGTCCGCACACCACGATCGAGCTGACCTCGAGCTTGTCGACGGCGAAGGCGATCGCCGCCTCGATCGACGCGTCGGCTTGGCCGGCCGGGATCATGTTGCCGACGTTGCGCACGGTGAACAGATCGCCCGGCCCGCTGCTGGTGATGACGTTGGGCACCACCCGCGAATCGGCGCAGGTGAGGAACAGCGTCTCGGGCCGCTGGGCGTGCACCAGCTCCTGCATGTGCGGGCGCAGCACCGGGGCGGTGCGACGGTGGTAGGCGGCCAGGCCGTGCAGGACTGATGACGCCTCCTCGCGCTGCCACGAGCTCCACGGCACCACGCCGGAACGCTTGTCGAACGGTGTGAAGCCACGTGTCGGGGGCCCGGCCACTGCGCTGGACATCTCGACGACGCCGACATCATGGATGTCGACCGAGCCGCCGGTGGCCACGTGCTGGCGCTGCCACTCTTCGATCGTCTCGTGGGCGGCGTGGTCGATGAAGTCGACCGACAGTTCCACGGTCACCGACGAACCTGTCGGCACCTTGCCCAGTGCGCTGGTGAGCGTCGGAAGGGACAGGAAGGTGCACGAACCTTCGATGGCGACGCGCCAGGTGTTCTCGCCGGTGGGTTCGGACACGATGTTGGTGCGCACCACCCGCCACACGGTCAGTGCGACCGCCAGCGCCAGGCCGATCAGCACACCTTCGAGCAGGTTGAGGAACACCACACCGGCAGCCGTGACGGCGTACACCGCGAGATCGCCTGTGCGCCGCGCAGTTTCGATGTGAGCGCGCTTGACCAGCTGGCAGCCGATGACGATCAGGAGGCCCGCGAGTGCGGCGGTCGGGATCATCTGGGCCAAACCGGCGAACGGCACCGCGAAGATCAGGATCCAGACGCCGTGCAGGATGGCCGAGGCGCGGGTGCGGGCGCCGGCGGCGACGTTGGTCGAACTCCGCACGATCACGCCGGTGACGGGCAGACCGCCGATGGCGCCCGAGACCATGTTGGCCGTGCCCTGGCCGATCATCTCGCGGTCGAAGTTGGTGCGCGGCCCGGTGTGCATGCGGTCGACCGACACGGCCGACAGCAGGCTCTCGACGCTGGCGATCAACGCGATGGTGAGGACGCCGGCGGCGAACGCGCCCCAGTTGCCCTCGGGCAGGCTGGGCAGGGCCAGCGCGTCCAGCAGGGAGCCGTTGATCTGGATGCGGGTGACGTCACCGAACGTCGGCAGCAACGACAGTGCGGTGACGCCGACGATGGCGACCAGCGGACCGGGCACCTTCTTCACTGCGGCTGGCATCCAGCGCCATCCCACGAGGATCGCGATCACCAGTCCGCCCAGGATGACGCCGTGGCCGTGGGCGTTGATCAGCTGACCAGGCAGTTCGGCCACATTCGCCCAGGCAGAGCTGTTGGAGCTGCCGCCGAGCAGTACGTGGATCTGCTGCAGTGCGATGGTGATGCCGATGCCGGCCAGCATCGCGTGCACCACGACCGGGGAGATGGCCAGTGCGGCGCGTGCCACCCGGCTCAGTCCGAAGAGGATCTGGAGCACGCCGGCGCACAGGGTGATGGCGCAGGTGACGGCCCAGCCGAATTGCGAGATGAGCCCGGCGACCACCACGGTGAGGCCGGCGGCAGGGCCGCTGACCTGCAGCGGGGACCCGCCGAGGGCGCCGGCCAGGATGCCGCCGACGATCGCGGCGATGATGCCGGCGAGTACCGGAGCGCCGGAGGCCACAGCGATGCCCAGGGACAACGGCAGGGCGACAAGGAACACCACCAGCGAGGCGGGTAGGTCGTATCGCAGAACGGCCCGGGCCCGTTCTGCGAAATCAGTCGTTTGCTGCATTGCACTCCTCCGTGTGGAGATGGTCATGCGCGGACCCGCCGCGTTGCAGGTCCGCGCAAAGTTATTGACGCCGTTGTCGGTGAACAACTTCGAAAGATGTTGGAGCACAGCGCGACACAAGACGGGCTGGGTTCAGATGTAGCTCGGCAACACCCAATTGCTATGGGCGAGACTATTTATCGCTGTAAGAAGGCGCAAGGAAGTTTGTGCCATGCATAGAGAACCCAAATGTTTCATTGGTGTGTCAATTGGTGAATATGGCTGGTGTGCAGGGGAAACCGTTTGACGCATCAGGGGGCGGCACCGAGTGTTCACCAAATTGTTTCGAAAAGATATGTATTGCACCGAATCTCGGCTGGATCACCATTTCATGTGAAGGTGATGTGAGTCATAGGAGCCGGTGGGTGAACGGCATTCCCTTAGAACTCCATATGAACTCCGTGACAACGGTCTGTGTACTCCGCACAATGGAAACATGACGACGATGTCCGTTTCCCCCCGTGCCCAGCAACCGCGCCAGGCCATCCTCGGACAGTTGCCGAAGATCCATCGCGCCGACGGGTCTGCGATTCGCGTACTGCTGGTCGACGATGAGCCGGCGCTGACCAACCTGGTGAAGATGGCCCTGCACTACGAGGGCTGGGAGGTCGACGTGGCCCACAACGGCCATGATGCCGTCGCCAAGTTCGACGAGATCGAACCTGACGTCGTGGTCCTCGACATCATGCTGCCCGATATCGATGGGTTGCAGATTCTGCAGCGGGTCCGTGAGGCCGACGGCTACACGCCCACGCTGTTCCTGACCGCCAGGGATTCGGTGCTTGACCGGGTATCCGGCCTGACCGCGGGTGCCGACGACTACATGACCAAACCGTTCAGCCTCGAGGAGCTGGTGGCCCGTCTGCGCGGGTTGCTGCGCCGCTCCAGCCACACGACACCGCCCGCCGACGAGACCCTCAAGGTCGGCGACATGGTGCTCGACGGGGCAAGCCGCGAGGTCACCCGGGGCGGTGAACCGATCAACCTCACCGTCACGGAGTTCGAGCTGCTGCGCTACCTGATGCGGAATCCGCGCCGTGCGCTGAGCCGTGCCGAGATCCTCGACCGGGTGTGGAACTACGGGTTCGGCGGAAAGTCCAGCATCGTCGACCTCTACATTTCCTACCTGCGCAAAAAGGTCGATACCGACCGCGAACCGATGATCCACACCGTGCGCGGCGTCGGCTACATGCTGCGCCCGGCCTCGTGACCCACTGATGCCGCCCAGGCGTTGGGGGCCGCGCTCACTGCGCCGGCAACTGGTACTGGGCGTCAGTGCGCTCGTCACCGTGGTGCTGTTCGCCGTCGGCGCGTTATCCGTGTACAGCTTGCACACCTATGTGACGACGATGAGCGATACCGAGGTGTCGCGGTCGTTGGCAGCGTTCAGCCATTCCCTGGAGAAGTGGCGGGAGAGCCGTACCGACCATGAGCTCGCGTCGGACACCGAGGCGCTCACGGCATTCGTCGGGCAGGCTCCGGGAAACCTGATCGCGGTGCTGCACGACGGCGAGGTGATCCAGTCGGCGGTGTTCTCCGATGGTGAGCCGCATCCGGCGCCGGCAGCGGTGACCGCGGCACTCGACCAGTACAACTGGACCGACGAGCAGCCCCGCACCGTGAAGCTTCCGGTGCTGGGCTCCTATCGATTGGCCAGTCAGCCTGCGGGCAACGGCGACATGCTGGTGTCCGGAGTGTCGCTGGACAGCGCGAACATGGTGATCGCCCGCAAGACGGTGACCGTCGGGGTGATGATCGTCATCGCCCTGATCGTCACAGCCTTGGGCACCGTTGCGGTGGTGCGCTATGCGCTGCGGCCGTTGAGCCGGGTGGCGGCCACTGCGGCCAAGGTCGCGAAGTTGCCCTTGGACGGTGGCGACCACCGCATCACGACGCGGGTGCGGGACAAGGACACCGATCCGGACACCGAGGTCGGCCTGGTGGGCGACACGCTCAACCAGCTGTTGGCGAATGTCGACAGCGCGCTGGCCGCGCTGGCCGAGTCCGACCGGCGCACCCGGCAGTTCCTCACCGATGCCAGCCATGAGCTGCGCACGCCACTCGCGGCGATCCAGGGTTATGCCGAGCTCACCCGGCAGGACAGCGCGAACCTACCGCCGACCACCGAATACGCCCTGGCCCGTATCGAGGCCGAGGCGCGGCGGATGACCGGTCTGGTCAGCGACCTGCTGCTGTTGTCGCGGTTGAGCGAAGGGCAGGAACTGGAGACCGACGACATCGACCTGAGTGATCTGGTGGTGGACGCGATCAACGACGTGGCGGTGGGCGCACCCGAACATCACTGGGTGGCCGAGCTGCCCGACGATCCGCTCTGGGTGCGCGGGGACCTCGCCCGGCTGCACCAGGTGATCAGCAATCTGTTGACGAATGCCCGGATACACACACCGCCCGGTGTGACGGTCGCCATTGCCTTGGCCGAGGCCGGAGAATTCGCCGAATTGACGGTCACCGATGACGGCCCCGGAATTGATGCCGAATTGTTGCCGAATCTATTTGGCAGGTTTGTCAGGGCGGATAAATCGCGGTCACGGGAATTGGGTAGCACCGGGTTGGGGCTGGCTATCGTGGCGTCGATCGTCGAGGCGCACCAGGGGACCGTCGCGGTCGCCTCAAAGCCTGGTAGCACCGTGTTTACCGTGCGGATCCCGCTCGCCACCGACGTCGCTCCGGAGACGCTGGTCGCTCATGCAAAAAATATGAATCAGGCCTGAATATTCTTTGACGGCCGAGCCGTATGCAGTAATTCGTATGTGTTCAATATGAGTTGATGGACCCTGGTGAAAAGGCTCTTTAGGCTGGAAGTACCTCAGCAAGAGAAAGGCCAGGTAATTCAATGATGAACATCTGGAAAACTATTGCCATCGCCTCCGCCGGAGCCGGTCTGGCATTGGGCGCGCTGGCAGCCCCGGCCGCCGCGGCGCCGAGTGGTGCAGGGTCTGCCCAGCAGACCATCAAGCAACTGGAGGACGAGGGCTACCGCGTCATCCTGTCCCGGGTCGGCAGCGGGTCGATCAATGACTGCAACGTCAAGGCGGTCCGCCCCGGCCGCGACATCACCGAGCTCAAGGCCGCGCCGCGGGGCAACACCGAGGAGCGGGTCCGCTACACCACGGTGTACGTCGACCTCGCCTGCGGCGGCAAGTAGCCCGAACCCGGAGCGGTGGACCGCGCTATCGCCCCGGGTTAGGGTGGCGGCGTGCTGAGCAGAGTGGTGATTGGCCTGGTGAGCGCCGCGGGGGCGGCAGTGATGAGCGTGCCCGGCATAGCGGCTGCGGAGCCGGAGCCTGCGCCCGCCGTCCCCAACGTCAACGTGTATCCGCCGGTCAAGACCTCGGAATACGCGGTGATGGACAACAACTGGTACGCCTTCAGCATCCCCGAAGGCATCACCTGCGTGTTGCAGCGCAGCGGCAGCTACGGCTGCAGCGGACCGATCCCGGCAGCACCCAACGGTGCCAATCTGGTCAGCGGCGGCCCGGGAGTTCCCGGGTTCGCCAGTTCGCCTGCCCCGGTGTTCGGCGTCGTCGAGAATCCCAAGCCGTTGCCGCCGAACTCGCGGATCAGCTACCAGACGATCAGCTGCGGCACCGACGGCGTCTCGACGTCGTGCATCGACGGGCGCAACCAGTCCGGCTTCGTGATCAGCCCGGCGGGCAGCTTCGTCATCGGCAAGCAGGAGTCGGACTTCAAACCGACCTTTCAGATCGGCTGAGACCGGCTGTCCCTCAGCCGATCCCTTCGAGCGTCTCCATGTCGCTGGTGCCGATCTTCGCGATCACCTCGGGTGACCGTCGGCTCAGAATCCAGTACCAGGCCAGTGCGGCGGCGACCGTCGCCAGGAACAGCCACGGGATCACGTTGAGCGGGTAGGCCGGCACCGGATACACGTTGGCGTAGAACACATATGCCATCGATCCGATGGCCAGCGCGGCGGCCGGCCAGACCAGCGGAACACGGACCTTGATGCTGCGCAGGAACACCACGGCCGCGATCGCGGCGGCGGCGTAGGCGACCATGTAACCGTAGGTCCCGTAGGTGTCCACCCAGGTCACGACGTCCATCGCGTCGACGCCGACCAGATACAGGACCACGGGCACCGCGATCACCAGCGGGCTGACCGAGATCAGCGCGCGGTGCGGGGTCAGATGCGTCGGGTGGGTCCGGCCGATCGCCGACGGAACCACACCCTCCTTGCCCATCACGTACAGGATGCGGCCGATGACGTTCATCGGAGCGACCACCACGGCAAAGAACGATGCGGCGATACCGAAGTTGAGGATCGGGTTGAACCAGCCCGGCATGCCGACCAGGGTCGCGAGATCGTTGAGCGGCTGGGCGGATTCGCCGAGGCCGGATCCCAGCGCGGCCACCTGGGTGTAGGCGGCGAAGACGTACAGCACACCCACGCCGGCAGCACTCCACATGATCGCCCGCGGCACCGCGCGGTACGGATCCTTGGCCTCGCGGGCCAGAGCGTCGGCACTGGAGAATCCGACGAAGCCCAGGATGGCCAACACCATGCCTACCGCGATTCCAGACGGCTTGGCGCCACTGAAGTCGAACTGCTCGGAGTCGAAGGCGTCCGCCCCGAGGTGCACCAGGGTGAACACCAGCAGCAGCGTGATGATGGACACCGAGATCAGTTCCAGCACAAGGGATACCCGCGCCGACAGCCGGATGCCCCGGATGGTGAACAAGGTGGCCAGCGCACCGAGGGCGACGGCCAGCACGATCTGGGCGACCACTCCGTGGACCGGAATGCCGAGCTGGTTGAGCAGGGTGGCGGTGTAGGCCACCGAGCCGCTGAGTGAACCCGCGGCGATGCCGAAGCATCCGATGATCAGGCTGACGCCGGTCAGGTAGGCGCCGAATGGCCCCAGCGCGGTCGCGGCGTAGCTGTACAGCGAGCCGGCACTCGAGCGGCGCTTGGCGAACTGCGAGATGCAGTAGCCCACCGAGAGGATGACGACGGTGGCCAGGGCGAACGAGACCCAGGTGCCGTTACTGGCGGTGGTGTAGATGGCGGCCGCGGTGAACGCGATGACGGCGCTGGGCGCAATGTTGGCGATGGCCTGCGCGGCCAGTTCGCCGCCGCCCATCACCCCGCGGCGCAGGCCCGCGTCCCCGGTTGCGGTCTCGGCCCGGGTCTGAAGATATTCAGTCACTTGGGATCTCGATTCTTCTCAGGCGTTCGGGACGAGGAGTTGGCGCAGTGCGTGGCCGGCAGCCAGATCGTCGAGGGCGGCCGCGGCTTCGGCCAGTGGCCGTCGGGCGGAGATCATCGAGGCCAGGTCGAGGTTGCCTGCCATCACCTCGTCGACCAGCTTCGGGATGTCACGCTCGGGCACCGCCGAGCCGTAATTGGAGCCGAGGATCCGTTGATCGGCCTCGGCCAGTGCGAGTGGGTCGAAGCTGGCCCGCTCGCCGGCCGGTGGGAGGCCGACGATGACGGCGGCTCCGCCGAGGCCCAGTGCCGCGATGGCCTGCTCGGTGGTGGCGATCTTGCCGATGGCGTCGAAGATGTAGTCGTATCCGTCGGGCAGTACTTCGCGCAGGGCCGCCACGACGTCCTCGACCTCCGAGGCGTCGACCGTGTCGGTGGCGCCGAGTTTTCCTGCCAGGTCGAGCTTTTCGGCGACGACGTCCACCGCCACGATGCGTGACGCGCCGGCCAGTCGGGCGCCCTGGACGCAGGCCAGGCCCACTCCGCCGCAGCCGATCACCGCGACGGTCGAATCGGCTTGTACGCCTGCGGTATTGCGCACTGCGCCCACTCCGGTGGCGATGGCGCAGCCCACGATCGCGATGTCTTCCAGGGGCGCATCCTTGCGGACCTTGATCGCGCCGCTGCGGGGTACCACGACCTGCTCGGCGTAGGAGGACACCCCGAGGTAGTGATGGATCTGGCCGCGCTCGTTGGACAGCCGGGTGGTTCCGTCGTACAGGGTGCCGCCGGTGGCCACGACCGAGGCCACCAGTGAGCACTGGGCCGGGCGGCCGGCCTGGCAGGCGCGGCATTCGCCACAGCCGGGCACCCAGCTGAGCACCACGTGGTCGCCGGGTTCGAGGTCGTCGACGCCGGAGCCGACCGCGGTGACCACGCCGGATCCTTCGTGTCCCAGCACCACCGGCGCCGGGACGTCCCAGGCTCCGGTGGTGACGTGCAGGTCGGAGTGGCACACGCCGGCCGCGGCGATCCGGACCTGCACCTCGCCGGGGCCGGGGGCGGCGAGGTCGACGTGCTCGATGCTGATTGTTCCGTTGCCGCCGAGGACCGCGGCCTGGATGCGCGTCGACTCGCTGGTGGGTTCGGTTGCAGGTGCAGACACCGCGTGCCTTTCTGTGCTTCGGAGGCACCGCCCACGTGTAGGGTTCAATGCCATAAAACGATGGCTGTGTTTTACACCACTAAACGAACGCGCGTCAACAGGAAGGGGGAGCTTCAGTGGCGGACGGAGGCCAGACCGGCACGGAGACCGGTATGGGGCGGGCCGGGGCAAGGCTGCGTGAGTTTCGTGGTCAGCGCGGATTGAGCCTGACCGAGGTGGCTGCCCGGGCCGAGGTGACCAAGGGTTTCCTGAGCCTGGCCGAGCGCGGGATGACCAACGTGTCGGTCCCGGTGCTGATGCGCATCTGCGACGCCTTGGAGATCGGCATCGGCGATCTGTTCGAGTACCCCTCGGCGCCGGTGGTGCGCAGCGGGGCCGGCGCGCCGCTGGAGATGGGTGGACACGGGGTCAGGGAAGAGTTACTGACCCCGAAGTCCGAACACCATGTGCAGGTGATGCACACAATCATGCGGCCGGGCGGTGGTTCCGGCGGGGCCTATCGGCTCGACGCCGCAACAATTTTCGTCTACGTGCTCAAGGGCGGCCTCAGCATCACCGTCGAGGGCCAGACCACGTTGCTCGACACTGGCGACAGCATGACCTTCGGAGCGACCCAACTGCATGACTGGCACAACCCGACCGACGACGAGGCTGAGGTGCTCTGGACCATCGCCCCGCCGGTCGGGGCGGAGGACTTCCGCGCAGCGGTGCGCGGGGGTGGCGAGCCCGGTTCCGCGAAAGTGACGTAGAGGTCGTTGTGAGTGATCGAGAGCGACCACAGCGTCACTCTCGGCGCAGAAAATCAGAACCCCGAGCCGTGCACCTCGTGGCCGGGCTTCTCGATCATCAAGCCGTAGTAGGCGTCCTCGACCTTCGCGCCGTGGTTGATCACCGCGTCGACCTCGCGGGCGATCGGCATGTTGAGCCCGTATTTGTCGGCGAATTCCATGATCACGCTGGCGGCCTTGACGCCCTCGGCGACCTGGTTCATCGAAGCGATGATCTCGTCGATGGACTTACCCGATCCCAGTTGTTCGCCGACATGGCGGTTGCGACTGCGCTGGCTGGTGCAGGTGACGATGAGGTCTCCCATACCGGCCAGGCCGGCGAAGGTGTCGCGGTGCCCGCCGACCGCCTCGCCGAGTTTCGACATCTCCCGCACCGCGCGGGCCATCACCATCGCGCGGGTGTTCTCTCCGATGCCCAGTGAGTAGCCCATGCCGACGGCGATGGCGTAGACGTTCTTGAGCGCCCCGGCCATCTCCACGCCCACCACGTCGTCGGTGGTGTAGGTGCGAAAGCGCTTGGTGCGGAACAACTGTGCCAGATTCGCGGCCAGATGTTGGTCGGGCATGGCCAGCACGGCGGCGGCGGCATAGCCTTCGGCCACCTCGCGGGCGATGTTCGGGCCGGCCAGGATGCCGGCCGGATGCCCGGGCAGCACCTCGTCGACGATCTCGCTCATCCGCATGTTGGTGCCCTGTTCCAGGCCTTTGACCAGGGAGACTACCGGCACCCACGGGCGCAGTTCCCGGGCCAGTTCGGTGAGGACCCCGCGGAAGCCGTGTGACGGCACACCCATCACGATCACGTCGGCGCAGTTGGCCGCCTCGTTGAAATCGTTGGTGGCCTTGAGGCTTTCGGGCAACACCACCTCATTGCCGAGGTAGCGCGAGTTGCGGTGGTTGTCGTTGATGTCGTGGGCGGTCTCCGCCGAGCGCACCCATTGCAGCGTCGGCCCGCGCCGAGCGCAGATGGAGGCGACGGTGGTGCCCCAGGATCCTCCGCCGAGGACGACGACGTTCGGTTCGCGTTGCGCGGGTGCCATGGCGATCAGCGTATTGCCGAGACCCGGTTGCTGAGCGCAAGTTGTCGAACTGGGTCAGCCGGTGGCGGTTCTGCGTCGGCTGAGCGCGCCGATGACCGCGGCCGCCAGGCATGCCGCCGCCACCGCGCCGGCGAACCACGGGAAGACGGTGGCCAGATCCCAACGGGTGGCGGCCCAGCCGGCCAGCAGGGTCGGGACGGCCATGGCGGTGTAGGCCAGCAGGTAGAACGCGGACATCGTCTCGCCGCGCTGGCCGGCCGGGACGACATGGGACAGGTGCCGCAGCGAGCCGCCGAACCCGAGCCCGAACGTCGCACCGAGCATCGCTGCCGCGACGAACACCAGGGGCCAGGAGTGGGTGAGCAACACCGGAATGGTCAGTATCAGGGTGATCGCCATGCCGATGTCACCGATGATCGCGGAACGGTGTGCCGGGATGCGGGTGGCGGCCAGTTGGGCCATCGCCGCGGAGAACGCGGTGATGGCCACGACCCCGCCGCCGAACACCAGGTTCTCGATGTGGGTCTGGTGGGCGGCCAGTGACGGATACAGCGACAGCAGTACACCCAGGACCGACCACGACGCCATGGCGCCGAGCGCGGCGAACCAAAAGTCCGATCGAATTTCCTTGGCCACAGCGGGTTTCGAGATCCGGATGGGACCGGGGGAGCGGGTGGTGTGGGTTTCACGCAGCGCCAGCACGCCGACGCCGACGAGGACGCAAATCACCGCGACGACGGCGTACGGGGTGCGCAGCGGGTGCGGGGCGTACTGCGCGAGGACGGCGGAGCCGATGATCGCCACCGTCATGCCGATGTTGAAGGCGACGCCGCTGAGTTGTCCCGACCGCACACCGCGGTGCGGGCGCAGGTCCAGCAGTGCAGCGGCGGCGACCACCACGATCGATCCGATAGCCGCGCCGTGGATGGTGCGGGCCAGCAGGAGCAGGGCCATGTTGTCGGCGACCAGGAACACTCCGAGTCCGATGAGCATGGCGATCAGGGCGCCGACGAGTACGGGCTTGCGGCCGATCACGTCGGAGATGCGGCCGGAGACGAGGACTGCGGCCAGCGCGGCCAGCGCATACACCGCGAAGATGACCGTGGTGGCCAGCGGCGTGAGATGCCAGGCGGTTTCGTAGATTCCGTACAGCGGTGCGGGCAGGCCCGAGACTCCCAGTGCCACACCGCTGAAGATGAGCAGCAGTGGATAGGCCCAGCGTTGGCCGTGCTCGACTTCCCGCCCGAGGGCGTTCTCCGCCGAAATCTGCGCCATCGCCACTCCCCGTCCGGTAGGTTCGATGCTCATCGAACCTGGCCGAGCCTACGCTGGGTTTGACGTTCATCAAACTTATTTCTGGCGGCGGGGGACACGCATGACAGATGCTCCGACGGTCGAGGCGCCGTGTCCGGTGGGCACGTTGCCTCAGTTGCTGGCCGCTCTGCACGACCCTGTGCGGCTCGAGATGGTGCGTCGTCTACACGACGCCGGTGAGCCGGTGAAATGTGCGGCCCTCTATGACGGGATCAACAAGTCGACGGCCACCCACCACTTCAACATCCTGCGCGACGCCGGCCTCACCGAGCGGGTGATCAGTGAGGGTCACGTTTATCAGCGGTTGCGTGCGCATGATGTGGACGCCGCCATGCCCGGTCTGCTGGCCGCGATCGTGGCGCAGGCGAACCGGGAATGCGGCACGGCCGAGATGTTGCGAAACCCGACTGACATCGCCCGTAGTCAGTAGACTTCGGCGCGGGCGGTGAGTCAGGTGGCGCGCCACCCGCCGTCGGCAAAAATCCGACGGCTTTTCCTCAATTTCGACACGATCGGCAAAGTTAACGGCCATACCGGGCACTGATCCCGCGGCGAGTTCGTTCGCGCGGCACGAATCTCCGGCCGGTCAGCGCGCGGCACTTGCGTCGGCGTCAATGCCGACCGCCCTCGCAATGGCCTGAATGCACTGCATTTACACGTGATGCGGGAAGTGACAAGGGGTCGCCCGCACGTTCGAGTGGTGCTGGCTACGAGGCGGTGGCGGCGGGTGGTTTGCCGGAAATTGATGAGCCCATCTCGCTAAGTGAATGATAATTCGGCAAAACGTTGACGCGGATCGAGTCTCGACGTTACGGTGCCATCCAATGCGAGTTATTCGGCCGAGAGTGGCCGTACCTCGGTTTGGGGAGGTTGATCTTTGCTGGTTCTGCTGCTTAATGAGAGAGGATGACGGCGCCGCCTGAGAGCGTGTCTGATGGGGTCGAACCGGAGCGGGGACTCGACGCCATCGAGAATTGGGCCACCGGTTATGCCCGGCGTCATCCGCTGGCGTCGCTCGCCACGGTCGGCGACCAGTTCGTGCTCGGCGTCCGCACCGTCCAGATCCTGTTCCTCGACCTTGTGACGGGCCGCTTCCAATGGCAGGAGTTCATCCGGCAGGGCGCGTTCATGGCCGGCACCGCTGTGCTGCCCACTGTGTTGGTGGCCCTGCCGATCGGCGTCACCCTCTCGATCCAGTTCGCGCTCTTGGCCGGGCAGGTCGGCGCGACGTCACTGGCCGGGGCGGCCAGTGGCCTGGCAGTGATCCGGCAGGCGGCGTCACTGGTCGCGGCCGTCCTCATGGCCGCTGCGGTGGGGTCGGCGATCACCGCCGATCTGGGTTCGCGGACCATGCGTGAGGAAACCGACGCCATGGAGGTCATGGGTGTCTCGGTGATTCAGCGGTTGGTCGTGCCGCGCTTCGTCGCCGCGATCATGATCGGCGTGGCGCTGACCGGGGTGGTGTGCTTCGTCGGCTTCCTGGCCAGTTTCCTGTTCAACGTCTACTTCCAGAACGGCGCCCCCGGCAGCTTCGTGGCGACCTTCGCCTCGTTCGCCACCACCGGCGACATGATCGTGGCTCTGGTGAAGGCGGTGATCTTCGGCGCCATCGTCGCGGTGGTGTCGTGTCAGAAGGGGTTGTCGACCAAAGGTGGGCCCACCGGTGTGGCGAACTCTGTGAATGCGGCGGTAGTGGAATCGATTCTGTTGCTGATGGTGGTCAACGTGGCGATAAGCCAGCTCTACATCATGTTGTTCCCCCGGGTCGGGCTGTGACGTGACGGCCTCGACATTCGTCCCGCCGCTCCTCGCGCCGTGGGTCCGGCTGTACCGGCGGGCCTCCAAGCCGGTGATGCGGCTCGGCCACATGATGGTGTTCTTCGTCCGGGCGCTGACAGCGGTACCGATCGTGCTGCGGCACTACCGTAGTGAATTCGTCCGGCTGCTCTCCGACATCGCCTGGGGCAACGGCTCGCTCGTGGTCGGCGGCGGCACCATCGGGGTCGCGGTCGTTCTGGGCATCACCATGGGTGCACTCGTCGGGATCGAGGGCTACAACTTTCTCGATCTGCTGGGGCTCGGTCCGGCCACCGGCATCATCTCGTCGTTGGTGAACACCCGTGAGCTGGCACCGATCGCGGCGTCGCTGGCCTTCGCCACACAAGCCGGTTGCCGGTTCACCGCGCAGCTGGGCTCGATGCGCATCGCCGAGGAGATCGATGCGCTCGATTCGATCGCGATCCGTCCGATCCCGTATCTGGTCACCACGCGGCTGATGGCCGCGGTGATCGCCGTGATCCCGCTCTACGCGCTCTGTCTCGCGGTCAGCTATCTGACCACCCAGTTGGTGGTCTTCCTGATCAGCGGCGGTTCGACCGGTTCTTATCTGCATTACTTCAGCCTCATGCTGTCCGGGCAGGACATCCTCTACTCGGTGCTGAAGGCAGTCATCTTCGTGTGGATCGCCTCCACGGTGCAGTGCTACTACGGGTTCTACGCCTCGGGCGGACCGGTAGGGGTGGGCGTGGCCGCCGGTCACGCCATGCGCGCCAGCATCACCGTGGTGGTGATTGTCAACATGCTGCTCACCATGGCGCTGTGGACGGTCGATTCAGGAGCGAGGTTCGGCGGCTAGATGGGTAACTCGCTGGAAATGGATGGCCGGGGTCCGTCCGACCGTCAGCTGCTCGGCTGTGGTGCCGCGGTACTCGTTGTGGCAGCGCTGGTTTCGACGTTCCTTCTGGTGAAGGCTACGGGGAAGCTGGACGACCGGGTGCCGGTGGTGGCCGCGTTGGTCAACGTCGGCGACGGTCTGCCGCAGCGCTCCGACGTCAAGTACCACGGCGTGCTCGTCGGGATGGTCGACGATGTCGTCCCGGCCGCCAACGGCAATCCCAACTTCGTCCACATCGACCTCAAACCCGAGTACGCCGGTTCCATCCCGAACACGGTGACCGCACGGGTGGTGCCCAGCAACGTCTTCGCGGTGTCGTCGGTGCAACTGGTCGATCGCGCCGGCGGGCCGGCAAATGGTTCGAGTCCGGGCACTGCCATTTCCGCGGGCGCCCAGATCCCGGAGGACACCGAGCTTCCCACGGTGCTGTTCCAGACCACGATCAGCAAGCTGCGCGACGTACTCGCCGCCACCGGGCGTGGCCGTGAGGACAAGACAGTGGGAATCTTGGCCGCGGTGAACGCGGCAACCGAGAACCGCCGTAACGAATTGCTCACCAGCGGAGCGCAATTGAACCGGTTGATCGACCAGCTCGACGCGGTCGTGGCGACCGAGCCCGGCCCCACCACCGTCTCCGCTCTGATCGACGCGACCCAGGGCCTGCAGCAGACCGCGCCGGATCTGCTCGACGCCCTGCACAAGGCAGTGGAGCCGATGCGCACGCTGGTCGAGCAACGCTCGCAGCTGAACACGATGATCAACGGCGGGATCCACACCGTGGGGACCGCCCACACCGCGCTGGACAACCACACCGATCAACTGGTCAAGACCACCTCGAACCTGACCCCGGTACTGGGCGTGCTGGCGGACACCTCGAACAACTGGGTGCCGGCCTTCGTCAAGCTCAACCAGCTGTCGGGCAAGTTCTTCGACCACGTGTGGATGCCCGAGAACGACTTCGGCAACATGAGGGTGAACCTCTCGCTGACACCGAGCTACGCCTACACCCGTGCCGACTGCCCGCAGTACTCCGGGCTCAAGGGCCCCAGCTGCTTCACCGCCCCACTGGTGCCGACCCGCCCGTCGCTGCCGGACGTGTTGTTGCCGGAGAATTATCAACCGCCGGCGGATCTGATGCCACCGCCCGGAACGGCGCTGGGCGCCAACGGGAATCTCGTCGCGGTCGGCCCGCCGTTGGTCAACCCGAACCCCGACCTGTCGGATCCGAATCCGCCGCTGCCGCCGTGGATGCCGCCGGCCGGGCCGGTGCCCGGGACGGCGAACCCCGCACTCATGCCGACGCCGCCTCCGCCGGTGCCGCTGTCGCCGGTCGCGCCGGTGGCACCGCGGCCGCCCGGTTCACCGCCGGCGGCGTCGGTGCCCGGATCGGCCCCCGCACCCGGCGCAGCGCAGGCACCTGACGGTCCGCTGCTGCCCGCCGAGGCGCCGCAACCAGTTTCAGGAGAGGGAGGCCGATGAAGTACCGCGGTGCAATGATCGGCCTGTCGCTGTTCATGGTGGTCGCACTGGGGTTGACGTGGCTGGTGTACGT
This sequence comes from Mycolicibacterium peregrinum, assembly GCF_001665785.1. Lineage (GTDB taxonomy): Bacteria > Actinomycetota > Actinomycetes > Mycobacteriales > Mycobacteriaceae > Mycobacterium > Mycobacterium peregrinum_A. The sequence goes on from NZ_LZSO01000035.1 coordinate 85,202, forward strand.
CACGCTGCGCCGTGATGTGGCAGGCAAGACGGTGCCGTACGCCGCACTCTTCTCCGACGTGTTCGGCCTGCGTGAGGGCGACGACGTCCGGATGGCCGGGGTGCGGGTCGGGCGCGTCGAGAAGATCGAACTGCAGGGCGCGTTGGCCAAGGTGTCGTTCGTGGTGCAGGACAACCAGCCGATGTACGGCCGGACGGTCGCCTCGGTGACCTACCAGAACATCGTCGGGCAGCGGTATCTCGGCCTGTCGCTGGGCAATATCGGTGATCCGGGCCCACTTCCGGCCGGCAGCACGATCCCCGTCGATCAGACCGATCCGTCGTTCGACGTCGGCGCCCTGCTCAACGGCTATGAGCCGCTGTTCAGCGTGCTCAATCCCCGGGACGCCGACAATCTCACCAAAGGCGTCATCGCCTCGCTGCAGGGCGACAACGCCTCGATCGTCGCGCTCGTCGACCAGACCTCGCAGTTGACCGATTCCTTCGCCGGCCGGGATCAGGAACTCGGAGAGGTGATCAACAACTTGAACGCGGTGGCCAAGAACCTGGCCCAACACAACGACAGCCTGGACGAGGTGATCACCCAAACCCGCGGCATGGTCGCCACATTCGATGCCCGTCGGCCCGAGATGGTGGATTCCCTCGGTTCCATATCCAAGGTGGTGCAGCAGCTGTCGTCCATCAGCGATCAGGTGTACCCGTCGCTGAACGAACTTGTGACCCGGCAGCCCGGGTTCGCCGCCCACATGGTGGGAATCGAACCGCAACTGGCGTTCACCGGCGCCAATCTGCCGTTGCTGCTCAAGGGATTCGCCCGGATGACCAACGAGGGCGCCTACGCCACCACCTACGCATGCGATCTGAACGCGACGGGATTCTTCCCTGGCCTCAACGACGTCACACCGATCATCGTCGACGCGGCCACCCCGGGGAACAAGGCGCAGTACACCCCGAAGTGCAGGAACATGGCCAATGGTTGATCAGCTGACGAAGACCGAGAATCCGACGGCGCCAAAGAAGCCGAAGAAGAAGCGGCGTCCACTGGAGAGCTATAACCGGACGTGGCTCGGGATCATGGCGATCGCAGTGGTGACCGTGCTGATCGGGGCGATGCTGATCGTCAAGGTGGCCGATGTCGGTTACCGGCAGTACACCGCGCGCTTCCAGCAGGCTGCTGCGCTCAAGGCCGGCAACCCGATCACCGTCGCCGGCATGCCGGTGGGCGAGGTGAAGAGCATGAAGCTGGCCGGTGACCACGTCGAGGCCAAGCTCAAGGTGCGCGACGACGTTCCGCTCGGACAGGACTCCCGGGCCGTCATCAAGATCACCACGATCTTGGGATCCCGCTATCTGGCCCTGCAGCCGGCGGGCTCGGGTTCGTTGCCCGACAACACCTTCGACCTCACCCACACCGAGGTGCCCTACGACCTGCAGGAGGCACTGGGGGACGTCACCACCACCTTCGAACAGGTCGACTCCGACAAGTTCGCGCAGACTCTGGGCATCCTCGGCAAGCAGATGGAGGGTCTGCCTGCGGTGGTGCCCAAGGCGCTGGAGAACACCCACACGCTGGCGACGATCATCGCCGACCGACGCGACCAACTGGGCTCACTGCTGGAGACCACAGATTTGGTCGGCAATACGTTGCGTCGCCAGCAGGCCACGATCGGCAACCTGGTCGACCAGGGCAACGACCTGGTCGGTGAGTTCGTCATGCGCCGGGCCTCGTTTCAGGCCATGCTCGCGGCTCTGACCAATCTGGTCCAGACCCTGACCGGCATCGTGATCGACGACCGGCCGCAGCTCGAGCAGCTACTCACGAACCTCCGCGACCTGTCCAACATGCTGGGCCAGCATGACGATCTGCTGCGCAGCACACTGCAGTCCGGTCCGGTGGCCCTGCGCGGACTCGCCAACGCCACCGGCAACGGCAACGCCGGGGAGATGCACGTCGGCAACGGGCTGCTGATCGACTCCTGGATGTGTGCGATCAGCGGCCGGGCCAAGCAGTTCAACATGATCCAGTACTACAAGGACTGCCAATGAGCGTGTTCAGGAGCAAGATCGCCGCGCTGTGCGTGGCCGGTGCCGTGCTGGTCGCGGCGGTGGCCGGCGCTGGCTGGTGGTTTCTGAAAAATCGGACCGACACAATCACCGTGACGGCCCAATTTGACAGTGCTGCAGGCCTTTACGAGGGAAATACGGTCGCGGTGCTCGGTATGCAGGTGGGGCAGGTCACCAAGATCACGCCCAAGGGCAATTACGTCGAGGTCGAGTTCACCGTCGACAAGGACGTTTCGGTCCCCGCCGATGCGCAGGCGGTCACCATCTCCAACTCGATTCTCACCGACCGCCAGATCGAACTGACCCCGGCCTATCAGGGTGGGGCCACGCTGCAGAATCACGACACGATCGGCCTGAACCGAACCAAGACGCCCGTCGAGTTCGCCCGGGTGCTGGATGTATTGGACAAGTTGTCCTCGTCGCTCAAGGGCGACGGCAAAGGCAACGGGCCGCTGGCGGACGTCGTCAACGCCAGTGCGGCGATCGCCGACGGCAACGGGCAGCAGATGAAGGACGCCCTCGGTGAACTGTCAGACGCGTTGCGGCTCAGTTCGGATCGCGGAGCGGTGACCCGCGACCAGCTCACCACGATCGTGCGGAACTTGAGCTCGTTGTTCGAAGCCGCCTCCCGCAACGACGCCACGTTGCGGGAGTTCGGTTCGTCGGTGCGTCAACTCAGCCAGATCCTGGCCGACGAGAACTTCGGCAGCGGCACCACCGGCAAGAAGATCAACGAGGTGATCACCCAGGTGGGCGAGGTATTGCAGACCCACCGCGACGAGGTGAAACAGATTGTCCTCAACGGCAATACCGCGCTGAACACGACGGTTGACCAGCGGCGTGATCTCGCGGAGTTCCTCGATCTGGCCCCGTTGACGCTGGACAACATCTACAACATCGTCGATCAGAACAACGGCTCGGCGCGGGCACACGTCCTGGTGGACAAGGTGCTGTTCGACTCGCAGACCGTCAAAGAGGTCTGCAACATGATGGGACTGCGGCAGCTCGGCTGCAGCACCGGGACGGTGCAGGACTTCGGTCCGGACTTCGGGCTTTCCTACATGCTCGACGGCATGGCGGCGATGGGGCAGCGATGAAACGACCGTGGCGTAAATACGTTCTGCCCGTGGTGATGACGGCATGTCTGACCGTCTCGGGATGTGCCTCTGAAGGCCTGGCCAGCCTGCCGTTGCCGGCTCCCGGTGTCGGCTCCGGCGGCTACCGGCTGACCGCGGTGTTCTCGAACGCCTTGAACCTGCCTGCCAACGCCAAGGTGAAGTTGGCCGGTGCCGACGTCGGTGAACTCGAGTCGATGGTGGCCAAGGACTACACCGCCGTGACCACCCTGCGCATCATGGACGGCGTCCGCCTGCCCCGTGGCACCACCGCCGAATTGCGTTCGGCGACGCCGCTGGGCGACGTGTTCGTCTCGGTCAGGCCGCCGAGCCCGGTCGACGCCAACGCCCCGCTGCTCAAGGACGGGGACACCATCGGTCTGGACGACACCCGCGCCGCCGCGACCGTGGAATCACTGCTGGGCTCGGCGGCGATCCTGGTCAACGGTGGCGCCGTGCGCAATTTCACCAACATCATCAACGGGATGGGCAAGGCCACCGGTGACCAGGGACAGGCGTTCGGCAATCTGATCGCCAAGACGAACCACACGCTGGGAACCCTGAACGCACGCTCCGACCAGCTGTCGACCGCCATGACCGAGACCTCGCGGTTGTTGAAGCAGATCGACGAGAAGAACCAGACCGTCAGTGAGTTGATGGATGCGGCCGGGCCGGCGACCGACACACTGGCCGAGCACACCACCCAGATCGCCGACCTGATCACCCAGATCGGTGACACCTCTGCACAGTTGCGCAAGTTCCCGTCGATCGCGGGTACGGACACCAGCGGGCGCAGCGTGATCGCCGATGCCAACAAGGTGGCGGGCGCGTGGAACGATGTCGCGCTGTCCCCGGATGCCTCGCTGTACGCGCTGAACCGGCTGATGCCGCCATTGGTGAAAGCGACGTCCGGCAGCGGGCTTTCGGTGCGCGCCAGCATCGACCGGCTGGTTCTGGGATCGATTCCCGATATCGGGTTCGCCGGTGATCCGGGATTGCACGGCCCCAAGCGCTACAACTGGCATCAGCTGGTCGGCTCGCTGCAGTACACGTTGTTGCGTCTGCAGGAGCGCGTCGTGGGTCGTGGTCCTTCGGTGCCGCAGATGCCGGTGATCCCCAGTCCGACCGAGCCCGGTGAGATCGTCCCGGCACCCGCGGCTCCTCCGGAGCCACCCCCGGGCGCGCCGCCGGCCGCTCCCGCTGAGACACCGGCTCCGGTGCCGGCGGCGGAGGTGCCGCGATGATCAACGCACTGGCCGACTTCGTCGTCGGTGTGGTCCGGGCCGGGTACCGGCGTCGCGCCTGGCTGTCAGCCGGCGCGCTGGTGATGACCTTGGTGGTGGCCGGCGCGTACCTGATGATCGGGGCGTTGCGGGTCAAGCCGTTCGACTCGAGCTACCGCATCACCATCGAGCTGCCGGAATCCGCCGGCCTGCTGCCCAATCAGGACGTCACGTTGCGCGGCGTGCGGGTGGGGCGGGTGGAGCGACTCAACATCACACCCGCCGGGGTCAGCGCGGTCGTCAAGGTGAATTCGGCGGTCTCCATCCCGAAGTCGAGCGACGTCCGGGTGTCCGGACTGTCCCCGGCCGGTGAGCAGTACATCGATTTCGCGGCCAACACGGCAGACGGCCCGTTCCTCACCGACGGCAGTGTGATCGGTCTGGGCAAGGCCACGGTGCCGGTCAGCCTGGCCCAGTTGCTCGCCGACGCCGACGGTGCACTGGCCCAGGTCGACACCGCCAAGCTGGAAGTGATCCGCCGGGAACTGAGCATGTCGCAGGCCGGGCCGGGCAAGCTCAAAGACGTCATCGACGGCGGCACCTTCCTGTTGTCCACCTTGGATTCGGTGCTTCCCGAGACGGTGAGCATGCTGCGCAACAGCCGCGTGGTGTTCAACCTGATGTCGGAGAAGAACGCCGGGATCGCCGTCGCTTCGGACAACCTGGACTCGTCGTTCGACGGGATCAACAAGATGCGTGAGGGCTTCCGCCGGCTGACGAATCAGACCCCGGGAGCGCTGAACTCTGTCGACAACCTGTTCACCGACAACTCCGACACCATGGTTCAGTTGCTCGGAAGCCTCGCCAGCACTTCGCAATTGCTGTATCTGCGGGTGCCGGCCTTGAATGCACTGTTCCCGAACTACCGCACCTCGGTCCTCGATGCGCTGGGCAGCGTCATGCACGACAACGGGCTGTGGGCAACGGCGGACATCTATCCGCGCTATTCGTGTGACTACGGGACACCGCGCCGGCCACCGGCGTCGGCTGACTACCCGGAGCCCTACATGTACACGTATTGTCGCGACGACCACCCCGGTGTCCTGGTTCGTGGCGCCAAGAATGCACCGCGTCCGGCAGGTGACGACACCGCGGGCCCGCCGCCCGGGGCCGACCTCGGGCGCACCACCGATCCGACACCCAAGGGGCGCTACACCATTCCCACGCCCTACGGCGGCCCGACCCTGCCGATCGAACCGCCCCGCTAATCCACCCAACCTCACCCAAAGGAGACGACGGTGACTGTGACGACGGACAAGAAGACCGACGACGATCAGACCGAGACCGTCGACGACGCAATCGGTATCGAAGAGACGGCCGAGGAGGTCGCTGATCCTGACACGGAGTCTGACGCCGAGCCGGAGGCTGACCAAGAAGCCACGGTCGAAGAAGCCAAGAACGAAGCCAAGGACGAAGTGGCGCCAGAGCCCGAATCTGCGGATGCAACGTCACAGGGCCGGCGCCGCTGGGCGCTGGTCGGGGCCGTCGCCGTCGTTGTCACTGCCTCCCTGGTGCTTTCGGGCTTCCTCGGATGGCAGCTGTGGCAGGCCAAGCAGGTCACACAGGCCGGCCAGCAGGCGCAGGATGCCGCGGTCAACTATGCCCAGGTCTTGACGAGTATCGACTCCAACAAGGTCGACGAGAACTTCAACCAGGTCCTGGCCGGTGCCACCGGTGAGTTCAAGGACATGTACTCGCAGTCGAGCATGCAGCTGCGCCAACTGCTCATCGACAACAAGGCCACGGCACATGGCGTGGTGGTGCAGTCGGCCGTGCAGTCGGCGAGCAAGGACAAGGTCGTCGTGTTGTTGTTCGTCGACCAGTCGGTGGCCAACAGCACGGTGCCCGATCCGCGGATCGACCGCAGCCGCATCAAGATGACGATGGAGAAGGTCGACGGGCAGTGGCGTGCAAGCAAAGTGGAACTTCCCTGAGGTATTGACATGTTGCGCATCGGCAAGCTGATCGGCGCGGCGGCCCTGGTGGCGGGCTCGGCGGTGGCCATCACGGTCGCCCCGCCCGCTGCGGCCTCGGCGGCAACGTTCTGTGACGAACTGGCCGGACAGTGGGATGGGCAGACCTGCCACACCTCGGTGACCTCGGACCGAAAGGCGGTTCGGGACATCAAGCTGGCGTTGCCCGGCGATCTGGTGGAGAACCCCGTCATCCGGCAGTACCTGACCAACCTGATGAACAACTGGCGCAACGCCGCGCAGAAGATGGCCGCGGACAGCTTCGGTGAGGAGCAGTTCGAGATCTTCCAGCACGGCGACGCAACGACGGCCGTTTTCCACGAGATGTACTCAGGCACGGTCGGTACCGACGCGCTCTCACACCCGAACGCGCCCATCGTCAGCGACGCCTACCGCACCTTCACGTTCGCCGGAGGGCGGCAGGTGCAGCTGGCCGACCTGTTCAAACCGGGCGTCGACCACCGGGCCGAGATCCCGCGCCTGGGTGAACCGTTCATCGTCGCCGCGCTCGATGCCGCACCGCCGCCGCACCAGCCCGGCACCTACCCGTTTGCCCCGGACCGCTGGACCCCGAACAACGTGTACTCGGGCGGCTACAAGGCATGGGCGCTGACCCAGGACGAGCTGATCCTCTACATGCCGGACTATCCGGTCGGCCGTGACTCGCCGGTCGATTTCACCCCGGGCCGGATGCAGTGGTCGATGGACGGCGGCACAGTGCAGGCGCACATCCCGCTCTCCGCGCTCGCCCCGGTGCTGCAGCCGCAGTACGGCGGCGCCTGACCGTCAGACCGAAAGCCGTCTGAGCCTTTCGATTCTTCGCGAGGCTAAAGGGTTACCCGACCCCGATTTGTTGCCAGCATGAATCGCACCAATCAGTGCGATTTCATGGGGGGCAACGGCCATGCGCCTAATCAGTTCGGTACCCGCGATGCTCAGTGCACTCGTGCTGGTACTGACCGCGTGTGGCTCGTCCGGTGAGTCCGCGCGCACCGAAGACGGCAAGACCGTGGTGCGCTATCAGGGTTGGGCCGGAGAGGTCCGATTCCAGGAACTGGCCGAGGACCTCGGCTACTACGACAAGATCAAGCTCGATTGGGTGGGCAACACCACCAGCGGGCCGCAGGACATCCAGTCGGTGGCCACCGGCGATATCGACGTGGGAGAGGCGTTCAACGGCGCCGTGGTCAAGCTCAACGCCGCCGGCGCGCCGATCACCTCGGTGCTCAGCTCCTATGGCGCCGACGAGGGCGAATACACCGGATACTTCGTGTTGGAGAACAGCCCGATTCACTCGGCACGCGACCTGATCGGCAAGAAGGTCGGGATGAATACCCTTGGTGCCCATCATGAATTCCTCACCCGGGAATGGCTGGCCAAGGAGGGGCTGACCACCGACGAGATCAAGACCGTGACTCTCACTGTGGTGCCACCGGTCAACACCGAGCAGGCCTTGCGCGAAAAGCAGATCGATGTCGCGGCGCTCAACGGGATCTGGCGGGAGACCGCGCAGCAGCGCGGCGGGATCCGGCCGCTGTTCACCGACAAGTCCCTGTTCGGGGCGTTCAGCTACGGCACCTTTGTGGTCCGCGACGATTTCCTGGCCAAGAACCGGGACGCGGTCGCCGATTACGTCCAGGGCACTGCGCGGGCCATCCGGTGGACCCAGGTGACCCCGCGTGACGAGGTGGTCGCCAAGTTCCGCCAGATCATCGACGAGCGCAAACGCAACGAGGACACCCAGTCCATCGAATACTGGCGCAGCTCAGGCATTCCGGTGCCCGGCGCGGTGATCGCCGAACGTGAGCTGCAGACCTGGATCGACTGGCTCGTGCGCAATGGCGAGCTCAAGGAGGGGCAGTTGAAGGCCAAGGATCTCTACACCAATGAGTTCAACCCGTACGCCAACGGAACCTATCCCGACGGCAGCGGTCCCGACGGGAAAGCGTTGGCGCACAAGTGAGTGCACACGCCCAGAATGCGTCACCCAAGCTGGGTCTGCGGAACGTGACCAAGCAGTTCGCGATCCGCGGTGAGAAGACCCATTTCACCGCGATCCAGGACATCAGCATCGATGTGGCGGACGGCGAGTTCCTGGTGCTGGTCGGCCCGAGCGGCTGCGGCAAGTCGACGCTGCTGGACCTGTTGGGTGGACTGACCCAGCCGACGTCGGGGGAGATCCTGCTCGACGGCGCACCGGTCGCCGGTCCCGGCCTTGACCGCGGCATCGTCTTCCAGCAGTACGCTCTGCTGCCGTGGCGCACCGCCCGGAAAAACATCGAGTTCGGCCTGGAGGCAAAAGGATTACCGGCGGCCGAGCGTCGGCGACGGGCCGAGGAGTATCTCGAGCTGGTCGGGCTGCAGGGCTTCGCCGATCGCTACCCGCACGAACTTTCCGGGGGGATGAAGCAGCGCGTCGCGATCGCCCGCAGCCTGGCGTTCGACCCCGAGGTGCTGCTGATGGACGAGCCGTTCGCCGCACTGGACGCGCAGACCCGGGAATCCCTGCAGGACGAGCTGCTCAGGATCTGGCAGGCCACCGGCAAGACCATCCTGTTCATCACCCACGGCATCGACGAGGCCTTGTATCTCGGCCAGCGGGTCGCCGTGCTGACGTCGCGTCCGGGCCGGATCAAGAAGATCGTCGACGTCGACATCGACCGCAGCACGGACGACATCCGTTCCAGCGAAGGATTCCGGGTGCAACGCCACCACATCTGGTCGCTACTGCACGACGAGGTGGAACGCGCCCGGTCCGAGGAGGTTCAACATGTCTAGCGCCATCGCAGTAGCCCCTGTCGAGTCGCACGTCGAATCTCCAGCCCTGGCACCGACGGCACCGGAGCCCGAGCGGCGCGGTCGTCGGCTGCAGACGCTCGCGTGGCGGCTGTTGCGTCCCACCGTGGTCGTCGCCGCGTTCCTGGGCCTGTGGGAGGTGGCGCCACGGATCGGGCTGGTGGACAAGGTCTTCCTGCCGCCGTTCTCCGAGGTCGTCAGTGCCTGGTTCACCCTGCTGGGCAACGGCCAACTGGCCGAGCATGTTTCGGCCAGCCTGTCGCGTGCCCTCGTCGGCCTGGCCATCGCGATCGTGGTCAGCATCCCGCTCGGTGTGGCGATCGCCTGGTACCGGCCGGTCGCGGAGTTCCTCAACCCGATCCTCGAGTTGTTCCGCAACACCGCCGCACTGGCGCTGTTGCCGGTGTTCATCCTCATCCTTGGGATCGGGGAAACCTCCAAGGTGGCGCTGGTGATCTACGCGGCGTCGTTCCCGATCCTGCTCAACACCATCTCCGGGGTACGCACGGTGGATCCCCTGCTGATCAAATCGGCGCGCTCCCTCGGGCTTTCCCCGGCCCGGCTGTTCCAGAAGGTGATCCTGCCGGCGGCAGTGCCGACCATCTTCACCGGCCTGCGCATGGCGGCGGCCTCCTCGATCCTGGTCCTCATCGCCGCCGAGATGGTCGGCGCCAAGGCCGGATTGGGCTACCTGATCACCGCATCGCAGCTGAACTTCCAGATTCCGAACATGTACGCAGGCATCGTCACCATCGCTCTGGTGGGCGTCATCTTCAACGGCATCGTCGTGGCCATCGAAGGGCGGCTGTCGGGCTGGCGGGCCACCAATTGATCAAAGGATGGTCATGACGCGACAATTTCATCTCAACGCCTTCCTCATGGGTGTCGGCCATCATGAGGCAGCGTGGCGGCACGACCGCACCGATGTGCGGGATCTGACGGATGTCAAGCACTTCCAGCGTCTGGCCCAACTCGCCGAGCGCGGCAAATTGGATTCGGTCTTCTTCGCCGACGGACTTGCGGTGGGGCCGCGGGTGAAGCACAACACGCAGGCAATCTTCGAACCCATCACCCTGCTGACCGCGATGGCGACGGTCACCGAGCACGTCGGACTGATCGCCACCGCCACCACCGGCTACATCGAGCCCTACACCCTGGCCCGTAGCTTTGCCTCGCTGGACCACATCAGCGGCGGGCGGGCCGGGTGGAACATCGTCACCTCTGCCGGCGAGGACGAGGCGGCCAACTTCGGTGTCGAGGGCATTCCCGACCATGCCGGGCGTTATCGACGTGCGGCTGAATTCGTCGACGTGGCAACGGCATTGTGGGACAGCTGGGAAGACGATGCCCTGGTCCTCGACGAGTCCACCGGAATCTTCGCCGACCCGGACCGGGTGCACCGGATCGACCACGACGGCGAGCACTTCACGGTGCGCGGCCCGCTGAACTCGCCGCGGTCGGCGCAGGGACGTCCACTGCTGGTACAGGCCGGGTCCTCGGAATCCGGCAAGGATTTCGCCGGCCGGTACGCGGAGGCGATCTTCACCGCGCAGCGCTCGGTGGAGGACGGCAAGGCGTTCTACCGCGACGTGAAGTCCCGGGCGGTGAAGTTCGGTCGCAGCGCCGACGACGTCAAGATCCTGCCCGGCATCGTGCCGTTCATCGGCCCCACCGAGGAAGCCGCTCTCGAACTCGAACAACAGTTCACCGACCTGATCTCGCCCGAGTACTCGTTGCGTCAGCTGTCGCAGATGCTCGGAGTGGACCTGACCTCGCATGCACTCGACGCGCCGTTGCCCGCGCTGCCACCCATCGAGCAGATCCAGGGCAACAAGAGTCGCTACCAACTGGTGAAGGACCTGGCCAGCAGCGAATCGCTGACGGTGCGGCAACTGATCGCCAAACTCGGTGGCGGCCGTGGCCACCGGACCTTCGCCGGCACCGCCGAACAGGTGGCCGACAACCTGGAGCTGTGGTTCACCGAGGGGGCCGCCGACGGCTTCAACATCATGCCGCCGTATCTGCCCGGCGGACTGGAGGATTTCGTCGAGCAGGTGGTGCCGATCCTGCAGCGGCGCGGTCTGTTCCGGACCGACTACACCGCGACGACGCTGCGTGGACATTACGGGCTGGCGCACCGGCCCAGCCGCTACACGGCGACGGCGGCCGAAACCAGCGCGTGAGCGAGGGCATCCCGCTCCGCTCTCTGGCCACCACGGTCTTCCTGCCGTCCGCGATCTTCGGGATCGGGCAGGGTGCCGGCGCACCCGTGATCGCGCTTGTCGCACGGGATCTGGGCGCGTCGGTGGGAGTAGCCGGGTTCATCGTCGCGCTCGTCGGCCTCGGTGCGGTGTGCGGCGATCTGCCGGCCGGGCGGATGGTCGCCCGGTTCGGCGAGCGCCGGTCCATCATCGTCGGGTCCTCGCTCGGTACCGCGGGCGTGCTGCTGTGCCTGATTGCCTGGAATCCACTGGTCCTCGGAATCGGCGTGTTGCTGACCGGGTTCTCCAGTGCGGTATGGGGTTTGGCGCGCCAGAGCTATCTGGCCGAGGCCGTGGGCGTTGAGCGGCGGGCCCGTGCGATGGCGATGTTCGCCATGACGTGGCGGCTCGGCTATTTCATCGGGCCGCTGATCGGGGCCGCGGTGATCCTGGCAGTCGGGACTCACGGCGGCTTCCTCGTGCAGTTGGTCGGCATCGTGGTGTCGGGGTATCTGATGGCCCGGCTGGCCGATCCGCCGCGCGCCGAGGGAGCGGTGCCCGGCGGTGCCCGGCTCGCCGAGATCGTGCGCACACACCGTGCGCTGCTGGGGACCCTGGGCCTGGGCGCGCTGATGATGGGGGCGGCACGGTCGTCTCGGGATGCGGTGCTGCCGCTGTGGGCCGATCACATCGGGCTGAGTGCCGCGACCGCCTCGGTGGTGTTCGGCATCGGTGCACTGGCCGACCTGTTGTGCTCGTATCCGTCCGGGGTGGTGATGGACCGCTACGGGCGACGGGCGATGGCGGTGCCTTCGCTCGTCGTGATCGGTGCGTCGCTGTTCGCACTGCCGTTCGCCGCCGGGGTGGTCGGCATGACGGCCGTGGCGGTGCTGATGGGTGTGGGCAACGGGCTGGGCAACGGCGTGATCATGACGCTGGGCGCGGACGTGGCGCCCACGGCAACCCGGGCCGAGTTCCTGGCCGCCTGGCGGCTCATGCACGACAGTGGGATGTTCTTCGGGCCGCTGGCGGTCGGTGGGGTGGCCGCGGTGGCGCCGCTGGGCGTGGCGGCCGCCGCCCTGGGCGCGGTGTCGTGCGCCGGGGCGGCGACCATGCACCGGTTCATCCCGAGGTTCTCGCCGCGGCTTGTCCGTTGATGCGCGGTCGACGGCCGCGCTAGCGGTAGTTGACGAACTGCAACGCCACGTCGAGGTCGGAGCCCTTCAGTAGGGAGATGACGGACTGCAGGTCGTCACGCTTCTTGGAGCTCACCCGGATCTCGTCGCCCTGGATCTGCGCCTTGACGCCCTTGGGGCCCTCGTCGCGGATGATCTTGGTGATCTTCTTGGCCTGCTCGCTGGTGATGCCCTGTTTGATGTCGCCGGACACTCGGTAGGTCTTGCCGCTGGGTTGCGGGTCGCCGGCGTCGAAGGCCTTCATCGAGATGTCGCGGCGGACCAATTTCTCCTTGAACACGTCGACCGCGGCCTTGACGCGTTCCTCGGTGGAGCTCACCAGTTCGATGGACTCCTCGCCCTTCCAGGCGATGGTGGTGTCGGTGCCACGGAAGTCGAAGCGGGTGGACAGTTCCTTGGCGGCCTGGTTGAGCGCGTTGTCGACCTCCTGCCGGTCGACCTTGCTGACGACGTCGAAGCTGGAATCCGCCATTGGACGCCCCTCCTCTTCCCTCGGTGAATGCTGCTGGTTTGTAGCTTAGGTACATCCTCGTCGCACCTTGCTGTCCGCACCACACGCGGGCTGTCGTGGCGGACTCGATGGCGATCGCGACGTCGGCTGGACCGCGGGAGCAGCCCGCGCGCTGCTGCTGACGCGGCGGGCCGCCCTACTGCGTTTGGGGCGGTCGAACGCCCCGTCCGGTTGTGGCCCTCGTCGCACCTGGCCTGCCGGTTTGTAACTTGGGTAGGTCCTCGTTGTACCCTGCTATTCGCACCAAACCGGAAACGGGGCGGGGCGAAACCAGGCAGATTGCCCGAGCGGCCAATGGGAGCGGACTGTAAATCCGTCGGCTTACGCCTACGCAGGTTCGAATCCTGCATCTGCCACCCTGATCAGGTCCCCTTTCGAGGGGGCCTGTTTGGTTTCTGCCGGCTGGATGCGGAGGCAGGCGTCTATCGGTGCTCGTCGGCCCCTTGGCATCCGCTCGCGGGGTCCGCTGCCTTCCGCTGACCGGCAGCGTCAGCCGACCACCAGCCGAACCGATGGACCTCAAGGTGTTGGTCTGGCTCGGCATGCTCCTCGACCCACCGCAGCGCGGTCCGTTTGCGCCAGAATCCAGCAATCGGCATCACACCACCGTCAGGGCCGTGCAGGAACACATACCATCCAATTTTCATCGGGCCCCCGGTGCCGACGATTAGTAAGCGAGCCGAACAATATTTTCGCGCACCAGTACCGCTTTTCGTCAAATCGGGACGCAAGTACTGCGCCGCGCAACACTGCCGAACGCAGGTGAATCGGTCGTTACGCAGGGAAGATCCGGAGACCCGCCAGCCTGTGATTCCCGGCGGTCCGCCGATGCAAGCGCACCATCTGCTGCACGTTGCCTACCAACCGAGTGCGGCGTGGTCAGGACCAACAAACAACTCGACAGCATCGGGAGAATCGACGTCATGACTACGCATCGCGTCGTCGACTACAAGCTGTTGAACTTCGCCAGCCACATCGACGACAACACCATCGAGCAGGCGAAGCAGACCGCGTCGATGCCGTTCGTGCACCCGCACGTCGCGCTGATGCCTGATGCCCACAGCGGCAAGGGGTCCGCCGTCGGCACCGTCATCCCGACCATCGACGCCGTGATCCCTGCGGCCGTCGGTGTCGACATCGGATGCGGGATGATCGCGGCCCGCACCGAATTCACCGCTGTCGACATCCGGGGCCGTGATCTGGCCGCGTTGCGCACGGCCATCGAGACGGCGATCCCGCTGTCACCGGGCAACTACAACGACACGCTCACCCGGTTCCCGTTCACGGCGGGCCGCATCACCGACCTCGAGCACCTGGCTAAGGACGGCGGGATCGACCTGTCGCACTCGCCCAAGTGGCGTGAACAGCTCGGCTCCCTCGGCGGCGGCAACCACTTCATCGAACTGTGCCTGGACCAGGCCGACCGGGTGTGGCTGTTCCTGCATTCCGGCTCCCGCGGGGTCGGGAACAAGATCGCGCAGAAGCACATCAGGATTGCGCAGAAGCTCATGAAGCGGTGGTGGATCGACCTGCCCAACCCCGACCTGGCCTACCTTCCCCAGGGCACCCCGGAGTTCGGCGACTATCTGCGGGATCTCAACTGGGCGCAGCGGTTCGCGTTCGAGAACCGCGCCGAGATGATGGACCGCTACATGTGGGTGTTTGCCGCGTGGATGGGCTATGCCCATCTGGATCAGCCGAAGACGGCAGGGGATTTCGAGGTCGAGCGGATCAACTGTTTCGCGGGTGGGACTCAGGTAATTACCCGTACGGGCACGCGGCCGATCGAGGCTTTAACGGGAGGGCAACATGAGCTGCTGACCGATGGCGGCGAGTGGGTCAAGGCTCCTGTTAAGCACTTCGGCCGTCAGGAAGTAACTGACGTCACGCTCATCCGATCCGGCGTCATGAAGACGATCCGGGCCACGGCCGGACACCGCTGGCTGCTGCTTACCCGACGTGGCCGCAAGTACGAGGCGACGACAGCCGAACTGAGGCCTGGCGACAAGATGCAGCCGGTGTTCGCTAGGCGTCCAGATGGTGGGAGGGTTGTCGACGAGCTTTCGGCAGCGCGTGGCTTTGTGTACGGCGACGGGTCAATGAAGCCGACCGGCTACAAGTCCTACGCGAACTTCTGCGGCACCAAGGACGAGGTGATGATCCCGTACTTCCACGGCGTCGGAAACCCATTACGGACGTATGGCGCAACGAAGCGGATAACGGGATTGCCGCGCGAGTGGAAGTCAGACCGGCCCGCGCTCGATTCCGATCCGTCGGTCCTTTATGGTTGGTTGGCTGGCTACTTTGCCGCCGATGGTGATGTGGGCAAGACTGGCCGGCCAACACTGTCCTCGGCGTCGATCGACGACCTGGAATACGTGCGGTTGGTCTGCCAAGCGGTCGGTATCGGAACATTCGGCGTTCGCGGCCACCTGACACGCGGATATCACGACCATCCCGTGACCACATACCTGCTCGGAATTATGCGTGGCGACCTCGATCCAGAATTCTTCCTGATCCCCGAACACCGACGCAGGTTTGAGGCCGGGCGCGGCGCGGCCGAACGGCGCCACTGGCGAGTCGTTTCGGTGCGTCCTACGGGCGAGTGGGCAGACGTGTATTGCGCGGTGGTGGACGGTACCCACTCCTTTGCGCTGGCCGATAACATCCTCACGGGGAACTGCCATCACAACTACACCCGCAAGGAACACCACGGTGGCCGCGAGGTGTGGCTGACCCGAAAGGGCGCGATCGATGCGCACACCGGGGTGATGGGCCTGATCCCCGGCAGCATGGGGACACGGTCGTATGTGGTGCGCGGCAAGGGAAATGCCGCCGGGTTGTGCTCAGCTCCGCACGGCGCCGGCCGGCGGTTCTCCCGGAACGAGGCACGTCGCCGTTTCACGGCGGACGACCTCGCGCAGCGGATGCAGGGCATCGAGTACCGGCACGGCGAGCAGTGGGTCGACGAGATCCCCGACGCGTACAAGGACATCGACGTCGTGATGGCTGACGCCGCGAGCCTGATCGAGATCGAACACGAGCTCCGTCAGGTGCTCAACGTGAAGGGCACGTAGGTCGTGTCCGGTCCTAGGCCGGCAGCAGGCACAACTGGACCATGGCCAGCGCTCGTGGGCTGCGCAAGCTGATGCCGGTGGCCTCCTCGAACCGGCGGATCCGGTTCATCACGGTGTTGCGGTGGCAGTAGAGGGCCGAGGCGGTGTCGGAAACGGAACCGCTCCCGGCGAACACCTGGATCGTCTCGACGATCAGCTCGCAGTCGTGCACCTCGTCGAGCGGGCCGAGAACGTAGCCACGTAGATCCTCGATGACCTGTGACAGCTGGGTTATCGACAGCTGGGCCCATGATCCGCGCAAGGTGGTCGCCGTACTGTCCAGGTCGACCAGCATCCGGACGATCGCGGCGGCTCGGTGGACCTCGGAGAGCCTTACCGACCTGGGCGCGACGGCTCCTTCGAGGCCGGCAAGCAGGTCGGCAACCACCGACTCGTCGTCTGCCCAGCGGCCGTCGGCGGCCACCAGGATGAGCGTCACCCCGTGATCGATGTAATCCAGCGCAGTCAGGTGTCGGGTGAGGAGGCGCCGGGTGACGGTGCGTCCGGGGTCCTCCCCGGGAGTGCCGATCACCCAGTAGGTCGCCGATTCGTCCAGGTCAAGGATCTGAGCAGCGCGCCGAACGGTCGCCGGTGCGGGCTCACCGGAGAACAGTTCGGACAGACTGTGCTGTTGCTCGAGGGTGCTGGTCCTTGCCATCGCCAGCCGTTGGTCCAGATAGCCGCTCTGCACCCTGATCGCGAAGTCGTCGACGGCCTGCCAGAGTACGTCGACGTGCAGGGCCAATACGGCCATGTCGTCGTCACCGGCAAGTTTCAACAGCGCCGACCACGCGACGAGGAAATCGGTACGCACTGCCGCGGTGAGATTCTCCAGGGCGATGCCCTGGGTGGCCCGCAAGGCCCCGACCGCGGTGGGGAACTCGGCCAGCTCGGCGCTCATGGGCCGTTCCAGCAGGACCGACAGCAGGTAGCGAAAGGCCAGACGGGCAGCGCCGAGCAGGTCGTCTTCTTCGGGCACGCTGTCGTAGAACCGTGCACCCCGGTCGATCTGCATCAGGTATTCGGCCGCGAGATCGTCGTCCAGATTGTCGAGCTGCTGGAGCAGCCAGCGCCAGCGAAGCCGGGTGTCTTCGCGGCGGTCGGACAGATTGCGCATCATCGGGCAGGCTACTGCAGACCCGGGTGCTTTGTCGGGCGAGCGATCTGATCTGTTTCCGGCCGCGGTGGAGACGCTGTGCCCAATTCGGAGCGGGATGTCGGGGTTGGATACCGCCCGTGACTGTGCGTGTGCACAATTTGTGTGGGCCAATACGTTGCACGGCGGCTATGGGCCGGATCACGTTGGCCGCCATACGATCTCTTGCCATGACCACGACGTACATCCGCGGCGGCACCGTCGTTTCCCCCACCGGCTGTCAGACGCTCGACGTGCTCATCGACGGCGAGCGCATCGCTGCGTTGGTCGATCCGGAGCGGGCTCTCTTCGGCGATCCGGACCAGAGTTTCGATCGCGTGCTGGACGCCTCGGGCCGCTACGTCATCCCGGGCGGCGTCGACGCCCACACCCATATGGAGATGCCGTTCGGCGGAACCGTCGCCTCCGACACTTTCGAGACCGGCACCCGTGCCGCCGCCCACGGCGGCACCACCACGATCATCGACTTCGCGATCCAGCGGCAGGGCGAGCGAGTGCAGGACACCCTGGCGGCCTGGCATTCGAAAGCCGCGGGCAACTGCGCGATCGATTACGGCTTCCACCAGATCCTGGGCGGAGTGGACGCCGATGCGCTCAAGGCGATGGACGAACTGGTCGCCGAGGGCGTGACGAGTTTCAAGCTGTTCATGGCCTACCCGGGGGTGTATTACTCCGACGACGGCCAGATCCTGCGGGCCATGCAGCAGTGCGCTGGCAACGGCGCGTTGACGATGATGCATGCCGAGAACGGCATCGCGATCGATCAGTTGGTGGCCCAGCACATCGAGCGTGGTGAAACCTCGCCGTACTACCACGGGGTGTCGCGGCCGTGGGAGCTGGAAGAGGAGGCCACTCACCGCGCCATCATGCTGGCGAAGGTCACCGGGGCCCCGCTGTACGTAGTGCACGTCTCGGCCAAGCAGGCGATGGAGCAGATCGCCACCGCTCGCGGCCGCGGCGCGAACGTGTTCGCCGAGACCTGCCCGCAGTACCTGTACCTGTCGCTGGAGGAGCAGCTGGGTGCCGCCGGGTTCGAGGGTGCCAAGTGGGTGTGTTCGACGCCGTTGCGTTCTCGCGAGGAGCGTCATCAGGACGAGCTGTGGCGCTACATCCGCACCGGCGACGTGGCCACGGTCTCCACCGACCACTGTCCGTTCTGTTTCAAGGGGCAGAAGGAGATGGGCATCGACGACTTCTCCAAGATCCCCAACGGGATGGCCGGCGTCGAACATCGCATCGACCTGATGTACCAGGGCGTAGTCAACGGCAACCTGAGCCTGGAGCGCTGGGTCGACGTGTGTGCGACCACCCCGGCGAGGATGTTCGGTCTGTACCCGCGGAAGGGCATCATCTCGCCCGGCGCAGATGCGGACATCGTGATCTATGACCCCAAGGCGCACACCTCGATCGGCTTGGGCAAGACCCACCACTCGAACCTCGACCACTCCACCTGGGAGGGCTTCGAGATCGACGGCGGCGTGCAGACCGTGCTCTCGCGAGGCACCGTCGTCGTCGACCGTGGGCAGTACCTGGGGCGAAAAGGCCACGGCAGCTATCTCAAACGCGGTCTGTCCCAGTACCTGATCTGACCTGAAACGGCCCGCCGTCACAACCCACGCGTCGCCGGAGATTTGCGACGCTCATTCAACGTGCCTGGAGGAGAATCTTGACCGCACAACAGAGCAACGCCGGACTGCGCATCCGTCTCGACGCCGGTCGCGACCGTGAGTTCCTGCAATCCTGGGCCGAATTGGCCGCCATCGGCGCCACCCCGGCCGGCGGTGTTGAACGGCAGGCCGCCACCGCCGAGGACGGACAGATGCGGGAGTGGCTCTCGCAGTGGCTGATTCAGCGTGGGTTCACGGTGGAAGTGGACCGGGTCGGGAATCTGTTCGGGTTGTTGGAATTTCAGCCGGGCGCGCCCTACGTCTTGGTCGGGTCGCATCTCGACAGCCAGCCGCGCGGAGGCAAGTTCGACGGCGCCTATGGCGTTTTCGCCGGTGCGAGTGCCGCTGACCGCATCCGTCGTCAGGCTGCTGAATCCGGTGTGGCGCCGATGTACAACGTCGCCGTGGTGGACTGGTTCAACGAGGAAGGCTCTCGGTTCAAGCCCTCGCTGATGGGCAGTGCGGTCTTCACCGGCGCCGCGGATCTCGAAGACACGCTCAACATCACCGATCAGGACGGCATCACCGTCCGGGACGCACTGACCGCCATCAACAGCATCGGGAAAACGGATGTGTTCCCGGACGGTGACGTCACCCGCCGGCTGGCCGCCTACGCCGAGATCCATATCGAGCAGGGCCGTGAACTGGAGAAGCACAACGTGTCCATCGGGTTGGTGGACCGCACCTGGGCAGCCAACAAGTACGAATTGAATGTCGTTGGCGCTCAGGGGCACACCGGCGCCACGGCGATCGACGACCGCCAGGATGCGCTGCTCGGAGCGGCGCTGATCGTGGTGGCGCTTCGCGACATCGCCGACGAGTTCGGCGAGGAGCTGCACACCAGCTGCGGGCAGTTGACCGTGCTGCCCAACTCTCCGGTGGTCGTACCGCGCGAGGTCCACATGCACCTGGACCTGCGTTCTGACAACGACGAGTTGCTCGCCGCCGCCGACGCCGCGCTGCGAAAGCGCATCGCCGAGGCCGAGATCCGGGCCAAGGTCAAGGTGGAGCACCGCAAGTCCCACGTCTGGCCCGGCCACCACTACCAGCCGGAAGGGGTGGAGCTGGCCCGCACCGTCGCCGACGATCTCGGCATGTCGAGCATGCTCGTGCAGACCCGCGCCGGCCACGACTCGACCAACATGAAGGAGATCGTCCCTTCGGTGATGCTGTTCGTTCCCAGCGTGGAAGGCATCTCGCACGCCGAGGCCGAATTCACCTCGGACGAAGACCTTTGCACCGGTGTGGATCTGCTCACCGAGACGCTGGCCCGCATGCTCGACGGCGCCTTGGACTCGGCCACTGCCAACCGCGTCCGCTGACGCGCAACCACAACCACAACCACAAATAGGAGACCAACATGGACCTGGGACTGCACGGCATGCGGGCACTGATCTCCGGTGCCAGCGACGGCATCGGGCTGGCCACTGCGGAGTTGCTGGCCGAAGAAGGTGCCGACGTGGCACTGGTGGCCCGTCGCGCGGACGCGCTGGACGAGGCCTGCACCTCGATCGCGGCCAGGACCGGCGTCAAGGCCGTGTCCGTGGCAGCCGACCTCAGCGACAAGACGGTATTCGACTCGGTCGTCACCAACGTCGTCGACGAACTCGGCGGCCTGGACATCCTGATCAACAACGCCGGCGCATCATCCTTCGGTGGGTTCGGTGACCTCACCGACGAACAGTGGGTCGCCGACATCAACCTCAAACTGTTCGGATTCATCCGCATGACCCGGGCGGCGTTGCCGCACCTCCTCAAGAACGGCAACGGACGCATCGTCAACGTCGCGGGGAACTCCGGCAAGCAGGCGCTGGAGTACCACATGCCCGGGGCGGCCGCCAACGCCGCGATCCTGAACTTCAGCAAGTCGTTGTCACTTCAGGTCGGTGCCCAAGGCGTCATGATCAACACCGTCTGCCCGGGCCCGGTCCGGACCGCGCGTCTGGTCAAACAGTTCGCTGCCAACGCCAAGGACTGGGGCTGCACGCCCGAAGAAGCCGAGGAGCGCTACCTGGAGAACCTGCCGCTGTCCTACATCCCCAGCGCGCGCGACATCGCCTACTCGATCGTGTTCCTCGCCTCGCCTCGGGCCGCGTACTTGAACGGAACCACGATCACCAACGACGGCGGAATCACCCGTGCCGTCTGAGTTTCCGCGGCCGACGGCGTGGCGGGTGGCGAGGATCGGGATGATCGTGCCGTCGTCGAACACCTGCCTGGAACCCACGACGTACCGGATGCTGGGGGAGCGGACCGACGTCAGTGTCCACTTCACCCGCATTCCGGTCGGCCGGGTAGGGCTCGACGGCACCTCCGACGCCCAGTTCGACACGGCCGCGATGGAAGCGGCGGCAGTCCTGCTGGCCACGGCCAACGTCGATGTGATCGCCTTCAACGGAACGGCGGGTTCATGGCTGGGGACCGCGCATGATCGGGCGATCACCGACGCCATCACCACAAAGACCGGCGTGCGGGCGCTCACCAGCACGCAGGCCACCCTGGCGACATTCACGGCACTGGGCGTGCGCAACATCGGCCTGGTCACGCCCTACCCCGACGATATGAATGCCCGGATCGGCGAGTGCTACCGCGACGAGGGCATCACCGTGACGGCGGCGCATGGTTTTGGTCTCACCGAGACCGCCGATATCGGTCGGATACGAGGCGACGAGCTACTGGCGCCCACCAGGCTCGTTGCCCAAAGCGGACCCGACGCGGTCGCCTACGTCTGCACCAATCTGCACGGTGCCGATGCCGTCGAGGATGCCCGAGCCGAAATCGGCATCCCGGTGGTCGATTCGGTGGCGGTCACGCTCGCGGCGTGCCTTGCCATGGTGGGGGCCGGTCCGCTGAATCCGCGATGGGGGCTGGACCTGGCCGGGACCCTGGGGTTGACCAGTGGGACCGTTGCCCGACCCTGAGGAGGCCGACGGTCGGTGGCAGGTTCTCCTGGAGAGACTCGCCGGCATCGACGATGAACTCGCGGCCGAGTATCTCGAGCGGATCGACGGTGGCGCACGCTACTACGACGGTGTCCCGGATGAGCACGATCTGAAAGACGCCGCCCGCAACGCGTTCCGATATCTTCTCGGGTGCCTGTTGGCCAGGCCGCTGTCCGCCGAGCTGATGGCCTTTCCGGCGCAAGTCGGGGCGCTGCGCGCCCGCCAGGGCATCGCGTTGGAGAACCTGAGCGCGGCGGTCCGAAACGACTTCCTCGTTGCGTGGTCGGCGTTGTTGCGTCTGGCCGACGACAGCGACATGGCTGTGCTCGCCATGCACGTCGGTCAACTGTGGACTGTGGTCGACGATTTCGCCGGTGCCATTCAACGGGGCTACCTCGATGAGCGCCTGCAGATGGCGCGCACCGATGCCATCGAACAACAGCGAAGTCTCTCCGACTTGTTCTCGGAGGGTCCGAGTCCCACCGTGGTGCGCCGCGCAGCCGAGGTACTCGGCCTCGACGAGACGGCGTCCTACTGGGTCATGGGCGTCACCGACGAGGACGCGATCTCGACGGTGACCAGGCGGCTCGCAGGCTTCGGTGTGGTGGCG
This sequence comes from Mycolicibacterium peregrinum, assembly GCF_001665785.1. GTDB lineage: Bacteria > Actinomycetota > Actinomycetes > Mycobacteriales > Mycobacteriaceae > Mycobacterium > Mycobacterium peregrinum_A. The sequence continues at coordinate 107,831 of NZ_LZSO01000035.1, forward strand.
TTGGATCACACCAGCAAGGGCGTCACGCTGTTCCTCCTGTCTGCTCACAGCCGCTGGCCCGATGACGAGGCCCTGGCAGCCGACGTCCTGGCCGGCGTGGCAGGGGCGGTGGCACCCCGAACTGTTCTGTTACAGAACAGTTTCCAGTCCGCCACGACGGTGAGGATGCTTGCGCAGCTGGGGGTTGAGGGGACCACGCTCCGGCGTTCCTGGTCGCAGTTGTCGATTGCACAGCTGTGCACCGTGTTCGACGATCTGCGCAGCTACGTGGAAGCTCCGCTTGTCGCGATGAACGACCGCGACCTCCTGGTCGAGACCATGCTGGTATTCGCCGACAGCGGATCGGTGTCTGCCACGGCCGCCAAACTCTATTGCCACCGCAACACGGTGCTCAATCGGATCCGGAAGTTCGAGGACGCCACCGGGATCAGCCTCCGCACACCTCGGGCGCAAGCCATGGTGCAACTGTGCCTATTGAAGTCATGAGCCTGCGTAGGCGTGCGCAATTGTGCAGACGCACACTGTGTGAGCTGGATCGCGTTGCTCCGCGACTATGGGTGCAGCCATATTGCCGCCCTAGCATTTTCGCTATGACCAGCACCTACCAGAGGACCATATGAACCCTTCAGTTCCTGCTGCCGCCACCGACACTGCGGCCGCGAAATCGCGTCGTCGACGCACGATCGTCGCGAGCATGGTCGGCACCACGATCGAGTGGTACGACTTCAACATCTACGGAGCCGTCGCCGCGCTGGCGTTCGGCAAGATCTTCTTCCCCGACGTGGACCCGGCGGCCGGAACTCTTTTGGCGCTGGCCACATTCGGAGTCGGGTTCGCTGCCCGCCCCATCGGTGGAATCATCTTCGGGCACATCGGTGACCGGGTCGGGCGCAAGGCGGCCCTGATCGCCACCATCATGATGATGGGTGTCGCCACCGTGGCCATCGGCCTGCTGCCGACCTACGACTCCATCGGCATCTGGGCCCCCATCCTGTTGGTGTTGTGTCGCCTGATTCAGGGCATCGGCCTCGGCGGCGAATGGGGCGGTGCCGTGCTGATGGTGGTGGAGCAGGACGAATCCGAGGACAGCCGGGGGCGTGCTGGCAGCTGGATGCAGTCCGCCTCACCCATGGGCTTTCTCTTGGCCACGGCCACTCTGGCGGCAGTGAGCGCGCTCGTGACCGAGGAACAGTTCATGTCCTGGGGCTGGCGTATCCCCTTCTTGCTCAGTGCGCCACTGGTGTTGGTGGGCCTGCTGATTCGGGTGAAGATCATCGAATCCACCGTTTTCGTCCGAAATCAGCAGCAACTCAAAGACAAAGAGGTCAAGGCCCCGATCCTGCAGGTGTTGCGTCACGCACCGAAGATGATCCTGCTCGTCGTGCTGCTCGGGCTGGGGCAGCAGGTCGCCTACTTCGTGATCAACGTGTTCTCGCTGTCCTACGTGACCCAGCACACCGACATCTCGAAGGCGACCGTCCTCAACGCCGTCGCGGTCGGCGCTGTGGTGCAACTTCTGTCGATTCTGTACTTCGGGCGCCTCAGCGACCGGGTGGGACGCCGTATTCCGTTCTTCATCGGCGCCATCGGGATGGCGGTGTGGGCCTTCGCGGTGTATCCGCTGATGGGTACCGGCAACTTTGCGCTGATGGTGCTGTCGGTGTCGGTCGCGATGGTGTTCCAGGGCGCGATGTACGGCGTTCTCGCAGCCTTCATCGCTGAGCTGTTCGACACCAGTTACCGCTACACCGGCGTCTCCCTGGGTTACATGCTCATCGGCGTTGTGGGCGGTGGGTTCGCGCCGCTGATCGCGTCGTCGCTGTTGGACACGACCGGTTCGGTGACGTCGGTCGCGGTCTACATCTCGGCGTCATCCGTGTTGACGCTGATTGCTGCCTACTTCGCGCCGGAGACCTCGAAGCGCAACCTCGACAGCATCGGCAACAGCGGCACCGTCGAGCCCGCACCTCGGCACGGTGAGAGCGTGGCGCACATCGGGTAGGAATTCGGTTCGAATCACCCGCGAGTCAGGCCCCTTTCGAGGGGCCTGACTTGTTTGACGGATCTCTGTCCAGGTCGGCATTGCGTCAGGACTTCTGCCCGGCGCGACGTGGTCGGCGAACACCCTCCTTCAGCCTTTTGGGTCATATTCATGATTTACCTTCGGTTTAAAACGCCAGGTCAAAGTCTTCTTGACGCATCAGCTGGATGAAGTTATCGTTCACAACATCATCGAAGTGAAGCGAGAGGATGCGGTTGTGACGGGACGGCTTGATGGAAAGGTCGCGCTGGTTTCGGGATCGGGGCGCGGGATCGGCCGCGCGGTCGCCGAAAAACTCGCTGCAGAAGGTGCTCGTGTCGTCATCAACGACCTCGACGCCGAACCGGCCAAGGAGGTCGTCGCCGCGATCGAGGCCGCCGGCGGCCAGGCGACCGCCTGTGTCGGCAGCGTCACCGCGGCGGACTTCGCGGACCGCTTCGTCGCGACCGCGGTCGACACCTACGGCGGCCTGGACATCATTGTCAACAACGCCGGATACACGTGGGACAACGTCGTCCAGAAGATGACCGACCAGCAATGGGACGACATCATCGACGTGCACCTGACCGCGCCGTTCCGCATTCTGCGGGCTGCGCAGCCGGTCATCTCGGGTCTGGCCAAGAAGGAGAAGGCCGACGGCGGGCCGGTGTCGCGCCGTGCCATCGTGAACACCTCGTCCACTTCGGGTCTGCAGGGTAACCCGGGCCAGGTCAACTACTCCACGGCGAAGGCCGGGTTGATCGGCATGACCAAGACCCTGGCCAAGGAATGGGGCCGCTACAACGTCACCGTCAACGCCATCGCCTACGGCGTGATCAACACCCGGCTCACCACGGTGACCACCGAGGAGAAAACCATCGACGTCGACGGCCGTGAGATCAAGGTCGGCGTCAACCCGGCGGTGTACGAGGCCGCGACCACCCAGATCGCGTTGGGTCGCGGTGGCAGCGTCGAGGAGGCCGCCGGCGCCGTGTACCTACTGTGCGCCCCGGAGTCGAGCTACATCACCGCGCAGACGCTGGTGTGCAGCGGCGGGCTGTGAGTAACGAAGAACCGGCGAGCCATCGTCAACCGCCGGCCTACGAAGAGATCGACTACCGCTTCGACGATGGCGTCGCGGTCATCCGGTTCAATGCGCCGAAACGCCGAAATGCGTTGCGTAACCAGATGTTGCGTGACCTGTGGGAGGCGCTCGACATTGCCGACCGCGATCCCGCGGTCCGCGCCGTCGTCCTGACCGGTGCGGGCGATCACTTCTGCGTCGGGGCCGAGCTCACCGGACCCGACACCCTGCTCGAGGCACTCGAGGAGGACCGGGACGGGCATACCCCGACCGGTTATCGCGAGCCGGGTGGCCGGGTCAGCGAGCGACTGTTCGACATGCGCACCCCCGTCGTCGCGGCTGTCAACGGCGACGCCGTCGGCGGCGGGGCTTCCATCATGGCCGCCACCGACGTCCGGATCGCCGGTCAGCGGTCTCGGTTCGGTTTCGTGTTCACCCGGCGCGGGGTCGTTCCCGAGAGCGCCTCGTCGTGGTTCCTGCCGCGGCTGGTGGGCTTGACCCGGGCGACCGATTGGGTACTCAGTGGACGAGTGTTCGACGCCGCTGAAGCCTATGAGGCCGGGTTGCTGACCCGGGTCGTCGCGCCGGACGCCGTGTTGGACGAGGCGATGGCTTACGCCCGGGTGTTCGTCACCGAGACCTCACCGACCTCGGTCGCGCTGGCGCGCCGGCTCCTGGGCCGCAGCTGGGGACATGCGACACCACGGTCGGCCGCCGAGGACGAGTCGCGGGTCTATGCCAGTCGGCTGCGTTCGGAGGATGTGCACGAAGGCGTCGTGTCATTCCTGGAACGTCGGCCCGCCGTATTTCCGCCGCTGGACGATCATCCCGCCGATCACTTCTGAACCGCACCGCGACCTCAAGGACAAGGTTCTCATGGACAGCTCAGCCACCTCAGCACCATTCACCGCATGTCAGTACGGCACGGACGCCGAATTCACCCACGATCCAGCGGGAATCGCCAACTACAACGAGAGCGTGTACGTCAACTTCGTCGACCCGGTCAGCGAAGTCAGCGCGCTCATGCGGATCGGGAACCGGCCCACCATGGGCTACTCCGAGGCCACGGTGCAGTTGACGCTGCCCGGTGGCCGGATCGCCCTGCGCGCCGGTCGCCAGCCCAATGAGTCCAACGACCGGTGGTCCACCCAGGGTCTCGACATCGCGCCCAGGGACGCGACCCGGACCTGGGAGGTCAACTACCGCAACACCGTCGCGCTGATCAGCATGCCGTCGCTGCTGGCCGACCGCGGTCGGCAGGCGCTGAAGAACTCGCCGTCGGTCGAGTGCGAGATCTCGCTGACGTTCGAGGCCTCGGTGCCGATGTTCACGATCGCCGAGGGCGGCGACTGCACGCCGGGAAGCTCTCAGATCGCCACCGATCACTACGAGCAGTTCGGGCACGTCAGCGGTTCGGTGCAGCTCGGGTCGACGACCTGGAACATCGACCGTGCCACCTCCTTCCGCGACCATTCGTGGGGTCCGCGGGAGTGGGCGTCCTACACCGGTGAGTGGCTGGCTGCGTGGTTGATCGACGGGACCGCGATCACCGCCTACGGAGAATTCGAGCCGAATGGCGAACGGGTTTCCGGCGGTGTGGTCGTCACCCCGGACGGCGTCTTCCACCCGATCCGGGACTACACCGTGTACACCGACTATGCCGGCGAGGCAACGTATTCCGGTCGCAACACCTCGGTGATCACCGCCGACGGTCTGCCGGCCATGGTGCTGGACGGCAGCATCAACCATTTCGTCCCCGTCACGCAGCGCACGGCCGACCGCGCCGCGCGCATGGGTCAGATGTCCGTCCGCTACGCCAACGGGCAGGGTGGCTGGGGCATTGCCGAATTCCTGCGTCCGATCAAATAGCGATGTATACCGGACATCAGGTTCAGGAGAATCCTGACCGCGCCGCGGTGATCATGGCGGTCAGCCGTGAGACCCTCACGTACCGCCAGTTGGACGAACGCGCCAACCGGGTCGCCAACTACTTCCGCGCCATCGGATTGCGGCGAACCGACCACATCGCGATCTTCACTGAGAATCACCTCGAGATGATCGTCACGATGTCGGCTGCCGAACGGTGCGGGCTGTACTACACGCCGATCAACTCGTTCCTCTCGGTCGAGGAAGCCGCCTACATCGTCAACGACTGCGGCGCCAGACTGGTGGTGACCTCGGCGGCGAAATTCGATGTCGCAGCCGAACTTCCGGGTCTCTGCCCGAACGTCGAGCATTGGCTGCTCGTCGGTATGGCGGCGCCGCCGGCGCCGTTCCAGAACTTCGCCGCGGCCATCGATGACTATCCGTCGACGCCAGGGGACGACGAGCGACTCGGCACGCCGATGTTCTACTCCTCGGGCACCACCGGGAAACCCAAAGCGGTGAAGCGTCAGCTACCCGATGTGCCCCCGCAGGAGCAACTGGGCATCGAGGAGATGGGCAAGCGCCTGTTCCGGATGCGCGAGGGGATGACGTTCCTGTCGACGGCTCCGCTGTATCACTCCGGGCCGCAGTCCAGCATCTCCATCGGTCTGCGCCTGGGCGCCACTCACATCGTGATGGAGCGTTTCGACACCGAGGCATTCCTGGCGCTGATCGACGAGTTCGACGTCACCCACACGATGGTGGTGCCGACCATGTTCTCTCGAGTGCTCAAGCTGCCGAAAGAGATTCGCGACAAGTACGACTACTCGTCGATCGAGGCCGTGGTGCACGGAGCCGCGCCCTGCCCGCGTCAGGTCAAGCAGGACATGCTCGACTGGTGGGGCCCGGTGATCTACGAGTACTACGGCGGCACCGAGGCCAACGGCACCTGCGGCTGTACGCCGGAAGAATGGCTGGCCAACCCGGGCACGGTCGGCAAGGCGTTCTTCGGTGAGATCGTCATCCGCGACGATGACGGAAATGAGCTCCCGCCGGGAGTTCCCGGGACGGTCTGGTTCCGCGGCGGCAACAGCTCGTTCGAATACCTCAACGACCCGGAAAAGACTGCCGAAGCCCAGGATTCGAGCGGAACGATGTCGAGAATCGGCGACATCGGCTACCTCAACGAGGATGGCTATCTGTTCCTCACCGATCGGCAGGCGTTCGTCATCATCTCCGGCGGGGTGAACATCTACCCCCAGGAGATCGAGAACCTGCTGATCACCCATCCCGACGTGATGGACGCGGCGGTGTTCGGGATCCCTGACGAGGATTTCGGCGAGGCGGTCAAGGCGGTCATCCAGCCCGTCGATCCGAATGGCGGGACCCCCGAACTGGCCCAACTGCTTCGCGAGTTCTGCCTCGCGCACCTGGCGAAGTTCAAGTGTCCCAAGTCGTTCGACTTCATCGAGGAGATGCCCCGGTTGCCCACCGGGAAGCTCTACAAACGCACATTGCGCGATCAGTATTGGAAGGAAACCTCGAGTGCGTAGAACGCTCTACACCGAGGAACACGAGGCATTCCGTAAGGCGTTCCGCGCGTTCATCGATCACAGTGCGGTACCCCATGTCGAGGCATGGGAAGACGCCGGCACGGTGGACCGTCAGTTCATCCGTGCGGCCGGCGAGAACGGATTCCTCGGATTCGAATTCGGTACCGAGTTCGGCGGCCTGGGCATCGAGGACTTCCGTTACAACGCGGTGATGACCGAGGAGATCGTCGCGTCCGGGATGGCCGGTGACCTGTTCTCGATGCAGAACGACATCATCGTGCCGTACCTGCGCGACCTCGCCACGCCCGAGCAACAGCAACGGTGGCTGCCGGCATTCACCCGGGGCGAATGTGTGACCGCACTGGGCTTGACCGAGCCGGGTGCGGGGTCGGATCTGGCTGCCATCAAGGCCAGTGCCCGCCGCGACGGCGATCATCTGGTGCTCAACGGGCAGAAGACTTTCATCACCAGTGGTGCGACCTGCGATCTGGCGATCGTTCTGGTGCGCACCGGTGAACGAGAAGGCCGCGGCACGACGTTCGTCGCGGTCGAGAACGGCACCCCGGGATTCGAACGGGGCCGGCCGATGCACAAGATCGGCCGCAAGGCGCAGGACACCGCGGAACTGTTCTTCGAGGAGTGCCGGGTTCCGGTGTCCAACATCATCGGTGAGCCCGGACGCGGATTCGGCTGCGCGATCGCCAATCTGCCCCGCGAACGGCTCTCGATCGCCGTGGCCGCGGTGGCCTCGGCCCGGCACGCGTTGGCACTCGGTCTCGACCATGTCCGCCAGCGCAATGCCTTCGGCGGACCGCTGGCGCAGCTGCAGTCGGTGCGGATGCAGATCGCGGAGATGCACACCGACATCGAGGTGCTGAGCGAGTATGTCGACCGCTGTGTGGTGGCGCTCAACGACGGCGAGCTGACCGCCGCCGAGGCGGCCGGCGCGAAGTACAAGGCGACCGAACTGCAGTGGGAGGTCCTCGACCGGGTGCTGCAGATGTTCGGTGGCTACGGCTACATGGAGGAGTATCCGATCGCCCGGATGTGGCGCGATGCGCGCATCCAGCGAATCTATGGCGGATCGAACGAGGTCATGAAGGACCTCGTCGGGCGAGCGGTGGTGGGTTGATGTCCCGATTGAACGGGCGAGTTGCAGTGGTGACCGGCAGTTCTCGAGGTGTGGGTCGCGGTATCGCGCTGCGCCTGGCCGCCGACGGCGCGGCCGTCGCGGTGAACTATCGCCGCGACGCCGACGCCGCCGACGAGGTGGTCGCCGAGATCGTCTCGGCGGGCGGACGCGCCAAGGCGTACGGCGCGGCGATCAACGATGCCGCCGCCGTCGATGCGATGGTCCAAGCCGTGCGCGCCGACCTCGGTCCGGTCGACATCGTGGTGAGCAATGCGGGGACCGCCAGCAAGGGCCAGAGTGTCGGCGACACACCGGGTGCCGACTTCCTGTCGTTGCTTCAGGTCCACACGCTGGGGCCGATTCATCTGATCCAGCGCGTGCTGCCGGACATGCGGGCGGCCGGGCGTGGTGACGTGGTGATGATCTCCAGCAGTACCGTCGGCGAGGCCCCGGAGAACTCTGCCCCGTACACGATGGCCAAGGCCGCCATGGAGATGTGCGTGCGCACGCTGGCCCGGGAAGAACGGGTGCACGGCATCCGGGCCAATATCGTGGCGCCGGGTCTGGTGGAAACCGATATGGGACGGCGCCTGGTGAAGGCGGCCACCGGGGGCGGCTCGATGGAGGATATCGCCGCGTCGTACCCGTTCGGCCGGGTCTGCACGCCCGCCGACATCGCCGGTGCGGTGGCCTTCCTGGTGTCGGCCGATGCGGAATATGTCACCGGCCAGCGGATCACCGTGGATGGTGGCGGCCGCTCGGTCAGCGTGGTCTAGTCGTCGGTGGAGAGGAAGCAAAGCATGAGCGAGAACTCGGAGTTCCTCGCCGAACTCGCCGGCGTGCTCAGCGCACAGGTGGCCGGCGGAAGCCCGGTGGAACTGGTCGAGGTGGACCAGCGCAGCGAGGGCAACTCGTGGGAGACGTACCTGATCACTGCGTCCTGGGATTCCGGCGACCGGACAGCGGCGTTCGCCGTCAAGCGGGAACCGGTGAGCGGGATCGTCGGCAGCTACGACGTGGCGCGTGAGGTCGCCCTGTTGCACGCCACCGCGCGCCTCGGCCTGCCGGTGCCCGGGGTGGTCGCCCACCGGGACGGCGAACCGGGCAACCGCGGTTTCTTCGTGATGGAGCGGCTGTCCGGTGTTGTGCCGATGCCGCACACCGTGACTCGGATGATCACCGATCCCGGCGATCGGGCCGCGCTGGGACGGCGGGTGGCCCGGGAGATGGCCACCCTGCATGCGGCCAGTCCGGCCTCGCTGGATCTGACCGAGCTGGACCCGCCGCCGGCGCCCGGCGATACCGGACGCGTCGAGAACGACCAGTGGCGCAAGACGTACGACGAGGTGGCGAGCATCCGGATTCCGGTCCTGGATCTGGCGCTGGCCTGGCTGGATTATCGAGCCGATCAGGTTTCGGGCCGAGTGGCTCTGGTGCACAACGATTTCCGGGTCGGCAACCTGGTGGTCAACCCGGGTGACGGCGCACTTGTCGGGGTACTCGACTGGGAAACCGCGCATTTCAGCGATCCGGTGGCCGACCTGGCCTGGTTCTTTCAACGCACCTCCCGTGGGCGCTCGCCGCTGGCCTGCAAGCTGCTCGGCGTCGATGACTTCCTCGACGAGTACGCCGCCGCGGCCGGCTGGCGCCCTGATCAGGCCAGCCTGACCTGGTGGGCGGTGCAGTCCCTGGCCAAGAGCGCCATCGGATGTCTGCAGGCCGTGGCCATCTTCGAGCGCGGGGATCGGCCCGAGCTTCGCTATGCGAACATGGCGCACAGCGTCTATTACAGCCTCGGATGGCTCAATCAGATGCTGCGCGACGGAGAATGGGGACTCTGAGATGACGGTCTACGGACTCGCTCTGGACAAGGTGCACGAAACCATCCGGCAGACTTTGGTGGACCGTGTGCTTCCTGGAGTCGAATCGGGAAGCGCCCGAGCTGAATTGCTCTCTGTGGTCGAGATGCTGGACAGCCTGCAGGCGCGCCTGGCCTGGGATCGGGTACCGCTGGGGGCGGCTGCGGCGCGGACGCAGGCGTTGGCCGCAGCGCTCGGTCAGGCGTCGGAGGTGTCCGAACCCGCGCAGCAGGCAGGCGATCTCGTCGCACTGCGGGCCCTGCGCGCAACGATCGGTGAGGGGCTGGCCGCGGCATATGCCGACGGAATCGACCCGAGAATCGCCGCCGCGGTGGCCGAGTTCAGCACTGCCGACATCCAGGCTGAGATCTCCCCGGGCCTGCGTCAGGGTCTGCCGAGCTAGTTTGTCGGTGGTGGTTGTGGTGGCAAGGGTTGGTGCCACCGCGACGGGCGGGAGACCGGTCAGGCCGACGTCAAACCGGGTGGCAGCACCATCGCGCGGACCAACGCGGTGAGTTCCTCGGCGATCTTCGATCGCTGGCGGAGACTGGGATTCTGTGTCACGTCGGTGACCACCGCGATGGCAGCCTGCGCGAGTGCGCGGGCATCGGAGGTGGACAGTCCGTCGGCGAGGGATTCGATCGCCTCGACCCATTCCGCGACGTATTCCCGTTGGGCGTTGCGCAGCGACTGTTGTTCCTCATCAGGCAGATACAGCAGATCGGCGGCGAGGATGTGCATGATCCGGCCGTACGGTCCCACTGCCTGGCGGATGTAGGTCTCGATGAGCGCGTCCAGGGTCTCTTCGGGGGTGGACGCGTAGGCGAGCGCATCGGAGGTCACGTAGAGCAGGCCTTCGGCGCCCCGTTCCAGGACGGCCCGCAGCACCTCGGTCTTGCTGGCCACATGCTGATACAAAGTGGCTGTGGACATCTCCGAGGCTTTCGCGATGTCGTCGATGTGCACGTCGTAGAAGCCGCGTTCGTTGAACAACCGGGCGGCGGCATCGATGATGCGTTCCCGGCGGCCGGCCGGCTGACGGTAGACAGGGGCCGGGTCCGGCGCCGCGTGCGGGTCGGAATGGGGCAGCGGACATTCGATGATCGCCCATGCCACCGCCGTCTGAATCTCCTGCAACCGGTCCGCGGACAGTGTGCCCCGGACATCGGGAGTGTTGGAATACATTGCCAGCACGGCGAACCCGAGTAGTTCTGCGTCATACTCGCCGATCTCGGGCTTCACCGCTGTGATCTGGGCGCTGATGCGGTCCTGGTTCTCGGTGAAGTAGCGGCGGAAAACCTCGCGCTCGGCGGGTTCGAGGTGGCGTTGCTCGCGTCGCCACAGGGTGGCCTCGTTGCCGTTGGCCGTGAGATCCCCGAAACCGGCGAGCAGCAGCTGCAGCCTCTCCTCGCCGGTCGTGCCCTGCTCGTTTGCGACGGTGTGCAATTGCTCGGCGAGCCGCACCTGGGTCATCAGCGCGTGCACCAGGATCTCGTGCTTGCCCTTGAAATGCCGATACACGGCAGGGCCGGTGAGCCCGACGGCCGCGCCGATCCGGTCGATGCTGACGTTCTGGTAGCCGAATTCCTGGAACAGGTCAGCGGCAGCGCGGGCGACCTGCTCGGTGCGGTGACCACCCCGCGCGGATGAGCGCAGAGTCGCCTTGACGGTCTCCGCACGAGCCGCCGTCGCTCTTGGCATCTCACTCTTTCCCATCGGACGGGTCATGTGTCCAGTTTCGCATTCACCCTGCGAATCAACCCCGGCCGTGCCGTTGCCGTGACGAACCGGCCGGCACCATTGTTGGCCGTATGAACCATATTCATGATTAACTATAACCGGCATTGACGCCGGATATAACATTATTGACCCGAGTGATTGCCGGAGTTACAGTTCACTGATTCCTCCGTCGTGGGTCTTTTGACCGTCCAGCGATTCGTTTCCGGCCGCCATGTAGGTCGACACAAGGTGAGAGGCAACCGCCATGGGCCATTACAAGAGCAATCTGCGTGACATCGAGTTCAACCTCTTTGAACTGCTGGAACGCGAGCGGATCTTCGGTGTAGAGCCGTACGCGGACGTCGACCTCGACACGGCGAAGTTCATCCTGCGAGAGGTCGACCGGCTCGCGCGGGAGGATCTCGCCGAGTCCTTCGAGGAGGCCGACCGCAACCCGCCGGTGTACGACGCGGCCGCCAAGTCCGTGACGGTCACGCCTGCGTTCGCGGCCACCTACAAGACCTGGATGGACGCCGAATGGTGGCGGCTGCGGGTGCTGCCCGAGCTCGGCGGCACCAACGCGCCGAGTTCACTCAATTGGGCGCTGGCGGAGTTCGTCCAGGGGGCCAATCCGGCACTGTGGACCTACGTCGGAGTCCCGACGGCAGCGCGCGTGGTGTGGAAGCACGGCACCGAACGCGACCGCAAGATCGCTCAGTTCGCCATCGACAATCGTTGGGGCGCAACGATGGTATTGACCGAGCCCGACGCCGGTTCCGACGTGGGCGCCGGACGGACCCGCGCCGTCCCCAACGGCGACGGCAGCTGGAACATCTCCGGAGTCAAGCGGTTCATCACCGCGGCCGAACACGATTTGGCCGACAACATCCTGCACCTGGTGCTGGCGCGACCGGCCGGGGTCGACGGCGTCGGTGGGCCCGGCACCAAGGGGCTCAGCCTGTTCCTCGTGCCGAAGTTCCACTTCGATCTGGAGACCGGCGAGCTCACCGGTGAGCGCAACGGCGCCTATACGACCAACGTCGAGAAGAAGATGGGCTTGAACGTGTCCACCACGTGCGAGCTGACGTTCGGCGAGGACATCCCGGCGCGAGGCTGGCTGCTCGGTGAGGTGCACGACGGCATCACCCAGATGTTCGACGTCATCGAAGATGCCCGGATGATGGTCGGCAGCAAGGCCATCGCCACCCTCTCCAGCGGCTACCTCAACGCCCTGGACTACGCGAAACAGCGTGTCCAGGGCTCCGATCTCGCGCAGAGTTCGGACAGGGCAGCGCCGCGCGTGACGATCACCCACCACCCGGACGTGCGGCGGTCACTGCTCACTCAGAAGGCGTTCGCCGAGGGATTGCGCTCGCTGATCCTGTACACCGCGTCCTGGCAGGACGAGATCGCGATCAAGACCGCCGCCGGAGAGGGCACCGTACTGGCCGAGGCGGTCAACGATCTGCTGCTCCCGATCGTCAAGGGCTACGGTTCGGAACGGGCCTGGGTGCTGCTGGGGACCGAATCGCTGCAGACCTATGGCGGTTCGGGTTACCTGCGCGAATACCCGATCGAACAGTATGTCCGCGACGCCAAGATCGACACGGTGTATGAGGGCACCACCGCCATCCAGGCTCAGGACCTGTTCTTCCGCAAGGTCATTCGCGATCGGAGCCGCGCGCTTACGCATGTGCTGGGCGAGATCAAGAGCGTGGCGGCGGCGGGCCCGGCCGAGCTCACGACTGAGCGGGAACTGCTCGGCACCGGGGTCGCTGACGTGGAGGCGATCGTCGAGAAGATGACCAGTGATCTCGCCGCGTCCAAGGACAATGCCGAGCAGATCTACCGGGTCGGTCTCAATGCGACACGGTTGCTCTACACGCTGGGCGATGTGGTGCTGGCCTGGCTGCTGCTGCGCGGCGCCGAGGTCGCCCTGCGCGCACTGGATGCCGATCCGGGTTCATCCGACGTGTCCTTCTATCAGGGCAAGGTGGCCGCGGCACGGTTCTTCGTCCGCGAGGTGCTGCCCACCGTTGCGGCTCAGCGCGAGGCAGCCCTGCGGGTGGACGATTTCGTCATGGAGCTCGATGAAGCGGCGTTCTGAGTTGTGATCGACACTGCGCCGAGGATTGCGGCCACCTGGTGACTTCAACCCTCGGCGTAGGCGGCGATCACGCCGCGAGATCGAGTTTGCCGAACGTACACCGCGGCCCGCACGGGTGACCGGTGGCCTCGATGCCGTGCCCGTGCATCACTTGCGCCAGCTTGGCTGCGGTGTCGCACGCACGGTCGAGCACCTGTTGATAGCCGAGCCGAACGGTCGCCCGCCCGTCGACGGCGGCGTCGAGATCACGCTCCAAATCCCGGTTCCGCGCGGTGGCCGTGTCGTGGAACAGTCGCCCGTCGAGTTCGACGATCAGGCGCTGTCCGTATTGGGTGTCGCGGTAGCACACGCCGACCGAGGACGCCGAACGGTGTTGCCGAACAGCGCGGGGCAGACCATGGGCCCGCTCCACTCGATGCAGGTAGGCGTGTTCGAGCACCGAGCAGGTGCCCTCGGCGATATCGATCAGGAGGGCCCGCAGCCAGCGTCGACGCCGAAGCCGCCGGCGGGCGTCGAGGGCCCGCAGCAGCCGGGCCGCGGTGGTGCGCCGGGACTGGCAGACGTTGGCCAGCAAGGCAATCGCCTCGAATTCCGAGCGTGCGCGGCAGGCCACATCGAGTGCAGCGTCCTCGAGCCGTTGCCGCGGCGGGCCGACGTGCCACAGTGTTCGCTCGTCCAAGTGGGCGAGGTGGTGGATGCGGACACCGTCCGGTTCGACCAGCATCGCGCGCCCGCGGGCGACGCCGACGTGAATCACCGAACCTTGCTCAGACAACGCTGATTCCAGGCAGAGCGCCGCGGGCGCGGCGTACAGCACTGCGGCCCAGGCTCGTTGCGTCCAGGTCAACGGTCCGGTGTGGTCGACGTAGACGCCGTTGTGGACGCGCGCCCACTCCCGGCGCCTGAGCATGCGGCGGATGTGGTGGTTGGGCAGGCCCGCCGCGAGAACCTGTCGACGCGAGATGACCCCGGCCTGTTGGCTCAGTAACTCGGCGATATCCACGTGTTCGATCCTGGCGGAGCGGGCCTGTGGTGACTAGGGCCGTTGCGGGATCTGTGGATAACCGCCTACGCCGAGGATCAAAGCCACCTGTTGACCACAATCCTCGGCGTAGACAGCGGCTATGGCTCGCGCACGATGCACAACGCGTCCACGGCCACGAGCCCCTGATCAGTCACCAAAAGCGGGTTGACGTCGAGAGATTCGATCCAGTCGTGGCCGGCGGCGGCCAGATTGCCCAGCCCCACCAGGGTGTCCGCGAGCTGATCGAGATGCCACGGCGCCGCGCCGCGGAAGCCGTGCAGCAAGCGCAGGTCCCGGAACTCCTCGATGAGTGCTTCGGCATCGGCCTTGGTCAGCGGTGCCGGGCGGCCGCCGACCCGCTGCAGCACCTCGACGAAAACGCCGCCCAGGCCCAGCATCACCATCGGACCCAGTTCACTGCGCCCGTCGATCCCGATCAGCAGTTCACCGCGGGACGGGGTCATCGGCTGGACGGCCACTGTGGGTGCGACACTGTGTTGCGCGGCGATATCGCGCATCCGGGCCACCGCGTCCACCAGTTCTGCCGGCGAGACGTTCAGCGCGACCGCGCCCAGTTCGGTTCGGTGCGCCACATCGGCGAGCTTGACGGCATACGGGCCGGGGAACGTTGGGCCGACGACGGCGTCCGTACCGGCGATCACCGCGAAGGGGGCGGTGGGAACGTTGAAACGCTGTAGTAGCGCCATGATTTCGGTGAATGGCAGGAACCGGCTGCCACCGGCATCGGTCACCGGTGTCGAGGGGCACGGGATGGGTGCGGGTGCTTCGACAGCGCCGCGCATCGTCTGGCGGTCTCGCGCGAAGGTACCCAGGGTGTGCAGGCCGCGCAGGGTTCCCCGGATTCCGTAGCCGAGTGCGACGGCTCCGTCGTCGCCGATCACCTCGGTGGCGAACGTGCCGACGTCACCGGCGCCTGCGGCGATCGCGACCGGCTTGCGGTGACGGCGGGCGGCCGCGGCCACATCGTCGATGAGCCGGCGGTACAGCGGGGAGTCGCTCCACATGTTGACGAACACCACGGCATCGAGTTCGTCTGAGCCGACGTACTTCTCGACGATGTCGGTCCAGAAGGTGGCGCCGAACCCGGTGGTGTCCAGGGGATTTGGCACGGTGATCCCGGGGATGGTGGACGCGACCCAGTCGGCGAGGCTGTCCAGTGGCGGAAGCGTGAGCCCCTCCGCCTCGGCCACGTCGAACGCCAGCGACGCGAAGCCGCCGGTGCCGGCCACCACGCCGATCCGCTGCACCGGTTTGCGCAGCGCTGGATCGAGCTGGCTGACGACCGAGAGCCGGTCGACGAGTTCCTCGAGATCGAAGGCGAGCTGGATCCCCAGCTGGCGGAACGTGACGTCGTAGGCCCAGGCGTTCCCGGCCAGTGCTCCGGTGTGGGAGGCCGCCATCTGCTGGGTGCGCGCGTTGCGGGCGAGTTTGACCGCGACGATCGGCTTGCCCGCGGCGATGCAGCGGCGGGCGGCTGCGGAGAACGCGGCCGGGCGGCGGATCCCCTCGACAACAAGGCCGATCGCGGTGGTATCCGGGTCGGTGGCAAGGAAATCGAGGTAGTCGGCCATGTCGGTGGTGGCCTCGTTGCCGGCCGAGATGAGCCGCGAGATTCCGACGCCGGAGCGGGCGTGTGCGGCGATGGCGATCCCGCCGATCATCGCGCCGCTGTGCGACACGATCGACACACCGCCGGGCGCGGGGTGGTAATCGGCCGAGGCGGTCAGGTGCAGGCTGCGGGGAATACTGATGTAGCCCAGGCTGTTCGGGCCGATCACGGCCATGTTCCCGCGCTTCGCGGCATCTACCAGGCGCTGCTGGTAGTCCGCGCCCTCATCGCCGAGCTCGGAGAATCCCGCCGCGTAGACGACCAGTCCGCCGCAGTCCAGGGTCGCGCATTCCTCGGCGAGCGCCACGGTGCGTTCGGCCGACATCACCGAGAGGACGGCATCGATGGGCCCGGCGATGTCACTGATCGATCGGTGCGCGGGCATCCCCAGCACCGTCTCGGCGGTCGGATGGACAAAGTGGACCTCGGCCGCGCTGTTGAGGGTGGGGGCGATGAACTCCGCCACCGGCGACTTGTCGCTGAGCCCGACGACGGCGATGGTCTTGGGATTCAACAGCCGATCGAGCTGTCCGGTGCCTGGAGCGTCGTCGCTGGAGACCAGGGTCATTGCTGTTGCCCTTCGAACGTGATGTGTGAACCTTGATTATGGTAGCGGATTCCAAGATTGATCAGAATATGCAGGAAAAAGCTCTAAAAGTTAGCAATGACTATGTAGCATTCGATCAGTCCGGCGATGGGGCCAGGCTTGCATGTCGAGTTGATTTCGGAGGATCCGATGGCGAAGACCGAGGCGTTGGCGCGCGTCGAGGAGATGTATGTGAACGGGTTCCCGGACGCGGCGACGGCCACGGTGGACGACCTGCGGAAGGCCTACGACGATCTGCTGCTGCAGTTCGAGCTGCCCGCCGATGTCGAGCCCGTCGAGGGCGAGGCCGGTGGAATTCCGACGCTCTCCGTGACCGCCGCCGGTGCCACCCGGGACAAGGTGCTCATCTGGTTCCATGGCGGCGGGTATGTCCTGGGCAGCGCCAAGGGCTTCCAGGAACTGGGCCACACGCTGTCGCGTGCGTCCGGGGTCACCGTCGTGCTGCCGGATTACCGGCGGGCGCCGGAGAACAAGTTTCCGGCCGCGGTCGACGACGGCGTCGCCGCGATCACCGACCTGGTCTCGACCTATGGTGCGGACAACGTCGCTGTCGGTGGTGACTCCGCGGGTGGCGGGCTGACGCTGGCGGCCCTGACCGTGTTGCGGGACCAGAACCTGCCGCTGCCCGCGGCGGCAGTGTTCATCTCACCGCTGCTCGACTTCACCGCAAGTGGCGCGAGCGTGGACCTGTACGACGGCAAAGACGTTGCGGTATCGCGGGGTTCGATCGCCAATCTGCGGGAGGCCTATCTGCAGGGCCACGATCCGCAGGACCCGCTCGCCTCGCCGGTGTTCGCCGAGCTGGGCGGACTTCCGCCCGCGCTGTTCATGGTCGGGTCCAACGAGGTGCTGCTAGACGACTCCCTGCGTGCCGCCACCGCCATCACCGCAGGCGGCGGCACCGCGGCGGTGTCCTTGTACGAGGACATGGTTCACGTCTGGCCGCTGTTCTCGTCGATTCTCCCGGAGGGTATCCAGGCGGCCGACGAGGCCGGATCGTTCCTCGGTAAGCACTTCGGCCGGTAGGCACACCAAGCCATTTCGATCGCTGACCCAGTGCGTCCGTCACGACGCACTGGCTTTGCGCTGCACGTCGTCACGTCGGTGGGAACTGACGAATTGATTTGCGCTCCATCCTCGAAAGGACAACTACGTGAACAGTGCATCCGATACAACGCCGGCGAGACGAAAATACGCGATATGGCTGGCCTCTGCCGTCGCGGCGTTCGCCCTCTTGGTCGGAGCGGCGATCCCGGCGGCGGCAGCCGAGTTGATGAGGGTGACGTTCGTGCGGCACGGCGAGTCGCTCGGAAACGCCTCGGGCAGCATCGATTCGTCGACGCCGGGCCCGGTGCTCAGCCCGAAGGGCCAGCAGCAGGCGGAAGCGCTGGTCGGAACCCTCGGTGACAACAACTACGACGCCATCTACGCCTCGACCATGGTGCGGACTCAACTGACCGCCGCTCCGATGTCGCGGTATCTGGGTCTGCCCATCCAGGTGCTGCCCGGTCTCCAGGAGATCGAGGCGGGCATCTACGAGGGCACGCCGGAAAGCGAGGCGGGCAGCGGTTACATGCTGGCACCGCTGGCCTGGGCGCTCCAGGGAAACCGTGACGTCCGGCTCCCGGGTTCGATTGACGGGAACGAGTTCGACGCCCGGATGGACGGGGCTGTGCAAACCATGTACGACAACGGCGACCGCAACGCCATTGTGTTCTCCCACGGCGCCGCCATCATGTTCTGGACGTTCATGAACGTCGACAATCTCACTGCGGCGCAGAAGCTGGACCTGATGCGGCAGTCGTTGAGCAACACCGGGTATGTCGTGGTCGAGGGCAACCCCGAGGACGGCTGGACGCTGGTGAACTGGAACGGCCAGGAGTTCAGTCCCGAGCGCACCTTCGGCGCCGAGGTCAAACTCCAGATCCGGACGCTGTCGCGTCAGCTCCAGGCCGAGGCGGAGTCGATCGGAGCATCGTTCGCCACGCATGATCCGGTGGCCATCGCGACAGCTCTCAACCGGGGCATCAACGGTGCCGGCTTCTCGCTGCTCAAGTTCAATCGCGCGGTGACCGCCGAGGCCATCGAGCGACTCGACAAGGCGGTACACAACATCGCCCCGGCCTCGCGGATCGCACCCGAGGTTGCCGAGGTGCCCGCAGTCGAGGCGCAGCGGGTGGCTGTGGTGAAGGAGCTCGCCAAAGTTGGTGCCACCCAAGGTGAGCCGACCGCTGCCACAGATTCAGGCACGGCGACCACCGCGAAGCCCAAGTTCAATGTCAAGAAGGGCTCGGCGGAGAAGAACACCGTGAAGGCCCGGACGGCCGTCACGAAGGATGCCGTCAAGTCCAAGCTGGCTGCCACCGCACAGGCCGTGAAGTCGCGGTTGGGTATCAAAGCAACCCGGCCTGCCTCGGCTACCAAGCCGACTGCCGATGCCGGCTCCGGCGATGACTGAACGCTGACCGAAGCCGAACAAAGAAGGCGCCCAATCACCGAAGTGATTGGGCGCCTTCCGTTTAACGGGGAGATCAGGCGTCGGTTCCGGCCTTGGCATAGATCGGCAGCAGATCGGTCGCCGCATCCGCCAACCACTTCGGGTCCACCAGCAGATGCTGGGTGGCCACCTGCATATCGCGCACATACCGGCCCAGCGTGCTGGTGCGGCCGATGCTCTGGCTGCCGCTCCAACGGTGGGCGAAGCCGACGATGCTGTCCATGGCCTCGTGGCTCCAGGACAGCTGCTGGCGCATCCGGGCCATCTGTTCGGTGGTACGGGTGTGGCCGGCGTTCACGGTGGCTTCGGCCGACTCGACGAGGTCGTAGAACGACAGTCGAACGGCATGCAGCAGGGCTTCCATCCGGGCGAACTCGAGCTTGAAGATGTCGGCTTCGCCGATCGGGCCCCCGTAATTGGGCCGGAACTTGGTGACGGCCAATGAGGCAAGCAATTCCAGTGCGCGGGTGGCGATACCGAGCACGACCGGGACGTGCGGCAGCGGGCCGACGAACTCGTTGGACAACTTGTACATCGTCTCCGACCGGTAGGGCGTGCCGCCGAAGGTGACGATGGTGTGCTCGTTGGGCGCGAACACCTTGTCGACCCGGTAGTCGTGGCTGCCGGTGGCGCCGAGGCCCCAGACATCCCAGTTCTGTTTGAGGTCGATCTCGGCCTTGGGGAACATGGCCACGCGAGGCTGCGGCTGCCCGTCCTCACCGAGGATCGCGTTGCCGTCCTCATCGGCGACGAACACGCCGGCCCCGATCCAGGTGGCGTGGTCGGATCCGCTGGCGAAGGCGAAGTTGCCCTCGACGATCAGACCGCCTTCCACCTGCTTGGCCGGGTAACGGGGGAGCAGTTGACCGGCGACGCGGAAGTCCTCGTCCCGGCTCATGAGGTCCTTGGCCACCTCGGGCTTGAGGTAGCCGAGCACCTCGGCGGTGGACCACGAGGTCGCCATGAACGCCCATGCGGTCGACGCGTCGGCCTTGGCCATCGCTTCGTAGACGCGCAGGCCCTCGCTCGGCAGCAGGCCGCCGCCGCCCAGTTCGGTCGGGACCAGCAGACGGTGCAGGTTTTGTTCGGCGATCGCATCGCGAACGGCATCGCTCAGCGTCTGCGCTCGCTCCATGCTCTCGGCCTCGGCCCGGATGAGCGGGGTGATGGAACGGACGCGCTGGAGGTAATCAGCCAGCCTGGAACTGCCTGTCGCGGCATCTGGCGTCAGCGTCTGAGTCATCTTCGTACCTTTCTCGCACGGGTCTGTGGAGGTGTGCCCATCGTTCGGTCATCCCGCTCCGGCTGCCTCTGCGGCGCTCACTTCGGGATGACCCCGGATACGCCACTGTGACTAAGGTAACGAAATTAATGCTAATGTCAAGCTGCAATATTGCAGGCCAGAGCCTAATAGGCCTTCGACATTGAGCGAAATGGAAACTAACCATGTACTTGACGCAAGCGTTGCACAGAGCCGTGCAGCAGACACCCGATCTGCCGGCCACGATCTTTGGGGAACGCGTACGCACGTGGACGCAGAGTGCGGATCGGGTCGCCCGGTTGGCCGCGGCGCTGAAGGGCCTTGGCGTGCAGAGCGGCGATCGGGTGGCGATCCTCGCCCAGAACTGCGATGACTACCACGACGTACTCTTCGCGGCCCCATGGGCCGACGCGGTCGCCGTGCCGGTCAACACCCGCTGGAGCGCACGAGAGATCGCGTTCTCGCTCCAGGACTGCGGATCCGTCGTGCTGGTTGTCGGGGACGCATTCCTGGACATGGTGGACGAACTGCGTGTCCTGGCGCCGAGCGTGCGGGCCTACATCCATGCCGGCGAGCGGGCCACGCCCGACGGGGTGCACGGTTTCGAGGACCTCATCGGTGCACACGATCCGGTCGAGGACGCGCGTCGCGGTGGCGACGCCCTGGCCGCGATCTACTACACCGGCGGCACCACGGGGACGCCCAAGGGAGTGATGCTCAGCCACACCAACCTCATGACGGCAGCGCTGGGCGCGTTGGCGACCGGACAGTTTCTGGAGCCGAGGGGCCGCTTGTTGCACAGTGCGCCGATGTTCCACCTGGCCGACGGTTCCGGCTGGGTCGCGCGCAACGTCGTCGGCGGCACCCATGTCATCCTGCCGGGCTTCACCCCGGACGCGGTGGCGGTGGCCGTCGAGCGATACCAGATCACCGATATGTTCCTGGCGCCGACCATGATTCAGATGCTGGTCGACTCACCGGCTGCGCGGGAGCGCGACCTGTCCAGCCTCAAACACCTGCTGTACGGCGCCTCACCGATCTCGCAGGCGTTGTTGGAGCGCACCATGCGGTTGCTGCCAGGGGCAACGTTGCTGCAGGCCTACGGGATGACCGAGCTGTCACCGACGACGACGGTGCTCACCGCCGCGGATCACCACAATCCGGCGTTGCTGAGGTCGGCAGGGCGGGCCGTGCCGATCGCCGAGGTGAAGGTCGTCGATCCCGAGGACAACGAGGTGCCGCTGGGGACCGTCGGCGAGGTGGTCGCGCGCGGGCCACACGTCATGCTCGGCTATTGGAATCGGCCCGAGGAGACCGCGCAGGCGCTGCGCGGTGGCTGGATGCACACGGGTGACGGTGGTTACCTGGACGACGACGGCTACCTCTTCATCGTCGACCGGATGAAAGACATGATCGTCTCCGGCGGAGAGAACGTGTACTCCGCCGAGGTGGAAAACGCTCTGGCGCAACATCCGAGTGTGGCCACCTGCGCAGTGATCGGCGTGCCGGACGGCGAGTGGGGCGAGCGGGTTCATGCCCTCGTCGTCGTGCACGAGGGTAAGGCGACAACCGCTGAGGATCTGCGGGAGCACTGCGGCGCTCTGATCGCGCGCTACAAGGCCCCGCGCAGCGTTGAGTTCGTCGATTCTCTGCCGCTGACCCCGGCGGCCAAAGTGGACAAACGGGCGCTGCGCGAGCGGTACTGGAACGGCGAATCCCGCTCCGTCCATTGAGATTTCTTCCGCCGAACAGACGCAGAATCCCCCAATTCCGCTAGGAAAAGGGGGATTCTGCGTCTGCTCGCGCTAGGACTCCAGCGAGGCCGGCGGCAGGAAACGGTCGCCGTAGCGGGCGGCCAGCTCCTTGGCCCGGGCTACGAAGCCTTCCTTGCCCTTACCGGTGGTTCCTTCAAATCCGACAATGTACTGGTGCACACCGCCGGTCCAGGCCGGGAAGCCGATGCCCAGGATTGACCCGACGTTCGCATCGGCACTCGTGGTCAGCACGCCCTCGTCGAAGCACTTCTGGGTTTCGAGTGCCTCGGAGAACAGCATGCGGTCGATCATGTCCTGCAGCGGGATCTCGGTGCTGCCCGACTTGAAGGTGTCCTTCAGTCCGGACCACAGGCCAACCCGCTTGCCGTCAACGTATTCGTAGAACCCGGCACCCTTGAGTCGCGACGGACGACCGAGCTCGATCATCTTCTCGACCACGAGCTCGCCCGGGTGCTGGACGTACGTTCCCTCACTCACGGCCGCGGCCTCAGAGGCGATCGAAATCTTCTGCAGCAGATCAAGGTTGAGCTCGTCGAGAAGCTGCAGCGGCGGTGCCGGGTAGCCGGCCTGGCCGCCGGCCTGTTCGATGCTCGCGGGCTCGACGCCCTCGCCCAGCAAGGCCATGGCCTCGTTGACGAACGTGCGAATCACCCGGGAGGTGAAGAAGCCGCGGCTGTCGTTGACCACGATCGGGGTCTTGCGGATGGCCAGCGTGTAGTCGAACACCCGGGCCAGGGCCTCGTCAGAGGTCTTCTCGCCCTTGATGATCTCCACCAGCGGCATCTTGTCGACGGGGCTGAAGAAGTGGATGCCGATGAAGTCCTCTTGGCGCTTCACGCCGGTCGCCAGACCGGTGATCGGCAGCGTGGAGGTGTTCGAGCCGAGCAGCGCGTTGGGCTCGACGATGTCCTCGATCTCACCGAACACCTTGTGCTTCAGGTTCTGGTCCTCGAAGACGGCCTCGATCACGAAGTCGACACCAGTCAGGTCGCTGGCTTCGGCAGTGGGATGAATACGAGCGAGGAGCTCACCCGCCTTTTCGGGGGTGGTTTGTCCGCGTCCGATTGCTTTCGCTTCCGCCTTGGCCGCGTAGTCCTTGCCTTTCTGGGCGGCCTCGATGGTGACGTCCTTGAGGACGACGTCGTAACCGGCCTTGGCCGACACGTAGGCGATACCGGCGCCCATCATGCCTGCGCCGAGCACGCCGATCTTCTTGATCTCCTGCTTGGCGATGCCCTCAGGCCGGTTGCCGCCGCCGTTGATGGTTTGCGGATCGAGGAAGAACGCCTGAATCATGTTCTTGGCGGTCTGACCGGTCACCAGGGACACAAAGTAACGGCTCTCGATACGCGACGCGGTGTCGAAGTCGACCTGCGCACCCTCGACCGCGGCATCCAGGATGGCCCGCGGAGCCGGTACCGGGGAACCCTTGAGCTGCTTCTTGAGCTGAGCTGGGAAGGACGGCAGGATCGCGGCCAGGCCGGGGGTGGCCGGCGTGCCGCCGGGCAGCTTGTAACCCTTGACATCCCACGGCTGGACAGTGCCATCTGGGTTGGCCTTGCGCTCCTCTTTGATCCAGGACTTGGCCGCTGGGACCAACTCGTCGACGCTGCCGACAAGCTGATCCACCAGGCCGATTTCAGTGGCCTTGGCCGCGCTGAATTTCGTGCCCTGCGAGAGGATTTCGGTGTATGCCTTCTGGATGCCGAACATGCGCACGGTGCGGGCGACGCCGCCGCCACCGGGCAGCAGGCCCAGGGTGACCTCGGGCAGGCCGATGACCACACCGCGCACATCGGCGGCGATGCGGTGGTGCGTGGCCAGCGCGATTTCCAGGCCACCGCCGAGCGCGGCACCGTTGATGGCGGCCACCACGGGCACGCCCAGCGTCTCCAGTCTGCGCAGGTCCGCTTTCGTGGACTCGGCGAGCTCGAACGCCTCGGCGGCGTCGTCCGGGCCGAGCTTGATCAAGCCCTTGAGGTCACCGCCGGCGAAGAAGGTCTTCTTCGCGCTGGTGATCACGACGCCGGAAATCGAATCCTGCTCTGCCACCAGACGATCGACGGCGTTGCGCATTGACTCGCGATAGTGCTCGTTCATCACGTTGGCCGAACCGGTCGGGTCGTCCAGCACCCACGTGACGATGCCGTCGGCATCCTTGTCCCACGCAATGGTGTTCACAGTGCTCATTTGGTGGTCCTACACCCTCTCGATAATGGTGGCCACGCCCATGCCGCCGCCGATACACAGCGTGATCAGGGCACGCCGAGCGCCACGACGCTCGAGCTCGTCGACCATGGTTCCGGTGATCATGGCGCCGGTGGCGCCCAGCGGGTGGCCCATCGCGATGGCGCCACCGTTGACGTTGAGCTTCTCGTCGGGGATGTTGAGGTCCTTCTGGAACTTCAGCACCACGGAGGCGAAGGCCTCGTTGAGCTCGAACAGATCGATGTCATCGACGGTCAGGCCGGCACGGTCCAGCACCTTGCGAGTGGCTGGGGTCGGCCCGGTCAGCATGATGGTTCCGTCGGCGCCGCTGGTGGCGGTGGCCACGATGCGCGCCCGCGGGGTCAGGCCCTGTGACTGGCCGGCTTTTTCGGAGCCGATCAGCACCAGCGCGGCGCCGTCGACGATGCCCGAGCTGTTGCCACCGTGGTGAACGTGGTTGATCTTGTCGACCCAGTGGTACTTCTGCAGCGCCACCTCGTTGAAGCCGCCCATCGCGCCGATGTCGGTGAAGGCGGGCTTGATCTTGGCCAGGCTCTCCAGAGTGGTTTGGGGACGCATGTGCTCGTCGTGGTCCAGGATGACGAGGCCGTTCTGATCCTTCACCGGAACGACGGACTTGGCGAAGTAACCGCCCGACCAGGCCGCGGCGGCCTTCTGCTGCGAGCGCACTGCATAGGAGTCGACGTCGTCGCGGGAGAAGCCCTCCATGGTGGCGATCAGATCGGCGCCGATGCCCTGCGGTACGAAGGACACCGCATAGTTGGTCTCCGGATCGTTGGCCCATGCTCCGCCGTCGGAGCCCATCGGGACGCGGCTCATCGACTCCACACCACCGGCCAGCACCAGATCGTCCCAGCCGGAACGGATCTTCTGCGCGGCGGTGTTCACGGCCTCCAGGCCGGACCCGCAGAACCGGTTGAGCTGCACGCCACCGGTGGTGTCCGGCAGCTTGGCCGCGAGTACGGCGGTGCGGGCCAGCACAGCGCCCTGATCGCCCAGCGGGGACACCACCCCTAGAATCAGATCGCTGATCAGCGTCTCGTCCAGATCAGGGAAGCGGGAACGGATTTCGTTGACCAGGCCGACGACCAAACTGATCGGCTTGACCTCGTTGAGCGCGCCGCCGCGCTGCTTGCCGCGCGGCGTACGGATGGCCTCGTAGATGAAGGCTTCTTCAGACATGTGTATTTCTCTCGTGTGGAAGGTGTTCAGCGGCGGGTGATGGTGTAGTCCGCCAGGTTCGGCTCCGACGTACGGGCGAAGTAATCCGGAACGGCCCAGGGAGAGTTGGTGACAACCCGGCCGGTGCTGTTGCGGTAGTAGTTGGCCACACCGTCCATCGCGTACACCATGGCGTTGTTGGTGGCGTCGAGCTCGCTGTTGTAGTCCTCGAACGGCTCGGGCCGGCACTCCACGGCGGCGATATCGTCCTGGACCATCCTGGCCAGCATGTCCACGACATACCGGACCTGCGCCTCGGCGATCGTCAGCCAGCTCCCGCCAGGGGGGTTGGTGTTGGGGCCGTAGAGGAAGAACAGGTTGGGGAAACCGGGAGCGGTGATGCCCAGGTAGGCCCGGGCGTTGTCATCGCTCCACGATTCGCGTAGTTCGATGCCGTCGCGCCCACGTAGCTCCATCGGATACAGGTAGCGCTGCTGTTGAAATCCGGTGCACAGGATCAGCATGTCGATCTCATGTTCGTCACCGGACTGCGTCACCAAGGCCCGTTCGGTCAAGTGATCGACGCCCTCGGCGACGAGTTCCACGTTGGGACGCCGGAGGGTGGCGAACCAACCGTTGTCCATCAGCAGACGCTTGCCGAACGGCGGGTAACTGGGTGTGCACTTCTCGATGAGGTCGTCGCGGCCCACCAGCTGCGCCTGCAGGTAGGCGGTGAAGGCCCGCCGATACGCGTCGTTGAGCGAGCTGACCAGCTTGCCCTTTTCGGCGGCCTTCGGATCGACCCGCAGTGCCGGATAGTTGCGCTCGGTGTAGATCCAGTAGAGCCGGAAGCGGAACCAGGCCCGGTAGAAGGGAACATGGCCGAACAGCCAGTGCCGGCTGGCCGGTTGTTTCTTGAAGTACTGCTCATTGGGCGTGATCCAGTGTGGTTCCGGTTGCACGACGACCATGTGGTCCACATCGTCGGCGATCTTGCAGACCACCTGCATGGCACTGGCGCCGGCCCCGATGACCGCGACCTTCTTGCCGCCGTAGTCGACGTCCGGTGTCCAGCGGGCCGAGTGCACAACCTGGCCGGTGAACTCGGAAAGACCCTGGAAATTCGGGATGTTCGGGGTGTTGTGCAGCCCGGCCGCGGTGATCAGTGCCGAGGTGCGCAGGGTCTCGGTTCGGCCGCCGGAAGTGGTGGTCACCACCCACTCACCGGTCTGCGCATCCCATTCCGCGCCGTCGACGCTCACGCCCGTCTCGATGTGGGGTGCCAGCTCGAAGTGGTCGACGACGTTGTCGATGTACTGCGTGATCTCGTCGCGTTGGGCGAAGTTCTCACTCCAGTCGCGGTGGAAGAACGAGTACGAGTACAGGTTGTTCGGGACATCGACCCGGGCACCGGGATAGCGTGCCTCGTACCAGGTTCCGCCCACGTGGTCGTTGCGTTCGAGGACGCTGAAGGGAATGCCGGCCCGCTTGAGGTGAACCGCAGCGGCCAGGCCGGAGAAGCCGGCACCCACGACGATGACCGAGAACCCGGTGTGTGCGCAGCGATCGGCGACATCGGGGGCGGTGAAAGGGGCGAACCCCAACTGCTCGGCGGCCAGCGCGGTGTACTTCTCCGAGATCGGCTCGCCCATCACGGCGGTCATCAGTTTGACGAGCTCGTCCCCGGTGGGTGCGGGGTGAGCGATCGGGGCCCCAGCCGACCAGTTCATGATCGCGGTGTGCGCGGCTTCGCGGACTTCGGTGACGTGCTCGGCGGGTAGGCCTCCATCATCGAGGTCTTCGAAGCCGCCGGTGGGGGCGATCCGGTAGGGCTCGTCGAGCCAACGGGAGTCGCCGGTCAGCTGGTAGAGCACGCCGATGAGGCAGGGCACGTTGGCGACTGCCAGAGCGTCCCGCAGTTCGTCGGGATCGACAGTGACGCTGGGTTCGAGTACTTGGCTCACGATAGCTCCTTGCTCAGTGCCACAATGGTTTTCACTGCGTCGAGTCGTTCGGTGGGATCCGTTGCCATGGGTGTGACGTTGACCAACGTCACACCCGCATCGCGTAGCACGGTGAGACGTTGGCGGATGTGTTCCGAATCGCCGATCAGCGCGGTGGCGCGGACCAATTGCTCCGGCACGGCGGCGGTGGCTTCGGCGATGCGGCCGGCGAGGAAGTGGTCCTGGATGACCGCGGCTTCCTCGACGAATCCGTACGCGGCCACCAACCGGTTGTAGAAGTTCTGCTCGCGCGAGCCCATTCCACCGATGTACAGGGCCAGTTGAGGTTTGGCGGCGTTGATCCAGGGGGTTGGATCGTCGTCGGTGATCGCCAGGGGAGCGCGCGCGATGATCTCCAGCGGCCCGAGGTCGGCCGGCCGCTTGGCGCTACCTTTCGCCAGCGCCGGCCCCCAGACCTCGTGGAGCTTCTCGGGGTAGAAGAAGATCGGCTCCCAGCCGTCGGCAACCTCCGCAGTCAGTTCGACCATGCGTGGCCCGAGGGAGGCGATGGATACCGGAATGCGGTCTCGCACTGGGCGATTGATGAGTTTCAGCGGCTTTCCCAGCCCGGTTCCGCGGCTGGGATCGAGTGGGATCTGATAGTGCTCACCGTCGTGCTTGAGGGTTTCGCGACGCCAGACCGACCGGCAGATCTCGATGGTCTCGCGCGTCTTGCCGACGATGTCGGCGAAGGGGATGCCGTGGAAGCCTTCGACCACCTGGGGCCCGGATGGGCCGAGCCCGAGCCGCGCCCGGCCGGCCGAGACGTAGTCGAGCCCGGCTGCGGTCGTCGCGATGAGCGTCGGGGTGCGGGTGTCCAAAGGCAATACGCCAGTGGCCAATTCGATGGAGGTGGTCCGCGCCGCGAGGTAGGCGAGCTGGGTCGCGGCGTCGAAAGAGTATGCCTCTCCGAGGGTTACCGACGAAAGTCCCGCTTGCTCCCATGCGGCGATCTCGTCGCCCACGACTGACATTGGTCTTCCGAAGTCCAGGACGGTGCCGATTCGCATGTGCCGATCCCTTTCTGGGCTGGCGGATGACCGTGCGGTCGACGATCCTCAACCCAATGTGAAGAGTAACTTCACTAATTGGGACAGTCAAACCTGATTTGTACTGGTGGTTAGGTAGCAATAGTGAGTCATGATTCTTTATTCATTGAGGCGAGGTCGGAGCTGGAAATGCAACCGGCGGAGCCCTCGATGAGGGCCCCGC
Organism: Mycolicibacterium peregrinum; assembly: GCF_001665785.1. Lineage (GTDB taxonomy): Bacteria > Actinomycetota > Actinomycetes > Mycobacteriales > Mycobacteriaceae > Mycobacterium > Mycobacterium peregrinum_A. Next base: position 136,570 of record NZ_LZSO01000035.1, read on the forward strand.
CGGGGGTCGTCGACACCTGTGGGGGTCAAATGTCGAGGACGAGCCTGCCTCCGCGGCAGCGCGAGACGCAGATCATCATGCAGTCGTTGCGTTCCCGCTCCTCGTAGGTGAGGACATCGTCCCGGTGCTCCGGAAGCCCACTGAGAACCGGTGTTTCGCAGGTGCCACAGGTGCCGGCTCGGCAGGAGGACATCACCGTGATGCCCTGCGCCTCGATGGCCTCGAGCACGCTCTGGTCCGCCGGCACCGTCAAGGTCACTCCCTGCTGGGCAAGCTCGACCTCGATCGGGGTGTTCACGAAGGTCTCACCATCGGTGCCGGCACTGAAACGTTCGACCCGCAGGCATCCGGGCGGCCAAGCTGCACAGTGCTCTTCGAGCGCCCTGAGTAGTGCCTGTGGGCCGCAGGAGTACACCAGGGTGTCAGGCTGCGGTGCGCCGAGGACGCCGGGGAGATCGATGATCCCGCGCTGGTCCTGCGCCCACACATCGACCCGGTCACCGTAGGCGGACAGCTCGTCGAGGAATGCCATCGAGTCGATACTGCGTCCGCCGTAGACGAGTCGCCAGTTCGCGCCCGCCGCCTCGGCCTGGGCAACCATCGCCAGGATCGGCGTGATGCCGATGCCACCTGCAATGAACACATAGTTCGGTGCGGGTGTCAGGCGAAAGTGGTTGCGCGGGCCACGAATGCGCAATTCACCGCCGACCTCGATGCTGTCGTGCACGTAGACCGATCCGCCGCGGGACCGGTCATCGGACTCGCGGAGCACCGCGATGCGCCAGCTCCGGAGATCGCCGGGATCACCGCACAGCGAGTACTGGCGCACCAGTCCCGAGGGCATGCTGAGGTCGATGTGGGCACCGGCCTCCCATTCGGGAAGCGGGTGACCACCGACCTCCCGAAGCTCCAGCGAGACGACACCGTCGGCAACGGACCGCTTTTCGGCCACCACTACTTCGGCCTGATACTCGCGCATCACCAGTCGGACGGTGCTCGGACGTTCCAGGCAGTCGGCTTCTGGCATCGGGTCTACCACGTAACGGGCAGGGACTTCAGCCCGAAGATCTTGGCTTCAGTCTTCACCTGGATCTCTTCGGCGGGCACGCCGACCCTCAGGGTCGGGATGCGCTCGAAGAGCAGGCGGTAGACGGTCTGAAGTTCGATACGGGCGAGCGGTGCGCCGAGGCAGACATGGATGCCATGGCCGAAGGCGACATGTCCGCGGGCGTCCCGGTGAATGTCGAGGGTGTCGGGATTCTCGAACACCTTCGGGTCGCGGTTGGCGGCTTCCATCGCCACCATGACGAGCTCACCTTTTTTGAACTTCTGCTCATTGATCTCGACGTCATCGGTGAGGACGCGGGGCAGATTGCCGATGATGTCGAGATAGCGCAGCAGTTCCTCCACTGCGGCGGGCATGAGCGAGGAATCCTTGCGAATCTGGTCGAGCTGATCGGGGTGCTCGAGGAGCGCGAACATTCCGAGCGAGATCATGTTGCCGGTGGTCTCGTGCCCGGCCATCAGCAGGAAGGCCGCCATGCCGGAGACCTCATGAACGGTCAGATCGCCGCTGCGAACGTGGTTGAGCATCAGGCTGATCAGGTCGTCGCCGGGGTCCTCCTGCTTCGCCACGGTGAGCTCGGCAAGGTACCCCATGACCGATGCGATGGCACCGTTGACGACGTCCTGCGACGATGCGGGATCCAGCACCTTGTGGGTCTCCTGCTGGAACCAGTCGTGCTTGTCGTAGGGCACACCCAGCAGGTCGCAGATGACCAGCGACGGCAGCGGCAGCGCCATGTCGTTGACCAGATCGGCCGTATTGCCCTTGGCGAGCATGTCATCGATGAGCTTGTTGGCAATCCGCTCGACGTTCGGCCGCATTGCCTCCATGCGCCTGGGCGTGAACTCGCGTGACAGCATCTTGCGCAACCGGGTGTGTTCCGGCGGATCCATGGCGACGAAGAAACCAGGAATGGGTTCACTGCCGGCGTCGCCACGCGATGGATCGGGGATGTCGCGCACGCTTCCCTCCCGGGCGGCCAGAACGGCCTTGACACCGGCGTAGTCGGTCACCAGTTGCGCCGCGTGTCCCTTGAACTGAACCGGTCGCACCGCGGAACTCTCGGCATAGTCGGCCGCAGGCGCGAACGGGCATGTCCGCTTGAACGGAAATGCCGGCGCCTCTTGGGAATTCGCGTCCGAAGCGCCGGAACCGACAGTCGAAATGTCCTCGCTGGTGGTCACTCTGGGGCCTCCTTGAAAGTGCGCATCACTGCTGTCCGATCCGAATGATCTCAATCACATGAGTGATTGACGGTAGCATCACATAGAACTTCAAAGGCCGTCAAGGCTGGGGTCGCATGCGCCTCGATTGCTCGTTCTGCGTGCATAGCTGATACGCCTATATAGACGTTTCTATCTGCAGAAATCATGTACATGAAAATAGCTGCGGATCAACTTGAACTCGGACCGTCCGGGCTGCCGCAACCTTCAATAGTTAATATCAGTTCTGTTCAGAACGTCGTCATGGGCGTAACGCTCCGGCGTTGTGTCACCGATCGTCGGCCCGGGGGGTGGGTGGTTGTCCCGTGGGACGGCCACCCCGGCATCGAAGTCGAGCGGCTCGGCTTGAGGATGGGCTGCCCGACGTCAGGCGTCGCCACGTTCCACAAGGAGTAATAACTCGGAGCCCTCCGGTCCCGTTGTCGCCCGAACATCGCCGGCGACCGTCTCCCGTGGTGCTGGAAGGCCAAAAATCTAGAACCAAGAATAACTAATCATTTCCTGAACGAAGCGTCTCCGGTGGCACCTCGGCGCGATGGTCGGCGTCTGCGCAATCACGGTAAATATGCTGGCCATAGCGCTATTTGAGGCAGTCGGCCGGCCGCGCCCCCGGTGTTGACGACGCGGTGGCAAGTAGGGGCTGCTTGACGGTCGAAATTGCCGTGTGCGATGCTATCGCGGATCACTTATGTGATCGGGAACACTCCAGCTTCACGGTGTGACGACCCCACCGGCTCCGGATCTGAAAGGCGGCAGGTTGACCGAGGAATTGCAGAATTGCTCTTCACAATCTGAACCGCTCTGGCTGCCTGGCTCTACCGCGACATCAGCACGATCGGATCGAGGGTGATGTGACCACAGCTGAGAATTCTCGGCCTTCGCTGCGCGATCGGGGCGGCAGCACCCTGGCTGCACTCTCGTCGGCCAAGGCCGCCAAGCCGTTTCGCGCCCTCGGCGCGTTCTTCGCGATGGCGCTGGACACGCTTGTGACGATCCCTCGCAGGCCTTTCGCCTGGCGTGAGTTCCTGGAGCAGTCCTGGTTCGTGGCACGGGTGTCACTGGTGCCGACCCTCATGCTGGCGATCCCGTTCACCGTCCTGCTGATCTTTACCTTCAACATCCTGCTGCTGGAGTTCGGCGCGGCCGACTTCGCCGGCACCGGCGCCGCGTACGGGACGGTCACGCAGATCGGCCCCGTCGTGACCGTGCTCGTGGTCTCCGGAGCCGGCGCAACGGCGATGTGCGCCGATCTCGGTGCACGCACGATCCGCGACGAACTCGACGCACTGCGGGTCATGGGCGTCAATCCGATTCAGTCACTGGTGGTTCCGCGAGTGCTGGCCGCAACGCTGGTGGCGACCTTGCTGTCCTCGGTGGTGATCGTGGTCGGATTGGTTGGCGGATTCATCTTTTCGGTCTTCATCCAGCACGTGACGCCTGGTGCATTCGTCGGTGGGTTGACCGTCATCACGGGTGTCGCCGACGTGGTCATCTCCCTGATCAAAGCCGCGCTGTTCGGGCTTTCCGCCGGTTTGATCGCCTGCTACAAGGGCATTTCCGTCGGCGGCGGTCCTGCGGGGGTCGGCAACGCGGTCAACGAGACGGTGGTGTTCACATTCGTCGCGCTGTTTGCGATCAACATCGTCGCGTCCGCGGTCGGCATCAAGGCCACACTGTGACCGCCGGCAGCCCGAGCAAGTTCCGTCCGCGGATCAGCCGCACCCTCGACAAGTGGGTGGAGGGCCTGAGCCGGATCGGAACCCAGGCGCAGTTCTACTTCCAGACCCTTGGGTCCACCAAAGATGTGCTGATCCACTACAAGACGGAACTGCTGCGGCTGATCGCCCAGATGAGCTTGGGCGTAGGGGCTTTGGCGGTCGTCGGTGGCACGGTCGTGATCGTCGGCTTCCTCACGCTCTCGACCGGGGCGCTGGTGGCGGTACAGGGCTACAACCAGTTCGCCGAGGTCGGGGTGGAGGCCCTCACCGGGTTCGCATCGGCATACTTCAACGTCCGCCTGATCAGCCCGGTGATCGCCGGAATCGGTCTGGCCGCCACCATTGGGGCTGGTGCCACCGCGCAGCTCGGTGCGATGCGGATCAACGAGGAAATCGACGCGCTCGAGGTCATGGGCGTCCGTTCGGTCGCCTACCTGGCGTCGAGCCGGGTACTGGCCGGGGTCGTCGTCGTGATACCGCTGTATTGCGTTGCGGTGCTTTCGGCCTTCTGGGCGGCTCGGTTCGGCACGATCGTGATCTATGGCCAGTCCTCGGGTGTCTACGACCACTACTTCGCCACGTTCCTGAACTCCACCGACATCATCTGGTCGTTCTTCCAGGCCGTGGTGATGGCGGTGGTCATCATGCTGGTCCACACCTACTACGGGTTCACCGCATCCGGCGGGCCCGCCGGCGTCGGTGAGGCGGTCGGACGCGCAGTGCGCACCTCGCTGATTGCCGCCGTTCTCGTCGTCCTCTTCCTCTCACTGGCGATCTACGGCCAGTCCGGCAACTTCCATCTCGCTGGTTAGGCACATGGAGCACAAGAAAAATCGAGGACGTGTCCACCCGATATGGTGGACCGCGGCCCTGTTCGTGACCGTCATCGGTCTGGTCGTCACGTGTTCGGCGATCTTCGCCGGTGCGTTCCGTCGTTCCGTCCCAGTCACGTTGACCTCCGACCGGTCTGGTCTGGTGATGGAGTCGGGCGCCAAGGTGAAGCTGCGTGGTGTCGAGGTCGGCCGGGTAGCCGGCATCTCTGGCGGTAGACAACCCGTCGCCTTGAAGCTGGAGCTCGACCCCGACCAGGTCGACTACATTCCGGCCAACGTGGAGGCAGAGATCGCGTCCACCACGGCCTTCGGCGGGAAGTATGTCGACCTGATCTATCCCGACACCCCCAGCGCCCAGCGGATCACCGCCGGAACGGTACTGCGGTCGCGCAATGTGGCCACCGAGGTCAATACGGTCTTCGACAACCTGGTCGGCTTGTTGAATCAGATTGACGTGACCAAGCTGAGCGCAGTACTGACCGCGGTGTCCGACGCCGTACGCGGTCAGGGTGAACGCATCGGACAAGCCACCACCGACGCCAATCAGGTTCTGCTGGCCATCAATCCGAAGCTGGATGAGATCGGTGCGAACTGGGTGTCGTTCAAGGGTTTCAGCGACGCCTACAGCGGCGCGGCCAAAGACATCCTGGCCACCCTTGATGCGGCCAGCGTCAGCAGCAACACCGTCACCGGGCACGCGAATGACCTCGACGCCCTGCTGCTGAGTGCTGTCGGTTTCTCGAACAGCGGAGTCGGACTGATCGCACCCAACCGGGGCAATCTGATCAACGGCATCAACGTGTTGGAGCCGACCACCAGTCTGTTGCTGAAGTACAACCCGATCTACACCTGCCTGCTGCAAGGTGCGAAGTATGCCCTCGACCACGGGGCATACGACAACATCGGCGGCAACGGACGTTCGGTCATGCAGGATGTCGGCTTGCTGCTGGGCGATGACATCTACCGGTACCCCGAGAACCTGCCCAAGGTAGCGGCCAAGGGTGGTCCCGGCGGCCATCCGGGCTGTGGGTCGCTGCCCGACGTCAGCAAGAACTTCCCGGTGCGCTACCTGGTCACCGATACCGGCTTCGGCACCGGCGTGGACATCCGGCCCAATCCGGGCATCGGATTCCCCGGCTGGGTGAACTACTTCCCGGTCACCAAGGCCGTGCCGGAGCCACCTCGGCTCCGTTATCCCGGTGGCCCGGCTCCCGGACCGATGCCGGCATATCCAGGAGCCCCGCCCTACGGCGCACCGCTGTACGGCCCGGACGGAATGCCGCTGTATCCGGGTGTACCGCCGGCACCGGCGGCCCCCGCAGCTGCCGCCGGCGACACACCGCTACCGGCGGAAGATCCTGCACCACAGGGTGATCCGGTCCCAGCCGGCGAGACGGTACCGTCGCCATGAACATCGAGGTTGAGCAGTGAAAACTAGTTTGCGACGGGTAGTCGTCAACCTGACCGCGTTCATACTCGTGTGTGTCGTCGCCGCATTCGGATTGATCGCGATATTCGCCGACCTGCGCTTCTCGGATCAGCAGCTCTACCGGGCCGAGTTCACCGACGTCAGCGGCCTCGAGGTGAACGACATCGTCCGGATCGCCGGAGTCGAGGTCGGCCAGGTGAAGGGGATCTCGATCAGCGCCCCGGAAAACGGCGATGCTCGGGCAATCGTCGAGTTCTCCGCGGACCCGTCAGCGGTGCTCACCGAGGGCACCAAGGCTCAGATCCGGTGGAAGAACCCGATCGGCGACCGCTACCTGGCGTTGCTGGAAGGGCCAGGAAAAGCGCAGCGCCTCAACATAAACGGGATGATTCCGGCCTCGCACACCGAACCGGCGTTGGATCTCGACACGCTGCTCGGCGGTTTTCGCCCGCTGTTCCGCGCTCTGGATCCAGAACAGGTCAACACCTTGTCGAGTGCGCTGATCCAGGCGTTCCAGGGTGAGGGCGCCACCATCGGGTCCTTCCTGAGCCAGGCATCGGTGGTCACCAATACCCTGGCCGACCGAGATGCGTTGATCGGCCAGGTGATCGGCAACCTCAACGGGGTGCTCACTTCCTTCGGCGGACAGACCGAGCAGTTCGCCAAGGCAGTCGATTCGCTGTCACAGTTGGTGGCCGGCCTGAAGGAGCGAAAGACCGACATCACGAATGCCGTCGCGTACACCAACGCCGCGACGGCTACCGTCGCAGACCTGTTGATGCAAGCACGTCAGCCGTTCAAAGAAGCCGTTGGACAATCGGATCGGGTGAGTTCACTGGTTCTGGCCGATCACGAATATTTCGATGGTCTGCTCAACATGCTGCCGGATGCCTACAAGAAGCTCTCCCGCCTGGGCAGTCGGGGCGACTTCATCCCCGAATATCTGTGTTCGCTGTCGTTGAAGCTCAATGGTAAAGGCGGACAGCCGGTCTACGTCAAACTGGCCGAGCAGACCACAGGACGGTGCGCACCGAAATGAAGCCCTTCGCCGAACGTAACCCGTTTCTCATCGGTCTGTCCGGTGTTGTCCTGACGGCGGGAACAGCGCTCATCGCACTGCAATACGACAAGCTGCCGTTCAGCACCTCTACCGAGGATCATTCGGCGTATTTCGCCGAGGCCGGTGGGCTGCGTACAGGTGCCCCCGTGCAGGTGGCCGGATTCCGGGTCGGGCAGGTGTCAGCCATAGAACTCGATGGGCAACGGGTCCGGGTCGACTTCGACGTCAACAAGGACATCCCTCTCGGTGACCTGACCGAAGCGCACATCAGGACCAAGAGCTTGCTCGGCTCAAAGGTTCTCGAGGTCACTCCCCGTGGGGAGGGAGATCTGGACTCGGCGATCCCGATCGAACGGACCCGATCTCCCTACCAACTGCCCGACGCGCTGGGGGATCTGTCGGCCACCATCAGCGGGCTGAACACCGATACGGTGTCGCAGGCGCTGTCCACGCTGGCCGAGACCTTCCAGGACACGCCACCGGAGGTGAAGGCCGCGGTGGAAGGCGTCGGCAGGTTCTCCCGAACTCTCGGCGAACGTGACACCGCGCTGCGAAACCTGTTGAGTAATGCCAGCAAAGCCACCGGTGTGCTGTCCCAGCGTGCCGACGAGGTGGCGCAGTTGGTGGCGAACAGTAACGCACTGCTGGCCGAGCTCCGGTCGCAAAGCACTGCGTTGGAGCAGATCTCGCGGAGCCTCTCGAATTTTGCCCAGCAGCTCAAAGCGTTCATCGACGAGAACCGGCAACAGATGCGCCCCGCACTGGACAAGCTCAACGGGGTACTGACGATCGTCGACAACCGCAAGGAACGCGTCATGCTCGCGATCAAGTACCTCAACCAGTACACGATGGGCCTGGGTGAAACCGTCGGGTCAGGGCCGTTCTTCAAGGCCTATCTGGCCAACCTGCCAGGCCAGCTGATCCAGCCTTTCATCGACGCGGCGTTCTCGGACCTAGGTCTGGACCCGAACGTGCTGCCCCCGTCGCAACTTTCGGATCCGCAGACCGGTCAACCGGGAACGCCGGCCCTGCCGATGCCGTTCCCGCGGACCGGCCAGGGCGGGGAACCGCATCTCAACCTTCTCGACGCGATCACCGGCAACCCGGGAGACCCGCGATACCCGTACCGGGAACCGGAGCCCGCGCCGCCCCCCGGGGGACCGGCTCCCGGCCCACCGGCACTCTGGCCGCCCGGGCAGCAGCCTTCCGCACAGCCGACACCGTCGCCGATTGCTGACGCCGACCCGATTACGGCGCCAGAAGCAACCCAGCCCACCGGTGGAGGACAGTGATGCGCAAGCCCACACTGCGAGCCGGATTGGTGGTTGCGCTCGTACTGGTGTTGATCGCCGGCGGCGTAGTGGTGATGCGGTCGTTCACGGACGCCGGCCGCCTGAAGATCGCGGCGTATTTCGACAACAGCAATGGCCTGTTCGTCGGTGACGAGGTCCGGATCCTCGGGGTTCCGGTGGGTGCGGTGGAAACCATTGAACCGCAACCCGAACGCGTCAAAGTCACCTTGTGGGTCGATGGCAAGTACCAGGTACCTGCGGAAGCCAAGGCGGTGATCGTGTCACCTCAGCTGGTCACCGCCCGGGCCATCCAGCTGACCCCGGCCTATTCCACCGGCCCGGAACTGGCCGATGGTGCGGTCATTCCGCAGGAGCGCACCGCTGTGCCACTGGAGTGGGACGATCTGCGTACACAATTGGAGAAGCTCACCAATGCGTTGCAGCCGACACAGCCGGGCGGGGTGAGTACGCTCGGCCAGTTCGTCAACACCGCCGCCGACAACCTGCGCGGCCAGGGGGCCGATATCCGCGAGACGGTCACCACGATGGCAAGGGCGCTGTCGGCGTTGGGCGACCACAGCGATGACACCTTCGCCACGCTCAAGAACATCTCGGTGGTGGTGTCCGCCTTGGAGGGCAGCTCGGATCTGCTCGCGCAGCTCAATCGCAACCTGGCGGCCGTCACCGGGCTTCTCGCTGACGACCCCGGTGCGGTCGGCAATGCGATCAACGACCTCAATTCTGTTGTGGGTGATGCGACCCAGTTCGTGAAGGACAACCGCGAGGCGGCGGGCATCGCGACCGACCGGCTGGCCTCGATCACATCTGCGGTCAACGGCAACCTCGACGACATCAAACAGGCACTGCACGCGTTCCCGAATGCCGCGCAGAATTTCGCGAACGTCTACCAACCATCGCAGGGAGCGCTGACCGGCATGCTCGCGGCGAACAATTTCGCCGATCCGCTGCAATTCCTGTGCGGGGCGGTCGAGGCAGCCTCGCGGGTGAATGCGGTGTACTCGGCCAAGCTTTGTGCGCAATACCTCGCGCCGATAGTCAAGAACCGACAGATGAACTTCCCGCCGCTGGGGGAGAACCTCATCGTCGGGCAGCAGGCTCGCCCCAACGAGCTCACCTACAGCGAGAACTGGCTACGGCCCGACTTCGTACCGCCACAGACGCAGGCGCAGCCCCAGCCTGAGGTTCCGGCGACCGATGCCCCACCGGCTGCGGGACTTCCGGGAATGTTGCTGCCCGGGGCGGGAGGATGAGGATGTCCACGCGACAGACGAGACCACACGGCAGACGCCTCGGGGCGCTCCTGATCGTCGCCGTCACAACGCTTTCCGGGTGCGAATGGCACGGCCTGAACTCGTTGCCGATGCCGGGCACCGAGGGTGGTGGTGACGGTTCTTATCTGGTGCAGGCCCAGCTCCCCGATGTCGGCACCATCGAACCGAATTCGCGGGTGCGGGTGGGAGATGTCAACATCGGCACGATCACCAAGATCGAGCGCCAGGACTGGCACGCGCTCGTCACCATGCGGATCAACGGGGATGTCGAACTGCCGGCCAACGCCACGGCCACTGTCGGCCAGACCAGTCTGCTCGGTTCGCTGCACATCGAGCTGGCGCCACCGCCGAATGGGGCATCACAGGGCAAATTGCATGAGGGGTCCGTGATCCCGTTGGATGCCGGGGCGGCCTATCCGAACACCGACCAGACCCTGTCGGCGTTGTCGTTGTTGCTCAACGGCGGTGGAATCGGCCAGGTCCAGGACATCACGGCGGCACTGGCCACCGCGTTCGCCGGGCGGGAGAATGACCTGCGCAGCCTGATCGAGCAGATGGATCAGTTCGTCACTGGCATCAATGGGCAGACCGGCGACATCATCGCGGCCACCGACAGCTTCAACAATCTGGTCAGTCAGCTGGCAGAGCAGAAGCCGGTGCTGGACAACGCGTTGCGAACTATTCCGGATGCACTCAAGGTGCTCAGCGATCAACGCCAGGACCTCACCGATGCGGTGGACGGGTTCGGAAAGTTCAGCGCGGTGACCGCCGATGCGGTCAATCAGACCAAGCAGAACCTGGTTTCCGAGATCAAGGCTGTCGGACCGGTTCTCAAGTCGCTGGCCGATGCGGGACCGGACATGACACGGTCGTTGAGCTTGCTGTCGACGTTCCCATGGCCCATCGAGAGCATCGACAAGATCGTGCGCGGGGACTACCTCAACACCGACGTGATCTTCGATCTCACCCTGAGCCGACTCGGAGACGGGCTGCTCAACGGCACCCGGTTCGAGGGCGACCTCACCGAGCTGGAGATGCAGTGGGGCCGAACGATCGGGCAGTTCCCCAGCCCGTACACCGCGGGAAACCCGTTGGTCGCTCCCTACCAGCACAACCAGGGGCCATGACATGTTGACCAGGCGAATCAAGCTGCAACTCGCGCTCTTCTCGACTGTCGCGGTGGTGGCGGGCGCGATCATGGCGTTCGGATACGTCAACGTGCCCGCGATGCTCGGAATCGGTCGGTACACCGTTACCGTGCAGCTTCCACAGGCCGCGGGGCTGTACCCGACCGGCAACGTCAGTTACCGCGGCACCGCGGTCGGACGGGTCAGCGATGTACGGCTGACCGGCAACGGGGGAGTAGAGGCGGTGCTGTCGCTGAACTCCGGAGTTGCCATTCCCTCCGACCTGACTGCGGAAGTGCACAGCACCTCGGCGATCGGCGAGCAGTATGTCGCCCTGGTGCCACGGACTGCCGACGCACCGCCGCTGAAGAACGGTGACGTCATCCCCGCGGACCGGGCAACGGTGCCACCCCCGATCAACGCGCTGTTGGACGCGACAAATCGGGGTATCCAGGCGATACCGCGGGACAATGTCAAGACCGTCATCGACGAGAGTTACACCGCGGTCGGCCGGTTGGGGCCGGAGCTGTCCCGCATCGTGCAGGGTTCGACCCGGTTGGCCTCCGATGCCCGGGCGAACCTCGATCCACTCCTGGCATTGATCGACAAGGCCAAACCGGTGATGGATTCGCAAGCGCAGACTGCCGATTCGATCCATGCCTGGGCATCGCATGTGGCCAACCTGAGCGGCCAGGTCCGAGATGCGGACCCCGCCGTGGCCGGTCTGCTCGTGCGTGGCGGAGAGGCGGCCGAGGAAGGGCGCCGGCTTTTCGACAGGTTGAAGCCGACCCTGCCGATCCTGCTGGCGAATCTGGTCAGCGTCGGTGAGGTCGCGGTGGTGTATCAACCGGCGATCGAGCAGGTACTGGTCCTGGAGCCACAGCTCGTGGCCAGCCTGCAGGGCGCACTGCTTGCCAACCGAGATTCCAAGCGGAAGTATCCCGGCCTGTACGTGAGCTTCAACCTCAACCTGAATCTGCCGCCACCGTGCACCACCGGATTTCTGCCGGCGCATCAGCAGCTCACACCCAGCGTCGAGACCACTGCGGATCTTCCGCCGGGTGACCTGTACTGCCGGATACCGCAGGACTCATGGAATGTGGTGCGCGGCAACCGCAACTATCCGTGTCTGACCCGGCCCGGCAAACGGGCACCGACGGTGAAGATGTGCGAGAGCGACGAGGAGTATGTGCCGCTCAACGATGGCTTCAACTGGAAGGGCGATCCGAATGCGACCTTGTCCGGTCAAGACATCCCGCAGTTGGCACCGCAGCCGGCGCTGCCTCCGGCACCACCGCCGATCGCAGTGGCCGAGTACAACCCGGACACCGGAGAGTACGTAGCACCTGACGGCAAGATCTATACCCAGGCGGACCTCGCTCCGCGGACGGAAGGTAGAACATGGCAGAGCATGCTGATACCGCCGAAGATCGGCTGAACGACCCGCCGGTTGCACCGGCTGATCCGACTCATCCATCCGCCGAAGGCCTATGGCGGCAAAGGATCTCGCCGCTGCTGGCGGCTGTGATGTTCGGTGTGGTCGCGTTCGTCGCGCTGGGAGCGGTCGGTGGCTGGCTCGGCTACCGCGTCATCGACGACCATCGGGAGCGTGCCCAGCAGAGTGAGTTCGTCGAAGCGGCGCGGCAGGGTGCGATCAACTTGACCACCATCGACTTCAACACGGTCGATGCCGACATCGCCCGGATCCTCGACTCGTCCACCGGCGGGTTCCGCGACGACTTCGAGAAGCGTTCGAAGCCGTTCGCCGAGGTCGTCAAACAGGCCCAGTCCAAGTCGGAGGGCACGGTGAGCTCGGCGGCGCTGGAGTCACGCGATGGCGACAAGGCGCAGGTACTGGTCGTCATGTCGGTGACAATGTCGAATGCTGGGTCAGCAGAACAGGATCCGCGGGTGTGGCGCATGCGTATCGGGGTGCAGGAGAGCGGTGAGGGCGCCAAGGTCAACGATGTCCAGTTCGTGCCATGACGCTGGACACCCACGACGAGATCGACCAACGCGAGGAAACGACCGTGAGCAATCTTGAATTGACCGACCGCCCGGAAATCAGCGAGGGTGACGATGATCTGGTCGCCGACCCGGAAGCGGTCGACGACCAGATCGACGACCCATCGGAGGAGGATCCCGACCCCGCTGAGGCGATTGCGACCAAGCGCGAACGCAATGTTGCCCGGGTGTTCGCCTATCTGGTGCTGCCGTTGTTGGTGCTGACGATGGCACTCGGAGTCGGCTACCTGAAGTGGCAGTCCGGTACGACGACGCAATCCCAGGGTGCTGCCGCCGCGTCGGTGGCGGCGGCGATCGACGGGGCGACGGCGATGTTGTCCTACCGTGCCGATCACGTGGACCAGGATCTGGTTGCGGCGAGTGAGCGGATGACCGGTGCCTTCCACAACGAATACACCTCGCTGATCAACGATCTGGTCATCCCCGGGGCCAAAGAAAAGCGCATCTCGGCGGTCGCCACCGTCCCGGCGGCGGCGTTGTTGTCGGCGGAAGGTGATCGGGCACAGGTGCTGGTCTACATCGACCAGACCACGACGATCGGTGCGGACCCGCCGACCGACACCCGATCCAGTGCGCGCGTCGAGATGCAGAAAGTCGGAGACAAATGGATGATCGCAGGGTTCGAACCCATCTGACCCGTGCCCTGGCCGCGACCGGGGTGGGCATCGGCACGGTGGCGGCACTGATGGCTACCCCCGCGGCCCACGCCGATGTAGTTGGCTATCTGGTCAATGTCACGATGCGTCCTGGGTACAACTTCGTCAATGCCGACGCGGCTCTCGCCTACGGCAACGGCATCTGCGAAAAGATCGCCCAGGGACGGACTTACGGCGAGCTGATGGCCGAGGTGAAGTCCGACTTCGGGACCACCGACGAGTTTCATGCCAACTACCTGATCGGGCAGGCGGCCGATCAGCTCTGTCCGGCGATGCTCTCCCAGCTGCGGAACTCCGCCGCCGGCTACCGCCCGTCATCCTGACCACAAGGGGGTCAAAGTGATTCGACCAAGCTACCGGCGCGTAGCTGTGCTGGCACTCTCAGCCGGTGTGGCTGCGGTGGCGATGCCCGTGATCCCGACGGCGCACGCCGACAACCGGAGATTCAACAGCAGCGTGGTGGACAACGTGTATACCATTCAGCGCCAGGCCAACTGCACCAACCAGTTGAATGTCAGCCCTCAGCTGCTGATCGCGGCCGAGTGGCAGGCCCGTGACCTGATGGGGAACCGCAGTCTGGACGGCGACATCGGCTCGGACGGTTCGACACCTGCGCAGCGGGCCGAGGCCGCCGGGTTCCGCGGGACGGTCGCCGAGACCGTGGCGATCCACCCTGCCCTGGCGATGAGCGGGATCGAGCTGATGAATTTGTGGTTCTACAACCCGGCCTACCACGCGATCATGGCCGACTGCGCCAATACCCGGATCGGGGTGTGGTCGGAGAACAGCTTGGACCGCACGGTGGTCGTGGCCATGTACGGACGCCCGCACTGAGACTCCGCCGCACAACCTAAAAGATATGGCGCACCGGATACTTCGAGAAGCGAAGCCGGTGCGCCATACCATTGGCAGCCGCATCATTGGGGCCGCACTTCGGGCTGTGAACTGTTGGGACTATTGAGATGTGGCCGTCGCTGCGCCCAGCGAGTTCATATCCGGCACAAAGGGTTGATGGGCCAGCAGGCCGCCGTCGACCCGGATCGATTCGCCATTGATACCGCGCGAATCGTCGGAGGCCAGGAAGACGTACACCTTGGCCAGGTCGGTGGGCCCGTTGAGATCCGGTGCGAGAGTGTGGCGACGGTAGACGTCGGTGATCGCCTCCGGCAGCTGCTGGGCCGGCGGCGTTGTGGTGGTTCCGGGACAGATGGCGTTGCAGCGCACACCTTCTCGCCCGTACTGCGTCGCCGTGTATTTGGTGAGGGCCAACAGTGCCGCCTTGGTGGCCCCGTATCCGGTCAGGCTGGTGTCGCCGGCGAACGCGTGCGTCGACGCCGTGTTCACGATCGACCCGCCGCCAGCCTGTAGATGCGGCAGTGCGTGTTTGGTGGTGAGCATCGCGCTGCGGACGTTGACCGCCATCACGTCGTCCCACACCTCGATCGGCATGGTGGCGACGTCACCGTCTCCCGCGGGAAACACGCCGGCGATGTTGAGCAGGACATCGAGTCCGCCGTAGGTCGATACCGTGGTGGCCACCAATTGCCGGATCGCTTCCTCGTCCCGAAGGTCGGTGTGGACGGCGATCGCGACGTTCGGCCCGTACTTCTGGTTCAGCTGCTCGGCCAGTGCCGAAGCGCCCTCGATGTTGATGTCGGCCAGCACCACGCGGGCACCCTCGGCTACCAGCTCGGTGGCCGCGGCGCCACCGATGTTCAGACCACCGGGATCCACCGTGGTGGCGCCGGTGACCAGAGCGATCTTGTCGGAGAGTCGGGGCATTGTCGTTCCTCATCTGTTCTGACCTGGCTGCATCGCCGGTGCGAGAGATCGTATGTGAAGACTAACTTCATCAATATCGACAGTCAATGCCGTTCTGACTAGTTACTATGCAGATATAGTTAGTTTCAATTCTCCGAATCTGGGGATCGATGACAAAGATTGGTGGGGTGCCGCGATGGGGCTGTCGCTGACCGAAGCGGACTGGTCGAAGGCCGACTCCGAGGCGCTCGGGCGCGCCGACGACGAGCTCCGTCAGGTATTTGGCGACGGGCGCCGCCCGCTGCCGGTGATGCGGGAGAACCTCGACGCGATGATGATCTCGCATGGCCTGCCCGAGGATGTGGTCATCGCCGAGATATCCGCCGGTGGTGTCCCCGCGCTTCGGGTCGCGACGGGATCGACGGACGACAGTGCCGCGGTCATCTGGCTGCATGGCGGCGGATACGTGATGGGGTCGGCGGAGGGTTATCGCGGAGTCGCCGCCGCGATCTCGGCTGCCAGCGGTCACCCGGTCGTCGTACCCGATTACCGGAGAGCGCCCGAGGCCCCCTTCCCGGCCGCGGTGCACGACGCCCAAGCGGTGATGGACTGGGCGGAGGAGAACTTCCCGGGCCGCTGGGTGCTCGCGGGGGACTCCGCGGGGGGTGGCCTCACCATGGCTTCGCTGATTCGCGCCCGCGATCATGCGACGCCGCTGCCGGCGGGGGCGGTGTTGATGTCGCCGCTGGCTGATTTCACCGCCTCCGGGGAAAGCTTCGATACCCACGCCGGCACCGATGCGGCGATCTCCCGCCGCTCGGTGCAGTCGTTGGCCGTGGCCTATCTGCAAGGACATGATCCGCGAGATCCGCTGGCATCGCCGGTGTTCGGGATGCTGGACCGGTTGCCGCCGACGCTCATCCTGGCCAGTGACCGGGAAGTGCTCCTCGACGACGCGAAGACGTTGCACAGTGCCATGCAGCGCGACGGGTCACCGTCGAACCTGGCGGTGTATTCCGGGGTCTGTCACGCCTGGACGATGTTCGCGTCGTATATGCCACGAGCCCAGCGCGCTGTCGACGAGATCGGGGACTTCGTCCGCGAGGCCCTGGCCTCCCAACCCGCATTGTGATCTGCGAGTATGCGATCACGTCACGATGGAACTTCATCAAGCTGCATGAAATACTTCAGATGTTAATTGAGATTATGTACCCTGGTGGCAGGTTGTTGATCAAGCGTGAGGATAGGTTGACATGGCGATGGCACAGGTCGAGCCGCTCGACGAGGCGTTCAGAAATGCCATGGCTTCTGTCTGCACGCCGGTGGCCGTGATCACCGCGATGGACGGCGATCGAGCGCACGGCACCACGGTGAGTGCATTCGCCTCGCTGTCGATGTCCCCGCCGTCGTTGCTCGTCAGCCTCGATCAGGGCTCCGAGCTGTTGGGCATCATCCGCCGCACCGGTGTCTTTGGGGTGAATGTTCTCGGTCGGGATCAGAGCCACTTGGCTTCGGGCTTCGCGCGTAAGGGCAGTGACAAGTTCGCCGGCGTCGACTGGTCTCTCACCGACGGGGTTCCGCGACTGGCCGGTGTTCCCGGCTGGTTCGCGTGCGAGGTCGCCCAGACGGTCGAGGCGGCCGATCACATCGTGGTGATCGGGAAGGTCCGCTCGGTCGACAGCATCAACGCTGCGCCACTGACGTATCACGCACGCACGTTCGGTACCCACCAGGTCTCGAGCTGAGGCGGTGGGTGATGAGCCATGCCGTGGTAGATGCCGACCCGGTCCGCGCCGCCGGTGAAGCGGTGGTGAATGAAATCTCGTGTGGGCGAGCAGTGGTCGCAATCGGGGGGAACCGGGGCGCCCTGCTGTTCTTCGCCGCAGAGGCGGCATCGACGGCGCTGTTGAGCTTCGCGATTCGGCACTCCTCGGGGTTGATCCATGCTGCGATGCGTTCGAGCCGACTGGATCTGCTCCGCATCCACGATCAACCGGTGCTGTCGTCAGAGGACCGCTCGCTGGGTTTTACGGTGGCGGTGGATGCCGTCGGTGTCGGCACCGGGATATCCGGTCGGGACCGGGCGCTGACGCTGCGGCGGTTGGGGTCCCCGGACGCGCAGCCGGATGATTTCCACCGTCCCGGACACGTATTGCCCGTGCGCTGCCCCGACTTTCCGTGCAATGACCGAGATCGGTTGTGGGATTACATCATTGAAATCGTGCAGCGCGCAGGATTCACGCCGGTCGCCGCGGCCTGCCGGCTGGTGCACGATTCGGGAGATGTGCTCGACGACGCCGGTGCCCGCGAGTTCGCGGCCAGGTTCGGGCTCGTTCTAGCGTCTATCGGTCTGTGACACTTGCTGACACGTGGGAGGCGACCGCGTAGCGGGAGTGGTCGTCGATGAGCTGAAGGATCACGCACTTACGCGGGTGGTTCAACACGTACTCGGAGGCGAATTGCCGGCCTGCATTCGGGGCTGGATTGGCGAACCGCCTCAACGGCCTGTTCGTTGACCTCGTCACTGAGCGTCGGGTCCTGGGTTCGAGCACTGCGGCCGGTCCGTCGGTCCTGGTGCGGTTTCGCAACGCGTAGCTAGGCGGCTAGCACGGCGGCAACCAGGCGATGCAACTCATTGGCTATGCCCGGACGGTTGCGCATGCTTTGGATCTGGGTGATGTCGGTGATCAGCCCGATTGACGCCTGGGCGAGTAGGCGAGCGTGTGGCACCGAAAGTTCTGGCCGGATCTCGATGATGACGGCGACCCATTCATCGATGTATTCGCGCTCACTCGTCCGGATGGCTTCCTGCGCCTGCTCCGGCAGATAGGTCAGATCCGCGGCCAGGATGGCAAGGATCGGTTGATGTGGGCCAAGAGCCAGCTCGATGAGGGTGCACGCGATGGTGTCGATCGCTTCTTGTGGTGTGCTCGCGGCCGGAAGCCGGTGGTTGGTGACATAGTGCAGGCCTTCGGCGCCCCGGTGGAGCACCGCTTGCAGCAGCTCGGCTTTGCCATTGAAGTATTGGTAGAAGGTTGCGATCGCGGTGTCTGACTCGGCCGCGATCTCCTCGATGCCGACCGCGTGGTAGCTCTTGGCGTGGAACAGTCGAGTGGCGGTGCTGAGGATGCGTTCGCGTCGCCCCGGCGGGCGTCGGTGCGCCGCGACCGGAAGAGCGGACGTCGTGACGGCACCGTCGAGATCGCACTGCAGGACGTTTTCGGCCATCGCCTGCAGGATGCGCTTGGCCGCGGCATCTTCGAGTCGCCTACGCGCGGGCCCCACGCTCGAGAAGAGCGCCAATACGCTCCAGGCTCGTAACTCGGCTTCGCTGCTCGGTTCGCCGCCGTCGCCGAGGCCGAGTGCCTGCACGGTCAGGCGCAGAACACCGTTGAGGCGCAACCGGACCTGGTCCTGCTCGCTCTCAGCGAGTTGTCGCCGTTCGCGCTTCCACAGCAATACTTCTTCGCGTTCCAGCACCAGGTCGGCCAACTGGGAGAGGAACATCGCCGAGCGCTCGTTCGGCTCGACGTCGGCCTCCACGGCGTGCATCGCGACCGCTTCAACCGCTGCGAGTTGTTCGGAGATCGCTTGGGCCAGGATGTCATGCTTTTTGCGGAAGTGGCGGTAGAGGGCGGGGCCGGTGAGGCCGACCGCCGAAGCCACATCGTCCATGCTGACGTTGTGGTAGCCGCGGTCGGTGAACAGACGCGCGGCAGCCTGCGACAACTGCAGTTTGCGTACCGAACTCCGAGCGTGCTGGCGAACGGGTTGCGCCACGTCGGCGTTCCTCCCTTTTCTGCCATTCGGCGGGTGCGCGGTCCTGGAAGAGTGAACCATAATTATAGTTCACTCTTCCAGGATCAGTTGAGCACCGCTCGGCTGTACGCGCCGGTCAGGCGATGGCGACGACGGCTTCGCCGCTGAGCGTCACCGTCCCGTCCGACAGGGTGATCTTCACCTCGACGGTGGCGCGCTTCTCGCCGTCCACCTCGTCGATGCTGACCACCGTTCCGGTACACGTCGGTTGGGCGAGAACCGGAGTGATAGCGGTGAAACGCGTGCTCAGCGTGCGCAGTTCTGACTGTGGAACCCACGAGGTGACCAGTCGGCCCAGGTATGCCATCGACAGCATGCCGTGGGCGAATACGTCGTCGAAGCCGGCTGCCCTGGCCGCGTCGATGTCGACGTGAACCGGGTTGTGGTCACCCGAGGCGCCGGCGAACAACGCCAGCGTGGTCCGGGAGATGGGCGCAACGACCAAGGGCGGCAGTTCGGTTCCGGCCTGGACGTCGGCGATATCGGTGGTCATGAAGGCACCCCATTCCGGATGACGGACACGCTTTCCATCTCGGCGACGAGTTCGCCGCCCGATGTGAGCTGGGAGCGGCGCACCAGAAACTCCAAGGCGCCGTTCTTCTTTGAGAAGTAGTCGGTGAACTCTGCGGTCAGCGAGAGCTGGTCCCCGGCGTGCACATCACGGTGATAGGTGAACTTCTGCTCGCCGTGCAGCACGGCCGACACATCCACCCCGTTGGCCTCCAGCACCCCCAAGGTGTTGGAGTGCTCGAGATCGAGCCCGAACACAAACGTGGCGGGGGCGAGCAGGTCGGAGTGACCCGCTGCCCGGGCGGCCTCGACGTCGAAGTAGACCGGATCGGTCTCGCCAATAGCCCTGGCGAACATGGCAACCCGGCCACGCTCTACGTCCACGGTACTTTCTGG
This sequence comes from Mycolicibacterium peregrinum, assembly GCF_001665785.1. Classification (GTDB taxonomy): domain Bacteria; phylum Actinomycetota; class Actinomycetes; order Mycobacteriales; family Mycobacteriaceae; genus Mycobacterium; species Mycobacterium peregrinum_A. Next base: position 156,777 of record NZ_LZSO01000035.1, read on the forward strand.
CCATTGATAGCCCTTGAGGGATTCGGCGCTCATCGGGCCGTCCTCTCGTACAGGGTGACAACACAGGCTCCGCCGAGGCCCAGGTTGTGCTGCAGCGCTAGCTGCGCACCTTCGACCTGGCGCTCGCCGGCCTGGCCGCGCAGTTGCCAGACCAGTTCGGCGCATTGCGCCAGTCCGGTGGCGCCCAACGGGTGTCCCTTCGACAACAGGCCGCCGGACGGGTTGGTCACCACGCGGCCACCGTAGGTGTTGTCGCCGTCGAGGATGAACTTCTCGGCGGTGCCTTCGGGAGTCAGACCGAGGGCTTCGTAGGTGATCAGCTCGTTGGTGGTGAAGCAGTCATGCAACTCGACCACCGGAATATCCTCGGGCCCAACGCCGGCCGCCTCGTACACGTCGTTCGCCGCCTTCGCGGACATGTCATAGCCCACGACACGGCGCATGTCGTCGCCGTCGTAGGCGCCGGGCAGATCGGTCACCAGGGACTGCGCCCGGATGTGCACAGTCTGGTCGATGCCGTGGGCGGCGGCGAACTCGTCGCTGCATACGATCGCCGCGGCTGCACCGCAGGTGGGCGGGCAGCACTGCAGGCGGGTGAGCGGGCCCCAGATGGTGGGGGAGTCCATCACCTGCTCGAGGCTGACCGGGTCGCGGAACACCGCGAACGGATTGCGCGCGGCGTGCTGACGGGCCTTGACCGAAATGCGGCCGAACGTCTCGGGTTTGGTGCCGAAGCGTTCCATGTGCGCGACGCCGGCTCCGCCGAACAGCTGCGCTGCCATCGGCGCCTGCGGGTCGGCACCGGGACGGCCCGCCGCCACTTCCTCGAACTTGCCGGTGGAACTGGGCCGGTCATCCCACACCGCGGCCAGCGCACCCGGGCGCATCTGCTCGAAGCCGAGGGCCAGAACGCATTCCGCTGCGCCCGAGGCCACCGCCTGCCGGGCCAGCCACAGTGCCGACGATCCGGTGGAGCAGTTGTTGTTGACGTTGAGCACCGGAATGCCGGACAGCCCCAGGTGATACAACGTGGCCTGTCCGGAGGTTGAGTCACCGTAGACGTAGCCGACGTAGGCCTGCTCGACCTTGGAGTAGTCGACTCCGGCATCGGCGAGCGCCGAGCGGGCAGCGTTGGCGCCCATCTCCTGATAATCCGCACTCTTGCCCGGTTTGGCGAAGGGGGTCATCCCGACCCCTGCGATACATACGGCGCGACCCATATTCACCCTTACTAATTGCGAAGTAACTAGAATGAAAAATAACTATAGGTCTGTTTACGTGTGCTGTGCAACCAAAGCCGTCGCCGAACTGCTGATATTGGCGATAACTATCGGGTCGATGGTCAGGTATGCAAAAACGGCCGCGGCGTCGATTCGCCGCGGCCGTCAGTTGTGAAGGAGCTAGGCAGGGGAGCCGCTGACCTCGGCAGACCGCCCGAAGTGGGCATGCACATTCGGGTAGCGCATCATGTGAGCGCCGCCGTTGAGGTCGAGCACCTCACCGGTGACCCATTGCGCCTGAGCGAGATACAACACGGCTGCGGCGACTTCCTCCGGGGTGCCGGGCCGCCCCAGCGGAATGTTCTCGACGTATTCACTTTCTACCCCGTCGACGCCGAGAGCTCCTGAGGTCAGCGGGGTGTGCACCAGGCCGGGGGCAACGGCGTTGACGCGCACCCGCGGGGCCAGTTCCAGCGCGGCGACCTGGGTCAACATCGACAGGCCGGCCTTGGCGGAGCAGTAGGCGCTCATGCCGATGGCGGGCTGGCGGGCATTGAGCGAGCTCAACGAGATGATCGCGCCGCCATCGGCGATGTGTCGGGCGGCGTGCTGGATGACCAGGAAGGCTCCGGTGAGGCACACGTCGACAACCCGGCGGAACTTGGCCACCGGCAGCTCGGTCACCAGACCCAAGGCGGTGATGCCCGGGCAGTTGACGGCAATCTCGAATCGTCCGGGCCTCTGCGTCACCGTATCGAAAAACGTTGCGACACTGTCCTCATCGGAGACGTCGACCGCCTCGGCGGCGTGGTTGCCGGCGCCGAGCTGATCGATCACGGCATTGGCCGCGTCCAGTTTACGGTCGCCGATCACCACCGAGTAACCGTGACCGGCCAGCGTGCGAGCGGTTGCTGCGCCGATACCCGACGCCCCGCCGACCACGACGGCATACGAATTCTCGCTCAACGGTGACTCCTCTGTGGATGACGCATTCGGTGCCTGGGTTCGCCTGCGGGCGCGCGAATCCGGCCGGCGGCGGCCCAGCCAAGAGCGTCTTGTTAATTTCAGTTCTACCATAGCCTGGCGGGTGTGCCATCAGGGGAGCGATGAACGGCGACGTGTCCGGCAGCGGTCTACCTCGTGGAAGCCGGCACGTGGTCAGGCCCGTGGCATCATCGGCACGAGCGCGGGATGCGGCAGCACGCCCGAGGCGCCGATCGATCCGAGGGGGCTGCCCCACATCCACTTGGTCCGTTGGTCCGGTCGGCGGCCGGCGAGGTCGCGCGGTGCCCAGGCTCGCAGCCTGGCTTCGACAGCACGATCCGCGATCTGGAATCGTGTGGATACACCGCTCAAGTCAACTGGCCCAACGGATTCGGCAGCAAGCCTCTGTCGGGGTGCTGGGTGACCGGCGTCGACAATCCTGGTACTCAGACGTCGGTCCGACGACGTTCGTCACGGTCTACGTCGACGGCCCGTGCCCCAATCACGACTACTGAGCGGTTATGGACTGACCGGCATCGTCGTCACCGGCGACCCGCCGTAACTGCCGCTCCCGGAGCCACTACCGCAGTCCTACCGCGTCTGCAGGACCGTCGTCACCTTGGTGGGATTGCGCGTCAGGTCCAGCACCGGGCAGTGCGCATCGGCGGCTTCCTGCAGCTCGCGGTAGCGTTCCGGAGTTTCGGGCCCAGTGATCGTCACCGCCACCCGCACTTCACCGAAGCCGGCGCGGACCGTGTCGTCAAACCCGAAAAAGCCCCGAACGTCGAGGTCGCCCTCGGCGCGAGCAGTGATGTCGTCTACCTGGATGCCCAGCTTCTCGGCCCAGAACCGCAGCGTGACGATCTGGCACGACACCAGCGACGCCAGGTAGTACTCAACGGGATTCGGGGCCTTGTTCTCCCCACCGAGCGCCGGCGGTTCATCGACCTCGACGCGATACTTGCCGAGGCTGACGGTGCTCGCCACCGCATCGTGGGCGTTCGCCGAAGCACGAAAAACTACCTGTGCCTTTGCGGTGTCAGCCGTGACCGCTTCGTGGGTCGCTGCGATCACGCCGCCCAGTTGATTCGTCGATGTCGTCACAGTTGGCAGATGTTAGCCGTCGGTGCCCGTGCGTCACTACATACCGTCAGCATGAGCCAAACCGGTAGCGACCGCGGCCCCTCGACGTTGAACCTCGGCTATGGACTGACCAGCATCGTCGTCACCGGCGAGCCGCCGGAACCGCTCCCCGTGCTGCCGCTCCCGCGACCGAAGAGCCCGCCGCTGGACGAGTCACCCCCGTACGACCCACGGCTGGACGACGAGCCACCTCCGAACGGGGAGTCGCCACCAAACGGCGACTGCGGGGCGACCGTAGTCACCGGCGCCTGGTACGTGGGCTGCTCGACCGGTGCCGTGTAGGTCGGCACGGTGTGCGTCGGCACCTCGACCGGAGGCACGGTCTCCTGAGCGGACGTGTGGGTCGGCGCCACCGTGGTGGTCGGTGGCGCGGTGGTGGTCGGTGGTGCGGTCGTCGTGGGTGGCGCCGTGGTGGTGGGCGGTGCCGTTGTCGTGGGTGGCGCCGTGGTCGTCGTCGGCGGTGCCGTGGTGGTGGTCGGGGGAGCCGTCGTGGTCGTGGGCGGCGAAGTAGTGGTCGTCGGTGGCGCCGTGGTGGTGGTCGGCGGGGTCCACGTCGGCACCGTCGGCCATACGACCGGTGGAAGCGGGATCGGAACGGGCACCGGAATCGGGATGGGCACCGGCGCGGGCGGAGCGACCGGGGGGGGAGCCGGCTGGACCGGTGGCGCGACCGGTGGGGCCACTGGAGGAACCTGGTTGCCCGGCTGGTTGCCGGTGTCCTGGCGCACCTTGGGTGCTGCCGGAGCAGCGGGCGGTGGGGTCAGCACCGAGACGGGCAGCGCCACCGGATCCGGCTCGTGCGGGACCGGCGGAAGGTAATTGCCGGGCACCGTCGCCGCCTGCTCGGTGGGCGCAGGCTGGGCGCGCACGTCGGCTGTGGGCCGGACGTTGATCGCGACCGCGGTGGCCAGCGTGGCGAAGCTCACCACGACGAAGGCCAGGGCGCTGCCCATCAGCAGCATCCGTGGCGGCGGCGGTGCGATGACGGTCGTGTAGTCGGGGTCATCCTCCTGCTCGGGGATGAACTCGTTGACCGCGTCCATCGGCATCTCGTCGGCCCACGGTTGGTCCTCGGGGTCCTGTGAGTACGCCAGATCCGGTCCGACGGCGGCGGAATCGGGGGCAGGTGCCATCTGGGTGGCCTCGGCGGCAGCAGCCATCGGTGCCATCTGGGTGGCGTCCGAAGCCGGTGCCATCTGCGTGGCATCCGAAGCCGCGGGAGCCATCTGGGTGGCATCCTGTGGCACACCGACGACGGGCGCCATCTGGGTGGACGCACTCGCCGGCGCGAGGTCGTCGACCAACTGCGCCGCACCCCGGGCGATGGCATAGCCCGCATCCGGTGCCACCTCGACCGGTGCGGTCGAACGAAGCTCTGCCGCAACAGAATCAAGATCGAGTCGCTGTCCGACCAGCAGCACGCGGGTGGGGGCTTCGTCGGCGGACACCCGCTTGAGCACTGCCGCGCACGCGGCGGCGGCCCCGGCGGTGCCGATCGGGATGGTGGCCAACGTCGAGCTCGGCGCGGCATCCTCTTCGCCGACCACGGTCAGTGACACGGTGTCATCGTCGGCCACCAGCAATGCGGCGTCGGCGCCCACACTGCGGGCCAGGGCAGCGGCGGCCTCGGCTTCTGCCACCACCTCGACGTTCGGCACTCCGGCGTCGAGCACGGTCTGGCGCAGCGTGTCGGCGGCCGATTCGTCGGGCAGGCACAGTCGGGTCGCGGCCACCTGGTTGCCCGACTCGGTCACCGCGCGGTAGGTGCCGATGATGGTCTCGGCAAGCTCCGACATCTCGGCCACGAAGTCATCGGGCAGGTCGAGCGCGTACTGATCCAGAACCTGGCCGCCGCTCGCGGGCGATCCGATCATGGCCAAGCGCGCCACACGCCCGGTGACCGCCACCCCGAGGACTACGTCCACGGTTCTTCTCCTTGCTTTGTGCATGTTGTACGGGCCCCGACGGACAAATCCAAGCTACCGCACAGCCACGGCCTACCTTGGTGGCCGAACGACCGCGGCCGCCAGCACTGCTTGTGCGCCGGAGCAAAAGTGAGCACGCTGGTTGGGTCCGTTGCGATGTCACTCATAGAGAGGAATCGGTACGTGAGCGACGAGCGTTACGACGCGTCCGCCACCGTCCAGGTGGCGACCACGGCCGCGCCCGCGGACCGTCCTGGGCGGGTCGGCTACGTACCTACCCGGACCAACCGGGTACGTGACGGCCTGGCCGTGGCATTGCTCGTCATCGCGATGCTGCTCCCGTGGAACCTGGAATTCGGGGTCGGTGTGCCCGGCAGCGCCGGGTCGACGTTTGTGATGTTGGCCATCGTGACGGTGCTCGCAATCGCGGCCGCGCTGGCGCCGCACGTGGGACCGTTCCGCCTTGGCTCAAGCCATTCCGACGTGGGGCGCACCAGCCTCGTCCGGTTCGTGCTCACCGCCGCCTACCTGGTGGTGGTCATCTGTTTCGCCGGCTATCACGTGGTGCAGACGGTGAGTGGTGGGGGCACCGGGGCCGTCCCGCCGGGGGTCGGGCCGGGCATGCTGCTGGGCGTCGCGGGTGCTCTGCTCGCCGGGCAGCCACCCATCACGTCGATCACCGTCGAGGACAACAAGTTTCGGCGCTGGTATGCCATTGCGCGGGTGATCGGTTTCCTGTCGATCGCGCTGGCGACGCTGTCAGTCGCATTCAACCTCTACTGGCGGTTGCGGTACCTGTTCGTCACCCAGGTCGAGTTCGGCGGGCACGACATCGCCGTCATCGTCACCACATTGCTCTACGGCGCGGAGGCGATGATCGCACTCGTCATCGCCTCGCGCTGGCTGACCGAGCGGACCGGGGCAGCCCGGCTGGCCACGACGGCCATCGGGGTCTCGGGCGCGGTCGCCGCCACCCTGGTGTGGCTGGCCGGTATCGGCCGCGACATCGATGCGTTTCACGGCATCGCCCAGAACACCTCGACGGCGGCGGTCGGCTACGAGGGTTACCTCGCCTGGGCCGCGGCTGCCGCGATCGTTGCGCCGACGACGCTGTACGCCGTCTTTCTGATCAGGCCGCCGACCATCGGCGCCTACCGCGGTGCCGCGCAGAAGTGTCTGACGCTGATCGCCTTCTGGGCGTTCGCGGCGGCGGCTCTGCGGGTCGTCGACTTCCTGATCGCCCTGTCGCTCGACCTCCCGCGTGCGCTGTACGACACGGTCGCGATGACAGTGTTCAACCTGGTGACCGCGCTGGTCGCGCGGTGGCTGCACCGCCAGCTCGACCGGGGGCTGACGTCGACGACCGTGGCCGCGGCCTTCAGTGCGGTGTTGTTCGTCTTCACCGTGGCGAATGTGGCCATCGGGGTGGCCCTGGCGCCGCGTTACTCCGGGTCGGCGCCCGCGGCGATCTACGGCAACAATCTCGCGCAGCAGATCACCAGCACCTTCGATGTCGCGGTGTGTGTCCTGAGCCTGCTCGTGTTGGCGGTCATGGTGTTCACCGGGCCGTTCGCCGGCTACCTGGTGCGCCGCCAAACCCGCGCTGCCAAGCCGGTGACCCCGGAACCACCGACGGAGGTCGTGCCGTCAAGGCCCGCCGTCGAGGAGTCCGCACCGCCGACCATCGTTCGACAGCCCCGGGCGGCGTCGGTGCCGAGAATTGTTCGTCTGAAAGAGGATTCGACGACCGTGCTGGCCGCTCCGCCGACTACCGATCTCCAGGTGCCGACCCAGGCGCTGCGGATCCAGCGTCGTCCGCAGCGCCCGCCGTCGCAGAGCTAACCCGCGCGGTCGCTCCTGTGCTTCGAGGGGCGGTCGCGCTGAGGGGATGCGGATTTCGGGGCCTTCTTGGCCGAGCCGATCGTTGAACGGATCGCTGAACGAACGGAATCCCGGTCGGAACCCCTCGCCCCGGGGACCGCCTTCAACCGCGGCGCCACACCGGTGCGTGGGGAGTCCGGTTGGGTTCTGGCGGGCCGACCGAGATGGCTGGGGGTCGTGTACTTCGGCGCAGCCTTGTCGGCATCGGCCGCGACTGTGGGGGCGGCTCTGTCGGCATCACTCGGCTCCACGGTCTTCGGCGTCGGCGTCCTGCCGCCAAGAGCCTGGAACACCTTCGCCAGCGGCCGCGTGGCGTCCGTCAACGCCGTACCCATATCGACCACGACCTGTCGCAGCGCTTGTTCGAACGGTGAATCGCGCACCGGATCGGCCGGATGCTCGGGCAGTGGGGTGTCCGGTTCGGCGTCGGAGACGACGGGCTGGGGCAGGGTCGGGACATACTTTTCGCCGGCGAGGATCGCCAGTGACTGCTCGAACGCGCCGGGCAACGCGTTCAGCGCTTCGTGGATCTTCTCGTCCGGGGTGATCCAGCCGAATTCCTTGACCCGACTGGGGTCTGCGGTGCGGTCGTATCCCATCTCGACGAACACCCGCAGCACCGGGTCGATGGCGTCGACGAAGCGCTCGGCGCCGATCAACGCGGCGGGTATGCGCAGCGGTGCCAGCAGCGGAAGGTACTGGGGCAGCGTCACGTAGGTGGTGTTGCCGACCTGGGTGGTGACGGCGTTGGGGGCATCTGGGTACTCCAGCACGTAGCCGGGGAAGGCGTGCTCAAAGACCTGCCCGGCAAGGGCGTTCGCGATGGACAGCACGTTGAAATAGGCCGGGAAATCGGCGATGCCGTCGTACTGGTTCTGGTAGAAGGTGGTCTTGAACGGGCTGTCGGAGGGGCCCGGGCGGCCGAACGGGAAGATGTCACCCAGTACCGGCAGATCGCTCCAGGACGCGAAGCGGGCGAGAATGCCGCCATTGGGCTGATACGGGTCACCGAGCAGGATGAACTCGTAATTCTGGGCATTGGCAACATAATTCGAAAGTTTGGCCATCTCTGTGCGCGCGATCTCGAGGACCTGCGTGCCCTGCGATACACCGATGATCGTCACCTTTTCGCCGAGCGGCGTCCTGGCGATGTCCTGCAGCAGGTAACCGGCACCGATCGCCTCGGACCTTTTCAGAGACTGTGTCCAGTACGGAAGGTCGGACCAGCCCGGCAGATCCGAGATGACCGGGATGCTGATGCTGATCTGCGCCGGATAGGGGACAGTGCGGTACGAGTCACCTTCGGGAACGATGCTGCCGTAGAAGAACATCGGGATGCTCAGACCGAACGCGTCGTACGACGCCCCGACCCCGAGCGTCGTTCCGGCCAGTTGCACCGCGGCACTGTAGGTAGCCGTCGGGGTGCTGACGGTGACCCCCGCTGATACCGCGACGACGATGCCGCCGGCGTACACCATCGCTTGCCACCGGCGTGCGCGGTGCAGCGGCACCCCGCGTCGACCCCGACCCTTCATGGCTTGCACCCTTCCCCGATGCGGTGCGTACAGGGACCGGAAGTTACCAGCGAAGACAGCGGTCCAAAGCAAGTTCGCGGCAACTGCTCGGACGGCGGTGGTGGCGTTCTTTCGGGAAATGACGGCCAAGAGTTGTTGCGGCAAACAAAGATTCGCCGACGGTGCTGGCAACACCGTCGGCGAAATCCTTCAGGGGCCGGCGACGGCTAACTTGCGTGTGCGCTCGCGCGCTTCGAATTCCCTTCGCGCTGACTGTCTGCCGAGTTCGCGGACTGCTTTGCGGCGCGCCTTGCCGATCGAACTGAAGCCCGGTCGGAGCGATCGGTTCCCGACACTGTGCTCGCTCCCCGCTCATGGATCGACGTGCGGGCGGGTGTGGTGCTCGGGTCGCGCTTCCCGGAACCGTCGGTATCCGGGACCGCTCTCAGTCGTCGCTGCGCCGAACCGGTTTGGGGAGAATCCGTTCCCGCCCGCTGATGCCGACTCAAGGGGCTGGGCTTCGGCGTGGTGTCGCTCTCGGCCTCGTCTTCGTTCTTGACGGCGTTCTTCGGTGCCGTTGGCTCGCCGATGGCCTGCAGTACCTTCGCGAGCGGCCGGGTGGCATTCGACAAGGCTGCCGCCACGTCCTCCACCGTGTGGCGCACACCTTGCTCGAACGGCGAGGTGCCCACCGGGTCGATCGGATGTTGGGTCACCGGGGCTTCGGGTTCGGCGCCGGAGACGACGGGCTGCGGCAGCGTGGGGGTGTACTTCTCGCCGGCCAGGATCGCCAGTGACTGCTCGAACGCGCCGGGCAACGCGTTCAGGGCTTCGTGGATCTTCTCTTCGGGTGTTGTCCAGCCGAATTCCTTGACCTGGCTGGGATCTGCGGTGCGGTCGTAGCCCATCTCGACGAACACCCGCAGCACCGGGTCCATGGCGTCGACGAAGCGTTCCGCGCCGATCAGTGCTGCGGGTATGCGCAGCGGTGCCAGCAGTGGAAGGTACTGGGGCAGCGTCACGTAGGTGGTGTTTCCGACCTGCGTGCTCACGGCGTTGGCGGCGTCGGGGTGTTCCAGCACATAGCCGGGAAAGACGTGCTGGAACAGGATCCCGGCGAGGGCGTTGGCAATGGACAGCACGTTGAAATAGGCCGGGAAATCGGCGAAGCCGTCGTACTGGTTCTGGTAGTAGGTGGTCTTGAACGGGCTGTCCGACGGTCCCGGTCGGCCGAGCGGAAAGATGTCGCCGAGCACGGGCACATCGCTCCACGAGGTGAAGCGGGCCAGGATGCCGCCGTTGGGCTGGTACGGGTCACCGATGAAGACGAACTCGTAATTGCCGGCATTGGCAACGTAATTCGGGTCCTTGGCCATCTCGGCACGCACGATCTCGGCCACCTCGGTGCCCTGTGACATGCCGATGATCGTGACCTTGTCGTCGGCCGGTGTCCCGGCGATGTCCTGCTGGAGGTAGCCCGCCCCGATCTCCTCGGACCGTTTGAGTGAGTGCGGCCAGTACGGAATGTCGGACAGCCCGGGCAGGTCGGAGATGATCGGGAAGTCGAGGTTGATCTGCGCAGGGTAGGGCACGGTGTGGAACGAGTCGCCTTCGGGGACCGTTCTGCCGTAGAAGAACAGCGGGATGCTCAACCCGAATCCGTCGAACGACGGCCCGACGCCGATCGTGGTGCCGACCAGCCGCACCGCGGCACTGTAGATGGCTGATGGAGTGCTGACGCTGAACCCGGCTGATACGGCGACGACAACTCCGCCGGCCATCAGCGTCGACCCCCAACGACGTGAACCGCGCCCTCGTCGCGCATGGCGCGACGATTCCCCCCGACCCCTCATGCTGTTCCCGCTTTCCTCATGGTGGTGAGCGGCCGTCCGGATGGCACGGCCGAACATCAGGTCCGCGACCAGCGCGTCAACGGTGAAATGTGACAGGCGCCACTTCGCGTGCTGCGGGAAAGTTACCAGCGGGTAGCGATCTATGACAAGAGTCACTTTTCGAAACAAGAACTCTTGTTGCAAATGCGGTTTGTCGTTTCAGCGGGCTGTCGCCGCGATCCCGGCGCGAACCACCGAGACGAACGTCGTCATGGTGCCGATCAGGGTGTCGATGGTCGGCGGCGAGTCGCTCGTGGTCTCTCGTTGGTGCAACCAGTCGGCCACGCTCTCGAACAGGCCGCCCACGGTCGACACCGCCAGGCTGTGGTAGTCCACCGCGCCGTTCTCGGGCAGGCAGGGAAACTCGCGTTGCCGCCACAGTTCTTCGAGGAAGGCCGCGGTCCAGCGCCGATTCTCGCGGCGGGCACGTTCAACCCGCGGCGAGATCCCGGCGCATTCACCGAAAGCCACCACGGCCACGCGGGGATCGTCGACGAGCGCGTGGGCGAACGCCGACAACAGGCGATGGACGGTTTCGTCGGGATCATCGGGGGCATCGGCGAGCGCTGCGACCGCCTGCTTTTCGATGCGCGCTGCGATCTGAGTCAGCAGGGCCAGGTAGCAGTCCTCTTTGCTGTCGAACACCTCGTAGAACGCCTTGTTGCCCACATACGCTGCCTGGCAGATCTGCTCGATCGACGTGTTCGGGTACCCGTCGCGGGCGATCAGCTCGAAGGCCGCCGTCAACAGTTGTTCGCGGCGATGGGCACGACGCTGCTCGGCATCGAGTCCGCGGATCGTGCGCTGCCCGCGGGGCTTTGCGGTGGGCTCCGGAGTTTCGTGCGCATCGGGGGCCACCGGCGGTCTACCCATGGATCGCAGTGTAGTGGCGTCACCGGCACGCAGACCTTCGATGTGGACCTTCTGCTGCCCGTCTTGGATGACCGGCAGACGATGACGGCCCGGGTTTGCGGGTGTGTCGGCAGGCGGCCAGGTCTGGACATCGGAAACGGCTGAGAGTTGTTGCGGGAAGGGTAATTCGGCCGGACCGGCTGGGCATGCTCAGGCTGAGTGGATGCCAAACGCCTTGGCCCACTTATTGAGAGTTCTCTTTGGTTCTTGAGGGAACTCTATGCTTCACATTCTCGGAGCGCGCCAACAGCGCTGCTATGCCACAGTAAATTGGTGGGAAAGTTCGGAAGTGCCGGTTTGGTTGCCGTCATGGCGGGGGCGGCTTCCGTGATGAGCAACATGGCGATGCCGTCCGCCGATGCGGCACCGTGTCCGGATGCTGAGGTGATATTCGCCCGCGGCACGATGGAAGCGCCGGGAGTAGGCGATACCGGCGAGGCGTTCGTTAACTCGTTGCGTGCCAACGTCGGCGCGAAATCGGTGGACGTCTATCCCGTCGATTACCCCGCAACCACTGACTTCCCGACTGCCGTCCAGGGAATCGCCGACGCACGAGCGCGCATCATGACCACCGCCGCCAACTGTCCCGACACCAAGATGGTGCTCGGCGGGTTCTCCCAGGGCGCGGCGGTCATCGGTTTCGTTACGGCCAGCGTTGTGCCCGACGGGGTTTCAGTGGCCGACGTTCCTGCGCCGATGCCGCCCGATGTGGCGGATCATGTCGCGGCCGTGGCCTTGTTCGGCAAACCATCGCCGCGATTCATGAAGGTGATCAACAACCCCTCGGTGATCGTCGGCCCGAATTACACCGCCAAGGCCATCGACCTGTGCGTCGACAACGACCTGGTGTGCGACCCGCAGGGCAGGAGCTTCGGCATTCACACCCAATATGCGGAAGCCGGCCTGGTCAACCAGGGGGCAGCATTCGCGGCGAGCAAGCTTCAAGACGACTGGGCACAGGAGGCAGCTCAGCCACCGCCGGCGACGCTGGTGGGTACCGGACCGTCGCAGCCGTCGCGGGTGCAACCGGCCCAGCCTGCCCAGTCTCCGCAACCCGCACAGCACATGGGCCCGGCCCAGCAGAACCTTCCCGGACCGGCTCCGGCGCAGAGTCCCACAGCGCCGACGCCTGCCGCACCCGGACCTGCGGCACCCGTCGCGCCCGTCCCGGCTGCACCGCCGCCGATTGCGCCGGTATAGCCGCTAGTGGTGCGTGTTGTCGCCGAATAGATAGACGCCGGTGTGGTGGCCGATGAAGTTGTTCGCGATGTAGAGCACTCCGACAATCACCACGACCAGCACCAACGCGAACATCACCCAGCTGAGGCCCACCAGCAGACGGCGCCGCGCCGCAGTCGTGGGCCCTTCGGCCACGCCCGCGATATGCAGCCGGACGCCGATCGCGAACAGTGTGGGCACGGATGCGCCGACGGCCAGGCCGAAGAGCAGGATCTTGCTGACGGCCACGAGGTTGATCCAGTTGTTCATCTGACTGCCCCGTCCCTACTTGCCTTCAGCCGTGCCGTCGAACGCGGTGAGGCTGCCCTGCCACGCGTCGTTGACGTTCTTGTGGTCGATCGGTGGCTTACGTGACTTGAGCCAGATGGGCACCGTCGCGGCGACGAGGGCCAAGAACCCGACCAGCGCCCCGGCAAAGCCGCCGATCCCGTGCACCAGGAAGTAGGTCAGCGCACCCACCAGGCCGGCCGCAGGCAGGGTGATCAGCCAGGCGGTGGCCATGTTGCGGGCGACATCCCACCGCACCTCGGTGCGCCGGCCAAGCCCACTGCCCAGGATCGACCCGGTGGCGACGTGCGTGGTGGACAGCGAGTAGCCGAAGTGGCTGGACAGCAGGATGGTCGCCGCCGAGGAGACTTCCGCGGCCATACCCTGGGGAGCTTCGGTGTCGACCAGGCCCTTGCCGAGGGTGCGAATGACGCGCCAGCCGCCCGAGAGGGTGCCGAGGGCGATGGCGACGGCGCAGGCCACGATCACCCAGAACGGCGGCATGGTCGCGGATTCGTCGACGGCGCCATAGGAGATCAGGGCCAGGAAGATGATGCCCATCGTCTTTTGGGCGTCATTGGTGCCGTGCGCCAGCGAGATCAGCGATGCCGAGCCGATCTGGCCGTAGCGGAACGCGGCGATCGTGCGGTCCTTCGGCAAGCCGCGGATCAACCGGTAGACCAGCCAGCTGGCGATGCAGGCGACCACGCCGGCGATCAGCGGCGAGAGCACCGCGGGCACCATGACGGTGGAGACGACGCCGTGCCAGATCACGCCGTGGCCGCCGACCGCGGCGATCATCGCCCCGACGATGCCGCCGATGAGGGCATGAGATGAGCTGGAGGGGATGCCCAGTAGCCAGGTGAACAGGTTCCACAGGATCGCCCCGACGAGTCCGGCGAACACCAGCTCCAGGGTCACCAGATCGGCATCGACCAGACCTTTGGCGATCGTGGCCGCCACGGCGGTGGACAGGAAGGCGCCGACGAGGTTCAGCAGTGCCGAGAGGGCTACGGCGGTGCGGGGTTTGAGTGCGCCGCTGGCGATCGATGTCGCCATTGCGTTGCCGGTGTCGTGAAAGCCGTTGGTGAAGTCGAACATCAATGCGGTGAAGACCACGATGCACAGCAGGAGGAACTGTAACGACACGGTAAACAATTCTTGAACACAATCGCAACGAGAACCTAATTAACTGGCTGAGTTTTCGGTCACGTTTCGGAGCCCCAGGTAGAACCCCGGCTCAGCGCTTCGGGATGTCGACGCCGAGAAGCTTGAGTCCCTCATTGATGTGCAGGTGGGCCTCGTCCATGGTGGCGCCCAACTTCGTCAGCCGGGCGGAACTGTTTGCCGGTGTCAATGCCTCGCACTGGTCGGCCATGCTGCGGAAGCCGTCGAAGCCTTCTCCCAGGGCATTGTTGACCGCGACGTCGGGCCCGGGCAGGACCTTGGGTTGGACGGAGTCGACGTATTTGCGCAAGTCGGTGCACGCGGTGTGCAGTGCGCCGTAGTTGGTGACGGGCGCCGTCATCGCATCGCCGATCGGGCCCAGTTGAGTGCCGAGGCCGGCGACCGCGTCGATCACGGCCTGCCGCCATTCATCGGTCACCGGGGCTGCGGTGGGCTTGCCCGCGACAGTGCAACCGGCGAGCACCGACGCGGTGGCCACGAGAGCAGCGATGTACCTCATATGCAGCGAGCTTATGGGGTGCAACCGTTCCCGCGAGGCACGATGCCGCGCAGGGGAGTTTGCGCGGAGATCGCCGCACCCACGTGTAAGCGCCGTCACACCGGTAACCTGGGTGAGGACTGACTAGGCAGATCGGGGGATCGGTATGGATCTCGTGCTCGGCCTCGCGATGACTTCGAGAGCCGTTCGGTGGGTGCTCGTCGAAGGCACGACGGGCGAGGGGCGTCCGTTCGACCGTGGTGCGATCTCTCTCGACGACGCCGGCGGTTATAACCCCGACGGACTGCTGCGCGGCTTGGTGGACGACACCGAACTCGACGGCGGCCACCGCATTCACGCGATCGGCGTCACGTGGACGAATGACGCTGCGCCACTGGCGGGCCACATCATGCAGTCCCTGGATACCCGGGGCTACGGAAACGTTTTCGCGGTGTCGGAGATCGAGGCGGCCGGCATGCTGGCCAGCGGCATCGCCGAGATCACCGAGCACGACGACATCGCGGTCTGCATCATCGAACCCGACGCCGCGGTGGTGGCGATCGTGACGCCCGACGACGTCAGCGCCGACCGCATCGATCGTTCGGAGGAGTTCGTCGCCGACATCGCCGGGCTGCTCGCCCTCACCGGACGGCCGATCAGCGCGCTGTTCATCCTGGGCTCCGATGCGCACGGTCCGATCGTCGCCGATCTGGCCGAGTCCATTCCGGCCGCGGTGATCACGGCCAACGAGTCCGATCTCGCGTTCGCCCGGGGCGCGGGACTGGCCGCGGCGCTCGCGGTGAATACAGTGACCCCGCCGGTCAAAGCGGTGCACTGGACCAAGGTCGGTGCGCTGTCGTCGGTCGTCGGGGGTGCATTGGTGACGCTGGTCGTCGCGACCTCGGCCGCGATCGGGCTGCATCTGCATCCCGGAGCGGTGTCGGAGACGGCGCAGGCTTCCAGCATCCACGAGTCGGCCCCCGAGGCCGGGCCTGCGCCGAAACCGGTACAGAAGCCGGTGGACAAGGCAGCGACCAAACCGGCACCGCCGGCTCCGGCCGCTCCGCCGCCGGCTGCCCCGCCGCCTGCTCCCGCCGCCCCGCAGCCGGCCCAAGCGGTCGAGGCCGCCAATCCGCCGGCGTATCAGCCGCCCGCCCAGGTTCCGGCCGCGCCGGCACCCGCACCCGCTCCGGTCTATGTACCGCCCGCGCCGGCTCCGGTGTACAGCCCTCCGCCGTATGTGCCGCCGCCGGTGACCTATCCGCAGCCGCGGCTGCGGGACCGGATCATCGAACGCATCCCGATCATCAACCGTTTCCACTGAACTTGGCGGTCAGCCCGGCCCGGGCCAGCCGGGCTTGCTCGGCCCGCACCACCTCGTCCTGATGCGGGGGAGTCTGGTCGGGATGCTGCGCCAGGCGGTGAATCGGCTCGTCGACCGTGCCCCTGGCCAACAGGCGGTAGACCCGCACGGTGTGCAGTTCGCTGAGCCGTTGGGTACGTCCGATCACCTGTCGTTCGGTGCGCGGCTGCCACTGAGGTTCGGCGATGATGAATACCGCTGGGGCGTCGAGCCGGCGCAGGTCCAGTTTGCCGGCACCCATGTGGGCCAGCAGGGTCGCCGGGCCGCGGTCGGTGGCGAATGCGTCGACGACGGCCTGTTGATCGGGCACTGACGCGTCTACAGTGCCGAAGATGTTGCCCGGCAATGTTTTCCGAATCACCTCGAGCACGGCGGGAAAATGGGAGAACACCACCACCCTGGCCCCGTTGATGTGGGCCTCGTTGGTGAGCTCGACGAGTCGGTCCAGCTTGGCGCTCGGCGCCGGCGAACCGGATGGCCAGGCACCCTGCCGGATCGCGCTGAAATTGCCGCTGGTGACGGCCTGGCGGTAGCGCTCGCGGTCCGGCCGAGTGAGCCGCACCCATTCCTCGGTGGCGATCCGCGCGGGCAGCTCGTCGACCACGTCGCGGTAGTCGCGTCGCAGGTACACCCGGTCGACGGCGCGGCGGAATGCGATCGATCCGCGGTCGCCCGCGTTGGGTGAGACCTTGCCCGCGACGTCGGGCTGCAGGAAATCGGCGAGGTGGCGAAAACCGCCGATCCGCTGGTGCATCGGCACGCCGGACAGGAACAGCACGCGGTTGTCGGAGGTCAGCACGTTGCGGACGGCGCGGGCCCGATCCGATTTCGGGTCACGCAGCAGGTGTGCCTCGTCGACGATGACCAGACCGGGCCGCTCGGGCAGTTTGATGCGCTGCAGGGTGTCGTAGGAGACGATGGCCACGCCGCCGGAAGTCTTCCAATTCTCCAGGCGCGCATCGCGTTCGCTGCCGCGGATCTCGACCGATCGCAACACGGTGTGCTTGGCTGTTTCTGCGGCCCAATGGATTCCGGTGTTGGCCTGGCAGATCACCAGGGTGTGGCGCAGGTTCTGGGTGGCGGTCAGGTGCGCGGCGACGGCGAGCGCCTGCAGGGTTTTGCCGAGGCCCAGGTCGTCGCACAACAGAACCCGTTCGCGCGCCACCGCATAGCGGGCGCCGAACTCCTGGTACCCGCGCAACTCGGTCTGCAGGAGGGAACGGTTCAGCACGGTCTGTTCGACCTGCGCGGCCACCTCTGCGCCGACGAAACCCTGGGCGGCGTCAACATCTGTTGTCCCGGAGGCGAATTGGCTCAGCAGCTGGTCGATGGGGCGGGGATCGGCGTGGTAGGCGGCCCACGGGTCTCCCTGGGAGTCTTGGGCTTCCTCGATCCGGTCGAGTAGCTCTGCGACTGATTCCCGCAACTGATCGGAGGCGGTGTGGCTGCGCAGCCGAGGCATCAATCGGCGCAACTGTTTGACCGGCGCATCGGCGTGAGCGAGCGTCAGCAGCGAGGTCAGCAGTTCCGTGTCTTCTTTGCGCAGCCGGGGTCGCGCGGTGGTGCGGATGTGGTCGGCCATGGCTTGCGCCGCGGCCTGGACGGATTGGGCGGCCTCGATGTCGACGCCGGGCACCTGGGTCAGCACTCGGGCGGGCACGGTGTGGATGTCGGCGACCGTCCGATACTCGGAATTGGCCAGCCCGCCGAGGCGGGCGCCGCGGGCCAGATATGGGCGCAGGTGCTCCAGCGGTGCCGCCTGCAGCGTCCGGGTGACCACCTCGTCGGTGCCCGCGTGGATACGGTCGGCGATGTCGGCACGAAGTTTGCCGATTCCGGCGAGCGCCGCATCGGCATGACGGATCAGCTCGGCGGGGTCGGCGCTGTCCATGACAAATCATCATTGCACTGTCGGGCAGTGGCGGGGTGCGCGTATTTGTCCGATCGGCCGGACTTCGCCGGCGGGCCCTGCGCGAATTTCTCGCGTGCGCTCGTGTTCGCCACAGGAAAATGCGCAGCCAGCAGGCCGACCATACAAAACCTATGGAAGGTGGCAGATGATGCGAATGGTCCCTGCCGCCGCGCTGGCCGTAACCGGCACCGTGGCGTCACCCATTTTCGCGGGCGCTACACCCGGTACCAACCGGCAGTCAGCACGCCGGCCGGGACGCACCGACACGCCATACAGCGAGCGCGTCAGATCATCTCGTTCTTCGTCAGCCAGCGCATCACCGGCCAGCCGATGAACACCGGCAGCCAGCAGGTCAGGACCCGGTAGAGCAGCACTGCGGGCACCGCGATCGCGGCCGGCACGCCGAACGCCGCCAGACCACCGATCAGGGCCGCCTCGACGGCGCCGACACCGCCTGGGGTGGGCGCTGCCGAGGCCAGGGTGCCGCCGACCATCGTCACGACCGTGACGGTGACGAACGAGGTGGTTCCGCCGAATGCCTCGACGCTGGCCCAAAGTGCCAGGGCTGCACCGAGAGTCGTACCCGCCGCACCCAGCACGATGAGCGCGAGCCGTTGCGGCTCGCGGGCCAGTTTCACCAGGTCCTCGGTGACCTCTTCGAGCTTGGGCCGCACCGAGGAGGCCAGCCAGCGCCGCAGTTTGGGCACGGCCAGGAATGCGCCGATGAGACCGAGAGCCAACCCCGCGATCAGGTAGAGGATCGTGGAACTCGGGACGAAGTGCGACAGGTCGGCAGAGGCCCCGGCGGCGGTGCTGAACAGGATCAGCAGGATCACGTGCACGATCACCTGCACCGACTGCTGCAGGGCCACTGCGGCGGTGGCGCGCGCCGTGCTCAGCCCGCCCTTCTGCAGGAACCGGGTGCTCAGGGCCAGTCCGCCGACACCCGCTGGTGTGGTGGTGGCGGCAAAGGTGTTGGCCACCTGCATGATCGACAGATTGCGGAAACTCACCAGCCCGTCAGCACACGCCCACAGTGCGGCGGCCGCACCCACATAGGTCAGGGCCGAGACAGTCAGCCCGAGCAGGGCCCACGCCCAGTTGACGGTGCGCAGTTCGGAGAAGAACGTCGGCACGGTGCTGATGAACGGGTAGGCCACATAGACCAGGGCACCCAGCAACACCAGCTGGATCACCTGGGTTCGGGTGAAGCGCGTGATGGTCTCGGTCTGGATCTGGTCGGCACCGGTCTGGCGTTTCACCTCGTCGCGCGCGGCGGTCATGACGGCCTTGGCGTCGGGAACGGCGTCGCGGACCCGGGTCGGTACCGCGGCCTTGGTCAGCCGCCGCGACGCGGTCAGCACGGCCTCGCGACCGAACGCGTCGATCGCCGCGGCAACGGCGGACTGCGGGTCGTACAGCGCCGTGGTGGTGACGAGCAGTTGGGCGATGTCGGACTGCAATTGGGCGTCGGTGGCGCCGTATTCGGCGCTGCCGAACCCACCGAACAGCACAGCGCTGTCGTCGACGGTGATCTCCTTGCTGCGGAGGTCGCCGTGGGAGATCTGGTGGTCGTGCAGGGTGCGCAGCGCGTTCCAGACCCGCCCGACCGTGGTTTCGTCGGTGCACTGGTCCAGCGGGATTCCGCGTTTGCGGTTGTGCGCGTACAGGGTCCAGCCGCGGTCGAGGGCGGCCACCGACATGGTCGAGGTACTGGCCAGCCCGAGGTCGCCGATCGCGATGGCCATCAGGGCCCGGTGCTCGACGGCGCGGCGCATCGAGGTCTGCAGGGGCGCGGTCTCGTTGGAGCGCAGGCGCAGTTTGCGCCACACCTGCCGTACGGCACCGCCGCTCTGTTGGTTGGGACCGTAGAGCTCGACGACGGCGCTGGAGTCCGGGTCCTGGGAGGCCGCGTCGAGCATCAACGGGCCGGCGCCGGCCGGGCGCACCACGGTGAATGCCGAGACGACGAAGCCCCGACGGGCCAGTGCACGCACCGCGCCGTCGAGCGGGACTTCCAGGGCGGGGGTGCCGACGATCCACACCACCAGGGCACCGACGAACCAGCCCGCGGCCAGACCCAGCAGGGAGCGGGCGGGCACCACGGCGCTGACCACAAGGTGGATGGGCACGAACGCCAGCAGCAGCGTCCACCACCAGCGCCGCAGCCGACGTGACAGCCACGGCCCGGAGACCGTGAGCACCGCGGCGAGCATGCCGATCCAGCGCGGGTCGTCGAGGAACTGCGACAGCTGGGAGCTGAGTCGGTCGGAGAGATCGAAATGCCACCTGGGGGCGGCGATGCCGTTGGCGGTGATCGACAGCGACAGCATGGTGATCAGTGCCGCGGCCGCGTAGGCGCCCAGCAGTTTCCATTGCCGCCCCAGGATCAGGCTGACCAGGATCACGAACGGCAGGGCCAGGATGGCGATGCCGTAGGCCAGGTAGACCAGATTGGACTGGGTGGGGGTCAGCACGCCGACGATCTCGGAGATCGACTTTTCCAGCGCCACCCATTCGTAGCGGGTGATCAGTGAGCTGGTGATGACGGTGGCCAGGAAGATCGCGGCCAGTGTCAGGCGCAGGATGTCGTTGGTGCGACGGGTCGGTGGTTGCAGGAGGCTGCCGGTGACGGTGATGTCCCGTCCGTCGACGCGCATGTTCCCCCTTCCCGGCCCGTTATCGAGACGCGCTATCAAAGCCCGCGACCAAGGTAGCGGGATCGGATGCCGATATCGGCATTTGATGGTGATCTGGACCGTTACGAATTCACATCGTTCTCATCCGTCACCGCAGGCGACAATTTTTGCTCGCCCGATGTGATCTAGAGCGACGCATGCGGCAAACGTGATGTAACTTCGATCGACATGCCGACGCCGAATTGGCCGCTCCGGAGGAGTTGAACGGGTGGATTCGACCCCATTCGGGCACTATCAGCTGCAGAAGCTGATCGGTCGGGGCGGAATGGGCGAGGTTTACCGGGCCTACGATTCCGACACCGACCGCATCGTCGCGCTCAAGGTTCTGCCGCCGCACCTGGCACAGGATTCGACGTTCCAGGAACGGTTCCGCCGCGAGTCGCACGCCGCGGCCGGCGTGAGCAATCCCCATGTGGTGCCCATCCACGGTTACGGCGAGATCGACGGACGGCTGTATCTGGACATGCGGCTGATCGAGGGCCGCAACCTCGGCGCCATGCTCACCAAGACCGGCAAGCCGCTGGATCCGGCCTTCGTGGTCGGCATGGTCGAGCAGGTGGCCGAGGCGCTCGACGGGGCGCATGCGGCCGGGCTGATCCATCGGGACGTCAAGCCGTCGAACATCCTGATCGCCGACAACGACTTCGTGTACCTCATCGATTTCGGGCTGGCCCGCACCGCGGGCGATTCGGGCATGACCACGGCCGGCAGCACGCTGGGCACGTTGGCCTACATGGCACCGGAGCGGTTCGACGGCGGCAAGGTCGATCTGCGTTCGGACGTCTACGCATTGGCGTGCGTGCTCTACGAATGCCTCACCGGGGAACGGCCCTATCCCTCCGACAGTCTCGAGCAGCAGATCGCCGGGCACATGGTGTCCCCGGCGCCGAGGGCGTCGGAGAAGGATCCGCGACTGGCGGCCTTCGACGAGGTGATCGCCAAGGGCATGGCCAAGAAACCGGCCAAGCGCTATCAGAGCGCCGGGGCGCTGGCGGCGGCGGCACGGGCAGCGCTGCAGGTGCCGGTGCGCGCCACCGGGAGGTCGGGTCGCCATTCGGCGCAACGGGTTCCGACCCGGGTGCGGGTGTCGAAGAAGGTGGCCGCGATCGCCGGAGCGACGGTTCTGGTGGCCGCGCTGTGCGCGGTGGGGGTGTGGCAGCTGCGCGATGACGGTTCAGATCGCGTCGCCAATACGGTCGGGTCAGCCGGCTCCGGTCCGGTGCAGGCGCCGACGGGTGCGGTCGACGAGATCGCGAAGACCGTGCCGCCCGGCATCCGTGACTCCGGTCGATTGGTGGTCGGGGTGAACGTGCCCTACGCGCCCAACGAATTCAAGAATTCGAGCGGCGAGATCGTCGGTTTCGACATCGATCTGATGAAGGCGGTGACCCGCACGATGGGGCTGGTGCCCGACTTCCGCGAGACCGGTTTCGAGGGGATCCTGCCGTCGGTGGCCGACGGCAATTTCAATGTCGGCATGTCCTCAATGACCGACACCGCCGAGCGCGAGAACCAGGCCGACTTCGTCACCTACTTCGAGGCGGGCACGCTGTGGGCGCGACGGCCCGGCTCATCGGCGGACCCGGGTTCGCCGTGTGGACTGCGAGTTGGCGTGGCATACAGCACGATTCAGGACACGCAGGAGATCCCGGCCAAATCGGATGCCTGTGTGGCCGCGGGGTTGCCGGCCATCGAGAAAGTGGTCCGCACCCATCAGGACGAGGTGACGGCCGCGCTGATCGCCGGTGAGGCAGACGCCATGACCGCCGATTCACCCGTTACGGGGTTCGCGATCAAGCTGAGCGGCGGCGCGTTGGAGCCGGCCGGTGAGGTGTTCGACTCGGCGCCCTACGGCTGGCCGGTGGCCAAGGGTTCCGGTCTGGCCGAATCGTTGCGGTCGGCGCTGGAGCACGTGATGGAGACCGGCGAATACCGCACGATCGCCACGATGTGGGGTGTGGAGAAGGGCATGATCACCCAGCCGGTGATCAATGGGGCTGCCCCTTGAGCGTTTCCGTCCTCAGACGGCGTTGCGTCCGGCGATGGCCTTCGCCAGCTGCACGACCTGGCCGTCGGTGAGGTTGGTTCCCGTGATCCGCACGTCGACCACGAGGTTGTCCACGGCCAGGATCGCGCGCCGGCTGCCCTGCTGCGGACTGAAGGGTGACTGCTCGTTGGTGACATCGATATCGTCGACGACGCTCGGGTTTCCGAGCACGTAGGTGCTGGGCCGGCGATTGCCGTCGTAGCTGATCTTGAGGCTGTCCCCGGCGCACTGCCGCCAGGTGTCGACCGTGCGGCTGACGAGTGTCCTTGCCGCCGTGGGGGTATCGAAGGCGGTGACGGCCTGGTCCACCTCCAGGTCGTCGCTCTCGTCGGCGAACAGGGACTCGCGGAACTGCCGGAATCCGCTGTCGCGGTACAGCTCGTCCATCGCGTTGCCGATGACGGCGAGGCACACCGGACGGGACGCGTGCTCGTCGGCGTCGAGCCGGGCGGGCTGGCGCAGCGCCGTCTTGGGGTGCAGGTCCGAGGTGGCCAGGATGGTGTTGAGTTCCGATTCGCTGGCCAGCATGCTGCCCAGGACGTCGACCTGTGAGCCGGTGTCGTCCACGGTTGGCTTGGTGCTGCACCCGGTGAGTGCGGAACCGGCCAGCGTAATGACCGCGATGGCCGGTACGGCCGCCCGCTTCACGTCCATCTGACCCCCCTTGATCCTGTTTGCTGATCGTAATCGGTCAGAGGGGGTGTGCGCAGCGCTCCAGCGTTGCTGCGGCATCTGCAGGCACACCGGTCTCAGCAGCACCACCAAAGGTGTGCTTCGCGGCGCACCGCGCTCTTGTGTCGAAGCCCCCACCTCGTGCTGTGGCAGGGAGGCATTAACGCTTCCTGGGATGCAGAACGTCCTCTGTGGACAACGTGTCACCGGCTTTGGCACGCTTCTCTTTGGGGGATTTTCCGAATTTCTTGGTCAGGCTTTGCCTCGGCGATTTGTCGGCCATTTCGGCGCCATTGACACGGGGGCCTGCGTCGGTCCCGGTTCGTCGAACCATACGCGTACGGCTGGTTGTGCGGCTCCGACGCAGGTCGTCGCAGTTGACAATGCCTGTGGTGCAGCGTTGACTGGTGTTCTGGCCCGGATCCCGCCAATAGGCACAATCGATCCAAGCGCTGGCGGAAGGCAACGAGCTTTCCTGCGGTATCGCGATATTCGGTTCAGTTCATTCACGTCGGTCTGGACGTGCTCGGAGTAGCCCGAGATGTCGGCCGCGAGCCGAAGCGAGGGCAGTCATCACGCACATCACCGAGCCGAGGGTAATCGGCAACCACGCAGATATGGGGCCGTCAGATCCGAAAGGTGCTGACCATTCAGAACTTTCAATCGGGGCATTGACCGCCATGGAAGTGCGCACCCACATCACGTCGGCATCATCTTGAGTGCTCCATCTATTCTGCAATTACCCGCCAACGCAACACCGGCGCGTGCCTGTCCCGATTCGCTGAGGGTTGGGGTACTCAGCACGTATCCGCCGACGCCATGCGGTCTGGCGACATTCAGCGCAGCGCTGGCGCGCGGTTTGTCCGCAACCGGTGCGGAAGTGAGTGTCGTTCGAGTGGCTGACGGTTCGCCGTCTGGCGGCAGTCGAGTGGTCGGAGAGTTGGTCAACGGATCCGCGGCATCGATCGCTGCCAGTTCGGACCTGCTAAATCAGAACGACATCGCTGTTATCCAGCACGAGTACGGCATCTACGGGGGCATGGACGGTGACGAGGTTGTCGACATCATCGGTGACCTCGCCGTCCCGTCGATCGTCGTTGTACATACCGTTCTCAATGATCCGACGCCACACCAGCGTTCACTACTGGAGGTGGTGGCGGCGCTGGCGGATCGGGTCGTCGTCATGTCTGAGTCCGCCCACCGACGACTGTGTCTCGGGTACCACGTTGACCGGCGCAAAGTCACCACGATCCCGCATGGTGCGATGGTCCCGACGTCCTCGCACACGAAGCGCGGCGGCAGACCCACCCTGTTGACGTGGGGGTTGCTGGGGCCCGGGAAGGGCATCGAGCGAGTCATCGACTCGATGGGCGACCTGCATCAGCTCAACGGCCGACCACGGTACGTGGTGGCCGGCCGGACACACCCAAAGGTGCTCGCCGCCGACGGTGAGGAATACCGGGACTTCTGTATCGAGAAGGCCCGGTTGAGTGGCCTGACCGACGCGGTGCACTTCGACTCCGGGTACCTCGACGCCCCGTCGCTGAGCGCCCTGCTCCGGTCCGCGGCGGTGGTGGTGCTGCCCTACGACTCGACCGAGCAGGTCACCTCCGGCGTGTTGGTCGACGCGGTTGCCCATGGGCGGCCTGTCGTTGCTACCGCCTTTCCGCACGCCGTTGAGCTGCTCGGGAGTGGGGCCGGCATTGCGGTCGAGCATGGAAATCCGGAGGCGTTGACATCTGCTTTGCGCAGCGTGCTCACCCAGCCGCGCATCGCCGGCGCCATGGCCGCCGAGGCTCGTCGGTTGGCGCCCATGATGTCGTGGTCTGTGGTCGCCAATGCGTACCAGGCCGCTGCGCGGCAGATCCTGGCCGACCGATCGGGACGCCGGTGACCGACCTGCCGATTCCCCGGTTCGACCACCTGCTGCGGATGACGGACGGCAGCGGCACCTTCGAACATGCCCGCCTGGCGGAGCCGCGACCCGAGAATGGTTACTGCACAGACGATATGGCCCGGGTACTGATCGTCGCCACCCGCGCGCCCGGCCCTGACAGGGAGCTGAACCGTCTCGCGGGTGTGGCGATGCGCTTCCTCAACGAGGCGCAGACCCTCACCGGCGCCTGCCACAACCGTTTGGACAGTACCGGTGCGTGGGTCGACGAACCGGCGCTGGAGGACTCTTGGGGACGCTGCCTGTGGGGCTTGGGAACGGCCGCTGCGCACAGTGATGTCGGCATGGTCCGCCACATGGCGATCAACCAATTCAAGCGTGCCGCGCAACAGAGGTCGGTATGGCCACGGGCGATGGCGTTCGCTGTGCTGGGAGCGGCTGAACTACTCTCCGCCGACCCCGGGCACAGCGCCGCGCGCTCACTGCTCGCCGACTACATCGCCAGTATTCCTGCGTCCACCGGTAACGCGGCCTGGCCGTGGCCGGAACCGCGCCTCACGTACGCCAATGCGGTTCTCCCCGAGGCCATGATTGCCGCGGGCGTCGCGATCGATGACTCAGCGCTGTACAACCGGGGCCTGGACCTGTTGGGCTGGCTTGTCGAGCGCGAGACGGCGGACGATCACCTGTCGGTCACGCCGTCCGGCGGCTGGGGTATCGGCGACCTGCGGCCGGGTTTCGACCAGCAACCGATCGAGGTGGCTGCGCTGGCGGACGCATGTGCCCGCGCTGCTGCTGTCGATCCGAGCGCCATCTGGCCAGAAACAGTACGGGCCGCTGCCGCCTGGTTCCAGGGTGCCAACGATGTCGGCGAGCTGATGTGGGATCCCGAGACCGGTGGTGGATTCGACGGGCTGCACGCGGATGGGGTTAACCGCAACCAGGGTGCCGAGTCGACACTGGCGGCCCTCTCGACTTTTCTTCAGGCGCAACGCTTTTCTCATGCCACCCCATGACATCGACCAGGCCGTTAGCCCTCACGCGCAGTCAACAGTGGTTGAGAGCTGACCATTCGCGGGTGATCACGCAGCTGTTCGTGCCGGGACAGGAGGGATTCGAGGACCAGGAATCCCGGGCGGGGAAGGTGCTCACGCGGGTTCTGGATCTGGACGAGGCTCAGGTGCAGGCGGCGCTGGACGATGTCCTTCTCAGATACGGTGATCGTCACCGCGGACTCACCGACACGTTTCGACGCCATGCCGCCGAACTGGCCGACCGGCTCGCTTCCGGATCGGAGCTGTCCGAGCCTCGGACGTTGTTGCTTGGCGCGGTGTTCACCAGCGAATACGCGATCGAGGGTGCTGCACTGTGCAACCCCAGCATCGTCGTGCATCCGGATCAATCCGGAACCGCCACCGGCAGTGTGCGATTCGTCATGAGTGTGCGGGGGATCGGCGAGGGACACCGGTCATCGATCGGCTTCCGAACCGGCACCGTCGATGAAGCCGGCCGAGTCATGGTCGATGGCCCGGTACCGTTCGCCTCAGTCGGTGCAACCGTGCCGACGCTGCTCGATGCGGATGTGTTCCGCAGCGAGCTGGCGCGGGTACACGGTGGTGGAGAGGCGTCTGATTACGTGCTCGATGCGCTCGGGGATCGGTTCACCCGTGTCGACCTGGATGAGCGGCTCGAGCAGTTGCAGCGACATCGCAGTACGCGCCGGCATGCACCGGCGACCATCGCGTTGATCCGAGGGATCGCCGATCGCGGGTACGGCATCGAATTCGCCGCCGACACCGCGCTCTCCGAACGTGTGCTGTGGCCGGCAACGAGCGCCGAGGCCGCCGGGATGGAGGATGCACGTTTCGTGCGCTTCGTCGACGACGACGGTGTGGCGACGTTCTATGCGACCTACACGGCGTACAGCGGCTCGCAGATCAGCCAACAGCTTCTCGCTACCACTGATTTCCGGTCGTTCACCTCGGTGCCGATGGTTGGGCGGGCCGCCGCGAACAAGGGACTTGCCCTGTTTCCGCGCCGGATCCGCGGACGATTTGCGGCCATGTCCCGATCCGACCGGGAATCGAACACCATCGCCTACTCGGACCACCCGGCGGTATGGACGAGCTCGTCGCCGTGCCAGCAGCCGACGCAACCCTGGGAAGCGCTTCAACTGGGAAACTGCGGTCCACCCATCGAGACCGAGGATGGATGGCTGGTGCTCACTCACGGCGTCGGCCCGATGCGCACCTACCGGATCGGGGCCATCCTGCTCGACCTGGACGATCCAACCCGGATTCTCGGTCGGCTCACTGAGCCCCTGCTGAGCGCGAGGGACGACGAACGCGACGGCTACGTGCCCAACGTTGTGTACTCCTGTGGCGCGCTCGTGCACGCCGACACCTTGGTTTTGCCGTTCGGGGTCGGTGACGCCGCAATCCGGATCGCCACCGTTCCCCTGCCCGAACTGCTGGGCGCACTGCGCCCGTAGCGAAGCATGGGCACCGGTCATCGGTGCCCGACCTGGTGTGGTGGCAGGGATCCCTGTCACCGCCTAGGCTGAAAGTACTTTCACCCAGGTGGCCCGGACCATGCCGCCGTACACAGACGGACCGGGAAACTGACTATCAGCCATATCGCGGCATACGCGAAGTTGAGCCGCGCGGACATCGACGCCATCGCGGCCGAGCTCGATACCATCCGCAGCGACATCGAGGAGTCTCTCGGTACTCGGGATGCCGCCTATATTCGACGCACCATCGTGGTCCAGCGGGCGCTCGAGGTGGCCGCACGGCTCCTGATCGCAGGTACCCGGTCGAAGGCCGGCCTGCTTGCCGGGACGGTGACGCTGGCCTATGCGAAATCCGTGGAGAACATGGAAATCGGGCACAACGTCGGCCATGGCCAGTGGGATTGGATGAACGATCCCGAGATCCACTCCAGCACCTGGGAGTGGGACATGGTGGGCCCGTCGGCGCAGTGGCGGTATTCGCACAATTACCACCATCACGTGTTCAGCAACGTGCTGGGCGTGGACGACGACCTCGGCTTCGGCATCCTCCGGATGAGCCGCGACCAGCAGTGGGAACCTCAACACCTGGTGCAGCCTGTGCGAAATGTGCTGTTGGCGCTCATTTTCGAGTGGGGGATAGCCCTGCACGACTTCTACTCCGCCAGGGATCGGGCCGGCACCGACGAAGGTAAGGCAGCCGCACGACAGGTGCTGCACGCCAAGGTCGGGCGCCAGCTCGCCAAGGACTATGTGGTCCTGCCTGCGCTGAGCCTGCGGCGCTGGAGGCGGACCCTGGTCGCGAATCTGGGTGCGAACGTGCTGCGCAATCTCTGGGCGTATCTGGTGATCTTCTGTGGACATTTTCCCGACGGTGCCGAGAGATTCACTCCGGAAACGCTGCAAGAGGAGAGCCGCGGTGAGTGGTACCTGCGGCAGATGCTGGGCGCGGCGAACTTCAAAGCCGGTCCGCTACTGGCCTTTTCAAGCGGAAACCTGTGCTATCAGATCGAGCACCACTTGTTCCCGGACCTGCCCAGTAACCGCTTGCCGGAAATCAGCCTGCGGGTGCGCGCATTATGCGAGAAGTACGATCTGCCCTACACCAGCGGGTCTCTGGCCCGGCAGTATCTGCAGACTCTGCGGACGATCTTCAAACTCGCACTGCCCAATGCGGGGTGGCGATCACTGTTCGGAGCGGCGCCACCCGTCTGACCGGGATCCCGAAAAGGAACTTTACTTCTGCAGTCCCTGTGCCGTTGACGGTCGAACAGGGAGAAGCTGTCGATCAGCGGATGGCGCGCCCTGTACCCCCAGTACACGCCGATATTGGAGCGGTGTCTTATACACATCT
>NZ_LZSO01000036.1 GCF_001665785.1 Mycolicibacterium peregrinum
ATCGACAATGATCACCGCAGTCTGGCTCAACGCCAGCACGACGCGTTGGTGGTGATCGGGCGGATCGCGTTGATGACGGATCTGGGTCAGCTCAACGGGCTACCGGTGTCGATCATCGTGCGCACCACCTTGCAAGACCTGGAATCGCGTGCCGGGATCGGGGTCAGCGGTGGGGGCACCAAGATCCCCCTCCGCGATGTCGTCCGCATGGGTGCTCACGCCAGTCATTACCTGGCGGTGTTCGATCGGGCCACCGGTGCGGCGTTGAACTATTTTCGGGCTCGGCGTATCGCCAGCCCGGCTCAACGCATCATGCTCATCGCCCGTGACGGGGGCTGCACCAAACCCGGTTGCACCGTGGGGGCTTACGGCTGTCAGGCCCATCACGGCGAGGGCGACTGGGCTGCCGGCGGGTACACCAATGTCGATGCGATGGCGTTGGCGTGTGGCCCCGACAACCGGCTGGTCGATGACGACGGTGGTTACACCACCACCATCACCGCCGACGGTGTCGTGGAGTGGCACCCACCACCAGAACTCGATCACGGCCAGAACCGCATCAACTACCTTCACCGCCCCGAACTTCTGCTCACCCCACCCGAACCCGAAAGCGCACCAGAACCCGAACCCGAACCGGACCTGACACCCGAGCCGAACCTGGCCCCCGAGCCCGAGCCCGAGCCCGAGCCCGAGCCGGACCTGGCACCCGAGCCCGAGCCTGAACTGCGACAGCCACCCGCGCGGGCGCTGGCACCGGCACATGACCTGACACCCGAGCCGGACCTGTCACAGACACAGCGCCACGAGCCCGAACCGCAGCCCCACCCCGAATGGAACCTGGAATGGGACCCCGAATGGGATCCGAAGTGGGACCTGGAATGGGACCCGCAGTGGGACAACGACTTCGACCAACCCCCACGCCACGTGGACCCGCACCGGGACCCAGACCCGTTCACCACAGACCCGCAACACCCCGACCCCGCCGACCCCCGACACCCACCCGACTGGGCACTACTCGACCACCCCGACCCATGGCAACGCATCGGCAACGACTACACCGGCGCAGGCAAGGCCGTACGCGGACCCTAGTTCGCACCCATCGCGGAGGTGACCGCTTGCGCGATGAACCGCACCGCATCGTTGCGGCTGACGGAGGCCATCAACTGGGCCGCGGCCTGAATCTCGGGACCCACCAGGCACGTCGGCCCCTCGGTGAGGTTGGCGAATGCCGCCGCCACCACATCATCGACGGCCGCCGCGCCCGGCGGAGCGTCCTCGGGTGAGGGGATCTGGCCTCGCTCGTGTTCCAGCTTGCGCAGGGCAGGAGTGTCGGTCTTACCGAGAATCAGCCCGAGTACGTCGACACCCGAGGGCTGCAGTTCGGTCCAGAGTGCCTCGGCGAACACCATGTCGAAGGCCTTGCTCGCGCCGTAGGCCACCATGTTCGGCCCGCCGGCGAATCCGGCCCCGGACCCGAAGATGACGATGCCGCCGCGCCCCCGCTCCACCATGGGCTGTGCGTAGTGATGACACAGTTGCATCGGCACCAGGCAGTTGCGTTGCACCAGTGATTCGGCATCCGACAGCGGGCTGGACAGGAACGGCTGGAAGTTCGGATCGGCGCCCGCGCAGTAGACCAGGAAGCCGATCTCCAGATCCTCGGTCGCAGCGATCACTTCGCCGGCAGCCGCTGGCGCGGCCAGATCTATTGCCAACGTTCGCGTTTGCGCGCCGGTGTGTGCCGTGATGCCGGCCGCCACTTCATCGAGAACCTCTTGCCGTCGGGCCAGCAGCACCACGTTGAGGCCGCGACGCGCCAACTCCTCGGCCATTGCCGAGCCGACCCCGTCGGAGGCGCCCGCCACCAGCGCCCACGGACCGTACCGATCTGCGAAGTCAGACATTGGCTATCCGTACCGCGGTGAACTGTCGTCGCGCGATCTTCCAGCCCGCTGAGGTTCGGACCAACTCGTCGTCGTAGAAGCCGACTGCGTTGACGCCGGAGTTGTTGTCTTGCGCCAGGATCAGTCCGTCGATGTAGGTGCGCGCAGTGGCGGTATCCCCGTCAACAGCGATCGCGTGGTTGCTCAGCCGGTGCATGGTGTGCCCGGCCATGGCGTGGGACTGGTCCATGAACTCGGTGACGGCGTCCACCCCGTTCCACTTGCCGATCTCGCCGTAGTCCAGCACGCAGTCTTCGGTGAAGACGGTGCGGAACAGCGGCCAGTCCCGCCGGTCGATCCCGGTGGCGTAGCGGACCAGTACGTCGATGATGTCCAGGCGGTCTTCGTGAGTGGTCATGCGTGGTCTCCGTTCGGATGCACAATGATTCGCGCGGGTCCGGCCGACCGGCGGGCCAGGTCGAGGGCGTCGGGAACTTCGTCGAGCGGCACCACCATGCCGATGCTGGGTGTCGGGTCCAGGTCTCCGGAGACGATGGCGTCGAGCGTCCCGTACCAGTCCTGCGGCCACGGCCCGCCGCCGAACTGCAAGGTCACGCCCTGGCGGGTGGCGGTGGTGATGTCGAGGGTGTCGCCGGTGTACCAACCGCCCGCACAGTAGATCCTGGTACCCATCTCGGATTCCTCGACGATCTTCTGGATCAGCCCCGACGCTCCGACGCATTCGAACACCACCGCCGGGCCCCACAGGTTGCGTTCGGCGCGTACCTCGTGCCAGACGTCCATCGGTGAGCGATCGGCCGGGTCGACGGCGATGTGGGCGCCGAACTCCTTGCAGGCCAGTGCACGTCGGTCGGCCTGGTAGTCCGAGACGATGATCGGTTCGACGCCGCGGCGGGCCAGTGCCGCGACCGCGGACAACCCGATCGCGCCGGCCCCGATCACGATGGGTATCTCGCCGGGCTCCAATCTGGCCGAGCGTACGTAGAATTCGCCGACCGCGAAGGCGTCTGCCAGCGCGACGGCATCGTCGGAGACCGGACCGGCACTGCCATCCGTGACGGGACGGGCGATCGATTCGGCCACCACCAGCAGTTCGGCGAAACTCCCGGGGGCGTCCGGGTGCTGGCCGATGATGTGGGCGCCGTCGGCACCGCCGTTGACCAGCCTGATGGGGATCGACGTGGCTCGGCTACCCACGGGGAACTGATCGCTGCAGCCGGGCCCGTGACCGATGACCTCGCCGATGAACTCGTGGCCCAGCACGATGTCCCGGTCCGCGTCATAGAGCGATCGGCCCGTCGGATCGGTGAGACCGAGTTCGGGATGGTCCATGAAGTGGACGTCGGACGCGCAGATCGCGGTACTCAGCACCCGCAAGAGAAGCTCACCGGGACCCGGTACGGGATCGGGGATCTCGCGCACCGTTAGGGCGCCATCCCGTAAGACGACTGCGCGCATCGCACCTACCGTTTCTCTAATATTCGAGATAACCTCTCGAATTGGCAAGATCGACTGTAGGAACCCCCCAGAATGGAGTCAAGGGTGCGTGGTGCGGGCTCGGCGCCGACCAATCGGGTGCTCGATGTGATCGAGTTGCTGGCGGGTGCCGGCGATACCCGGTTGCGGTTCTCCGATGTGGTCAGCGCGCTGGACCTGACCCAGGCCACCGCGCACGCCATCCTCAAGACCTTGTGCGACCGTGGCTGGCTGATTCGCGATCCTGCTGACAAGACGTTCGCTCTCGGGCCGGGCCTGGCGGTGGTGGCGGCCCGGACGGAGGCCGCGCGACCCCTGGCGCATGCAGCCCGCATTGCTGCCCAAGAACTTTCACATGAACTCGACTGCGCGGCCTCGGTCGTCGAACGGCTCGATGACGAGCTGGTGATCACGGCGTTCGAGGGGGCCGGCCGACAGCCGGCCTCGGCGCCGGGCGACCGGATCCGATACGCACCGCCGTTCGGCGTCGCGTTCGCGGCCTGGAGCACCTCACATGAGCAACACAGCTGGATCGGGCGGGCGCCCGGCCTCAGTGAGGAGTTGGCGGGTCGCCTCGAGGAGGTGCTTGCCCAGACCCGGGAACGTGGTTACGACATCGACTGGACGACACCGGATCTGACCCGGGCGGCACAACTGGTCGGCACGTTGTCCAGTGACGGCCTGCCTGACCACGTTCGCGGCATCACCGATCAACTGCTCGCCGAATTCGCCACGATCGGACTGGTGCCGTCCGGCGGGATGGCGGGCAAGGCGCAGCCGGTGGCCACCATTGCCGCACCCGTCTTCGAGGCCGACGGTCGGGTCGCGCTGATCCTGTCGGTGCACCCGCTGCGATCCATGACCACCCGCCAGGTGGAGACCGCCGGACAGCGGGTCAGGCGGGCCGCCGATCGGCTGAGCCGACCGTGAAGCTGAACTCCGCGACTCCTCCGACGCCACCGGAGATGACGTCACCGGGCTGCATCGGTCCGACCCCGGCGGGGGTCCCGCTGTAGATCAGGTCGCCGGGCGCCAGGTCGACGGCCGTCGAGATCGCACTGATGACCTCCGGCACCGACCAGATCAGGTCCCTCAGGTCGCCGTACTGCTTGAGCTCACCGTTGACCCGCAGCCAGATCTCGCCGCTGTCCGGGTGACCAACCTCTGAGACCGGATGGATCGGGGTGCACGGGGCCGAGGCGTCGAACCCCTTGGCCCAATCCCAGGGCCGGCTCAACTTCTTGGCCTCGTCCTGCAGATCGCGCCGGGTCAGATCGACACCGACGCCGTAGCCCCAGACCAGCCCCAGCGCGTCGTCCGGTGCCACGTCGCGGCCACCGGAACCCAGCGCCACCACCAGCTCGATCTCATGGTGAAACGACGACGTCAGCGACGGATACGGGACGGTTCCCGCCGCGTCGATCACGGCGTCGGCCGGCTTCATGAAGAAGAACGGCGGCTCCCGGTCGGGATCCTTGCCCATCTCACGCGCGTGCGCGGCGTAGTTACGTCCGACGCAGAACACCCGCCGCACCGGAAAGCGGCCATCCCGGGTACTGACGGGGAGCGACGCCTGCGGTGGAGGTGGGATCACGAAGTCGGCCATGGGAACCATCTTCCCCGGGCCGGCGTCAGAATGCGTCGTTGTCCAGGTGCATGACGTCGCCGTCGACCGATTCCACGACCTCCCTCACCGCGGTCAGCAGCGGCAACATGTTGTGCGCGAAGAACTTCGCCACCGCGATCTTGCCTTCGTAGAAGGCCCGGTCGCGATCGCTCGTTGTGTCCAGTGCCGCCTGAGCGACCTGCGCGCCGACCAGCAGGCGCCAGCCGATCAGCAGATCGCCCACCGCCAGCAGGAACCGCACCGAACCGAGGCCGACCTTGTAGAGCTGCTCGGGCTGTTCCTGCGCCGCCATGAGGTAGCCGGTGAGGGTGGCGGCCATCGACTGCACGTCGTTCAGCGCCGTGGCGAGCCGGGCGATCTCAGGCTCCAGCCCACCCCCTTCCTCCAACGTTGCCGAGATCCGGGCCGCGACATGCGCCAGAGCGCTGCCCTGGTCGCGGACGATCTTGCGGAAGAAGAAGTCCAGCGCCTGGATGGCGGTGGTGCCCTCATAGAGCGAGTCGATCTTGGCGTCGCGGATGTACTGCTCGATCGGGTAGTCCTGCAGGTAGCCGGAACCGCCCAGGGTCTGCAGCGATTCGGTCAGCAACTCGTAGGCCCGCTCGGAGCCGACGCCCTTCACGATCGGCAGCAGCAGATCGTTGACGCGATGGGCCAGTTCGGCTTCCGCGCCCGAGACATGTTGCGCCACCACGGAATCCTGGTGTGCGGCGGTGTACAGGTACACCGACCGGAGGCCCTCCGCATAGGCCTTCTGGGTGAGCAGGCTGCGTCGCACGTCGGGGTGCTC
Source organism: Mycolicibacterium peregrinum (assembly GCF_001665785.1). Classification (GTDB taxonomy): domain Bacteria; phylum Actinomycetota; class Actinomycetes; order Mycobacteriales; family Mycobacteriaceae; genus Mycobacterium; species Mycobacterium peregrinum_A. The sequence continues at coordinate 5,798 of NZ_LZSO01000036.1, forward strand.
GATGATCGCGACCCGCGGTGCGGTCTTGTCGGTCATCTTGAGCATGTCGGAGCCCTGGATGCGGTCCTTGGCGTACGCCAGGGCGTTGAGGTAGCCGGTGGACAGGGTTCCGGCCGACTTCACCCCGACGGTCATCCGGGCGTTCTCGATCACGCGAAACATCTGGGCGATGCCGTTGTGTACGTCGCCGACGAGATAGCCGACGGCCGGGGTGCCGTGCGCACCGAAGGTGACCTCGCACGTCGGCGAGGATTTGATGCCCATCTTGTGCTCGAGCCCGGTGACGTACACACCGTTGCGTTCCCCGAGTTCCAGGGTCTCCGAGTCGAAATGGAACTTCGGGACATAGAACAGGCTGAGCCCCTTGGTGCCGGGCCCGGCGCCCTCGGGGCGGGCCAGCACCAGGTGGAAGACGTTCTCGGCGGTATCGCCGACGTCGCCACCGGAGATGAAACGCTTCACCCCGTCGATGTGCCAGGTGCCGTCGGGCTGTGCGATGGCCTTGGTGCGCCCGGCTCCCACATCAGACCCGGCATCGGGCTCGGTCAGCACCATGGTGCCGGCCCAGCCCTTGTCCATGCTCATGCGCGCCCAGCGCTGCTGCTCTTCGGTGCCGACCTCGGCAAGCGTGTGCGCCATCGCCGGGCCGAGACCGTAGAAGAACATCGCCGACGGGTTGGCGGACATGATCATTTCCTGGATCGCCCACACCAACGACGCGGGCGCCGGTGTGCCGCCCGCGTTCTCGGCGAGCCCGACGCGCCACCACTCGGCGTCCTTGACGGCCTGCACGGTCTTGGCGAGTGGACCCAGCACGGTGATGTCGTGGGTGGTCGGGTCGAATTCGGGAGGGTTGCGGTCGGCGTCGACGAACGATTCTGCGACAACACCTTCGGCAAAGCGAGCCACCTCGTCGAGCATGGTGCGCGCGGTCTCGGTGTCGAGGTCGCCGAATGCGCCCGAGTCGATGACCGGCCCCAATGCCAGAACCTGGAAGAGATTGAATTCGATGTCGCGAACGTTCGCGATGTAGTGACCCACGATCCGCCAGCGTCGACCAGTCCTTACGGGGTACGCAAGCGTAGGTTGCAGCAACCTACGGCTACGGAACCGGAGGTTGCCAGTTCAGAATCTGATGTGATCTGCATCACATAGACCCAAGCCCCTATCCTTGACCGAGTGTCCGAACCGTCAGTCGCCGAGCTCCGCTCCCGCCTCGACGGGCTGACCATTCGCGACGCGGACCGGCTGCGCCGCCGCTTGCGGAATCTGCGCGGTGGCGAGACGGCCAAGATCGCTGAACAGATCGCGACCGCCGAAGCCCTCGTACTCACCCGCCAGGCCGCGGTCCCGGCAATCACCTACCCGGACCTGCCGGTCAGTCAACACCGCGACGAGCTCGCCAAGGCCATCAGTGAGAACCAGGTGGTGGTGGTCGCCGGTGCGACGGGGTCCGGCAAGACCACGCAGCTGCCCAAGATCTGCCTGGAGCTGGGTCGCGGCATTCGCGGCACCATCGGCCACACCCAGCCCCGCCGGCTGGCCGCCCGCACCGTCGCCCAACGCATCGCCGACGAACTCGGCACCCCGCTCGGCGACGCCGTCGGGTACACCGTGCGGTTCACCGACCAGGCCAGCGATTCCACCCTGATCAAACTGATGACCGACGGCATTCTGCTCGCCGAGATTCAAAGAGACCGCCGGCTGCTGCGCTACGACACCCTCATTCTCGACGAGGCCCACGAGCGCAGCCTCAACATCGACTTCCTCCTGGGCTACCTGCGCGAGCTGTTGCCCCGCCGTCCCGACCTCAAGGTCATCGTCACCTCGGCCACCATCGAGCCGGAGCGCTTCGCGGCGCACTTTCATGGTGCGCCGATCGTCGAGGTGTCGGGGCGCACGTATCCGGTCGAGATCCGGTACCGGCCATTGGAAGTCACCGTCGGCGGAGACGATGACACGGACGACCCCGACGATCCCGACCACGAGATCGTCCGTACCGAGGTACGGGATCCGACCGAGGCCATCGTCGACGCGGTTCGCGAGCTCGAGTCCGAGCCCCCGGGAGACGTCCTGGTCTTCCTGTCGGGAGAACGCGAGATCCGGGACACCGCAGAAGCCTTGAAGGACCTGAGGAACACCGAGGTGCTGCCGCTCTACGCGCGGCTGCCCACCGCCGACCAGCAGAAGGTGTTCCAACCCAGCCACAGCGGGCGGCGAATCGTGTTGGCCACCAACGTGGCCGAGACATCGCTCACCGTGCCGGGCATCCGTTACGTCGTCGACCCCGGCACCGCGCGGATCTCCCGCTACAGCCGCCGCACCAAGGTGCAGCGCCTGCCGATCGAGCCGATCTCGCAGGCGTCGGCCGCTCAGCGAGCGGGGCGGTCCGGACGTACCGCACCCGGCGTCTGCATCCGGCTGTATTCGGAGCAGGATTTCGAATCCCGGCCCCGCTACACCGATCCGGAGATCCTGCGGACCAACCTGGCCGCGGTCATCCTGCAGATGGCTGCCCTGCAACTCGGCGACATCGCGGAGTTCCCGTTTCTGGATCCCCCTGACGCCCGCAGCATCCGCGACGGGGTCCAACTGCTGCAGGAGCTCGGCGCATTCGATGCCGCGGGTGCGCTGACCGATGTCGGTCGCCGGCTGGCCCGGCTGCCACTCGATCCGCGGGTCGGCCGGATGATCCTGCAGGCCGACACCGAGGGCTGTGTTCGTGAGGTGCTGGTGCTAGCCGCGGCGCTGTCGATTCCCGATCCCCGGGAACGCCCGAGCGACAAGGAAGAGGCGGCGCGGCAGAAGCACGCGCGGTTCGCAGACGAGCACTCGGATTTCATCTCGTATCTCAACCTGTGGAACTACCTACGAGAGCAGCGAAACCAGCTCTCCGGCAATGCGTTTCGGCGGATGTGCCGCGAGGAGTTCCTGCACTACCTGCGGATCCGGGAATGGCAGGACCTGACCGGGCAGCTCCGCAGCATCGCCCGGGATATCGGGATCCGTGAGAGTGACGAGGTCGCCGAACCGGCCAGCATCCACGCCGCACTGACCGCGGGCCTGCTGTCCCACGTCGGCTTGCGCGAGGGTGAGTCCCGCGATTATCAAGGTGCCCGCAACTCCAAGTTCGTGCTGGCTCCCGGCTCGGTGCTGACGAAGAAGCCGCCGCGCTGGATCGTGGTGGCCGACCTGGTGGAGACGAGCCGTCTGTTCGGCCGCATCGCCGCCAAGGTCGAACCCGAGGCCATCGAACGAGTCGCCGGACATCTGGTGCAGCGCAACTACAGCGAGCCGCACTGGGAAGCCAGGCGCGGTGCGGTCGTGGCGTTCGAGCGGGTCACGCTGTACGGGCTGCCGCTCGTTCCGCGCCGGAAGATCGGGTACACCCAGATCGATCCGGAGCTGTGCCGCGAATTGTTCATCCGGCACGCCTTGGTCGAGGGGGATTGGCAGACCCGTCACCATTTCTTACGCGACAACGCGCGACTGCGGGCCGAACTCGAAGAGATCGAGGAGCGGGCCCGTCGCCGCGACCTGCTGGTCGGCGACGACGACATCTACGCGCTCTACGACGCCCGGATCCCGGCCGATATCGTCTCGGCGCGTCATTTCGACGCGTGGTGGAAGAAGCAGCGGCACAAGACACCTGACCTGCTCACCTTCACCCGTGACGATCTGTTGCGTTCCGAGGACGGCGCGGACAATCCCGATACCTGGCAGGCCGGCGATCTCGAACTGCCGCTGACCTACCGATTCGCGCCCGGGGCGGCCGATGACGGCGTCACCGTGCATGTGCCGGTGGGGGTGTTGGCCCGGCTCGGTGGTGACGGCTTCGCCTGGCAGGTACCGGCCCTGCGGGAAGAACTGGTCACCGCGCTGATCAAATCGCTGCCCAAGGAACTGCGCCGCAACTTCGTCCCTGCGCCCGACACCGCGCGGGCCATCCTGGGCGACATCGATCCGTCCGCCGGGTCCCTGCTGGACGAGGTGCAGCGCGAACTACGCAGGCGCAGCGGCATTCTGGTGCCGATCGACGCATTCGACCTGGGCAAGATCCCGGACCATCTACGGATGACCTTCGCCGTCGAATCGGCAGACGGCAAAGAGGTGGCCCGCGGCAAGGACATCGACGCGCTGCGTGAGCAGCTCGCGGTGCCCGTCGCACAGGCTGTGGCCGACGTACTGGGCGGCGACCTGGAACGCACCGGGCTGCGGGCATGGCCCGAGGATCTCGACGAGCTACCGCGCACAGTGGAGAACGTCAGCGGCGGTCACACGGTCAGGGGCTATCCGGCCTTCGTCGACACCGGAAAAGCCGTCGATATCAAGGTGTTCGCCAACCCGGCCGACCAGGCCGCGGCCATGCGGCCGGGCCTGCGGCGTCTACTGCGGCTGACCGCAGCCTCACCGGTGAAGGCGATCGAACGTGGCCTGAGCACCCGCACCCGGCTGGCGCTCAACGCCAATCCCGACGGTTCGCTGGCCGCGTTGCTCGATGATTGCGCCGATGCGGCCGCTGACGTGCTGGTGCCCAAGCCGGTGTGGACGAAGACGGAGTTCACCGCGGTTCTGACTCGGGCCGGCAAGGAACTCGGCCCCACCACACAAGCTGGGGTGAACCGGGTGGAGAAGGTGCTGGCCGCGGCACATGAGGTGCAGGTCGCGCTGCCCGACAAGCCGTCAGCTGCCCAGGCCGATGCGGTAGCCGACATCCGGTCTCAACTGGAACGCCTGTTGCCCAAGGGTTTTGTCACCGAGACCGGGATAGCGCGGCTGAACGACCTGACCCGATATGTCACCGCGATCGCCCGCCGCCTCGAGCGGTTACCCCAGGCGCTCGGCGCCGACCGGGACCGGATGTCGCGTGTGCACGCGGTCGAGGATGCCTATGACGAACTGGTTCAGGCGCTTTCGCCGGGCCGAGCCGCAGCGGCCGACATCCGTGACATCGCATGGCAGATCGAGGAGTTACGGGTGAGCCTATGGGCCCAGCAGCTGGGTACGCCGCGCCCGGTCAGCGAGCAGCGGATCTACAAGGCCGTCGACGCTGCGGCCCGGTAGTCAGGTGATCCGATGTTCGATGCGGCCGATGTCGTCCAGGATCAGGGTGAGTGTGTCCCCGCTGCGCAGCCAGTGCCCGGTCTCCATGCCACTTCCGCCGGGCAGCGTCCCGGTGCCGAAAAGCTCCCCGGGGTACAGCGGTTCGCTGCGTGATGCGTGAGCGAGGACCTCGCCCAGGCTGTACTGCATTCCTGCACTGCTGACCGTGCTGACGACTGTCCCGTTCAGGGCAACCGAACCGGTGAGGGAATCGATCCGGGGCAGGATCTCGTCGGCGGTGACCGCGGTGTCCGACATCGAGCTGGCGAAATGCTTGGACTTCTGGGGCCCGAAGCCGCTGAGCATCTCGGGTCGCTGCACATCACGGGCGCTGAAATCGTTGAGTACGACGAACGCACCGATCGCCTCGGTCGCCTCATCGGGGGTCGCATTGAACAACGGTGCGGCCAGCACGAATCCGATCTCCAACTCGAAGTCGAGCGCCTGCGAATAGTCCGGGACCGGAACCGCGGTACCGGTCGGCACGAACGTCTGTGCGTTGGACATGTAGTAGATCGGCTGCTCGTAGAACAGCGGCTTCGGCTTGAACTGCGGTACCGGGCGACCGGTGACGCGTTCGTACAGCGATGTCACCCGGTAGAGGCCGGGGTGAAAGCGCCGGATCAGCCCGCGGGCCGCGTCGATGTTGTGCTGTTCGTACAACATGAAGTCGCGAAATGACACCGGCTGGAACGGCAGCAGGTGGTCGCTGTGTTGCAGCTGGCGGTCGGCGGCTGCCGTCAACCAGGCTTCGTCGAACACCCGGCCGCCAACTGGTGTGCGGTCGGAGTACTCAGACCAACTACCTTCGGAATCAAGGGATTGCACACTCAAGCCGGTGGCGGTGCGGACGCGGCGTAGTTTCACCGAGACCGCCCGAGCTGCCTACGCAGGAACTCGGTGACGTGCCCGGCCACCGTGTCCGGTTGCTCGAGCCATGGCCAGTGACCTGTCCCCGGCACCGGCTGCACCTCACAGCTCCGGAAGATCCGGCGGTACTCATCCGTCTGTGCGTACGGCACGTAGCGGTCATCGGCGCCCCACACCACGAGGACATCGCCGGTGAACTCGGTGAGTCGATCGGCATACGGGGCAAGGGCATTCGGGCCGGTGGATCGGTACAGCTTCACCACCGCATCGGGTGTACCACGGGCGAACATGTGCTGGGCGATCGACTCCAGCGCGTCGGCGGGCAGCCCCGGATCGCGCATGGCGAGTACGCGACGCAGGACCGCCGGGTTTCCGATCCGCGACAGTGCCTCGGCCAGTACGGGTGTCCGCCACAGCTTGGCGGCGAAGTGGTTGATCACCACCGGGGCGTTGATCAGCGTCATGCTGGCCACCGAGTCGAGATGGTCGGCCGCCCAGGCGAGCGCCCAGGGTCCGCCGAAATCGTGGGCGACGAGGTGGGCGCGCTCGACACCGAGTTGGTCCAGGAGCGCGTCCAGATGTGCGGCGTAGGCCGCCACGGTGTACGGCCACTGGGCGGGCTTGTCGGCCGCACCGAATCCCGGCATCTCCGGGGCGATCACCCGAGCGATACCGGCGACCGGCATCAGCAAACGGTCCCATTTGGCCCCGGCGTTGTTGCCGTGCACGAATACCACGGCCTCGCCGATGTCCGGTCCAGCCGCGCCCGCGACGAGTACCGGCGACCGCACCCCGTCGACCGCCAGCGTGCGGTGCTCGACGGGGCTGTCCATCAGCGGGATTTTACGGTCGCGCAACGCTTGCCGCGCGTTTTCAACCGATCATCGCGTACCCGTCGCCACCCACGGGACACGATCGGCCGGGGCATCGTCGAGTACCAGGTCGGCCACGCGTGACCGATGGGCTTCGGCACTGCCCAACAGGGCGGCATCGGTGGTGGCCCGCTTGAAGTACAGGTGCGCCTGGTGCTCCCAGGTAAACCCGATCCCCCCGTGTACCTGGATGGTGTCCGCCGCGATCTTGGCAAACGCCGCCGACGCGGTGGCCTGCGCAATGCTGGCTGCCAGCGCCGGGTCATCGGTGCCGTCGGTCAGTGCCCACGCCGCGTGATAGGTCGCCGAGCGGGCATGCTCGAGGTCGACCAGGTCATCCGCCAACCGGTGTTTGACGGCCTGGAAGGATCCGATCTGCCTGCCGAACTGCAGCCTCGATTTCGCGTACTCCACGGACAGATCCAGCAGATGCTGTGCGGCTCCGATCTGTTCGGCGGCCAGAAGTGTCGCCGCCACCTGGAACGCGTGGGTGATGACGCGGTCGGCCTCGTCGGGGCCGGCCACCAGTTGGGCAGGCGCCGCGGTCAAGGCGATGGTGGCCTGCGGCCGGGTGAGGTCGAGCGTGGTCAGCGGAGTGCGTTGCACTCCCGCGTCTGACGCGCCGACCACGTACAGGCCGACGCCGCCGGATCCGGCGGCCGCCACCAACAAGGTGTCCGCGGCGTCGCCGTCGACGACCCGCTCGACCGTGCCGGTCAACGTCCCGTCCTCGGCGACAGTCACATTCACCCCGGTGGGATCGAACGCGCCGGCCTGATCCGACACTGCAAACGCCGCGGTGCGTGTGCCTTCGGTGAGTGCGCCGAGGAGTTCGTCGCGCACCGGGCCGGCCGGGGCTGCGACGAGAGCGGGGACGGCCAGCAACACGGTGCCGAACACCGGTCCGCAGGCCAGTGCCGCCCCGAGTTCCTCGACCGCGATCGCCTGGTCGACGAGGGTGCCGCCGGCTCCGCCGTCGGCCTCGGGAACGGCCAGGCCGAGCACGCCGAGCTCAGCTCCCAACCGGGCCCACACCTTCGGATCGAACCGTGGCTCGGACTCCATGAGCGTCCGCACCGTCGGCTCGGAGAAGTTCTCGGCACAGAACTTTCGGACCGCCGTGCGCAGTTGAGCCTGCTCGTCGCTGAATACGTACTCGGCCTCATCCGCAAGCTTCTCAGCTTGCTCGTCGGGTTGATCCGCAAGCTTCTCAACTTGCTCGTCGGGCTGATCCGCAAGCTTCTCAACCACGCGGGATCTCCTTCCACGGCATACCGGCATCGGCGCGCAGATCACCCGGCAGCCCGAGGATCCGTTCGCCGAGAATGTTGCGCATCACCTCTGAGGTGCCGCCTTCGATGGTGTTGGCCTTGCTGCGAAGGAAGCGCTGCTGGAGGGGCCCGCGCCAGTCCTTGCCGTCCTGCTCGTCGTCGTCGCGATCACCCGTCCCGTAGCCGTGATACAGGATCCCCTCGGGCCCAAGCAGATCCATGCACCACTGGTAGATGTGCTGGTTGAGCTCGGCGCCGACGAGTTTGCCGATCGAGCCTTCGGGGCCCGGTCCGCCGACGGTGGCCGCCGCCCGGGACCGCTCGGCGGTCAGCCGCTGGGCCTCGGAACGCAGCCAGAGCTGGCTCAGCCGGTCCCGCAGCACCGGAGTCCGCAGATCCGGGCGTGACGCCCACAGCGCCACGGCATCCGAGATGGTCCCGGCTCCGCGCCGATTGCCGCTGCCACCGAGCGCGCTGCGCTCGTTCATCAGCGTGGTCATCGCGACGTTCCAGCCGTTGCCCACTGCGCCCAGCCGGTGCGCATCGGGGATACGGGCGTCGGTGATGTACACCTCGTTGAACTCGGCCTGGCCGGTCATCTGTCGCAGCGGCCTGGTCTCGACGCCCGGGCCGTGCATGTCCAGCACGAAGTACGTCAGGCCCTTGTGTTTGGGCACATCGGGATTCGTACGGGCCAGCAGCAGACCCCAGCGGGCGCGGTGCGCCAGGCTGGTCCACACCTTCTGCCCGTTCAGCACCCATTCGTCGCCGTCGGGCACCGCCGACGTCGCGAGCCCGGCCAGATCCGATCCGGCGCCTGGCTCGGAGAACAGCTGGCACCAGATGTGTTCGGTGCTGGCCAGCGGCCGCAGCCAGGATTTCTTGAGCTCATCGGACTGGGCGTGCTCGCGCACCGTCGGCGCAGCCATGCCGTAGCCCATCGGGTTCAGGCTCAGGGGGATGGGCCCGCCGGCACCCTGCAGGATGCGGTCGGCCACGGCTTGCAGACCACGTGACACCCCGAGACCACCGAGGCCCTCGGGGAAGTGCACCCAGGACAGGCCCGCGTCGTAACAGGCGGCCAGGTACTCCGGGATCGGGACGTTCTTGGGGTCGTGGTCGGCCACGACCCGGCGGGCGAGGTCGGCGACCCGGTCCGCATCAGCGACGCTGCTCATCCAGCCACGATAGGGAAAGGGGTCTGATGGCTTGCAGGCGGGCGGTAGCGTCCACGGACGTGGACCGAAAGCGCGTGGTGATTGCGGGACTCGGCGATACCGGCGTGCTCACCGCGATCCGCTTGGCGCGTGGCTCCGACGTCGTCGGGATCTCGGCCAACCCCGGCCTGGTCAGCGGTCAGGAGCTGGGCACCCGGTTGGCCCGGCCCGAAGACTGGGCACGCAACTACTGGATCGGCTTCGACCGGTTCCGCGAACTCGACCGGGTCCGCACCGTGCACGGCACGCTGGCAGGCGTCGACCTTTCGGCACGCTGGGTCAGTGTGCGGGATGCCGACGGGAACGAGCAGGTGGAACCCTATGACGCGCTGGTCATCTCGACCGGTGTGACGAACGGCTTCTGGCGGCAGGCGGTTCTGCAATCGGCGGGCGATGTCGATGCCGGGCTGAGGACTGCGCACGAGCGACTGGGTTCGGCACGTTCGGTTGCCGTCGTCGGTGGTGGCGCAGCGGCGGCCAGTAGTGCGGCCAACATCGCCGTCCGGTGGCCGGGTACCCGGGTGGGGCTGTATTACCCCGGCGAACATCCTCTGCCGCAGCACCATTGGCGGGCCCGGAAGCGAGTCGAAGGCAGGCTGGCCGCGGCGGGCGTGACCCTGTACCCCGGGCATCGAGCCGTGGTACCGGAGGGCTTCGACTGCGCGGCCATCACCTCCGAACCGGTCCACTGGAGCACGGGCCAACCGTCAGTGCAGGCCGATGCGGTGCTGTGGGCCATCGGCCGGGTCCGGCCGAACACGGACTGGCTGCCGGTGGAGGTACTCGACGAGCGCGGGTTCGTGCGGGTGACACCGGAACTACGGGTGCCGGAACATGATGGCGTCTTCGCTGTCGGCGATGTCGCGGCCACCGACCCACTGCGCTCCTCGGCCCGAAACCGGGCCGACGGACTGCTGGCCCGTAACGTGACCGCCTACTTCACCGGCGGCACAATGCGCAGCTACCGCCCGCCGTCGAGCCGCTGGGGATCGGTGCTCGGAGTGCAACCCGACGGGCTGGAAGTATTCGCGCCCAATGGATTTGCCTTCAGGTTCCCGGCCTGGTCGATCGAGCGGGTGCTGCAACCGTGGATCGTCCGCCGTGGCATCTACCGTGGCGTGCGGCCCGGGGAGCAATACATCGTCACCAACGGCTGATCGACGGGCACCGGTGGTTCCCGCCGTGGCGTTACGAACGTGGCTCAGGCCCGGGGCAGTGCGACGGGCACGGTCTGCAGGCCCGGGCTCACCGGGCTCACCGGCGCGGGAACCGCTCCCGGCACCCCGGCCACCCGAGGCACGGCGGCTACCCCGGGTACCTGGCCGGGCACTCCGGCCGTGCCGGGTACCACCGGTGCAGCGGGCGCTGCCGCCACGCCGGGAACCTGAGCAACCTGACCGGGCAGGGCCGGAGCAACCTGACCCGGCACAGCCGGGGGGACCTGACCCGGCACGGCCGGAGCCGGAGCGGGCGGAGCGGCGGCCGCCGCAGCGTTCTGACTGAGCACCCGCAGCAGGTCGGGCTTCATCTGCTGCAGTTGCGATCCCCAGTAGTTCCAGTTGTGGGTGCCGTTCGCCGGGAACTCGAACTTCGCGTTGCGTCCGCCGGCAGCCACGTACTTCTGCTGGAACTCCTTGTTGGTGTTGATCGTGATGTTCTCCAGGAACTGCGCGCTGTACAGCGTGCCGAAGTTCCCGCCAGGGTCGTCGAGTTCGGAAGGAACACCGTTGCCGCAGTACACCCAGATCGCGGTGTTGTTGGCCACCAGCCGGTTGATGTTGACCGTCGGGTCGTTACGACGCCAGGCCGGATCACTGGACATGCCCCACATGTCGGTGGGGTTGTAGCCCCCGGCGTCCTTCATCGCGAAGCCGATCATGGTGGGCCACAGGCCCTGTGACGGATTCAGGAAGCCGGACAGGGCGCCCGCGAAGATGAACTGGGCTGGATGCCAGATCGCCAGGGTCAGGGCCGCGCCACCCGACATCGACAGCCCGACGACGGCGTTGCCGGTCGGCGCGACGTCGCGTTTGGCAGCCAGGTAGGCCGGAAGTTCCTGGGTGAGGAAGGTTTCCCACTTGTAGGTGGTGGTGCCCGCACTGCCGGCCGCGGGGCGGTACCAGTCGCTGTAGAAGCTGGACTGCCCTCCGACGGGCATGACGACCGAGATGCCCGAGTTGTAGAACCACTCGAACGCGGCGGTGTTGATGTCCCAACCGTTGTTGTCGTCCTGGGCACGCAAGCCGTCGAGCAGGTACAACGCGTGCGGCCCGCCGCCCTGGAACTGAACCGTGATGTCGCGGCCCATCGCGGCGGATGGCACCTGCAGGCGTTCCACCGGCAGGCCATCGCGCGAATACGCCGCGGCGGTCGGTGTGGGCGCAGCCATCACCAGTGCCGGCAACATCAAACCTGAAATCGCCGCAGCCGCCACGCGCCGCGACACCCGACCGAAGTTTTTCAGTCTCACACCGGCACGCTAACAACGCCTGAGCTGCGACTACCGGGGCCGCGCCCGGCGTAACCCCTCTGTTATCAAGGTGATTCAGTTCTGATGCCCGTGGCCGCGCCGCCGCCACTCGCGTGGTGACACGCCGTGTGTCCGGCGGAACTGGCGGCTGAAGTATCCAGGGTCGGCCATTCCCACCCGCGTGGCGACCTCGGCAACAGCCAGGCCCGTCTCGCCCAGCAGGTCGCGTGCCCGGCTCATCCTGCGCTCGTTGATCCACTCGCCGACCGTGCGGCCGGTCCGCCGGCGCACCAGTGTGGTGAGGTGACCCGCTGTCATCCCGACCTCGTGAGCGACGTCGCTGAGTGACAGGGGCTCGGATAACCGGCGGTCGATCACCGAGAACACCTCGGCCAGCAGCGGCTCTCCGCTGCGGCGCAGGTCGCTCACGACGTCGTCGGCGAGCCGGGCCAGATCGATGAGCAACAGGGTCAGATGGGCCAGTGCCGCTTGACGGTAGCCTTCACGCCGGGCGGCCAGCTCGTCCTCGATGGACCGGACGGTGTTGTCCCACAGTGACTGTCGATCCGCCGGAATGTGCAGTTGCAGCAGCCCGCCGGACCGGCCGTGAAGGAACGGGAACAGCAGGGGATGAGCCTGCCAGGTGGGCCAGGGCGATGCGGCGTCGTGCCCCAGCGCCGCGGGGTCGAAGAACACGCCGATGCCGTCGGCCTCGGCGGTCAACGGCCGTGGGTCGATCACCTCGCCTGCCGCGACGACGTAGATGACCCCGTCGGTCGGTACGTACCAGAGCACCGGAAAGTCGTGTATGTGTGGCCGGTGTTCGGGGAATTCCGCACGCCGACCACGGGTCACCGACACCGGCGGCGCGTCGCGGTCGGTCCAATATCGGTAGACCGGGACACCACCGCGGTGGCGAACCAATCGGGCCGCATCGGACATAGCACCAAAGATAATCCTGATGTTGCCAATCTTCACCCAACTAACCCTGCCCAGAAGACTGGACCATGGATTTCATGACCGAACATCGTCCACATCTTCTGAAGAACCGGCATGACTACCTGCCTGCCGCAGGCCATGACGCCTTCCTGCCCGGCTACGACCTGCTGACGCGGGTCTTGGGGATGAACCCCGCCTATCGCGAACTGGTCACCCAGGCCGGGCTGACAGCCGGCCAGCGAGTCGTCGAAATAGGGTGCGGTACCGGAAATCTGACTGTCCGCGTCAAGAAAGCCTGTCCCGCCGCCGATATCGTCGCCACCGACCCCGACCCACGGGCACTCCAGCGGGCGCAGCGAAAGACCAAGGGGATGACCGGTGTCCGCTTCGAACGTGCCTACGCGCAGGAACTGCCGTTCGATGACGGAGGGTTCGACCGCGCGCTGTCTTCGATGATGCTGCACCACCTGGACGAGGCGACCAAGGCGGCCGCTGCCGCCGAAGTGTTTCGGGTCCTGCGGCCCGGCGGCGTACTACACGTCGTCGACGTTCGCGGCGACGACGTGCCGCAGCTGTTGGAGAAGGCCGGATTCGATTGTGCGGTGGTGGGTTACGGGCGCATCCGGCTGGCCGGCAAGCTTACCTACCTCCGCGCTACTCGTCAGGCGTGAACGCGGCGGGCTCGGCCAACGGGATGAGCAGTCTCGACGGTGCGTCGCCGCCCTGACGGATTCGGTACGTTCCGGCGATCAGCGCCTCCCGCGCGGGCTGTGTGGGGACGAGGTGCGGGAAGTCGTAGGTGGTCAGGGTCAGCCGCAACCGGTGGCCCGGTGCGATCGACGCGGCGGTGGGGAAGATCTCCAGGTCATACCGGGTGAGCTCGCCACGTACGACGGGTTCGGCGGCGGCGCGGGTACTGATGTGATGCGCCCGCAGCACTTCTCCTTCTGGCCCATCCGAGGTAAACCAGGTCTTGTCCGGATCCAGGGCCCGATGTGAGCCGAGCAGCGCACCCTGGGTCAGCGGCCGACTGGCCCCGTCCGGGGCGACATCGTCGAGATGGGCCACCCACAGGGTCTCGGTCGTGTCAGCCGTCGCGTGCACGGTCAGAGTGATCGGACCTGCGATCAGTCGGGTTTCGGTGAACTCTGCTGTGGTGTAGGTCAGGGCCTCACGCTGCAGGCGACGGTTGTCCAGGTCGTAGCGGATGCGCCGTCCGGTCTGGGCGGCCATGAAACTGCCCATGCCCAGCGTCCACTGTTCGAGGCTGCGGCCGGATATGGGCCCACGCACCGCATAGCGCAGGACGGCGTCGGTCTGCTCGGCAGCCGGCTCGGTGACGAGGTGCCCGCCCTCGGCCAGGTACAGCCGGGTCGGCGTAGCTTCAGGGAACGGATAATCCTCGGCCTGAAACCATTTCGAGCTGCCGATGGCCTGGAACCGGATGGGCGGGCCGGTTACTGCCGCGTCGGTGTCGTCCTTGAGCCAGCGGTCGAACCAGCGGAGCTGCAACGCATGGACGTGCAACCCGTCCATGTCCGAGACGTGGTACCACGGTCCCATCATCAATTGCACCCGGTCAGAGAGCGGCTGGCCGGGCTCCATGGGAGCGTTGGGTGGCCGGCCGGTATAGGCGTTCTGCAGCGCGGCGTAGTTCAGCGGAGCGCCGCGCTGGAAAGCGTCGTGCCAGCCGCCGATCAGGAACACGGCGACCTTGTTCTTCGCGATGTCGGGCAATACGTCCGACGCCCGCATGGTGTCCCAGAACGGCCCGTCGAACGCGGTGTCCCCGCCGGCGGTGGCGTCGCCGATCATGGTCTTGAAGTACTGCCGCTGGTCACGCCCGCGTTGGCGCACCGCGGCCAGGCCGCCGGCGCGAGGCCGTTCGTGAGTGCCGCGTTTGGCGAACTCCAGCACCGGGTTGACCACGTTCAGCAGTGAATAGACAGCCCCATAGGCGCGCACCGTGCGCATGTGCGGCACGCCACCCATGGTGACGACATCGCGGTAGAAGTCATTGCCTGCCATCACCGGGAAGATCGCCTTCAACGGTGAGTCGGGTCCGACCGCGGCCGCGGTGAGGAGCTGGTTGATGGCCAGGTACGAGATGCCGAACATCCCGACCCTGCCATTGGAATTCGGCAGCGTTGCAGCCCAATTCACCAGGTCGACGCCGTCCTGGACCTGCACGGCGCCCAGCATCTCGAATGATCCTCCCGAGGCTCCGGTGCCCCGGACGTCGGCCATCACCTCGATGTAGCCGCGCCGGATCAGGTACGGGGTGGCCCCGCCGCCGATCTGGGCGGCCGGCGGCGGGGCCTTCTTGCCGTAGGGGGTGATGGACAACAGCACCGGGAACGGTCCCGGTGCCGGCGCCCCCGTCTCGGGAACTGTCGGATAGTGGACGTCGGCCCGCAGCACCGTGCCGTCGGAGGCACGGATCGCGACGTTGTGGTGGACGCCGATCCCATAGCGAGCCGGCGGTGGTGTCCAGGCCGGTTCGAGTGGAGACGGGTTGCGCTTACGGACGCGGGTCGTCGATTGCCCGGCCACCTTCTTGCCGCGGTTGCCTCGGACCACCTGCCACGGGTTCGCCATCCGTCCTCCTTGACGTGTGTCGGCTTACCTCCACGCTATCCAGTGGACTACCCGGCCATGAACTCCGAGTAGGCCGAGGCCAGTTCGGGGGACAGCGCCGTGACATTGCACGCACGCTGCGTGTCCCCGATGGGGGCCAGGATGCCGCGCAGGTCGTTGTACTCCTGCGGGTTGGCGGTGAAGTAACCGCGCAGCGTGGCCGCGGCCTGCGGGCGCGGCTGGGTGAACGCGGTGGTCACGGCCTGGTTGGCGCCCGGGTGACTGTCGAGATAGGCGCGCGCGGCACCGGTGGTGCTGCTGACGGTGCCCGCCACCCCGCTGGCACTGCAGTCGGGTGCGGCAACTGCGCTCGGTGCGCCGATCATCGCGGTGGCGACGCCGCCGAGCAGGCCCGCGGCACAAGCGCCGGCAATTCCACGGCGCGCGGTGATACCAGTGAATTTCATGATCATTTTCCTTCGGGATTCTGGGATTCTCATTGGGTCGCGATCCCTGATCGCTCTCCCCGGCCCGAATTCGAAAGTAACCGCATCGTCGTCGAGCAAAACCTCTGCGCTGTGAAACAGCTGTGACAGGTGTGGATGTGTTACGGCAGGCGGCCGTGAACTACGCCTCAATATCCCCGAATTCGGGCCGATGATCTTGAAAAGTCTCAGAGACCGGGCGCCATTCTTAATTGATCGTGATGTGCGGCTACCGGCGTGGTAACCGAATCGTTATCCGGCCTACCTTCAGCAAACCGCTGCGGTTACCGTTTGAGCGTTAGCCCGGCAAGCGAGTTTCGCAGGCCTCCATCGCGGTAGATCTGCACACCTGCCACGGCCAGCATCACCGCAGCGGTAACCAGGTGCACGATCGCATCCGTGGTGTTGTTGGGAAAGGCGAATATGAGCGCCACCTGATTGGAGAAGAACGCCCAGATTCCGGGCAGCGCCCCGGCCGCCGCGGCCAGCAAGAGATAGAGCACGGCCCAGGATTTTCGCAGGCACAAGATCAGTCCGGGGCCGAACAATGCCAGCCCGGCCACTGCGTGCCAGCCGTTGTAGTCCATCCCGAGAATGGGTGTGGTGGGTGCGTCCGGGCCGATGGCGAAACTCGGCTCGGCAATAAATCCGATGATTGCCTGGACCACGTGGAACAGCGAGATGATCAGCAGTCCCCATTGAGCGAAACTCCACTGCCGCATAAGCGGGACGCTACGTCTACTACAGCGTGTAGTCAACGTTTCGGTCGTATGGTCGGGGGAGTGCAGATCCGTGCCGCTACGACCGATGACATCGCCGAGATCGCGCCGTTCTTCCGCGCCATCGTGGCCGACGGCGAAAGCTACACCTACCCAGAGGGCTTGACCGATCAACAGATTCGTGACGCCTGGCTGGCCCCTCGACCCGGTCACACCATCGTCGCGGTGGTCGACGGAGCCATCGTCGGCACCGCACGGATGGGACCCAACAAACCCGGACGCGGTGACCATGTCGGCACCGCGAGCTTCATGGTGGACCCGGGCTCGTCGGCGCGCGGTGTCGGGCGGGCCATGGCGCGGTGGGTCATCGACTGGCACCGGGAAAACGGTTACCGGGCAATCCAGTTCAATGCCGTCGTCGAGACGAACGTGCGGGCGGTTGGCCTCTGGGAGGACCTTGGCTTCCGGATCATCGGTACCGTCCCGAAGGCCTACCGCTCCCGGACCCACGGCCCGGTCGGCCTGCACATCATGTACCTGGAGTTGTGACGGTCACCAGGTGTCGATGAACCGCGCACGAGGTGCGGGTCGTTCATGCGCCGCGGCCGCGGCCAGCGTGGCCGCGATCAGCCCCCGGGTCTCGGCCGGGTCGATGACGTCGTCGATCTCGAACAGTGACGCGGAGTTGAGTGCCCGGGCGTTCTCCTCGGCTGCCGCGGTGGCGGCCCGAACCGCCTGCTCGCGTTCGTCGTCGTCGGCGATGGCCTCCAGTTCCTTGCGCAGGCCCAGGCGGACGGCACCCTCCAGGCCCATCGGGCCGAGGTGGGCGCCCGGCCACGCCACGGTGAGCAGCGGCTCATGAAGGCTACCGCCGCACATCGCCTGTGCTCCAAGGCCGTAACCCCGCCGCAGGATCACCGCCACCAACGGCACCGTGAGCGCTGCGCCGGCCACCAGCATCCGTGAACCGCGCCGCACCAGGGCTTCGGCTTCGGCCGCCGGGCCGACCATGTAACCGGGGCAGTCCACCAGCGAAACCACCGGCAGGCCGAATGCGTTGCACAGCTGCAGGAACCGGGCGGCCTTGTCGGAGGCCGCGGCAGTGATGGCGCCGGCCATCACCATGGTGTTGTTGGCGATGACGCCCACGGGCCTGCCGTCGATGCGGGCAAGGGCGGTCACCATCTCCGGGGCGAACTTCTCGCGCAGAAAGGTCACCGAGCCGGCGTCGGCCAGTGTCTCGATGATCGGCGCCACCTGGTAGGCGCGCCGGGCCCGCTCGGGAATCATTGTGCGCAAGGCGGTTTGGTCGGCAACGGAGCCGGGGTCGGCCTGGCCGGTGAAGTAGCCCATCAGCTTCCTGGTGGCAGCGACGGCCTGCGCCTCGTCCGCGACCACGACATCGACGACGCCGTTGGGCGCCTGTACCGAGATCGGGCCGACGTCGTCGGGAGCGACGTCGCCGAGGCCACCGCCGGCGATCATCGCCGGTCCGCCCATCCCGATCGAGCTGTCCTGGGTGGCGACGATCAGGTCGGCCGCACCGGCGATCACCGCGTTGCCGGCGAAACACCGCCCTTTGACCACGGCGATGCGGGGCACCAGGCCGGACAGTCCGGCCCACAACGCGAACGCCCGGATCTCCAGCGACGAGACCGTCGGGATATCGGTGTCGCCGGGGCGGCCGCCGCCCCCCTCGGCGAAGAACACCGTCGGCAACTTGAGCCGCTCGATGATCTCGAACAACCGGTCCTTCTTGCGGTGACCGATGGCGCCCTGGGTCCCGGCCAGCACGGTGTAGTCGTAGGACAACACCGCACAGGCCGCCCCGCCGATCCGCGCCGTCCCGGCTAGCAGCCCGTCGCCAGGGGTGCGTTCGATGAGGTCGTCAAGGCTGCGTCGCTGTTTCTGCGCCGCGATCGCGAACCGCCCGTACTCGACGAACGACCCGTCGTCGATCAGGTCGGCGATGTTCTCCCGCGCGGTACGGCCCCCGGCGGCGTGGCGGCGGCCGACCGCATCGGGCCGGCCGGCGTCCTCCGTCAGCCCGCGCCGGCGCAGCAGTTCGGCGAGATCGTCACGGACGGCGTCGTCGGGCATCGGCAAGCTCCTGGAATAGAGGGCGTGCGGTCGGTGGTTGCGCACAGGTGTGACCGCCAACACTTCATCTAACCCGTCGTTCGATCCGCGCGACCTACTGGCCGAGGCCCGGTTGGGCGTGTTGGCCACCATCAAGGCCTCGGGTATTCCGCAGCTGTCGCCGGTGACACCGTTCTACGACCGGCCCGCCGGCGTCATCTACGTGTCGATGACCGAAGGCCGGTCCAAGACGGTCAACCTGCGCCGCGATCCCCGGGCCGCGCTCGAGGTGACCAGCCCGGACGGCTGGGCCTGGGCCACGGCCGAAGGGCCGGTGACGCTCACCGGGCCGGGGGCCGATCCGCACGGCCCCGAGGTCGAGGCGCTGGTCGACTACTACCGCAGCGCGGCGGGGGAGCACCCCGACTGGGACGAGTACCGGTCGGCGATGGTCTCCGACCGGCGGGTGCTGATGAAGCTGACCGTCGAGCGGGTGTACGGGGAGAAGCTGCGCTGACGCGGCGAACGAGATTCAGCCGACCGGCATCTCAGCTGCGATCCGGTCCAGTACCGCGGGGTAGCGGTTGGCCTCGCGGTGCGCGCCTGGCTTACCACTGCTGACGATCGCGGCGGACAGGCTGCGTTGCGGATCGGCCCACACCGCGATGTCGACCAGACCGGTGTGCCCGAACGACGACGCGGTGTTGCGGCCGAACGGCCCGAAACGCTTGCCGCCCAGCATGTATCCGGTGCCCCAGCGCATCGGCTTGAGTCCGGTAGCCACATCCGGCCGCATCCGCCGGGCCGGTGCGGTCGCGGCCTGCAACGTTTCCGGCTTCATGATCCGAACCCCGTCGAGTTCGCCCCCGCGACGCAGGATCTCGGCGAACCGGGACAGCTCGTCGGCGTTGGAGACCGTGGTCGACGACGGGATCACGCTGGTCAGGAACAACGGGGTGTTGCTGAGCGGGATGATCCGGTCCAGTGTCCCGCCCACTGCCGCGCGGAACGCCGCGGCGATCGGGGCGGGCAGCGGCTTACCGGTCACGTGGCTCGGCGCCACCAGCGGAACCTCTTCCGGCGCAACGCCGTAATTCGTCCACCGGAAACCCAGCGGGTCCAGGATCTCGTCGGCCAGGATGTCGCGGATGTTGCGTCCGGTGGCCGCCGAGACGATCTCGCGGATCAGTGGGCCCCAGGTCAGCCCGTGGTAGATGTGCACCAGGCCCGGCCGGTACAGCGGCTTGAGCAGGGCCAGTTGCTCCCGGGTGTACTCGCTGTCGTCGACACGGGTGACGTCGGGACGCGGACCGGTGTGGATTGGGACTCCGGCGCTGTGGGTCACCACATGCCGGATGGTGGTGCGGTCCTTGCCGTGACTGGTGTAGCTGGGCAGATAGTCGCAGACCCGGTCGTCGAGGGAGAAGTGCCCCTGTTCGACGAGCATGTGCACCACGGTGGTGCTGATCGCCTTGGCCGCCGAATAGACGCAGAACGGGGTCTGCGTGGTGACGGGAATCTTCTCGGCGTCTGGTGCGTCCGTGGGGCCGTTGCCCCAGCCGTGGCCGATGGCCCGGTTCAGCACCGTTTTTCCGTTGCGCCGCAGGCACACCTGGATGGCCGGATGCAGGCCGGATCCGTACCAGTACCGCACCGATTCCCAGATCCGCTCGACGGCCGACGGGTCGATCTCGGAGTGGTCCTCTTCTCCGATGTCGGTGACCGCGTCGAGGTCCGAGGGGAGGGCGATCTTGCCGATCGGTGCTGGTTGGCTCATTCGCTCTTCCTGGTCAGGGTCGCGGACAGGTGGTGTTGCAGTGGCTGTCCGACAGCACCCATCTGCAGGTCGTAGGTCAGTTGGTCGCCGGCAACGCGGACGGAGCGGGACAGTGCCGCAACGTTTTTGGCCGAAGCGGTCAGCCCGATGGTGGTCGCGGCCAGCTCCATGTCGATGCGTCCGTCTTCGACGTGCACTGTGCCCTCTTGGATCTCCGTGATCCCGGTCGGATGCGCCAGCACCCATTCGACGCGGCCGGCCGCCGGGACCCGGAGGTACCCGGTCTCAGCGTGCAGCGGACGACCGTCGTCGCGCGCCTTGGTGCGCTGACTGTAGGTCAAAAACGGCTTGCCGACGTGACCGAAGGTGATCTCTTCGAGGTACTCGAACGACTCGATCGTCGGATACTCGCCTGCCCCGGGGCCGGCCCAGGTGCCGAGCAGCGGAGCCAGCACGGTCAGGTTCGGATGGAGGTCAGGCACACCGACAGGGTACGGCGGCGGTGCGATGGCACCCCATCGTGCTGCGTCTGGCCAGGTCAGGTGGCGGTGTAGGCGGCAGCGGTGCGATCTGCCGCAGCGCGTGCCTGCGCCGGATCTTCTCCGGCCGCCAGGTCGGCCTGGTACCAGAGTTCACTCGCAGAGGTCATGAAACCGCGGCCCTCATCGCTGGCTGACCAGGCCGCGCCCTCTTCCGGCGTGATGCGGTCGCCGCCGCTGAGATATCCGGCAAGGCCGAGAAGCGCGGAGTCCCAACCGACTCCGACCGCCCCGGGGCCGAACTGCAACCAGAACTCGTCGTCGTCGCCGCAGTGCATGATGTGGTCCAGCGTGAATGTGGCCCGGTCCTCGCCGGCCTCGGTGATGGTGACCTCGACCCAACTGGTGGCCCCCATGGCCTCCCACGTTGTGGTGAAAGAGCGGGGCGGTTCGCAGGTCAGCACCTCGCCCGAGGCGTTGCCTTCCAGCTGGAAACGGCCGCCCACCTGCAGGTCGCCGGTGATCGGCAGAAACCAGCGAGGGATCCGCTCGATGTTGGTGCAGGCATCCCACAGGTCGGCGGCGTCGGTGGGATAGGTCTGGCTGACGCTCACCACGCGTGCCTCCCGGGCCTCGAACGTAGTGCGGCCCACACTGCGGCGGACCTCGTTGAGCTGGTGTTGGACGTCGATCACTGGGAAGCCTCCTTGTTCGTGGTCCTTCTTCGTTCCCGCTTGCCGCGCGCGATTTCGGTCGCCAGCGCGTCGAGGTGCGGTGTCCAGTTGCGCCGGAACTGCTCCAGCCACTGGTCGGCCTCTCGCAGTGGCGCCGTGTCGACGCCGTACATCCGGCGCGTGCCTTCGGCCCGAACAGTGGCGAAGCCGTTGTCCCGCAACACCTTGAGATGTTGCGAGACCGCAGGCTGGCTGATCTCGAACTCGGCCCGGATCACCTCGGTGATGGCGCCGGACGACAACTCACCCGCCTGGATGAGCTCCAAGATCCGCCTGCGCACCGGATCTCCGAGGATGTCGAAGGCGTGCACGTGCCCAATCTAGAAGCTCAGACTTATATAAGTCAAGGGTGATACTTAAGAGGTGTGCGCGATGACTATGGCCTGGGCTGTGGGCTCATCGAGCTGCGCCTGTCGCGCCCGCTTGGTGGTCGCGTACACGGTGAACCCCGTCGCCTCCAGAGCAGCGCACACCGCAGCGGCATCGTGGCGCAGGAACGTCAGTTCCACGTCCCGGCCGAAGGCGTGGTCATAGACCGCGGGCTCGCCGTCGGTCTGGAAGCCGAGCAGCACCCAGCCGGGTTCGGTCAGGACGCGGCGGTACTCGGTGAACAGTTCCGGCAGCACCGTGGCGGGGGTGTGGATGATCGAGTACCAGGCGCACACCGCATCGAAGGTTCCCGGCGCGTACGGGAGGTCGAACATGTCGGCGGTCCGAAACCGCACGTCCGGCCATTGTTGCTCAGCGAGAGCCACCATCGCGGCCGAGCCGTCGATTCCTTCGGTCTGCAATCCGCAGCGGGCGAGCTCGGCGGCGGCCTCACCGGGGCCACAGCCCACATCGAGGGCGGTTCGTCCGCCGGCCCGCGCCACCAGGTCGGCGAAGGACCGCAGAATCGCACGGTCGAAAGGGCGCGATTCGAATTCGCCGGCAAAGGTCCGGGCGTACTCGGGGGCGATCAACTCGTACTGGTCGTATGCCGGGCTACCCACAGGGTCACCCTAGGGCGCCACGGCAGATGCCCTGCTCAGACTGCACGGTAGGGTTCCGCAGGTGAGCACGTCTGCCGAGCATGCCGCGCGCCTGCGCGGTGGTCTTGTCGGCGCGTGCTCGGCCCTGACCGCGACGGTCGCCCATACCGCGGCCGGGGGCATGGCTCCGGCGAGCAGCCCACTGATCGTGCTGTTGTTGCTGTGTGCGGCACTCGGTGCCGCAGTCGGTGGCGTGAACCCGCAGACGCGCGGGGCCAAGAGCGGCCTGCTCATTGCCGGCCTGGGCGCCGGGCAGTTGCTCGGTCACTTCGCCCTGGCAACGGCCGGCGGGCACCATCACGCGGCATCGTTGCCCACCGCCCCCATGGTCGGTGTGCATGCCGCTGCCGCGGTGGGGCTCGGCCTGGTCATCGGTCTGGCCGAGTACCTCTACGTGGTGTGCGCCTCGGTGCTGTCCTGGCTGCGGATCTTCGCTGCCGCCAGGATCCGCCCGTCGGTCCGTGAGCTCTGGTGGCCTTCGAATGTGGTTGTGGCGCGGCCTGTTCTGCTGCGCACCGGGCTGGGGATGCGGGCACCGCCGGCGGCGCCCGCCATGGGCAACTAACGCCCACTCCTTGAGCTGAGCCCGTCGTCGGTGACGGGCTGTTCCGCGTTGTGCCCCGTGCGCACCTCTCCACGGGTTCTCCTGAGCGAAAGCATCACCATGACCATCACCCCTGACGATCAACTACGCGAGGAATCCCCTCCGCCCGTCAAACGCCATTCGATCCGCCCACTTCTGGTGCGGTTGCACTTCTATGCCGGCGTATTCGTCGGCCCGTTCATCTTGATCGCGGCCGTCACCGGCCTGCTCTATGCGCTGATCCCGCAGGTCGACACATTCGTCAACCGGCACGAGCTGACGGTCGCGCAGGTGGGGACCGAGCGCCTGCCACTCGCTGACCAAATCGCCGCGGCGCGCCACGCCCATCCCGAGGGCACCGTGGAGAGCATCCGCCCGCCCGTGGCGCCTGACGAGACCACTCAGATCAGCCTTCTGGTGGGACCGGAGTTCAAGGACATTCCGCCGGACTACTCGCGCACGGTGTTCGTCGACCCGTACACCGGCGAGGTGCGCGGCGCGCTGACCACCTATGGGCAGTGGATGCCGGTGCGGGCCTGGTTCGACGAGTTGCATCGCAACCTGCATCTGGGGGCGTTCGGCCGTAATTACAGCGAGCTGGCGGCCAGCTGGATGTGGGTGATCGTGCTGGCCGGGTTGGTGCTGTGGATCATGCGGCGTCGGGAGAATCGCGCGATGCGCGACCTGGTCCTGCCCGACCGGACGACCTCGGGTCGACGACGCACGCTGTCCTGGCACGGCGCGGTCGGCGTGTGGATAGTGGCGGTGCTGCTGGCGCTGTCGGTTTCGGGCATCACGTGGTCCCGGTACGGCGGCGAGACGGTCAACGGCATCCAGGCGCAGCTGAACACCACAGCACCAGCCGTCGACACTGCGCTCTCCGGAACCCCGGTCGCCCCGCCGGCACATCATGGCAACCACGGCGGCCGGTCCGAACTGCGCGGCGCCGACACCGTGCTGCACACCGCCGAACAGGCCGGGTTGCGCGGCCCGATGTGGATGTACCCCCCGGCCGACGCCGGTCAGGCCTGGAAAGTGGCCGAGCGCAAACGTGATTGGCCCACGCGCGCCGACGCGATCGCAGTCGACCCCGATACCGGCAAGGTGACCGACCGGGTGAACTTCTCGCAGTGGCCGCTGTTGGCCAAGCTCACCGACTGGACGATCGACGCCCACATGGGCCTGTTGTTCGGGGCTGCCAACCAGATCGTGCTGGCGCTCACCATGGTCGGCCTGATCTCGGTCATCGTGCGCGGTTATCGGATGTGGTGGCAGCGCCGGCCCACCCGGGGCTCGGCCTGGGCGGTGGGTCGCGCCCCGCTGCGCGGCACGCTGCGCCAATTGCCGCCCTGGGGCAGCGTGATCGTGGTTGTCGTCGCCGTCGGCATCGGATGGGCCCTGCCGTTGTTCGGGTTGAGCCTGCTGGCTTTCCTGTTGGTCGATGTCGCCGTGGCGTGGTGGAAAGGAAGATCAAATGTTCGGGTTGGCGGCCTGTACCGAGAGCCATCACGAGGAGAAGATGGCCGAGACGGTTCCGGTGAGTGAGCAGGGGGCCGGTGCGGCAGCCGGTGGAATGACCGCGGTCTTCGGCAGGCTCCCGAACACCGGGCACTCGAGGATTACCTGGGACAGGAGTTGGTCGGCTGAGTCCAGGCCAGCTGATGCGAGAAATGGACCGACTCTGAGCTGACGATTGCACTCCACAGAGCACAGACCGCTGATCTACGCTCGCGGTATGACCGATCACGACAAAGCCGCGGCGCGGCGCGAAATTGCCGACGCTCTGCTCAACGCCCTGAACCGGCGCCACGAGGTGCTCGACGTGATCGTGGATGCCGACGATCGTGCTGCCGCCGTCGAGGCGGTTGCCCAGCTTCTCGGCACCTCACACCTGGCGTCGGAGGCCGTGGTGGGGCTGTCGTTCGCGCAGATCACCAAGGATTCCCGAAAGGCGATCGCCGCCGAGCTCGACGACTTGAACAGCCAGCTCAGCTTCACGGTGTCCGAGCGTCCGGCGGCCTCGGGTGAATCGCTGGAGTTGCGGGCGTTCGCCGCCGACACCGACCGCGACATCTTCGTCGCCCGGACCACTGACGTGGGTGCTTCCGGCGACGGATCGGGTGCCCCGGCGGCCGATGTCGAGGACGAGATCCGCGCGGCGCTGCGCCGGGTGGACGCCGAAGAGGCCGCCTGGTTCGTGGCGTTGGAGGGCGACGAGAAGGTCGGCATGGTGTTCGGTGAGCTGACCCACGGAGAAGTCAACGTCCGGATCTGGATCCACCCGGACTTCCGCAAGCGCGGCTACGGTACCGCCGCCCTGCGCAAGTGCCGCTCGGAGATGGCGACGTATTTTCCTGCTGTGCCGATGGTCGTGCGGGCGCCCGGGGCCGAACCCCCGGCCTGACACGGCTGACTGTCTGACCTCAGGCGGAAGGCGGGCGGAGCAGGCTCGCGACGATGGTGCGCGCCATGGTTTCGGCGCGCTGCCGCGAGTAGCTCTGTCCCTCGGAAAGCACCGGATAGACCACGCCGCCGAGCAGCGCGTCGGCGGCCGCTGACGCCAGGTCGGGATCGATCTGCTCGGCGAGCAGCCGGGTGCGCACCGAATCGAGCAGTGGACGGCTGAAACCTGCCCGCAACCGTGCAGCGGTGTCCTCGTGTTCCAGCGAGGCGGCGGTCAGGATGCGCAGCATCGCGTTGCCGCGTTTCGTGGTCAGGGCCGACGCCAGCGTGCGGGCCCAGGAGACCAGATCCTCGGTGACGTCGTCGGTGCGCGGCATGGTGGCCAGGATCTTGTCGGCGTCTTCCAGGAGCACGTCGGCGACCAGTGCGGGCCGACTCGGCCACCAGCGGTAGATGGTCTGCTTGCCGACCCCGGCTCGGGCGGCGACCGCCTCGATGCTCAGCCCGTCAAAACCCCGCTCCAGCAGGAGTGCGCGGGTGGCCTCGATGATGGCGACCCGCGATTTCTCGCTGCGTCGTCGCGGGGGCCCGGAGTTCGTTGGCACCGCCTCGTCGGCAGTGGGGGTCATCGGCACGTCCTCGTCGGTCCTTCGCAGGGATCTTTACACGGAAAGCTACCCACCGTAGTCTCCCACAAGACGAGACGTAGCGTCTCGTGAATACGGGGAACGACGAACGCAAGGGCGCATGGCAACAAAGAAACTGGTCATCGGGGCCAGCGGCTTCCTCGGATCGCATGTCGCCAGGCGACTCGTCGAGCGCGGCGAGGATGTTCGGGTGCTCATCCGCAGCACCAGCTCCACCCGCGGGATCGACGACCTCGACGTGGAGCGGGTCTACGGGGACATCTTCGACGCTGAGTCGGTGCGTTCCGCGATGGACGACTGCGACGTCGTGTACTACTGCGTCGTCGACGCCAGGGCCTGGCTCAGCGACCCGGCCCCGCTGTGGCGAACCAATGTCGAAGGGCTGCAAGAGGTCCTGGATGTTGCGGTCGAGGCGGGCCTGCGAAAGTTCGTCTTCACCAGCTCGATCGCCACCATCGGCATCAACGAATCCGGGCTTGCCACCGAGGATCTGCCGCACAACTGGCTCGACGTGGGCGGTGACTACGTGCACACCAGGGTGCTCGCCGAACAGATGGTGTTGCGTTATGCCCGCGAGCACGGATTGCCCGCCGTCGCAATGTGCGTGTCCAATACCTACGGACCCGGCGACTGGTTGCCGACGCCCCACGGGGGTCTGGTCGCCGCCGCGGTACGGGGCAAGATGCCGTTCTACGTCAAGGGTGCGGCAGCCGAGACCGTCGGCATCACGGACGCCGCCGAGGCGCTGATCCTCGCCGGCGAACGGGGCCGCGTCGGCGAGCGTTACATCGTGTCCGAACGTTTCATGACCGCTCAGGAGATCTACCAGACCGCCTGCGCGGCGGTCGATGTCGAGCCGCCCCGGCGTGGGATTCCGGTCCGGTTGCTGGCCGCCGCAGGCGCGGTGGTCGATCCCCTGGCCCGGCTGCGCAAGAAGGAGAACCAGCTCAGTCCGCTGACCGTGCGGCTCATGCACGTGATGTCGCCGATGGATCACGGCAAGGCGGTCCGCGAACTCGGATGGCAGCCGAGGCCGACGACGGAGTCCATCGTCGAAGGCGCCCGATTCTTCGCCGCCAGGAGGCGCGCATGACCCACGTGTCCATCGCTCTCACCCCGGAGCAACAGCAGCTCAGTAAGGCCGTCGGGCAGTTCGCGGCCCGGCACGCGCCGATCGATGCGACCCGGGCAGGTTTGGACGATCTGGCTGCAGGGCGATCACCATCTTGGTGGGACACATTGGTGGACAACGGCTTCCATGCCGTTCATCTACCGGAATCGATCGGCGGTCAGGGCGGCGAACTGGAGGACATGGCCTGCGTACTGGAGGCTGCGGGCTCGGCGCTGCTGCCGGGCCCGCTGCTCACCACCACGATCGCCGGGGCCGCGGTGGCTGCCCTGGAGGGCGCGGCCGCATCGACCCTCCTCAAGGAGATCGCCGCGGGCGCACGCGCGGTCGTGCTGTCCGGTGAGCACTCCGCCTTCGCGGCCCGACGGGACGGTGACGGGTGGCGCCTGACCGGGTCGTCCGGGCCGGCCTTGGGGATCTGCTCGGCACAGCGTGTCGTGGTGCCCTTCACCGACGAGACGGGCGGCCTGGCCTGGGCGGTGCTGAATCCGGCTGAGGCGCAAGTCGAATCGCGTCGGGGCACCGATCTGACCACCGATCTGGGAGTCCTGCATCTGGACGATCTGCCGGTGCCGGCCGGCGCGGTCCTGCCCGGGCTGGACGCCGGCCGGGTCAGCGATCTGACCGTCGCCTTCACCGCGGCGACAGCAGCCGGCATCACCCAGTGGTGCGTGGACACCGTGACCGAGCACCTGCGCACGCGCGAACAGTTCGGCAAGCCGATCGGGACGTTCCAGGCGTTGCAGCACAAGGCGGCGATGCTGCTGGTGAACAGTGCGCTGGCGACGGCAGCGGCCTGGGATGCGGTGCGTGCCCTCAACGGATCCGCGGATACCGACCAGCACCGGCTGACCGCTTGCTCGGCCGCGGTGAGAGCGGTCATGCCGGTTCCCGGCCTCGTGCTTGAGACGCTCACCATGCTCGGGGCCATCGGGTTCACCTGGGAACATGACCTGCACCTTTATTGGCGGCGGGCCACCAGCCTGGCCGCCTCGATCGGTCCGGTCTCGCGCTGGACCCGCGAACTCGGCGAGCTGTCGGCCACCGTCACCCGCGACCTGACGGTGAAACTCGGCGACTCCGATGCCGACTTCCGGGCGCGCGTCGCCGAGATCCTGGACCGCGCACTGACGTTGTCCGACAACGGCTTCGGATTACAGGATGACCGTGGTGAGTCCCCCGTCGGAGACCGGCGCAACCTGCTGGCCGACGCGGGGCTGATCACACCGCACTGGCCCGCACCGTGGGGCTGCGATGCCGGCGTGCGCCGGCAGCTCATCGTCGACGAGGAGTTCGGCAAGCGCACCGGCTTGGCGCGACCCTCGATCGGTATCGCCGAATGGATCCTGCCGAGCGTCATCGCGGCCGGATCTGCCGAACTGCAGGAACGTTTCGTGCCGGCGACACTGCGGGGCGACCTGTCCTGGTGCCAGCTGTTCAGCGAGCCCGGTGCGGGATCCGACCTCGCCTCGCTGAGCACCCGCGCCGTGCGGGTCGAGGGCGGCTGGCGCATCAACGGGCACAAGATCTGGACGTCGCTCGCACATCGGGCCGACTACGGTGCACTGCTGGCCCGCACCGACCCCGACGCCCCCAAGCACCGCGGCATCGGCTACTTCATCCTCGACATGCGTTCACCCGGTGTCGAATTCAAGCCGATCACCCAGTCCAGCGGGCGAGCCGAGTTCAACGAGGTGTTCCTGACCGACGTGTTCGTGCCCGACGAGATGCTGATCGGGGACCCGGCTTCGGGCTGGCAGTTGGCCATCAGCACCATGGCCCACGAACGGGTGGCGATCAGTGGCTACGTCAACATCGACCGGATGGGCGCACTGCGGGAACTCGTCGCGGTCAGCCCCGATCCCGACCCGGTCCTGCACGCCATCGGCGAGATCGACGCCTACACCAACGCGCTCAAGGCACTGGGGGTCCGCGAGACGTTGCGCCTGCTCGACGGGCAGCCACCCGGTCCGGCGTCGAGCATCGCCAAGGTGGCCACCAACGTGATGCTGCGCCGTGCAGCCGAACTCACCCTCGGCCTCACCGGACCGCTTGCCCTGGAACAGGACAGCCAACCGGCCGTGGTGGCGCCCTACCTGGACCTTCCTGCCGAGCTGATCGGCGGCGGCACCACCGAGATCCAGCTCAACATCATCGCCCAGCTGATCCTGGGACTACCCCGCAAGTGAGGAGTGAGTATGAGACCGCGTAGGGGATTGCAGGGCGACGCCGCGATCGTCGGATACGTCGAGTTGCCGCCCGAACGCATGACGAAGGCCGCACCGGCTCCGTTCACACTCGAACAGTGGGCCCTGCTGGCTGCTGCGGCCCTGGAGGATGCCGGACTGTCGGCCGAGGAGGTCGACGGCATCGTCACCTCACACCTGGGCGAGTCGGAGATCTTCGTGCCGTCCACCGTGGCCGAATATCTCGGCGTACGGGCGAACTTCGCCGAGTTGCTGGATCTCGGTGGCGCGAGCGCTGCGGGAATGGTGTGGCGGGCAGCCGCCTCGATCGAACTCGGCCTGTGCGACGTGGTGCTGTGTGCCCTGCCTGCGCGTTACATCACCCCGTCCTCCGAGCTGAAACCGAAGACACTGACCGATGCGGTGTTCTTCGGTTCGTCCAGCAACCAATTCGGCTCGCCGCAGGCCGAATTCGAGATTCCCTACGGCAACCTCGGTCAGAATGGGCCGTACGGGCAGGTGGCCCAACGTTATTCCCACGAGTACGGCTACGACGAGCGGGCGATGGCCAAGATCGTGGTGGATCAACGGGTCAATGCCAACCACACCGACGGCGCCATCTGGAAAGACACCCCGCTGAGCATCGAGGATGTGCTGGCCAGCCCGGTGATCGCCGATCCGCTGCACATGCTGGAGATCGTGATGCCGTGCGTCGGTGGGGCCGCCGTCGTCGTGGCGAGCGCCGAGGTGGCAGCTCGTTCCCGCAACCGGCCGGTGTGGATCAAGGGCTTTGGTGAACACGTGCCCTTCAAGACCCCCACCTACGCCGAGAACCTGTTGGACACACCGATGCGCAAGGCTGCCGATACCGCGTTCGGGATGACCGAGCTGACCCGCGACCAGATGGACATGGTGTCGATCTACGACTGCTACACGATCACGGTGCTGCTCAGCCTGGAGGACGCCGGATTCTGCGAGAAGGGCAAGGGCATGTCCTTCGTGTCCGATCACGACCTGACCTTCCGCGGCGATTTCCCGCTCAACACCGCCGGCGGCCAACTCGGTTTCGGGCAAGCAGGATTGGCCGGCGGCATGCACCACGTGTGTGACGCCACCCGCCAGATCATGGGCCGTGCCGGCGCGGCCCAGGTCAGCGATTGCCATCGCGCGTTCGTGTCCGGTAACGGCGGCATCCTGTCCGAGCAAACCACTCTGATCCTGGAAGGCGACTGAAACCGATGACCGGATTCGCCCGGCCGATGCCGGTGAAAACCCCTACCAGCGCGCCCTTCTGGGATGCACTCGCGCAGCATCGCATCGTCATCCAGTACTCGCCGTCGACGCAGGCCTATGTGTTCTACCCCCGCGTGCTGGCGCCCCGCACCCTCGCCGATGACCTGGAGTGGCGGGAGATCTCGGGGATGGGCACGTTGTATTCGTTCACCGTGGCCCGCCGGCCGGTGGGCCCGCACTTCGCCGATGCCGTTCCGCAAATTCTGGGTATCGTGGAATGGGATGAGGGTCCGCGGTTCTCGACGGAACTCGTTGACGTCGCACCCGAGGAAATCTGTGTCGGTATGCGGGTCAAGCCCGTTTTCTGCGACTACCCGGACGCCTTTGCCGGGACCGGTGTGACCATGCTGCGCTACACGCGGGCTTGATCACATCACTTGGCAGGAGGCTCACAGGAGAGGAGTATGGAGTCATGCTAACCATACGAAAACTCATGGGGTCAGTGTTCGTAGCGGGAGCCGCGGTGGCGATTGCAGCAGGACCGACCGCCGCACTTATGACTGACGCGCCCGCGACGACGATCAGTGCTCAACCCAGCGGTGGCGGAGACGCCGGCGGTGGCGGTGGCTGCGACAGCGGCCCCGGCTGGAACGGTTGTGGTGGTTGGAACCCGGCCCAGGGTGGCTGGGGCCACGGCTGCTTGAACGGCATCTGCGGTGGCTGGGACGGCCAGCGCGGTTGGGGCAACTGACACCCCGAGGTGATCATTCCGGCATGAGCCTGCCGGGATGGATCACCCTGCCATGACCACACATTGGACGCCGGGTCGTCTCGGCGACCTCACCGGCACCCGCGTCATCGTGACCGGCGCGACCAATGGCGTAGGCCTCGGTACGGCCAGGGCACTGGCGCGTGCAGGCGCGCACGTGATCCTCGCCGTCCGTAATACTGCGCTGGGCGCCGCACGCGCGGCGGAGATCGGCGGGTCTACCGAGGTGATCGAGCTCGACCTCGCCGATCTGTCCTCGGTGGAAGCCTTTCCGGGGCGCCTCGAAGGTGACGTCGACATCCTGATCAACAACGCCGGGGCCCTGAGCCAGCACCGCACGGACACGGTCGACGGTTTCGAGATGACCATCGGCACAAATCTGCTCGGTCCGTTCGCGCTGACGAATCTGCTGTTCGACCGGATCCGCAGGCAGATCGTCAACGTCGGCTCCGAAGCGCACAAGTCCGCGACGCTGCACCTCGACGACATGCACCTGCGTCACCACAAGTGGACGGTGATGGGTGCCTACGGCCGGTCGAAGCTGGCCGTCATGTTGTGGGGCCTTGAACTGGACCGCCGCCTGCGGACCGCGAATTCACCGGTGATCACCCAACTCACGCATCCGGGCTGGGTCGCGTCCAACTTGCCGAACGTCTCCGACAAACCGTTGATGAGCGCGGTACAGCGCGGCGTCAAGGCGGTGGCCGATGTGTTGGCCAACGACATCGACGCGGGGGCGGCGCCCACGCTGTACTGCCTGAGTGAACCGATCCCGCCCGGAAGCTATGTCGGGGTGGACGGCCGGTTCGGGCTCCGTGGCGGTCCCGTGCTGATGGGACGTTCCGCGGTGGCGTGCGACTACGAAATCGCCGCCCGGGTTGTCGAATTCGCCGAACGTGAGACCGGCACGGCCATTCCGGTTTAGCCGGTCTGGGTCAGGGCCTGGACCGCCGGGCCGAACATGCCCTGTTTGATCGCACCCAGGGTGCCGGAGTCCTTGCCGCCCAACGGCCGCAGTAGTTCGGTGGCGGTGATGGTCACCGAACCCTCGGTGGCCGTGGCGTCGACCAGGCCGTACGCCTTCGCATCGATACCGCCGAACCGTCGGCCCGTGGTCATCGACGCGACCGCGGCCTGCGGGGTCAGCTTGGCCTGGATCAGTGCGGCCATGCCCGGTGTGAACGGAATCCGGATGTCCACCTCGGGGAAGCAGAAGAATCCGCGGTCGTCGCGCATCACGCGGAAGTCGTGGGCGATGGCGAGCATCGCGCCCGCCCCGAAGGCGTGGCCGACCACGGCCGCGGCCGTCGGGATGGGCAGTGTCAGCATGCGGGCCAACAGGCCCTGTACCCGGCCGACGTACCAATCGCCCTGATCACTGTGGGCGCCAAGCCAATCCAGATCGAGACCGTTGGAATAGAACTTGCTGTCCGCGGTCGTCACCAGGCCGTGTGCGCCCCTCGCGAGGACCCCGTCGAGTTGCGCATCGACTTCGTCGAGGAATTCCGGGGAGAACCGGTTCTCGTCGTCGCCGAGGTCGAGGATGGCGATGTCGCCGTCGTAATCAAGATTTGTGGCCATGGGATTCCTTCCTTCGGGGGTTGGGGGCGGGTCCTACCGCCAGCACGGCCGCCACGGCGGCACTGAGGTGGTGGCGGGAAGTCTGGTCGTCGAGGCGGTTGCGGTGCAGCAGGATCGCGGTCGGTAGGTCGACGATGCAGGTCGTCACGGTGTCCACCGCGGCCCGGTCGCGCCGGTCCCACGTGGCCATCGAGAGTTCGATCATCAAGTCCACCAACTGTTTTTCCAGCTCGCGTATCTGTTCGACCAACTCGGCGGGGAGGTCATGGCCGAGCACCTGGTCGCGACTGATCTGCAGCAGCAGTCGCGCGGAGGCTCGGTGGCGTTCGGCGAATATCACCGGCGCGTAGGCGGCCGCGGCGATCGCGTCGGCGCCGCGGTGCGCCGCGGTGACCAGCTCACGCTGCAGGGCCAGGAATCGGCGCCCGGCCCGGAGCCAGACCTGGCCGAGCAGGCCGGCCCGGGAGCCGAACGAGTGATACAGCGCGCCGTTGGAAACGCCGACGGCCTCGCTGATCGCGCGGATGGTCACCGAGGCCGGTCCCGAGTGCACGGCCAGGGCTTCGGCGGCGTCGAGCACCGAATCCGGGTCGTAGACGCGAGGGCGGGGCACCCGGTCACCATAACAGAGCAATCGCTCTGTTATTCAGGATGCGGGTTGACGCGCACTAAGGTGACCCTTAGTTTGTGGGGGTAACTTTCCTGTGGAGGTGGTCGTGGCCGGAACCGGTGTCCCCGCGCGCGTGGGTGGGCGCCCGCCGCTGATCGCGGTGTCCGACATCGTCTCCGCCGGTCGCGAGCTCGGCATGCGCAACCTGAGCATCAATGCCGTCGCCGCCCGGCTCGGGGTCTCCGCGACCGCGCTGTACCGCCACATCAGCGGTCGCTGGGAACTCGAGCGCCTGGTCGGGGAGAGTCTGCTCGCCGAGCTGGAGTTCGTCGACGATCCGGCCCGGTCCGTCGAAGACCATCTGCTGGCGTTCGGGGTCAACCTGCACCGGTTCACGCTGGACAATCCGGGCCTGGCCACCTACATGCAGGTCCTGTTCCCGCGTGGGGAAGCCGGCGCCCAGCTGCTGACCGACGAGATCGCCGCACTGGGCAGGCGCGGGTACACGGCCGAGGGGGCAGCGCTGCTCAGCAGTTCGGTGGCCGTGCTCGCGATCGGGCTGGCGGCCCAGCACGAACTCAAGGCCGAGGCCAGCGGCGGCGACGAGTTCGTCGTGGAACGCGATGCCGCAGCCCTTCGACTGGCCGGTGACGCGGCGCTCGGGCCGGTGCACACGGCGGGTATGCAACTCAGTGGCCCGCAGTATCTGGAACTTCTGATGAACGCGCTGATCCGGGGACTGCTGACGTCCGTGGTCCCGGGCAGGCCGATGACCGACATCGTGGCGGATCTGACCGCCCAGGGAGAGGACCGCTGATGGCACGCGGATTTCAGGGAGTGATGATGCGCGGCTTCGGCGCGCGCGATCACCAGGCGACCGTGGTCGAGACCACCTATCTGACCCCGAACATGCTGCGCCTGCGCCTGGTGTCGCCGACGGTGTTCGAGGACGCCATCGCCGAGCCGACGTCGTACCTGCGGTTCTGGGTTCCTGATCCCGACGGCTCGAAGACCGAGTTCCAGCGCGGCTACACCATGTCCGAAATGGATCCCGACACCGGGCATTTCGCGGTGGACGTGGTGTTGCACGAACCGTCGGGACCGGCGTCGAAGTGGGCCAGGGCTGCGAAGCCGGGCGACACGATCCCGGTGATGGCCCTGGGTTCCACGGGATTCACCGTGCCCGAGGATCTGCCCGCCGGTTACCTGTTGATCGGTGACGCGGCGGCCATACCCGCCATCAACGGGATCATCGGCGCCTTGCCGCGCGACATCCCGATCGAGGCCTATCTCGAGCAGCACGACGAGAACGATCTGCTGATCCCGATCGCCGAGCACCCACGGCTTCAGGTGCACTGGGTCAAGCGCCACGACACGACCTCACTGGCCGCCGCGATCGAGGCCAGGGACTGGTCGGACTGGTACTGCTGGGTGACACCGGAGGCCGGCTCGCTCAAGCACCTGCGTGCGCGATTGAAGGATGAGTTCGGCTTCCCCAAGTCCGAACTGCACGCCCAGGCCTACTGGACCGAGGGCCGGGCGATGGGCACCGACCGCACCGAAGCCGAGCCAGGCGCTGAGGCCGAGTCCGCTGATTCCGAAACTGTTGTGGCCGAGCCTGTTGACGTCGCAGCCACGGCTGCGCCCGCACGTGGTACCTGGCGCGCGCAGGGTGCGGGACGGCTGCTGGCCCCACTGAAAACCCCGCTGATCGTTTCGGGTGTGTTGCAGGCGATCATCACCCTGATCCAGCTGGCACCCTTCGTCCTGCTGGTCGAGTTGGCCCGGCTGCTGCTGTCCGGTGCTGATGAATCTCGATTGTGGACACTGGGTTTGACGGCGGTCTGGCTGTTGGGTCTGGGCGCACTGCTGGGTGCCGGCCTGACCTTGTGGCTGCACCGGCTCGACGCGAAGTTCGCTCGCGAGTTGCGGACGCGGCTGTTGACCAAGATGGCGCGACTTCCGCTCGGCTGGTTCACCGCCCGCGGTTCGGGCTCGATCAAACAGCTGGTGCAGGACGACACCCTGTCACTGCACTATCTGGTCACCCACGCGATCCCGGATGCCGTTGCTGCGGTGGTTGCCCCGGTGGCCGTGCTGGTCTACCTGTTCAGCGTCGACTGGCGCTTGGCGCTGGTGCTGTTCATCCCGGTGCTCACCTATCTGGTGCTGATGTCGGTGATGACCATCCAGTCCGGTGCCAAGATCGGCCAGGCGCAACGGTGGGCCGACCGGATGAGCGGAGAGGCCGGCGCCTACCTCGAGGGCCAACCCGTCGTCCGGGTGTTCGGCGGTGCGGCATCGTCGAGTTTCCGCCGCCGCCTCGACGAGTACATAGGCTTCCTCGTCGGCTGGCAGCGTCCGTTCACCGGTAAGAAGTCGCTGATGGACCTGGTCACCCGGCCCGGCACGTTCCTGTGGCTCATCGCCGCCGTCGGAACCCCGATGATCATCGGCGGCTCGATGAACCCCGTCGATCTGCTGCCGTTCCTGTTGCTGGGCACCACATTCGGCGTCCGGCTGCTCGGTGTGGGATACGGGCTGGGTGGAATCCGCGGCGGCATGCTGGCCGCCCGCCGCATCCAGAACGCGCTCGACGAGGCGGACCTGGCGCTGCTCGAGCACCCGGACGAGCCAGGTGCGTCGGCCGCAGTGGTGTTCGACGGCGTGACCTTCGGGTACCGGCCGAGCGTTCCGGTGATTCAGGATGTCTCGCTGACCTTGCGTCCGGGCACTGTCACCGCGCTCGTCGGTCCCTCGGGCTCGGGCAAGTCCACTCTGGCCGCGCTGCTGGCCCGGTTCCACGACGTCGGGTCAGGCGCGATCCGGCTGGACGGCAAGGACATCCGGTCCCTACCGGCCGACGAGCTGTACCGTCGGGTCGGGTTCGTGCTGCAAGAGACCCAGTTGGTGGCGGGTACGGTCGCCGAGAACATCGCGCTGGCCGATCCGGAAGCCGACCAGACCCGGATCGAGCAGGCCGCGCGAGACGCCCAGATCCACGACCGGATCCTGCGCCTGCCCGACGGATATCAGACGGTGCTCGGGGCGTCGTCGGCATTGTCCGGCGGTGAGCGGCAACGGCTCACCATCGCCAGGGCCATCCTGGCCGACACTCCAATCCTGATCCTGGACGAAGCTACGGCCTTTGCCGATCCGGAATCGGAATACCTTGTGCAGCAGGCGCTCAACCGGTTGACCACGGACCGGACCGTGCTCGTGATCGCGCACCGGTTGCACACCATCACCCATGCCGATCAGATCGTGGTGCTCGACGGCGGCCGTATCGCCGAAACCGGCACCCATGAAGAACTGCTCGCCGAGGGTGGGCGTTACCACCAGCTCTGGCAGACCGGTCAGTCACTGCATCCCAGCGGCGCCGTCACCGCAGGAGAGGCCGCACGATGATCCGCACCCTGATCGCTCTCATCCCGGCAGACCGCCGCGGCCGCGTCGGCGTCTACGCCACGCTGACCCTCATCTCTGTGGTGATCCGCGCGGCCGGCACCGTGCTGCTGATTCCCCTTGTGGCAGCGCTGTTCAGCGATGCGCCGCGTGACGCGTTGCCGTGGCTGGGCTGGCTCACCGCCGCCACGGTCATCGGCTGGATCATCGACACCGCAACGTCACGGCTGGGATTCGATCTCGGCTTCGCCCTGCTCGACAACACTCAACACGATGTGGCCGACCGGCTGCCCGGCATCCGGATGGACTGGCTGGGGGGCGAGAACGGGGCGAACACCGCCAACGCGCGCCAGGCGATCGCGGCCACCGGACCCGAACTGGTCGGCATGGTGGTCAACCTCCTGACCCCGTTGATCGGGGCGATTCTGCTCCCCGCAGCCATCGGCGTTGCGCTGTTGTTCATTTCGGTCCCACTCGGGTTGGCCGCGCTCGCCGGTGTCGTGGTGCTGCTCGGCGCGTTCTGGGCTTCGGGCCGGCTGAGCCGCAAGGCGGACGCAGTGGCCGACGAGACCAACCGGGCATTCACCGAACGCATCATCGAGTTCGCCCGCACCCAGCAGGCGCTGCGCGCCGCCCGACGGGTGGAGCCGGCCCGCAGCATGGTCGGCGACGCCCTGGCCGCCCAGCACGGCGCCAGCATGCGGCTGCTGCTCATGCAGGTGCCGGGACAGTTGCTGTTCAGCCTGGCCAGCCAACTGGCCCTGCTGATCCTGGCCGGTATGGCCACCTTCCTGACGGTGCGCGGCACGCTCGGTGTGCCCGAGGCGGTCGCGATGATCGTCGTCGCCGCGCGCTACCTCGAGCCGTTCACCTCGCTGTCGGAGCTCGCCCCGGCCATCGAAACCACCCGGGCTTCCCTCGGCCGGATCCGGGCCGTCCTCGATGCCCCCGTCATGGCCACCGGCAGCGCCACGCTGGACACGACCGTCGCGCCGCGTATCGAATTCGATGGCGTGAGTTTCGGTTACGGAACCACCCCGGTACTGCGGGACGTCAGCTTCGTCCTGGAGCCCGGTGGCACCACCGCGATCGTCGGCCCGTCCGGTTCGGGCAAGAGCACGATCCTGTCGCTGATCGCGGGCCTGCACCAGCCGACCGCGGGGCGAGTGCTGATCGACGGTGTCGACACGGCACAGATGGACACTGAAACCCGCAGGGCGGCAACAAGTGTGGTGTTCCAGCACCCCTATCTGTTCGACGGGACGATCCGGGAGAACATTCTGGTCGGCGACCCGAACGCCGGACCCGGGCAGCTCGCCACCGCAGCGCGACTGGCCCGTGTGGACGAGTTGACTGCGCGGCTGCCCGAGGGTGACGGTGCCAAGGTCGGTGAAGCCGGAGCGGCACTGTCGGGCGGTGAACGTCAGCGGGTGAGCATCGCGCGTGCCCTGGTCAAGCCTGCGCCGGTCCTGCTGGTGGACGAGGCGACCAGCGCGCTGGACACCGAGAACGAGGCCGCAGTGGTCGATGCCCTGACCGCTGACGAGAGGTCACGCACCCGGGTCATCGTCGCGCACCGCCTGGCCAGCATCCGGCACGCGGACCGGGTGCTGTTCCTCGACGGCGGAAAGATCGTCGAAGACGGCAGTATCGACGAACTGTTGGCCGCGCGCGGACGTTTTGACGAGTTCTGGAACCAGCAGCGCGAGGCCGCCGACTGGCAGATCACCCACTAGCCCGCCGATTTCGTGATCGGCGGGCCGGTTGGGCGTTGCTAGGGTCGGAGGGTGAACGACGCCCGGCCTGGTTTCCGCGAATGGCTGCGCCAGATGCGCTGGTGGCACTGGCTCATCCTGGTTTTCTGCGCTGCCTGGATGGGCGGGCTGCTGTGGTTGATGACGGGTCTGGCCGACGAGGATCCCGCTCAGGGGCTGGCTTCGCCGGTTGTCTATTCGGGTGATGTCGGGGTACCCGGTCAGGTGCTGTTGCCGTCGCTGCGCCGGCAGCCGGTGCCGGGCTGGCGTATGGACCTCAAGACGTTGCTGGCCGATGTCACCAGACCGCAGGTGGAACATGTCGGCGATGTCGGTGCACGTGCCTACTTCACCGTCTCCGGCACCGAGCGGACCACCGGTCGGCGTAGCGCGTGGCTACTGGGTGTCGATGTGGCCCAAGGGGTTCCGTCGTTCCCGCCGGTGCGGATCGAGAACCCGACACAGGTCACGTGCCTTCTCAACGGTGCTGCCAGGGTGTTGTGCCTCAACGAGACTTACAGCGGGGCGCCGGGTGAGGCATGGGTGGTGGACGCGCAAACCGGCGCGGTTCTCTCGCGCACCGTGAG
Source organism: Mycolicibacterium peregrinum (assembly GCF_001665785.1). Lineage (GTDB taxonomy): Bacteria > Actinomycetota > Actinomycetes > Mycobacteriales > Mycobacteriaceae > Mycobacterium > Mycobacterium peregrinum_A. The sequence continues at coordinate 45,308 of NZ_LZSO01000036.1, forward strand.
CGCTCTGCAGTTCGACGCCGTCAATGTCAACGACCAGGCCAGAGTCATGCAGGTCGGTTCCTACGCGGTGGCTTACGAACCGGGGGTCGGCTGGCACGGTATCGACGATCAGGCGCGGTTCACCTGGACGGTCAAGGCTGTTGCAGGCGACATGACCGTGTTGGAACGGCAGCCGGGCATGCCTCCGAGCCATATCGGGGTGGCCAAGATCGGCAAGGACCGCAGTGCGGCGTTCTCGGCTGCCGACGGCACGGTGCTGAGGAAGTCAGGAGGCAAGCTCCTGCCCATGGTCGGTGGCTTCGTGGAGCAGGAACGCGAAAGCCAGGCTTCTCGTCGCAGTTCGAAGTCATTCGTGGTCTTCGATGAAAGCGGCGAACGGGTTGGCCGATACGAGGACAAGACCGGTGGCCCCGGCCTTTTCGAGCCTCACCCGTCGAGCACCGAGTTGCCGGTGTTGTCGCTGTCGTTGAGCGATCAGATCCTGGTGCTCGACAACCGCGGGACGCCGATGTCGGTGATTCACGACGAATCGGACGATCCGACGGCTTCGATCAGGTTCCTCGGCGCCGGCATGTATCTCACCGAGAACCACTGGAATTCGGGAGGCAAATCGACGACGTGGCGGAAGTTCGATCTCCGCAACGGCAATCGGGTGTCGTCGTGTGGTGGTCTTCCGATGGAGGAGGATCGGTTCGTCGGTTCCGATGGGACGGTGGTGGTCGCGCCGCAGGCGGGCTTCGACGACGGCGAGGCGCCCACGATCGGGGTCGATCTCGATACGTGCGCAGTGCTGTGGAAGATTCCGGAACCGGGACCGATGTGGGCCGTCGGGTCGACGTTGGTGCAGGCCCTGCCGGGATCCAGTGAGCTGATCTCCCTGGTGCCGCCCGCGCGCTAACCTGCCGTAGTAGCCGATCGGATACTTGATCCCGACCTACTGTAACTATTACAGTTGGGCGTCCCGCAATGATGTCGGGGCGAGTTGGGTGTTCCGGCGGGAGGCCATGTTGACGACGGCGCAGGTGGTGTTCGACCCGTTCTCGGCGGATTTCTTCAACGGACCGTACGAGACGTATCGGCGGATGCGGTCCGAAGCCCCGGTCTACTACAGCGCCGAATACGACTTCTACGCACTGACCCGCCACGTCGATGTGGCGGCTGCATTCAAGGACTTCGAGACGTACTCGTCGGCGTACGGCGTCGACCTCGCCATGGTCCGGACGGGGCAGAAGGCACCGGCGAAGATGATCATCTCGCTGGATCCGCCTGAGCACCGGCACATGCGCAGCCTGGTGAACAAGGTCTTCACCCCCAGGGCGATCACCGCGTTGCAGGACATGGTGTCTCAGCAGATCGATCGCTACCTCGCGGCCGTCGATCCGGCGGAATTCGATGTGGTGTCCGACTTCTCGGCGTACTTCCCGGTCGAGGTCATCACCACCATGCTCGGGGTCCCGCCGGAATCACGCCAGCAGGTGCGGCTGTGGATCGATGCCTCGCTCCATCGGGAGCCCGGCCAGATCGAGATGTCGGAATCCGGGATCGAAGCGATGGCCCAGTCCTGGCTGTTGTACTACGACCTGATCAAACGGCGTCAGGCCGAGCCGCGAGACGACATGATCAGCCGGCTGATCTCGGCCGAGATCGAACGCGAGGACGGCGAGCTGACCCGCCTGCGTAACTCCGAAATCGCGGGATTCGCCACCCTTCTCGGCGGTGCCGGGGCCGAGACTGTGACCAAGCTGGTCGGTGCGGCGACCGTGATGTTCGCCCGCCACCCCGAACAGTGGCAGCGCCTGCGCGAGGACCGCAGCAAGATACCGGCCGCGATCGAGGAACTGCTGCGGTACGAGGCTCCGGCTCAGTACAACGTTCGGCGTTCGCAACGTGAGATCCACCTGCACGGTGTGACGATTCCCGCGGGCAAGCCGGTGTTCCTGGTCGGCGGTTCGGCTAACCGTGACCCCGAGGCCTGGACGGACCCCGACGTGTTCGACATCGACCGGGACCGCACTGAGGCCCAGAACCTCGGCTTCGGATACGGGATCCACAGCTGCCTCGGCGCCGCGCTGGCCAGATTGGAATGCAGCATCGCCCTGGACAAGCTCCTGGACTTCATGCCCCGGTACGAGGTGGCATGGGACCGCTGCGAGCGAGTGAGTATGCAGAACGTCGCAGGATGGGCTCACGTGCCGGTGCGGGTGCTGCGATGAAGGGTGAAAAGGGCGGCGGTGCAGTCGGATACCGCATGCACGTGATGGCCCGGGACGCCGCGGAACTCGCGTCCAACGCAGGCGGCCTGATCGTCGACCGGACGATGAGTGGTTGGCGGGTCAGCGTGCAGCTTTCGCAGGACGGCGACACTCGGCCGGTGCAGATCCTCGGTGCCGAGTTGGTCGACGACGCGACCTCACCGGGCTCTCCAGGTGAGGAACAGTGTGTCTTGGTCATGGGGCCCGACGCCTATGCCAAGGTGATCTCGGATGACGGCCGACAGCTTCCCGCCGGGTGTGCCGAGATTCTGGTCTGGGGTGAATCCCCGGACCAGAACCACGTGTTCGGACACAGCTTGAGCGCCGCCGCAGTGGCATTCAAATCCCAGGCGGTCGCCGCGGCCCACCTTCCGGGTGGTGAGATCGCGATTTCAGAGGCATTCACGTCGATGAATGCCAAGGGCAGCGGCGTCACCCTGCACGCTTGACGCTCGCTCCCGAGCACCAAACGTCGACTCTGCGGTGAGGGCGTCGCGCATTCGCACTTTCACGCCCTCAGCGCAGACTCGACGACAGATGGTCAGGCCTTGCTGAGCTGCTTCTGCTCGTAGAGGCGAGCCCATTCCGCGCGCGGGCGGATCGAGGTGTCGACGTCGGTTGCCTTGGCGCGCAACGCGCCAACGGTGGCCTGATCCCGCGGCGTCAGCGCGAACGGATCCCAGCCGAAGAACCGGGCCGAGTTCTGCCAGGTGATCTTGTTGATGTCGGAATCGCTTGCACCGGCGGCATTCAGCTCGGCGAGCACCTGCTCGGGGGCGTCTGGCCAGAAGCAGTCGCTGTGGGGGTAGTCGCACTCCCAGGCGATGTTGTCGATACCGATCTCATGACGCAGCTTCAGTGAGGTCTTGTCGGTGACGTAGCACGCGAGTGAGTGCTCACGGAAGACGTCTGACGGCAGCTTGTCGCCGAAGTCGCGGCGCAGCCACTTCTGGTTGGTGTAGTGGCGGTCGCTTCGATCGAGATAGAAAGGAATCCAACCGATTCCGCCCTCGGAGAAGGCGAATTTGAGGTCAGGGTAGTTGCGCATCGCCGGTCCCCACAGCAGGTCCTGGGCGCACATCGCCGAGACCTGGGTGGCCAGGATGATCAGGTTGTCGATCGGCGCGTTGGGCGCCATGCTGATCGCCCCGAAGCCCGTGCCGATGTGCAGGCACATCACCACGTTCTCCTCGGACAGGGTGCGGAACACCGGGCCCCAGTAGTCCTCGTCGTGGTAGCTCGGCAGACCCTCGAGGTGCGGCAGTTCGGGCATCGTCACCGCGCGGCAACCCTTGGCGGCCACGCGGCGGATCTCGGCGCACATCCCCTCGGGAGTCCACGTCGGCAGGATCGCGATCGGGATGAAGCGCCCGGGAGCCGAACCGGCCCACTCGTCGATGTGCCAGTCGTTGTAGGCCGACACCATCACCAGCGTGACGTCTTCGCGTGTCATGTTGAGGTGACGCGCGGAGAACCCGGTGAACGTCGGGAAGCACATCGAGGCCAGGATGCCGTTGCGGTCCATGTCGCGGACCCGCTCGTGCGCGTCGTACACACCCGGACGCATCTCGGCGAACCCCGCCGGATCGCGACCCCACTCCTCGGCCGGCCACGACACCACCGCGTTGAGACCTGACACGCCCTGCGGACGTCCCTGGTACATCCACTGATCGACGCCCTTGTCGTCGGTGACGACGATGGGGGCCTCGGACTTGTACTTCGCCGGCACGTGGTTGAGGAACATGTCGGGCGGCTCGACGACGTGGTCGTCGATGCTGATCAGGATCAGGTCGTCGGTCTGCATGGTTCAACTAGTACCCTCGGACGGTGTGACCGTCTCTGCACTTTCGGACAGAGGTTTGACTGAACCGGCCAACATGGTCCGGCCGGTCATCGAACTGCGCCGTGGCGGACATGCGCTGGCCGGTAGCTACCTCTATGAAGGCGACGGGCTGATCACCGGCTGGCACTCCCACGAGGTGCACCAGATCGAGTACGCACTGCACGGTGTGGTCGAGGTCGAGACCGACGCCGCGCACTATCTCCTTCCGCCGCAGCAGGCGGCGTGGATTCCCGCCGGCCTGCAACACCAGGCCGTGATGAACCCCGACGTCAAGACCGTCGCGGTGATGTTCGATGCGGAGATGATCGCCGATGGCGGGGACCGGGCCAGGATCATCGCCGTGTCCCCACTGATCCGCGAGATGATGATCTACGGGTTGCGCTGGCCGGTCGACCGCGCCCATGGCGATGACACATCCGACACGTTCTTCCGGACGTTGGCCAACCTGGTCGTCGAGGCGCTCGATCACGAAGCGCCGCTGAGCCTGCCGACCACCGACCATCCGATCGTCGCTGCCGCGTTGGCGTACACCAAGGAGCACCTTGCCTCGGTGACAGCCGAGGACGTCAGCCGGGCGGTGGCGGTGTCCGAACGGACGTTGCGCCGCTTGTTCGCCGATACGATCGGAATCTCTTGGCGGACATATCTTCTGCATGCTCGGATGCTGCGGGCCATGGCATTGCTCGCCGGGCCCGATCAGTCGGTGCAGGCGACCGCGACGGCGGTGGGGTTCGAGAACCTCAGCTCGTTCACCCGGTGCTTCACCCAGTTTTGTGGTCAGACGCCGTCGGCGTATCGGAATCGCGCGCGTGAGGAACATCAGGCGTAGCCAACCCGGCCCGTTCGACACTGAGCAGGCTCTCGGTGTGATGCTCGGCGCGGTACGCCTCGCCGCCACCGTTGATCCCGAAAAGCCTTTTGCTCCAGAGCAACCAGACCACTGCGGCCAGGTTGATCACCAGTGCGCCCAGGCGCAGGGCAGTCACCTTCTCGGTGAGCTCGTAGATTTCCAGCGGCAGGAAGACTCCGGTGGCGATCACCGCGAAGTACTCGCCCCATCGTTTCATCAGCCACAGGCCGACGGCCTCGGTGAACTCGACCAGGGCATAGGCGGCGACGCCGGCGGCGATCCACAGCAGGGTGGACGACGACAAGGTGAACGCCTCGCCGATGTGCCGCACGATCTTGGAATCATCGATGTTCCAACCGATTTGGTCGGCCAGCGGCCGCATCAGGGGAATATCCTTCTCGAACGCGTCCTGCAGCTCACTGCGCGATGCGCGGACCTTGAGGATGCCCACTGCCAGCAGCGTGAACACGATCCCGCGCACTGCCCGCTCGGCGGCGAGCAGTCGCATGATGGTGCGGTCTCGCAGCAGCCGGCCACGGGGGATCTCCGGTGCGGTATCGGCGGGCCCGTGCCCGCGGGGTGGGCCGACGACGAACGTCTCGCACCGCAGACAACGCCACGCCTCGCCGACAGGGGTGTCTACGCGCAACCTGTCACGTAGTTCCGGTTCGTCCGGGGCAAACGTGGCGTGACCGCGCAGCCCGCATGACCGCAGCGCGAAATCCACCATGTCAGCACCGTAGCCCGGCCGAACCGGCTAAGCGCGGCAGCTGAGCTCCATGCTGTCGCTGTCGCGGGCCAGGAAGTTCACGCTGACATACCCGTTGGCGGGCTCGCGGACGTGGTCCAGATACGGCTGGGTATCGGCCATCGACGTGTTGTCCGCGACCAGCAGTGCGCCCGCGGCGAGCTGGGGCTCGAGGAGCTTGAGCACCGGCAGGTAGAGCTCCTTCCAGCCGTCGAGCAAGACGAAGCCGATGTCGTCCGTCACCGTCTTGAGCGTCTCCAGCGCGTCGCCCTCCAGCACGGTGATGACGTCGTCGAGGCCGCTCTCGGCGAAGGTCTGCTTGGCCGCGGCGATCTTCGCGGCACTGAGTTCGGTGGTGAAGACCCGCCCGGTTCCGTTGTCGCGCACCGCCGATGCCAAGTGCAGCGCCGAGAGACCGAACGACATGCCGAACTCGACCACGATCGCGGGCTTGGTGGCCCGAACCAGGGAGTAGAGCAACCGGCCGGCCTCCCGCGTCACCGGCATGTAGATGTCGCTGAGCGCATCCGCACGTTCCTGGGCGGAGGCACCGGACAGATCGGCGAACCGGCCCGACCCACCCTCGCGCATCTTCTTGAACTGCTCGTCGGAGGCGGTGTACATCCGGTTCAGTGCGTCCGCGACGCGGGCGTCGTCGAGAGTGGTAGTCACCCTGACGAACCTACGCCGGAGGGTGAATTATGGCCGGTGTGCGAAAACTACGAGCACTCCCGCTGTCAGCCGCCATCGTTCTTGTCCTCGCCACGCTGCTGGCGCCGGTCGCGGCGGCGGGCGGCTACCGCTCCATCACCCTGACCTTCGTCCGGCACGCCCAGTCGGCGGGTAACGCCTCAGGCCTCATCGACAGTTCCACGCCGGGGCCGCCGCTGACCGATCTGGGCCGGCAACAAGCCGTCGCCAGTGCAGAACGCCTGGCGCCGAACCACTACGACGGCATCTTCGCATCGACCATGATCCGGACCCAGCAGACCGCACAGCCGATGGCCGACGCCCTGCATGAGTCGATCACCGTGCTGCCCGGGCTCCACGAAGTCGAGGCAGGCATCTATGAGGGCCAGCCCGAGGCGAGCGCGGTCCAGACGTACTTCACCGCCCCCGAGCAGTGGCTGCGTGGCGACCGGTCCGCCCGGATCCCCGGCTCGATCGACGGAAACGAGTTCGACGCCCGGTTCGACGGGGCGGTGCAGCAGATCTACGACAGCGGCGACGACGATCCGGTCGCGTACTCGCACGGCGCCGCGATCATGTTGTGGGTGCAGATGAACGTCCGCAATCCCAATCCTCAGCTGCTGATGCAGCACCCGCTCGACAACACCGGCTACGTCGTCATCAAGGGCAATCCGACCGACGGCTGGACCCTGACCGACTGGGACGGGGCGGGAAGCTAGCTGACGAAGTGATCTACCCGCCATAAACTGGCGGGATGCGGCGCCGGTCACGTCTGGGTCCGACCATGTCCGGGCGCGGTTACTGTGTGCCAAGGCAAGCGGAGATGGGAGCGCGGCTATGAGGTTGGCTATGAGGTTTCTGTCATGAGGTTTCGGTTGTTGCCCTACGTGACCGTCGAGGTCGACGACCGGGTACGGCTGCGGGCACGCCGAGCCGGTGAGCGGCTCCGGATCAATCTCAGGGCCTATCTGCGTAGTGCCGCCGACGAGGTCGAGACCGCCAGCGGCCGGGTCCGTGACATGTGCGACAACGCGGTGAACCGCGTCGACCTGGCGGTGGCCAGCGTCAACGACAAGATCGCTCCCGCCCCGCCGACTGCTCCGACAGACTCTGCCGACGAGCCGCCGAAGCGGCATCTGCAGGTCGTCTAGCCCGGAGCAGCGCGCGGCGCGTCCGCGCTCTACGGTTGAAGGGCACTGGCCTTCTCTTCTCGAGGGGTCGACACATCGGCCCGGGAGGGGTTGACGAGGCTTGCTCGGCAACAGTCTTGCGGTGCTGTTCGCCCTGTGCGCAGCGGTTTTTGCGGCTGTCGGCATTGTGGTGCGGCAGCGCGCCACCATGGACGTTCCGCCCGAAAAGGGCGTCAGCACCGTCATGCTGCGGACCCTGCTGCGCCGCAAGCTGTGGTGGGCCGGGACCGCGTCGGCGGTGGCCGGGTACGTGTTCCAGGCGCTGGCACTCGGATTCGGTTCGCTGCTCCTTGTCCAACCGGTGCTGGTTTCGGCACTGTTGTTCGCGCTTCCGCTCAGTGCACGACTGGCCCACCGCAAGGTCAGCCGCGCCGAATGGCTGTGGGCTCTCCTACTGACCGGCGCGCTGACCGTGTTCGTGGCGCTGGCCAGGGCCAGCACCGGAACCTATGGGGTATCGGTGGCCACCACGGTCACCGTCGTCGTGGTGTGCGCCACGGCCGTCGGCCTGTGTGTCCTGGCCGCCACGCGGAGCACCAACTGGCGCCGCGCGGTGCTGCTGGCACTGGCCGTGGGCGTGATGTTCGGCGTGGTCGCCGTACTGACCAAGATCGTGATGCACACGATCGCAGTCGACGGTGTGCTCGCCGTACTGACCACGCCGGCCCTGTACCTCGTGGTGATCCTCGGGGTGGTTGCGACGCTGTTGCAGCAGTCGGCATTCCACGCCGGCTCGCTGCAGACCTCGGTGCCGACCATGCTGGTGCTCGAGCCGGTCGTGGCAGTCGTCCTCGGTTCCGTGGTGCTGGGGGAGCACCTGTCGATCACCGGGTGGGAGCCCGTCGCACTCGCGGTGGCAATCGGGGCGATGGCCGCCGCCACCATCGCGCTCGGCCGGGACGAGGGCGCGTACGAGGAGAAGCTCGAGGCCCAACTGGAGGTCAAGACCACCCGGCCCGTCTGAAATTGGTGCGCCGGGCGGCGAGTCGACCAGCCGCAGTGTCATGCCGGATGTCGAGATGCTCAACGCGGTGTTCACCGAGCAGGTGACCAAGGTCCGTAACGGCTGACGCGCTACGGGTTGATCGTGTTCTCGCCGATCTGGCGGCCCCACACGTACTCGGACACGAGTGGCTGGCCGAGTTCGAAGTGGTTGTACGGAGCGATCGAGGCACCGATGTCCATGACCAGGTAGGGAGCCGGCCACAGGTCCTTGGTGATCGGCTGCCAGCAGCCGGGCCGCCCTTCCGGCCCACCGGTGGCGTTCACGCGGGGCAGGTTGTCCGGATAGACCCATGCGTTGGGTGCACCGACCAGGAAGTCCTGAAGCTCGAATCCATAGCCGTTACGGGTTTGCTGGGCGAACTTCGGCGCAGCCTCGGCGTAGTTGTGGATCATGCAGTACAACGCCGGGCTGTTACGGTCCAGCATCGCGCTGACCGGCAGCAGGTCCTGGGCGCCGCGGACCAGATACGGGCCGCCACGCTCGAAGATGTCGCCGCCGGTGTTGCCGAAGCCGACCGCGGCCACCAGCGCCTGGTCCAGATTGCCGCGCTGCTCGTTGAGGGTGCGGGCGGTGGTGACGGCGTTGGTCAGGCCGTCGAACAGGTCGGGGGCGGCGTTGGCGTAGACCTCGCCGAGGTCGGCCAGACCGGAGATGTCGCGGCGGATCTGGGGCATGCGCGGATTGAGGTCGGCCAGGATGTCGTTGCCGTTGACGATCGACTGGCCGAACTTGTCGCCCAGCCCGTCGAGAGCCTGCGCGGTGGCGGTCAGGGTCTCGTTGAGTTTGATCGGGTCGATCTGCTCGGAGATCGCGGTGATCGTCTCGAACAGCGTGTTGAACTCCGTCGTCACACCCTTGGCGCGAATCGGGATGGACGGGTCGACCCGTGCCGACGACGGATCGGGCGGTGCGACGAACGAGATGTACTTGTTGCCGAACACCGTGGTGGCCTTCAGTTCGGCGGTGACGTTCTCGGGGATCAGCTTGAGGTATCTCGGCTTGATGTCCAGCGTGAGTTGGGCCTGCTGCTCGCCGTCGACATCGGCCACGTCCACGGCGGTCAACCTGCCGATCGGCACTCCGTTGAACGTGACCTTCGAACCTGGATCCATCGAAAGGCCAGAACGGTTGGACAGCACCGTGAGCTGCGTCTTTTCCTCGAACACGCCGCGGAACTGCATCCACGTCAACACCAGCACCGCGATCAGCACGATGACCATGCCCGCGCATGCGGTCTTGTACGGCGGGTCGTACCGCCAGTGCTTGAACCGCTGTTGGAAGCGGTCCCGCACCGTCGCGGTGGATGAGGCCACGCGCAAACCTCCGACAAATTGACGCAGCCAGCTAGTAAGTGAGCAAACTGTCGCAAACAACCAGAGACAACTGCAACTACAGGCCGCCCAGTGCGGCGAACATCAAATTGCCAACTCTGGGAGACCCCCGTCACAGCGTAAGCGCTGATCAGGTGTTTCTGCCGCCGTTCACGCCGACGACCTGGCCGGTGATGTAGCCGGCCTCCTCAGAGATGAGGAACGAACACGTTGCTGCAATGTCCTCCGGCCGCCCTATCCGCCGTACCGGGGTGGCGTCGATGGTGTTCTGGATGTCGCCCAGCTCGCCGCGGGATTCGGCGGCGCGCAGCATCGGCGTGTCGATGAAACCCGGCGGTACGGCGTTCACCGTGATGCCGGCCGGGCCGAATTCCAGGGCCAGCGACTTGGTCAGCCCGTTGACGGCGGACTTGGCGGCCACGTAGTCCGACATGTATGGCACGCCGGAGTGGGTGCTCGACGAGGAGATGTTGACGATGCGGCCCCAGCCGGCGGCGATCATGTCGGGCAGTGCGGCCTGCACGACGTGGAATACCCCGTTGAGGTTGACGTCGACGACCTTCTGCCACCTCTCGAAGGTGAGTTCGGTGAACGGGGTGAAATCGCTGAGGCCCGCTGAGTTCACCAGGATCGTGACGGGGCCCAACTGTTCGCGGACCGCCTTGAACACGGCGTCGACCTGGGCCCGGTCGGTCACATCGGCTGCGTAGGAGTGCGGGTCCTCGGTGGCGTTGAGGTCGAGCGTCGCCACCTGATATCCGTCGGCCGCCAGCCGGTCGGCGATCGCCTTGCCGATTCCGGAAGCGCCGCCGGTGACCAAAGCTGTCTTGACTGTCATCCCTGTTCCTTTCGGTGGACCGTGCGGGTGATGCGCAGGCCGAGGGCGCGGCGAGCCGCCTCGGTCAGATGGTGGTAGAGCTGCTCATCGGTGAGTCCTTCCGAGGCGATGCCTGCGGCCCCGGCGATCCCCGAGAACACCATGGCGGCCTTGACCGTGCCTGCCGGCCCGGGATCGACATCGGCCAGAAGGGCCATCTGGCGGTCGATGACGGAGTCCCACTCGGGCCGGGTGCGCAGGGCCTCGTTCACGCTCGGGTCGGTGCCCAGCACCGAGACCAGGGCTCGGTTGTGCACGGCCAGGTCGGCATAGCCGCGCACCATGCGATCGGCCCGGTTGTGTACGCCGCGGAGGTTCTCGGCTTCTTCGACGATCTGCTGCATCTGCTCCAGGATCGGATCCAGGGCGGCCGTCAGCAGCTGTTCGCGGGTGCGGAAGTGGTAGTAGATGGCGGCCTTGGTGAAGCCCAGTTCGTCGGCGATCATCTGCAGCGATGTACCGGCGAAGCCGTGCCGCGTGAACAGGCGGACCGCAGCCTCGACGAGGCGTTCGCGGGTGGTGCTCGAGCCGGCCCGTTCGGCCGTGGCGGCGTCCATCGGTGCTTCCCCTCGTGTGCGCTGCGGCGAAATCTCCTTTACGATCGTAAAGGAGATTACTAGTCGATCGTAAAGTGGGGCCATAGATGTTGACGCCGTTGCCGGCCGAGGACTGGGACGATCAGGCACGCGAGGCGTTGGCCTCCACGGTGCCGCCGGAGCGTCGCCGCCCGGACAAGGTGGGCAACGCGTTGTCGACGTTGGTGCGCCATCCTGTGCTGGCCGGGGCCTTCCTGCCGTTCAACACCTACCTGCAGAAGGACTCCACGTTGCCTGAGCGCATCAGGGAGTTGGTGATCCTGCGTACTGCCTTTCACCACGGCTGTGTGTACGAGTGGGGCCATCACAGCGCGATGGCGCGGCAGGTGGGCCTGACCGAGGCCGACGTCGAAGCGGCTCAAAGCGGCTCTGGCGCAGACGAATTCGATCAAGCTGTGCTGGACGCTGTCGATGAACTGCACGCCGGGTCCCGGATATCGGCGGAGGTCTGGGAGCGCCTGGGGGAGCGGCTCGACGACCGGCAGCGGATGGACCTGATGTTCACCTTCGGCGGCTACAGCACCTTGGCCTTCGCCCTGAACACCTTCGACGTCCAACTCGAGGACGGTGCGGGCAGCGACGAGTTCTACGTCTCACTCGCGAACTGAACGGTCTTACGCCGAGCGACGCACCCGAGCTGCGGCCGACTCCGGCATCGGCTCGTAGCGGGCGAACTGCCGGGTGAACGTCCCGGCACCATGCGACAGTGACCGCAGGTCGATCGCATACCGGGTCAGCTCGACCTCGGGAATTTCGGCCTTCACCACCGTCCGGTCCTCGTCGGCCTTGTCCGTGCCGAGTACGCGGCCGCGCCGGGCGGCCAGATCGCTCATCACCGCGCCCACGAGATCGTCGGGCACCGCCACGGTCACGTCGTCGATGGGCTCGAGCAGGTTCACTCCGGCAGATTCGGCTGCCTCCCGCAACGCCAGGCCGCCGGCCATCTGGAAGGCGAAGTCAGAAGAGTCGACGCTGTGTGCCTTGCCGTCGACCAGCGTCACCCGAATGTCGACGACGGGATACCCGACCTCGGAACCGACCCCCTTCTCCATCTGCGCGCGGACGCCTTTCTCGACGCTCGGGATGAACTGGCGCGGTACCGATCCGCCGACGACCTTGTCGACGAACTCGAATCCGGTGCCCTCTGGCAGCGGTTCGACCTCGATGTCGCAGACCGCGTACTGACCGTGCCCGCCGGACTGTTTGACGTGCCTGCCGTGTCCCTTTGCCTTGCCGCCGAGCGTTTCTCGTAGTGGTACCCGCAGCTCGACCGTATCCACCGATACTCCGTAGCGCCGCGACAATCCATCAAGCACCACCCCGGCGTGCGCCTCACCCATGCACCAGAGCACGATCTGATGTGTTTCGGGATTCTGCTCGATGCGCAGCGTGGGATCCTCGGCGGCCAGCCGTTGCAACCCGACCGAGAGCTTGTCCTCGTCGGTTTTGGCACGTGGCTGCACCGCGATCGGCAGCAGCGGGTCGGGCATGGTCCACGGCCGCAACACCAGCGGATCAACCTTGTCGCTGAGGGTGTCACCGGTCTCGGCCCGGCTGAGTCGCCCGATCGCACAGATGTCCCCGGCCACCACGGATGGGGCCGGGCGCTGCTGCTTGCCCAGCGGGAAGGACAGGGTGCCGATGCGCTCGTCCTCATCGTGATCGGCGTGGCCGTGGGATCCCTCAGATGCCACAGCGTCGTTGAAGGCAGAAAAATGGCCCGACACATGCACGGTGGCGTCGGGCCTGATGGTGCCGGAGAACACCCGGACCAGGCTGACCCTGCCGACATAGGGATCCGACGTCGTCTTCACCACCTCGGCCAACAGGGGTCCGTCCGGGTCGCAATCCATCGGCTTGCGGGAGGCGCCGCTGGCCGCGAAAACCTCGGGCAGGCGGTGCTCGGGCGGCGACGGGAAGCCGCGGGTGGCGATCTCCAGCAATTCCAGAGTGCCGACGCCGGATCCGCTGCAGACGGGAATCACCGGGAAGAAAGACCCGCGGGCCACGGCCTTCTCCAGGTCGGCGATCAACACACCCTCATCGATCTCCTCGCCGCCGAGATAGCGCTCCATGAGCGTCTCGTCCTCGGACTCCTCGATGATCCCCTCGATCAGGGAGCCGCGGAGTTCGGCGATCTCGTCGTCGTAGGCACCGTCGGGCGGTCGGGTGGTGCGGGTGCCGTCGCTGTAGCAGTAATAGGTGCGGGTGAGCAGCCCGATGACTCCCTCGCCGGCCGGGAAGTACAGCGGTGCCACCTTGTCGCCGAAGGCCTGCTGGGCGCCGGCCAGGGCATTGGCGTAGTTGGCACGGGCGTGATCGAGCTTGGTGATCACCACGGCCCGCGGCATGCCCACCGCCGCGCATTCCTGCCAGAGCGCCTTCGTCGGTTCGTCGATGTCCTCGTTGGCGGCGATGACGAAGAGCGCACAATCGGCGGCACGTAGCCCGGCGCGCAGTTCCCCCACGAAATCGGCATACCCGGGGGTGTCGATCAAATTGACCTTGATTCCGTTGTGCTGCAACGGGGCCAGTGCCAGTCCGACCGAGCGCTGCTGGCCGATCTCGGCCTCGTCGAAATCGCAGACCGTCGATCCGTCGACCACGGAGCCGGCGCGGGTCAGCACGCCGGCGGCGACCAGGAGCGCCTCGACGAGGGTGGTCTTGCCTGCACCGGACGGCCCGACGAGCGCCACATTACGAATGGCGGCGGGGCTGTCCGCGGTGGGAACAGCCCCGTTGCCGGCCGAGTGAGACTTGTCCGCCATGGCATTCCTCCTGGTGTCCCCGGGGCGCCCCGCTGCGGCCCACCGGACCTGCTCTCCACCATTCCCCGATGTGATCTGGAGCACAAGGGTCACCGGGCCGGGCCGCAGGTGAACATTCCGAGGAAGCGCACAGCAAGCTGTCAGAATGTGGTCATGACGCATGCGCTGGATGCGGTGGGCACTGTCGCGGTGGTCGATCTCGAGGCAGCGTGCGAGCTGTACGGCCGCGACACGTTGCCGTACCCGTTGGGCCGTAGCCGGCCGGTGGGGTCGGTATGGCTGCTCACCAGAGACGTTGGACCGATCGAAGATCGTCTCAACGGTGGTGATCTTGCTCGAGTGCGCGCGTGGGTGGAAGCCTTTGTGCGGGCAGATGTTTGCGTCGGATGTCGGGTCAGCGTCTCCGACGGGGACACTCCCGATCTTCGGTTGAACGGCCTGCTGGCCGGCGAGTCAGGGTTCGTCGCGGTGCAGCGCAGTGACCCCGATGACGTCGACGCCGTCGACGTCTACGCGGTATCGCCGGGGGCTATGGGCGCCGTGATCGCTGATTCGGTCGGCTTGGCCGGTGCCGGCTCGCATCCGCGTATCGCGGTGGCAGGCTTCGAGGATCGACTTCCGGCACCACCACCTGAGGCGGTCGACGAGTATGACGACTTCGGCTTCCTGATTCCACGTGCCGAGCCGGAAGGTCCTCCCGTCCACATCGTGCATGGAGACGATGTCACCGCGATCGGGACGGTGCAGTCGATGTCCGGCGCGACCCGGCACTTTGTCCGGGTCGACGGTGATGGCGATTACCTGTACGCCCCAGAGGATGCCGGCTACGCCGAACCGCTTGATGCCGAGACGCTCCTTGCGTGCCTCGATGGACCTGTCGCCGATGCCATTGTCGATGTGGGCGGCGAGGTGTCAGGCCGGTGGGACGAGTCAGTCGGATGGGACGAGTGATGCCGAGACCGGACACTCGGAGTCACCGGATGGTGAACTTCTCATCGTCGAGCCGCTGTAGCGCACGACCATCGGTCAGTTCGTCGCGACAGTCGGGGTGCTGCCAGTAGAACCGCACCCACTCGCGCAGTGCGTGGCTGTTGGCGGTGATGGTGCCGGAGCCCAGCTTTGCGCTTCGACCTTTGGGCAGGACGAAAACGATCAGATCGGTGAACGACACCTTGCCCTTGAGCGGGTGATCCAGAATCTGTTCGACATCGTCCCAAGTTCCATGTGCGAATGAATTCCACTGACCATCCCACAGCTCGAAACCGTGGGGATCCAATCGCAGGTGCTTTCCGTCCTGGTGCTTGTAAATCCGATAGAGGACAGGCACGCCGTAGATCACGTAGAAAATGCAACCGGCCGGCAGAATCAGCCGATTGGTGCCGGATGGAATGAAATCGACCATATCGAACTGTGCGAATATGAGAAATGCACCCGCAGACAAGACGCCTAACAAGAGGCCGACACTGAATATCAGATCGGCATATCTCTGCGGACGCATTTTTGTGCCTCCGGGTCCGTACTCCACCCTTGGATGCGCTGCCCCTGTGGCGGGGTAAGCAAGGTGAAACAGCAAGCTGAAAAGGAGCAGCGATGCGCCAACACAGAGAGCTGCGGTCAAATAACTGCCCCGGGAGGACCAGATGACAGTCCAGACCATGGTGAAGCCGGCGCCGCCGATCAAAATGGCGCAGACCAACGCCAGGCGCAGATAACCGGAGGTCTTCATCGAGGACAAAATGTATTGCCGATCCAGTTGCCGAGGGCTTCGCCGCCGAGCGCCGCAGTCAGGCCGATTGGTATGGCCAGCGGACCCGTCTCCGATGCCGCGATTCCCGCGAGCGTACCGGCGGTCACCGAGGTGACACCCTCAGCTGTGGCGACGCATTTCTGGAAACTCGTTTCTGCCACGGCTATGTCCCACAACGAGGTGGCAATACTCACCCCCGGACCGAAGTATTTTCCCGTCGCGCCGAGCGGACTCAGAATGGGATGGTCGATGAGATTGACGGGGACATCTGCCTGACGACCATCGGGTGTGCGGACGTAGGCGGTTTCCTTGCCGTCCGGCCACTTGGTCACCTCGGCGATCGTGCCATTCGCGTATTGGGTGGTGCTGATGGTCTTTCCGGCCATACCGTACTGAGCCCAGTCCGCAAAGGTGACAGTCGTTGTCCTGGAAACCTCATTCCCGTTCTTGTCGATGTGCACGTTCGTGGTGAGCGGCCCTCGATCTGAGAAATTTGGTTTGGCGTCGACAGTCTCGATGTGCTTGCTGCCGTCCATCATGTATCTGGTCGTGGTTGTTGCGACCGCTTCTCCGGTGGCGGGGTTGTACTGCGTCTCGACTTTTGTTTCCCGGACCGTTTGCGACATGTCGGTGTCGCGGAGCATGCCCTGCTGCAGCATTCCGAGCGTCGACAGCGGGTTCGGCACCTCGTCGCCGGGTTTTTGGATCCCGGGAACCAGGCTGCCCAGGCCGCCTGGGTTGGGCACCTCAAATCCATGCTGCTGCGCCGCGCTCGTCACTTTCCCGGCCGCCTCCTCGTCGGCCGCACCTACCTTCACCAGCAACAAGTTCACGTTGGCTTGTTCGGTTTGAGCGCGCTTCTCCAGCGCGGCCGCCTGTTCGACGGTCATCTGGCCGCCTTTGACCAGGACCACCCACTGGTCGCTTACGTGCAACTGGCCGCTGTTGTCGATCTCGTCGGCCTTGTTCAGCAGTGCCGTGCGCGCGCTACCGATCGGGCCGGCGGCGCCGCTGAGCGCATCACCCACGGCCGTGGTGTATTTCGAGAAGTCATCGGTCTGTTTCTTCGCCCGGTCGAACATCGCCGTGGCTGCGTTGTGGGCATCGCCTGACCACGCCTTGGTCTCCGGCATGGTCTTGAGGTTGTTGTTGATCCGGGATACGGCTTCACCGACAGCCGTACCGGAACTCTTGATGGCTTGTCCCGCGGGAGTCAGCGAGTCCGGGTTCCAGCCTTGGAGGCGGGGGCGTGAGGGCAACACCGGTCAGAAGATTCCTTTGAAGCTGCCTGCAAGATCAGCGTCGCTGACCTCGTAGGTGCCCGCCGCGCCGCGGACCGCGGTACCCATGTTGTTGACATTGGTGGCGATTTTCTCGGCGACCTGTTTGACGTGCGAGCCGACGAGTCGTGCCGCCCACTGCGTGGTCGATCCGTCCAGGCCGTCGGCTGCGGTGGCGACCTTGTTGCCGACATCGGCCTCGCGGATCAGCCCCGATGCGATCTCCACCTGACCGGCGAAGGCGCGCAGGACCTCGGGGTCGACCTCCATGACAGCTCCGTTCAGCCGTTGGTTCGTTGCATCATCAATGATGTTAGGGCAGGTCGATGGTCCCGCTGATCACCAATTCGGCTGCTCCGGGCGCTGTCACACCTGCCAGGACGACCAGCGCGTGACCTCGACGGTGACGACCGGGCCGTTCAGTGCAATTCGCTCGTACTGCGGATATTTCGCGCGCAGCAGCCCGTAGCAGGCCGCCATCTGATCGCCGCCGTGATGGACCGTGGCCAGTCCGTCGGCTCTCACCCACCACAGGTCCGCCCACTCGTCGGTGTAGTGGTCGACCAGCAGGCTGACGCGGGAATCGTTTTCGATGTTGGCGAGTCGGCGCAGGCGCTGGGTGGACTTGGGTTTGGCGTCCACCGCGGAGTAGATGGTGTCGCCCTCGTCGGAACGATGCACGGCAAAGACCACCGGGACCAGGTGCGGTGCGCCGTCTGGTCGCAGTGTCGCCAGGACGGCAGTGGGTGCAGCGGCGAATCGAGTTGCGGCATCGAGATCAGCCATCACTCGAGACTATGTGGATGACACCGTCGACGTCTCAGGGCGGCGGGACATCGCCGGGCAGCGCACCCTCGTCCGGGAGTGGTGGGAGCTTCATGAGCTCGTCGTAGGTCGGGTCGCCCTCACCCGCCGGCATGGGCCGGGTCGGCATGATGATCGTGGGCCGGTAGTCCTCCGGCGGATTCTCGACCGGCGCGACGCAGCCCACGCCGTAGGTGGTGGTGGCAGGGACTCCGGCGTTGTCGACACAGCAGGTCGTGGCGACGGAGTCGATGTTCTGGTCGGGACCGGGTGCCATCGCGGTGCACGTCTCATATCCCTGCACGTCGAAGGCCGCCGAGGCGGGTGCGATCGCCCACTGAGTTGCGGCGCAGATACCGACGAAGACGGCAGCTGTGGCGAGCGGACGCCGCCGACGTGCGAGGGTCGTGCGGATGGGCGTCATGGGCGCCAACCCTAGTCAGCCGGTATCTCCATCGTCCACCGTCGGGCGGCCTGCGATGCCTCTCACGTTCGGCGACGTCACGATAGGGTGCCGGTGCGCGCGCTTGGTGCTCAACGGAGGGTTTGGTAATGATCACGTCCCGGATCGTCACAGCATCTGCGGCTCTGGCCGCGTCGGCACTCGTCGCGGTCGGTCTGGCGGCGTGCGCGCCGCCGCAGAAGGGCGCTGCCGGTGGTGACACCGATACCGGCGTCAAGGTCGCCGAGGCCAAGTCTGCGGCCGACTTCGGCGGGATGGACAAGCTCATCGCGGCGGCCAAGGCCGAAGGTGAGCTCAATGTCATTGCGCTGCCTCCGGATTGGGCCAACTACGGCGCCATCATCAAGGCCTTCGAGGAGAAGTACGGCATCAAGGTGAACTCCGCGCTGCCCGACGGTTCCAGTCAGGAGGAGATCAACGCGGCGAACCAGCAGAAGGGCAAGAGCACCGCACCCGACGTGTTCGACCTGGGGCAGTCGGTCGCGCTTGCGAACACCTCGATGTTCGCTCCGTACAAGGTGGCCACTTTCGATGACATCCAGGAGAACCTCAAAGACCCGGATGGCACCTGGGTCAACGATTACGGCGGCTTCATGTCCATCGGTTTCGATTCCACGAAGGTTCCACCGATCACCTCCGTCGAAGACCTGCTCAAGCCCGAGTACCACGGCAAGGTCGCGCTCAACGGAGACCCGACCCAGGCCGGCGCGGCGTTCGCCGGGGTCCTGATGGCCGCGGTGGCACAGGGCGGGTCGGCCGACGACATCGCCCCCGGCGTCGCGTTCTTCGAAAAGCTCAACGAGGCAGGCAACTTCCTGCCGCTGGATCCGACCCCGGCCACCATCGAATCAGGGCAGACCCCGGTGGTGATCGACTGGAACTACCTCAACGGCACCGAGAGCCAGAAGGTCCCGGGGTGGCAGGTGATCGTTCCGCACGAGGCCTTGGTCGCCGGGTACTACTACCAAGCGATCAACAAGGATGCTCCGCATCCGGCGGCGGCCCGGTTGTGGCAGGAATTCCTGTTCAGCGACGAGGGGCAGAACCTGTACGCCAAGGGCGGGGTTCGCCCGGTGCGCGCCGACAAGATGATCCTGGCCGGGACCGCCGACCGCGCAGCGTTCGGTCAGTTGCCTCCCATCGACGGCCCGGTGACCGTCGCGAGCCAGGCCCAAACCGACGTAGCCAACAAGTATCTGGCCGACAACTGGGCCAAGGCGATCGGCTAGGTACGCCAGTGCCGGGTAGGACAACTCGACGGGATCTACGTGCGGACATCCGTGACGCGCTGCCATTGCTGCCGTTCGTGGCGGTGGTGACGATCTTCCTGATCGTCCCGACCGCGACGGTGATCGTCATGGCATTCTTCGCCGACGGATCTTTCTCGCTGGATCGGATTGCCGCGCTGTTCTCCGGTACCGCCCTGACGGCTCTGGCCAAAAGCATTGCGCTGTCGGCCAGCACGGCGGTGATCGGCGCGGTGCTGGGCGCGGTGCTGGCCTGGCTGATCGTCAGCAGCCCACACGCCTCGATGGTTCGTCGCACGGTGCTGGCCCTGTGCAGCGTGCTGGCTCAGTTCGGTGGTGTGGCACTGGCTTTCGCATTTCTGGCCACCATCGGCCTCAACGGCGTGCTGACGCTGTGGGTCAAGGAGAACCTCGGCTGGGATCTGGCCGGCTCCGGCTGGTTGTACGGACTCGGCGGGCTGATCCTGGTGTACAGCTACTTCCAGATCCCGTTGATGGTGATCGTGTTCCTGCCTGCCCTCGAGGGGTTGCGGGAGCAGTGGCGCGAGGCCGCGGTGAGCCTCGGCGCGTCACGGTGGCAGTACCTGCGGGAGGTCGCGGTACCCCTGCTGACCCCGGCATTCTGGGGGTCGGCGTTGTTGTTGTTCGCCAACGCGTTCGCCGCCTACGCCACCGCGGCCGCACTGGTCAGTCAGGGCAGTCCGATCGTGCCGCTGCTGATCCGCGCCGCACTCACCAGTGAGGTCGTGCTGGGTCAGTCCGGCTTCGCTTATGCGCTGGCCTGCGAGATGATCGTGGTGGTGGCCGTGGTGATGATCGCCTACAACGCACTGGTCCGGCGCACGGCGAGGTGGCTCAAATGAACCGCGCTGTCCGCGTGGCGCTCTGGGTGCTGTTCGGCCTGTTCTTCCTTTTTCCGCTGTACGCGATGGCCGACTTCTCGACCCGGAACCTCATCGCCGGCGGCCGCACCGGCGCGGCATGGCGCAATCTGGTGGCCGACGAGGCTCTGTATCACGCCATCCTGATCTCGTTGCTGCTCGCGGTGTTCACCGTCCTCGCGATGCTGGTGTTGCTGGTGCCGACGATGATCTGGGTCCGCGTGCGGGTCCGCTGGGCCGCACCGCTCGTGGAGTTTCTGTGCCTGCTGCCACTGACCATTCCGGCCCTGGTGATCGTGGTGGGCCTGCGCAACGTGTACCTGTGGGTCACTTATCTTCTCGGCGAGTCGGCGCTCACCCTGACATTCGTCTACGTGGTGCTGGTCCTGCCGTTCGCCTACCGGGCGATCGATTCCGCGCTGTCCGCTATCGACCTGCAGACCTTGTCGGAGGCCGCCCGGTCGTTGGGGGCCGGTTGGATATCGACCATCACCCGGGTGATCGTGCCCAACATCTGGTCTGGGATCCTGTCCGCTGCCTTCATTTCCATTGCGGTGGTGCTCGGTGAATACACCGTCGCCTCGCTGAGTGGCTTCGAGACGCTCCCCGTCCAGATCGTGGCGATCGGGAAGAGTGACGGCGCGACGTCGGTGGCGGCCTCGCTGGCCACGCTGCTGCTCGGCTTCGCTCTGTTGTTGGTCTTGGCGGCGCTCACGCGGGGCCGCCGCCGGACGTTGGGAGTTCAGACATGAGTCTCGGGGCCGGTGTGCGCGTTGAACTTCGTGACCTCACCCGCACTTACGGCAACGTCCACGCACTCGACGGGCTGAGCCTGTCCATCGAGCCGGGAGAGTTGGTCGCGCTGCTCGGGCCTTCGGGCTGCGGCAAGACCACGGCGCTGCGCATCCTGGCGGGGCTGGAGGAGGCCAGCTCCGGTGCCGTGTTCGTCGGCGGCCGTGACATCAGCTCGGTGCCGGCCAACAAGCGGGATATGGGCATGGTGTTCCAGGCCTACAGCCTGTTCCCGCACCTGACCGTGTTGGACAACGTCGCGTTCGGTTTGAAGATGCGTGGAAAGTCCAAGCAGGACAGGCTGTTTCGAGCTGCCGATATGCTCGATCTGGTGGGCCTGGCAGCGCACAAGGGCAAGTATGCGAGTGAGCTGTCCGGGGGTGAACAGCAGCGGGTCGCGTTGGCCCGGGCCCTGGCGATCGAGCCGAGGGTGCTGCTGCTCGACGAGCCGCTGTCGGCACTCGATGCGAAGGTGCGCTCGCAACTGCGTGACGAGATCCGGCGGGTGCAGCTCGAAGTCGGCATCACGACGTTGTTCGTGACCCATGACCAGGAGGAGGCCCTTGGGGTTGCGGACCGGGTCGGGGTGATGAGTCACGGCAAACTCGAGCAGCTCGCCACTCCTGCCGTGGTCTATGCCCGCCCGTCGACGCCGTTCGTCGCCGAATTCGTCGGCCTGCACAACAAGGTGCGCGCGCGGGTGGCGAGCGGACGGGCCAGACTGCTGGGCGCCGAGCTGCCGACGCTGCCCGGATCGATCAGGTCCGGGTCGGGTATCGCGATGGTGCGGCCGGAATCGATCCGGGTGCGCGCCGATCCGGACGGGCCCGCGGTGGTGGAATCCGTGTCGTTTCTCGGCCCGACGTCGCACGTGTACATCTCACTGCCCGACGGCTCGCTGATCCACGCGCAGCTGCCCAGCTCGCGGGCCCGTGCCTTCGGGCCCGGCGTCGTCGTCAACCTCGCCCTGGAGCGGGCGCCGGTCCTGGTGATCTAGCGCCGGCGCCGGCCCTAGACGTCCTTGACCGGTTCGATCCCCAGATCGCGGTAGGTGACCAGCGCCGCGAACGGGACCCCGCGTTTGGCGAACCGGCCGGTCGCGACGTCGCCGCGGTCGACCATCGGGATGACGCCGGTGACGACGGCGCCGACGGCGGTCACGCGTTCGTAGGCGATCTCGGTGGAGCCACCGGTGCTGATCACGTCGTCGACCAGCAGCACGCGGGTACCGGGCTCGAGCCGGGTGCCCTCGATCCACTGCTCGCGGCCGCGGGCCTTCTGTTCCTTGCGCACCGAGAACCAGGCCTTGCCGGTCACCATCGCGACCCCGTGGGCCAGCGGGTCGGCGCCCATCGTGAGCCCGCCGACGGCGTCGAATTCGATACCGCTCGCGGCGGCCAGATCGGCGACCGCCCGGCTGACGATGGCCATCCGCTCGCCGGTGTCGATGGCGAACTTGCCGTCGATGTAGTCGTGGCTCAGCTGCCCGCTGGCCAGCCGGAATGGCTCCTCGCGGTGTTCGTAGCCGCGGGTGCGGATCAAATCGAAGGCGGCTTGCCAGGTGTCCGGGCGCTCAGGCATACCCGCGATCGTATTGCACGGCCTGACGGGGTCGCGGGCCCAGCCGGCGCGGTGTGCCGATCAAGCCTGAGCGCGCTGGGCCAACTCGACGGTGGCCGCCCGCAACTCGCCGTACGAGCTGATCGGTGCGGCGTAGCCGACGCGGGTGTAGGCGATCCCGCGCTCGGTGGTGACCCGCAGATCCAGGCCGTAGCGGTCGGCGCCGGTGCACACCGCCGCGGTCGTGTCGGGGTAGCCGCCGAGGGTGCGGGCCATCTCGGCCAGCGAAGCGGCGTGGTCGGCGTTGAGGTGCTCGATCGCACCGGCGGCGTGCGGTGCGACGGGGTCGGGTTCGGCTTGCGCGTAGGCCTCGCCGGTGGCCGAGTCCATGCGGCCGTATCCGCCCACCCAGCGCACGCGCTGCACGCGCAGCACCCAGAGCGAGAAGTCGCTGAAGTCGATGTAGTAGCGGGCGGCGGCGACCGCGTCCAGATGGGCCTGGCGAGCCGCGGCGAGCTCGTCACCGCTGGGCCGCTCGGCGACACCGGCCAGCGTGATGCGGCTGCCGGCCAACGGATCTGACCCGGTGCCGGGGGCGACGACGGAGATGCTGGCCCGGGGGTCGCCGGCGAGGTTGCGGCCGTGCTCGGCCATGTTCGACACACAGAGCACCGGTGCGCCGGCCAGCAGTCCGTAGGTGACGAAGGATGCCCACGGGTCGCCGTCGGCGGTGAGGGTGGCCAGCGTGCCCGCGTTGGTCGAGGCGGCGACGGTCCGGGCTTCCTCGGCTGCAGACGGACGTGCCCCCGCGATCACCTCCGTCAGTGGGGGAGGAACCGAGGGGGCATCACCGGGGTCGCCATGATCTCGTGTCACGCAGCGACCCTACCGTCGTGGGGCGGGTGACCGGCCGTTCGCAGGTCTGGGCGGCTCAGCCGCCGAGCGCGGCGATGAGGTCCTTGATCTGAGCGGTCTCGGCTTCGGTCGCGGGCTCCTCGGCCTCGACGGCCTCGATGAGGTCCTTACGCAGCCCGACGCCGTTGGCGGCTTCCTCGGTGGACAGCTTCGCGTTGCCGCGCGCAACGTACAGACGCTGACCGAGCGTGGCGCCGGGGCCTTCGGACGCGGCCGTCATCAGCTCGTCGTAGCGGTGCCGCACACCGCTGAGCGCCACGATGACCGACGGGGTGACGCGGCTGCGGCCCGCCGCCTCCGACAGCGACGTCTGCAGCTTGCGCAGACCGCTGAGGACGACTGCGGCGCGGTCGGCGTACTCCGGGTCGCCGACCGGCGGTAGCGCGTCGATCGCGGCGATGTACATGTGCATCGCCGCATCAGAAAGTCCAACGATTACTGGTGCTTCACCGTCATTAGGTGCCGACTCACCCACAGGCCATCCCTCGTCGAAAGTTTGTGCTCGCCGGCCCATGGCCGACGAGGAGATCAAATGCGGGAAAAACGTAACCCGTTGCTGTCTCTTATTCAACCGTTAGTTTTTCCGCAAACACACGCTCGGTGGCGAATCACGTTGCTGCAGGATCATTTCGGGATGCCATGTTCCGGCGGACGTGCTGAGCAGGTGTCGGGAGCCGTGCGAGTGGGTACGTTGGAAAGCTGATGGACAACGTTGCGGACGAACACGGCATGGTCGAGCATCCGACCGCGGAGGACTTCGGGCATGCCAGAACGCTGCCGACCGACCGTGACTGGTTCAAACGGGCGGTGTTCTACGAGGTCCTGGTCCGCGCGTTCTACGACTCCAACGCCGACGGCGTGGGCGATCTGCGGGGACTGACCCAACAGCTCGACTACCTCAAATGGCTGGGTGTGGACTGCCTCTGGCTGCCGCCCTTCTACGATTCGCCACTGCGCGACGGTGGCTACGACATCAGGGACTTCTACAAGGTGCTCCCCGAGTTCGGCACCGTGGAGGACTTCGTCGCGCTGCTCGACGGCGCGCACCGCCGGGGTATCCGCGTCATCACCGACCTGGTGATGAACCACACCTCCGACTCCCACGCGTGGTTCCAGGAGTCACGGCAGAACCCCGACGGTCCCTACGGCGACTTCTATGTCTGGAGCGACACCAGCGACCGGTACGCCGACGCGCGCATCATCTTCGTCGACACCGAGGAGTCGAACTGGACTTTCGACCCTGTGCGCCGCCAGTTCTACTGGCACCGGTTCTTCTCGCACCAGCCCGATCTGAACTACGACAATCCTGCGGTGCAGGAGGCGATGATCGACGTCCTGCGGTTCTGGCTGGATCTCGGCATCGACGGTTTCCGGTTGGACGCGGTGCCCTACCTCTTCGAGCGCGAGGGCACCAATTGCGAAAACCTGCCCGAGACCCACGCCTTCCTCAAACGCTGCCGCAAGGTCGTCGACGACGAGTACCCCGGCCGCGTGCTGCTGGCCGAGGCCAATCAGTGGCCTGCCGACGTGGTCGAGTACTTCGGCGACCCGAACACGGGCGGCGACGAGTGCCACATGGCCTTCCATTTTCCGTTGATGCCGCGGATCTTCATGGCCGTGCGACGGGAGTCGCGGTTCCCGATCTCCGAGATCCTGGCGCAGACACCGGCTATCCCGGACATGGCGCACTGGGCGATCTTCCTGCGCAACCACGACGAGCTCACGCTGGAGATGGTCACCGACGACGAGCGTGACTACATGTACGCCGAGTACGCCAAGGATCCGCGGATGAAGGCCAACGTCGGTATCCGCCGCCGACTGGCCCCGTTGCTGGAGAACGACCGCAACCAGATCGAACTGTTCACGGCGTTGCTGCTGTCCCTGCCCGGATCGCCGATGCTCTACTACGGCGACGAGATCGGCATGGGCGACATCATCTGGCTCGGTGACCGCGACAGCGTGCGCACGCCGATGCAGTGGACGCCGGACCGCAACACCGGGTTCTCGACGGCCAACCCCGGCCGGCTGTATCTGCCGCCGAACCAGGACGCGGTGTACGGCTATCAGTCGGTGAATGTCGAAGCGCAGCGGGACAGTTCGACGTCGCTGCTGAACTGGACCCGCAACATGCTGGCCATCCGCGGCCGCCACGACGCGTTCGCCGTAGGGACCTTCCGTGAGCTGGGCGGTTCCAACCCGTCGGTACTGGCGTACGTTCGCCAGATCGAGAGCGACGGCGATGCGGTGCTGTGCGTGAACAACCTGTCGCGGTTCCCGCAGCCCATCGAACTGAATCTGCAAGAGTGGAGCGGATATACGCCCATCGAGATGTCCGGCTACGTCGAGTTCCCCAGTATCGGTCAGCTGCCGTATCTGCTGACCCTGCCCGGGCACGGGTTCTACTGGTTCGAGCTCCGCGAGCCAGAGCGGGAGGCTGCACAGCAATGAGTCTCGAATTCGCCGACTGGCTGAGTCAGCAGCGCTGGTACGCCGGCCGCGGACGCGAATTGGCGGCCGCCACACCAGGTCTGGTGCTCGACTTGAACGAGGATCTCGACCTGACGCTGCTGCAGGTGTCCTACGCCGACGGAACCGCCGAGCGTTACCAGGCACTGGTGAAGTGGAATGCCGACCTGATCGAGGAATACAGCTCCGTGGCCACGATCGGCAGCGACGACGGGAGGACGGCCTCCGACGCCCTCTACGACCAGGACGCCGCGCGATATCTGCTGGAGATGGTCGACCGTTCGGCCACCGTGGGCGGGCTGACGTGCCGCAAAGAGCCAGGGGCCACCCTGCCGCTGGATGCGCTGCCCCGGGTGTCGGCGGCAGAGCAGAGCAATACCAGCGTGGTGTTCGGGCAGGATGCCGTGCTAAAGATGTTCCGCCGGATCACCCCGGGCATCAACCCCGACATCGAACTCAACCGCGTGCTGGCCCGGGCCGGTAACCCGCACGTGGCGAGGCTGCTCGGATCGATCGATATCGATTGGGAGGGTGAGCCTTTCGCGTTGGGGATGGTGACCGAATTCGCCGCCAACTCCGCCGAGGGCTGGGACATGGCCAACGCCAGCACCCGTGACCTCTTCGCCGAGGGCGACCTCTATGCCGACGAGGTGGGCGGTGACTTCGCCGCCGAGTCCCACCGACTGGGGGAGGCGGTGGCCTCGGTACATGCCTGTCTGGCCGAGCAGCTCGGCACCGAGTCGGTGCCCTTCCCGACCGAGCTGATGACTACCCGGCTGGCCACCGCCGCCGAGGCGGTACCCGAACTGCGCGAGCATGTCTCGCTGATCGAGGACCGCTACCGCAAGCTGGCCGACGAGCAGGTAGAGGTCCAGCGGGTACACGGCGATCTGCATCTCGGGCAGGTGCTGCGCACCCCGGAGAACTGGCTGCTGATCGACTTCGAGGGCGAGCCCGGCCAACCGTTGCAGCTGCGGCGCAGCCCCGACTCGCCACTGCGTGACGTCGCGGGCATGCTGAGGTCTTTCGACTATGCGGCGTATGCCCGCCTGGTGGACCTGGCCACCGACGACGATCGGGCCCGGCAGTTGGCGGCCCGGGCCCGGGAGTGGGCCGACCGCAACAGCGCGGCATTCTGTGACGGCTACGCCGAGGCGGCCGGCAGCGATCCGCGTGAGCATGCCGCGCTGCTGGCGGCCTATGAGCTCGACAAGGCCGTGTACGAGGCGGCCTACGAGGCCCGGTTCCGGCCGAGTTGGCTACCTGTCCCACTGGGATCGGTGACCCGCTTGATCGGCTGATATCTTCATTAGCATGCCTAATCAGCCCGCGCGCCGATCGGCGCCGGACGGGCTGCTGATCGCCGTACTCGCAGCGGCCGGTATCAGTGTCTCGCTCATGCAGACCCTGATCATCCCGTTGATCCCGCAGTTGCCCACTCTGCTCGACACCACCGGTGCCAATGCCTCGTGGACGATCACCGCGACCCTGCTGACCGGCGCCGTGGCGACACCGATGCTGGGCCGTCTCGGGGATATGTTCGGCCCCAAGTGGATTCTCGTGTTGTGCGCCGTGCTGCTGTTCATCGGATCGGTGATCGCTGCCATGACCACCTCGCTGATCCCGTTGATCATCGGACGTGGGCTGCAGGGTTTCGGGGCCCCGGTGATCCCACTGGGCATCAGCGTGCTGCGCGCCGCCCTGCCTCCTGAGCGGGTGGCCTCGGCCATGGGTTTGATGAGTGCGTCGCTGGGCGTCGGCGGCGCGCTGGGCCTGCCGTTGTCGGCGGTGATCGCCGAGCAGTTCAACTGGCACGCCCTGTTCTGGTGCGCGGCCGCGCTCGGACTCGCCTCGGGCATCCTGTTCGTCCTGCTGGTGCCCGACCTGGAACCCGTGTCGGCCGATCACCGCTTCGACCCCGTCGGCGCCGTCACGCTGGGCATCGGCCTGGTGCTGCTGTTGCTGCCGATCTCCAAGGGCGCGATGTGGGGTTGGACCAGTGCCACCACGTTGGGCATGTTCGCCGCCGCGGTGGCGACCTTCAGTGTGTTCACCTGGTGGCAGTACCGGGTGCCCTCACCCATCGTGGACATGCGCACCACGTTGAAACGGCCCGTGCTGCTGACAAACCTGGCTTCGATCGCGGTGGGCTTCGGCATGTTCGCGCTGTCGCTCGTGGGTCCCCAGCTGCTGGAGATGCCGCGGGAGACCGGATTCGGCCTCGGGCAGAGCATGATCGCGACCGGTCTGTGGATGGCGCCCGGCGGCCTGGCGATGATGGCCGCGGCGCCGGTCGCCGCGCGGGTGGTGTCGGCGCGCGGGCCGAAGATCGTACTGGTGATCGGCAGCGCGATCATCGCCGTGGGCTACCTGGCCGGCACTCTGATGCTCGGCAGCCCCGTCGGCCTGATGGTGCTCGGCCTGATCGTCAGCTTCGGCGTCGGTTTCGCCTTCGCTGCGCTACCCGCATTGATCAATGCCGCGGTGCCGGTGTCGGAGACCGCGTCCGCGAACAGCATCAACTCACTGGCCCGGTCGCTGGGGACCTCGACCTCCAGCGCGGTGATGACCGCGGTACTGGCCCAGATGACCATCACGTTCGCCGGGCACGCGCTGCCGTCGCCGGCCGGTTTCCGCACCGCGCTGCTGATCGCGGCGGCCGCGGCTGCCGGTGCCGCGCTGATCGCCTTGGCGATACCGAAAGCGCCAGCCGGCCGGGATGTCGTAGAAGAACCGGCTGAGGCGCTTTCAGAAGCCGCTGAGCGGTTGATGTCAGAGCGTGGCGATCTCGTAGCTGTCGAGCTGGCCGACCAGCGTCCGTAGCTGATCCGACGACGAGCCCAAAGTGTGCTCGATCGCGGTCAGTCGCGCGGCGTAGTGGCCTACGGGGTACTCCGCGGTGACGCCGATACCGCCGTGCAGCTGGATCGACTCCTGCGAGATGTGTCGACCCGAGCGGCCGATCTGCAGCTTGGCGCGCGCCGCGATCACCGGGTTGAGCTCGCCGTCGGCGATCGACATCGCGGCGTAGGTGCCCATGCTGCGCGCCAGCTCCAGCGACATGTACATGTCGGCGGCGCGCTGGGTCAGCGTCTGGAACTTGCTCAGCGTGACCCCGAACTGCTTGCGCTGCTTGAGGTAATCGGTGGTCAGGCGCAGTGATTCCTCCATCACGCCGACCGCCTCGGCGCACAGCGCCGCCGAGATCCGCACCAGCGCGTTGGCGATCGCTTCACCGGCGTCGGCGGCCTCGCCGAGCGGTTCGGCAGGCGTGGCATCGAACGTGATCTGGGCACCGCGCTGGCCGTCGAAGGTGCGGTAGCCGGTGCGGGTCACGTTCGCGGCGTCGATCAGGAACAGGCCGGTCCCGGCCTCAGCACCCTCGCCGGGCAGGGCCGCACTGACGATCAGCGTGTCGGCGACGTCGCCGGCCAACACCGGGTTCTTGGTGCCGCTCAGCGTCCACTCGTGGCCGCTGCGTGTCGCGGTGGTCGTCACCCCGGCCGAACCGCGCGCACCCGGCTCGGCGTGGGCGAAGGCCAGAATCCGCTCACCCGCGGCGACCTCGTCGAGCAGGGCGCGCTGGGCGTCGGTGCCCACCTCGGCGATGATCGCGCCGGGTCCGATCGCCCCGTGCAGGACCGGTTCGGGTGCCAGCCGGCGCCCGATCTCGTTCAGCACCACCATGATCTCGATCTGGCCACCGGAATCCTCATCGAATCCCAGTCCCAGAACGCCGATCTCGGCGAGCTGGCCCCACACCTGGCGGTCGAATCCGGGTTCGGACTCCACTACCTTGTTGCGCTTTTCGGTGTCGTAGCCCGACAGCAGGTCACGGGTGGTGTCCGCCAGCAGGGTCTGTTCGTCAGTCAGCTGAAAGTCCATGGCTCAACTCACAATCCGAGAATGGTGGACGAGATGATGGTGCGCTGCACCTCGTTGCTACCGCCGTAGATCGAGGTCTTGCGGTAGTTGAGGTAGTGCGGGGCGGCGTGCTGGGCCCACTCCGGTGAGGCGATGCCGCCGGCCTCGTACGGCAGCGCGTCGGCGCCGGCCACCTCGACGAGCAGCTCGGTCGCGGTCTGCTGAAGCTGGCTGCCGCGCAGCTTGAGCACCGAGGATGCCGGGCTGGGCTTGCCGTCGGCCGAATCCGAGGTCACCCGCATCTGGGTGAGTTCCAATGCGAGCACGTCGTTTTCGGCCTCGGCCAGGCGGGCGGCGAACAGTGGATCGGCCAGCAGGCCGTTGGCCGCGGCACGTTCCTTGACCTCGGCCAGGCGAACCTTGGTGCGGGCCACCTGGGCGATGCCGGTCCGCTCGTTGCCGAGCAGGAACTTCGCGTAGGTCCAGCCCTGGTTCTCCTCGCCCACGAGCTGGTTGGCGGGCACCCGGACGTCTTCGAAGAAGACTTCGTTGACCTCGTAGCTGCCGTCGATCAACTTGATCGGGCGCAGCGTGACACCGGGGGTGTCCATTTCGAACAACAGGAACGAGATGCCGGCCTGCTTCTTGGGAGCCTGCGGGTCGGTGCGGACCAGGCAGAAGATCCAGTCCGCGTGCTGACCGAGCGTCGTCCACGTCTTCTGGCCGTTGACGACGTAGCTGTCGCCGTCACGCACCGCGGTGGTTCGCAGCGAGGCCAGGTCGGAGCCGGCCTCGGGCTCGGAGAAGCCCTGGCACCACCAGATGTCCAGCGCCGCGGTCGGCGGCAGGAAGCGCTCTTTGACCTCCTGCGAGCCGAACTCGGCGATGACCGGACCGACCATTCTCGCGTTGAAGGTCAGCGGCTCGGGGACGCTGGCCAGCTGCATCTCGTCGAGCCAGATCTGATGCTGGTTGGGCGTCCAGTCCTTGCCGCCCCACTCGACGGGCCAGTTGGGCACCGCCAAGCCGTGCTCATGAAGGATTTTGTGCGCCGTGATGATGCCCTCTTTGCCGATCGGCAGCCCCAGCCGGTTTCGTTCTCGAAGCTCGGCGGGAATCTTCGTCGTGTAGAAGGTGCGCAGCTCGTCGCGGAACGCTGCTTCCTCCGGTGTGAGCGCCAGTTGCATGACCGTCTCCCTGTCGGTGGATCTGTCTGCACCCTAAACCATCCGGTTGGTTGGGTGTACCGGGGATGCGTCTAGCGCACCAGTCGGCGCAGCAACGACGACGCGACAGCCACCCCGATCACCGCGGCGGCGATCAGCACGCCGATATCGAGGGCCCAGTTGGTCGGGGTGCCGATCAGCAGCCCGCGTAGCGCGTTGACCTCATAACTGAGCGGATTGACCGTGGACAGCCAACGCAGCCAGGTCGGCATGATGTCGACGGGATACAGCGCATTGGACGCGAAGAACAACGGCATGGTGATCGCCTGGCCGATGCCCATCAGCCGGTCCCGTTTGCGCACCAACCCGGCCAGCGTCATCGACAGGCATGCGAAGAATGCCGCACCGAGCGCCACCACCGCCATCGCGCCCAGGATGCGCAGCGGATTGACCGTCATCGCGATGCCCATCAGATAGGCCAGCAGCACCACCCCGACCACCTGCACCACCGAGCGCACTCCGGCCGCGAACGCCTTGCCCGCCACCAGCGCCGACGCCGGCGCGGGGGTCACCATCAGCTTGGCCAAGATGCCCGCGTCGCGGTCCCAGATGATCTGGATGCCGTAGAAGATCGAGATGAACAGGGCCGATTGGGCGATGATGCCCGGCGCCAGGAACGTCAGGTACGGCACACCGCCGGTGTCGACCAGGTGCAGGCGACTGAAGGTCTGGCCGAAGATCAACAACCACAGCGCGGGCTGGACCATCCGGGTGAACAACTCGGTGCGGTCGTGGCGCAGCTTCTGCAGTTCGACGAGGGCGAAGGCCGACATTCGCAGTGCCATCGCGCGGACCCGGCGTATCCCGCGCGGGGCCAGGACCAGAGCCTCAGCTGACACGTCGCGCCGTCCTACGGGTCGCGCGCACCTCACGCATGCCGCGGGACTGTGGCCCGGTATCGGTCAGGTCCGATCCGGCGTAGTGGCGGAAGACGTCCTCGAGCGTGGCATCGGGGGCATCGGTGGCCTGCACCACCCGCTCCTTCAGTTCGGCGGGCGTCCCGACCGCCTGCAACCTGCCATGGTGCATCAGCGCCACCCGGTCGCACAGGGCGTCGGCCTCGCCCATGTAGTGCGTGGTGAGCAGTACCGTCATCCCGAATTCGGCCTGCATCCGGCCGACCTGTGTCCACACGCTGTCGCGGGCGATGGGGTCGAGTCCGACCGTGGGTTCGTCGAGGATCAGCAGCAGCGGACGGTTGACGAGTGCCTGGGCCAGCTCGAGGCGGCGCACCATGCCGCCTGAGTAGGTGCCCGCCACGGCATCGGCAACGTCGAGCAACTGCATGGAATCCAGGGCCTGGTCCACCCGATCTGCGCGTTCGGCGCGCGGCACGTCGTACAGACGCGCGAACAACTCGACGTTCTGCCGGCCCGTCAGCGCCGCCTCGATCGAGAGTTGTTGCGGCACATAGCCGATGTTGTGCCGGATGTCCATGGTGCGCCGGTCGGCGTCGAGACCGAAGATCCGCACCTCGCCCTCCTGCACCGGCGTCAGTGTGGTCAGCACCCGCACCGCTGTGGTCTTGCCCGCCCCGTTCGGGCCGAGCAGGCCCAGGGTCTCGCCGCGATGTACCTGCAGGGTGAGGTCGTCGACCGCGGTGAAGGTCCCGTAACGATGGGTCAGGTGCCGGCAGTCGATGGCCGGGTCGGTCATGTGTCCCCCTCGTGCAGGAGTCGAGTCAGTTCGGTCATCACGTCCAATCCGTTTGCCAGATCGTCGATCTGGTCGTCGTCGAGTTGTGCCAGCGCGGCCGACAGCGCGGCACGGCGGGCCGCCCTTGACTCGTCGGCGATCGCCTGTGCGGGCGGGGTGAGTCGCAGACGGACCACCCGTCGGTCCGAATCGTCGGTGGTTCTGGCCAGCAGTCCGTCGCCGACCAGACGCGACACCAGCGTGGACGCGGAGTTGGGCACCAAGCTGAGTTCGGCGGCCGCTTCCCGCACCGAGATGTCGGGCCTTCGGCCGACCAGGCGCAACAGTTCGCCCTGGGACTGGGTCAACCCGGTGGCATCGAATCCCCCGCCGGTGGACCGGCGCAACTGCCTGCGGAACCGGCCGACGACGGTGAACAGTTCGCCGACGAGATCCCCGCGGTCCTTCATGCGCCCCACAATACCTCTGTTACAGAGGTATTTGGGATCAGTGGCCGCTGGGGACGCGATGAGAAGCTGATTTGAATGAGGTTGGAAGTTTCGCGGCAAACCCGCTGAGACGCCGCAGCCGTGGCCGCAGGGTAGTTGCCGCCGCTCTTCGGCTCGTACCCCCCAGCCCGCCCGGCCGGTGACATCAAGCAAGCGCTCAACGTCTACTTAGGCGGCCACGGCTGCTACGTGTCCAAGGTACCAGATTTCCTGGTTAGGGCACGGACATTGGACCGATTAGCAACGCTTTGAATTGACGCTCAATCTGATTCGGCCTGCAGTACCAGGACGGCGCGCGCATCCACACTGACCGTGTTGCCGGCCGGGGCGGCATCGCGCGTGGAGTTTGCCGACGTGCTGATCGCGGGAACCCAGCGGGCGCCGAATTGCTCCGGTGGTAACGAGAACTCGATGGGCTCGTAGTGCGCGTTGAAGCACAACAGGAACGAGTCGTCCACCACCCGCTGGCCTCGGACATCCGGGTCGGCGATGCCCTGACCGTTCAGGTACACGGCAACCGACTTGGCGTACCCCGTCTCCCAGTCCTCGGCGGACATGTCGGAGCCGTCAGGGGCGAACCAGGCGATGTCGGGCAGTGCGGCCGCGCCCGCCTCCCGTACCGGTCGGCCGTCGAAGAACCTGCGGCGCCGGAACACAGGGTGCGCCGCGCGCAGCGCCGACACCGACCGCGTGAACTCGATCAGGTCGAGATCGGCTGTGGCCCAGTCGATCCAGGAGATCTCGTTGTCCTGGCAGTAGACGTTGTTGTTCCCGTGCTGGGTGCGGCCCAGCTCGTCGCCGTGGGAGAGCATCGGAACGCCCTGGGACAGCAGCAGGGTGGCCAGGAAGTTGCGTTGCTGTTGGGCGCGCAGGTTGTTGACCGCAGGATCGTCGGACGGACCTTCGGCCCCGCAGTTCCACGACTTGTTGTTGCTCTCGCCGTCGCGGTTGTCCTCGCCGTTGGCCTGATTGTGTTTTTCGTTGTAGGACACCAGATCACGCAGTGTGAACCCGTCGTGTGCGGTGACGAAGTTGATCGAGGCGAACGGGCGACGGCCGGTCTGCTCGTAGAGATCGGCCGACCCGGTCAGCCGGTAGGCGAACTCGTCGAGGGTGGCCGGCTCGCCCCGCCAATAGTCCCGCACGGTGTCGCGGAACTTGCCGTTCCACTCGGTCCACTGCGGCGGGAAGTTGCCCACCTGATAACCGCCAGGTCCGACGTCCCACGGCTCGGCGATCAGCTTGACCTGGCTGACGATCGGATCCTGTTGCACCAGCTCGAAAAACGCGCTCAGCCGGTCAACGTCATAGAACTCGCGGGCCAGCGTGGCGGCGAGGTCGAAACGGAATCCGTCGACATGCATCTCCGTCACCCAGTACCGCAACGAGTCCATGATGAGCTGCAACGAGTGGGGATGACCGACGTTGAGGCTGTTGCCGGTACCGGTGTAGTCCATGTAGTACTGCTTGTCGTCGTCCACCAGCCGGTAGTAGGCAGCATTGTCGATACCGCGCATCGACAGTGTCGGCCCCAGGTGGTTGCCCTCGGCGGTGTGGTTGTAGACGACGTCGAGGATCACTTCGATGCCGTTGGCGTGCAGTTCACGCACCATGGCCTTGAACTCCTGCACGTGACCGCCCGGGGTGCCTGCGGAACTGTAGCGCGGGTCCGGCGCCAGGAACCCGATCGTGTTGTAGCCCCAGTAATTCGACAGGCCTTTGTCGACCAGGGTGGAGTCATCCACGAAGTGGTGCACCGGCATCAGCTCGACGGCGTTGACCCCCAACGCTTTCAGATGCTCGACGATCGCGGGGTGGGCAACGCCGGCGTAGGTTCCGCGCAGCTGCTCAGGGATGTCCGGGTGGGTCTGGGTGAGGCCCTTGACGTGGGCCTCGTAGATGACGGTGTCGGCGTACTCATGGCTGGGTGGGTGGTCGACGCCCCAGTCGAAATACGGATTGATCACCACGGCTTTCGGGATGTGGGCCGCCGAATCGTCGTCGTTGCGGGTATCAGGATCATCGAAGTTGTAGGAGAAGAGTGGCTGGCCCCAGTCGAAGGCACCTTCGATGGCCTTGGCATACGGGTCGAGCACGAGCTTGTTCGGGTTGCAGCGGTGCCCGGCCGCCGGATCGTACGGGCCGTGCACCCGGTAGCCGTAGCGCTGGCCGGGCTCGATGCCGGGAACGAAACCGTGCCAGACGAATCCGTCTACCTCGGGAAGAGTCAGCCGGGTCTCGTTGCCCTCGGCGTCGAACAGGCACAGCTCGACCCGGTCGGCGACCTCACTGAACAACGCGAAATTGGTGCCCGAGCCGTCGTAGGTGGCACCCAGCGGGTACGCCTTGCCCCGCCACATTTCCAGCTCACTCGGTTCAGCTCGATCCGCGACAGTCACAAATCGACCATACGGGCCCGAGCCTGATCCGGCCGTGAGAATGTACGGCGGGAACGTGCCGCAACCGAGGGGAGTAGGCCGTGGCCATCGACCCTGAGCTGCCCAGTTACCGCACTCTTCGGATTAAACGTCAAGACGCTGTCGGCATCATCACGCTGGACCGTCCGCAGCAGCGCAATGCCTTCGGCGGCGGGATGCGCGAGGAGCTGGCCGAGGCCTATCTGCATTGCGACGCCGACGACGCCATCCGGGTGATCGTGCTGACCGGGGCCCCACCCGCGTTCTGCGCCGGTGCGGATCTCGGCGCGGGGGAGCAGACCTTCACCGAACCGGGACAGGAATTCAGCGCCGCCGGCCTGGCCGTACCGGCCTGGACCCTCGGCAAGCCGGTGATCGCGGCCGTCAACGGACATGCCATCGGCATCGGCCTGACGATCGCATTGCAGTGCGACATCAGGTTTTTCGCCGCCGATGCCCGGTACGGCGTGGTACAGGCCCGGCGCGGCATGGTCGGCGACGCCTACTCACACTGGGTGCTTCCCCGGCTGGTGGGTCTGGCGAATGCCGCAGAGATCCTGCTGACCGGAGCCACATTCGACGGACATCGCGCCGTCGAACTCGGTCTGGGTAGCCGGGTGCTGCCGGCGGAGCACGTGCTGCCTGCCGCACTGGAACTCGCACACGACATCGCGGTCAACACCGCGCCGATGTCGGTCGCGGCCAGCAAGCGGCTGCTGTGGGATTCATATGACCTCGACCGCGCGGGTGTCGGCGCCCGGGAGACCGAGATTCACCTGCAGTTGATGGCGCACGATGACGCGCGCGAAGGCGTACGTGCCTACGTCGAGCGCCGGGATCCGCGCTGGTCGGGCCGGCCCGTCGATCCGACTAGATGACTTCCACTCCGGCGCTGCGAAGTTCATCGATTGCCGCAGTGCTGCTCTCGGGTGCCACGCCCGCGGTCAGGCCGGTGAGCACGCGGGTGTGCAGCCCCGCCCTGGCCGCGTCGGCGGCGGTGGCCGCGACGCAGTAGTCGGTGGCGATGCCCACCACGTCCACCGCCTCGACGCCCCGCCCGGCCAGCCAGTCCGCCAGCGGCGTCCCCGAAGAGTCGACGCCCTCGAAGCCGCTGTAGGCAGCCGAGTGGTGCCCCTTCTCGAACACGGCCTCGACCGCGGCCGGATCGAAATCGGGGTGGAATGCCGCACCGGGGGTACCGGCCACGCAGTGCCGCGGCCACGACGTCCGGTAGTCGGGGGTGTCGGAAAAGTGGTCGCCCGGGTCGATGTGGAAATCCTTGGTGGCGACCACGTGGTCGTATCCGTGGTCGGTGGCGAGCAGTGCGGTGATGTCCCGCGCCACCGCCGACCCACCGGTGACCGCCAGCGAGCCGCCCTCACAGAAATCGTTCTGCACGTCGACGACGATGAGTGCGCGGGACGTGTGCATGATCCCGACGCTACCCGCCGAACAGCAGATAAAGACCGGTGAAGGTGTAGCCGACCATCACCAGCATCGTCGCGAGTTGACCGGTCAACTGGTGCCGCTTCGGCAGCAGGCGCAGGGCCCGGTCATGCGCTGCGATCACCCCGGCCACGTGACCGGCGAGCACGAAGCCGACCTTGAGGGTGGCCAACAGCGTCGGGTGACCGGACAGGAAGTAGCTGACCTGCACATCGTGGAGCCCGAACAGCAGGATCACCGTCTGCTGGCCGCGCTCGACCAGATATGACAGGTAGTGCGCGAACACGTAACCGATGACGATCGGGACCAACGAGTGCGCCATCAGCCCGGGTAATTGGCGGCGCAGTCTGCGGTCGACCCCGCCGGTGGTGCGGGTGGCCACCCAGAACGTGACCGCCACCGTGGCGGCGAACACCAGCAGGCCCACGGTCCGGATCAGGCTGGAGCCCAGCGGCGATCCCGAATGCGCGTCGACGAAGTTGCGCCACTGCGGCATCGCCGAGAAGCTGTCGAACGCCGTGGATCCCAGGAGCACCGCCAGCACGGCGACCAGTCCCGGCCGCACCGTCAGCGACGGCAGGTGATCGAACGGGTTGCCCAACACGAACCGGCCGTCGTGGCGGCGCACCGGCGAAAGCTTCGACGCCACCGTGCTGTACACCTCGAACGGGTCGGCGCTCTCCAGCCAGCGCGGACCGCAGCACAATGCCCCGGCGAGCGTCACCGCCAGGTAGACCACCAGCCAGATACGAATGGCTGCAACAGATCCCGGGTCCGGGCTGGCCAATTCCAGCCATACGAACGCGAACAACCCCGCGGCGGCGGGCCAGTAGCCGAGCCGCTCGGGGTAGCTGCGGTGACGAGCCGGTAGGAACCGGAACACCGTGCGGACCGGAGAGATGAGCCGCCACACCGGGCCCAACAGCACCGAGGCTGCGACCAACCCAACCCACAGCAGGACATAGAAGACACCCGGCAGCGGATTGGCGCCCGCCGGCCGGGCGAAGCCGGTGTAGGCCACCCACCCGGCGAGGGCGAGCGCGAGCAGGCCCACCACCCAGCGCGTCATGGCGGCGTCGACGGCCGTCGTCACCCAGGACGGCAGAGGCAGGCCGGGCTTGCCCGGATCGAATCGGGGCCGACGCCAGGCCAGTGCCACCACCGCGAAGGTGAACGTCAGCGTCCACGCCGCGCCGATCAGCGCATAGGTGTACGGAATCGGGAGATCGGTCGAACCGCCCAGGCCATGGGCCAGTACCGCGGTCGACCCGGACGTCACTGCTGTACTTGCACGCTGGCGATCGTGCGGTTCAGCTGGTGCAGTTCGATGTCGACCGTGCCGGGCACGTCGACGGTGAACTGGAACTGCTGACCGTTGCGGGCCTCGATCTTGAAGCTGTGCTCGGGGTTGGAGTGCACGTGCAGCTCATCGGCGGCGTCGCTGTTGACCCGCACCACGATCGGCTCGCCGACCTTGCCCTGCACCCGCTCGTTGGTCGGGGTGACCTCACCGCCCTTGATGGTGACGTCGATCAGCAGCCGGGCGGGTGCCTGCTGCTCGTTGGTCATGTCCGACGGGTTCACCGTGGTGACCGACGGAGTGGCCGAACCGGCTGAGCCGTCGGTCTTCTCGGACCCGCCGGAGCCGCCACAACCGGCCGTCACCAGGGCGAGGGCGGACGCCAGGACGATGACACTGCTTTTGAGGTTGATCACGGTGAACCATCTTCGCCTGAGGCGTCCGTATCTTCATCTCCAACGTCGCCGCGGCGCCTGTCCCGCATGGCCACGTACACCACGACGCCCACCACGACCACGGCCGGCGCGAACGCCGGCAATGCCAGCAGCAGCGTGTGGTCGGCCTGATACGTCATGTGAGCCCGGCGGGTTCACGGCCCGCGGCCAGCTCCCTGGCGTTGATCCGGCCCGCACCCCAGGTCAGCCCGGCGATCAGGATCAGCGTGCACACCAGGACAACCAGCGAAGCCGCGTTGTACAACCAGGACGGATGATCGAGATTGCGTTCGCGCTGCAGAATCTCGATCTCCTGCACGAACTGCCGGTTGCTGGAGGCGAGTGCCGGGGTTTCGGGGGCACCGATGCCCGGGTCGGCGGGCAGGAAGATCGGGACGCCGGCCATGGTGGTTCCGTCCTGCACCCGCAGGAGGGTCTTCCATTTCCCGGATACCGGGATGGGCTGTGTCGAGCGGTAGTGGCCCGGGCCCACCTGCTCCAGCCGGTTGATCATCAGGCCCCGATCGTTGGCCAGACCGCCCTGCCACGCCAGGATCGACACCCACTCCGGGTTGTCGCTGATCAGCCCGGCCGGGGTGATCTCGACATCGGCCGAGGCCATGCGTTGTCCGTTCTGGGCCGGGAGATCAGTCAAAGTGATGGTGGCAGTGGCATTTTGCGGAACCTCGGTGCGCAAACCGTTGGCCACCGCGCCGCCGATCACCAGGACGGTGAGCGCGACGATGGAGATTCCCACCGCCGGCCGGGGTAACGGCTGCCCGGTGAGGACCAGAGCCAGCAGCGCGCCGCACAGGCCCATCGCCACGGCGACCGGGATCGCCATGGCCAGCGCCTCGCCCCACATGCTGGTGGGCCACGGATAGTGGTAGACCGCGCCGATCCACAACGATTCCAGCCAGAGTCCGACGGTGGCCACACCGAGACCGGCCACCGCGCCGAACAGGATGGGGCGCTTGACAAGTGGGGTCAGCGCGATGAGTTCGACCACCAGTGCCGGGCCCAGATAGAGCGCGAACCAACTGATCGGCGCTCCCAGGATCGGGCCGACGATGAAGGCCACGGCGCCACGCAATGCGATCGCGAATGCGGCGGCGATCAGCGCGGCGCCCGGGCCGAGGACCAGGCGCGCCGCGACCGCGGCAAAGGCCGCCGCGGCAGCGATCATCATCGGCTGCAGCACCAGGCGGAACTGCTCGACGCCGAAGTCGTATTCGATCTGGAACACCGAGAGCCCGATGAACAGGCCGCCGAAGGACAGGAAGTAGAGGAACTTGTTGAACTTGCTGTCCTCGGCCATGCCGTCGGGGCCCATGGCCACCCGGCCCTCGTGTTCCAGCAACAGCACGGCTATCAGAGACAACCCCGCCCCGCCGATGAGCATCAAATGGGTTGGGCCCCAAAGGGTGACGTCCTGCCCGAAGATTCGGTG
Source organism: Mycolicibacterium peregrinum (assembly GCF_001665785.1). Lineage (GTDB taxonomy): Bacteria > Actinomycetota > Actinomycetes > Mycobacteriales > Mycobacteriaceae > Mycobacterium > Mycobacterium peregrinum_A. The sequence goes on from NZ_LZSO01000036.1 coordinate 85,895, forward strand.
CCAGATGTCGTCGAGCGGGAAGCCGATGAGGGCGTACAGCCCGCACAGCGCCATCAGCACACCGCCGACCGGGGCGTACCAGGTGCGGGTGATCCGGATTGCGGCCGGACCGGGCTTGTCGTACGGCAGCACGATGGCCATCGATCCGGCGATGAACAGCAGGAACAGGCCGATCAGGATGAAATAGTGCGCTGGATTGGCCAGCGGGCCGGCATCGCGCCCCTTGCCGATGTGCAGGCTGACGTCCCAGATGAAACCGAACAGCGCGCAGATGATGGTCGCCGTGAACAGGAACACCTGCAGCGCCACCCACGGCGGCCGGTGAAACTTGCCGCCCAGCCATTCGGCGAAGTTGTTCAGCCAGGTGATACGCCGGTTGCGGTGCAGGTAGCCGATCCACAGAAGCGCGACCGTGACGATCAGGGCGACCACCGACATTCCGATCACCTGATCGAGTGCGGCACCACCGCCCTCTGTCCCGGCGGCCGCGGTGAGCGTGACGTCCGATGGGCCCATCATGACCTCCGGTCAGCTGACATTGGTGTCGGTGTCAGATGTTGCCAGAACCAGACGGTCGCAAACAGACGTTCCGTCAGTCCTGCGCCGTCAGCTCCATGCCGTGACAGGACGAGCCATCCGTTCACCGTCGACGAATACGTCGACCCGCTCGTCGAAGAAGCAGATGTAGTCGCGGACCGGCACCGCATCGATCAGCGGTTCGTGATAGGCCCAGGCGACATCGGCAGGTCCGCCGGGCAGCGAATAGTAGGTGGCTCGGCCTTTGTACGCGCAGTAGGTGACGGTGTTGCTGACGTCGAGGACAGCCGTAACGTCTTCGCGGGGAAGGTAGTGGCGGGTGGGCAGTCCCGTCTCGAATAGCAGCATGGGACTGCAGGATTCGGCCAGCACCTTCCCGTCGAGTTCGATGCGGATACGTCGGCGGCTGCGCCGGATGTCTATCCGGTGGAACGGATCGTGCGGGTGCGCGACGATCGGCTCATCCTCTTCACGCCACTCGAACGTCGCGAAGTCCAGGATCACGTAGTCGGTCAGCTCCGGGTCGTACGGCTGGAACGCCGCGGCGGCACCGGTCTCCTCGCCGGCGATGACGTCGAACGCCGTGCCCGGACAGGTGTGCGCGGTGAACGGCACCGACGGATCGAGGAAGCCGGGGATCTCGTCATCCCCGACATCCCCGCCGGCCGGAACGAGTTGCGCCGTCAACGCAGAGCGCGGCACCGCATATGTCGGGACCACCCGCCGTGGCTCCCAGACCAGCACGGCTTGGCCGGTGTCGGCCACCGGCTCACCGCCGAGACAGACCCGAATTCGCTTGGGCGTTGGCTGATATCGCAGAGCGCCCAACTCGCTGCCGAGCAGGTCCGCTACTTTCACTGCCATCGCATCATTATCGGCGCCGACGGCGGTGGCTGTCTGCTACTTGACGTCGACGTAAACCGTGCGCTGCGTGACCGCGCTGAGCGTGTCGGTGCGGCTGAAGTTGGGGCCCGGGCGCACGGCGACGACGGACGCCTGATCCAGTGGTGACGAACCCACGCGGTTGACGATCACTGTGTAACCCTGCGATTGCAGCTCTTTGATGGTCTGCTGGGCATTGCTGGGGCCGTTGGGCGCGGCCGAGGCCACCCCCGCCGAACCGAGGATCGCCGCCGCCACCGCAACGCCCAGCGCCGCGGCGACGATCCGAGAGTTTCCGATGGTGTTTCGCACTGGAGTGTCCTTACTTCCGATAGTCGCTTACGCTGCCGTGTACCGGTAAGAACCGGCAGTTCAGACGCTTTAATTCCGATGGCAGAAATTGATCGTTCCGATGACCGGATCTGTGTGAAGCCAGGCAAACTGGCGGCTTTGCGGCTACGGCAACGCGACGGGGTCACGTGCGGTCCGACGGTCGCGGTGGTGGCCGGCGCCCTGCTGGATCACACGTATCGCGCGGAGTTGCTGAGCCCGGACGGACACACGTGGTTCACTGCGGAGCAGGGGCGAATTCACGCTGCTGTCAACCGGGTCTGGCCGAGACAGCTCGGGACCACACCCGCGGGCATGGCCCGCGCACTGACCGATCACAGTGCGAAACGTGGAGTGGCATACCGGTGGCGGCGGTTTCGGGGTACGCGCGACTCGTTGTCGGATGTGCGGACTGCGGTCGCGGACGGTTGGCCGGTGGCGATGCTGATCGGCGAGCGCGGCATCCCACGGCACTGGGTGTTGCTCGTCGGCGCGGGCCGCGAGGTTCTGGAGTGCTACGAACCGTCGTCGGGCATGGTGCTGCCGGTCGAGATCGAGGCGCTCCGCGGCGCGCGGTTGACCGGGCTGGGTTTCCCACGGCCCTTCGCCTTTGTCCTACCGTCGAAGCATGGCCAGAAAGTATGCGACCGCTGACAGAGTAGGTACCGACGAGCTCCTGGACTTCGTGCGGCCGCGACACCACATGGTGCTCACCACGTTCCGTGCCGACGGCTCGCTGCAGACGTCACCGGTCACCGGTGGAGTAGATGAGCAGGGCCGCATCGTCATCGCGAGCTACCCGCAGCGGGCGAAGGCCGCCAACCTCAGGCGTACGCCCCGGGCCAGCGTGACGGTGCTGTCCGATGAGTTCAACGGTCCGTATGTGCAAGTCGACGGTGATGCCGAGGTGATCGGGCTGCCTGACGCGGTGGAGCCGCTGGTCGACTACTTCCGTGCGGTGGCGGGGGAACACCCGGACTGGGATGAGTACCGGCAGGCGATGGTGGACCAGGGCAAGTGCCTGATCCGGGTCACGCCGGTGCGCTGGGGCCCGGTTGCCACGGGCGGCTTTCCTCCCGGCTGACCGCAGGCCGACGCGTTGCGTTGGCTAGCAGGTCAAACTATAGTCTGGACACATGTCCAGAGGGTTCGGAGTCGACGCGTGAGCGTGTATTCCCAGCTCAGCACGATTTCGGCCGTCGGGTGATCTGATTATGCGTATTGCGTTGCTGTCCTATCGGAGCAAGACTCACTGCGGTGGCCAGGGCGTCTACGTGCGCTATCTGAGCCGCGGGCTCGCCGAACTCGGCCATGACGTCGAGGTTTTCTCCGGCCAGCCCTACCCCGAGGGCCTGGATCCCCGGGTCAAGCTCACCAAGGTCCCCAGCCTCGATCTCTACCGCGAGCCGGACCCGTTCCGGGTGCCCCGGCCGAGCGAGATCCGCGACGGTATCGACGCCCTGGAACTGGCCACCATGTGGAGTGCCGGGTTCCCCGAGCCGCGGACCTTCACCATGCGGGTCGCCAGGATTCTGGCCGAGCGTCGCGACGAGTTCGACGTCGTCCACGACAACCAGAGCCTGGGCTCGGCGTTGCTGAAGATCGCCGACAGTGGCCTGCCCGTGGTGGCCACGGTGCATCACCCGATCACGCGTGACCGGGTCGTCGAGATCGCCGCGGCCAAGTGGTGGCGCAAGCCGCTGGTGCGGCGTTGGTACGGGTTCGCCGAGATGCAGAAGAAGGTCGCCCGAAAGATCCCCGAGCTGCTCACCGTGTCGTCGTCTTCTGCCGCCGACATCGCCGAGGACTTCGGGGTGACGCCGGATCAGCTGCACATCGTGCCCCTGGGCGTGGACACCGAACTGTTCAAGCCGGCCGAGCACCGCGTGAGCGGACGCATCATCGCGATCGCCAGCGCCGACGTCCCGCTCAAGGGTGTCAGCCATCTGTTGCATGCGGTGGCCCGGCTGCGGGTGGCCCGCGATCTCGACGTGCAGTTGGTGTCGAAGCTCGAACCGAACGGGCCGACCGAGAAACTCATTGCCGAGCTCGGTATTTCCGACATCGTGCACAGCTCCAGCGGGCTGAGCGATGAGGAGCTCGCCGCGCTGCTCGCCTCCGCCGAAGTGGCCTGCATCCCGTCGCTCTACGAAGGCTTTTCGCTGCCCGCCGTGGAGGCCATGGCCAGCGGCATCCCGATCGTGGCCAGCCGCGCGGGGGCACTGCCCGAGGTGGTCGGCGACGACGGTGCCTGCGCCCGGTTGGTGCGCCCCGCCGACGTCGACGAGCTGACCGCCGTCCTGGGTGAACTGCTCGACTCACCGTCGGAACGGCGCAGACTCGGCGCGGCCGGGCGACAGCGGGCGCTCGACGTCTTCAGTTGGGAATCGGTTGCCGCACAGACGGTATCGGTGTACGAGATGGCCCGTGCGCGGGCAGGGAAGGAAGCGCGATGCTGACCGTCGATTTCGACCGTCTGGGTGTCGGACCGGGCACCACGGTGATCGACGTCGGCTGCGGCGCGGGCCGGCACACATTCGAGGCGTACCGGCGCGGAGCGTCGGTGATCGGCTTCGACCAGAGCGCGTCCGACCTCAACGACGTCGACACGATGCTGCAGGCCATGCGGGCAGAGGGCGAGGTTCCGCTGTCGGCCAAGGGCGAGGCCGTCAAGGGTGACGCGCTCGACCTTCCGTACACCGACGCCAGCTTCGACTGCGTCATCGCCTCGGAGATCCTCGAGCACGTCCCAGAGGACGAGCAGGCCATCGCCGAACTGGTACGTGTCCTCAAACCCGGTGGCTCTCTGGCCATCACCGTGCCGCGCTGGCTCCCGGAGAAGGTGTGCTGGCTGCTGTCGGACGAATATCACGCCAACGAGGGCGGGCACATCCGCATCTACAAGGCCGACGAACTGCGCGACAAGGTTCTGGCGCATGGGCTCAAACTCACGCATACGCACCACGAGCACGCTCTGCATGCGCCGTACTGGTGGCTCAAATGCCTTGTCGGCACCGAGAAGAACGACCATTTCGCGGTCAAGGCGTATCACCAGCTGCTGGTGTGGGACATGATGGACCGCCCCTGGCTCACCCGCACCGCCGAGTCGCTGCTGAACCCGGTGATCGGCAAGAGCGTCGCGCTCTACTTCCGCAAGCCGGAATACAACGGGTAGGCCTCCGCCGTGCTCTTGCCTGAGATCCCCGGTGTGCCCGGAGTTTTGACACCAGACGACTGCGTGCAGACGGCACGGTCGATCGCCGCGACCCAGGAGCCCTCGGGGGCCCTGCCGTGGTTCGACGGCGGCCACACCGACCCGTGGGACCACGTCGAGAACGCCATGGCCCTGACCGTGGCCGGACTGATCGAACCCGCCCGCGCGGCGTTCGACTGGTGCCGCACAGTGCAACGCGCCGACGGCTCCTGGCCCATCCAGCTGCGCAACGGTGTCATCGAGGACGCCAACAGCGACAGCAACTTCTGCGCCTACGTGGCCACCGGTGTCTGGCATCACGTGCTGATCACCGGGGATCGGGCGTTCGCCGAGTTGATGTGGCCGGTGGTGACCCGCGCGCTCGACTTCGTCCTCGGCCTGCAGGCCTCCGGCGGTGAGATCTACTGGGCCGCAAGTCCCGCGGGCCCGGTCGAGGAGGCGCTGCTGACCGGCTGCGCGAGCGTGTACCACAGCATCCGGTGCGGGCTGGCGCTCGCCGACTACCTCGGCGATCCCCAGCCGGAGTGGGAGGTTGCCGTCGGACGTCTCGGTCACGCCATCGCCGCCCATCCAGAGGCGTTCTCCGCCAAGGACACCCATGCGATGGAGTGGTACTACCCGGTGCTCGGCGGTGCGCTGCGCGGGGCAGCTGCCCAGGCACGGATCGACGATCGGTGGGGTGACTTCGTGGTCCCAGGACTGGGTATCCGGTGCGTCGATCACCGACCGTGGGTGACCGGTGCGGAGACGTGTGAGCTGGTGATGGCGCTGGATGCGATCGGTGACACCCGGAGGGCGAACGAGCAGTTCGCGGCCATGCAGCACCTGCGCGAGGATGACGGATCCTATTGGACCGGACTGGTTTTCGCCGACGGCAAACGCTGGCCCGAGGAGCGCACCACCTGGACCGGCGCGGCCATGATCCTGGCGGCCGACGCGCTGTCGCAGACCACCGCGGCCAGCGGCATCTTCCGGGGTCTCGGGCTACCGCGTGGCCTGGAGGGCGAATACGACTGCGAGTGCGTCGGCGGGAAGGCCGGCGACCGCTAGTCCAGCTGACCCGGCTCGCCCGAGGTCCGCTCCATGACCCTCATCGATCCCATCGCGGCGACCTCGTCGAAGGCGCCGGTGGCCAGCGCACGCTGGTAGATGTGGAACGGCGCCTGGCCGCCGTCGTTCGGGTCGGGGAACACGTCGTGGATGATCAGCGCGCCGCCGACCTCCACCCAGCGGGCCCAGCCGTCGAAGTCCCTCTGTGCGGCCTCTTCGGTGTGGCCGCCGTCGATGAACAACAGCCGCAACGGCATTCGCCAGCCCCGTGCCACCACGGGTGAGCGGCCGACCACGGCCACCACATGCTCGTCCAATCCCGCGGCATCCAGGGTGTGGCGCATGGTGGGCAGCGTGTCGAACAACCCGGTGACCGGGTCGACCATGGTGGTGTCGTGGTACTCCCAGCCGACCTGGTGCTCCTCCGAGCCGTGGTGATGGTCGACGGTGTAGAGGACCGAGCCGGTCTCCTGCGCGGCCGCGCCGAGCATCACCGTCGACTTGCCGCAGTAGGTGCCGATCTCCACCCCGACTCCACCGTCGAGGTAACGCACCCCGGCGTCGTAGAGCGCACGACCTTCGTCGGCGGGCATGAAGCCGATGACCTGCTCGGCGAGGGTGAAGAGGCGCTCGGCGCGGGGCGGCAGGGCGGTGTCAGCGGTGCTCATGAATGCCCAACCTACCGTTGCTGGCCGCAGGCGGTTGTAGTAGCGTCCGGACACGTGTCCGAGACGGCTCTGGAGTCGACGCGCCGCCGTCTGAGTGCACGGCAGGCCGATACTGTCGAGCGCCTGGGTAAGGCCGCATTACAGCTGATCACCCGGGACGGATTCGCCGGACTGACCGTGCGCCGGGTGGCTGCCGAGGCCGGGGTCGGAGCAGCCACGGCGTACACCTACTTCTCGTCGAAAGAACACCTCGTCGCCGAGGTGTTCTGGCGCAGGCTTTCCGCCGCGCCGCCGGCCGCTCACGAATCGGCCGACCCGGCCACACGGGTGGTGGAGGTGCTGCAGCACATCGCCTCGCTGGTGGCCGACGAACCGGAGTTCGCCGGCGCGGTCACCAACGCCCTGCTCGGCAAGGACCCCGATGTGGACGCCCTGCGCCAGCGCATCGGCGCCGACGTGCGGGGCCGACTGGTCGCGGCCCTCGGACCTGACGTGGACCTCGATGTGATCGAAGCGCTCGAGCTGCTCTACACCGGCACGCTGGTGTGGGCCGGGATGGGATACGAGACCTACGCTGCCATCTCGCAGCGGTTGGAGAAGTCAGCGCGGTTGGTGCTGAGCTGAATTCGCCGTCATGATCGCCGTCGATGCGGCGACCGCGGGGCCGTAGATCTCCTGGATGTCCCCGCCGTCCTCGACGATCAGCGCGGTCAGTTCGCGAAGCCCGCCCAACAGGATGATGGCCATCGGCTCGGTGAGCCGGGGGAGGCCGGCCCGCTGGAAGCCGGCGCTGCCGCTGAGTTCGATCAGCAGATCGGTCAGTTCGCGTAGGGCGGCGCGTTGCAGCGGTCGAGCTCTGCTGCCCAGTGCCGGCAGTTCACGGATCCAGCTCAGCGTGATGGCCGGGGCGGACGCGATGTGGTCGACATAGGCGCCCACGGCCTGCCCGATCTGGTCTTGCCAGGGCGCCTCGGGGTCGACAGCGGTCTGGATGCCGTCGACGAGGGCGGCGTTGTTGGAGCGCAACAGTTCGAGGAAGCCGTCCTCTTTGGTGCCGAACTGGTCGTAGAACGTGCGCTTGGAGGTGCGGGCGTGCCGGACGATGTCGGCCACCGTGGTCTCGCGATAGCCCTTGTCGTTGATGGCCGCGGCGAGACCGTCGAGCAGTCGCAGTCGGTAGGTCATCATGGCCGACCCCCTTGCTTTGCCTGGTACCTGGGAGTACCGTACCTCATAACCAAATGGTACCGAGCGGTACCAGGACCTGGCTGGAGATGGTATGACCGAGCTGGCAGCAGCTGAGAAGACCACCGTGAGCACCACACCGGGTCGTGTGCCGCCCGATGCGCGGGTTCCGAAGCCGTTGCAGGCCATCGGCTTCGCCCTGGCCCGGCGCCGGGTGGTCAAAGAGATCGCCCGCCGTCAGGGGAATGTCTTCAGGCTCAAACTCCCCATCTTCGGGCCCACGGTGATCATCGCCGACGCCCAGTTGGCCAAGCAGCTCTTCACCGCCAACACCGACGACGTCGGCAACATCCAGCCCAACTTGAGCCGCATCCTGGGATCCGGGTCGGTGTTCGCCCTCGACGGCACGGATCACCGTCGCCGTCGCAAGCTGCTCACCCCGCCCTTCCACGGCAAGAGCATCAAGAACTACGAGCAGATCTTCGAAGAGGAGACCCTGCGGGAATCGGCGAACTGGCCGCAGGGCCAGGAGTTCGAGACGCTCGAGCCGATGATGCGGATCACCCTCAACGTGATCCTGCGTGCGGTGTTCGGGGCCGACGGTGAACAACTCGACGAGCTGCGCCGCATCATCCCACCGTGGGTCACCCTGGGCTCGCGGCTGGTGGTGGTGCCCACCCCGAAGCGAACCTACGGTCGGTTCAGTCCGTGGGGCCGGCTGGCCAGGTACCGCCAGGAATATGACGCCGTCATCAACAGGCTGATCGACAAGGTCGAGGCCGACCCCGAGTTGGACCAGCGCGACGACATCCTGGCGCTGCTGTTGCGCAGCACCTACGAAGACGGATCGGCCATGTCCCGCAAGGACATCGGCGACGAGCTGCTGACCCTGCTGGCTGCCGGGCACGAGACCACGGCGTCGACCTTGGGCTGGGCCTTCGAGCGGATCAGCCGTCATCCGAAGGTTCTCGCCGAGCTGGAGGCCGAGGCGGCGACCGACGGCAACGAATACCGTCAGGCCACCATCCTCGAGGTGCAGCGCAACCGCACCGTGATCGACTTTGCCGGCCGCCACGTGTACGCGCCGTCAATCCGGCTGGGGGAGTGGGAGATTCCGCGCGGATACTCCGTCATCGTGGCGATCTCGCAGATTCAGGAAGCCGAGAACGAGTTCTCCGACCCGGCGCGGTTCGATCCGCAGCGATTCGTCGGCAGCCGGCCCGGGCTGGGCTGGCTACCGTACGGCGGCGGTACCCGACGCTGCGTCGGGGCGGTGTTCGCCAACGTGGAGATGGACGTGGTGCTGCGAACGGTCCTGCGCCACTTCGAGATCGCGACCACCACGGCACCGGGGGAGAAAGTGCACTCCCGTGGAGTGGCCTACACCCCCGCGGCCGGCGGGCGGATGATCGTGCGCCGCCGCGCCACGCCGCTGGGCGACTGACCCGCTATCCGGTGGTCTGCCGCTTGGGTAGTTTCCAGCCCGCACGCGGGAAGTGGCAGGTGTACCCGTTCGGGTAGTGCACCAGATAGTCCTGGTGCTCGGGCTCGGCCTCCCAGAAATCGACGGCAGGCGTCACCTCGGTGACCACCTTGCCCGGCCACAGTCCGGACGCGTCCACATCGGCGATGGTGTCCAGCGCAACGCGCTTCTGCTCGTCGTCGAGGTAGAAGATCGCCGACCGGTAGCTGGTGCCGACGTCATTGCCCTGCCGGTCCTTGGTGGACGGATCGTGGATCTGGAAGAAGAACTCCAGCAGTGCCCGGTAATCGGTCTGCCCGGGGTCGTACTCGATCTCGACGGCCTCCGCGTGGCCCGGATGGTTCCGATACGTCGGGTGATCGTTGCGGCCACCCGTGTAACCCACCCGGGTGGAGACGACTCCGGGCTGCTTGCGGATGAGGTCCTGCATGCCCCAGAAGCAGCCGCCCGCCAGGATCGCTCTCGAATAATTGCCCATGTGCCCCATTGTGCTCCGTGGTTACCGTGGTGGTCATGCGTGTAGTTGCAACCGCGGGCCTGGCCGGTTTACTCCTGCTGGCCGGAAGCCCCGCCGCGACGGCCGATCCGTCTCAGGTCGCGGTGCCGGAGGTGCCGCCCGATCCCGCGCGCACCCTGTTCGTCGACAACCCGGCGATCGTCGACCCGCACCTGACCCGGATCGAATCCTTCAGTCGTGAGGGGGAACGTCTGCTGGTCAACTTCACCGCAGGGACCCCGGATTGCTTCGGCGTCCATGTGATCGCACAGGAAACCGCCGATGCCGTCACGATCGACCTTCGTGGCGGGACACCACCGGAGTCCGTCGGCCGGATGTGTATCGCCCTGGCGGTGCACGGCAGCGCCGAAGTGGCCCTGCAGGCCCCGCTGGGTTCCCGGCAGGTGCTGGCGGCACAGTGACGGGTCTCGACAAACGTCGATAGAACGTGTTCTAGTTTTGGGGTGACGAGCAGGTCTTTCAGCCGCGATGAACTCGCCGCTGCCTTTGAAACGTTCGAGCAGACCGTCGACCGGGCGGCGCAGACCAAGAACTGGGATGTGTGGGCCGACCACTACACCGTCGACGTCGACTACATCGAACATGCGGTGGGCACGATGAAGGGCCGCGAGCAGGTGCGGCCCTGGATCTGGAAGACCATGACGACCTTCCCCGGTAGCTACATGACCGCGTTCCCGTCGCTGTGGTCGGTCATCGACGAACCCACGGGACGCATCATCTGCGAGCTGGACAACCCCATGCGCGACCCCGGTGACGGCACCATCATCACCGCCACCAACATCTCGATCCTGACCTACGCCGGCGACGGCCTGTGGTCCCGTCAGGAAGACGTCTACAACCCACTCAGATTCGCCTCTGCCGCACGCAAGTGGTGCCGTAAGGCAGCCGAACTCGGCACCCTCACCGAGGAGGCCGAGGCGTGGCTGAAGAAGTTCGGGGGCTGAGCCGCCGATGAGCGCTTGCGCGAAGAGGAGCCGGGAATGAGCGCGAAACTGGTCATAGGGGCCAACGGTTTCCTGGGCTCGCATGTGCTGCGGCAGTTGGTCGCAAGTGCTGACGGCTCGGAGATCCGGGCCATGGTGCGCCCGAATGCCGGCACCATCGGGATCGATGACCTCGACGTCAAGCGGATTCACGGCGACGTCTTCGACACCGACGCCCTGCGCGAGGCGATGACCGGTTGCGATGTCGTCTACCACTGTGTCGTCGATGCCCGTGGCTGGCTGCGCGACCCGGCGCCGCTGTTCCGTACCAACGTCGAGGGCACCCGCAACGTCCTCGACGTCGCCGTGGACATCCCCGGCCTGCGCAAGTTCGTCTACACCAGCAGCTACGTGACCGTCGGGCGCAAGCGTGGCAAGCGCTCCACCGAAGCCGACACCGTGGACGTGTCGAAGGTGACGCCCTACGTGCGTTCGCGGGTGCAGGCCGAGGAGCTGGTGCTGCGGTACGCGCGTGAGCGTGGCCTGCCTGCCGTCGCGATGTGCGTGTCGACCACCTACGGCAGCGGTGACTGGGGCCGGACCCCGCACGGCGCGATCATCGCCGGAGCGGCCTTCGGCAAGTTGCCGTTCGTGATGAGCGGCATCGACCTGGAGGCCGTCGGTATCGACGACGCGGCCCAAGCCATGCTGCTGGCCGCCGATCGGGGAATTCCCGGTGAGCGCTACCTCATCTCGGAGAAGATGATCAGCAACGCCGAGGTGGCCAGGCTGGCCGCCGAGGCCGCCGGTGTCGCACCCCCGCAGCGATCCATTCCGCTACCCGTGTCGTATGCGCTGGCCGCGGCAGGCACCCTCAAGGGCAAGCTGCGCGGCACCGATGAGCGGCTGTCATTGGAATCCCTGCGGCTCATGCGGGCCGAGGCCGAACTCGACCACTCCAAGGCGGTGCGTGAACTCGGTTGGCAGCCAAGGCCGGTCGAGGAGTCGATTGCCGAGGCGGCAAAGTTCTGGGTTGGCTTGCGGGCGGCCAAACGCGCACAGAAGCGCAGCTGAACACCACGCCGAGAGGTGTTAAGCCACTGGGCGGCAAGCGTATTGCGGCCTAACCTGGCGATATGACCGACAAGCTGAAAGTCGACCTCACCGGGGCGCCGCAGACCATGCTGGCGACGTTCTACGCCAAGGCGCTCGATGCCGGGATGCCGCACCCGATCCTGGGCGACCAGCTGGCCAAGGAGATCGCCGACCGCATCGACTACGACTGGAGCCGCACCTCGATCACCGAGGCGACGTCTCCTTCGGTGACCACGCGCAGTGCCCACTTCGACCGCTGGACCCGTCAGTTCCTGGCCGTGCATCCCGAAGCCGTGGTGCTGCATCTCGGATGCGGCCTGGACGGCCGGTTCTTCCGAGTCCGGCCCGGCCCCGGCGTCGAGTGGTACGACATCGACTACCCCGATGTCGCGCAGCTGCGCGAGCAGTTGTATCCGTCAGCCCAGCACTATCACGTCATCGCCGCCTCGGTCACCGACCCGGCCTGGCTGCGGGACATTCCCGCCGACCGGCCGACCCTGATGCTCGGCGAGGGGCTGACGATGTACCTCACCGAGCGGGACGGCGTTGCGCTCCTGCGGCGCATCGTCGACGGATTTCCTTCCGGGGAACTGCAATTCGACGCGTTCAACACCCTGGGCATCAAATCGCAGTGGACCAATACCGTGGTCCGCCGCTCCGGGGCCAAATTGCACTGGGCCATCGACAATCCGGAGGACATTCTGCGTGCGGTGCCGGGTACCCGGCTGCTGGCTCGTGTATCGCCGTTCGATGACCCGGTGTTCAACACCCTGCCCTGGTACTACCGGATGATGCTGGCCATCATGAAACCGGTACCGGTGCTGCGGTACATGGCGCAGTATCACCGCTACGCATTCTGATCGTTCCTTGAAAAGCAAAGAGGGGCGGCCCTTTCCGGGCCGCCCCTATTTGTCCGTCGGTGTCAGCGGCCGCTGTGGCGAACAGTGGTGTCCACCTTGGGAACCATCGGCTTGGGGTGCAGTCGGTCGAGCCAGTCGAGCCGGTCGACACCCGCGGAGATGGTGACGCTGCTGGGGGCTGCGGTGTGAGCGGGCTCAGCGGCCAGAGCCGGTGCGGCCAGGCCCAGTACGGCTGCGCCCAATCCGCTGGCAGCGATGACGGCGAATCCGAACTTCTTCATTTCCCTGCTTCTCTCTGTCTCATGCCGGTTATGACTGTGTAAACCGAGAGCTCAGGGCATCAATTTCCGTTGGCAGTAATTGATCGACTCATGGCAGAAAGAACGATGTTCAGGCCGTCTCGCGGGGCCCTCGCACGCCGAGAACAGGTTGGCGGGGGCCGCCCCGATTGAACTCGGAACACCACGGTGAATGGCCGTGCTGGTCGTACCAGACGATCTGCAGCGCGCGGATATCGCGACCGCACAACTCCACGGCGAAACCGAGATGGGCGGTGGGCTCGCTGATTTCGACGAACTCGGCGAACCACTCATCGGGCAGTGTGATGGTGTCGCCCGGGGCGGGTTCGGTCTGGTCCACCAGGTATCCCGCCACGGTGTTCAGTAGCTTGCACGTCATCAGCGGCGACAGTCCGGTGATCAGCAGCTCGGGGAGGCCTGCCTCACTGAGCCCGATCGTGTAGCCGAACGGTCTGCGGTCGTGCTCGACGTAATGAACCGTCCAGCCGCGCTTGAAAGTCTTCTCCCGCAGGAGATCGAGATAGTCCTGTCTGGTTGCCTCGGGGTGGTCGCAGATCCAGCACATCGGGCGCCCCTTTCGTTGGTACTTGGCCGCTACGTTCCTCCGGGGGTACGACAGACTCCGGCAGGGTCGGTGGTCTCGGGGGGGACTGTCGTCGATCTGCCCCAGCGTCATACCCGCGTGGCATAATCGAACACATGTTCGAAGCCGATTCCGATGCGGACCTGATCGACAAGATCAGTGGCGCCGCCCGCGCGGAATCGGCGGCGATCGCCCGGCGGCTGGCCGCGATCGGGGAACTGGATACCCGCCGGGAAGTGGAGTTGGCCGAGTCGATCTTTTGGACCACCGACCCGTTCGAAGAAGTCTCTGCCAAAGTGTCGGCGGCGTTGCGGATCAGCCGGGGCCGGGCCGGCACCCAGATTCATCACGCCCGAGTACTGCGCGACAAACTCCCGTTGGTGGCCGCCCGGTTCGCTGTCGGGGACATCGACTACCGGATCGTGCGGATGATCATCGCCCGTACCGGCATCGTCGACCCCGCCGTATGGGCCGGCCTGGATGAACAACTGGCCACCCGGGCGCATAAATGGATGCGGCTGTCCGAACGGCAGTTGCGGGATCGGGTGGATCAGTGGATCGCCAAGTTGGATCCGAACGGGGTGCGGGTCCCGCCCCCTATCGATGACGGGCGGTTCGTGCAGGTCGAGGCGAGCAGCCCGGGCATGACCTCGATCTGGGCCAACGTCCACGCCGCTGACGGGGTCGCGCTGAGTCAACGCCTGGACGCTGTGGCCGACACCGTCTGTGCCCACGATCCCCGCACCCGCGAGCAGCGCCGCGCCGATGCGGTCGGACCGGTAGCCCGACTCCAATCCCAACTGCCGTGCCTGTGCCGACGCGAGGACTGCCCCGCCACACAGCACCGCGCGGCCGCGGACGCAGCGATGGTGCACGTGCTGGCCGACCAAGCCACCGTGAACGGCACTTGCGATGATCCGGGGTATCTGGTCGGCCATGGCATCCTGCCCGCCGAATCAGTCCGTGACCTGGCTGCCACCGGCAAGGTCAAACCTGTGCGCATGTCCGCTACTACGGCCGGCGAACCGCAGTATCGTCCGTCGGTGGCGTTGTCGGAGTTCATTCACTGGCGCGATCTGACCTGCCGGTTCCCGGGCTGTGATGCCCCTGCTGAGCGCTGCGACATCGACCACACCGCACCCTGGCCCACCGGCCCGACACATCCGTCGAACACCAAACTATTTTGCCGGGCACACCATTTGGTGAAAACGTTCTGCCCCGGCTGGTCTGACCGTCAACGCCCCGACGGCACCATCGAATTCACCACGCCCACCGGCCACACCCATGTGACCGAACCCCACGGCGCCGGCATGTTCCCGACTCTGGCCCAACCGACGGGGGACCTCAACCTCCCCGAACCCGAACCTGCGGTCCAGAACCCGAATCGGTCCGCGAAAATGCCCAAACGCTCCCGGACCCGCGAACAAGACCGCCAAGACCGCATCGCCGAGGAACGACGCCTGCGCGCCGAACTCAACAACGACCTCGCCACCGAACGCGACTACCAAGCCTGGCTCGCCGAAGAATACGGACCACCACCACCCTTCTGAGCAGGGCCTATCAAGCTTCGGCGCGTTCCTTCAGCCGCTGCAGGGTGAGCTGGATGTGCTCGGCGTTGGCCCCGTCGCGGTCGGGCACCCCGGTGGCCAGCCCGGCGACCTTCTTGAACCAGCCCGCACGGCGGTCCCAGGTGGACTCGGTCACCGTGCAGCCTGCCTCGGTGGCAGTGATGTCGTAGCGCCAATGCGCCACCGGGAACACCAGAGACTTCACGTCGAAGGCGAACGTCTTGCCCGGCTCGGCGTCGGTGACGGTGCACGTCGTGCTCCATGCCTTCGAGCCGTTGCGGTTGTGGCCCTTGAAAACTGACCCGGGAGCGGCCGAACTGCCCTTCTGCCACTCCATCGCATGGGCCTCCTCGGCGAGTGAGGCCAGCGTCGGCAGATCGGTGATGAGTGCGTACACGGCGGCAGGATCGGAAGCGATCGACACAGTGGCTTTCACAGGCGCGGTCATGGGCCGATCGTAGACCCGGGCTACCGGTCGATCATCCGCATCTGGGCCTCGGTGTGATGGTCGCCGGCGGGTGCGCCGAGATTGTCGAGCCGGGACAACTGGTCGGGAGTCAGCGTGACCGCATCCGCCGCGACGTTCTCTTCCAGTCGTTCGACACGCCTGGTTCCGGGAATCGGCACGATGTCGGGGCCACGCGACAGCAGCCACGCCAGCGCGACCTGCCCTGGCGTCGCTCCCGAGGCCTCGGCGATGGTCCGCACCTCGTCGGCGAGCCGCAGATTCACCGCGAAGTTCTCGCCGGTGAACCGAGGGTTGTCCCGGCGGGTGTCGTCGTCGGCGAGGTCGTCGACGGATCGGATCTGGCCGGTGAGGAACCCGCGTCCGAGAGGCGAGTAGGCGACGAAGCCAATACCTTTCTCGCGCAGGATATTCAGGATGCCGTCCTCGGGGTCCCGGGTGAACAACGAGTACTCCGACTGCAGTGCGGTGATCGGGTGGACCGCATGGGCGCGTCGGATGGTCTCGACCCCTACCTCGGACAACCCGATATGGCGAACCTTGCCTTCGGTGATGAGGTCGGCCAGCACGCCGATTGTCTCCTCGATCGGCGTGGAGCGGTCCAGGCGGTGCTGGTAGTAGAGGTCGATGTGGTCGGTGCCCAGGCGGTGGAGCGACCCCTCCACCGCGGTGCGGATGTTGGCCGGGCTGCTGTCCGCCCCGTCGCGGCCGGTGTGGGAGATCATGCCGAACTTGGTGGCGAGCACGACCTTGTCGCGGCGACCCTCTAGTGCCCGTCCGACCAATTCCTCGTTGACATACGGGCCGTACACCTCGGCGGTGTCGATCAGGGTGACCCCGAGGTCGATGGCCCGGTGGATGGTGCGAATCGACTCGGCGTCGTCGCGACCGGCGCTGCCGTAGGCGAACGACATGCCCATCGTGCCCAGACCGATCCGCGCCACTTCGAGGTCACCCAACCGTGCGGTCTGCAAAGTACCCATCGCTTCAGTCTGCACGGGAATCGGTGGCCGCGCCGTGGTGTTGTGCCGCATATGACCGAGCGCCAGGTGCTGCAGCCGAGCGCAGCCCACCCCATCACCATTGCCCCGACCGGACGTCGGGTCACCGTCACCGTCGGCGGCGCGATCATCGCGCAGACCGATGCGGCCCTGACCCTTCAGGAGTCGACTTATCCAGCCGTGCAATACATTCCGCGCGCCGACGTCGTGTGGGAAACGCTGACCCGTAGTGCCAGCACCACCTACTGCCCCTATAAGGGTGAGGCGAACTATTACCACGTCGGCGAGATCGAGGACGCGGTCTGGACCTACGAGCAGCCGTACCCGGCTGTCGCTGAAATAGCCGATCACCTGGCCTTCTACCCGCAGAAGGCCGACATCGCCCTGGCCTAGTCTAAAGCGGTGCCCTCAATCAGCGTCACGTTCGACGGCCCGGCCAGTCCCGGGCTGACGCTGGCTCCCTGGCGGCGCGGCGGGTATGACCCGACCAACCGGATCAGTGCCGACGGTGCGATCTGGCGCGTAAGCGCGATGAAAACCGGTCCGGTGACCGCGCGGATCATCAAGTCGGCGCCCGGCACCGTGGACTGCGAGACCTGGGGTCCGGGCGGAGCAGAGTTCCTGGACGGCTTTCCGGCGCTGGTAGGTGCTGACGACGACGCCGGCAACTTCGATCCCACCGAGCCGACCATCGCGGAGGCGCACCGGCGCGTGCCGCACCTGCGTCTCGGGCGCAGTGGCCGGGTATTGGAGGCGTTGGTGCCCGCGATCATCGAGCAGCGGGTTTCTGGCATGGATGCCTGGCGGGCCTGGCGGTGGTTGGTGACCAAGTACGGCGCCCCAGCCCCCGGCCCGGCACCTGATGGGATGCGGGTGCCACCTACCGCCGACGTGTGGCGACGTATCCCGTCGTGGGAATTCCACCGGGCCAACGTGGACCCGGGCCGGGCGCGGACCATCGTCGGTTGTGCGCAGCGCGCCGATGCCCTCGAGAGGCTCACTGCCGAGCGGGCCGTGACGGCGTTGCGCTCGTTGCCCGGTGTCGGTGAGTGGACGGCGGCAGAAACCGTGCAGCGCGCCTTCGGCGACGCCGATGCGCTGTCGGTTGGCGACTATCACCTGGCGACGATGGTAGGACGCACCCTGCTCGGCCGGCCGATCGACGATGCGGAGATGGTCGAACTGCTCGAACCCCTGCGCCCACACCGGCAGCGGGCCGTCCGTTTGTTGGAAGCCAGTGGGCTGGCCCACAATCCGCGTTTCGGAGCGCGTCAGGCCATTCCGAATCTGCGCGCGCTGTAGCCGGGGTGATTGCGCGCCGCCGTTGTCGGGTACCCCGGGGCGGAACCGATCGTGAACCGAAAGGAGCCGCAATGACCTCGTTCACCATTCCCGGTCTGACCGACAAGCAGGGCAACGAAGTGGCCCAGCTCTTGCAGAAGCAGCTCAGCACGTACAACGACCTGCATCTGACGCTCAAGCACGTCCACTGGAACGTCGTCGGTCCGAACTTCATCGGCGTCCACGAGATGATCGACCCACAGGTGGCGCTGGTGCGGGCCTACGCCGATGAGGTCGCCGAACGGATTGCTGCGCTGGGCAAATCGCCGAAGGGCACCCCGGGGGCCATCATCTCTGACCGCACGTGGGACGACTACTCCGTCGGACGTGACAAGGTGCAAGCCCACCTCGCGGCACTCGACCTCGTCTACAACGGGGTGATCGAGGACACCCGGAAGGTGATCGACAAGTTGGAGAAACTCGATCTTGTCTCCCAGGACGTTCTCATCGACCATGCCGCCGAACTCGAGAAGTTCCAGTGGTTCGTCCGGGCTCACCTGGAGAGCGCCGGGGGCACGCTGGCCCATGAAGGCGCGCCCACCGAGCGCGGTGCCGCCGGCAAGGCGCGGCGCAAGAGCGCATAGGCCTGCGGCGCTTGACCTCAACCATTGTTGAGGTGCCAGGCTCGGTGCCATGCCTACCTGGATTTGCACGGGATGCGGTGTGGAACACCCGGATTCCGCGACCGAACCCGCCGACAGCTGTGTGTTGACCTCGGAGATCGTCTCGATCGAGGAGCGCGGGGACCTACCGCCACATGGCACTTGGACGACGCTGGAGGAACTGGCGGCGCAACCGCACCACACCGAACACGTCGACCACGGTCGCGGAGTGCACAGCCTGCGGCGTGCGCCCAAGTTCGCCATCGGACACCGGTCGTTTGTGGTGCAGACCGCGCACGGAAACCTGCTGTGGGACGCGCCGGCCTACCTGGACGACGAGATCATCGGCCTCGTTCACAGCCTCGGTGGTGCCGACGCCATCGCCGCCAGCCATCCCCACATGTTCGGGGCGCAACTCAGTTGGAGCAGGGCCTTCGGCGGCGTGCCCGTGTACGTGAATGCCCTTGACGCGGAGTGGCTTCCGGCTCCCGATCCGCTGATCAAGCAGTGGACCGAGGAGCTGGAACCGCTGTCGGGAGTGCGACTGATCCACGTCGGCGGTCACATGCGAGGCAGTTCGGTGGCGCTGACGGCCAACGGCACCCTGCTGGTCGGCGACACCATCTCCGGCGGACTGGCCCGCAACTGGGTGTCGTTTCAGCGCAACTTTCCCAAACACGTCCCGCTGTCGGCTGCGGTGGTGCGCCGGATCGTGGATCGGCTCGACGGGTACGACTATGACCGGCTCTACACCCTTGGCGGCGACGAGATAGACAGCGCCGCCAAGGATGTAGTGCACCGGTCAGCTGATACTCATATTCGTTGGGTCAGTGGAGAATTCGACCATCTGACCTGATCTAGCCGGCGCGCTCCTGGTCCAGGGTGTCCTCGCGGACCGGGCGGTCGGCGAGCGCCTCCGGGGCGCCGAACAGGAACGAGTAAGCCAGGCCGGCGATGGCCGCACCGACCAGTGGGGCCAGCCAGAACGCCCACAGCTGCGCGGGCGCCCCGTTTCCGTTGAAAAACGCGACCGCCGTGGACCGGGCCGGGTTGACCGAAGTGTTGGAGATCGGGATCGAGATCAGGTGGATCAGCGTCAGGGTGAGGCCGATCGACAGACCGGCGAAGCCCTTCGGCGCGCGGTCATCGGTGGAACCGAGGATGACCAGCAGGAACACCGCGGTCAGGATCACCTCGGCCAGCAGCACGGCGGCCAGTGAATATCCGCCCGGGGAGTGTTCGCCGTAACCGTTGGCGGCCATGTTCCCGGTGGCAGACCACCCGTCCTTGCCGCTGGCGATCACATAGATCACCACGCCGGCCACCAGACCACCCACCACCTGCGAAATCCAGTACGGCACAACGGCCGCCCACTCGACGCGGCGGGCCAGCGCGGCCCCGAGCGTGACGGCCGGGTTGAAGTGCCCGCCGGAGATGGTGCCGAAGGCGTACACGCCGGTCAGCACCGTCAGGCCGAACGCGAGGGCTACCCCGAGGAACCCGATCCCCACCGAGAAGCCGTCGGAGAGAAACTTCGCGGCGAAGACCGCGCTACCGCAACCGCCCAGGACCAGCCAAAACGTCCCGATGAATTCGGCTGCCAATCGATGTGACATGCTCGGCGTACTCATGGTGAACTCCTCCGTAGATGTGGTTCATCCGGAGGGTTTCACGCCATTAACTGATGGCAGAGTCGTTGTTGCCGAATTGATCGCACAGTGAAATTTACGTTGCCGTACCGAGATCAGCGGTAAGCGGTCAATCGGGCCACCAGCGCCACCACGCCGTCATCGCCGATGGCCTGCGCGTCGACCGCTCCTGAGCTGCGTCCGACCCGCAATGCGCGCGCCTCGTAACGTGATTCGTCACCGCCACGGAACTGGCGCAGGTAATTGACCCGCAGCGAAGCCGTCCGCCAGGTCTCACCGGCATCGGCACCGAGGGCCGCGGAGCCGACGAGTTCCAGCGCCGCTGCCGACACCCCGCCGTGCACGATGCCGATGCTGTTGTTGATGACGGGATCGGGCAATTGCCGCAGTACCGCGGTGCTGCCACCGGTCTCGGCGACCTGGACCGACATGCGGTCCTCCAGTGCGGCAGGTGGTGCGCCCTCGGTCGAGTCGGTGGGCCATTCGAGGATGTGCCCCGGCGCATGGATGTGGAAGGACCGCACCGTCGCAGTCCCGATCAACTGGTCTCCGTGGGTCAGCTCCGACAGGCTCAGCGAACCCGTGCCCTTCGGGCCGAAAGGCCGGGCGGTCGCCACCACCGGAACCTCCGGTGTGGCGGTGACCAGGTCTATGGCGTTCGGGGTGAGCTCGATGGCCAGCTCGCTGGACACGGTCCACTCGTCGTCGGCACGGCGAAGGTGGTTGATCAGGCCACCGATGTGATCTACCAGCATCGCCAGCGGAGCGATGGTCGGCACCCGCGTCAGGGGGTTGAGCAGTCCGCCGACGGGGATGGTGGCCACGCAGCGATCCGGGCGCTCTTCAAGGGTTTGTACGCCCATGCGGCCCAACGGGGTATTCAGCGGATAGTGCATCGCCGTCAACAGTTACGCCCATCACGGTGGCTGTATACCCCCTAGGGGTATACAGTGGCGATATGACCACGACCGAACATGCGATGCACGAGCACGAACACACCGGTCACGCGGGACATGCCGGCCACGGGGACCACGTCGCCCAGTTCAGCAGACTGTTCTGGGTCATGGCGGCGCTGGCCGTGCCCACCGTGGCGCTGTCGCCGATGTTCGCGATGCTCCTCGGCTATTCGATCCCGGATTTCCCCGGCGCGCGCTGGATCTCACCGCTGCTCGGCACCGTGATGTACGTCTGGGGTGGCCGGCCGTTCCTGACCGGCGCGGTCAGCGAAATACGTTCGCGTGCACCGGGAATGATGTTGCTCATCGGTTTGGCGATCACCGTCGCCTTCGTCGCGTCCTGGGGCGCCAGCCTCGGCGTGCTGCACCACCAGCTCGACTTCTGGTGGGAGCTGGCGCTGCTGATCGTGATCATGCTGCTGGGTCACTGGATCGAGATGCGCTCACTGGCGCAGACCACCTCGGCGCTGGACTCGCTGGCCGCGCTGCTGCCCGACGAGGCCGAGCGGGTCGAGGGCCACGGCGACGCCGAGCACGTCGTGACGGTGGCGCCGTCGGATCTGCGGGTCGGCGACCTGGTGATCGTCCGGCCCGGTGGCAGCGTCCCCGTCGACGGCCGGATCACCGACGGTGCGGCCGATATGGACGAGTCCATGGTCACCGGAGAGTCGAGGGCGGTGCGCCGGGGTTTGGGCGACGACGTCGTCGCGGGCACCGTCGCCACCGACTCCGGATTGCGGATCCGGGTCACCGCCGTCGGCGACGACACCGCGCTGGCCGGCATCCAGCGGTTGGTAGGCGAGGCGATGAACTCCTCGTCGCGGGCGCAGCGGCTGGCCGACCGGGCCGCGGGCTGGCTGTTCTGGTTCGCCCTCGGATCGGCGCTGATCACAGCCCTGGCGTGGACCCTGTTCGGTGAACCCGACCAGGCCGTGGTGCGCACGATCACGGTGCTGGTCATCGCGTGCCCGCATGCCCTGGGCCTGGCCATCCCGCTGGTGGTGTCCATTGCGACCGAGCGGGCGGCCCGCGGCGGCGTGCTGATCAAGGACCGGCTGGCATTGGAAATCATGCGCACCGTCGGGGCCGTGCTGTTCGACAAGACCGGCACCCTGACCAAGGGCGAGCCGGCGGTCACCGCGATGGCGACCACAGACCGCCCCGAGGACGATGTGCTGGCGCTTGCAGCGGCCGCCGAGGCCGACTCGGAACATCCACTGGCCCGCGCCATCGTCGACGCGGCGAAGCGCCGCGACCTCGACGTCCCGCCGGCCAGCGACTTCAGCTCCTCACCCGCGGTCGGCGTCAGTGCCCTGGTCGGTGGGCAGCGCGTGCAGGTCGGTGGGCCTGCATTGCTCGACCAAGCCGGAAGATCGGCCCTGCCGGCAAGTGCGCAGTGGGACGGCGCGACCGTCCTCCACGTGCTGGTCGACGGGGAGGTGGCCGGCGCGCTGGCGCTGGCCGACGAGGTCCGCCCCGAGTCCAGGCAGGCCGTCGATGCACTGCACGACCTGGGCATCGAAGTGGTGATGATCACCGGCGACGCCGCGCCCGTCGCTGCCGCGGTGGCCACAGAGCTGGGTATCGACCGGGTATTCGCCGGGGTGCGGCCCGAGGACAAGGCCGCCAAGGTCGCCGAACTGCAGCACGAAGGTTTGACCGTGGCGATGGTCGGTGACGGCGTCAACGATGCCCCCGCGCTGGCCCAGGCCGACGTCGGCATCGCGATCGGCGCGGGAACCGACGTCGCCATCGCATCGGCAGGCGTCATCCTGGCCAGCTCCGATCCCCGTTCGGTGCTCTCGGTGATCGAACTCTCCCGGCAGTCGTATCGGAAGATGAAGCAAAACCTTTGGTGGGCAGCGGGTTACAACTTGATCTCGGTGCCGTTGGCCGCGGGAGTGGCCGCTCCGCTCGGCTTTGTAATGCCGATGTCGGTCGGAGCGATACTGATGTCAGCGTCGACGGTTGTCGTGGCACTCAATGCGCAGTCGCTACGGCGTCTCGACCTACGGCCCGAGGCCGGCGTGCGCGGCGTTGCGCGGGCCTCGGGACGTTGATCATGCAATTCTAAGAATCTGACTAAGCTTTCCTGCAAATATTGATTGTTGATATAACGGCACTATAACGACACAATGTGATGTGTATGGCAAACTAAATTGACGCGTGGGGCTACTGCCGGGCCCGGCGGGGACTGAGATGCCCTCGACGGAGTCGGCATGAAACCCTAAGGGCTGCAGTGGAATTCGCTGGTTTTTCGATCAGTCGGCAAGCGTGTTCCAGAGCCGCCAAGCAAGTATAGTTAGGCTTGGCTAAGTTGGCATCTGCCACGGTAGTTGCCTTATCGTTTTCTCCACTTATGGCGTGTGGGACATAGCCGTCGTCCAGTGCTGCACGGAGGCGCCCACGCCGAGCCGGCTTCTTCGTAGAAGCGTGTTGAAGGGCAAGGTGGGAATGGCGCCCAGCAAGGTCGGGCTGTACAACCCCGCATATGAACACGATGCGTGTGGTGTGGCAATGGTGGCAGACATCCATGGTCGCCGCAGCCGGGACATCGTGGACAAGGCGATCACAGCACTGGTGAATCTGGAGCACCGCGGTGCCCAGGGAGCAGAACCAAACACCGGCGACGGCGCAGGCATCCTGCTGCAGGTCCCCGATGCGTTCCTGCGCGAGGTAGTCGATTTCGAACTCCCCGAGGCCGGAAGCTACGCCACCGGCATCGCCTTCCTGCCGCAGTCGTCGCGCGACGCGTCGACGGCGGCCGAGGCCGTGGAGAAGATCGTCGAGGCCGAGGGTCTGAAGGTCCTCGGCTGGCGCCAGGTGCCGACCGACGACTCCTCGCTGGGCGCACTAGCGCGCGACGCCATGCCGACGTTCCGGCAGCTGTTCATCGGCGGCGCCTCCGGCATGGACCTGGAGCGCAAGGCCTACGTCGTGCGCAAGCGCGCCGAACACGAGCTGGGCACCAAGGGCCCGGGCCAGGACGGCCCCGGTCGCGAGACGGTGTACTTCCCGAGCCTGTCCGGTCAGACCTTCGTCTACAAGGGCATGCTGACCACGCCGCAGCTCAAGGCGTTCTACCTGGACCTGCAGGACGAGCGGATGACCAGCGCGCTGGGCATCGTGCACTCCCGCTTCTCCACCAACACGTTCCCGTCCTGGCCGCTGGCCCACCCGTTCCGGCGGATCGCCCACAACGGCGAGATCAACACCGTCACTGGTAACGAGAACTGGATGCGCGCCCGTGAGGCGCTGATCCGCACCGACGTGTTCGGCACCGACGGTCTCGACAAGATCGTGCCGGTCTGTACCCCCGGCGCATCGGACACCGCCCGTTTCGACGAGGTGCTCGAGCTACTGCACCTCGGTGGCCGCAGCCTGCCGCACGCGGTGCTGATGATGATCCCCGAGGCGTGGGAACGCCACGAGTCCATGGATCCCGCCCGCCGTGCCTTCTACGAATTCCACGACTCGCTCATGGAGCCCTGGGACGGACCGGCCTCGGTGTGCTTCACCGACGGCACCGTCATCGGCGCCGTGCTCGACCGCAACGGCCTGCGCCCCTCGCGCATCTGGGTGACCGACGACGGTCTGGTCGTGATGGCGTCGGAGGCCGGCGTCCTTCCGCTCGACCCGTCCACCGTCGTCAAGAAGCTGCGGCTGCAGCCCGGCCGGATGTTCCTGGTGGACACCGCGCAGGGCCGCATCGTCTCCGACGAGGAGATCAAGGCTCAGCTCGCCAGCGAGCAGCCCTACCAGGAGTGGATCGAGGCGGGCCTGTTCCCCCTCGACGAGCTGCCGCCGGGCGACTACGTCCGCATGCCGCACCACCGCGTGGTGTTGCGCCAGCAGATCTTCGGCTACACCTACGAGGAGCTGAACCTGCTGGTCGCGCCGATGGCGCGCACCGGGGCCGAGGCGCTGGGTTCGATGGGTACCGACACGCCGGTCGCCATCCTCTCGGCCCGGCCGCGGATGCTGTTCGACTACTTCCAGCAGCTGTTCGCCCAGGTCACCAACCCGCCCTTGGACGCCATCCGTGAAGAGGTGGTCACCAGCCTGCAGGGCGTGATCGGGCCCGAGGGCGATCTGCTCAACCCGGGTCCCGAATCGTGCCGGCAGATCGTGCTCTCGCAGCCGATCCTGCGCAACGCCGACCTGTCCAAGCTGATCTGCGTCGACCCCGACCACGAGGTCCGGGGCCACAAGCACGGCATGCGCGCCGCGGTGATCCGCTGCCTCTACCCGGTCAACCGGGGCGGCCAGGGCCTCAAAGAGGCGCTGGACAACGTCCGCGCCAAGGTGTCGGAGGCCATCCGCGAGGGCGCCCGCATCATCGTGCTGTCCGACCGCGAATCCAACGAGACCATGGCGCCGATCCCGTCGCTGCTGTCCGTGGCGGCGGTGCATCACCACCTGGTTCGCGAGCGCACCCGCACCAAGGTCGGCCTGGTGGTCGAGGCCGGTGACGCCCGCGAGGTGCACCACATGGCGATGCTGTGCGGCTTCGGCGCCGCCGCCGTCAACCCGTACATGGCCTTCGAGTCGATCGAGGACATGGTCGACCGGGGCGTGATCGCCGGAATCACCAGTGATCAAGCCAAGGCCAACTACGTCAAGGCCGCAGGCAAGGGCGTGCTGAAGGTGATGTCCAAGATGGGCATCTCCACCTTGGCGTCCTACACCGGTGCCCAGCTGTTCCAGGCCATCGGCATCTCCCAGGACGTGCTGGACCAGTACTTCGTCGGGCTGAGCTGCCCAGTGGGCGGCATCGACCTTGATGACATCGCCGCCGACGTCGCCGCCCGCCACTCACTGGCCTACCTCGACCGTCCCGACGAGCGCGCCCACCGCGAGCTCGAGGTCGGCGGCGAGTACCAGTGGCGCCGCGAAGGCGAGTACCACCTGTTCAACCCGGACACGGTGTTCAAGCTGCAGCACTCGACCCGCACCGGTCAGTACTCGATCTTCAAGGAGTACACCGCACTGGTCGACGACCAGAGCGAGCGGATGGCCTCGCTGCGCGGTCTGCTGAAGTTCCGTGACGGTGTCCGCCAGCCGATCTCCATCGACGAGGTCGAGCCGGCCTCCGAGATCGTCAAGCGCTTCTCCACGGGTGCGATGAGCTACGGCTCGATCTCGGCCGAGGCACACGAGACGCTGGCCATCGCGATGAACCGCCTTGGCGGACGGTCGAACTCGGGTGAGGGCGGCGAGAGCGTGCATCGCTTCGAGCCGGAGGAGAACGGCGACTGGCGCCGCAGCGCCATCAAGCAGGTCGCATCCGGCCGGTTCGGTGTCACCAGCCACTACCTGACCAACTGCTCTGACATCCAGATCAAGATGGCCCAGGGTGCAAAGCCTGGTGAGGGTGGCCAGCTTCCGGGACACAAGGTCTACCCGTGGGTGGCCGAGGTGCGGCACTCGACCCCGGGTGTCGGCCTGATCTCGCCGCCGCCGCACCACGACATCTACTCGATCGAGGATCTGGCGCAGCTGATCCACGACCTGAAGAACGCCAACCCGGCCGCGCGTGTGCACGTGAAGCTGGTGTCCGAGAACGGCGTTGGCACAGTCGCCGCGGGTGTCTCCAAGGCCCATGCCGACGTCGTGCTGATCTCCGGCCACGACGGCGGCACCGGAGCGACCCCGCTCACCTCGATGAAGCACGCTGGTGCACCGTGGGAGCTGGGCCTGGCCGAGACACAGCAGACCCTGCTGCTCAACGGGCTGCGCGACCGCATCGTGGTCCAGGTCGACGGTCAGCTCAAGACCGGCCGCGACGTCGTGGTCGCCGCGCTGCTGGGCGCCGAGGAATTCGGTTTCGCCACTGCGCCGCTGGTGGTTTCGGGCTGCATCATGATGCGCGTCTGCCACCTCGACACCTGCCCGGTGGGTGTGGCCACCCAGAACCCGGTGCTGCGCGAACGGTTCAACGGCAAGCCCGAGTTCGTCGAGAACTTCTTCATGTTCATCGCCGAAGAAGTGCGTGAACTCATGGCGCAGTTGGGCTTCCGGACCGTCAACGAGATGGTCGGCCAGGTCGGCGCCCTGGACACCACCCAGGCCGCCAAGCACTGGAAGGCCCACAAGCTGGACCTGACGCCGGTGCTCTACGAGCCCGAGTCGGCGTTCATGAACCAGGACCTGTACTGCAGCTCCCGTCAGGACCACGGTCTGGACAAGGCGCTCGATCAGCAGCTGATCACCCAGAGCCGCGAGGCCCTGGATTCCGCTTCGCCCGTCCGTTTCTCGACAAAGATCACGAACGTCAACCGCACGGTGGGCACCATGCTCGGCCACGAGGTCACCAAGGCCTATGGCGGGCAAGGACTTCCGGATGGCACGATCGACATCACGTTCGACGGTTCCGCAGGCAACAGCTTCGGCGCGTTCGTACCCAAGGGCATGACGCTGCGGGTCTACGGCGACGCCAACGACTACGTCGGCAAGGGCCTCTCGGGTGGCCGGATCGTGGTCCGCCCGGCCGAAGAGGCGCCGGCCGACTTCGCCGCCGAGGACAACATCATCGCCGGCAACGTCGCGCTGTTCGGTGCCACCAGCGGCGAGGCGTTCCTGCGCGGCCAGGTCGGTGAGCGGTTCGCGGTCCGTAACTCCGGCGCCCACGCGGTCGTCGAGGGCGTGGGCGACCACGGCTGCGAGTACATGACCGGCGGCAAGGTCGTCATCCTCGGACCCACCGGCCGCAACTTCGCGGCGGGCATGTCCGGCGGTGTCGCCTACGTCTACGACCCGGCCGGCGTGCTGGGCGAGAACCTGAACACCGAGATGGTGGAGCTGGAAGCTTTGGAGGCTTCTGACGCCGAATGGTTGAAGGGCATCCTCACCGCCCACGTCGACGCAACCGATTCGGCTGTGGGACAACGGGTCCTGTCTGATTGGGTTAACGAGTTGAAGAACTTTGTGAAGGTCATGCCGCGCGACTACAAGCGCGTCCTGGCCGCCATCGCCGCCGCCGAACAGGCCGGCGACAACGTGGACGAGGCGATCATGGCGGCCGCCAATGGCTGATCCGCGCGGTTTCCTCAAGCACACCTCGAAGGAACTCCCGACCCGCAGGCCGGTTCCGCTGCGCCTGAAGGACTGGAAAGAGGTCTACGAGGACTTCTCCCACGACAAGCTGCGGGACCAGGCATCGCGATGCATGGACTGCGGTATCCCGTTCTGCCACAACGGCTGCCCGCTGGGGAACCTGATCCCGGAGTGGAACGACCTGGTCTACAAGGACCGGTGGCGCGACGGGATCGAGCGGCTGCACGCCACCAACAACTTCCCGGAGTTCACCGGACGGCTGTGCCCTGCCCCGTGTGAGGCGTCGTGTGTCCTTGGCATCAACCAGGATCCGGTGACCATCAAGCAGGTCGAGGTCGAGCTCATCGACAACGCCTTCGACCAGGGCTGGGTTGTCCCGAAGATGCCCGACGTGCAGACCGGCAAGAAGGTCGCCGTCGTCGGGTCCGGACCGGCCGGACTGGCCGCCGCCCAGCAGCTCACGCGCGCCGGTCACACCGTCACGGTGTTCGAGCGCGCCGACCGCATCGGCGGCCTGCTGCGCTACGGCATCCCCGAGTTCAAGATGGAAAAGCGCCACATCGACCGGCGTCTGGAGCAGATGGCGGCCGAAGGCACCCAGTTCCGGCCCGGCGTCAACGTCGGCGTCGACATCACCGTCGCGCAGCTGCGGCTGAACTACGACGCGGTCGTGCTGGCCGGCGGTGCCACCGCATGGCGTGACCTGCCGATCCCGGGCCGCGAGCTCGACGGCATCCACCAGGCCATGGAATTCCTGCCCTGGGCCAACCGGGTTCAGCTCGGCGATGATGTCCTCGACGAGAACGGCCAGCCGCCGATCACGGCCAAGGACAAGCACGTCATCATCATCGGCGGTGGCGACACCGGCGCGGACTGCCTGGGCACCTCGCACCGGCAGGGTGCGGCCAGCATCCACCAGTTCGAGATCATGCCGCGCCCGCCGGAGACCCGCGCGGACTCGACCCCGTGGCCGACCTACCCGCTGATGTTCCGCGTGTCCTCCGCTCACGAAGAGGGCGGCGAGCGCGTGTTCTCGGTCAACACCGAGGAATTCACCGGCGCCGACGGTCGTGTCACCGGCCTGCGTGCGCACGAGGTCAAGATGAATGCCGGCAAGTTCGAGAAGGTCGAAGGGACCGACTTCGAGCTCAAGGCCGACCTGGTGCTGCTCGCCATGGGCTTCGTCGGACCGGAGAAGGAAGGCTTGCTGAGCAAGCTCGGCGTCGAGCTGACCGACCGTGGAAACGTCTCCCGCGACGAAAACTTCCAGAGCTCGGTGCCCGGCGTATTCGTCGCCGGTGACATGGGTCGTGGACAGTCGCTGATCGTGTGGGCGATCGCCGAGGGCCGGGCCGCCGCCGCGGGTGTCGACCGCTACCTGATGGGCAACACCGCTCTGCCGGTGGTGATCAAGCCGACGGCAGCGCCGCAGCGCTAGGTTTCCGCGTTTCGACTCGCCAACCAGGGGGGGTGGAGAGGTGAGGCTGCGACGTCGCGTCGTCGTGGGTGCAGTAGCTCTGGCTGTCCTGGCGGTGGTGGTGCACAACCACCTGGTGCCGTTCGGGACCCATTTCTTCGGGTTGACCGAGAACAACTTCGACCTGGACACCTACCGCGCCGGCGTCCACGCTTCCTGGGACGGTAGGAGCCTCTACCAGGAACCGGCGCTGCGCGGCGCCTGGTTCGTGTACCCGCCGTTCGCGGCCTTCGTCCTGGCCCCGTTCGCCTGGCTGGGTTTCGACGTCGCCAAGTACGTTCTGCTGGCCCTGTCGATCTGCTTGCTGGCGCTCATCGCGTGGCGGATCCTGCGGCTGGCCGGGATCCGCGCCGACCTGCGGCTCGGCGTGATGAGCGCGGCGCTCGCGGTGATCGTCGTCGACGTCGAACCGGTGCAGGCCACGCTCTGGTGGGGACAGATCAATGTCCTGCTGATGGCGGTCGTGATCCTCGATCTGCTGCGGCCCGACGGCGCCCGGTGGCGGGGGATCGGCTTGGGCCTGGCCGCGGGGATCAAGCTCACCCCGCTCGTGTTCCTCCCATATCTGTTGCTCACGCGGCAGTGGCGTACCTCGGCCACGGCCTTGGTCACTTTCGTCGCGACGGCGGCGCTCACCTGGCCCCTGCTGCCGAAAGACAGCGCCTGGTTCTGGACTCACCTCGGCGACACCGCCCACATCAGCTCGATCGACCACCTGGCCAACCAGTCGATCAACGGATTTCTGGCCCGGTACTTCGCCCCGAACCCGCGGCCGGAGTGGCTGTGGATTGTCGTGAGCCTGCTGGTACTCGCGGCGTGCCTGGCCCTCGCCGCTTGGGCGCACCGACGAGGCGAGCGAGCTCTGGCCGTGGTGCTGGTGGGTTTGACCGGTTGCGCGGTGTCGCCGTTCAGCTGGGCGGCGCACTGGGTGTGGTTCGCCCCCGCGATCTTCTGGCTCGTCGCGAAGGCGTGCACGACGAACGGTCGGTGGGCCCGTGGCTGGGCGTACCGGGCCGCCGGGCTGCTCGCCTTGACCTTCATGTGGACACTGCACCGGCCCGGCCGCAACCACACCACCATGTACTTCAGCGGGGTGTACTGGAATTTCCTGGACCTGCGGCGCTTCTGGACCGGCCAGCTCGCGAGCGGGTGGTACCCGTTGGTGTTCGGATGCTTCGTGATCGCGGCGGTCAGTTGGTTGCGGCTGAGCACGCCGCCGGAGCCGGACGGTCCCGACGAGATCGCCATGACTTCGGACGACCTCGACGACTACCCGCCGGAGTTCCTCGACGAGGAGTTGGCGCGGGCCTGATAAGGCAATTTTGAGAGATTCCTTAATTAACTGTCGTGACCTGCATCACAGTTGGCGGAGGCCTCGGACAGCGTCGAAATGTGATGTGCATCTCGGAAAGGCCCGATTCTGACGCCCCAATCGCCACTCTAGTCACATCAGAAACATCTGATGTTTATCCGGCGCGCCTCATGCTGTTTGCCGGATGGCGGGTATCTAATGACGTGGTGAGAGTGCTGCGGTAACGTAGAACTACGGGTACAGCAACCAGTAATTCGCAGGAGTGTTCACCGTGTACATCAACCCGATCAGCCGGTCGCGGATGGGTCGTATTGCCTGGTCATTGTTCCGTCATCCGATGAAGAGCCGCGAGTTCCCGGCCAAGAACGAGCGCCTGGCCACCGCGGACGAGCTACTTCGCTTCGGTTTCTGACGGGTATCCGTCACAGCCCACGACGCCCTCGAATCGACGCAAAAACGCCGGTCCGAGGGCGTAGCTGTTTGTGTCAGACGGTGAGCTGACCTGAGTCCCTGATCGCCTCGGCCAACGGTTCCAGCACGGCCGGATCGTAGGGTGGCGGCAGGTAGATGATCGCCAGATCCAGGCCTTCAGCGCCCAGCGCCGCCGCCTCGTCGACTACCTTCGCGACATCGTGGTCCGGACCCAGCCGCACGTGCGCCGACAGGGTGATCTCCTTGGGGTCGCGGCCGAGATCGGCGCAATGCGCGGCCAGCACATCGCGCTTGCGGGCGAACTCCTCGGGCGGACCGCCCACGAAATTCCAGTGATCGGCGTACTTCGCGGTGATGCGCAGCGTGCGCTTCTCACCACTGCCGCCGATGCAGAACGGCGGATGCGGCTGCTGCGGGCCCTTGGGCTCGTTGCGGGCATCCTTGAGTTGGTAGAACTTGCCGTCGAACGTCGTCGTGTCCTGTGTCAGCAGTCCTTTCAGGACCTCGCAGGCCTCCTCGAACCGGTCGAAGCGTTCCTTGATCGAGCCCAACTCGATTCCGTAGGCACCAGATTCCTCCTCGTTCCAGCCGGCGCCGATGCCGAGCTCGAGGCGACCGTTGGAGACGATGTCGAGTGCCGAGGCCATATTCGCCAGCACGGCGGGATGGCGGTAGTGGATACCGGTGACGAGCACGCCGACGCGCAACCGCTCAGTGGCCTGGGCCAGCGCGGTCAGCGTCGTCCAGCCCTCGAGGCAGGGCCCGGACGAGTCGGAGAAGATCGGATAGAAGTGGTCGAACGTCCAGCCGGATTCGAAGACGTCGATCGTGTCGGCCGCTTTCCAGATGGCAAGCATGTCGGCCCAGGTCGTGTTCTGCGGGGATGTTTTGAAGGCGAAGCGCACGCCTTCACAAACTAGCCCCGTCGTGGCATTCATTCCGGACGAACCGGATCCGTGCTGATTCCGTATCTTCGGTGCCATTTGGCCGCCGCAATCGGTAGTCTCGGGCAGGGAAATATGCGGAATCACGCGATCAGACCATCTGGGAGTAGACATGAGCGAGTACGCAGTCACCGATCCGGCGACCGCCAAGGTGGTCGCCACCTACCCGACCTCGACCGACGCCGAGATCCAGGCTGCAATCGAAGCTGCCGCCAAGACCGGCCGTACCTGGGCACGCACCACCACGGTGGCCGAGCGGGCCGCGCTCATCGGTAAGGTCGCCGCCCTGCACGAGCAGCGTCGCGAGCAGCTCGCCGACGTCATCGTCCGTGAGATGGGTAAGCCGCGCGACCAGGCCCTGGGCGAGGTCGACTTCAGCGCCGCCATCTACCAGTACTACGCCGACAACGCCGAGAAGTTCCTCGCCGACGAGGAGATCACCCTGCTCGAGGGCGAAGGCAATGCGGTGGTCAAGCGAGGTCCGGTCGGTGTGCTGCTCGGGATCATGCCGTGGAACTACCCCTACTACCAGGTCGCCCGCTTCGCCGGACCAAACCTGATCGTGGGCAACACAATTCTGCTCAAGCACGCGCCGCAGTGCCCTGAATCCGCCGAGCTGCTGCAGCTGATCTTCCTGGAAGCCGGGCTCCCGCAAGGCGCCTACGTCGACATCCGTGCCACCAACGACCAGGTTGCCGAGATCATCGCCGACCCCCGGGTGGCCGCGGTGTCGCTGACGGGTTCCGAGCGGGCGGGTGCGGCAGTGGCCGAGATCGCCGGCCGCAACCTCAAGAAGTGCGTGCTGGAACTCGGCGGGTCCGACCCGTTCATCCTGCTGTCCACCGATGACCTCGACGCGACGGTGGAAGCCGCCGTCGAGGGCCGGATGGAGAACACCGGGCAGGCCTGCAACGCCGCCAAGCGGTTCATCGTCGCGGAGGACATCTACGACGACTTCCTGACCAAGTTCACCGACAAGCTGCTGGCGGCCGCCGACGGCATCGCCCCGCTGTCCTCGGAACTGGCTGCCGAAAGGCTCGAGCAACAGGTCAAGGCCGCCGTCGCTCAAGGTGCCGAGCTCAAGTCGGCAGGTGAGCGCCGCGGTGCGTTCTATCCGCCTGCCGTGCTCACCGGAGTCACCGCGGACAATGACGCCTACCGCCAGGAGCTCTTCGGTCCGGTGGCCGTGGTGTACAAGGCGGGTTCGGAAGACGAGGCCGTCGAGATCGCCAACGACACCCCGTTCGGATTGGGTTCCTACGTCTTCACCACCGACGCCGATCAGGCCGCGCGCGTGGCCGACCGGATCGATGCGGGCATGGTGTTTGTCAACGCGGTCGGTGCCGAAGGGGCCGAGTTGCCTTTCGGCGGCATCAAGCGGTCCGGTTTCGGACGCGAGCTCGGCAGGTTCGGCATGGACGAGTTCGTGAACAAGAAGCTGATCCGTACGGTCACCTAGCGCTGACGTGCGTTCGCGCATGTGCGATCGCGTCGTCGAGCGAATCGACCAGATGGTTCTCGTGCCGTAGTGACTCGAACACGCCGACGTTGGCCAACAACTCGGCGTGTTCGGGTCGGACGCCCTTGATGATCACCGTGATCCCGCGCGACTCCAGTTCGGTGGCTATCTCGGCGAGGGTGTGGGCGCCGGTGGCGTCGAGCATGCCGAGTTGTGACATCCGGATGATGACGACGGACGTGTGTGGATGTTCGGTGTCCACGATCGCGTTCGAAATGCGTTCGGCGGCACCGAAGAACATCGCACCGTCGAGCCGCAGCAGCGCGATCTCGTCGTCGCCGGGCAGGATCGGACCCGGAAGTTCCTCGCGTACCACGCTGCTGCGCCTCGCCACGGAACGCAACGCGAAGAATGCGGCGACGACAATGCCGATCTCGACGGCCTCGATCAGGTCGAAGCACACGGTCACCGCCGCGGTCAGCACGAAAGTCAGTGCATCGGAACGGGTGGAGCGCAGGATCTTTCGCACCGTGCCCGCCGAGATCATCCGGAACGACGTCACCATCAGCACTCCGGCCAGCGCGGCGAGCGGAATGGTCGAGACCGGCCCGGTCGCCAGATAGACCACACCCAGCAGCACCAGTGAGTGCACGATCGCCGCGACGCGTGTTCGGGCACCGGCCCGGACGTTGACCGCGGTGCGGGCGATCGCGCCCGTTGCGGGCATACCGCCGAAAACGCCCGAAGTCACCGACGCCAAACCCTGCCCGACCAACTCGCGATCGGGATCGTACGGTCCGGTCGGTGACATGGTGGCCGCAACCCGCGCCGAGAGCAACGATTCGATGGCCGACAGCGCGGCGATGGCCAGTGCCGCGCCGAGCAGGGTGCGCAAGGCTCCCAGATCAGCGTGGGGGAGCACCGGGGTGGGCAGATGCGACGGCAGCTCACCGATCGCGGCCACCGGGATGTCGAGGAGGCTGACCAGCACGGTGACCACGATGACCGCCGTCAGCGACTCGGGGATCGAGCGGTGCACCCGGGGGAGTGCGACCATCAAGAGCGCGACAACCCCAACCACCCCAAGGGTTTTCGCCGCGGCGGTCCAGTCCGCCTGGGCGATCACCGTGATCGCGGCGGGCAGCGTGCGCTCACCGGCGGGCGCCTGCTGGGCGAATGCGGCGGGGACCTGCTGCAGGAAGATGATCATCGCGATGCCCAGGGTGAACCCCTCGATCACCGGCCACGGGATGAACGTCACTGCCCGGCCCAACCCGGTGACACCGGCAGCCAGCACCACCACGCCCGCGACCACCGTCACCAGCGCGATGCTGGCGAGTCCGTGTTGCGCGACGATCGGTGCGAGGACCACCGCCATCGCTCCCGTCGGGCCGGACACCTGCACGTGCGAACCGCCGAACACGGCCGCGACCAGGCCCGCCACCACTGCCGTGACCAACCCTGCGGCGGCCCCCACCCCCGAGCTGATCCCGAAAGCCAACGCCAACGGGAGTGCCACCACGCCGACGGTCACCCCGGCGAGGATGTCGCGGCGCCACGACCGCGGCAGTTCGGTGTAGTCACCGCGATTGGGCAGTAGCCGAGACATGGCAGGACCTGACGAATTGATGGATTGAGGAATTGCTCAATCCACTGTAGGGGTGCCCGTCATATGGCGCAAATGCCCGTCCCGATGCGGGCACACTGGAGGTATGAACGGCGTCCTGTACTTCGACGGCAACTGCGGCATGTGCACCCGCAGCGTCAACGCTCTGACGAGCCGGCAGCGCACCGGCGATCTGCGGACCGCGCCATTTCAGGCCGCCGGAACCGCTGACCGGCTCGGCGTGCCGGCCGACCAGATGCTCGAAGCAGCGTGGTGGCAGGACTCCTCGGGCGAGGTGTACCGCGGCGCCGAAGCGATCAACGCCGCCGTCTCGGCCGGGTTCGGCACCCGGATTCCGTTGCGCGTGTACCGGGTGCCCGGGGTGCGTCAACTGCAGAACGCCGTCTACCGCTGGGTGGCGACACATCGCTACCGGTTCCCGGGCACCACGCCGCACTGCGCGGCGCAGCCGGGCGACTGCTGAGCAGTGCCCATGGACCCGGTGACCGCGCTACGTCAGATCGCGTACTACAAGGATCGCGCCCGGGAGGACCCGAGACGGGTGATGGCCTACCGCAACGCGGCCGACATCGTCGAGGCGCTGTCCGATGCACAACGGGAACGCCTCGGTGCGACGAACGGTTGGCAGTCGTTGTCAGGGGTGGGGCCCAAGACCGCGAAGGTGATCGCCCAGGCCTGGGCCGGCCGGGAGCCCGACACCCTCGCCGAATTACGTGAGGCGGCTGTCGATCTCGGGGGCGGCGAGGTGCGGGCCGCACTCCGGGGAGATCTACACGTGCACTCCAACTGGTCGGACGGATCCGCCCCGATCGAGGAGATGATGCTGGCTGCACGCGACCTCGGGCACGAGTACTGTGCGTTGACCGACCACTCGCCACGGCTCAAGATCGCCAACGGGCTGTCCCCGGACCGGTTACGCGAGCAGCTCGACGTCATCGAGGAGATACGCGAGGTTGTGGCCCCGATGCGGATCCTGACCGGGATCGAAGTCGACATCCTCGAAGACGGATCGCTGGACCAGGAGCCCGAACTGCTGGAACGCCTGGACGTGGTGGTGGCCAGTGTGCACTCCAAGCTGGCGATGGACTCGGAGGCCATGACCCGGCGCATGGTCAAGGCCGTCTCGAATCCGCACACAGATGTGCTGGGGCACTGCACCGGACGCCTGGTCACCGGCGGCCGCGGCATGCGGCCCGAGTCGAAATTCGATGCCGAGAAAGTCTTCACAGCCTGCCTCGAGCACGGCACGGCGGTCGAGATCAATTCCCGTCCCGAGCGGCGCGACCCGCCGACCCGGCTGCTGACGATGGCGCTGGAGATCGGCTGCGTGTTCAGTATCGACACCGATGCACACGCACCCGGCCAGCTGGATTTTCTCGGCTACGGGGCCCAGCGGGCGCTGGACGCCGAGGTGCCGATCGAGCGCATCGTCAACACCTGGCCGGCCGACGAACTCCTGGAGTGGGCCTCAGGCGGCTGAGGTGAACGGATTGTGTTCGGCGATCAGCTTTTCCATTCGGGCCTCATCGAGCCGGACCCGGATGGTGGTGGCTTCCTGCTGATCGCGGATGACCTTGGCCAGGGTGAACGAGCTCGTCACGAGGAACAGGACCGTCATCGCAAGGAACAGGCGCTGCCACAGGTCAAGAGGCAGGAACAGGACCCCGCCGAGCAGACCCAGAAAACTTGCAGCGAAGGCGATGGCGGCCTGGAGGAAGAATGCGGCGGTGACCTTGGATGAGTCGTTGAATGCGTTCATGTTTCGCAGCTTGTCGTAGTCCGGGATGCTGCGGATGGGGGACACTACTCAGATTTCATGTTGAGTTCCGCTGCCACGGCTGCAGCGCAATCTCGGTGGCCCGCCGCAAGGCCAGGGCGCGGGCCTGGTGGCCCGCGGGTATGCCGGTGTCCACCATGGCCTGGACGGCGCCGGTCACCGCGCCGACGAAGGCCCCGACGATGGCACCCGCACCGATGTCGTCGAGTTCGTCCGCGTACGCCTTCTGCAGGTGCTGCGCGATCTCCCGCTGAGCGTCGAGTTGGTACTGCAGTGCTCGTCCCCGGATCGCCGGAATGGTCTGAACCAGCCGGAACCGCAGCGCGCCCTGCTCGTCGGCGAAGTCGTGGCCACCGTCGATCACCGAGCCGAGGGCACGCAGCAGCACGTCAGCCGGACGATCCTCGGGCCCGCGCTCGGCAATGGCGTCGATGGCCGCCTGTACCCGGGCGTCGGCACCGGGTAACAGCACGTCGTCCTTGCTGGCGAAATAGCTGAAGAACGTGCGCGGTGCGATATCAGCCGCCGTGGCGATATCGGCCACCGTCGTGCCGTCGTATCCGTTGGCGGCGAACAGCTTCAGTGCGGCGTCGACGATGGCGGCACGGGTGCGCTCACGCTTGCGCTCACGTAGAGAGCCGGCGGTGCTTTCGGTGGACATGCATCGAGTGTATAACTGCAGTAAGTGCAATATTGCAATGACTGCAGAAAGGCACTCGGGTGGAAACAGTGCTCATTGTGGGAGCCGGGGTGGCCGGATCTACCGCGGCGTACTGGCTGGCTCGGTCGGGAATGGCGGTCACCGTCGTGGAACGCGCCAGTGGAGACCGGTCCAGCGGCAGTCCGGTCGATGTGCGGGGTCCCGCCTACGACGTCGCGGAACGGATGGGCGTGCTGCCTGCGCTCAGGTCTGCGGCAACCCGTGCCACCGGGATCGGCGCGGTCGACCGCCGCGGCCGGCGGATCGGGTGGGCGCCGATGCAATGGGGAGATGGGATCGAGATTCCCCGTAGCGACCTTGCCTCGATCCTGGCCGATGCCGGTCGCAACGCCGCCGAGTTCCGATACGGCGACACGGTCACCGCGTTCGACCAGACTGCGGCGGGGGTAGAGGTCGGCTTCGAATGTGCGAAGCCTCAGCAGTTCGATCTGGTGGTCGGTGCCGATGGATTGCACTCGCGGGTAAGGGAATTGGCGTTCGGTGGAGGGCTTGTCGAACATCTCGGAATGTACGTCGCCACCGTGGACCTGGCCGACGAGGTCGAAGGCGACACCGTCTTCATGTACAACGAGCCCGGACGCCTGGCGGCGGTACACCCGGCGACCGGCCGCGGGATCGCCGCGTTCATCTTCCGCCATCCGGCGCTGCCGGACTTCGACCATCGCGACTCGTCGGCGCACAGAGACGTCGTCGCCCGCACTTACGCCGGCATGGGGTGGCAGGTACCCGACCTGCTGCGGCAGGTGCGGGAGGCGCCCGACATCTATTTCGACTCGGTCAGCCGTGTCCGTATGGACACCTGGTCGTGCGGGCGGATCGTTCTGCTCGGTGACGCGGCCTCGTGTGTATCGCTCCTCGGGGACGGATCGAGCCTGGCGATTGCCGGTGCGGCAACACTTTCCGAGTGCGTGGCGGCCTACCGGGACGACCCCTCGAAAGCACTGCACGAATATGAACGCCGGCACCGGCGACTCGTGATGCCGCGGCAACGCTGGATGGGGCCGGGTTCCCGGGTGATCGTCCCGGCCAGTGCTGCCGGCGTGCTGGCACGCAATACCGCACTGCGCGTGACCGGCGGTATTCGACAGGCTCGTAAACTCACGCGATGCACGCGGAACTCGGCATCGACACCGCCATCACCCTGCTCGCCGCCGGCCTGATCTTCCTGCTGGCCCTGGTGCTGGGGGTGTGGAAGTACCGTCAGATGGCCACCAGCGAGAACCACCTGGCCCACCCGTACGTCGACATCGCCCACCGGGCCGCGCTGCTGTACTCCTTCGCGACGCTGCTGGTCGCCGTCTTCGTCGAACTCAGCGCCTGGCCCACCTGGGTCAACCTCACCGCCGCCATGGTGCTCGTGCTGTTCTTCGTCGTCGCCATCGCCGCCTACATCGAGCACGGTGCCAAGCGCGACACCACCAACCAGTTCGAACACCCCACCGGCGCACTGCACGCCGGGATGATCGCGCTCATCGTCGGCGAGATCGGTGGGTTCGCCGTACTGCTCGCGGGATTCATTGCCGGACAGTTCTTTTAGCACGCGCAACTACTTCTAGTAGGGCAGCGTCGGCATCTCCAGACCGGGATCACGCCCGACCAGCACGCCGCGGGTCAGCATCGCGTTACCGAACCGCTGCCGCACCTCGTCGATGGCACCGTCGATCGCGACCGGATCGGGTTCGGAGTCGAAAGGCAGCTCCAACTGCTGGCTGCCCTGGTGGTCGATGTTGGACACCGCGAACCCGATCAGGGTGAGCCCACGCTCGGCGATCAGGGGAGCTGCGGCCGTCACCAGTGCGCGGGCCGCGGCCAGGATCGCGTCGGTCGATGCGGTGGCCCGGGGCAGGGTGTGCGACCGGGTGGCCCGGCCGAAATCATCGAAGCGCAAACGCAATACAACGGTGCGGCCGGTCCGGCCGGCCCCGCGCATCCTGCGGGTGATGCGGTCGACGAGGTTGACCACCACGACATCCACCTCCGCGGCCGACATCGTATTGCCGCGCCGGCCGAGCGCGCGTTGGGCGCCGACCGAACTGCGCCGGACCCCCGTCGTCACCCGGCGTCGGTCGATGTTGCGCGACAACGCATACAGCTGTCGTGCCATCGCACCGCCGACCATGGGCCGCAGGGCCGACTCGGGCAGCTCGGCCACATCGGCGACGGTCTCGATCCCGTGGGCGTGGAGCTTCTCGGCCGTTTTTGCGCCCACACCCCACAGCCGGCGCACCGGCAACGGATGCAGGAACGCCAGTTCGCGATCGGGCGGGACCAACAGCAGCCCGTCCGGTTTGGCCACCTGACTGGCCACCTTGGCCAGGAACTTGGTGCGTGCGATGCCGACGGTGATGGGCAGGCCGACCTGCTCGCTGACCTGCTCGCGCAGCCGTCGGGCGATCTCCACCGGAGTGCCGGAGACCCGCCCCAACCCGGACACGTCGAGAAACGCCTCGTCCACCGACAGTGGCTCGACCACCGGCGTGGTGTCGTGAAAGACCTCGAAGACGTGCCCGCTGGCCTCCGAATATGCCGACATCCGCGGCGGCACCACGATGGCTTGCGGACACAGCGTCCGGGCCTGACCACCGCTCATCGCCGTGCGGACCCCGAACGCCTTGGCCTCGTAGCTGGCCGCCAGCACCACACCTCCGCCGACGATCACCGGGCGGCCACGCAGTGCCGGATCGTCGCGCTGCTCGACCGATGCGTAGAACGAGTCGAGATCAGCGTGCAGGATAGCGGCCTGCGGAGCAGGCGATTGAGCCTGAGCCTGCGGAGCGGTGGGTGGGCCCGACACGAACATATGTTCGCATTGATGGCTGCCAACGCGCCACCACTGGACGGCATCAGCCACTGACCAGCAGATTTCCAGGAATCGCACAGGGAAACCGGTGACAGAATTTCTCGGTGACCATCACCGTCGCGGATGTCACCGCCGCGAACTTCAACGCATTCACCCAGCTGGGTGATCAACTTGGCGCGCAGGTAGGCGCGATGCAGGAGCGGTTGGAGCAGGGCCGGCGGGCGGTCGCTCGGTTGCGTGCCCAGTGGGAGGGCTCCGGCTCCGATGCGGCTACCAAGGCGGGCACGGACAGATTGGCTGATCAGCGACAGGTCGTGACGGCGACCCAGCGGGTGCAGTCGGTGCTGTCCGACGGCGGGTCGCGGCTCGTCAGTGCGCAGAACGCCGTGGTGCAGGGCGTTCAGCGGCTGGAACAGCAAGGTTGGCAGGTCGCGTCGGACGGAACGGTGTCGGTGCGATCGGGCAGCGTGTTGGAGCGATACGCGCAGCTGAGTCCCGTCGTCGCCATGACGCTGCGTCAGCTCTCGGCTACCGGGTCCCTGCAGTTGAAACAGCTTCTCGCGCAGATCGAAAGGGAGGACAGCGATCTCGCGCAGACACTGAAGGACGCGATCAAGGACCTCGACAACATCAAGGACGCCAAACAGGACAAGCCGGACGATGGTTCCGCGAAGAACCCGGATGACAAGGGCGACCAGCCCGACCACCCGGAGAAGCCCGACTCGACACCCGCGGGGAAGGATCCCGTGGAAATCGCCAAGCAGTACAAGGGTCGGTGGGCTACCGACTTGATGAACAACAGCGATCTGCCGATGCAGAAAGGCATCGATCCCACCGAATGTTGCGCGAACTTCGCGAGCGCCGTCTTGGTCAAGTCGGGCATGCTCGATCCCAGCGAACAGACTGTCAGCGTCAACAACCTGTACAACACGTTGCAGAGCAAGGGCTGGCAGACGGTGCCCGCAGGGCAGACGCCACCGCCAGGGGCGGTAGCCATATTCGGAGCAGGGCACGATCAGCATGTCGAGTTCGTGGAGAGTTCCACGGGCGGGAACATCACGCTCATCGGATCGAACAACACGGGTGCCGGGGGCAGCGGACCGCAACATGTGAGCGAAGAGTCGCCCTGGAGTTCGAACATCACTTATCTGGTTCCGCCGTCTAATACGAATTCAGCAAAGGGGTAAGGCGTGAGAAAGACATGTGCTCTGGTTTTGGTGCTCGGGGCGAGCTTGCTGATGGCGCCGATGGCGTGCGCCGATCCGTCGACGTCGCCCACCGAAAGTGCGGTGGTCCAGCGCGCTGTCGGCGACATCGCGAGCCAGTTGAACGGCAAGAAGGCGAAACTGGAAGTCAAGACGTTCAACACGTCCGGGATATGGGCGTTTCTAGACGCCACGATGAAAGAGGTGAACGGCGACCCGTTCAGCTACGCGGGGACGCCGCTTGAAGTCGACGCGGTGCACGGCGGGGCTTCGGGCAACTATGTCGGTCTGTTTCGTGAAGGGGCCGACGGCACATGGCAGGTCATCAAGAGCCGCGTAGGCCCGACCGACGTGGCCTGGGTTGGTTGGGACAAGCAATACGGGGCGCCGTCGGACTTGTTCCCCGGCGGAGTCAGGTGACAGCGCAACTGCGTGTCGAACCGGCCGCGCTGAAAGCGGTCGGCTCGACGATCGCCGACATCGGAACGTCGCTGTCCGGATCGGATGTCGGGAAAGCCCTGGCCAGTCTGGCTGGTGTGGCACGGGGTTTTCGGAGTGGTGAAGCAGGGGCGCAGATCGGTTCTGCGATCGACACTGCGTCCAAGAAGGTGAGCGCGGCGTTCGTTGACTACGCCGACAACCTGAAGGCCGCCGCCGAGAAGTACGAAAAGACCGATCAGAGCCTGGCTCAGAAGATCAAGGACAAACTGAAGGACCTCGAGGGCAAGGACGATGGCGGCGACGGCAAGTCGCCGGACAAGCCGCAGACCCCCGACGCGACGAACGACCGCGACATCGACTTGTCGAAGTTGACGCCCGAGCAGAAGGAGCTGATCAAGAACTTCCAACTCCCGGAAAGCGCTGTGCCGCCGCAATTTCGCGACAACATTCCGGAATACCGGAAGAACATCCTCGAAGCAGCGGTCAAGAACGGGATTCCGCCCGAGGTCCTCGCGGCACAGATCGAACAGGAGTCCGGCTGGAACCCGGACATCCAGAACTCCGAAGGCCGGGACTCATGGGGGCTGAGCCAATCTGAACCTGGCGCGTGGGCACAGACTCCGACCGGGCAGGCACACCCACTCACCGACACCAACCGCGGTACCGCGAGCGATCCGCGGCGCAACATCGCGTATGCCATCAATGCACAGGCCGAATACGACCGGTGGTGCAGCGAGCACGGTGAGCCGCTTTACCCGAACGATCCGCTGCGTTCGATGCTTGACGGCTACAACGGTGGTATCGGAAATCCCCAGGCGGCGGAGAATCAAGGGTATTACCAAGGCATCGTCGAGCGGCTGCACAAATATCAGATCGACCCATCGGTCGGAGTCCCCAAACTCGGGACGCCGTCGACATGAACGCGACGCCGAGGAAGTGAGTGACGATGCGAAATTCCGGTCGGGCGGGCCAAATGCTCTGCGCCGCTCTCGTGCTGACGGCAGCGGTACCACCGATCGCGGGTGCAGACCCGAAGCCTGCTGATCAGTGCCGGGTGGACGTGCACGCCCCGGCGATCGACGAGGCTGCGCGCTCACTGCCGGAGAGCAAGGATTGGAGAGCGCCCTTCACCAACGAGGGGAGCGGCAACTTCAACCCGTGTGCGACTTTGAGTGGCGCCATCGCCATCCCGGACGGCGCCACGACGGCAGCCCCGGTGCACGTTCTGTTGTTCCACGACGGCACGTTCGTGGGTACCGCCACGCCAGCGCCGTATCGGCATATCGGCATCGACACCAAGAAGTCCACAGACGACACCGTGGTGGTCGGAGTTCACTGGAAGGTCGGCGACGAGTGCGATGCCTGTATGTCGGGCGTCGCGAACGTGCGATTCCGCTGGGACGGTGACAAGGTCGAGCAGCTCGATCCGATGCCTGCTCAGGCCGTCGCAGGCTGACCGCGCCGGCTGTCCTCAGCTGGTGCTGCCGTAGATGCTGGTCAGCCAGATGTGAGCGAGGGTGTCGACCACCTTGTCATAGGCGACTGCAGGTGGTTCGGCGCCGATAGCCGCCATGATGGTGCGCTCATTCATCAGGTTGAGCGAGGTCGCCAGGTCTATGGCGGGAATGGTCTCCGGGGCGGCGCCGCGCTCACGCTCGGCGGTGATCAGGGCGGCGGTGAGGTTGATCCATTTCTGCATGAGCCCGGACCAGAACACCCGGAACTCCGGGCTGCTGTTGAGTGCCTCGGTCCCGGCGCGTGCGGTGGCGGGATGCGACCCGAACGAGCTGACGAAGATCTCGATCCCGTGCCGGATCGCCCGCTTGGGGTCGGTGGGCATGTCCTCAAGTGCGCTGTCGAAACCGGTGTCCGC
Source organism: Mycolicibacterium peregrinum (assembly GCF_001665785.1). Taxonomy (GTDB): domain Bacteria; phylum Actinomycetota; class Actinomycetes; order Mycobacteriales; family Mycobacteriaceae; genus Mycobacterium; species Mycobacterium peregrinum_A. Next base: position 130,228 of record NZ_LZSO01000036.1, read on the forward strand.
CCGTTTGATCAGCGGGTCGATCAGCGACAGCAGGACCGCTTCCTTCGAGGAGAAGTAGAAGTAGAACGTCGGCCGGGAGATTCCAGCCCCTTTGGCCAGGTCATCGACCGATATGTCGGCGAACTTCTTGGTTTCGAGCAGCTGCCGGGCGGTCTCGAGGATGGCCGCCTCACGGTCGTCGCCCGATGGTCGGGCGGCGCGTCGACCGCGCGGGGCGCGCGTCGTACTGGAGGTGGTCACAACCAGCACCCTAACACCGCGTTGAATTTATCAACAGACTGTTGACCCACTCAACACCGTGTTGATACCGTCGGTCCCATGAACGAACACTTCGATGTTGTGATCGTCGGGGCCGGCATCTCCGGCATCAGCACGGCCTGGCATCTGCAGGACCGTTGCCCGACCAAGAGCTACGTGATGCTCGAGCGCCGGGAGAACATCGGCGGCACCTGGGACCTGTTCAAGTACCCGGGCATCCGCTCCGACTCGGACATGTTCACCCTCGGATTCCGGTTCAAGCCGTGGGAGTCGGCCAAATCGATCGCCGACGGCCAGTCGATCTGGAACTACATCAACGAGGCTGCCGACGAGAACGGCATCCGGAAGCACATCCGCACCGGCCACAAGGTGGTGTCCGCGGATTGGTCCGACGCCGAGAACAAGTGGACCGTGACCGTCGAGCACGAGGGCGAGGAGAAGCAGATCACCTGCTCGTTCCTGTCGGTCTGCAGCGGCTACTACAACTACGACGAGGGTTACTCACCGGAATTCCCCGGCTCCTCGAACTTCAAGGGCCAGATCATCCACCCGCAACACTGGCCGGAAGATCTGGATTACGCCGGCAAGAAGATGGTCGTGATCGGATCGGGTGCCACCGCGATCACCTTGATCCCGTCGTTGGTCAACGGCGGCGTCGGGCACGTCACGATGCTGCAGCGCTCGCCCACCTACGTCGGATCGCTGCCTCTGGTCGATCCGTTCGCCGTGAAGACCAACAAGTACCTGCCGAAGAATCTCGCGCACTTCGCGAACCGCTGGAAGGCCGTCGGGTACAGCACCGGCCAGTACCAGATCGCGCGGCGCTTCCCGTCGATCTTCAAGCAGTTCCTGCGCAAGATGGGCACGCGCCGGCTGCCCCAGGACTTCGATTACGACAAGCACTTCAGCCCGCGCTACAACCCGTGGGATGAGCGAGTCTGCTTGGCCCCCAACGGCGATCTGTTCAAGGCCATCCGGTCGGGCAAGGCCGATGTCGTCACCGACACGATCGAGACCTTCACCGAAAAGGGCATCAAACTCACCTCCGGGGAGGAGCTCGAGGCCGACATCATCGTCACCGCGACCGGCCTGAACATGCAGTTGTTCGGCGGTGCCCAGGCCCTGCGCAACGGTGAGCCGATCGACCTGTCGGACACGATGACCTACAAGGGGCTGATGCTCTCCGGTGTTCCCAACATGGCGATCACCTTCGGCTACACCAATGCCTCCTGGACGCTCAAGGCAGATCTGGTCTCGGAGTTCATCTGCCGCGTGCTGAACTACATGGACGCCAACGGTTTCGACCGCGTCGAGGCCCAGCACCCCGGCACCGCTGTCGACGAGATGCCGTTCATGGACTTCACCCCGGGATACTTCCGTCGAGCCATGGACAGCTTGCCCAAGTCGGGCTCGGAGGCGCCCTGGCGGCTCAAGCAGAACTACTTCTTCGACCTGCGGACCATCCGCTACGGCAAGGTTGACGAGGAGTCGCTGATGTTCACCAAACACCGTGCCGCCGTGACGGTTTAACCGCGCTCGCGGTTAGGGGGTGACCACCACGATGCCATCCTCGTCGGCATATGCGATCTCGCCGGGGACGAAGGTGACGCCGCCGAAGCTGACCTCGACATCGCGCTCACCCTCGCCGGTCTTGGTGCCCTTGCGCGGGTTGGTACCCAGCGCTTTGATCCCGACATCGATGGTGCGCAGCGCGGCGGCATCGCGGACCGCACCGTGCACAATCACCCCGGACCAGCCGTTGTCGGCGGCCAACCCGGCGATGATGTCACCGACCAGCGCGGTGTGCACCGAACCGTCGCCGTCGACCACGAGCACCCCGCCGTTACCCGGGGTGGACAGGATCGACTTCAGCAGGGCGTTGTCCTGGAAACACCGCACCGTGGTGATCGGCCCGGCGAACATGGTCCTGCCGCCGTAGTTCTGCAACTGCAGATCGCAGCTACGGACGTCAGGGTAGATCTCGTCGACCAGATCAGCGGTGGCGCGCGGTTCGATACTCACCCCGCGATTATCGCAGCCCGCTAGCGACCGACACTTTGCACGATGACGTCGTGCACGAACTGGGCCAGCCCGGGCTCTGCATCGTCGTAGTAGCGGGTGAACCGCTCGTCGGCCAGATACATCTGCGCCAGGCAGACATGCATGTCGTCGCTGCAGTCGTAGAACCGAGAAATGTTGACGCGATGCCGTGCTGCCAGCTCGTCGGCCTGCGCCGAGCCCGGTTCGACCCCGGCGCGCTTACCATCGGCCAAAGCGTCGAGCAGTGCGTCGTTCGCGGCCTTGAACTCGATCCAGTCCTGCTTGGTCATCTGCGCGGTGCGTCGCCGGGACTGTTTCCATTCCTCGGTGTCGGCCCAGCGCGCTTCGGCCTCCTCGGCGTGCTCGTCGAAAACGGCGCTGCCGAAGATCTCCACCTGCTCCTCGGCGGTCAGCTGAATTCCGCTGTTGTGGGCGCTCATCAATTCCTCCACTGCCTTGATGGTCTGCTGCAGCTGCTCGGCCTGATCGGACAGGACGCTGTGCTGGCGTTGCAGGTGGGCGAGCACGTCGGCATCCGGATCGTCGAGCAGGGACCGGATCTCATCCAGCGCCAGCCCTGCCGACCGGTACACCAGCACCAGGTGTAGCCGCTCGATGTCGGCGTCGGTGTAGCCGCGATAACCCGCCGCGGTACGCACGCTGGGCACCACGAGACCGATGTGGTCATAGTGATGCAGAGTCCGCACCGAGATCTCCGTCAGCGCGGCCACCGCGCCGACCGATCTCACCTGCGGATCTGCGTGCATGAGGCCACTATCGACCCTGACGTCGCGTCAGGGTCAAGCCCAGGTCAGCTCTCCTCGGAATGCCGGCGGCTGAGCACAATCAGGACCAGGGCCAATACGCCTACCGCCACCGCCGCGGCCAGAGGCAGCTTGGACGAGGGGCTCTCGCCCAGCGGGGACGGCACCGGGCCCGACACCGGGTTGGCAGCCGAGGTGACAGTCGACTTGGCTTGGGCGGCAGTCTCTTTGGCTGCCTTGGTGACATCCGGCAGGGGGATGACGGGCGCGGGCTTCGGTTCGGCCGGGGGCGCTGCGGGAGTAGCCGGGGCGGAAGCGGCCGGAGCGGGAGTCGCAGGCTCTCTTATACACATCT
>NZ_LZSO01000037.1 GCF_001665785.1 Mycolicibacterium peregrinum
GATGTGTATAAGAGACAGACCCACTCGTGCGGGTATTCCTCTGGCGGTGTGTGCTCCACAGCAACCCCCCGGTTCGGCGTCCTCACCAGGATAAAGGCGCAACAGTGGAGCTGCAGGCACCGATTTCTGCCGTCAGACCGTCACCGGCACCGACTGTCCGGCCAGCGGTTCGTACACCGCGTACTGGAACAGTGCATCAAGGAGCGGTTCCACCAGCCCGTCCCACGGCGTCGCCTGCACCGGTTCGGTCGAGGTGAAGGGCAGCACCACCGCGGTGGCAGTGCCAGACGGGGTGGGGATCTCGATACTTTCCTGCGGCGCACCGTGCACGCCGTTGTCGGTGCCGTCGTACATGTCGTTGATCCAACCGGCCGAAATCACCTTGACTGCATCGACATTCTGCGGCTGCGAGAATCCGGCGATCAGGTACTCGGCGAATTGCAGGATCGGGTTGGCGCCCTGCAGTCCGTCGATGTGCCGCCCACCGACCAGCATCACGCCGTTGAACTCGCCAGGTCGGGCGGTCTGCAGTTCCTGGCCGACCGTACCGCCGCGATTCCACACATACGGCTCGGATGAGATGAGCAGCACCGGACGGTAATTGGCACCCTTCAGCCGGTCCAGCGCCTCGGGCATGTCGCCGTGGGTGTCCACGGCGTCGAGCAGCACCACGCCGGCCAGGTCGTCGACGGCGCCGTTGTCGACCATGCGTCCGGCGGCACCGGTGACCAGCATTCCGCCCAGGGAGTGGCCGACGAGGACGAACTTGGACGGTAGCGTGACGGGGTGGCCGGCCGCGGCGCTGGCACTCGCGGTCAGCTCGGGCCGGTCATCGGCGAACAGGTCGGCCACCGACTGCTGCATCGGTTCGCCGCCGATCCATTCGCCGTTCGGGTCGAACAGGTTTGACGAGATCGTGGGGACGACGACGATGCTGTTGGTTTCCTGCGCCAGGTAGGCCGCGGTGTAGCTGTACATCGGGCCGGTGGCCATGAATCCGTGCTGTAGGTAGATGACGCCGGTGGCGGAGTCCGGGTCTTCGGGGAAGTACCAGTCGGCGCGGACGGTCTGGTTGGTGCCCGGCATGTCCAACGTCGAGGAGCGGACGGTGACATTGCTGCCCGGCGGGAGCACCGGCGGACCCGAGAACACCTGCAGCGCAGCGCCGACCACGTTGAAGACCAGCGAGCCGACGATGTTGACCAGCGGCGGCGCCGGCCGCGACGCGGTGAGTGCGGCGACCGGGGTGGCCATGGCGGCGATGGGCTTGACGATCTGGCGGTCTTGGGCCGCAACCGGGTTCGCGACCCGGTCAGCGATATCGGCGAGCAGGGCACGGCTCTGGGTCGTGACGCGGTCGACGACCGTGCCGATGGCGTCGGCGGCTTCGGCGCGCGGCGCCCTCGTATCGGCCGGTCGGGTGATGGCGTCAACGGCGTCGGCGATGTCCGGCACCTTGCCGGCCATGGCGGTGCCGACCGCAACGGCCTCCGGGCGCTTTGCCCAATCGCGCTTCGCCGTCGCTTTGGGGCGCGGAAGTGATTGTGTAGCGCGCAGGTTCGGCTTTCGGTCGGCAAGATCGGTCAGGGCGGTGCGCGCGCGATCGGTGAGATCGTCGACCAGGCCACGCACCTCGGAACGTGTCGTCGCAGCCTTCGGAACGGAGAGCTTCGGGCGCTTGTCCGTGCGCGAACCGAGCGGGGAGTCCGGGCCACGCTGCTTCTTCGCTGGACCAGAGCCATTGGCGGACTGCGTGGTTGACTTCTCGCGGCCGGGATCGGCATGCGCCGTCGCGGTCGTTCCGGCAATCAGGCCCATCCAGAGGGCGACCAGCAGGACGCCCCATCCGATCGCCGCGACTGTATGAATTGCCTGCCCCCGTGTGGTCACGCAGGCACGTTAACCGCCCCCATCGGCCGTCCGCAGGAAAATGCACAAATCAACGGATTTGTTTCTTTACGGGGGCACTGTTGGAGCGTCCGGCATACTGAAACCCCAAACGCCGCCGACCAGGACAGTCGATTGCCAGCACCAGAACGCCGCCCCCGGGGCCGACCCGTAGGTGGCGGCAATACCGCCGAGCAGGCGCGCGAGGTGTTGATGGACGCTGCCGAGCACCTTTTCGTCACCCGCGGATACCGGGCATCGACGATGGAGGTCATCGCCCACGAGGCCGGATATTCGCGCACGGCGATCTACCGCCAGTTCACCAACCGCGACGAGCTGATCGCCGCCATGGTGCAGCGCACCACTCAGCGGCACATGGCGTCGATCATTCCGCGGATACCTGAGGATGCCGGGCCCATCTATCTGTTGGTCGAGAGTCTGGTGATCGTTGCGACCGAACTGGTGTCGGACCCACTGCTCAACACGATCGCCGACCAGACCCCCGAGGGCACGATCGCCTCGTTGATCGCCACCGATTCCGAACTGGCCGATCTGGTGACGACCACCATCAAGGCCATGATCGCCGAGGACGCCGACCAGTTCCGCGCCGGTCTGGACCCACATGACCTGGCGCAGTTCATCATCGCGACCGCCCTCGGCTTCCTGGTGAAGACCGTCCCCGACATCACCGATCCCGACACAGCGCGACGCTACATCGAGACCTTCGTCCTGCCGGCCATCGTGAAGAAACCACCGCCGCCACAGCAGGTGTTTCCCGCCGGATCGGGATAACCCGGCTAATTCTCCCGCAGTCCCACCAGTTCATTCGGGTTCCTGGCGATCAGCGCGGTCCCGACCTGTTCCACGACGCCGCGGTGGTCCGGCGCGGGTATCCGCCAGAGGCGTTGGCAGGTGGACAGATCCGTGGCGACGATCTCATCGCGGGACGCGAGGTAGGTCGTGCTGAGGACGATAGGGCCGTCAGACCCGACGTAGTGGGTGAAATCGACCTGGCAGCGGGTGCCAGGTCGACCGGAGTCCAGGCTCCACTGCTGCCAGGTCTCGTTGTCAGGCCCGTCCTCGCCCTGCCACACATACAGGTCACCGCCGATCACCCGGAACTTGGCCTGGCGGTAATCGACTGCAGCGCTGGGAAACTCGATGACCTGCCGGCCGTCGCGGGAGTACACCCGGACCACCGAACGGTCGATCACGATCGGGACGGTGGTGGCGTCCAACAGGTTGTATCCCGTGAGCTCCTGCTGTGCCAGTAGATCGCCGGAGGCGTTGTAGAACAGCACCCCGGCGGTGTCCTGCGCCTCGTATTGATAGGCGAATCCACCGGGGTAGACGGCCGCCCGTCGCAGCGTCGTGCCCGGCGGCGGTGTCGGGGTTCGCTCGGTGCCGTCGATCACCGAGAACACCCGGTAGGTCGGATCTTCGGGCGTCGGGATCTGCGTCGCGAGGGTCAGCGGCGCGTCGTCGGCCACGGTCAGCGTCGGCACCTGCAGCCGGCCGCTGCCCGGGACGAACCATGTGCGCTCACCTTCGGCACCGATTCCGTAGACACCCGTGCCCGGCACGGTGGCCACCAGCCGGGTCTGTCCCAGCGGGTTTCCGATCGCTTCGGCGACCGGTTCGGTGCCGTAACCCTCGATGAGCAAGTCGGTTTCGCCGGTGTGGGTGACCCGCCCCTGCTCCAGGTCGAGCACCCATACCCGGCGTGGTTGGCCGTGGGTCGTGTCCGCGTCGGTCAGGCACACCGCGGTCTGCTCGCCGTTCAGATGACAGTTTCCGTCGAACCGTACGTGCAGTCCCTCCAACAGGATGGGGTCGAACAGCCTTGTGCCGGTGCGCAGATCGACGCCATATACCCAGCCGCGGTACCCGTCCCCGCACTCCAGATCGCAGTCGGCGAGAAAGTAGGCCCGCTCACCGGCGCTACCGAACGGCTTGCCCACCGGAATCTCGTCGGGCAGCCCCATGTCGGCCGCAGTCATCCGCCAGCTCTCCACCGGTCGGTTCTGCAGCGAGAAACCGATCAGCTGCGGCGTCGGCGCGGGTTCCTCGGGCCCTGCCCGTCGCACCCACCACACCGCCGCGGTCCCCGCCACCACGACCACGGCTGCGGCAGCCAGCGCAACAATCCAGCCCCGGCGCATCGCTAGAACACCCAACTGCCCGAGGGCTGCACGACAAAGCCGTGATTGACGATCGGGTCGATGCAGGCGACCCCGTCATCGGTCACCGCGCAGGTGGTGTTGACGGCGGTGAGCTTGTGGCCGGGGGCCAGCCTCGGATATCCGGACGGCGGTGGACAGGTCCCGCGGCCGCGGCCGAAGGACGAACCGATCCCGTCGCACGCCCCTTCCACCTCGCTCTGCGGCGCCTCGGAGGGCATGCCGACGATGGTGCCGCTGCATCCCGGGACGACGTGGTCGTTGTGGTCTGGGCGGTAGTCCCACGTGCACGTCAGGGTCGGGGTGGTGAAACCGATCCTGGAGGCCTTGAGTCCGTGCTGGACATACGGCGCCGGATCGACCGCGGTGAACGCGTCGAGATCAGGGAAACCGGGCGGCAGGGCGGCGGCGGTCGGTGCCGTCGCACCGGCGAGGACGATGGCTGCCCAGAAGGCCGGCACCACGAATGCACGACGCACGGTCCAATGCTAAGGGCCGTTCGCGGGCCTGCTCAGCGGCAAAAGTCAGTGCAGCGCGCTGCCCTTGACCCACTCGGCCCACGGCACCGTCCAGTCGCCGTTGTTGGTCGGCTTGAGCGGGTCGCCTCCGGTGTTGCGGATCTCGACGATGTCGCCGGGCACCGAGAAGTTGTAGAACCACTCGGCGTTCTCGCCGTTGAGGTTCAGGCAGCCGTGGCTCGTGTTCTCCTTGCCCTGCGCCCACACCGTCGCATTGAGCTGGTGCAGATAGATGCCGTCGATGCTGATGCGGGTGGCCCACGGGATGGTGGTCTTGTAGCCGAGCCGCGAGTTGACGGGCAGGCCGTAGGTCGAGGAATCCATGACCACCGGGTTGGCCTTGTCCATCACGGTGTAGACGCCGCGCGGGGTCCAGAAGCTCATGGTGGTGCCACCGATGGTCTCGGTGCCGCCCATGCCCATCGAGGTCGGCATGGTACGCACCAGCTTGCCGTTGTCGTAGACCCGGACCTGCTTGTCGGTGTCGTCGGCGACGGTGACGTGCGAGGCGCCGATGGTGAAGGAGACCTTCTCGTCCTGCGCGCCGTAGAGGTCGTCGCCGAGCTTGGCGCCGTAGATGCCGGCGTCGACGGTGACCTTGGTGCCCGGGGCGTAGTACTTCTCCGGACGCCAGTGTGCGGTCTGGTCGTCGATCCAGTTCCACGAGCCGACGGCCTTGGGCTCGGTGATGACCTTCATGCGGTTCTCGGCGGTGGCCTTGTCGGTGACCGGTTCGTCGAAGCGCGCGACGATCACCATGCCGACGCCGTAGGTGGCACCGTCCTGTAGCGGGGCGTAGTTCGTGCCGTTGAGGTAGACGCGGGCCTGGTAGCCGGGAGTCACCGTGGAGAACGTGGTGGTTTTGCGGGTCGGCATGCCGCCGGGGCCGCGCGCGTCGACCTTGAGGGTGTAGGTGCGGCCGTAGCCGAGCGTGGTGGTGGGCTTCCACGTCCTGGCGTCGGGGGTGAGGACGCCGGGGATCTCCTTGCCGGCGTCGTTGAGCATCGTCACGCGCGCCACGGTGCCGGTGTCGGCCGTGACCATGACCCGGGCCAGCGGGTCGACCTCGGCGTCGGGCTTGGGGACGATGGTCAACCGGGCCGGCTCGGTGGGTGAGGGCTGCGGCGCACCTTGGGGTGCGGCCGCCAACGTCTGGCAGTGCTCGGCGCAGTCCGGCAGGGCCGAGACAACGACACCACCCGACACGGCCAACACAGCAAGTGCGACCGCCAGGTAGGCACGACGAACAGACGTCAACTTCACTCCAATGTGGTTCGGCGAGGGCCTGATTGATCAGGGCGTGATCAGTGTCTCAATGGTAGCCGGGCCCGCTTCAGCGCGAGCACAAGGCCCAGGGGATGTGGGCGAGTCGTGACGGTGTCGTTGCGTCAGCCGACGCCACGCTCGAGGTACTCCATGGCCGCGGCGGGTTCCTCGGCGACGAACACCAGCTCGTCCAGCGGCACGGGCAGGAACCCGTCCTGCTCCATCCGCCGCAACTGGATCATCAGGCCGTCGTAGAAGCCGGCGGTGTTCAACAGCACGACGGGCTTGTCGTGGCGCCGGTGCTTGCGCAGTTCCAGGATCTCGGTGGCCTCGTCGAGCGTGCCGAGCCCACCGGCCATCACCACCAGCGCGTCGGAACGCGCCAGCAGCGTTGCCTTGCGTTCGGAGAGATCTGCGGTGATCACCATCTCGTCGGCGCCCGGCCTGGCCTGCTGTCGCAGGAACTCGACCGAGATCCCGACCAACCGACCGCCGCCGGCCTGCACTCCGTCGGCCACGACCTTCATCAAGCCCTTGTCGGACCCGCCCCACACGAGCGTGTGACCGCCCTTGCCCAGCAGTTCGGCGAATTCGCGCGCCGGTTCGGTGTAGCGCTCATCGAGTTCGGCGGCGGAGAGGAAGACGCAGATGTTCATCACGGACGATCATGCCTGCTCCGGGAAACGACCCGCTCGATTACGGGTTTGTCCCCAAACCGCCATACCATCGCTAGTCGAGATGACCGAAAACGCCCTCGACGCCCCCGCCACCAAAACCGCCCAAGCTGCCAAGATCGCTGCCGAGGCGTCCCGTCGGCGCACCTTCGCCGTCATCAGCCACCCCGACGCCGGTAAGTCCACGCTGACCGAGGCGCTGGCGCTGCACGCCCGGGTGATCACCGAGGCCGGCGCGATCCACGGCAAGGCGGGCCGACGCTCCACGGTGTCGGACTGGATGGACATGGAGAAGGCCCGCGGCATCTCGATCACCTCGACGGCGCTGCAGTTCCCCTACCGCGACTGCGTCATCAACCTGCTCGACACCCCCGGCCACGCCGACTTCTCCGAAGACACCTACCGCGTGCTGACGGCGGTGGACTGCGCGGTGATGCTCATCGACGCCGCAAAGGGGCTCGAGCCGCAGACCCTGAAGCTGTTCCAGGTGTGTAAGCACCGGGGCATCCCGATCATCACGGTGATCAACAAGTGGGACCGCCCGGGCCGTCACGCGCTGGAGTTGATGGACGAGATCCACGAGCGGATCGGGCTGCGCACCACTCCCCTGACCTGGCCGGTCGGCATCGCCGGTGATTTCAAGGGCGTGATGGACCGTCGGGCCGAGAAGTTCATCCGGTTCACCCGCACCGCGGGTGGCGCCACCGCCGCCCCCGAGGAGCACATCGCTGCCGCCGACGCCCACGCCGCAGCAGGCGACGACTGGGACACCGCGGTCGAAGAGTCCGAACTGTTGTCGATGGACGGCTCCGACTACGACCGGGAGACGTTCCTGTCCGGCGAGTCCTCGCCGGTGCTGTTCACCTCGGCCGCGTTGAACTTCGGCGTGAACCAGTTGCTCGACGTGCTGGTGGAGTTGGCCCCGGCGCCCAGTGGGTCGGTCGATGTCGACGGGAACCGCCGCGCGGTGGACTCGCCGTTCAGCGCGTTCGTGTTCAAGGTGCAGGCCGGCATGGACAGCTCGCACCGCGACCGCATCGCGTATGCGCGGGTGGTCTCGGGGACGTTCGAGCGCGGCGACGTGCTCACCCATGCCGCCACCGGCAAGCCGTTCGTCACCAAGTACGCGCAGTCGGTGTTCGGTCAGCAGCGCTCGACGCTCGACGACGCGTGGCCCGGCGATGTGATCGGCTTGGCCAACGCCGCGGCGCTGCGCCCCGGCGACACCCTCTACCGCGACATCCCGGTGGTGTACCCACCGATCCCCAGCTTCTCCCCCGAGCACTTCGCGGTGGCCCGGGGCACCGACCCGAGCAAGCACAAGCAGTTCCGCAAGGGCATCGAGCAGCTGGAGCAGGAAGGCGTCGTGCAGATCCTGCGCTCGGACAAGCGCGGCGACCAGGCGCCGGTGTTCGCCGCGGTCGGACCGATGCAGTTCGAAGTGGCCGCCCACCGGATGGCCACCGAACTCAGCGCGCCGATCGCGCTGGAGAACCTGCCCTATCAGGTCGCGCGGGTTGTCTCCCCGGAGGACGCCGATTTCGTGAACCGTCAGGTGTCAGCCGAGGTGTTGACCCGCAGCGACGGGGTCATGCTCGTGCTGTTCTCCACCCCGTGGCGGCTGGAGGGTTTCCAGCGCGACAACCCCGACATCAAGCTGGGGTCATTGGTCGCGGCAGAGGGCTAGTAACCGCAAAGAGGTGCAGGTGGCCCGGCCCCTGCGGCGCTACGGTTAGCTGATGACCGAACCGACACCACCCGTCGCGGCCCGCAACAGCGGCAAGCAGTGGGCCTGGTTCGTCGGGTTGCTCAGCGTCATGGGTGTTTTGGGCTTCGTCATGGCTGTCGTGATGATGTTGCCGCTGGCCATGGCGACCGATCCCTGTCACGAAGGCGTCACCGACAAGGTGTGTCAGCTGACGGCGGCCGGCCAGAACGTGCTCGTGTGGATTCCGTGGATGTGTCTGCTCGCCGGCACCGTGCTGGCCGTCGCGGGCGCCGCGGTGGCCGAATGGCGCAAGTGGACGCCGCTGATCGGGCTCCCGGTCGGAATACTCGGGTATTTCGCGATGATCCCGATCGGCTACTGGCTGGCGTTCGCCGTCTGAGTCACCCGCCCTGGAAAACGAGCCGCCAGGTCCGCGACGGGTGGTCGTCGCAATCGAATTGCACGGCCTCGACATTGTTTTCGTGGCTCACCCCGCCGGCGCGAACATCACTCCGGCCGCACACACGCCCGTCAGTACCGCGCCGGCGAATGCCCGCCGGCCAGATGAAGTTTCCATGGCAGTTCCCCCTGTTGACTCGTTGTCGGACGCGTTCGGCCGCACACCTACGGTGTGTGAATCCGTCCGCGCCCTTACAGGTTGACGAGCACAACAGTGCGGGCACACGAGTAACCGACTACCTCAATCGCTCTCGGTGGTCGGCGGTCGAAAGGTCAGCCCCACCAGAACGAAGCGGCGATGATGCAGTACAGCGCGATCAGCGACGCACCCTCCAACCAGGTCGATTCCCCGTCGAAGGCGATGATCGCGGCGAGGATGACGGCGACCAGCAGCGCGACGATCAGCATCGGCCCGAACACCAATGTCAGCGACGCGAGCCCGAAGATCTGACTGACCAGCACGAGCACCGGAGCCAGCACCAGGGCGATCTGGATCGGGCTGTTCAGGATGATCGAAAAGGCGTACTCCGACTGGTTTCTCGCGGCCAACTGCACACCGACGACGTTCTCCACGGCGTTGCCCGCGATGGCCACGATCACCAGACCGGCGAAGGCTTGCGAAATGTGCAGCGAGTCCATCGCCGGTTCCAGCGCGGCGACAAACCAGTCCGAGACGAACGCCGCCGCCCCGCCGGCGATGGCCAGCATGCCGATCGCCAGCCCGACCGGCCACCGCGGCGCCTCCTTATCTGGTTGTGGCACAGCCTCACTGGTGTTGTCCCTGTCGCGGCTCAGCGAGTACGGCAGCGACAGCCCGAACAGCACGAGCAGGATGACCGAAACGATCATCGAGAAGGACACTTCGTGTGCGGATGCTGGAGCGTGCACTTCGTGGGCGATCGACGGAATCGCCATGGCGGTCACCGACAGCACCATCAGTACGAGGATGGTCCGAACCTGGGCCGAGCCGAGCTTCTGCGAGCCGTGCTTCAATCCACCGACCAGGAACGCCAATCCGAGCACCAAGAGCAGGTTGGCCAGGATGGAGCCGATCAACGCCGCGCGCACCACGTCGACCAACCCGGCTTTGAGGGCGAAGATGCAGATGAACAGCTCCGGCAGGTTGCCGAGTGCGGACTGCAGCACTCCGGTTGCCCCGGGGCCGAACCGGTCTCCGAGTTGTTCGACGGCCAGGCCGACGAGCGAGGCGAGCACGCCCACCGCCAGTGCGCTGACCGCGAACGCGAGCAGGTGCGGCCAGCCACCGTAGTGGGACAACCCGGCCACGACGCAGATGGCCAGGCCACCGAAGATCAGCAGCTTGTCGGATCGGACGAACGCCGCACCCATGGGCGTCATCATGTCACCTCAGCCCCGGTGCGGGGTGGAAGCAGCGCTATCTCTTCACTCGCGCGTCGGTCCGTTGCCACCTCGAAAACACTTGTGTCAACTGACGAACTGGCGGCCTCGGCAGAAGCCGCCCATCAGTGCGCCGCCGCGGCCTCACCGATGTGCATCTATGCACTTCCCTGTGCAGCACTGTCCGTTGACTAAGCCGTTTTCGCAGGTTGAGATGTAGTTCACATCGCAGCGAGGTCCTACGGCTTCACCAGCACAGGCCCGATATCCGCCGCGGTCGAATTCAGACGACGCGCCGGATGCGCGTTGCGTCAGCAGTCGCGAGATGGTGCGAGGAAGGATCATGCGTTGAGCTTGAGCAGCTATTTTCAGGGGCCGGCCACCAGCCTCGACGACCAGATCGAGAGCTACGCGACGACGCGCGTCCCGGACAGTCAACGCTGGCGCCGGCCGGCGATCCTGCTCGTCCTCACCGGGAACGTCACCGCGATGTTCTGGTTCGCCCTGGGTGGCCAGATGGGCTTTCTGGTGGGCTGGCCGACGCTGCTCATCCCGATCGCGTACATGATCGTCGGCGCCACCATCGTCGGCGCATTGGTGATGAGAATCGCCAGCCAGGAAGGATTATCGCTGCCGCTGCTGTCCCGCGGGCTCGGTTTCGGTGCCCGCGGTTCGGCGATCGCGTCGTTCGTCTACGCAGTGAACTATGTCTTCTACTTCATCTTCGAGGGCAGCATCGTCTCGCACGGCTTGAGCGAAATCGCCGGAATACCAATCAATTCAGCGGCAGCCAGCGTGGTATTCGGCATCGTCGCACTCATCGCGCTCTACTACTCGTGGCGCGGCATGCATTCGATGAACATCCTGCAGCGGTTCGGCATGCCGATCTTCCTGATCCTCTTCGCCATCGGCATGGTGATGCTGGCCAACGGCTATGTGCTCGTCGGCCCCGGGGAATGGGTGGTTCAGGACGGGGTATCGGCCACGGCCATGTGGCAGGCGCTGAGCCTGGCCAACGGCCAGGTGGTGTTCCAGGCCCTGATTGCCACCGACTACGGCCGGTTCGTCAAGCGTTCGGTCTCCTACGTCGGTACCGCGGGCGTGATGCTCGTCGAACTGCTGATGATCGCCGTGGTCATGGTGCTGGGCGCGTTCCTCGGCTTCACGATGATCTCGCATTTCGACGGCAGCCGCGCCGAACAGGAACTCGCCGCCACCGATCCCGGCTTGATCTTCGCGGTGGTGATGGGCGTGCTCGGCGTGATCTTCGCGATCTTGACCCAGGTGCGGATCAACGTGATGAACCTGTACTCCGGGTCCCTTGCCCTGTCCAACGCCTGGGACGTGCTCTCCCCCAAACGCATTGGCCGCCAGTGGTGGATGGTGTTGCTGGTCGGGCTCGGCGTCGTGCTCTACCCCATCAACGTGCTGCAGTACACCGACAAGTTCCTGGCGGTGACCGGCATCATGACCAACACCTGGATCTTCATCCTGCTCAGCGACTACTTCGTCTGCCGCAAGCTGCTCAAGCTCGCACCGAGCAGCCAGATCGAGTTCCGCGAGGGCCGGGTCAAGGACTGGAACCTGTGCGGCATGGTGGCGCTGGCCGCGGGTCTGGCCGTGGGCGCTCTGGGCGTGTTCGGTGTCTACCCGTTGCACTTCGCCTCGTTCGCGGCCATGCTGCTGGGACCGGTCGTGTACATCCCGCTCACCATCCTCACCCGGGGCTCACAGTATGGTTCCGCCACGTCGGGCATCGGCGACGAGCTGCCGGACGATGAGTGCGCGATGGCGACCGAGTGGCGACGAAACAGAGTGAAGTACAGGGAGATTGACTAATGACCGACAACGGTGCGGAAGCCGGACTGCACTACCGGGAGATCTGCGAGCTGGTCGACATGCTGGCCGCGGGCGACGTCACCGCGCGGCAACTGACCCAGCTGACCCTCGACCGGATCGCCACAGTGGACCAGCGCCTGGGGGCCTACGCCTTCGTCGCACCGGATGAGGCTCTGACCCAGGCCGACCAATCCGACGAGCGGCGCAAAGCCGGCACGACGCGCGGCCCGCTGGATGGTATTCCGTTGGCCATCAAGGATATTTACGACAAGGCCGGATGGCGCACCGAGGCCGGAATGTCCATCCGGGCCGGGCAGGTGGCCGACAGCTCCGCGACGGTCGTCGAGCGGCTGGAGCAGGCCGGCGCCGTCATCGTGGGCAAGGTGCACACCACCGAGGGCGTGTACACCGAGCACACACCCCCATTCAAGGCGCCACTGAACCCCTGGGATCCGAATCGCTGGGTCGGGGTGTCCTCGAGTGGCAGCGGCGTGGCCCCGGTGGCCGGGTTGTGTTTCGGGGCTCTCGGCTCCGATACCGGCGGATCGATCCGGATGCCGTCGGCCTCCAACGGAGCAACCGGGCTCAAACCGACGTGGGGCCGGGTGAGCCGGGCCGGTGTCGTCGAACTGGCGGCGACGCTCGATCACGTCGGACCGATCTGCCGTTCGGCCCGCGACGCCGGGCTGGTGCTGGGCGTCATCGCCGGCGCGGACCCGCGGGATCCGACCGCTGCGCTGCGACCGGTGCCCCAATTCGAGACCCAGCCGCCGGCGTCGCTGAGCGGGGTCCGGATCGGTATCGACCCGGAGTGGAGCTACCGCGAGGTCAGCATCGACGTCGAGAAGGCCCACCGCGAGGCCGAGCAGGCACTGCGGGATCTGGGCGCCGAGCTCGTCCCGATCACCCTGCCTGATCCGACCGAAGCCATCACCGACTGGTTCGGCGTGTGCGCGGTGCAGACCGCCCGTGCGCACCGTGGGCTGTACCCGGAACACAAGGACAGCTACGGGCCGGCCCTCAGCGAACTGATCGATCGCGGAATTGCCATGTCCGGCATCGAATATGACGAACTGTTGCAGCGGCGACTGAAGTTCAAGGGTCAGATGGAAGCGGCGCTGGCCCACGTGGACTCGGTGCTGATCCCGGCGATGTCCTTCATCGCCCCACCGGTCGAGAAGATGATCCGGATGGATGAGGAAACCACCGCGGGGGTGCACCGATTCACGGTGCCGTTCACCCTCTCACAACTGCCGACCATCACTTTCCCCTGCGGTTTCACCGCCACAGAAGCCGGCCACCCCTTCCCGGTCGGCCTGCAGATGGTCGGCAGCGCGTTCGAGGAGCGCCGCCTCGTCGACATCGTCGGTGCCTTCCAGGCAGCCACACCGTGGAACAAGGAGCATCCCGCGGTGTGACGGGTTACCAGTCTGCTTGGGCGAGGTACGGACTGGCCGCCACCGTGGAACGCAGGAACTGCGCGACGGCCCGTACCCGCCCCAGCTGCTGCATTTCCCGCGGGATGACCATCCAGTAGTTGCGTCGCGCCGAGAACTTTTCCGGCAGAACCACTTCCAGCGCATCATCGGGTTCACCGAGGTATTCCGGCAGGGGCGCGATGCCGAGCCCGCTGCGCGCCGCGGTCCAGTGGCCGGTGATGTTGTTGGTCTGGACGGCCACGCGCTGCTTGTGCGGCAGCGATTCCAGGATCCGCAGTGGGGCCACGTCGAGCAGGGCGTCGATGTACCAGACCAGGGTGTGATCCGTCAGATCGGCAAGCTCGGCGATCGGTGGCGCGGTGCGCAGGTACTCCGGTGCGGCGTAGAGCCGCAGGTCGTACCCGGCCAGGTGGTGTACATGGACCGCGCGCGGTGACGGCTGCTCGAGCGTGACCGCGATGTCGAAGTGCCGGGCCGACAGTGACCCATGTTCGGTCGCGGTGACCAGTTCGACATCCAGATGAGGATGCGCCCGGCGTAGTTCGACGAGGCGCGGTGCCACGACGAAGGCACCGAACCCGTCGGGCGCCACCATTCGCACCGTGCCGGTGAGCGGGCCGGCCGTGGAGGTGCGCGCGTCGTAGGCGGCGATGACGGCCGATTCCACCGACTCCGCGCGTGGCAGCAGATCGGCGCCGGCCTCGGTCAGATGCCAGCCGCCCGGCGAGCGGTCGAAAAGCCTTTCCCCGAACGTTTTTTCCAGCGCCGTGATGCGCCGGCCAACGGTGGTGTGGTCCACCCCCAGATTGCGCGCGGCCTCGTTGAGCCGGCCCGTGCGCGCCACTTCCAGGAAGAAGCGCAGGTTGTCGGCGCTGAACATGGCCAACAACCTACACGTGCAAATGTGCACGCGCATGTGCGCCATTGGCCGTTGACTGGTGCATGAATGAGCGGTGAGCATGGTTCATGACGTGAGCCACTCAGCTCCCCCAGCGAGATCGCCTCAGACTCAGGCGATCTCAACCACAGCCACTCCCAACACACCGTGAGGACGGATCCATGACTGTCAACATCGCGCTCCCCCGCTTCGCCCAGATCGGCGCCGGGTCGGTCGAAGACCTCGGATCGGTCATCACCCAGCTCAACA
Source organism: Mycolicibacterium peregrinum (assembly GCF_001665785.1). Classification (GTDB taxonomy): domain Bacteria; phylum Actinomycetota; class Actinomycetes; order Mycobacteriales; family Mycobacteriaceae; genus Mycobacterium; species Mycobacterium peregrinum_A. Next base: position 14,477 of record NZ_LZSO01000037.1, read on the forward strand.
TCCAACGCCCCCTGCTGGTCACCGACCGCTTCCTCACCGAGACCGGCCAAACCGAACGGCTCGTCAAAACCATGCAAGCCGCGGGGGCCGACGTCGCGGTGTTCTCCGAGACCGTGCCCGACCCGACGGCGGCGTCCCTCACCGCGGGTGTGGAACTCGCCCGCACCCACAACGCCGACGGCGTCATCGGATTCGGCGGCGGCAGCCCGATGGATACTGCCAAGGCGTTGGCCGTGCTGACGGCCACCGGGCAGAGCATCACGTCGTACAAGGCGCCGAGCAGCTATTCCGGCCCCGCGCTTCCGATCGTCGCGGTACCGACCACCGCTGGAAGCGGCTCGGAAGCAACCCAATTCACCGTCGTCACCGACGGCGACACCGACGAGAAGATGCTCTGCCCCGGCCTGTCGTTCCTGCCGATCGCCATCGTCGTGGACTACGAGCTGACCGTGTCCATGCCGGCCCGCCTGACCGCCGACACCGGGGTGGACGCGCTGACCCACGCCATCGAGTCGTACGTCAGCCGGCGCGCCAGCCGGTTCACCGATGCCCTGGCCTTGGCAGCCATGACGTCGATCTCACGGCACCTGCGACGGGCTTACGCCGATGGGGCCGACCGCGAAGCGCGCGAGGCGATGATGCTGGCCTCGACTCAGGCCGGCATGGCGTTCTCGAACTCCAGCGTCGCGCTGGTGCACGGCATGAGCCGGCCCATCGGCGGCCATTTCCACGTCGCACACGGTCTGTCCAACGCCATGCTGCTGCCCGCGGTCACGAAGTTCTCGATCGACTCGGCAGTCGAGCGGTATGCCGACTGCGCCCGGGCGATGGGCGTGGTCGCGCCGGCCACCGAGGACCGCCACGCCGCCGACGCATTGGTGGCCGAGCTCGAGCAGCTCTGTGCCGATGTCGAGGTGCCGACGCCCCGGGCCTACGGCATCGACCACGCCGAATGGGACGCGCGCCTGGAGACGATGGCGGCACAGGCGTTGGCATCCGGGTCGCCGAACAACAACCCACGGATTCCGACTCAACAGGAGATCGTGGAGCTGTACCGCGAGATCTACTGAGTCGCGTCACCTACCCGTCAGAGCCTCGGCCGCCGGGCCAAGGTTGAGGAACACCGTCTCCCCGTTGGCGTCGTCGAGTCCGTCATTGTCGGTGACCACGTACAGGTTCTGGTTGCCGGCGACCGCGAAGCCCTCGACCTTCTCCTGGACGTAACCGTTGGTGGCCTGCAAATCGGGTACCAGATTGCGGGCCAACGTCTTCGGCAGGATGTGTAGCTTGTCCGTCGGGTTGGTTGCACCCCCGGGGATCGCCACTCGGTACAAGGCTTTCAGGCGGGCGTCAGGGCCGTTGAGTTTGTCGCGCTCAAGGATCAGCAATTCACCGTTGTGGACGGCAATTTCGGAGACGCCGATCCAGTCGTCCTTGGTGTCGGTGGGCTCCAGCTGGTAGCCGAACCAGTCCCACTTGTCGCCGTCCGGTGTGTAGCGCCCGATGCGGACCACACCCTTCGGGTCGGACTTGAGTTCGCGCTGCAGCGCCACCCAGACGGCGTCTCCATCGACAGCGGCGCCTTCGAGACCCTGGCTACCCAGCTGGGCCGCAACGTCGTTGGGCAGCGGTACCCGCTTCTCGATCCGGCCGTCGGCGGCGACGTAGACCAACTGGTTGCCGGGGCCATCTTCGCCTTCGACCGCCAGCACGAAACCGCCGTCGGGGCGGGCGGATACGCCCTCGGTGTCGAGGCTGACAGGCTTGCCGTCCTCGGTGATCGGTAACGCCGTGTCGATGAGGGCGGGCTTCTGCGCCACGTCGATTCCGAGGATGCGGGCCGGGCCGTAGGCGCTGTCGGTGGCGGTATAGAACCGGTTGCCGTCTTGCGGGTCGGCCGCCAGCGCGCCGAGGGCACCCCAGCCGATCGGCGTGCCGTCGATGTCGCCGGAGACGATAGACGGAAAGTCCGGTTTGCCTTCGGCTTTGAATACGTCGCCGTATCCGTAGAGGTTGACCGAGGCTCGCACGTGGGCCTCGGCATCGTCGGCCTCCGAGGAGATGGCCAGCAGGTTGCGCGACGGAATCGGCAGCACCCCTTCGGGGCCGGGCGTGGTCGGCAGGATCTGCCGGAACCTCGGAGCGGCCGGTTCACTCACGTCGTACACGGCGACGAAGTTGCTGCGCTCCGATGCGATCAGCGCGGTCGGGCGACCACCGATCGTCGTGATGGCCAGGCCCTCCGGTTCAGGGCCTTTGGCCTCGGTGCGGCCTTCGATGTGCAGGCCGGTACGCACCGCGAGCTGTTCGAACGAGTTGCCGGCGTCCCACACCACCTTGCCGGTGCTCGCGTCGAAGATCGTCCAGCCGCGGGTGCCGCCCTTCCAGTCGCCTTCGTTGGCGGTGGCGAAGTAGTCGTCACCGATCCAGCCGATGGCGTCCGGTTCGCGCGGGGTGTCCTTGATCGAGCCGGTCTGGTCGATCGTGTCGTCTTCTTTGGTGTCGATGCCGTCGACGGATTGGCTTCCGGCGCTGAAGATCTTGGTGACCGTGCCGGTGTGTCCGTCGATGACGGCGATGCCGTTGTTTTCCTGCAGGGTCACCGCGACCTGGCCACGGGAGTTGATGCTGACGTATTCGGGTTCGAGGTCTTCGGGGGTGTCCAGGCCGGCTTTCCGCGCCGCGTCGACGTCGAGATCCACCTTGCGGGGCGTCCAGGTGTTCGGCGCGCCTTTGAGGTCGATCAGTTGCACGAATCCGGTCGGCAGCTGGGGCAGGTCGCCTTCCTCCTTGCCCGGCGGGGTGAAGTCCTCGTTGCGCTGGTTCTCCATGGCGATCGCGGCGAACGTGCCGTCGGGGCTGATGGCGATCGAGTCGGGCTGACCGCCCAGGTCGATGCTGTGCACGCGGGTGCGGTCGGCGGTCCGGACGATGTCGACGCGTCCGGACGGGTGCGCGAAGTCGCCGCCGGTGGTGTCGACGACGACGAGGACGTGGTCTTTCACGGCCGCCACCGACGTCGGCTGGTCGTCCTTATGGCCCAACTCCGCGAGGGAAAGCGTGCCTCTACCGGCGGGTTTGGCGGGATCTGTGATGTCGACGAAGCCGATGCGCTTGGCGGCGGCGTCGGTGTAGATGAGCGTGTTGCCGTCCGGGGTGACGGTGGAGATCTCGGCGACGGTTTCCTTGTCGACCGGATCCGTAGTTGGTTTGTTGAGATACACCGGATAGGTGGCCGTGCGATGGTAGCGGTCCGCGTCGGGCAGGTTCCAGTCGATCGGCGACGTCGCCTTCGGGGTGCTCGATTCTGGCTTGCGGTCCTGCGTGGTGCAGCCCGCCAGGATCAGCGCTGTCGCCGTGGTCACTGCTGCGGCCCGTCTCGCCGTTGTCATGCGTCACCCTCTTCAGTTGTGCCGGTGCGTCGCACGAGCCTGCCTCCCACAGGTGACTGACAGGGATTGCACAGATGAACGGTGGGCGACGCGGATTACAGCGGCGCCGAGAGCGGGCCGAGCACCTGGCACTGCGGGGCGATCTCCGCGATACCCATCCAACCGCCGCATGCCCGGCCGGTGGACACGTAGGTCGCTCCGGGCCGGTAGGGCGTCCGCACCTCCGCCGTTTGGGCTCCCCTGCCCTGGTTGCATTGGATGGGTGAGGCGTTGTCCTCACGCTGCACGCACGCCACGCTGAAGCGGGGATCTGCCGGCGCTCCGCAGGCGGCCGGGGAGACGGTCGCGCTGACCATGTCGGCGCCGTCAACGTGTATGACGGCGGGCGGGGACAGCGCGAACGTGCATGGCGGCGCTGGTTCAGCATGGGCGGGTAGCGCGGTGACCCCCGCGATCAACGCCCCTGACAACAGCACCAAAATGGCCCGAGCCATGTGGGGATGATAGTTCAGTTGCCGCGTCATCGAGGTCCAAACGCGCATGGCACGGACTTCGTCGCCCCTCGACCTCCATCTCGGCGCCGGGTCCGGGCCCGTAAAGCAATTCAGGACAGCCGGGGACTTTCCAAACTTCCGCCGTTTCTATGCCAACGACCCGTTCGGCAATCGACCGGATTTCCCTGGCTTCATCACGTGCCTAGGCTCATAGCTCTGGCTACGGCGCGCCATATGCCGTTCGTAGTACGTGTTGACCCGCCGCACAAACAGCACGGAAATCAGCGTCATTGGGATCAGCCCGAGCATCGCCAGCATGGGCGGCACCACCAGGGCCAAACCCAGCGGGCCGTTCTGCACGCTGAGCGGTAACGCAGCCTGCACGAAAAGCATGCCCATCGCGAGAGCCCACAGGCCGATCAGCCACCACGAGAAGCCCCATCGCGGGACCTTGACACCGCTGCGCGTCAACCGGAGGTAGCGGTCAATCCACTCGCGCGCAGCGCATATCGAGCTGACCAAACTCAATACGATCGACATCCCGAACGTCGCAAACATCACGACCCTCAACGCGCCGGGGACTGCTCCCGTGGCGACGATCCCGGCGAGCGGTATCGAGAACGCACACAGCATCACCCCCGCACTCATCACACCAATTCGGTCACTCATAAGTCGATTTCGGTCCAACGCCCGGCCCGCCATTCTCCAGGACATCCAGACGAATCCCCCCGAGAAGAACGCGGCTGAGATCCGTAGCACGGTGGGGTCACTGGCATCAACCTGGTCCAGCCACCGCTGCTCCAGCGGCCCGAGCGCCCGGCTTGCAGCGTCCATCGCCACTGCCGCACCGGCCGCGATCATCGCCATCAACGCAGCGGTGCCCACCGCGCGTCGAGACCACTTCTCCGGGGGCCCGCCAAAGGCGACAACGATGCGGAACAGCAGAACAGCCATCGCCCACAAGACCAGCCCCGGCAGGACGAGCTTCGTCAAGACGCCGATGACATCAGGTGCCGGCGCGACGGACGCCTGTTCGTTCTTGACCGCCAGAACCCAATAGACCGCACCGGCAAAGACTGCGACTACGCCCAACTTGGTCGAGTATTCCTTGACTATGGCGGTGATCTCGTTGATCGAGCGCGGCAGCAACCAGGCCACCCCACGGATCGCCACTTCCACTCTGTTGAGCGACTTTTGGGCGACCCACAGGCGTGAAGCCCACCGCAGTGTGGAGAATCGAGCCGCTGTTCGTAGTTGACGTTCGAGGGCGGCGGCGAGCAGCACCTCCCGCTTGCCCAAAACAGTGGTGGCCAAATCCCGCCGGCTGTCCCCGTATCCACTCAGAACCCAGAATGTCGGCAGCAGAAGGCTTTCGAGTTACGGGGCGGTTCCCTCAGAGCCGAATGGTCCTGGTCCGAGCATGAGGCTCACGGCTTTCTCATCGGCCGACGACCACTTCCTGTCGGCGAGGCCGCGACGTTGCACCTCCCACACCGCGACCTCGCGGAACGCCGCATTCCAGTGCCGGGAGCGGAACACCGTCGCTCCCAACATCAACACCATGGCCAGGAACCACATCGTGGCCGTCATCGCGGCCCCCCACATCCAGCTCATTGCATTCCCCGTCGCCAGACCGAACAAATCCCCAGGTCGTCCTGGATTCGAGAATGACACAGCCCACCGACAAGCCCGCGAAACCACCACGCAGCGCCGGCTCTGGGAACGCACCAGATGGCGGGGCAGGCCACGACGGCCTTCGGTGCTGCCGGTCCAGCAGCCACCGGCCTTCTTCACATTCGGCTGTTCTTCGTCCCGACCACGGCAACGGCGTGAACACGTGCCGCGCTCGGTGCGTTTTTCGCCCCCAAAGCCGGCGCGCCCTCAACGGGGTCCGCCACCGCTCTACTCAGCCTCCCGACCCCCGACGAGGGCGTGGATACGACCCTGCGGGTAGGGCAGGTCGATGCCGTTCTCGTCGTAGGCACGCAGAATTTCCCGCCGGAGCTTGCGCTGCACCGACCACTGCGCGTTCGGCCGGGTCTTCACGGTCATCCGCAGTGTGACCTGGTCAGCCGAGAACTCTTGCACGCCCAGCATTTCCGGCTCTCCCATCACTTTTCGCGCAACGAGAGGATCGGCGACGGCTTGCTTGGCGGCGTCAAGCGCCACCTGCTCGGCCTGGTCGACATCCGCAGTCAGGGCAACGGGTACCTCGACGCGGGCCACGGCATAGTCCTGGCTCATGTTGCCGACGCGGGCGATCTCCCCGTTGCGGACATACCAGAGGGTGCCGTCGATGTCGCGAATGGTGGTGATGCGCAGCCCGACACTCTGCACTTCCCCGACGACGTCGCCAACGTCGACGGTGTCACCGACGCCATACTGGTCCTCCAACAGCATGAACACGCCGCTGACAAAATCGCGGACGAGGTTTTGCGCGCCGAACCCGATGGCCAGCCCGACCACACCGGCCGAGGCGATAAACGGCGCAATGTTCACCCCGAGGACGCTCAGAATGGCCAGCACCACCCAGACCAGCAGCACGATCGACACCGTTGACTTCAGCACGGACCCGATGGTCTGCGCGCGCTGTTGACGACGTGCCGCCAGTCGCGCACTGCTCTCCGTAGCAGCCCCTCGGTCCCGCAGGTAGCGGAGCAGCGGTGGCTTTCTCGCTTGCCCCTCCACCTCTCCGCTATTGGCCTTTACTGCCCTCCCGGTGGTAGCCCGATCAATCATTCGATGCAGCAAAAAACGCATGATTAACGCAAGAACGACGTATGCCACGATCCGAATCGGTACTTCGATAAACCAATGTCGATTAGTGTCTGTCCATTCAAATGCCAAGTTGTAGACAGTCATGACTCCGACCGTACGACAGAACTTTCACACACGTCGAATACAGGTTGAGCTGATTGCGCTCAAGTACCCGTAATTCGTTTTTTGAAAAGCCTTTTCGGCCACACCCGAATATCGCGGGCTCGTGTCTGTGCGCCGATCAGCCAGCGTTGCCGTTGACCAGTGCCTACCGTGTATGCACCAGCAACCGAGAGGACGCCGAATTGACCACGGAGAGCCCGGTCACCCCCGCCACCCCGACGCTGCGCGAATTGACCATCCGCGGGATCCTGCTCGGCGGCGCGATCACGCTGGTGTTCACCGCCGCCAACGTCTACCTCGGCCTCAAGGTCGGCCTGACGTTCGCCACCGCCATCCCGGCCGCGGTGATCTCGATGGCCATCCTGCGAAACTTCGCCAACCACTCCATCGTCGAGAACAACATCGTGCAGACGGTCGCCTCGGCGGCCGGCACCCTGTCGGCGATCATCTTCGTCCTACCCGGGCTGATCATGATCGGCTGGTGGACCGGATTCCCGTACTGGATGACGGTGGCCGTGTGCGCGGTCGGCGGCATCCTCGGCGTCATGTACTCCATCCCGCTGCGCCGGGCCCTGGTGACCGGCTCGGATCTGCCCTACCCGGAAGGGGTGGCCGCTGCCGAGGTCCTCAAGGTTGGCGACAGCACGCGGGGCCACGAGGAGAATCGCGTCGGCATCCGGGTCATTGCGTTCGGCGCGCTGGTCTCGGCGGGATTCGGACTGCTGGCCAATCTGAAGTTGCTGGCCAACTATGTCGCGGCGTTCTTCCGCGTCGGGGCCGGCGGGTCGATGTTCGGTGCCAGCCTGTCGCTGGCGTTGATCGGCGTGGGGCATCTGATCGGGATGACCGTCGGTATCGCGATGCTCGTCGGATTGGTCATCTCCTTTGGGGTGCTGCTGCCGGTCCGCACCATCGGTGCGTTCGGCACCGGCGAGCCGGTGGCCGACGTGATCGACGGCGTGTTCGTGCACGAGGTGCGGTTCATCGGCGCCGGCGCGATCGCGGTGGCCGCAGTGTGGACGCTGCTGAAGATCCTGCGCCCCATCGTCAAAGGCATCACCGAGGCGATGGCCTCGGCACGGAAGCGGCGGGACGGCCAGCTCGTCGACATCACCCAACGCGACATCCCGTTCCCCCTCGTCGTGGGGGTCATCGTGGCGATGCTGATCCCGATCGCGACGCTGCTGTGGGACTTCAGCCGTGGCACCGCGCTGCAGGGCAGTTCGACCGGGATCATCGTGGCGAGCCTGGTGTTCATCTTCGTCATCGGCCTGATCATCGCCGCAGTGTGCGGCTACATGGCCGGCCTGATCGGCTCCTCGAACAGCCCCATCTCGGGGGTCGGCATCCTGACCGTGCTGATCGCCGCGCTGGTGATCAAGGTGGCCTTCGGTCGCGCCGACAGCGACCAGTCCACCGCGCTGGTGGCCTTCACACTGTTCGTCGCGGCCGTCACCTTCGGCGTCGCCACCATCTCCAACGACAACCTGCAGGACCTCAAGACCGGCCAGCTCGTCGGCGCCACACCGTGGAAACAGCAGGTGGCCTTGGTGATTGGCGTGCTGTTCGGGTCGGCGATCATCCCGCCGGTGCTCGACCTGATGCAGCAGGCCTTCGGATTCCTCGGCGCACCCGGCGCCACCGACCACGCCCTGGCGGCACCGCAGGCCGCACTGATCTCGTCGCTCGCCAAGGGCGTGTTCGGCGGGTCGCTGGACTGGTCGCTGATCGGACTGGGTGCCGCCATCGGCGTCGCAATCGTGATTGTCGACGAAATCCTCACCCGCACATCACGGTTCAGCCTGCCCCCGCTGGCCGTCGGGATGGGCATGTACCTGCCGATGAGCCTGACACTGATCATCCCGTTGGGCTCACTGCTGGGCTGGTTCTACAACCGGTGGGCCGACCGGACTGGTGGCGATGTCGACCGCAAGAAGCGCCTCGGCGTGCTGCTGGCCACCGGAATGATCGTCGGCGAGAGCCTCTATGGCGTGGTGTTCGCCGGGTTCGTCGCCGGCACCGGGAGCGATGATCCGTTCGCGATCTTCCCCGGCAATGACGGCACACCGGCCGAGATCATCGGGATCGCGGGCTTCGCGGCTGTGCTGCTCTGGCTCTACATGCGAACGCGAAAGGTCTCTGCGCGCGAGCCAGCCCCGGCCCAGTCGTCATAGGCGATCTCACAACCCGTCACGCACCGCTTCGCTACGCCACCCTGTTCGTGCTCCGGCGACGCATCCCCCACACTCCCACCAGAGCGAGCAAGACGAAGCTGGCAATCGTGAAGGCGGGCAATCCAATTCCGGTGATCAGAGGTACCGACATCGCGGTGAGCAAACCGCCGCCGAGGATCGGCTCATAGGGCAACTGCTTGTACCCGTAGTCGTCAGCAGTGCTCGTGCGCCGTTCCGGGTCGACCATATCGGCCAGGACGAACCCGGTGACGACATTGCCCTGCGACTGTCCGAAATCGGCGATCGCGTGCTCGAACCAGTGGGTCGGATGAAATCGGCGTCCCAACCACAGGAGGGCAACCGTGCTCCACAGCACGCCGATCACGGCGAAGACGAGTATTGCCGGCACATTCGAGCCGAGTACCGCCAAGGACATCGTGCCGATCGCGCACACCAGCAGCGCGTCCAGTGCGACCGAAGAAATGCCGGCGACCGACCGTTTGTCGATCTTGTGCGCCTGCCGCGTCCTGGTGGCCACCCACTGAACGACGAAGCCGCCGATCACCGCCAAAGGGAACAGCGGAAAGGTGTCGAAGATGTCCGAGCTGAACAGGTGCGCCGCTGCCCGCAACAACCACAGCAGCCCGACTGCCACCAGGATCGCCGCGGCGATCAACGCGAAAGCCAACGTGGCCGGATGGATGGCTGCATCGGAAACGGGCCGCTGATCGGCGGGTGAGACGTGGACGCGGTCGACGTCGTAATCTTCGGTGGCCTCGGGAACCGAGTTGCGCATCACTGTCACTTTGGCGCTGCGCACCGCCCACCGCACCACGCCGTGCAGCACCAAGCCCGACTCAACTCCCCGAACACGCCGGTACTCGTCGCCGAGCAGCAGGCCGACTGCTTCGCCGGTGCCTACATGCGCTGGGTCGCCGAAGGAAAATCGCGCCGCTTCACCTTGTCCACCGGTTCCGGACTCAACAACCAGCTGGCGGGCATGCTGTCCTTCCGCGATCCCCTGCTCACCGGGAAGAGGACACCGGCGGGCGGCGGTGGCGAACACGGCTCGGCGTTCGAGCGCATTTCGGCATTCCAGTTCGGGTTCGCCGACGGCCCGTCGGAGTGCAAACGCATTGACACCGCCGAGGTCAAGGGGCGCCGCGGCGATCTGCCGGTCGCCCTGCAGCGGGGACAATCCGGCGAATGGCCGGTGTCGGGCGATTCGGTGAAGTCCGTCATCGCGGCGCTGACCATCCTGTTCAAACCGGCCGATCCGCCCGCTCTGTCATTCAATGCGGCGTCCGCCGCCAAATGCCCGGACGCCCGGCCAACGCCCCCCGTGTCCTTTTGTCCGGCCTCCAACACCATCGCCGTCGATCTGCCTGCGCTGAAGAAATTGGGCGCCCCCCCGCGGCGGGAACGGGCTCTCCGGCGACAACACCGCCTACTCGGTGCTGATCTCGCGCTACATGCTGGCGCTGCAGCATGCCCAGGGTCTGCCGCTGGATTCACCCGAGGCAGGGCTGCGTACTGCCTGCCTGACGGGCGTGGCGACGGCACAGCTGGCTCGCCAGGTCAGTACTCCAGACGGCAACACGGTGGCGCTCACCGCGGGTGACCTCGATGAGGCAGTGGCCGGTCTGCTCACCAATAGGTTGGCTGCCTCAGACGTGAAGGGAAGTCGGTGCCGGCAGGCTTTGCCCGCATCGACGCTTTCCGGGCCGGGGTGTTGGGCGACGTCCAACACTGCCTTGCGCTGCACGTGTGATTATTGGGATCGCCGGCGCGAGCTCGTGGAGAACTGAGGCACGGTCAGTCGGTCAAGCCCAGCAGCTTGTGCGGATTGGCCTTCACCATCGTGTGGATCTCCTCGGCGGTGAAATTCAGGTCGAGCAGTGAGCTGATCAGGATGCGCATCCCTTCACGCGGTGTCGGCCCCGACCGAATGCCGTAGTCGGTGCCGAGAACGAAGTGCTCGATTCCGATATCGCGAATCTGCCTCGCCCACGGCACGACTCCGCTGAACTCAGGGGCGTTGGCAATGCCGGCAATCTCGTCGGCGAGTTCGGGTTCGGCGTAGTAGTTGGTGCGGGGCAGGCCGCGGTGGAACATCCAGTCGGACACCGCACCCTCCAGCCACACGCCTTTGGACGCCAGTTGTTTCTGTTGATCCACGGTCATGCGGCCCCGGCAGGGATGCGCGACGACGATGTTCTGGATGCCCGCGGCCTGCGCCAATTCGACCAGCCGGAATGCCTCGTCAACCGAAACATGCCCGGTGTTCAGATGCACGTCGGGACGCTCGGCGATCAGATCGAGTATTTCGAGAAGCTCTGCGGGGGCGGGGTCTTCGGTAGGGATCCGCACCGTGCGGGGCAGTTCCTCGGCGGCGAACTTCGGATACTGATCCTTGAACGGAACCGGCACCCCGTCGACAAAGCTCCCTTCGTGGGTGGCCATGAAATGGGTGCAATGGGCGCCGAAGTGGATGAACTTGGCTCCGTCGCCATAATGTAGTGCCGTCTTGACCGCTCGCGGATTGAGCCCGCCCAGGGCGGTCGTCATGATGAGGCCACCGAAGATCTCGATTCCCGGCACCTGACTCTTGACGAGCATCGAGGTCCCGCTGCTGAGTCCCAGCGTGTGGTCGTAGAACATCAGGGACCGCATACCAGCGTCACGCGCCTGTTCGGCGATCTGAAAAGGATTCAGTCGGCCGGGGCAGGATTTGAGCCAGGGCCCGCTGTGGACATGAAGATCGGAGGTGCCTTCGATCAGCAGGTCCGGTAGATCCATCGACCGGTTGAGTCGGCTTTCGCTGTAAATCGTTGTCACGGAATCTCTTTCCTTGCGTCAACTAGTAGCGTTGCGGGAGACCACTGGGGCGGGGACCGCCTGCCGCTTGATGAACAGCGCCACGGTGATGGCGGCAACGACTTCTACCCCGGCGATGATGTACAGGCCTGTGGTGTAGGTTCCGGTGGCAGTCTTGAGCGATCCAAGCAACTGCGGGGCAAAGTAACCCGCCAGGTTCGCGATGGAGTTGATCAGAGCGATACCGCCGGCCAAGGCGGTGCCTGAGATGAAGCGTGACGGCAGCGACCAGAACACCGGGATCGAGCCCATCGTTCCCGCGGCCGACATCATCAGGGCGATGAAGACGCCCGCGGCGCTGCCCAGTTGCAATGCAACAGCCGCGAGAGCCAACCCGGTGGCGCCGATGGTGACCGCGACGGCAACGCAACGATGTACATGACCGTAGCGATCAGCCAGCCACCCGTTGAACAGCATGCCGAACCAGCCGAAGGCGAAAACCCCCGACATGATCCAGCCGACGGTGGTGACGTCGAAATCAGTGGTGGCCTTGACAAGGCTGGGGCCGAAGAACGAGATGGCGTTGTTACCCCACAGAATGCAGAACAGCGTCAACGTCAGCAGCCAAAAGGTGCGATTGCGCAGTGCAGCCACAAAGCTGTGTTGACGTTGCCTGCCCTCCCGCTCCTCGATGTCCAGTTCGTAGCGAATGTGCTCCTTCTCGGTTGCGTTGAGCCACTTGGCATTATCTGGCCGGTCGGTCATGAACAGCAGCGTCAGCGCACCCAGCATGATCGCCGGCACGCCTTCGATGAGGAACAGCCATTGCCACCCGGAGGCGTTCAACGCGCCATGCGTCGAGGTCATGACGTATCCCGCCAGTGGTCCACCGATGAGCTGCGCGATGGGAGAGGCAGACATCAGCACGGCGATCGCCTTCGCCCTGCGGTGAGACGGCAGCCAGAAGGTCACGTACAGGATCAGCCCCGGGTGCAACCCGGCCTCGAAAGCACCCTGCAGGAACCGCAGAACATAGAAGTGCCAGGGTTCGGTGACGAACGCCATCAGCATTGTGACGGCGCCCCAGCCCAGGCCGATGCGCATGATGGTCTTCGGGGCGCCGATCCGGGCGAGGAGCAGATTGCTGGGCACCTCGAAGAAGAAGTAGCCGATGAAGAATATGCCCGCCCCGGCGCCGTACACGGCATCGCTCCAGGAAAGCTCGTCCATCATGGTCAGCTTCGCGAAGCTGACGTTGGACCGGTCCAGCCACGCGACGACGTAGATCAGCGTCGCGAATGGCAGAATGCGGAGCATCACCCGCCTGAATGTCTTGTCGCGTTCCTCGACGGTCGAATGTGTCTGTGTCAGAACTGAACTAGCGTCGCTCATCGGTGTCCCTTGTTCCGTACCGGTGAAGAGAATGTGGCGTGGTGAGCTGCGCTGCCCACCATGCGGCTGCATAGACGGGGTCGACGATGACACCGGGATACAACTGTTCGAGGTAATCGGCGGCGCTGCTGAGCGGTCCGCCGCCGATGATTACCTTCTCCGCCCCATCACCGAGTGCCTGTTGCACCGCGGCGGCGAGTTCCCGATTCGACAGATCGGGCAAGCCGGCCAACTGCAGCGGTTCGGTCGGCGTGAGCTGCACGCCGGTGAACAGGTGCGTCAAGCCGATACTGTGCACCATCTGCGTGAGCGCTTCGACGAGATCGCCTGTTGTGGTGACGATTCCAAATCGAGTGCCGCCCCGACTGGCATACCGCAAGGATGCCTCGCCGATCCCGATCACCGGCACGGTCAGACAGTCTCGAAGCTGCTGCACGCCAGGATCGCCGAAACCGCAGACGATCACAGCGTCGGGTCGGATTCCGGGCGCGACGGTACACACGGCATCACGGACATGCCCGGCAGCCGCCGACAACGCCTGTGGTGTCGTGATCATCGAGGGGCCTGACGCAGCCGTCACGCCCACCACATCGGTGGTACCGGAACTGAGGCGGACCGTGTCCATCGACCGCCGAAAACGTCGGACCAGCATGTCGGTGGTCAATCCATTCGAGTTCGGATTGACCACGATCACGGACCGCACGACCCACGGCCCGGCTTTGCCGGCGAGGCCCGCTGGTATACCAAGTATCACGCCCTGAGACGGTAGACAGCTATACGAGGGCTTAGGTTTCGCCAAAGTTAAAACATATTTAGGTAAATCGCGTCAACCGATCCCCCCGCGGACTCGGGCAAGCTGCGTCGGTATACCAAATAGGTCGGGTTCGTGTTGAAGGTCTACCCACTCAGATGGGACAATGTGGCCGGTGAGTACGGACCAGGCACGTTCGTTGTGGGTGTACGACGAGATCAAGAAGATGATCATCAACGGGGAGTTGCGCCCCGGGGACGATCTCCGCGAGCGCGATCTCGCCGAGATGCTCGGCGTATCACGGGTTCCCGTGCGCGAGGCACTGCCGATGCTGGAGCGCGCCGGCCTGGCGCAACTTTCGCCGCGGCGCACGGCGCGCGTCACGGAGATCACCGAGTCGGATATCACCGGCCACTTCGAGGTCCGCACGGCGCTTGAGCCGCTTGCCGCCCGCCTCGCGGCGCAACGAGTGTCCAATGGTGGCGACCCCGCCGCGTTGCAGGCGGCTCTTGTCAGCGCACACGATGCCATGACCCGCCGCGACGACCAGGCCTTCCATGACAGTAATTCGCTGCTGCACTTGGAGATTGAGCGGTTGGCGGTCAACCCACTACTGGATGAAGTCATGACGCTGCTGCGGGAGCGCAAGGCCCGACTCAATGCCATCGATCCGGGTGGCCACGCCAAGGATCGGCATCAAGAGCACGTCATCCTGGTGGACGCCATTACCGACGGCAACATCCGGCTGGCCGAGGCATCCGCGTTGACCCACGTCGAACTCGGCCATTCGCGTGTAACACGGGCATGGCACGAGCGGGATGACCGGTTGCGTATCGCCGCTCCCCGATCAACCCCGGCCTGACGCTGCTGGCGCGGGCCCCAGGTTGCCACGGCCGGTACGAATTCCGCATCCCAAGTATCTATGCGGCAAGTTTCCGGTAGTCTACATTTCACAGCAGTATGCCGTTCGAAATATGTGTTTACCCGTCGGACGAAGAGTACCGATGTGACCGCCAGCGGAATCAGCCCGAGCATCGCCAACATCGGCGGTACCACCAGCGCCACTCCGAGCGGACCGTTCTGCATGCCGACCGGCAATGCGGTCTGGACGAAGACCATGGACATCGCAAGAAACCACCCGCCGATCAGCCACCAGGAGAACCCCCAGCGCGGGACCCGGACTTCGTCACGGACCAGGCTCCGGTACCGGTCAATCCACTCGCGCACCCCGCATGCCGAGCTCACCAAACTCAGTGCCAGCGCGACCGAAAACAGCGTGAGCATCGCCGTCCGCAGCGGAGCGGCGACGGTGCCCGTCACGACCATGCCGGCGAGCGGTATCGAGAACGTCAGCAGCATGAAAGACGCACTCACTACGCCGATCCGGTAACTCATGAGTCGAGTTCGATCCAACGCCCGTCTCGCCGACCTGCAGGCCAGCCAAAGAAAGCCCGCCGGAAAGCAGGCGGCACCGATTCGCAGCACGGTGGGATCGTGGGTATCGAACTGCTCCAACCAATTCTGTTCGAGCGGTGCAAGGGACTTGTTCGCGGCGTTCAGCGCGACGGCCGCGCCAACCGAACCCATCGCTGTCAGGCCGACGATGATCACGGCACGTCGAGACCACGTATTGGGAGGCCCGGCAAAGGCGGCAACGATCCGGAACAGCAGAACTCCCAGCGCCCACAACATCAGGCATGGCAGGACGAGCTTGACCAAGAACCCAATAATGTCGGACGGTGACGTGTCCGCGCCTTCGTAATTCTTGACCAACGTCCAAAACACCGAGCCCGCAAAGACCACGACAACCCCCACAGCGGTGCTGTGCTCCTTGACGATGGCGATGACCTCTTTGACCGCGCGCGGCAGTAACCAGGCCACTCCCCGCAGCCCCACTTCCGCTCTGCTCAGCGACTTTTGAACGATCCATGCTCGTGATGCCCAGCGCAGAGTGGAGAACCGCGCCGCTCTGCGCAGCTGGCATTCCAAGGCCGCCGCAAGCAGATCCTCCCGTTTTCCGATGATGAGGGTGGCGAGATCGCGATTGCCGCCGTATCCGCTCAGGACAGAAAACGTCGGTCGCAGAAGGTTTTCGAATAGTGATCCGGAGTCCTCGAACACCGGACCTTGCCCGAGCATCAGATCTATCGCTTTGTCGTCGGTCGACGTCCGCTTTCTCTCCATGACCCCGCGACGTTGCAACTCCCAGATGGCGATCTCACGGAATGCCGCGGCCCAATGGCGTGAACGAAAAACTGTGGACCCCAGTGCCGCGACGACGAAGATGAACCCCGCAAACGCCGTCAGCGCGATCCCCCACATCCAATTCACCATCATGGTCCTCCGTGTCCAGACCGATCCAAATCTCCGGTGCGTCTATCACCCGAGGATGGCAGGGACCACCGACAGAACTAAGGACCCAACAGGACAACCGGTTAGCCGCTGGCCTGGCTCACCGCTCGATGAGCAACGAAGCGTCAGTCCAGTAACCGCCCATGTAGGGAACCGCGATCACGGCGATCGATCTGTGCAGTGGGGCCCGGCCCGGGCAGGTCTCGGTGATGAGCATGTCGTAGCGATACGTCCTGGTGTCCGACGAGACCCATGAGACGTCCATCGTGCCCTGTTCACCGCGGTCGCGGACCGAGTCCAGGGCGTACCGGCAGTCAGGAAGCGGAAACGCTGCCTCGATCAGACGGTCGAGCTGCAGGTTGTCCGGCGCGTCCGGCGCGGCGCTGGTGTTGCGCAGCAGCTGTAATTTCCTGGGGTCTCGCGAGTTCAGGGCACTGACAAGGTCCTGCGCCCGTTCTTGTTGCTTGTCCGGCAGGTAGGGCTTCATCTGCCGCATGCGGTCGTCCTCGACTTTCCCGAGGTACCAGCCCGCGACAGCACCGCCGGCGATGAGGACGAAGAGCACGAGTACGGCAGCCAAAGCCACACGCCTGACCTTGACTCTGCGCACGGCGCCCCTCTCCGGGCGCACAACACTACGCCGGGCGGCAGGTGCGGACCTTCGGCGGCCATGTCCTCCGCCAGCGCCGGACCGGTTGGAAGGCCCGCATCATCGATGCCACGCTGGAGCTTCGCGCAGCGGCCGGCGCGGGAAATGGTGGCATGTCGCTGGAGGTGGCCAAACTCCGAACGGCCAAGGACTATCAGTCGGCGATCGACAAGACCGTGATCGCCATGGACAAGCAACCGCTGCCGCGGTTGCAGAAGCTGCCAGGGTCGGCCACGGGTGACCCATTTTTGTACGACGACTCGTTCCTCGGCGAAGACGTGTCCCGGAAGACCCTGCGGGCCCACGGCGACGCGATCGAGTTGATGCCCGGCGTGGCACACGGGTTGGCCCGGCTGGCCGGGCTGCTCAAACCCGCGCTGGAAATCATGTGGGTCGACGACGTCCGCGGGATGAACAAGTTCCTGACGGCCGAGGTGCCCGACGTCGCGGGCCATCTGTTCGGGCCGGGACCGCACGGACCTCGGCGCCGTCCGTGGCCCCTTCACGGAGGTCTTCGGCCCCCACTGCTTCTACTGCAACACCCACCTTCAACCAGGCGATCCGGTCGACCACGTGCTGCCGTGGTCGTTGGTCGGCATCGACGGACTGGCCAACCTGGTGCTGGCCTGCCGTCGGTGCAACGGCGACAAGAGCAATGCCCTGCCGGCGGTCAGCATCGTCGATCGGGTCCTCGACCGGGACCGCGACGTGCTGGAGCAGATCGCCGATGAAATCCGTTGGCCAACAGAGCACAACCGGGTGGTGGCAGCGGCGCGGGGAATCTACCGCGGGCAGCCAACCGGTATCCCGACCTGGACGGGCTACAAGACGAGCACACGGCTGGATATCGCGTTCCCGCCGTGGTGGGCTACCACGTAGCTAATAGGCTATGTCAGGTGATCGACTGATTGGCCCGGATGGTGGAGCCGCTCAATAGTGCGCTCTTCACGATCGGCACCGATGCAGTCAGCTGGGCCGAGTTCCTCGGTTTCGTCACCGGCGGCCTGTGCGTCGCGCTCACGGTCCGGCGCAACATCCTCAACTTCCCCGTCGGGATCGCCAACAACGCGTTCTTCCTCGTGTTGTTCACCTCAGCCAGCCTGTGGGCAGCCTCGGGCCTGCAGGTGCTCTACATCGCCCTCGGTTTCGCCGGCTGGTGGCAGTGGCTGAGAGGCCGAGCAGAGGCGGGTACCACCGTGGTGCGACGGAGCAGCCGGGCCGAGTTGGCTTGGTGCGCCGTGTTCTTGGTCCTGGGAACCGGGGTTCTGTATGTCATCCTGACCGCCGCACACGATGCGGCCCCGTTCCTGGACGCGGTGACGACGTGCCTGTCGCTGGTCGCGCAATGGCTGCTCAACACCCGCCGCATCGAGACCTGGTACTTCTGGATCGCCGCCGACTGCATCTTCATCCCGCTCTATCTGAGCCAGGGCCTGATCGTCACCGCTACCGTGTACCTGTTGTTCCTCGGCCTGTGCGTGGCCGGGCTGCGAGCCTGGACACGCGAGCTGAAGCCGGCCGATGTCGCCGCGCCTACAGACAGTGCGGCGCGATGACCGAGTTCCGGCACGGCCTGATGATCGGCAAGTTCTATCCGCCGCGGATCGGGCATCACAAGGCGATCCGGGCGGCCGCGGCGCGGTGCGACCGGTTCACAGTCCTGGTCATGGCCGCGGCGGTTGAGTCGATTCCGCTGACTGATCGGGTGGCGTGGCTGCGTGAAGAGCACGCGGGTGACGCGAATGTGTGCATCGCCGGAATCCCTTGTGATGCACCCGTCGACGTGACCGATCAGCAGGTGTGGGCGGCACAGGTCGCCGCCATGCGGGCCGGCGTGCGGGCCGCTGGTGCGGCGCCGGAAATCGACGCGGTGTTCAGCGGTGACGACTACGTCGACGAACTGGCTCGGTGGTTCGGCGCCACCGCCGTGCGAACCGGCCGCACCGGCAGCACCGCGGTACGGCGCGATCTCTCCGGCCGCTGGCATGAGTTCGCGCCGGCCGCCCGGGGCCGGGTTGACGACGCGCGTCATCGTGGTGGGCGCCGAGTCGACGGGGACGACGACGGTGGCGGAGCGGCTCGCGCAGCACTATGCCCCGCGTGGTGGGGCGTGGGCCGCGACGTACTGTGTGCCCGAGTACGGGCGGGAGTACACCGAACTGAAGTGCGCCGCCAACCCCGGCGTGGATATCACCGAACTGCAATGGGATGAACGCGATTTCGATGTCATTGGACCTGAGCAGACGCGACTCGAAGAGGTCGCTGCACGCAGCGGTTCGCCAATCTTGATCTGTGACACTGCCGCCTTGGCCACCGCCATCTGGAAGCGCCGCTACCTTGACGACGCGTCCGGCGGGTCCTGGACGAACGTCCCGCCCCGGGCGGTGTACCTGCTCACCGATCACGACGGTGTACCGTGGCACGACGATGGGATGCGGGAAGGCGACCTGGCGATCCGCGCGGCGATGACCAGCTGGTTCGCCGATGCGCTCACCGCGGCGGGGCACTCCTGGGTGCTGTTGACTGGGACGCTGGAAGAGCGCGTCGATCTCGCGCTCCGCACGGTGGAGCCGCTGTTGGAGTTACGGGCACGGTTCGGGGAGCCGTTGCGAGGGCCGGGGTTTGAGAGGATGCCGTAGCCCTCGATCTGCGTCCGGGGTAACGAGTCAAGACCAAGGATCATGCAAGGGTCGCCAACAGGGCAATTTACTTTGGCCTCAACGATGCAAGCGGAAAGTTCAACCGCTACTACAGACTCGACCCGATTCTTAAGATAGTTATCGCTGTCTGGTTGAGACCCACGACAGGGTTCAGATCACCCGAAATCTGTGCCGGCAATTCCACGCTGTACCGGAGGGAGCCCGAGTCAACGTGCTGCTTCGCAGCTACATCCGGACGACGTAGCACGGAAATGCCCTCGTCGGACATGTCGTAAGCGCGTACGAAGGTGACCACAAACGACCGCGCGAATGTCGGATCGTCCCGCATAGTGCGATGGTCGTAGCCAAACCCCGCCCCCGATCCGTATTCCCTGACGCGTCCGAGAAAGATGTCGGCCACGTCGGCTCGGCCAACCTCGACAAGCCGCTCTACAACTTGGTCTACCAGGTCGGGCACCGTGAAAGAATTTCCGTGCCGGACCGTTTCCTGAAGGCCGATACTCACGAGGTATAGCGCGCTCTCCGGCTGGCCACCACCAACTCCGTCTGCCAGCTCAACCTGATGCGTTCCCTGAATGTCGTGCGTAGAAGCGGACCCAGTTGTGGTCTTGACTTCGATTCCTACCGTTCCCCAGGCGAAGTCACGGAGCGACGGCCGCCAACCGTTCCAAGCTTCAACAACCGGTGCCACCGCCGGGTGTTCTGCACACCGGCAGAAAGCCCCGAGGAGGAGAAGCTCGCCGGCCAGGCCCAGAAATGCGCCGTCGGACAGCCACAGGCGTTCGATAGCAAGCGCGAGTATCGGCTCGGTTTTCCTGAATGCACCTTCCAGGTCGTCGTCAACACCGTTGCGAAGGAGTTCGGCGCATACGAAAGCGGCGACCTGATCGAAGTAGCCGACATTTGGCAACAACATTCTATTGGCCTCGAAGGCTGGTTCACCGCCGCTTTGACGCCACCACGGCTGATGCTCCAGTGCGTCCTCCAACGTCGGTGACGAAGACCGCAACTTCGGCCCCGCCAAAAAGATCTCGATTCGCTCTTCATACGTCTTCGATACGCCGATGACACGAGCATCGGTAAGCCAGTGGACATTTCGCTTCGTAGGCGCATCCGTGCGCCTAAGCCCGCCAATCCGCGACAGCAACTCTTCGTATGTCGTCATGCGGCCGTCTTCATCCTCAGTCGCCCTGTCCGCGGGCCGTCTGCACGTAGGCGGCAAACTGGTCTGGTCCGCCGACAGGGACACACACGCCCAAGGCTATGGCGGGGTAGCTCTGTCCAGGCAGTTGGTTCACGTAGAACAAGATCTGACCATCCGAGCCAGCAGGGCGCCAAGGTTCTTGCCCTGCGGCAACAGGTGGCAGCGGCTGGTTGCGGAAGTAGTAATCGAAGTATTCATCGCCTCGGTATTCGCCAGGCCCGGCATCTGGCTTGTTCGCCCCCCAGGTTCCGCGAATTCCGCCGTTATCGACTTGTTTTTGAGTGACAGGGATAGCGAAGGGCAATTCAGCCAGTTTTCCTTGGACGGGAGCCCCGCTTCCATATCGGATACCGACCCAGAAGTTTGGGCGCTCACGGCGCTTAGTCACCAGGTCGGTCTTCGACCACAGCGCATCACGCCGACCAGTCACGAATAGACCGCGGACACGGCGGGATACGCAGGCGTCCCATAGCCTGAAATACGCCGGGATCGCGTACGGGCAATCCTTGCGAACCGGCGAAGCCGGCGCGCCCTGGGGTTCAGCTGGGCGATACAGGTGGTAGCCGTCCGGCAGCCCTTGGATCGCATTCACTCGCGCCTCGACCTGTGACCACAACTTGCCTTGCCAATTATCGAGACCCGGCCGGTATGCGTCAAAGGAAAGTTGGTCAATGAGGTCGGCAGCATCAACAAGTGATAGAGGTTCAGTCAGGATTCGACCACGGAGTCGGCCTCCGGCCGTCACATCGCCTGATACGCCCTGGGAGAAGAGTTCGTAGACGAGTTTCGTGTTCGGGTCCTCGTTTTCGCCGCTGTTGATGATCGGGACGAAGGGTTTGCGTCCGGGATGTAGCGGCTTGTTTCCCAGGTTGGCGATCTTGCCTGTGGCGAGGAAGCCCTCGCCCTGCAGCACCACGGGGAGCGGAACATCTGAGGTGTCTAGCATGGACCCCGTGATCACGTTGCGAAGCGCCTCATCGACGTCGTGGTAGTCGGCAAAGAAGACGAGTTGGTCTTCCGAGGCGAAGACCCTGCACAGCTCGATGTACTCACCGCGGTACCCAAACCAGCGCTGCATCTGCATCTGTGTGTCTGACAGCGGGTTGGCCGAGGTGCGCAAGAAGAGCGTTGTCAGCAGACCTTCCAGAGTCAGTCCGCGCGCCATGACATTTCCCGAGACAAAAATGGTGGACATATCCAGTGGGGCACGCCACGTCCCGTCGTCGTTCTTTGTCGGCGCGTATTCCGGACGATCATCGGCTGACGGATCGCTGTTTATCACAGCCACGCGGGTGCCAGGTATGACCTCCGATCTCAGGAGTTCTTTGACTACCTGCCAGTCTGGGATTCCTCGTGGACTCGGGGTGTTGAATTCGAGGTGAATAGCTCTGTCGGACGCACGGTACCGATCAACCCAGATCGACCACTTCTCCTCTTCGGCCCCCAACCTGTCTAGGAGCGTCTGCGAAAGGTAGCATTCACCGGCTTCGAGCTGAGCTCGTGCCTCACCCCGGCTCGCGACTCCGGCCCACATCAGCACGTCTTCGGCAACAGTGAAGTGGTCGTCTACCTGGGCCGACGGATGTATCAGCATGGCTTGCGGGCTCGGGGCCGCAGCTTCCGCGGCAGTGGCCGACCCGAAACTCTTTCCAGCCGCTTCGCGTGGCCCCAGTTGACTGCTGGATCGGTGCAGGCGGATCGCGGCTGCGACGAGGAACGCGCGCACCGCGTCTGCCAGATCATCGACCGGATTCGCCGTGGTTGCACTGCACAAACCAGCGCCGCTGCCCCGGTGGTAGAACGTTTCCCCGCCGGTGTAGTAGTGGCTGAGCCCCATCGGTTCGGTGTAAGTCGACGACCTTGGGGACAGTTGGCCGCGGTCGAACGGAGTCCGCAGCGCCGCGAGGAAATCACGCGGCGCCAGAGGATTGTGCCCTTCCTGTAGGAAATTCGCCTGAGGCGTGGCGGTGTAGCCGACGTACGTCGCGAAAAGGTTATTGGGGGGGATAGGCGACGGAGGCGACCACAGGTCCACAATTGCTCGCGGAATTTGCTTCAGGTTGCCGAAGATGGGGTCCTGGGACGCCTCAACATTGGCATCAAGGACCGAGCCGTCGTCAGCTTCATCATCTAGCACCAGCATGTGGACAGGGCGGTCCAGTTTCTGGATTTCAGGGAAGACTGCAGTCTTCAAGCTCTGCCGCAGTGCCTGAAGATGGTTCGCTTGCTTTAAGGCCACCACGATGATCGGCTGGCCGCTACGGAAAGCCCGTTGGACGGCCACTGGGGTGAACTGATATCGCATCGCGAGCGGCAATGGAGAAGTCGGCGGCGTCTTCGGCACGAGGATGCGGCGTCGCCGCTTCTCAGCGGACTCAGGCCCTGAATCGAGTTGTTCCTGCGCCCTATCGAGAGTTTGCTGCCACAGTGATAGGCGCGTGCCAGCTAGGATTACGACAACGTCGACTCCTCGGTCGAGCGACAACGCAATCGTCCCGAGCATCGATGCCGTCTTACCTGACTGCACTGAGCCCATCACCAAGCCCCGCCTTGCGCGACTATCCAGCCATGTGTGGGACGACGGCGGGCCCATACCGAATATGCCGCGGTCCACGATGTACGTGCAATCGACTTCGAGGACGGCGCGCGAAGTCTCGGTGAAGCCACTCAGACTAGCGCTGTACCGCGCCCACCATGAATCAGCATCATTTGATGCCACGACGGGGTGCGCGTAGACCGTTTCAGTCTGCAAATGACCAGCGGGCGAAGGCTTATCTGACATCATCTCGGCAAAAGCGACTCGACACCAGATGAACCGAATCGGGTCTTGATCACGGCAGATGCGGCGTACACATCGACGCCAAGCAGATCAGCAACAGCCTTTGCAATCTGACCGATGAACACCCATTGGGATCTCGTCTGAGTCTTCTTCGGACGCGCCCACACCGACTCCCCTTCACCTTTGCGGGCCGTATCGGACTCTTCAAAAATGGCGCTCGCGGCCGCCTCGACCCGCTCGTCGATCCCGTTGGGGTCCACTGCGCGGGCAAGGGCAATGCCCACCAAAGACCCGATTAGTTGGAGTTCCTGCCATTTCTGGCCTGACGCACCATCTTTGAACACTGGAGCCCAGAGCTCATCGCCATAGGCAGCGTGAATCTTGGCCGAGCCTGCAATCCACTCGAAGAGTGCCGCGACAGTTTCGTCTTTCCGAAGCGGATCGGACCTGTCCTCCTGCACTCTCTTAAGGAGATCGTCAATGTGACGGGCTGTTGACGGCAGCCCTTCGCCGCCAGTGTCACCGAGCAACGTGGCAACGACCCATGCGAGAACCTTAGTCCGCCGGTACCGGGTTTCGCCGAATCCGTAACTTCGCAGTGTTGCCCCAAGGTGCTCAACCTCGGCCCATACATCGGCCAACGAGGGCGCAACACCCGTGGGCAGGTCAGCGTCGCCCGCAGCGGCGAGAGTCGCACGGGTTAGTTCCAACTCATGGAATATCGCGTTGCGAATCTCTTCGGCGTTAAGGTGCATACCTTGTTTGTTGTACAGGTTGAACACCTCGTGAATCTGTTTCTGATCCGCCCGTTTGTAGAGGATGACAGGTACTCGATATTCAGGGGTGCCCTCGAAGAGATCTTTGATAATGACTCGTTCATCGGCAACGTTAATCTCGTTATCGTTGATTTGCGTGAAGTACTTTCCCTGAAAAGCTTCCAGCGGGCCATTGAGTCCCTTATCGCTATTGCGCAACTTGAACGGAAAGTAATACTCATCCTCAACTTTGGAAGTGACAGACTGGTGCGTTAAGCTCTTCCACATGCGTTTGAATTTCGGATAGTCGTCCTGAAATGCCTTCGATAGCTCGCCCGCCCGCTTGTGGTGGGTGTCGGCCTCCTTGACGCGGGCGACGGCATAGGGGTGCTTTCCTACGAATCTCAAGATCGCCGTCAATCGCTGTTTGCCGTCAACAACCTCGTACGGCAGGGTCGGGTCCTCCGGCTTGAGCAAGATAACCGACGGCAACGGAATGCCGCGCAAAATCGACTCAATAAGCAGTTGACGAGCAGGGGTCCCCCAGACGTCTCCGCGCTGGTAGGAGGGAGAGAGATTTAGCTTCTTGCCAATAAATTCAAAGATCCTCCAGGTGTCTGCGACCGCGGATACAGGTTGGAGCGGTTCAGATTCGGCAGTGTCGGGCTCGTCTTCCCAAGCCTCGATCCAGGCCTTCGTCGCCGCGGATCGGCTGCCGGAATTGTCGTTGTACGCCTCAGCGAAGACATGTTGGAGACGAACTGCCTGGTCGACACGTTCGTACAGCTGACTGAGTCCGGCGATTGTGAGTTGCGGAGTTGCGCCGGTGGAATCCAGGGCCTTCGCTGGGTCGAGCCCCATCGCCGATACGAGTTCAGCTACGAATGTGTCTGCGCTTTCGGGAAGCTCTTTATCTAGACGGAGCCACCCTTGGACACCCGCAAGCCGATCCATCCAAGCCCCGGAAGCAAAATCGACTTCCGCCGCATCAAAGGGACCGTCGGACACATCGAATTCCGTTGGTGTGTCCGCTAGGTCGGAGAGCGTCGCGAGGCGCTCGGCGATGTCAAATTGAAGCTGAGCAGCAGGATCTTCGGGCAGGTCATCGTCAAGGTCGACGGCATCTGGCATGGGAATTATCTCCGGTGGCTTGCGGGATTACGCGACTCGTTTGCGCTTCTTTGTCTTGGCCGGCTTGTTGAGTCCGTCCAGAAGAGGCACGGCGATCGCTCGGACCACATGGGCGTTGACCGCGTTGCCTAGCGCCCTGTATGCAGCGAGGTCGTGTGCCGGGAGTGTGATGACGTCAAGGCTCTGCAGTTTGGCGCACTCTTCGGATGTCATATAACGACGGTGCCCCGCAATCTCAGCGCCCAGAATCGGGATTTGAGTCTGAGTCATCGCGATCAGGCTCGGCGCCGTTGACGTTCGCTTGACCCGGACACCCGACGCCCGTACTTGTAACACGTACTTATCGATGTTGCGCTCTTCGCCTTGTGCGTTCCATTCGAACTTCTGGAAACTGGAATAGAACTCCCATGGCTTCCACTTCTGCAGCCATGGATTAATCCATTTTCGGTTTTCGGTGTAGAACTCCCTGTTCTGCCTGATGAACATCTGCTTCCAGTGCGGAAACTCGAAGTCTCCAGCGCGACGAGAATGGCTAGGCAGCATTTCGTACTGCTCCGCAATTGATAAATCATCTAGTTCGAACCCGAAATTACCTCTATAACCGAGTCCACTGAGTCCACGGGATTTGCGTTTTTTCCAAATCGCCTGCGGAGTCTCGTCCACATAGGGGTATGTGGCGCCAAACTCCATCGACCATATCGGGAATGACGGAAGTTTCGTCGATTCCGGTGCACGCCTAAGAAAGTCACCCCACATATCGATCGCGCGAAGTGTCGGCTTGGGGATGGCTCGCGGATTCTCGATATCGCGCCGGATGACGGTGGTGATGTCTGTCGGTTCCTTATGCTTCTCGGGCCACTCGAACCTGTCGAGGCCGTCGACTGAACCCACGAAGTAAGCGCGCTCGCGGACCTGCGGAACCCCGAACTGATGGGGCGAAAGACGATCGAACTTAACCTGGTACCCGAGGCCCCCGAGTTTCGCGACGATCGTTTCTCGGGTCTGCCCACCGCGGTGATAGAGGATGTTCGGCACGTTTTCGAGGATGAAGCGCCGCGGGCGCTTGACCCGGAGGATCTCCAGCACTTGGAAGAATAGGTGCCCCTGCAGCGTGTGTTCGAACCCCAACTGCTCTCCGGCCTTCGAGAACGGCTGGCACGGAAAGCCAGCGGCGAGCACGTCATGATCGGGAATCTCCGCGTCGATAACTCTCGCAGATTTGAGGTCGTTGATGTCCATCCACGCAGCCAGACCGAAGTTTTCAGCGTAAAGCGCGTTAAGTGTCGGTTCCCACTCTGCGGCGAATACCCCTTCGCCCCCGAGATCACGAAGCGCCACATGGAAGCCTCCGAGACCGGCGAAGAGATCGATGAAGCGGAACGCCGCCTTCGCCCTGTGCAAGCCCCCGGTCCTCTCACTCTGCTGATGTTCTTACGGTAATGGTGGGCACCGACAGATACCGGTGGCGGCTCACCACGTCCTCGCCGCCAAATTCAAGCACGCCTCGGACGCACTCCGGCCAGAATCACGTATGTGTCGCGCGGACTAATTGACGGCGACGCTCGCGAACCGCCACGACCGCGGCGACAAACCAGCCGGAGGGTGGAGAGCGCTCAGAGCCTTACGCCTGATGTTCACCACGCCGGGCCCACATTCACCCTCTCGCGTACAACGACCACACCGCGCTAACGTCACCGCGCGTCACCTAGGTTCGATCGGATCGCTTCAACCACAAAGCCGTAGCTCGTTCCCTGCAATAACTCACGTGGCCAACCCATCAGCGGATTTAGGTGGATCTACTCCGACGCCCACGCCCGCGCCGATCGCGTGCCGACGCGATGCGTCTTCACACACGACCCCAGCCTCTACCACTCGTCATCTAAAAGATCGTCCGATTCGGCCAACGACGTTTGGCGGCTAAAGCGCCGGACCGCGGCGATGCAGAATCCGCTTGCATCGCCGTAGAGCGCAGACGCGGCACCAGTTCGCCTCCGTCGGGACTTATTCGATTAGCGTCCGCCAACGTCGTCGCTGCTGCTCGAAGTACGCCTTGCTAGTCAAGCGGCTCTTCCGCAGTGCCGCTACGATCTGGGGTATTGGCAGAGACACCCGCCGACGATAATGCCCGATGCCGCGCAGAACGGGACGGGCCGCACCTCGGCTTAGTTGCCGGGGAAAATTTCCTTAATTAGGTGGACCAACTCAGCGGCACGAGCCCCGTCGATTTGAATCGTCTGCGAGACCTTGCCGGGAATCTGGCGAGCTTCGGAGCCGTAGGTGTCTAGTTGGAGGATCCGTGTTCCGTCAACGTCGAAAGTTCGCCACCCACACAGCACCGGTTTGTGCAATGAGTGTGTACTCGACGGCACAGATGTGAATTCACCAATATATGCCATGATTCTGTTGCCCCGTTCAAATCTGCTGAACTGTTTGCGCAAATGCACAACCAGCGTCGCATATCGCCGGCACGGCGCCCCGGCCGGGCACCCCGGGTTGCGGCCCTGGAACGGTCTCTCGCACCTAGTGTTCACCACCGCGTGGGGACGGGTGCGGTGTTCAGGTGTCACCGCGTACATACGCAAGCTGCGCTACGACGGATTTCCTCGATTCGATCGATACACAGCCGCGCCCGATCCAGTAATTCCTGCGTCCTGATAAAGAGCCACCGAGAGCCCAGTCTGAGCCCGTGAGGCTGGCCTCGGCGTTTCGCCTGCGGCCATCTTCACTCGCGATCTGCTAACCGCCACGCCCGGCCTACTCGCCCCGTGTGCTTTACCCCCGCACCGAAACCGGCACCGGCATGTGCAGCGCCAGTTGACTTTCGGTGACGACGTCGAACTGAATTGTCTTGATGGGATTGAGCGCTCGTAGGCCATCGGCCATCCGTCCCTGCCCGATCTGGAGGTCTACACCCCGAGGGAACTGCGCGGTCCCGACCGACAACACATTCGTCTGGCTCAACGTGGAATGCCAGGCACCGCCCAATGGCGTATACGACGTCAGCGTCGAAACCCGCTCCCCCGACCCATACTTCACCTGCGGCGGAGTGGGAGCTGACAATGCCAGATCCACGCCGTCGCCATCATTCGCGACGCGCGCAACGGTCCGGTCCGCATCGATAGACACATCCAGCTCCGCGACCCACTTCGGGAAGCCATACCTGTCATGTCCGCGCACCTGGGCGATCTCGGTGCTCACCGGCAGCGACAGCACGTACGAGTGCAGGTGATCGTTGGCCAGGCTGCTCACCAGATCGGCGAATCCGGCCTTGCCGTGCCGCGCCGGCCGCACCGCGATTCCGACGGCGGCCTCGGTGTAGAAGTCGATGTCGCACACGCCGTAGCGGAAGAACATCACCGAGACGATCCCGAGTCCGGGCACAACTTCCAGGGGCGCAAGCGCTTTCGGCAGCCGCGTGCGGATGTCACGGGATCGAGCCAGCATGACGAGCCGGGCAGTGGAGATGCGGTAGTAGAAGTTCGGCGTCAGCGTCGGGCCGATCGCCGAGTTGACCTCGGTCTTGGGCAGCTTCCGGAAGAAGTCGACACTGGACACCCGGGGATCACGCGCGACCTCGTCGAGATCGGTCCGCATCCGAAACCGGTCATACAGACCACCTTTGGGCACCGTGACCAGATGACCGCCGAGGTCAACCTCGACCACATCCTGAACAGCCATCAGGCCCTCCCCACGTCAGCCACCAGCCGCTCCGCCAACTTCTCCGAGGACTGCGGGTTCTGCCCGGTGTAGAGATTGCCATCAGCCACGACATGCGGACGCAGCGGTAGCAGTGCCTTGGAGTAGTCGACGCCGGACTCCTTGAGCTTGTCCTCCAACAACCACGGCGCCTTGCGCCCGAAGCTGTTCAACAGCTCCTCGCGGTTCGACAAACCGGTCATGCGCCGACCGGCGAACGGCGACGCGCCGTCCGGCCCAGCAGCGGCCAGGATCGCCGCCGGCGCGTGGCACAGCAGCGCGAGCGGCTTGTCGGACTCCAACCGGCGGGCCAACAGCGCACCGGAGATCGGGTCGTAGGCAAGATCCTCCATCGGGCCGTGCCCGCCGGGATAGAACACCACGTCGTAGTCGTCGGCGTTCACGGTGTCGAGCGCCACCGGATGCGCCAGCACGTTGGCGATGCTGTCGAGGTAGCGCTTGACCTCCCGGCGCTTCCACGGCATACCACCGGAGATCCCGAGGCTCAGGTTGTCGAGCGTCGGCGCCTTGCCGCCCGGCGTCGCGACCGTGATCTGCCACCCCGCCTCGGTGAAGATCTGGTGCGGCCGCGCGACCTCCTCGGCCCAGTACCCCGACGGATGTACCGTGCCGTCGTTGAGTGTCCAGCGGTCGGCCGCCGAGATCACCATCAGTACTTTCGTCATGATTGTCTCCTGTCTCGAGCCGTTACACCGAGGTACGAGTACCCACCCGCGGCCGCGATGCCAGCCATCGCGAGTACCGACGCAGGGCTCGCCGTGCCACGAGTTGATCGGCGACCAACGCGATCACCGGTCCGACTCCCAGCGCGGGCTTCTTCCCCTCGCCGAGCCGGCGCATCTGATAACGGACCATCGCCATGCTGGCGATGGAGGCCAGCGGCTTGTCCGACCAGGTCACGGGCTTCAGTCGTCCGGTCGCCTCCGCGCCGTGGCGCCAGCGCGCGGGCAGGTCGGGGGTTTCGGCCAGCGCCGTGGCCATGCCGACCACTGCGACGCCGCTGGCCAGCACCCGCTCGGCAGTCTGACGCCGGGTGATCCCGCCGGTGAGCATGAGCGGGATCGGGCTGCTCACCGCGAGCTCGGCCGCCAAGTCCAGGAAGTAGGCCTCGCGGGCCGCGGTGCGCTCATCTGTGGGTCGGCCAGTCATGGCCGGGCTTTCGTAGCTGCCGCCGGACAGCTCGACCAGGTCGACGCCCAGCGGGGCGAGCATTTCGATCACCTTGCGGGCGTCATCGGCGTCGAAGCCGCCGCGCTGGAAGTCCGCTGAATTCAGTTTCACCGCAACGGAAAAGCTCGGTGACACGTCGGCGCGGATGGCACGGACAATCTCCAGAAGCAGTCGGGCCCGGCTATCCAGTGAGCCTCCCCACTCGTCGGTGCGGGTGTTGACGAGCGGAGATAGGAACTGCGACAACAGGTATCCGTGTGCGGCGTGCACCTCGACTCCGTCGAATCCGGCCTGCTCGGCGCGCCGCGCGGTGGTGGCGCAGCGGGTGATGGTTTCGGCAATCTGCTCGGCCGTCATCGCAACCGGCTGCCCGAATCGCTTGGAGTGTCGGCCGAGTTCGACCGCAACATCGGACGGTCCCCACACCACGCCCGGCATGTCGGCCTGGACCTGACGGCCGGGGTGGCTGATCTGCATCCACATCGCCGCCCCATCGTCCTTGCCCGCTCGCGCCCACGCCGCGAAGGGCTCCAGCGGTGAGTCCGCATCCAGCACGACGCCACCCGGGCCGGTCATCGCCTCCGCGTGAACCATGACGTTGCCGGTGATGAGCAGGCCGGTGCCACCGGCGCCCCACTTCCGGTACAGCGTGGTCAGCCGCTCATCCGGCAGCTGCGCCCGCCCGGCCATGCCCTCTTCCATGGCCGCCTTCGCGATCCGGTTGCGCAAGACCTGGCCGGACTTCAGCTGCAGGGGCGCGAACAACGCCTCCGAGGCATTCGACATTGGGAACTCCTACCGATGTTGACGGTGCTTACTTCACCTTGCTGCTAACATACGGGGAGCATGTAAGCGGTGTCAACACTTGTGAGGTAAGTCCCGAATGACCACGTCAACGAGGTCGTATCACCACGGCGACCTGCCCAGCGCGCTCGTGCAGGCCGCGCTGGAACTGCTCGAAGAGGGCGGCGCGACCGAGCTGTCACTGCGCGCGGCCGCACGGCGTGCAGGAGTCTCGACCGCCGCGCCGTACCGGCATTTCGCCGATCGTGACGCGCTGTTGTCCGCAGTTGCCGCGGTGGGCTACCGCGACCTGGCCGCCCAGCTGGCCGCGGCCAACCCGTCACCGAAAACGACGGACGATCTCGCCGACATCGCCATCGCCTACGTGAACTTCGCGCTGCAACGCCCCGGCCTGTTCCGGGCCATGTTCGCCGAACCCCGCGATCCGACCAGCCCCGAACGCGTCGCCGCGGTGGAGGCGATCAGCGAGTACCTCAGATCGATTGTGCGGCAGGCGCTTCCCACGTCGGATCCGGATGCGATGGCGAATGCGGTGTGGGCGCTCGTGCACGGTCTGGCGTTCCTGCACCTGGACGGTAAGTTCGACGCCTCCTCCCCCGAGACCGTCGCCACCACGGTCCGCGCAGCGGTGGCGGCGGCGCTCGGGCAGCTGGCCTGATGTCAGTCGCTAACCTCTGCAGCATGCAATGGCCGCATGACGACGTCCTTCACGCGTGGTGGGTCGAGCCGAACCGGCTGCTGGCCGGCGAATACCCGGGTGCCACCACACCCGAGAGTGCGGAAGCCAAGGTCCGCGTACTGCTAGACGCCGGCATCGACACGGTCATCGACCTCACCACCGGCGCTGACCAGCTGACGCCTTACCGAGAGCTCCTGGACGCGGCAGCGAAGAATTCCGGGCGCACAGCGCGGTACTTCGCGCATCCGATTCCCGACTTCGGCGTCATCGATGCTGCGGGCTACGACGCCATCCTGGCGCGCATCCGTTCCGAGTTGGACGCCGGCCGCAACGTATATGTGCACTGCTGGGGCGGGAAGGGCCGAACCAGCACGGTGATCGGGTGCCTGCTCGCTGCAGACGGGCTGAGGTACGACGACGTCATCGCCCGCATCGCCGAATTACGAGCAGGCACAAGGAAAGCCGCATACCCGTGTCCAGAGTCGACTGCTCAGCACGACCTTCTGCGAGCCCGCTGCACCCGATAAGTGCCGTAGGGCTGGTGTAGCGGCCCGCGGCACCCGGTGCCGCTTCGCCTCATTCGTCGATGGCGATGAGAGCGTCGGTCCAGTGTGCCCCCTCCGTCGGCCTGGCCAAGACGCCGAGCACACGGTCCAGCGGAGGTTTGTTCGGACAGCTTTCCGTGACATTCATGTCGTACCGATAAATCGGAGCGCTCCCCCACCAGAATTGCCGCTCACCTTGCTCCCCTCTGTCCGTGATCGAATCCAACGAGTACGAGCAACCGGGAAGAGGCATCGCCGCCTGGATCAGCCGGTCCAACCGGGCGTTGTCCACCTGCGACCTCGCGTCAGTTCCTCGAAGAAGACCAACCCGCTTGGGATCGTGTGTGTTCAGTTGATCGATTAAGGTCTGAGCTCTGTCCTGCTGTTGTTGGGCGGTATAGGGCTTCATTCCGTAAAGCTCGGCGTCCTCCTTGGACCACTGACGCAGCACAAAGACGGCAACTGCAATCACCACTACGGCGGCAGCGGCCACGATCATCACCACAACACGACGGTTCGACACGGTCTATTCCCCTGGATAATTTAGGTGGACGAACTCGGCGCGCCCGCCACCGTAGTCGGATGAATCGGGCATCCAATCGTTACGGAAGTTGTTGTCGCCGGCGGCATGCTGATCCACGACATCGGTAAGCACCAACTCACCTTTACTGTTCGGAATATATTGCTGGCCAACATACATTGCGACATGACTGATCTCGCCGGTGTTTTCTTTGTAGTAGATCAGATCGCCAGGAACCAGACCCGCCTGCGATGGAGCCAGCGGCCCGAGAACGGCCTTGTCTGGAAGGTGTTCCGCGCTACCTGGATCGACTGGCGTGCCCACGACACCGACAATCGACCCGCGCCCCGAATGCTGGGTAACAAAGTTGTGGTTCTCTCGCGCCAGTGCCCATGTCGTCGAGTTCGGTTGCCCCCAAGGGAGAACCACGGGATATGAATGGGTTTCCTGGTAGTACCATTGATCACTCGCGCCTCCGTGGACGTTCGTGATACCGGGGCCAACATCCTCAAATCCACCAGCCCGCATTGCTTGTGACACAAAGTTGGCACACTCGTGCCCTACGCCGAAATTCCGATACTCGGGATTTGCACCGTCCGCCCACTGGTCTGCGTATTCCACAGCCCGACGTCGGGCGTCAGATAGCGACGGGCTCGCATGGCTGCCACCACTAAGCATGTGGACAGTGCTGTCTCCCCCGCTTATCTTCAGTCGCTCCAGCTCTGAGGCTTTGGCGGCCAGTTCGTTCGCGACACGGTCATCAACTTGCACCAAGTGACTTGCGCGCCAACGGATAAAGTCGGCCAGGTGCTGACCTTCAATGGAGCGTTGAGCGGCATCGCTGGCGGAAGCCACCGCGCGTTTGGTATCAGTCGGCGACAGATCATCAGCGACCGCGAACCCGTTTTCCTCAGCTTCTGAAATCGCCTCGAGCGCCACGCGCTGCATGGCGCGTATATCGTCACCTCCACGGCGGGCAATCGCCACACAGTCTCGCGTGATCGCGCATTGCGCCGTCACTACTTCCTGAGCATCCCGTGCGCGGTTGTACGCAGCGGTGGCGGCACCGCCGCTCCACTCCGTGGCGCCGGGCGTCTCCATGCGCGACACATGCGCGGAGAATGCCTCCTGCGACCCAGCGGCTGCCTTCTCCCAGTGGTCGCAGCCGCATCCAGATGCGCGGTTGACCAACCCTCAATCTGTGAACGTGTCGGCAGGCTGGCCTCAACGGCAGCGGCGTTCACATCGTCCTCGCGATACCGCGAGCCCCCTCGACATCCGATTCTTCATAATTGACGGCCCCCGATCGCAACGATTCGGCGGAGGCCTGCAGATAGGTGGTTTGATCTGTACGTACACAGGCGAGCGCCGCGTACACCGCCTCAACGGCAGAAACTGTTGCGCCGGCTCCCGATGAGCCCAAGAGACCGGCTCTGTCCGTGAGAGCGACCGCCGTCGATTCGTCGGAGCCAGCCGCGAGACGTAGACCGTCAGGCGTCACCTGCATCGACATTGGTTCCCCCTACCGTCGCGACCGGCCGACGTTACTGCGCAATACTGGAATATTCCTGTGGACAGACTGCCAATTCGCCAGCAATCCTGCGCTTCGCAGTGCCCATCGTCTGGACACGCTTGAGACTTCGTCTCGGCCTTTCGGAGCCGTCGCTTCGACACTTCTCACCGGGGACGTATCGGGACGTAAGCGAAGAAACCCGTTTACCGCCAGCAGATTTCATCTGCGCAGCGTCTCTACCGCCGCGCCTACCAACTAGCCGGCGAGTAATCCTTCAAGAAACACCCATACAGATCCTCACCCAATTCCCCGCGCACGATCGGGTCGTACACGCGCGCAGCACCATCCACCAGATCCAGCGGTGCGTGGAAGCCTTCTTCGGCCAGCCGCAGTTTGGTGGGGTGCGGACGTTCGTCGGTGATCCACCCGGTGTCGACGGCGGTCATCAAGATGCCGTCCTGCTCCAGCATCTCCCCCGCGCTCGTGCGGGTCAGCATGTTCAGCGCGGCCTTGGCCATGTTGGTGTGCGGGTGCCCGGGCCCCTTGTAGCCGCGGCCGAACTGGCCTTCCATCGCCGACACGTTCACCACGTACTTGCGCCGGGCGGGTGAAGCGGCCAGCGCCGGGCGCAGCCGGCTCACCAGAATGAACGGCGCGGTCTGGTTGCACAGCTGCACTTCGAGCAGTTCCATCGCGTCGACCTCGTGCACGCGTTGGGTCCAGCTGTTCACCGGCGCGGTATCGGGCAGCAGGCCACCCGCGTCGATGGCAGTCCCCGCGGAGATCCGCTCCGGCGAGGCGCTGCGGGCGGTCAGGGCCAGCTCGGTGAGCGCGTGCGCGGTGGGGTGCTCGCCGAGGCTCCCGGCCAGGGCATGCGGGTGCGCGTCACTGACGTGATCGAAGGTGACCACGTCCACCAACGCCGGCGGCGGGGTGCGCTCGGCCTCCACCAGCGCGGCATACGAGCCGGGCGGGCGGCGCACCGTCTGGGCGGCGTTGTTGATCAGGATGTCCAGCGGCCCCTGCGCGGCCACCTCGTCGGCCAGAGCGACGACCTGGGCCGGGTCCCGCAGGTCGATCCCCACCACCCGCAGCCGGTGCAACCAGTCGGCACTGTCCTCCATCGCGGCGAACCGGCGCACCGCGTCATTGGGAAATCGGGTGGTGATCGTGGTGTGCGCGCCGTCACGCAACAGCCGCAGCGCGATGTACATGCCGATCTTGGCGCGCCCGCCGGTGAGCAGGGCCGTGCGCCCGGTCAGGTCGGTGCGGGCATCACGCTTGGCCCGGTTGACCGCGGCGCAGTCCGGACAAAGCTGGTGGTAGAAAGCGTCGACCACGGTGTGGTGGGTCTTGCAGATGTAGCAGGCCCGCGAGCGCAGCAGCGTGCCCGCACTGGCCCCGACCGCGGTGGACACCAGCGGCAGGCCCTGGGTTTCGTCGTCGATCCGTCCCGGCGCACCGGTGGCGGTGGCGGCGATGACGGCGCGGTCAGCGGCTGCGATCGCGTCGCGTTTGGCGGTCCGGCGAGCCTTCTTCAGGGCCTTGAACATCTTCGCGGTGGCGAGCCGCACAGCAACGGCGTCGGGGTGCTCGGGAGGTAGCTTGTCCACCTCGGACAGCACCCGTAGGCACGTGCTGAGCTGGTCAGGGTCGATCGCGTTCACCATCGAAGGGTACGGGGAGTGGGCACAAATCCCCGTATCGAGCGAACCGGCGGGGCCTGGAGAGATCAGTCGTAGATGACGTCCAGCCCTCGCCGCCGAAGGTCAGCCAGGCCGTCGCGCATGCCTTGCAGCTGCTCGGGTGAATGGCCTACCCAGTCGGTGAGCTCACCGACGATTCTCACCGGCTCGCGGGTGCGGTAGGAGCAGGTCGGGTTTCCGGGCAGCTTCTTGTCGGTCACGTTCGGGTCGTCCTCCAGCGCACCTTCGGGTTCGACGATGTAGATGCGGCCCGGCCCCTCGCCGGCGGCCATCTCGGCTCCCCACACCGCGGCATCCAACGTGCGGGTGACGTACACGTGGTTCATGATCCGGCCGGCTTCGTAATTCGACTCACGCCCGGGCACCAGGTACTCACCCACCGCCAGGTCAGCCTTGGTGCCGTGCAGGAGCGCACCGGACTCGTGCACCTCGAACGGTTTCGGCGTATTCGTCACAAAATCCCCCATCTCGTCACGGACCGGAAGATTGTGCAGCACGTCAGGGGCCTTGCCGCAAGCCCCACCCCCCGCCGTATAGTGAGAGTGGGAAGAGGTCCAATGTCCTTCGCGCCCAGCCAATCCGATTCGCCCGAACGATCAGAGTTGTTCGAGCAGCCCGTCGACCAGGCTGGTTAATCTCGCGAAATGTGAACCGGCCCAATAGATCCGCCCGCATTCCAGGCACTGGCTGAACTCGTCGTAGTAGCGGCGGGTCAACGGCTCAAGGTGGTCGATCACCTGCTCCTTCGCCACCGCAGCCAGCCTGCCGTTGCACCGCACACACCGAGTGAACGGCGCGACTCGCCGTCGCAGGTCCAACCGCCGCATCACCTCCAGCGTCTGCTCCTCGGGCTGCTGGGAGTGAACGAACAGGCCATGGGTGATCGCACGACGCTTCAACAGCCCACAGTCTCGCGTCAGCAGGATGCGCTGCTGGTCCAGGCTGATGCCAGCCAGCGTTTGATCGTCGGCGTCGCTGGACCACCACACGTCGAACCCCAGCACCCGAAGCAATCGCGCCAGGCGTCCCAGGTGGACGTCGATCACGAACCGCGGATCCCGCAACGGCTCGGGCCGTAACCGCGCCGTGGACCCGATGTCGAGCGCCTCGAACATCGGATATACCGCGATGCGATCGCCGCCGACCGGGCGGTGCTCGAAACCCACCGGGCCCCCGTTCACCAGGATCAGGTCGATCTCGGTGTGCGGAATGCCCATGGCCTCGAGGACGTCCTTGACAGTCTGATGGCTCCGGTAGGGACGTCGCACGACCCGACCGCGCGAGTCCGCGTCCAAGAAGTCGTTGAGCTCGGCGTAAGCCCGGACGGTCACGAAACCGGCCATAGCGTCATTCTCGCTCTGTTCAGCGATCCAGGTTGGGCTTCCATGTCCCGGAGACATGCTCAATGATCCGCTCCGTCATGCGTTCCGCCTCGGGTTGCACGCTCTCTGGCAGAGCCGCCGCAGCACGCGAGAACGCAGCAGGAAGGTCCATACGGAGTTCGTCCACCCAGGCCACAGCTTGATCCGCGGGAATTCCGAGACGGCGTCCAACCTTCCTCCAATCCGAGGTGGCGACGTCGAACATCTTCCAGTGGTCACCGATCTTCATCGAAGAGTGCAGGCGCTCGCGCTGGTTGTACGGTGCCGCAGAGGCAGCGTCATACAGCGGCGAAACCTGGGCGCGTGAACCGACGAGGACGAGCGAGTAGTTCTTGGCGTGAGCATCAGTTCCGCCGATGAGGACGTTGTAGGCCAGCGCTTTGAAGAAGCGTTCGGCGTTCACAGCGCGGTCCTCGATCGGCAGCCTGTTGAGAAGGTCAGCGATATCACCAACACCAGGCCCTCCGTCGGACTGGTATTTCAGACTGGGGTGGACCGACAACGCCTGGCAGATGTCTTCTTGGTGGACACGGCGCCAGGTGGTCCCGTCATAAAGGCGGTCGTAGCGCGTCGAGGTCAACACCTGAACGTCACCGATCTCCATCACTGTGGATTCGGCTGCGAGCAGCCCGGCTTCGCTCGCAGCACGCTGGCACAGTGCCTCGTTGATGTGATGCCGTGCGTAACCAGCAATTGCCGGCTTGACGATCACGGTCGTCGGCGTCGAATCTCGCGGGATCCCGAACCGCCCGGACTCGGGCTCCCGGAACAGCGCGACCTTGGGTTGCGCGCCGGCTAGGCTCCACCGGCCCCCGAATCTGCCAGAGTCCCAGTCGGATTGATGAGAGGCGAGCACTTGGACGAGCTCTGCGAATTCAGACTCACCGAGCCATTCAATGTCACCCGTCCGAGCCCGCGCGTCGGACGGATCGGCTTCGGGCGGGAGAATCTGGACTGCGCCGGCTGCGTCGCGTCCGACGTGAGCGAGCAGGGCGAAGGGATTGTTCGGTGAAACGTTGTACTCGCGTCCCCACCGCTGTCGCGCACCTTCGCTGTCCGGAAGCAGACCTTCAAGGTAGGACCGAATGGCCTTGTCCCGATGCCGATTCGACACGACAGGCAAGGACAGCGACAACGGTGTCGGGTCAGCCCGCTCGGTGTACTCATCGTCATAGGTGAAACTCAGCGCCCCGTGAGCAGACTGTGTCACCGTGCCGGTCGGGATCCCGTCCAGGTAGATCCGCAACGCCCTGTCCGCCATCACCTTTTCCTTGTGCCGAACAGCGCGTCGAACGGATCAAGGGTTGCGGGAGCCGTTCCGGCAGGCTTGGACTTCTCGGGACTTCCCTTCCGGGTACGTTTTCGAGCGTTCGACGGCGCCTCGGGCGCGGTCGCCTCCAGGCTCACACCGACGACGCGAAGTGCATCGAGCACCCGTTGCGCTTCCAGTCGTGGATGCCCCTTCTCCAGCCGAACGACCCAGTCCCGACTCATGCGCAGTTGCTCGGCCAGCTCAGCCTGAGTCATTCCGCGGACTGTGCGAGCAGAGCGGACGAGCGCACCAACGTCGCCCATTGTCTTGACTTGCATGCCCACTCCTTGTAGTCGTTCGACGACATTTCTGATTGTAGTCGTTCGACGTCTTTTGCAAAAGAGGTCGTTCGACCACTTTCCGCACATCAGGCGCCTACCCGGCGACTCCCTGCGGCACCTCTTGGCCTCCCCGCCGAATCCCGGCACAATCGCGGTGTGGCGGAGATGGTCATAGCCCTCAATCCAGATAAAGGCTCCCGACTGCCGTACCTGTTGCGCATTCCACAACCTGGTGGGGACCTGCTGTTTCGCACTTCAGGGACGTGGCCCCGGGCCAAAGCGCTGTACTGCCATCCGGTTGGCCTCGACGAGTGGCCGACAGACGCGCAGATCGTCGAATGCGTCGCATTGCGGTCGTGCCAGCGCCGGGGTGCTGCCATCGACGTGATTCTGCAGCGCGGCCGGGAGAACCGCTCCCAGTTGGTGTTCACCACCGCCCGGGGCCGGGACGCGGTGTTCTGGCAGTCGCCGCGCACCCGTAAGCAGGCGCGCCCCAACGTGCGGACCCCGGCAGCACGCGCCCAGGGCATCGACGAGCTACAGATCGTGGTCGACAGCCACGAGCGGTACGCCTACAAGTTCGCCGGCCAGCAAGCCAATACCGTTCAACGTGCGCTGCCGTGCGGCGACTATGGGCTGCTCATCGATGGGACGCTCGTCGCCAGCGTAGAGCGCAAATCCCTGGCCGACCTGGTCTCCAGCGTCACCACCGGCAAGCTGCGCTATCAGGTCGCCGACCTGGCCGCGCTCCCCCGCGGGGCGGTGGTTGTCGAGGACCGCTACTCGCAGCTGTTCAAGCTCGACCGGGTACGCCCCGCTGTCGTCGCGGACGGGCTGGCAGAACTGCAGATCCGATGGCCGAACGTGCCGATCGTATTTTGCGAAGCTCGCCAACTCGCGGAGGAATGGACCTACCGGTTCCTCGCGGCCGCACATGCCTGGTCGACGACTGAAGATGCTGCGATACAACGTATTTCACAGGTCCACGTCGACGTTGCCATCGTCGATCAGGGCAGCGCGGCGCCCGGCCCGAGCACCGCCGAGGTCCGAGCCTGGGCCCGCGAAGCGGGCTTGCCGGTTCCCGACCGCGGCCGGCTCCGCCCAGAAATCTGGCAGGCATGGCAGGACGCTCACTGACACCCTGGGCAACGTCGAACAATCGGCATAGCGTGAGGTCATGACAGAGCAAGCGCCCATGGTCACCGTGGCTCATCCGCCCGCGGCGATGCTGCGTGTCGTCAACCCGGTCATGCGGTTGCTGGTGCGCACGCCGTTCGCCGGCGTAGCGCGCAAGCAGTTCATGGTCGTGAACGTCCGCGGCCGGAAGACCGGAAAGCAGTACTCAATTCCGTTGAGCGCCCACCACATCGACAACACCCTCTACGCGATGACCGACGCGACATGGAAACACAACTTCCGCGACGGCGCCACCGCGGAGGTCCTCCTCGACGGCAAGACGACGACCATGCGCGGTGAACTCATCGGCGACCGTGCCACCGTCGCCGACCTCTTCCACCGCTGCGCCGAGTCCTATGGCGCCAAACGCGCGCAGCGGATGATGGGTTTGACGTTCCGCGATCAGCGCATCCCCACGCTGGAGGAGTTCACCGACGCGGTCGACCGCGAACACCTGGCCGCGATCAAGCTGACTCCGCCGGCCTAGCCACTACTTGAGGCAGGTGTCGAACTCGTCACGGATGCGCTGCTGCAGTGCCAACGCCTCCGGCACGAGCGGTTCGGACACAGTGCGGTCGCCGTTGACGTACTCGCACTTGCCGATCATGGCGCTGCCCGCCCAGCGTGGCTCGTCGTAGCGGTACTTAACGCCGTGCCAGGCCCAGGTGAGGCTGACCGGATGCTCCGGGCCGGCCACGATTGCGTGGATCGTCCGCACGATGTCGTCATAGGCCGTCTCCCGCGTCGGCACACCGAAGGTGAAGTGGTCGATCCACCCGTCGCGGACGCCGATCCAGCCTGGCTCGGCGGGCGCCGCCGCCGCCAATTGCTGTTCGATGCGCTGCTTATCTGCCGGGGTAAACCGGTTGAAGATCATCCAGTGCGGATCGGTGACCCGGTCGGCTGCGGAGACTTCGATGGTGCTGGGTGGCCGGTCGGCGAAGATACGCAGGATGGCGTCGACCGCGTGATCAGGGTGCTGAGCTTCCAGAATCTGCACCTCTGAGGAGTCCGGCGCGGAGCCGACGGACCACATGATGTCCCGGGCCGGAGCGTCGATGCCAAGGCGACGCACCAGGCCGGTGAGGTGTTCGGTGTCGTCGGGCAGATCAGCGCCCGCAGTAATCGAAATATCTTTCCCCACAATGATCTTCATCGACTGGTCGAACTTGGCGAAATCTCTGCCGCGGAGCTCGTCAAGCTCCCCTGCCACCGCGCCGACCTGCTGATCGGTAGCCTGCGCCATGTCAACCTTGAGCTCGAACCGGACGCCCTCGATGATGCCGTTGTTGTAGATCAGATCCACCTCTGACACCCCCGGCATCGCCGCGATGTGGTTCTTGATGTCGCGGGCTTCCTGTTCACGGTCGGGCGCACCGGTGCAGCCACTCACGCCGACCGTCACCGCGACGAACAGTGCGGCGGCAACGGGGGCAAATCGCATGCTCATGAGCCTAAGCCCGGTGTCGGCACCCGCTACGCGTCAATTCGCAGTACGGAACCCGCAAACACGAATAAGCTTGTCGGCACCCTGCGTTACGTTCGCCTGTTCGCCAGTCGAGGAGGCACACAGGATGATCGAGGACAACCCGGGCGTGGGGAGCCGATTCGGCAAGTATGAGCTGACCGCGCTACTCGGCCGTGGTGGCATGGGCGAGGTGTACGAGGCCGTCGACACCGAGAAGGGCCGCACCGTCGCGCTGAAGATCCTGCGCGCCGAGTTTGCCCACGATGAGCAGTTCCGGACCCGGTTCCTGCGTGAGTCGCAGGCGGCGGCGGGTTTGGAGGAGCCCCATGCGGTGCCGATTCACGACTGGGGCGAGATCGACGGCAACCTCTACATCGACATGCGCCTGGTCTGCGGGCAGACCCTGCACGACCTCATCAACGCCGGCCCTCTGGAGCCGCGCCGCGCGGTGTCCATCATCGAGCAGATCGGCGCCGCGCTGGATGCCGCGCACGCTCGCGGGCTGATCCACCGGGATGTCAAGCCGCAGAACATCATCGTCGCCTCTGCGGACTTCGCCTACCTGCTGGACTTCGGTATCGCTCAGGCCCAAGGCGATTCGAGCCTCACCCAGGCGGACACCCGGATCGGCTCGTTCAGCTATATGGCCCCGGAGCGGTTCGGCGACGAGCCGTGCACGCCCGCCGCCGACATCTACTCGCTCGCCTGCGTGCTCTACGAGGCGCTGACCGCCGACGCGCCGTTCCCGACCCATAGCAACGAGCAGCTGATCGCGGCGCATCTGACGACCCCGCCGCCGCGACCCAGTACGGCCCACTCGGGAATCCCGACGTCCCTGGATACCGTTATCGCGCGCGGCATGGCCAAGGAGCCCGACGACCGCTACGGCAGCGCGGGCGCATTGGGACGCGCCGCGCAACGGGCGTTGCACACCACCGACGAGCGGGTCGCCGCCAGCGCCGAAACCATGATGGCGCCATATGTTTCACCGCCGTTGCTCCCGGCGCCGCCGGTCGTCGCGCACATCGCATCCGGCGCCACTGAGCCCGGACCGCCTCCGCGGCAATCCTTGGTGCCGATGGCTGCCGTCGTGCTGGTGGCCGCGCTCCTGCTCGGAGGGGTCG
The DNA here is from genome assembly GCF_001665785.1 of Mycolicibacterium peregrinum. Lineage (GTDB taxonomy): Bacteria > Actinomycetota > Actinomycetes > Mycobacteriales > Mycobacteriaceae > Mycobacterium > Mycobacterium peregrinum_A. The sequence goes on from NZ_LZSO01000037.1 coordinate 57,304, forward strand.
GACTGGTCATCGGTCTGCTTCTGTCGAAAAACTCAGACGACTCGTCACCGGCACAGACATCGGCGCTTTCGCCGCCGACGGGCGTGACCGTCCCTGGTCCGACCGTGTACAAGACGGTGCCGGCGCCGACGTCGGCTGCCACGCCGTCGTACACGCCGACGGCGACCCGCAACGCCGAAGCGTCGAGTTCGGCGCAGCTACGCCAGATCTCACTGGGCGACCACACCGTCGTGAGCACCCAGGGTTCCGATCGATGGGTGCCGCAATTGAGTTCCAAGCGGCCGGGTGTCGTCGACCAGGGTGTTGTGTGGGACAACGAGTTGACGTTGGAGGAACATCTGCGGCTGCGTCAGGAGTACGGCGCCAAGCTGCTGTGGTCCGGCGACTGGTCGACGTTCGACGCGCCCAACTTCTGGGTCACCATCGCACCGATCACCTACCCCACCGCGAGCGGAGCCTTGGCCTGGTGCAGCGGCCACGGCTTCGATCGGAACCACTGCTACGCCAAGCTCATCAGCACCACGCACGCCGTCGCCGGCAGCACCGCGTTCAATTGACCTGGTAGCGGAAATTGGCGCCGTCGGCCCCCACCTAGCGATGTCACAATCGCAGGGAGTCAGCTGAACGCAGCGCCATCCGTCGAAAGGACATCGTCCGTTGTGGGTTTGGTACAACACCGCACCATGGTGGGCTCGGTGGCTCGTCATATCGGCGTGGGTGACGGTGTGGTCCTTGCTCTTCTGCTTTGCAGTGCTGCAACAGCAATACCATTGGTGGACGCCATGGCCGGCCTGGGTCACAGCCACCGGCGTGGCCGTGTTCGGGCTACTGGCCGGCGTCCCGATCACCCTGCTCACCCAGCCTGTCGTGAACACCTACGCCACCGTGCTGAACGGTCTCACCGCGCCGCAACGCACCGCGGTCGCCCGGGCCGTGCGCGGCGGACCGATACCCACTGACCCGGCCGTCCTGACGGCGACCGTGCGGGCCATGGACCTCGCCCGCGGATATCGGGACCGCGTCACCCCGACGCAACGCCGTCTCGGCTGGGTGGTCATCGGAATATTCGGGGTTGTGCTCACGGTCCTCGAATTCATCGCGGACCGCCCGCTGCTGGGGCTGGTCTATCTGGCTCTCGCCGTGTGGTTGGCGGTCCTCCAGGTGTGGCCGGCGTGGATCCGGCATCGCCGCGAGCCGCATCTGGCACGGTTGCGTGCCGCGGCCGCGGACGATCCGGAGGTCGCCGCCGCGGTCGCCCAGGCTGTGGCGCCTGCGGCACCGACAGCTCGTCAGCGCTGGCTTCGCGTCGGTCTGGTACTCCTGTTGGCCGTTGCGGGCGGCGCGGCAACCGCCTGGCTCAGCAATGTTTCCGGCCGCGACTGCCGCACCGTTCGGACAGTGGTCGGCTACATCCACGACCATCGGGATCTGCTCGACCCGGGCCGGATCGGCCCCGGCGGGCCAGACCTGTCCGAGTACCAGGCGTGGTCGGATCAGTTGGCGCACTATTCCATTCGGGTCAGCGACCCGGACATTGCCCGGCATCTGCAACAAATCGGTGACCTGTCGGCGGAGGCTGTCAGCACCGTCGAACAAGCCCGCACACCGGGACTCTCCACCACGGGTATCGATATTCGAAAAGCGTTCTACCTCAACATTGTTCAACGACTGGTCGACGCGGATACCCAGCTGCTCGACGGATGCAAGCGGTGACCACGCTCAGCTGGCACGCTTGACGGCGGCCACTGCCACTCGCTTGGCGCTGTCACCGCAGTTCTCCCCCGCGGGCACGTGTAGCCACACGGAGACCACCGGGGTTGGTGGCTCCAGGTCGGGCGCACCGGTTCCCACGTCGGTCGGCGCGATCGTCAGGCCGGTCTTGGCGATGACAGAGCAGCTGGGTGAGTCGTCAGAACTGAAGTCGAGCAGTTGCATACCGTCCTGCTCGCTGCGGACCGGAACTGTCCCCGACATGGACTCGACGACATCTTCGGACCAGACGGCGAGCCCGTACTTGACGATCGCCGACCGGGCTGCGGGATTATCAGCGGTCTTTTCCCGCAGAAACTCACAGACACCGGGATGACGCCAGGTGGTCGGCCACTGCGCTTCGGGATCGGGTTCCCACCACCTGAAGCCCACCGTGCGGACGTCGGCAGCAGCCACACACGGATCAGCGGTGAGAAACCTTGTCGCACTTGAAGACTTGTCGGCGCGCACCGGAACCCCGTGCGCCTCGACGTGTGCCGCGACGCCACCCGCGATCACCCCACCGAGTTCACACATCGCAGTGTCGTCGAATTCCACCCGCCCGTCGGCGATCTTGATCGGGGTCACCTCGAGCACGGGATCGCGCATCGACGCGGGCGCGCCTTCCAACGCCGTCAGTGGAATCGGGGCGCGGAACGTGCACATCGACGTCCGCTGCATGACGCCCGGGTGCGCCGGGTCTGGGTCGAATTGCATGTCATTGGCCCGGCGCTCGCCCGCTGCGACCGAGAGTTCGAGGCCCACCGCCATCGACGGGAAGGCGATCGTGCAGCCGTCGCCGCCGATCGGGAACACCGGGGACACGCCCTCCACGGCGATCGCATGGGCCGCCGTATACGTGTAACTGAAGTCCTGGTGGCCGTTGCCTTCCAGGGTTTTCCGGTCGACGAAGCCGCATGGATCGATCTGACGAAGCGCGTAGAGCTCGGCCAGATGGTCGCGGTCGATCGGCGTGAGGTCGAGTCCGTAGGTCGCCACCGTCCCCGGAAAGAAGACCTTCGATTGATCCGGCGGCACCGGCGCTTCCGTCCGGGGGCCGCACGCCGTCATCGATACCCCGAATGCCAACAGCGCGGACGTACACATCATCGCTCGCAACATTTGGCCCCCGGTTCCGTCGTCAACCAGACTAAGACGGGCCGGCCTACTGCCCATGCAGCGATTTTGGGGCTCGAAGCGACGGCTTCGAGCCCCATAAGTCACCGCATCACGGGCACTTCTCCGTGTCGATGCGTACGACCCCGAAGTCGATCTTGGTCGACGTACCGAACGTCGACCCGGGCGGCGGCGTCGAACTGCACACCTGCCAATTGCGGTCGCTGATCTGGGCCCGGCCCTTTCCGGTCAGATCGGTCGAGCTGCTGAACCACACCTCACCATGCGTCAGCGACTGGATCGCGTCCTGTGCGCCCTGCAGATCCATCCCGATCAGATCCGGCAGGGTCCACGACGGCGACGCCACCGCCGCCGGACTCGTCGCCAGAGCGATGGCCACCAGACCGACGACTGCCACCGATACACGCTTCATAATCAACCTCCTGTTTGAAGTGAACCGCGCATCGTCGCACCAGCGACCGACAAGGCAGCTCCCACCGACGCGTCCTGCGGCAGGAAAAGGACTCTCACCAGCCGTGCCTGTGACGAGCGTGCAGGTTTTCAACGCGATCTCGCAGTTCTGGCGGAAAAGGCTGCACACTCGTCACAGCGTCCCCAACAGGACATTGGAAGCTGAGCGTGATGACGCAGACGTCAGGTATCGACGACCATCTCGACGAGCACCCGCCGCAGCAGCTTGCCGGTGGCGTTGCGCGGCAGTTCGTCGACGAACACCACATCGCGGGGCACCTTGTGCCGGGCCAGGTTGTTCTTCACATGCAGCTTGATCTCGGCCGCGTCTGGGCTGGCACCAGGTTCGGCAACGATGAAGGCCCGCAACCGTTTTCCGAACTCGACGTCATCCACACCGACCACCGCCACCTCGGCGATGTCGTCGCGCTCCTCGAGCAGGTTCTCCACTTCTTGCGGGAAGACGTTCTCACCACCGGAGACAATCATGTCGTCGTCGCGGCCGTCGACGAACAGCAGTCCGTTCTCGTCGAAATGGCCCATGTCGCCGCTGGACATGTAGCCGTCGATGATCTGCTTCGTTCGACCATCGGTATAGCCCTGAAACGGCGCGCCGTTGCGGATGAAGATCCGGCCGCGGCGGTTGGCGCCTTCTACCCGCTGGTCGTTCTCGTCGTAGAGCACCACCTCGCAGGTCACCGGGGCACGCCCCGCAGTTCCCGGAGCGGCCCGCAGTTCGGCCGGCGTGGCGATGGTGGCGATGGCGCACTCGGTCGAGCCGTACATGTTGTACAGCACATCGCCGAACGCATCCTGGACCCGAGTGGACAACTCCGGGCTCAGCGCGGACCCGGCGATCAGGATCACCTTCAGCGCCGACGTGTCGTACTTGGCGAGCACCTCAGGACCCAGTTCGACCATCCGGTGCAGCATCGTCGGCACCGCGACCAGCATGTCGGCCCGGTGCTCTGCCATCAGCTTCAGCGTGCCCTCGGCGTTGAAACGCCGCGCCGTCACCACCTTGTTGCCCAACGCAGCACCCACCAGGTAGGTGGCCCACCCGGTGCTGTGGAAGATCGGTGAGACGATCACCATGGTTCCCTTGCGCGGGAACGGAACTCGGTCGACGATCTGCGCGGTCGCGAACGGGGACACGGCGTCGCGCGGGGCGCCCTTCGGCAGACCGGTGGTGCCGCTGGTCAGGATGACCGACCCGCCGGGCTTACTCGGCGGGGGCAGCGGTCCGGTCGGGTTCGCCGCCACGATGTCGTCGATTGTCTTTGCGCCGTCGGGCAACTCGGCGTCGTCGTCCACCCAGGTCAGTACTCGCGGAAGCTCGGCAGGGAGCGCGTCGAGCAGCCCGAGGAACTCGCTGTCGTGCATCACCACGCTGACGCCCTCGCGCGCACAGACCTCCGCGAACTGCGGTTTGGCGAAGCCGGTGTTCATCAGCACCAGTCGCACACCGAGTTTGCCGCAGCCGGCCATCGCGATGATCAGGCCGCGATGATCCCGGCACAGCAGCCCGACAACGGAGCCTTCCTTGAGCCCCAGGCCTTGCAGGCCATGTGCCAACGCCCATGACTGGTCGTCGACCTGCTGATAAGTCAAGGTGCCGCGTTCGTCGACCACCGCGGGCAGGTCGGCATACCGGCGCCCGCCCTGAATCGCCATGGTGGCCTGCGGCCCGTACAGCCGGGCAAGTTTGGCGGTGCGCACCGCCGCGCCGATATCCAGGGGCTCGACGATGCCCCGGTCGATTAGGCGCGCCACCGCATGCCCCGACTCGAAGACCTGACCCAGCTTGTGCCGAACTTCGGCTATTGCCTGCATGCCCCTGCCCCTCGCCGATTGCGCTGGACAGTAGCAGCGCGCGCGTCGTCCGTCACCGGTGCGAAACCGGACCCCCACACCAAATGCCCCAATAACCGCCACCAGCAACATCCACCTCGGTAACGTCGGCAGAGATGCGGAGGGCACTGACGTGTTGATGGCGGCGTTACGCGATCTGCAGTGGCGGCGACGGCGATTCCTGATCGCCGCCGTCGGTACGGGCCTGGTCTTCGCCATGACGCTGGTGTTGACGGGCCTGGCCCATGGTTTCCGCGTCGAGGCCGAACGCAGCGTCGACGCCCTGGGCCTGGACGCATACATGATCAAAGCGGGTGCGGCGGGCCCGTTCCTCGGCTCGGCACCGCTGCCGCTCACCGACGTTCAGCGTGCCGCCCGGCTGCCCGGCGTCACCACCGCCGTCCCGCTCGTCTACGGCTCCTCGACCATCCCCAACAACGGCACCCCGCGCAACGTCAACGTGTTCGGGGTACCCGAGGCTGGGCCGGGCACACCGGCCATCAAGGAAGGCCGGGCCCCACGTGCCACCGACGAGGTCGCGGTCTCGACGACGATGAACCAGCCGATCGGCTCCGATGTCGCGGTCGGCGCGGCGAAACTGCGCATCGTCGGCCTGGTCGACGACCTCACCGCCCTGGCCGCCCAGGACAACATCTACCTGACGGTCCCCGGCGCCCAACTACTGCTCTTCTCGGGCCAGAAGCTGATCTCCTCGGTCGGCATCGTCGGCAACCCGGGCCCACCACCACCGGAATTCCGGATCGTCGACCGCTCCGGCGCCATCGACGACATGGTGCGCCCACTGCGGGGTGCCAACCAGGCGATGAGCCTGATGGCCGGCCTGCTGTGGGCGGTCGCGGTGTTGATCGTCGGCTCGGTGATCTACCTGTCGGCGCTGGAACGCACGCGCGACTTCGCGGTGTTCAAGGCCGTCGGCGTGGCCAGCCGCTCCATCATGGCCGGTCTGGCGATGCAAGCCGTGACGGTGGCGCTGCTGGCCGCGGTGCTGGGCGCCGGGCTGTCCTTGCTGCTCGGACCGCTCTTCCCGATGCGTTGCGACGTGCCGACCGTGGCGTTCGTCGCGCTGCCGATCGTCGCAGTCGCGGTGGGCCTACTGGCCAGCGTGGCCGGACTGCGTCGCGCCGTGAACGTCGACCCCGCACTGGCATTCCGAGGTCCCTGATATGGCTGATCTGATGGTCAAAGACCTCGTCGTGGAGTACTCCAGCGGCGGCTACGCGGTACGCCCGATCGACGGCCTCGACCTCGAAGTCCCCGCCGGATCGCTGTCAATCCTGTTGGGCCCCAGCGGTTGCGGGAAGACCACGCTCCTGTCGTGCCTGGGCGGGATCCTCAAACCGACTGCCGGCCGTATCGAGTTCGGCGACATCGACGTGACAACGCTCGACAAGAAGACGCTCTCGGACTACCGGCGCGACACCGTCGGCATCGTGTTCCAGGCCTTCAACCTGGTGCCCAGCCTGACCGCGCTGGAGAACGTGATGGTGCCCCTGCGCGCCGCGGGCCGGACCCGGCGTGAAGCTCGCGAACGCGCCACCGAATTGCTCACCCGCGTCAACCTTGAGAGCCGATTGCACCACCGCCCCGGCGATCTCAGCGGCGGGCAGCAGCAACGCGTCGCGGTCGCCCGTGCGATCGCACTGGATCCGCCGCTGATCCTGGCCGACGAGCCGACCGCCCACCTGGATTTCATCCAAGTGGAGGAGGTGCTGCGGCTCATCCGTGAGCTCGCCAGCGGCGACCACGTGGTCGTCGTCGCCACCCACGACACCCGCATCCTGCCGCTGGCCGACCACGTGGTCGAGCTCGTCCCGCACGTCGCCGTCGAGCATCAGAACACCGAGACCGTGACCATCGCGGCCGGCGAAGTACTGTTCTCCCAGGGCGAGATGGGCGACCTGATCTACATCGTCACCGAAGGCGAGATCGAGCTGGCCCGTGAATTGGCCAGTGGCGGCGAGGAAGTCATCAAGACCGTCGGCCCCGGTGACTACTTCGGGGAGATGGGGCCGTTGTTCAGCCTGCCGCGATCTGCCACCGCGCGCGCGAAAACCGACGCCATCGTCGTCGGCTACACCATCCAGGCGTTCCGCGAATTGCTCGGCCCGACCGGCGCCCGTAACCTGATCGGGCAACCCGAATCCGAGGCCGAGGACTGAGATGACCGAGCTCGATACCCGCGTCGCGGTGTACCTCGACTTCGACAACATCGTGATCTCCCGCTACGACCAGGTCAACGGCCGCAACTCGTTTCAGAAGGACAAGGCCAAGGGCCTGGAGGCCGACAAGCTCACCAAGGCCACCGTCGACGTCGCCGCCATCCTGGACTTCGCCTCCTCCTTCGGCACCCTGGTGCTCACCCGCGCCTACGCGGACTGGTCGGCCGACGTCAACGCCGGATACCGCGAACAGCTCGTCGGCCGCGCCGTGGATCTGGTGCAGCTCTTCCCCACCGCCGCCTACAGCAAGAACGGTGCCGACATCCGGCTGGCCGTCGACGCGGTCGAGGACATGTTCCGGCTGCCCGACCTCACCCACGTGGTGATCGTGGCCGGCGACTCCGACTACATCCCCCTCGCCCAGCGCTGCAAACGCCTGGGCCGCTACGTCGTCGGCATCGGAGTGGCCGGGTCCTCGAGCCGGATGCTGGCCGCCGCGTGCGACGAGTTCGTCGTCTACGACGCCCTGCCCGGCATCCCGACACCGGCCCCAGAGCCGGAACCCAAGCAGCAGAGGCGGACCCGCAAGAAGGAAGAGCCCGACCCGCAGGCCCAGGCCACCGCGCTGCTGACCCGTGCGCTACAGATCGGCCTGGAGAAGGACGACGTCGAGTGGCTACACAACTCGGCGGTCAAGGGCCAGATGAAGCGCATGGACCCGTCGTTCAGCGAAAAATCCCTGGGGTTCAAGTCTTTCAGTGACTTTCTCCGGTCGCGCTCCGATGTCGTCGAGTTGGATGAGAGTTCGACGACGCGCATGGTCAAGCTTCGGTAGCCGGCCCCGCGCCAGCGCCCGCGTGCGTCCTGGTGATGCCGGGCTCTGAATATCCGGCCGCACACACCGTTCGCGACACCGCCTCGCCGACCACCTCCGCCGTCTCCTCCGGCACCAGCGCGATGACGCAGCCACCGAACCCACCGCCGGTCATCCGCGCTCCCAGCGCACCGGCGTGCACAGCGGTCGCCGCGATCAGATCGAGGTGCGGTGTGGTGATCTCGAAGTCGTCGCGCATCGAGGCGTGCGACGCATTCCACAGCGCACCCACCGCCTCGAAATCCGACGATGCCAGCGCGGCAACACAATCGAGCACCCGCTGGTTCTCGGTCGGCACATGACGGGCCCGCCGGGCATCGACCGGATCGGTGACCCTGTGCAGGGCAGACGGGTCGGCCTCCCGGAGCGAGGCCACCCCGAGTGCGGCAGCAGCCCGCTCACACGATGCCCGTCTGGCTGCGTACTCGCCACCGGCGTGCGCATGCCGGACCCGGGAGTCCATCAGCAGCAGTGCCACGCCGGATGACTCGGGATCGAAGTGCACCGGCTGCACGGTGACGTCGCGGAAATCGATCAGCATGGCCTGCCCGGTCGAGCCGAACAGCGACGCCAGCTGGTCGAGCAGTCCTGTTGGCGCACCGACGTATTCGTTCTCGGCCTGCTGGGCGATGTGGGCCTGCTCGATGCGATCGAGGTCGGCACCGACTGCAGCGAGCAGCGCGCCGAGCACCGCGCATTCCAGCGCTGCCGACGACGACAGCCCTGACCCGATCTCCACCTCACTCGTGATCGTCATCGTCCCGCCCGGTACCGCGATCCCGGCGTTCAGCAGCGCCCACACCACCCCGGCGACATACGCCGCCCAGCCGGTGACCTGCCCGGGCACGGTATCCAGACCGATCCGCACCGGCCCGCCGCCCGCCGAACTCGATACCGACAGCACGCCCGACGGGTCCGGGTCGAAAGCCACAAAGGTCCGCTGCGGCAGCGCAATCGGCAGCGCGAAGCCCTGGTTGTAGTCGGTGTGCTCACCGATCAGATTGACCCGGCCCGGTGCGGAGTACCTGATTCGCACTAGCGCGGATCCACCCGCGTGGCCCGGCGGAAGCGGTCCAGGTAGCCGGGCCAGTCCCAGGTGGACAGGAACTTTGTCGTCGCGGCGTAGCCCTTGTCGTACAGCGCCTCGGCCTCATTGCGGGTGATGTCGAAGTCCAGCACCCCGACATCGGTCGAATCCACCTGGACCGCACGCACCTTCACCCACGGCAGGCTCAGATGGGCCTGGTCGTGACCGACCAGCATGGTGGTGAGCAGACTTTCCAGGAAGGTCGGCTCGCCGCAGCGCAACATCCCCAACCCGGGAATGAGCTGCTCGGCCGACGGTGCCGGCAGATACGGCACCACCGTCACCCCAAAGGTCGGCCAGCGCGGCTCCGCGCCGTCGGGTCGGTCGAACGAGTCGATCGGAAAGTTCGACAGCACCCCGCCGTCCACCAGCGTGCACGGCTCGCCCGCAGCGGTGTTCAGCGTGACGGGATGGAAGAGATACGGGATCGCCATCGAGGCCCGCACGGCGTCGGCGACAAGCTGTTCGTCGGGGTCGAGCCCGTAGACCCGCTGGTAGTCCCAGGGCAGACGCACCAGTTGCCCCGTCGTCACGTCGGTCACGGTGACCACGAATCGGTAGCGCCGCTCCGGAAGCAGATGATCATCGTCGATCGCCAGATCACCGAACGTCTTGACGCCCAGGTTCTTCAGCTCGCTGCGTATCCAGTCGTATGCGAAATCCCCGCGATAGATACCGGTCTCACGCAGCAGCCCCCACGCCGTCCCCAACACCGGGATGCGCTCGATCGGCCCGCTGTCACGAAACTTGCGGTAGGGCACGTTCAGCGCCAGCTCGCGCAACTGTGCACTGGTCAGCTCGTCACGTTGCTCGGCCGCGGCCACCACGGCGCCAACCAGGGAGCCGGCCGAGGTTCCGGAAATCCGTTCGATCGCATACCCGGCGTCCTTGAGTGCGACGACGGCGCCCACCAGGCCGATGCCCTTCACCCCGCCGCCGGAAAGCACGAGGTCGGCACGGTGCGGGGAACGTTTCGCAGCCATGCCCCAGCTTGGCACGCGTGCCTGACAATCAGCCGGGCGTTCGAGAACTCCTACCGATGGTGGTCTCCAACCCGATGAACAGCACGTCGAGCCCGCGGTCGAGTTCGGCTGCGCCGTCGTAGGACCCGAGCGCGGATGCCAAAGCGCGCACCTGGGGGAACTCGGTGATAGACAGTCGGTGTAGTCCCAGTCGCAGCACATCGTCGGACTCCTCTGGCCGTTCGACGACCTCCTGCAACTCGGTGAGGATGTGGCCGTGCAGGTAGCCGAACAACATGCGGTAGATGTGTAGGGCATCAGTCCCGCAGAATCCGGCGCCCGTCAGCAGCGCCAGGACATCCTCCAGCGGCCGCAGCATTCCCGGAGGACGCTGTCCCAGCGGGGTGGCCAGCGGGCGAGTCACCATCAGCGACACGACATTTGGATGGGCCAGCGCCAGCTGCCGAAATTCATGGGCCACCGTGCGTAGCTGGCCGGCCCAGTCTGCATCCGCCGTGTCCACACGCAACTGGCCAATCACCATCTCGGTGACCCCATCGAGCAACGCGGCCTTGTTGGGCACATGCCGGTAGAGCACGGCGGGATCCCGGCCGACCTCCTCACTGAGGCGGCGCATCGACAGACCGTCTACACCGTCGCGATCCACCAAACGCAGGGCAGACTGCAGGATCACCGAGCGGTTGATCTGCCCCTCCACACCACGCCGAGACGCGGTCCCTGGTTTGACCATCGTGACGCCCCCTCCGTGTTTCCGAAACGCCATAATACATCGTTGGCCGACAATGTGTGTCAACATTGTTGACCCCACCCGGCGCTGCGGCAAACATCTATTGCCCACAGCGTTGACAATTGCCGTTGCGACAGTAGCGAACGGCGCGTAGGGTTCGAGCCATCGGGACCACAAAGGCCCCCAAGCAAAGGGGCCGGTCATGTCCGACAAGTCACCACGCCAGAGCATGACCAAGAAATCAGGCAAGTCCCTCAAGGAGAAACGCGCGGCCAAGCGGGACAAGGCAGTCGACGCGCACTCGACCGAGGAAGTACTACACCACAAGAGGCGTTGAGACTCCGTCAACTCGGCTCGCCGGATAAGCCAGGGGGAAGGAGGGGCCCGGACGCAACCGCGTCCGGGCCTTTCGATGTGCGCTCGAAAGGCCCGAAACCGCTACTCACGTAGCCTCGAATCATCATGCGGATAGCCATCAGTGGAGCCGGGGTCGCCGGGGCGACGCTCGCGCATTGGTTGCACCGCACCGGCCACAACCCGACGCTGATCGAACGGGCACCGGCGTTTCGAACGGGTGGCTACATGATCGACTTCTGGGGCATCGGCTACCGGGTCACCCGAAAGATGGGCATCGAATCCGCCATCCGCGACGCGGGCTATGACGTGGAGTCGGTGCGCTCGCTCGGATCCGACGGCAGGACCCGTGCCGAGCTCCGCGTCGACGTGTTCCGTCGCATGGTCGGCAACGACTACATCAGCCTGCCCCGCGGCGACCTGGCCGCCGCCATCTACCGCACCGTCGAGGGCGACGTGCCGACGGTGTTCGACGACAGCATCACCCGCATCGACCAGCGACCCGACGGGGTGCGGGTGGCCTTCGAGAAGAACCCGGCCGACGATTTCGACCTCGTCATCGGGGCCGACGGCCTGCACTCCAACGTGCGCCGCCTGATGTTCGGACCCGAGGACCGGTTCGAGCACTACCTGGGCTGCAAGGTCGTCGCCTGTGTGGTCGACGGCTACCGCGGCGGAAGTTCTGACACCTATCTCACGTACAGCGTTCCCGGACGCCAGATCGGGCAGTTCACCTTGCGCGGGGACCGCACCATGTTCCTGTTCGTGTTCCGCGACCAGCACGACGACCGCGGTATGACACCGAAAGAGCAGTTACACAATCAGTTCGACGATGCCGGATGGGAATCGCGACAGATCTTGGCCGCGGTGGACACGGTTGACGATCTCTACTTCGACGTGGTCAGCCAGATCAAGATGGACCGTTGGTCCGAGGACCGGGTGTTGTTGATCGGCGATGCGGCGGGCTGCATCTCGCTGCTCGGCGGCGAGGGCACCGGGCTGGCGATCACCGAGGCGTACGCCCTGGCCGGAGAACTCACCCGCGCCAGCGACGATCACCGCCGCGCCTTCGCGAGCTACGAGTCGCTGTTGCGGCCATTCATCGAGGGCAAGCAGGCCGGCGCCGAACGGATGCTCGGATTCTTCGCCACCAGGACCCGGTTCGGGCTGTGGTTCCGCGATGTCGCGCTGCGCGCGATGAACCTCGGACGCCCGATAGCGGGGCTGTTCGCCAGCAGCGTGCGCGACGACCTCGATTTGCCCGACTACCCAATCGAGTGAGCAGTAGGGTTGCTACTACTAGCTTCACCGGGGGGAGGGGCAGCGCCGTGAGTAGCCAGACACAGAACAACAGGAAGGGCCCGTCGTGGTGGGCCCGGCGCGGCGGAGCAGCGCTGGCCGCGGCGGTCCTCATCGCGAGTGGCGGTGCGGCGAGCGCGCACGCAGACCCCCTCGCCGACTCCTGCCCCATCCAGGTGTCGGCCAGTCAGGCCGTCGAGGCCAAGATCGACAGCCACAACGCCATACCGCACCATTTCATCGTGCCGCGACAGCAGGCCGAAGCCAATGCATATGACGAAGAGGCAGCCCGACTCAATGCCGAGAAGGACGCGGCGAACGCGAATCTCGCCTCTTGCGCCGCAGCCACCTCGCGCCTCGCCGCCGGCGGAAAGATCCGCGTACCTCTTGCGACGACTGTGCAGAAGATGAAGCAGGCGCAGGATCGGCTGGGCCAGCAGAAGCCGCCCGTGCTGCCGAACATCCGCGGCAACGCGAAGACCGCGGTCTGGGAGCCAGGCCGGGAGCTATACGACGCATTGCGGAACACCTCGCCAGACCAGGAGGCGCTGGGCGACATCCCGTTGCAAGGTGAGGGCTGGCCAGAGGCAGGGTCACCGGATCCCGCCTACCCGTCCGGCAGCGGCATGATGATCGGCACCAACGACAACGGCACCCCGAAGGTCGAGCCCGACCACATCGTGCCGCTGGCCCGGCTGTTCTACATTCCGGGTTTCATCAAGCTCCCTCCGCAGTACATGTATCAGGTGGCACATTCGCCGCTGAACATGCAGTGGCTGTCCCGGAAGGCCAACCGGTCCAAGCAGGCCGGCGAGGCCGCCGTGGTTACCGGAGCAGATCCAGATTGGATCGACAAACAACAAGAGCTGGAACTCGCGACAGTCGCCGAGCTGACCGAAATCACCAAGCAGATCCTCGATAGTCTGGGTATCCCGCTATGAGCGTGACCGACGACGAGATCGACGAACAGTTCCGCCGCGGCTCGGCCGTGTCCCGTCTAGCACCCGAGCAGCGGGAGATGGTCCCTGCATCGTGGCTACCGGTGTTCGACGCGGCCGATCCGAGCCTGCGTGCGGCGGCGGCGCTGTCGCTGTGGACCGACGGAGCGCGGACATTGGTCCCGCGATTTTGGGGGGTGCTACAAAAGTTCCTGGTCGACGCATGGGTGGGTCAGCGCGATGACCGTCCAGTGCTCGTCTATGTCGTCGAGTTTGTCTTCCGTTTCGCCGACGTGGGGTACGAGCAGACCCAGCGCACCGTGGCCGTATGGGTCGGCGAGCCGCCGACGGCGAAGGCGGTCGCGCGGTATCCGGAGCTGTGGTCGGCGGCGCCCGCCGAGCTGGTCGATTTCTATCGCACAGTCCATGGCTCGTTCACCGTGCCCGACGGGCAGTCCTTTGGCTTGATGGCCGTGGACGCGATGCCAACCCTGGCGGAGGCGGTGTCCGACGGCGACCCCGACGACGTCCCAGAGTGGGATGAGGGGCCGGCGGCCGACCGGTTGCTGATGGTCACTCGGACTTACAGCGGCCTGCGCTTGTGTCTGTCCCCGGATGTGCCGCCCGGCATGGGCGTCCAGGTATACCGCTACGACGATCCGGACCCGCCAGGTGAGTTCGCAGAGCAACTCGACGCCCTTCTACTCGTCCGACTCGAGGTGGAATGATGTCCCAGCCTCCGCAGCCGCCGATCTTCGGCGGCCCGCCTGGTCTGTATGGTCCTCCCGGTCAGTTCGGCGGCCCTGGACCGTTCGGCGGCCCCGGTCCGTACGGTCCCCCAGGTCAGTTCGGCACCCCCGGACCATACGGTCCCCCCGGTGCAGCGCAGCCGGCCTACTACCCGATGAGCGCTCCACCCGCGAAGAAGTCGCGCAAGTGGTTGCTGATCGGCGCTCCTGTTGTGGCCCTGGTCCTCATCGCGGCCGGGCTTACCGCGTTTTTCGTGTTCCACAAGTCCGACAAGGAACTGATCACCAACGCCACCTACTCGTTTGCCGACGCGATCAACCGCGACGACATGTCGGCTGCGGCCGCGCTGATGTGCGCCGACCGGGCACACAGCCTGCAGGACACCGACGATGCCGACTCGCATTCGACGCCGGACGAGCAGCCGCAGGATCGCGGTTTCACCGTGACCGATGTGACGGTCAACGGTGATAGCGCCGCCGCGACGCTCACGTTCGACAAAACCGGCACAACCCACCAACTGGACTTCCAAAAAGAGGGCGGCGCTTGGAAAGTCTGCGGCGAATAGTGGACTAAACCTCCCCCGCCAGCGACGCGTGAGCAGCGCTGGCGGACGTCACCTCCCTTATCACCCGCACACAGACCCGCGCCCCACGGTTCGGGACCAGCGTGACGTGTTTGACGCGCTGCCCTTCATCTGCCGCGGTGGTGGTGAAAAGGTCCACCCGGCGCAAGATTTCGCGCAGCACCACCCGCAGCTCGACCGTCGCGAACGTCGCGCCCAGGCAACGACGGTTGCCGCCGCCGAACGGGAACCAGGTGGTAGGCCCCAGTGTCGCGCCGAGCATGCGGTCCGGGTCGAATTTGTCGGCGTCGGGATACACGTCGTCGCGTTCGTGCACCAGGCCGATACCCGGGGCCACCATCACCCCGGCCGGCAGCCGGTGACCGGCCACCTCCACCGGCTGTTTCAGCACCCGCCCAACGTCGAACACCACCGGCCGGATCCGCAGCGTTTCCTTCGCCACGGCGTCGAGGTACTCGTCGTCGCCGGTTCGTGCGGCCTCTACCGCCTTGTCCAGCACTCCCGGGTTACGGGTCAGCCGTTCCAGCGCCCACGACAACGCCGTCGCCGTCGTCTCATGCCCGGCCACCAGCAAGGTCATCAGCTGATCGCGCAGCTCACTGTCGGTCATGGTGTGCCCACGCTCATCGGTGGAACGCACCAGCATGGCCAGCACATCGGTACGGGACGCCAGCTCAGGGTCGGCGCGACGGTCGGCGATCTCGGCGCCCAACAGCCGGTTGGCCTCTTCGATATTTCGCCGCAGCGCCCGCCACGGGCGTCGCTGCATCAGGGCCGGCCGGGCGACCGCCATCAACTCCCACGGCCCCACCGTGAGCAGCCGCGGCATCACCTCCCGCAGCGCGGCCAGCCGGGCCGGATCCGATGCCCCGATGACGGTTCGCAGGATCACCTCCAGGGTGATCTCGGCCATCTTCGGGGCCGCGGGGAACGCGGCTCCCACCGGCCAACCCGCGATGTTCTCCGCAGCGATCTCGGTCATGATCTCGGTCTGGCGGGCCACGGCGTCGCGGTGGAACGGCGGTAGCATCTGCCGCCGTCGTTCGTGGTGCTCGTCCTCGTCGATGACCAGCACCGAGCTGTCACCCAGCAGCGCACTGAGCACCGAATTCGCTTCCCCGGCATGGAAAATCGTCGGATCCCCGGCGAAAACCACCTTGATGTCGGCCGGATCGGCCAGGTACACCATCGTGCCCATCGCCGCGACCCGCAGCGTGAACGCGTCGCCGTAGCGGCGGCGGCAGGCCGAAACGAAACGCGGCCAGTAATGCATCATCAACGCGGCCTGTACGACCCGAGGCAACGGCGGCCCCGGCGGTAATGACGCGGTACCGCCCATAACCCCACCATACGAGCCATCCGCCGCATGCCAAAGGCCCGGACGCCGGCTTGCGTCCGGGCCTTGCCTCCCCCAGGCCTACTTGGCGTGGTTGCGCTGGTGATGGTGATGGGTCGAGGACCCTGGCTGGGGCACGTTGTGCTGGTGCGGGAAGGCCTGATGCGCGCTGACCGACGGGCCGGCGTTGAAGGTGGCGGAATCGGCGTGGGCAGTGGCGGCGCCAAGGGCGATCAGCGCGGGAGCGGCG
Organism: Mycolicibacterium peregrinum; assembly: GCF_001665785.1. Taxonomy (GTDB): domain Bacteria; phylum Actinomycetota; class Actinomycetes; order Mycobacteriales; family Mycobacteriaceae; genus Mycobacterium; species Mycobacterium peregrinum_A. Next base: position 73,852 of record NZ_LZSO01000037.1, read on the forward strand.
GCCAGGGTGAATCCTGCGGCGATGCGGCGGGTGATGGTGTTCATGTCGACTCCTTTGTCGGATAAGGCTTTTGGTGTTGTCTCCGGTGTGTTCCGGCGTTGAAATAAGAATGCGCCGATCCGGCCTGCGCCTGTATCGACCGACCGGCCCATCCACCGGACGAATCCCATGTCCCCCGATCGGGGGAACGCGCCAGTTCACCCACTGGTCACCGATTTCCGTCTGGCGCACCCGGCGATCCCGTTTAGGATCAGCAAACAGATCCAAGGGGGACCCGATGAGCGCTCATCGCAACGCGGCGGCCGGCCTGGTGCTGTGCACTGCCCTGCTCACCGCCTGCACCCCCACGGCCCCTGATTCCGACGGCACTCACGTCGACGTGCTGGGCAGCATGATGGCCAGTGAATCCGAGATCAACATCGTGATGAACGCCGAGGTCCGGCCGAAGACCGCGCTGCGTTCCCCGATGACGAATGCCAATTACGAGCCCGTCTCCCGTCCGGAGTGCATGGTCGTCATCGGCAACGCGATGGAGTGGATCTACGGCGACAGCGGTTACCAAGAGTTCCGCGAAACCCAACTGGCCGACGACGCCGACGACGTGGAGGTGGACCAAGCCATCGCCAAGTTCGACACCCCCAAGGCGGCCAAGGACGTGGTGGCCCGGACCGTCGACATCTGGCGCCGCTGCGGCAACGACACCCTGACCTTCAGCTACGACGGCGGCAAAACGCAGGACGCCCGCCGGATGGCCGTCCCGAGCGTGCTCGATGGTGTCGACATCACGCACGACGAACCCGTGGACATCACCGACCGCATCACCCACCGGGCGATCCTGGCGGTCGACAACCTCGTCGTCGACCTGAGGATCAGCGGTTACGACATCAACGACCAGCAGACCGTGCAGCTGGCCAAGATCATCGCCGGTCGCAACGCACTCTGACGCACCCGGGCCTACCCTGGTCATAGGAGTGCAACCATGGCGAGTGGTGCTGTGAATCAACGGGTCCCACGGGGAAATCGGCGCAAGACCGGCCGAGTCCCGCGGGTCGTGCAGACCGCCGCTGTCATCAACGACACCCTGTTCGCCGACGTCTCCGAGTGGCAACACCCGGTCGATGACAGTTATCCGTATCAGGTGCTGTCGATCCGGGTCAGCGACGGCACGTACCGCGACCACAATTTCGCGGCCAACTACGCCTGGATGCGCAACGCGCTGGATTCCGGGCGGCTGGCGTTCGGCATCGTCTACACCTACTGCCGGCCCAACTGGTTGGCCAACGCCACCACCGTGCGCGCGATGATCGACGCCAACGGGGGCCTGCACCCGTCTCTTATACACATCT
>NZ_LZSO01000038.1 GCF_001665785.1 Mycolicibacterium peregrinum
TTTTCTGCTCGGCAGTAAGCGCCACGAAATTAACTCCATCTTTTCAGTCCCGCGAACATAATTCTCGCTACTTCCTCGGCGGTCTGACCGCATGCTCGTCCGCGGCGGCCGCGGACATGAAGGCAGGGGACTGCCTGAAGATGAGCGGCACGTACGAGCGCCCGGACTCCAGCCGGGCCGAGTGCGGCAGCGGCGCGTCGAACTACAAGGTCATCTCCACGGTCACCGACAGCGACCAGTGCCCAGGCGACGTCGACACCTACTACTCCGTGCGCAGCGCTTTCAGTGACGAGACCCAGACGCTCTGTCTGGACATCGACTGGATCGCCGGCGGCTGTATGAGCATCGATCCGGAGAACGACAAAGACCCGTATCGGGTGGACTGCGCGGATTCGTCTGCGCCCCACCGGCAACGGGCCACAGAGGTTCTGCGCGGGGTGTCGAACGTCGACCAGTGCGCCAGCGGAGTGGGCTACGCCTACTCGGAACGCCAGTTCACCGTATGTGTGGAGGACGTGTCCTAGCTGGCACGGATGGCTGTTGGGCCGTTGCTCCCGTGTAACATGAGGGCGTTCAGTGGCTGGAATCTGCTCTGAACACAGGGTGCAGCACCCGCGAACCGCGGGCGCTGTTCCTGCGAGTCATATCGGGCCCGCCTGGACGGGCGGTCTTCGGTAGTGGCTGCCGGAACCCGACACAGAGATCATCTCTGGGGGTCATCCGGCCGCTTCGATCGACGGCCGTAGCCGTATCCAGCGCCCGTGGCGCATCGCCACCGTGACGCCGCGAAAACAGTTGAATGAATTCGAAAGAGGCCAACGGACTCTATGTCTGTAGTTGAACTTGAAGACGGTGTGTTCGAATCCACCGCAATCCTCGACAACGGGAGCTTCGGCACCCGCACCATCCGTTTCGAGGCCGGGCGGCTCGCACAGCAGGCCGCCGGCTCCGTCGTCGCCTACCTCGACGACGAGACCATGCTGCTGAGCGCCACCACTGCCAGCAAGACGCCGAAGGACCACTTCGACTTCTTCCCGCTGACCATCGACGTCGAGGAGCGGATGTATGCCGCGGGCCGGATCCCCGGCTCGTTCTTCCGTCGTGAGGGCCGTCCGTCGACCGATGCGATCCTGACCTGTCGCCTGATCGACCGGCCGCTGCGCCCGTCGTTCGTCAGCGGTCTGCGTAACGAGATCCAGGTCGTGGTGACGGTGCTGAGCCTGGATCCCAAGGATCTGTACGACGTGCTGGCCATCAACGCCGCGTCGGCGTCGACGCAGATCTCCGGCCTGCCGTTCTCCGGCCCGGTCGGCGGCGTGCGCGTCGCCTTGATCGACGGCCAGTGGGTCGCCTTCCCGACCGTCGAGCAGCTGGAGAAGGCTGTCTTCGACATGGTCGTCGCGGGCCGAAAAGTAGGTGCCGCCGACAAACAAGATGTCGCGATCATGATGGTCGAGGCCGAAGCCACCGAGAACGTGATCGAGTTGGTCGCCGGCGGCGCCCAGGCTCCCACCGAGGCCGTCGTCGCCGAGGGTCTCGAGGCGGCCAAACCGTTCATCGCGACACTGTGCGATGCCCAGGCTGCGCTGGCGGAGAAGGCGGCCAAGGAGATCGCCGAGTACCCGCTGTTCCCCGATTACGAGGTAGACGTCTACGACGCCGTGGCCGCGGTGGCCACCGACGCGCTGTCGGAGGCGCTGACCATCGCGGGCAAGCATGAGCGTGACGACCGCACCAACGAGATCAAGGTCGAGGTGCTCGAGCGTCTCGGCGAGACTTACGCCGGCCGCGAGAAGGAGATCGGCGCGGCGTACCGCTCGCTGACCAAAAAGCTTGTGCGTCAGCGCATCCTGACCGACCACTTCCGCATCGACGGCCGTGGCGTCACCGATATCCGCGCGCTCTCGGCCGAGGTGGCCATCATCCCGCGTGCGCACGGCAGCGCGCTGTTCGAGCGCGGCGAGACCCAGATCATGGGTGTCACCACGCTGGACATGGTCAAGATGGCCCAGCAGATCGACTCGCTGGGGCCCGAGACCACCAAGCGCTACATGCATCACTACAACTTCCCGCCGTTCTCGACCGGTGAGACCGGCCGCGTCGGTTCGCCCAAGCGCCGCGAGATCGGCCACGGCGCGCTGGCCGAGCGCGCGCTGGTGCCCGTGCTGCCCAGCGTCGAGGAGTTCCCGTACGCGATCCGCCAGGTGTCGGAGGCATTGGGCTCCAACGGTTCCACCTCGATGGGCTCGGTGTGTGCCTCGACCCTGTCGCTGCTGAACGCCGGTGTGCCGCTCAAGGCGCCGGTGGCCGGCATCGCCATGGGTCTGGTCTCCGACGAGGTCAACGGCGAGACCCGCTACGTGACGCTGACCGACATCCTCGGTGCCGAGGATGCCTTCGGCGACATGGACTTCAAGTGCGCTGGCACCAAGGACTTCGTCACCGCGCTGCAGCTCGACACCAAGCTCGACGGCATCCCGTCGAAGGTGCTGGCGGGCGCACTGAGCCAGGCCAAGGACGCGCGCCTGACCATCCTGGACGTGATGGCCGAGGCCATCGACGCCCCCGATGAGATGAGCCCGTACGCACCGCGGATCACCACCATCAAGGTGCCGGTCGACAAGATCGGCGAGGTCATCGGGCCCAAGGGCAAGATGATCAACTCGATCACCGAGGAGACCGGCGCGTCGATCTCGATCGAGGATGACGGCACGGTGTTCGTCGGTGCCTCCAACGGGGAAGCCGCGCAGGCCGCGATCGACAAGATCAACGCCATCGCCAACCCGCAGCTGCCCAAGATCGGTGAGCGGTTCCTCGGAACCGTGGTCAAGACCACCGACTTCGGTGCGTTCGTGTCGCTTCTGCCGGGTCGTGACGGCCTGGTCCACATCTCCAAGCTGGGCCGCGGCAAGCGGATCAACAAGGTCGAAGATGTGGTGAAGGTCGGCGACAAGCTGCGCGTCGAGATCGCCGACATCGACAACCGCGGCAAGATCTCGCTGGTGCTCGTGGACGAAGAGACTGCGGAGAAGGCGGATCCGGCTGCCGACGGCGCCCCGGCCACCGCCGACGCCGCCGTTGCCGAGTCCTGATCGCCTCAGCTCGACACAAGGCGTTTGCACTGAATACCACTGATGTCCGCCGGACAGATCTGCCCGGCGGACTCCGTGTGGTCACTGAGTACATCCCGTCGGTGCGTTCGGCATCCGTCGGGGTCTGGGTAGGCGTCGGTTCCCGCGACGAAGGACGAAGCGTCGCGGGTGCCGCCCACTTCCTGGAACACCTACTGTTCAAGGCCACCCCGACGCGCAGCGCAGTCGATATTGCACAGGCTGTCGATGCAGTCGGTGGTGAGCTGAACGCGTTCACGACGCGCGAGCACACCTGCTACTACGCGCATGTGCTCGACTCGGACCTGGAACTCGCCGTCGACCTGGTGGCCGACGTCGTCTTGCGGGGTCGTTGTGCCACCGAGGATGTCGAGGTGGAGCGCGACGTCGTCCTCGAAGAGATCGCCATGCGCGACGACGATCCCGAGGACAGTCTCGGTGACGTGTTTCTGACGGCGATGTTCGGCGATCACCCGGTCGGACGGCCGGTGATCGGCAGCGTCGAGTCCATCGAGACGATGACGCGCGCGCAGCTGCACTCCTTCCACGTGCGCCGCTACACGCCCGAACGGATGATCGTCGCCGTAGCGGGCAACATCGACCACGACGTGGTCGTGTCGTTGGTGCGTCAGCATTTCGGTCCCCGGCTGGAAGCCGGGCGTGCCGCGGTGGCTCCGCGTAAGGGTGCGGGGCGGGTCGGCGGCAAGCCGTCGCTGCTCGTCGTCGACCGCGACGGCGAGCAGTCCCATGTGTCGCTGGGCGTTCGCACGCCCGGTCGGCACTGGGAACATCGGTGGGCGCTGTCGGTGCTCAACACCGCGCTCGGCGGTGGCCTGAGTTCCCGTCTGTTCCAACAGATTCGGGAATCCCGCGGCCTGGCCTACTCGGTGTACTCGACGGTGGACACCTTCGCAGACAGCGGGGCGCTCTCGGTGTATGCGGGATGCCAGCCGGAGCGGTTCGACGAAGTATTGCGGGTGACGACAGACGTCCTGGAAGGTGTGGCTCGAGACGGGATCACCGCCGACGAATGCCGCATCGCCAAAGGTTCGTTGCGTGGCGGCCTGGTGCTGGGGCTCGAGGATTCCGGATCACGCATGCACCGGATCGGGCGCAGCGAGCTCAATTACGGTGAACACCGGACCATCGATCACACGCTGGCCCAGATTGAGGCGGTTACTCTCGAAGAGGTCAACGCGGTGGCTCACCAGTTGCTGTCTCGTGACTACGGTGCCGCCGTGCTCGGCCCGTATCGCTCGAAAAAGGCTCTGCCGCAACGGCTTCAAGCTATCGCCGGCTGACCCGCTACGCTGGGTCCGATGACGGGACTCTCGCGACGCAATGTTCTGATCGGTTCGCTCGTGGCGGCGGCTGCCGTCGGTGCCGGTGTGGGTAACGCCGCACCGGCGTCGGCGGCCCCGGTCGATGACCAGATCGCGGAACTGGAACGTCGTGACAACGCCCTGATCGGCTTGTCGGCGACCAATCTGGATTCCGGCCGGATTCTCACGCACCGGCCCGACGAGATGTTCGCGATGTGTTCGACGTTCAAGGGGTATGCCGCGGCGCGCGTGCTGCAGATGGTCGGGCGTAGGCAGATCTCACTGGACAACCGGGTGTTCGTCGACCCGGAGGCCCTCGTACCGAACTCTCCGATCACCGAGGCCCATGCCGGTTCCGATATGACGCTGGCGGAGCTGTGCCAGGCGGCACTGCAGCGCAGCGACAACACTGCGGGCAACCTGCTGCTGAAGACGATCGACGGGCCTGCCGGTATCACCGCGTTCGCCCGCAGCATCGGAGATGAGCGCACCCGGCTCGACCGCTGGGAGGTCGAGCTGAACTCGGCGATTCCCGGGGACCCGAGAGATACGTCGACTCCGGCGGCGCTGGCGCTCGGATACCGCGAGATCCTGGCCGGTGACGCGTTGAGCCCGCCGCAGCGGCGCCAGCTGGAGGATTGGATGCGGGCCAACCAGACCTCGAGCGTGCGTGCCGGCCTGCCGGAGGGCTGGACCACGGCCGACAAGACCGGCAGCGGGGACTACGGCAGCACCAACGACGTCGGGATCGCCTATGGTCCGAACGGGCAACGGTTGCTGTTGGCGGTGATGACGCGGTCGCAGGCCGACGACCCGAAGGCCGACAACCTGCGTCCGCTCATCGGCGAGTTGACCGCGCTGATTCTGCCGTCGTTACTCTGAGTGCTCGGCGGATTCGATTGCGGTCGAGCCGTTCTCGGTGTCCTGGATCGCGATCTGGCGGGCGCCGGCAGGGTTCTGCGACAACGGCACGCGCACGGTCAGGATGCCACGCTCGTAGCCGGCGGTGATGTTGTCCTCATCGGCCTCGGCGGGCAGGGTCACGGTGCGCAGGAACGAGCCGTAGGAGAACTCCGACCGCGCGGTGGTGTCGGCGCGCTCCGAACGCTCAGCTTTCACGGTCAGCTGGCCGTCGGCGACGGTGATCTGAACGTCGTTGGCCGGATCGATACCGGGGATCTCGGCCCGCAGTTCGTAGTGGTCCTCGGTGACCTCGTCCTCGATGCGCATGAGGTTGCGCTCGAAGAACGGACGCAGGCGCGGGAACGGGGTGATGCCGGCGAAGAACTCCGAGAGCTCGGGCAGCAGCGGGCGGGGCTGGTGCGCGACGGGCAGGTTGACCATGGGTGACTCCTCAGTCCTGGAACGTCGATCGGAGGAAAAGACCTTGTAACGCTTGCCCTTTCGATCCAAGCACCGACGTGGAGCCACTGGCCGAATGTGTGGTGAACAGCGCGCGTACGCGTGGCTGCTAGGTCACCCGTTTCGAGTCGTCGCGCTGTAGGACGAAGAAATACGGCTTGCGGGAGTTCCGCAGGTCCATCGCGCCGATCACGGCGTCGCCGGACAGCCGCCGGAACACGTCGTTGATGGGCAGCTGGTCGTAGACCATCGTCGCGGTGTCCACGCCGCGGTACCGGGTGGTGCGCAACCTGGCCTTGGGCGCGCGGGTCTGCAGCAGGGGTCGCAACGCCGCGATCGGCCCTGTCATCGACCGGTTCCGGAGCAGGGGGATCTTGGTCGACACCCCGAGTCCGCCGAATGCCGGCAGCGGGTTGAGGGCCCACAGCGAGGTGCCGTCGCCGGCGGGGAACAGCAGGGGATGCACGGTCTCGGCATCGACGAACTGCTTGCCCCACCAGCCGCTGGCCGCCAGAAGACCATCCATCGGATGTCCGGTCGGCAGTTCGGCGCCGTGCCAGGTGCCGAGCATGAACTCCGGCTCCACAGCCTCGGCTGCGTCGAAGATTGCGAGCGCCTCGGCGGTGGTCGTCGGCACGGTGGGTAACAACTGCTGCAGCAACATGGGCACAACCCTACTTGACACGTGTCAAGTTTGACCATGCCGGAGAGCAGATCGCCCGGCCGAAGGGATTCGGCCGGGCGATCGTGACGGGTTTGCCTACGCCAGGACTGTGGCCGGATCGGTGAACGGCATGTCGAGGTCGGCGGCGACCTGCTCGGACACCAGCGCGCCCTCGTGCGTCGACAGCCCCTTGGCCAGCGCCGCATCGGCCTCGCAGGCGGACTTCCAGCCCTTGTCGGCCAACTTGAGCACGTACGGCATGGTGGCGTTGGTCAGGGCGAAGGTCGACGTCCGCGGCACGGAGCCGGGCATGTTGGCCACGCAGTAGAACACCGTGTCGTGCACGGCGAACGTCGGGTCGTCATGGGTGGTGGGCCGGGAGTCCTCGAAGCAGCCGCCCTGGTCGATGGCGATGTCGACCAGCACTGCGCCCGGCTTCATGTGGGCCACGGTCGAATTGGTGACCAACTTGGGAGCCTTGGCGCCCGGGATCAACACCGCGCCGATCACCAGGTCCGCCTTCTTGACGGCCTCTTCGAGTTCCAGGCTCGACGAGTAGCGGGTCTCGATGCCCGCGTTGGTCTCGTTGTCGATCTTGCGCAGCGTGTTGATATTCAGGTCGAACACCGTGACGTGGGCGCCCATGCCCTTGGCGATGCGGGCCGCGTTGTAGCCGGCCACGCCACCGCCGATGACGACGACCTCGGCCGGTGCGACACCGGGAACGCCGCCCATCAGCACGCCGCGGCCGCCCTGCGTGCGCATCAGGTGATAGGAGCCGACCTGAGCGGACAAGCGGCCGGCGACCTCGCTCATCGGGGCCAGCAGCGGCAATGCCCCGTCGGCGGTCTGCACCGTCTCGTAGGCGATCGAAGTCGTGCTCGAGGCCAGCAGCGCGTCGGTGCATTCCTTGGACGCCGCCAGATGCAGATAGGTGAACAGTGTCTGGCCCTTGCGCATGCGCGAGTACTCGGCCGCGATGGGCTCTTTGACCTTGAGGAGCAACTCGGCATCGGCCCAGACCTGGTCGGCCGTCGCGACGATCTCGGCACCTGCCGCCTTGAAGTCGTTGTCGGTGATGGCCGAGCCGTCGCCCGCGCCGGCCTGGATGATCACGTCGTGGCCGCGCCGGGTCAGTTCGGCGACGCCTGCCGGGGTGATGGCCACGCGGTACTCGTTGTTCTTGATCTCGGTCGGGATACCGACGAGCATGATCGCTCCTTCAATGTTGGGGTGCTGAAAATAAGTGTGAAGAAACTTCGATAAGTGAGCAATATCTCCGATAAAGATTCGTTAGAATCGCCGCGCAATGGAAGATTCATCAAACTTGCCCGGGCGCGCGGCCCGTTCGCCGAAGGATGTTCGGCCTGATCTCGACGAGGTGGACCGGCGCATCCTGTTGGCGCTGCACGCCGATGCCCGTATGTCCAACAGCGCACTGGCGGAGGCGGTCGGTATCGCCGCGTCGACCTGCCACGGTCGGGTGCGCAGGCTCCAGGAGATCGGGGTGATCCGCGGCTTCTACACCGACATCGATCCGGCGGCCGTGGGACTCAGTCTGCAGGCGATGATCTCGGTGAGCCTGCAATCGAACGCGCGGGGCAAGATCCGCAACTTCATCGCCCACATCCGCACCCGGCCGCAGGTGATGGACGTGTACTTCCTGGCCGGGGGAGACGATTTCATCCTGCACGTGGCCGCGCGGGACACCGATGACCTGCGGGCATTCGTGGTGGAGAACCTCAACGCCGACGCCGACGTCGCCGGGACGCAGACCTCGCTGATCTTCGAACACCTGCGGGGGGCGTCACCGCTCTGACGTCAGCGCTCTGACGTCACTGCGCGCGCAGCACCAGCCCGTTGCCGTCGGTGCCGGAGAGCTTCAGCTCGTCGGCGTCGATGGATGTCTGGACTGTGCCGTTGAGCACCCGCAACACCGCCTGCTCGATCTCGTTGATCTCCGGTGCGCACGCCATCCTGGTGGTGGCCAGCGGGCCGAACTCGATCACTGCCGGCGACCCGGAAACGGTTGCGCGGCCGGTGAATCGGTTGCAGCCCGTCGAACCGCTGACGGCGCCGTCGTCCCCGATGAGCAGCGTGGGTTTGGACTGCTCGAGTGCGACCGAGGTGCTGACCGCCTGCGCGGACACCAGGCTGGTGACCTGCCAGGTGGTGCCGGTGAGTGGGCGATCGGGGTCGGCCACTTTTTTGTCCCGCAGCGTGACGGTCGCCGCGTCGGTGTGCAATGTGAGGGTGTCGCCCGACAACGACCAGGTTGGCTTGGCGTCGAACAACTTTGATACCCAGGCATCCGCGTCGCCGACCGGTGGTGGGCAGGCCATCATGGTCATCGTCAGCTGGGTCGTGATCCGGCCATCGGCAAGGTCGGCGGACCCGGAACCGTGGTTACAGCCCGCGAAGGTGCTGATCTGCTTCCCGTCGAAACCGACCGTGAGTGGTCCGCCGCCGGGGATCTGCTCACCCTCCACCTGCTCCGAGATGAAAGTGCGACCGTTGAGGTCTGCGGCGTCGGCGGCCGCGTTCTCCGAGCATCCCATGAACGCAAGAACGGCAACGGCGAACGGCACCAACGGGATCAGACGCATGGCTCCACCGTAGTTGGCGGATGCACGTGCGCTGCGGGTACTCGCAATCAGGTTGCCTGACAGTCGGTTTCGCTGTCATTTTGACTCGCCTGGATATCCGCGCAGGCCGTGACCGCTGATGTGAATGATCCGGGACGTTACTTCGGTTACTTCTACCCCCACGATGTGACGCGCACCCTGCGACGGCCGCAATTTGATGTTTGCCGCACTCGGCGCCTTGCAGTTGCAGACGTCTCTGATCGTTTGCGAGAGTTCTGCTCGCTCACTCTGCTGACCAACTGGTTGGCCGCGTCAACAAGTTGGAGGTTTGCGCGTGGCCCCATCCGCCGCGACGTCGCGGGTCCGAGCCCAACGACGGTTCACGCATTGGCGTTACGACCCGCCGTACAAGACGGCGAGCGCGGGGATGATCATCCTGCTGGTCGCGGTCCTGACGTTGACCTGGATGCAGTTCCGCGGTTCTTTCGAGAAGAAGGCGCAGCTGACCGTGCTGTCGGGTCGGGCTGGGCTGTCGATGGATCCGGGGTCCAAGGTCACCTTCAACGGGGTGCCCATCGGGCGACTGGCCTCGATCGACGTCGTCACCGTCGACAACAATCCCGAGGCCAAGCTGACCTTGGATGTCAAGCCCCAGTATCTGAAGCTGATCCCGGAGAACGTGAGTGCCGAGTTGCGGGCCACCACGGTGTTCGGCAACAAGTACATCTCGTTCCTCTCGCCGCCCAATCCGTCGTCGAACCGGTTGTCGCCCTCCACGCCGATCCGGGCGCAAGGTGTGACGACGGAGTTCAACACGCTGTTCGAGACGATCACCGCGATCTCCGAGCAGATCGACCCGATCAAGCTGAACCAGACGCTGACGGCGACTGCGCAGGCCCTCGACGGTCTGGGGGAGAAGTTCGGTCAGTCGATCGTCAACGGCAACGACATCTTGCGTGATCTGAATCCGCGGATGCCTCAGATTCGTCGTGACATCTCCGGTCTGGCCGACTTGGGCGAGGTGTACGCGAATGCGGCGCCGGACCTGTTCGACGGTCTGACCAGCGCCGTGACGACGGCTCGCACCCTCAACGAGCAGCGCGGCAATCTGGACCAGGCGCTGGTGGCCGCGGTCGGTTTCGCTAACACCGGCGGTGACATTTTGGAGCGTGGCGGTCCATACCTGGTCCGCGGTGCCCAGGATCTGCTGCCGGTCAGCGAGATGCTGGACCGCAACAGCCCGGCGTTGGCGTGTTCTGTCCGCAACTATGCCGAGGCCGCGCCGAAGTTTGCCGCCCAGACCCGCAACGGTTACGCGCTTGAACTGCACGACTTCCTGATCGGGGCGGGCAACCCGTACGTCTATCCCGACAACCTGCCGCGGGTCAACGCCAAGGGCGGGCCCGAGGGCCGGCCCGGCTGCTGGCAGCCGGTCACCAAGGACCTGTGGCCGGCTCCGTATCTGGTGATGGATACCGGTGCATCGATCGCCCCGTACAACCACCTCGAGCTGGGGCAACCGCTGGTGTCCGAGTACGTGTGGGGCCGCCAGATCGGCGAGAACACCATCAATCCGTAGGTGTCGGGACGAGTGGACGGCAGCGATCGCGGGCCGGCGTTCGCCGTCCATCGTTCGGGCATCAGGGCGACAGGACAAAGTTCTCTCGGACCGGCCCGAACATCTACAACAACCCTGGGCAGTAGGCTCCCAACCATGCGAGTTGGTGTTCTCGGGGCTAAGGGCAAAGTCGGCGCGACCATGGTGCACGCGGTCGAATCGGCGGAGGATCTGACTTTTTCGGCCGGGGTCGACGTCGGTGACTCGCTGAGCCTGCTCACCGACACCAAGACCGACGTGGTCATCGACTTCACCCATCCCGATGTGGTGATGGACAACCTGAAATTCCTCATCGACAACGGTATTCACGCGGTCGTCGGAACCACCGGATTCACCTGGGAGCGCATCGAACAGGTGGAGACCTGGCTCAAGGAGAAGCCCGAGTCCGCGGTGCTCATCGCGCCGAACTTCGCCATCGGCGCCGTGCTGTCGATGCACTTCGCCCAGCAGGCAGCACGTTATTTCGAATCGGTCGAGATCATCGAACTGCACCACCCGCACAAGGCCGACGCCCCGTCGGGCACGGCCGCACGTACCGCCAAGCTCATCGCCGAGGCGCGAAAAGGCATGCCGCCCAACCCGGACGCCACCAGCACCGGTCTGGAGGGGGCCCGCGGCGCCGATGTGGACGGGGTGCCGGTGCACTCGGTGCGGCTGGCCGGCTTGGTCGCCCACCAGGAGGTGCTGTTCGGAACGCAGGGGGAGACGCTGACGATCCGGCACGACAGCCTGGACCGGTCCTCGTTCGTGCCGGGCGTGCTGCTGGCCGTGCGGAAGGTCGGCGAGCGGCCCGGCCTGACCATCGGCATTGAACCGCTGCTCAACCTGTCGTGAGCGACGGCGCGCGGTCGCTGCGCATCCAGCTGGTGATCGGCTTCATGTGTCTGGCGCTGATCGTCTACTTCCTGATGCTGGGGCGCACCGCGCTCATCTTCATCACCTCGGGTGAGCCCGCCGCGATCGGGCTTGGCGTGGCACTGCTGGTGTTCCCGCTGATCGGTATCTGGGTGCTGGTGACCACGCTGCGGGCCGGTCTCGCGCATCAACGATTGGCTCGGCTCGCCCGTGAACAGGGCATGGAACTCGACGTCAGCGAGCTTCCGACCCGGCCGTCGGGTCGTATCGAACGCGACGCGGCCGACGAACTGTTCGGGACGGTGAAGGCCGAACTCGAGGCCGACCCGGACAATTGGGTTCGCTGGTACCGGTTGGCCCGCGCCTATGACTTCGCCGGTGACCGGGGCCGCGCGCGCGAGACCATGCGCACGGCGGTGCGGCTGCAGGAACAACAGTCGTCATGACCAAAACGCTGCTGGTGGTGCATCACACGCCGTCTCCGGCAACGCGAGAGCTTCTCGAGGCGGTACTCGCCGGCGCGCACGATCCGGACATTTCCGGGGTCGAGGTGCAGTCCAAGCCCGCGTTAGCTGCGACCGTCAGTGACATGTTGGCCGCCGACGGCTACTTGTTCGGCACCACAGCCAATTTCGGCTACATGAGCGGTGCATTGAAGCACTTCTTCGATACGGTGTACTACCCGAGCCTCGATCATGTGGCCGGGCGCCCGTACGGGCTGTGGGTACACGGCAACAACGACACGGTCGGTGCGGCGGGCGCGGTCGACAAGATTGTGACCGGGCTGGCGTTGGTCAAAGCGGCTGACGTGCTTGAAGTTACGGGTGTGGTCGACGCCGGAGTCCGGGAACGGGCCTACGAGCTGGGCGGCACCTTGGCAGCCACGGTGATGGACTGACGAGAGGAAGCTATGCCCGGAATCGCCGAACTTGCACTCGGAGCCGCGCCCATCGCCGGTGGCGCGATGCTCGGGGTTATCGCAGGCAACCTCAAGCCACCGGACATACGCGGCATGATCACCAAGGATCTCGATCTGATGGACAGGTTGCCCGCCGAAGACGTCGAACGGAAAGCGCGGCTCAAGGCCAGTATCGACGAACGTATCGACGGCTTGATCGATGCGAGTGACCGCAGTCGCGAAATCCGTGAAGCCGCGATGTCCTATCGCGGGAATTGGCGGGACATCGTCGTTTTCATCTGCGCTGTGTTGTTCACCATCATTTGGTGGAACGTCAGTCACAGTCGGACCAACTGGCTGGTGATGTTCATCGCGATGGTCATCGTGTCCATCGCCGCGGGCATTTACGCAGGGCGCGGAATAGTCCGCGCAATCAACACCTACCTGCACCGCAACGACGACAAACCGCGGGCGTGAGCTGATTCAGTAGTGATACGTGTCGGACGGGGCCGGCACGTGGTCCGGGTCGTCGCTGTACTCGGGTTCGTGGATGCCGTACGCCCTGGCCAGATCCAGGATCTTGTTGGCCCGGGCGATCCGGGGCAGGTCTGACCCGTTGCGGATCTCGCCGCCGTCGCGCTGGAATTCGGCGAAAAACTCCTTGGCCCAGCTGATCTCGTCCTGTGAGGGCGCCAGGCCCTCGTTGACGGTCGGGCACTGATCGGGCGTCAGACAGATCTTGCCCGTCATGCCGAACTCGGCCGAGACCGCCGTGGCCTCCGAAAGTCGCAGCGCGCTGGACCCGACCGTGGGCCCGTCGATCGCGCCAGGGAGCCCGGCGGCCTTGGCGGCGATGGTGAAGCGTGACCGCGCGTAGGCCAACGTCGCCGGGTTGTCGCCGAATCCGGTGTCGCGCCGAAAGTCGCCGATGCCGAACGCGAGCCGGAATGCGCCCTTGGCCGAAGCGATCTCGGTGATCCGCTCCAGGCCGCGGGCGGTCTCCACCAAGGCGACGATGGGCACATCGGGCAGCCGGCGCGCCGTCTCGGTGACGTGATCCACCGACTCGACCATCGCCAGCATGACGCCGCCCACCGAGGTGCCAGCCAGCATTTCCAGGTCATCGGCCCACCACGGGGTGCCGAAGCCGTTGATGCGCACCCAGTCACTGTTGCCCTCGGCCAGCCACCGCGTCACCTTCTCGCGGGCGGCCACCTTGTCCTTGGGTGCGACCGCATCCTCGATGTCGAGGACGACGATGTCGGCGCGGGAGCGGGCCGTCGGGGCGAACCGCTCATACTGCGCGCCGTTGACCAGCAGCCAGCTCCGGGCCAGTACCGGGTCGATCCGGAATCCGGGCTCGGTGGGGTGGGACTCGTCGGAGAAGGGCTGGTCATACACGCCGTCAATCGTCGCCTACCGCCTATGCCGGGGTTAACGCGGCCCCGAACACCCGCTCGGTGTTCTCCCAATGCCGCTGTGCCGCCGCCTCGTCGTACACCGCCTTGTGATCAGGCACCGCGAAGCCGTGGGCTGCGGGATAGAACTCGATGGTGTGGTCGACAGCTGCGCCGGACAGCGCGTCCTCCAACCGTTTGGCGTCGTCCTCGGTGAAGGACGCGTCGTTCTCGGCCGCAGCCACATAAACCGCGGCCTGGATCTTGTCGGCCAGCAGGTGGGGGCTGTCCGGGTCGTCTTCGACCGCCAGCCGGCCGCCGTGGAAGGACAGCGCGGCCGCGACCCGCTCCGGCACCCGGGTGGCGGCGATCAACGAGGCACGGCCACCCATGCAGTAGCCGGTGGTACCGAACTTCTCGCCGGTGACGTCGGGCCGGGCCGCCAGGTAGTCGAAGAATGCCTCGGCATCGGCGGCGAGTATCTCGGGGGTGAGAGTGCCCATCAGCTCGAAGAGCTGCCTGCGCTGCTCCTGGTCGGTGAACACAGTGTTGAGGTCGAAGGGTCCCCAGCCCGGGTTGCGGTAGTAGACGTCGGGTACCAGCACGACGTAACCGAATCCGGCCAGCTTGGCCGCCATCTCTTCCATCGTGGGGCGTAGTCCGCCGGCATCGGGGAACAGCACGACTCCTGGCCAGGGACCTTCTCCCTCCGGTGTGGCGACGGTGACGCGGCAGGTGCCATCAGCTGTGGTGATCGTGTCTGTGGTGGTCGGCATGGCTCCGTTCTACTCTCCGTGCCGACACGTAAGCTGAGTGGCGTGCCGATCCCGACCCCCTACGAAGACCTGCTGCGAAAGGTGACCGAGCAGGGGGTGGCGAAATCCGATCGCACCGGTACCGGCACCCGCAGTTTGTTCGGACACCAGATGCGCTACGACCTGGCCGCCGGCTTTCCGTTGCTCACCACCAAGAAGGTGCACACCAAATCGGTGATCTACGAGTTGCTGTGGTTTCTGCGCGGCGATTCGAACGTGCGGTGGCTGCAGGACCACGGCGTGACGATCTGGGATGAATGGGCCAGTGAGACAGGCGATCTGGGCCCGGTATACGGCGTGCAGTGGCGGTCGTGGCCGACCCCGTCGGGCGAGCACATCGACCAGATCTCGAACGCGCTGGATCTGCTCAAGCGTGACCCCGATTCGCGGCGCAACATCGTCTCGGCGTGGAACGTCGGCGAGATCCCCCAGATGGCGCTGCCGCCGTGCCACGCCTTCTTCCAGTTCTATGTCGCCGACGGCAAGTTGTCCTGCCAGCTGTACCAGCGCAGTGCCGACCTTTTCCTGGGCGTGCCGTTCAACATCGCCAGCTACGCCCTGCTGACCCACATGATGGCCGCGCAGGCCGGGCTCGGTGTCGGCGAGTTCGTCTGGACCGGCGGCGACTGCCACATCTATGACAACCATGTCGAACAGGTGGCCCTTCAGCTCAGCAGGGATCCCAGGCCGTACCCAGAACTCGTTCTGGCGCAACGTGACTCGATTTTCGACTACACCTTTGAGGATATTGCGATTCTGAATTACAACCCGCACCCGGCGATCAAGGCGCCCGTCGCTGTATGACCGACGATCTTCGACAGTTGGCGATGATCTGGGCGCAGTCCACCTCCGGCGTCATCGGCCGTGACAACGGCATTCCGTGGCACCTGCCGGAGGACCAGGCCCGGTTCAAGCAGCTCACCCTCGGGCAGACTGTAGTGATGGGCAGGCTGACCTGGGAGTCGCTGCCGGCCAAGGTCCGCCCGCTGCCGGGCCGGCGCAACGTCGTGATCACCCGCGATCCCGGATACATGGCCGACGGTGCCGAGGTACTGACCGGTCTCGACGACGTGTTCCGCGGCTGGGTGATCGGCGGATCGCAGATCTACGCCCAGGCCCTTCCGCTCGCGGTCCGCTGCGAGGTGACGGAGATCGACATCGACCTGCCACCGGCAGCGGGCGACGCGATGGCGCCGGGGCTGGACGACTCGTGGACCAAGACCACCGGGGAGTGGTTGACCAGCAGCTCGGGACTCCGATATCGGTTCTGCAGTTACGTGCGCACGCGGTAACCGGCCAGCCGGCGCACCTCGCTGTCGGGGTCATCGACGGCCAGCTCGTCGATCCGTCGCTCCAGGTTCTTCACCACCTCGCCGTCGAGGTCCCCGGGACCCATCGGTCCGATCAGATCGCTGAGAACGATGACCGCGTGGCGGCGGATCACGGGCTCGGAATGGTCGAGTCCGAGCCGGGCGCCCGGTAGGTCGGCCCCGTCCAGCGTGCAATAGCCGGTTCCGGGTTTCAGATCCTCTGCGACCGCCCCCGCGACCGCCGGATCGGCAAGCCCGGCGGCCAGCAGCGTGTAATCCAGTGGCAGGTGAGAGCGCCCCTGATCGCGAAACGAACGGTACGGCGCGGCGACCGCGGCCGCTCGGCTACCGGCCGGAAGATCGTTGCGCGCCAACACCTCCAGCCCGGCACCGAGGCGGCCCAGAGCCGCGGCCACCCAGTCGTGGGCATTGCCGCGCAGCGGCAGGGCCGCCCACAGCGCGTCCATCACCTCCGGCGTGGCGATGTTGAGGTCAGCCAGGAATTTGGCGCCCGCCCAGGCAGTCTCGGGATGGCCGAGTGCCGCAACTGCGACCGGTACGGCGGCAGCACTGGTGTCGAGCAGGAGTTCGGTGGCGCGTTCCCGGCCGAGTTCGTGGCCCGGCCCGCTGATGAGACCGGCCGCCGCGGCGAGTGCCACCACCCGCTGTTCGACGGGCAGGGCCAACAGTTCACGTTCGGCCTCGGCAGAAGCGACGTACTCGGGGAAGTGCCGCCGCAGCTCGTCGGCGGTCAACGAGCGGACCAGCAGGTCGGCGTCTTCGTCGTCGAGGTACACGACCACGTCGTCGGGCAGGGTGCCGTCGGCGACAAGAGCGGTACGCACCCCGGCCGCGATGGTCAGCATCGCCTCGGCGAACCGATCCCACGCCTGCTCCCACGGCGCCCGGGGAAGGCCCGTGACCGCAGCGATGAGCCGATCACTCCACTCCGAATCGGTTTCGCCCCACTCGTAGTCCTGATACTCCCAATCCGGCGGGCTGAACCGGCAATCCGGCTCCTCGACCGACTCCTCGGTGGCCAGCGCCAGATTCGGAAGGTAGATCACCCCGGTGGTCTCGGCATAGAACTCGCTGAATGCCACGGCATACGGCGTTTCTGAGGCGGCTGTCGCGACCAGCGCGCGGACCGCATCCGCGGCAGCCAGGGTCAACTCGGTCTCGAACGCATCCCAGTCCAATGCCACGCGGACCAGTATCGCTCCAATCCGCTTCGCTACTTGTCGGGCCTGTTGCTCCAATCCGCTTCGCTACTTGTCGGGCCTGTTGCTCCAATCCGCTTCGCTACTTGTCGGTCCCCTAGGGGACGATGGCATCGTGGCCACCCTCACCAGCACACAGGCCCGCCGCATCGCCGTCGCGGCCCAGGGATTTCACGAATCCAAACCCCGCGGCCCGGTCGCCCGTGCGCATCTGCGCAGGTTGATCTCCCGGATTCAGGTGCTGCAGTTGGATTCGGTGTCGGTGGCGGTACGGGCCCACTACGCGCCGGTGTTCAGCCGGCTGGGGCCGTACGACCGCGATGCGCTGGACCGGGCGGCCTGGTCGCACAGCGCGCGTTCACCCCGGCTTCTGACCGAGTACTGGGCGCACGAGGCTGCGCTGATGGCGGTCGAGGACTGGCCGCTGCTGCGGTGGCGGATGCGTGAGTACACGCACGGGCGGTGGGGTACCGAGATCGTCCGGAAGAATCCCAAGCTGGCCGACGACATCGTGGCTGCGGTCGCTGAGCTCGGGCCGTCGACCGCCAGCCAGATCGAGGCACATCTCGAGTCCGAGCCGCGCGGCCGCAAGGGTCCGTGGTGGGACCGCAGCGAGACCAAGTGGGTCGCTGAGGCGCTATGGTCCTCGGGCGTCCTGACGACGGCCACGCGGGTCGGCTTCGCCCGGCACTACGACCTCACCGAGCGAGTGCTGCCGCCGGACGTGCTGGCTCGGCACGTCGACGACGACGAAGCGGTCCGGGAACTGACCCTGCGCGCGGCGACCGCGCTGGGGGTCGGCACCGAGGCCGACATCCGCGACTACTTTCGGATGGGCGCGCGGCAGGTCAAGCCGGCGATCGCCAAGCTGGTGGCCGACGGAGAGCTCGAGGCCGTCGACGTCGACGGCACCCCGGCCTACCTGCGTGCAGGCCAGACGGTGCCGCGGCGCGACCGCGGGACCGCACTGCTGTGCCCGTTCGACCCGTTGATCTTCTTCCGGCCCCGGGTGGAGCGGTGGTTCGATTTTCACTACCGCATCGAAATCTACGTGCCCGCGCCCAAACGCCAATTCGGTTACTACGTATGGCCGTTTCTGCTCGACGGGGAACTGGTGGCGCGAGTCGACCTCAAACGGACCGATGCCGCGTTGCAGGTATTGGGCGCTTTCACCGAAGACGGCCGCGACCGTTCACGGGTCGCGGACGCGTTGGCGGGGGAGTTGCAATCGATGGCCGCATGGCTCGGGGTCGACGATGTGACCGTCGGGCCGCGCGGCGACCTCGCCGACGCGCTGCGCGTGGCGTTGCGGTGAGTGTGACATCGACATTGTTGGCCGCACAACGTAACTGGGCCACCGACGTACCGGCGGCCACCAAGCCGACCAGCGACCAGGGCGGCACCCGGTCCACCACTCATCCGTAGGGCAAGGCGATCATCGCTGAGTGAAGGCCAGTGCGGGGGCGTCGCCGCAAAAGCGGTCGCTACGTCGCTGCCACGCGGCGGTACCGGTCAACCACCAGTCGTAGCGTTGAACCTCAAGGTGGCAGTCTTGCTCTGCGTGCTGCTGGGCCCACCGCACGGCGCTGCGTTTGCGCCAGAACCCAGCGATCGGCATCATGCCGCCGTCCGGGCGGTGTATGAAGACATACCATCCGAAACTCAACGCGACCCCCCGGCCACCATCAGACAAGATTACCTAGATAAGCATACTAATCTTGCTGCCGGCCGGCATGGTTGGCCCGGGCGGACCGTGTCGGCTACGCACGTTCGCACAGTAGCCGGGGGGTCCGCCCGGGTGTCATCCCAGTTGTACCGTTTGGTGGAGGCCTCTTTCAGTCGTGCGCTCCCGTGCTCACCACCAATCGTCCGGTGGTTTCACGGGCTGCCATCCGAGCCAACGCCTGCGGCAGTTGATCCCACTCCACGTTGTCGCCCACCACAGTCTGCAGCCGGCCGGTACGCATCAGCTCGAGGATCTGCACGTGGGCATCGAGGCCCTCGGAGCGGGCCGGCCAGTTGAACCCGAGCGTGCGCCGCACGGCCAGGGGATCGGTCACATAGACCAGGCAGACCCCGCACACATCGAAGTTGCCGTAGGCGATCGGACGCGGCGAGATGTAGTCGCCGTCTTCGAGGGCGATGTCCTCGGCGAATCCGGCCATCAGGTGACGTCCGTTGAAGCCCATGCAGCGGAACGTATTCGTCGTCACGCTTCCGCCCACCGCGTCGAACGCGACGTCGACGCCGCGGCCGTAGGTGAGGTCCATGACCTGCTCGACCCAGTCGTCGTCGCGGTAGTTGACGGCGTGGTCTGCGCCCAGCTTCCGGCAGAGCTCCAGCTTCTCCTCGCTGCCGGCGGTGGCGATCACCTTGGCGCCCAGCGCCTTTCCGAGGACCAGCGCACCCGACCCGGTGCCGCCGGCGGCCGCGTGCACCAGCAGCGTCTCACCGGGTTTCAACCGGCCGCGTTCGCGTAGTGCGAACCAGCCCAGATGGAACGGGTAGTGCAGGGCGGCGCCGTCGACGTCGCTGACCCACTCCGGCAGATCCAGCACTGTCGCCGCGTCGACGATGGCGTACGACGCATACCCGCCGAAGGCCATCACCGGGATCCCGACCACGCGGCGGCCGACCAGGTGTTCGGCACCCAGACCCGCACTCTCGACCACTCCGACCGCTTCCATCCCGGGCACGAACGGCGGCTGCAGGGGCAGCGTGGTGTAACGCCCCTTGATGATGTCGATGTCGTTGAAGTTCAGGCAGAACGCGCGGACTGCGACGCGGACTTCGTTGGGGCCGGGTGCACGCACCTCGACGGTTTGGCGTTCCAGTACCTCGGTGGGTTCGCCGAGCGCGGTGGCCACCCAGGCCTCCGCTGTGATGGGCTGTGGTGCAGGCTGGTTCATTTGTCCTCCGTAGGGGTGAGAAAGCGCTCGCGGTAGGCGCGGAATCGCTCGGCAAGGGCAGCCGGATCGAGCTGTAGATCGGTCGGGTCGTAGATGACGCCCCCGTAGCGCCCGCGGGGGTGTTCGGTGAGGAAGTCGCTCATGGCTGCGCGGACGTCGTCGCCGAACGGCTGGTCGGCGAGCCGGTAGATGTCGGCGAGCGTGGCCCGCTCGTCGGCCATGAAGTCGTCGAACCGGACGTCGATGGACTGCCCGGTGGGCAGCGCATCGCGATCCCGGATACAGCCGGCGAGCAGATCGTCGATGCGGCCCAACCAGTATCGGGTCAACTTGGCCACGTCGGGCTGCGTGACCGCCATCCGCATCGAGTAGCAGATCATGGTCATCATCGACAGCGTCACTTCGACTGGATCGCGGTGCGTGACAATGAAAGTGGCGTCGGGGAAGGTAGCGGCCAGGGTCGGGAACTGCTCGAGGTGCTGGGGTGATTTCAGCACCCAGCGGGTTCCCCCGCGCAACCACTGCATGGCCTGCAGGCTGCGCTTCACATACGCATAGGACGGCGCCTGGTCGTGTGCCTTGTAGTGAGCCGCGAAACTCGGCACGTAATACATGGTTTCCCAAAGCATCCCGGAAATGTCATTCGCCAGGAGCTGGATCTCCTCGTGGGCGTGCTCGACGGTCATGTCGTGCATGCGGCGAAACTCCGGCATCGAGGAGTTGATCAGTTCGAGGCCGGCGGCGCAGCGATCCCCCCGGGGTCCGGGTGTGTCTTCTTCCCCGGGCGCGGGCACCGGTTCGAGGCTCTCCCAGTACGGAAGGTGGCGCAGCGCGGGATCCGCGGCGAGCAGGTTGTGCAGATGCGTAGTGCCGGTGCGGGGTAGACCGCAAATGATGATCGGCCGCTCGATCGCGATGTTCTCGATCTCGGGATGATCGGAGATCAGTGCCTCCAGCCGCAGCCGATTGACCAGGCTGCCCACCAGCTGCTCGAAAGCCATTGCCATGCCGGAGTCGCACAGGCCGGCTTCCTCGCGCAGGGCGGTACACAGCACGTCGAGACGTTCCCGGAATGCCGGGTCACCGAAATCGTCCAGCCCGGACCGCTCGGTGGCGGCCGTCAGCAGCGCCTCGGGGTCCAGCTCCAGATTCGCACCGTAGGCGGCCAGTCCGTCGCGGATCGGTTGGGCGGCCGCGGGATAGACGGGGTTGGCCAGATCGTCGAAACGGATGGGGGCGGGACGCTCCAGGTCGGTGGTCACCGGGCCGCGACCTCGGCCACATCGACCACGCGGCACTGCGGGTGTGCGGGGGTCTCGTCGGGCAGGAACCAGCGCAGCCAGATCAGGCCCTTGGGCCGGCCGGCTGTCGAGACCCAGTTCGGGTGGCCCGGGTTCTTGTCGCTGATGACGATCCGCCACGATCCGTCCGGTTCGTAGGTGACGTGGGCGCCGTTGATGGTGACTCGCTCGTGCGTGTAGTCGAAGGTGTGCAGGAACGGATTCCACAGGCAGAGGTTCCAGAACACGCACTCCGGCGAGGTGCCCTCGATGACCAGGGCCTGATCCGGTTCCAGGTCGTAGGCGCCCATGGCGTACGCCGCGTCGGCGGCTGACCACCCGTAGGCGTTCTGGGGGACCGGGAACGGTGGGTGCAGCTGGTTGGCGGGCTCAACCCTGGTCGGCAGGAAGGAAACCTGCTCGTGCAGCCAGGCCTTGGCGTACCGGAAGCGGCGGGCCAGATCTGCGGCGCTGTCGGAACGCCGGGCGGGCGGGTCGAGCGCCTCGATTCGCCACGTCGGGCGCCGGTCGGTGGTGGGATCGTTCAGATAATCACGGGTCAAGGCGAATTCGGTGTCGGCATCCAGTTTGAGCCAGGAGCCCGGGTGGGAATCGGGGCTCATGATGAACTCGAAGTTGCCGTCCTCGTCGAACTCCAGGTCGCGGTTGTTGATCGTGCCGACGATGCGGTCGCTGTAGCGGCCTTCACCAGGCCCGCCGTAGACGGTCATGGACAGGTACACCGCATCACCGCGGTTGCCGGTGACTCGATAGGTGCGCGCCGGGTTCAGCGGTGCGAGCTGATAGAACGCATCCGAATTGTCGCCGCCCCACTTGAGGTACGGGCTGATGACGTCGACCAGGATGGGCTTGTCCCGGTCGCCCCACACGTAGGCGTCGACGCTGACCCGCAGCAGGCTGAACGTGAGCCGGTACCCGTCGAGCAGATCGGGTTCACTCAGCGCGGGCTCGGCGGTCAGCAGTTTCTGCTCGATGCCGCGCAGCTCGTCGAGCAGCGCGTTGAACGCCTCTGACAGTTCGGCCTTGTCGGTCATGGTCGGTCCTTCTTTCGTGGTTGTTTACGTCCTGCCCCTTCGATCAGCAAGGAGCACAATCGATCTGCGGTGTCGTCGACATCGATGTCCGGTTCCATGTGCGCGGCGTAGAACGCGGTGCCGATCAACGCTTGGTAGACCATGTCGACGTCGACATCGGGATGGACCCGGCCCTGCTCCACGCCTGCGGCGACCAGGGAGCGGAAGGCGCCCTTGGTCTGCTCGTCGAGCAGTTGCTGGGTCTTGATGTGTAGTTCCGGGTCGCGGCGACGTTCGGTCAGGATGCCGAGTGCGGCGGCCTCCACCACGGGATCACGCCAGAAGGTGAGCACCGCTGAGGTGAAGCCGCGCAGGTCGGCGTCGAAATCTCCTGAGAGTGAGAACAGTTCGCCACCAGGTGGCTGGCCGAAGGCGGCATCGAAGACGAGGTGTGCCTTCGACGGCCACCGCCGGTAGATGGTGGGCCGGCTGACGCCGGCTTCGCGGGCGATGGCCTCGATCGACAGTTGGTCGTAGCCGTCACGTGCGAGCAGGTCGCGGGTGGCGCGCATGATGTCGCGCTGAGTTTGTGGATCACGTGGCCGTCCCGGGCCTGTGAGCGAGGACACACGATTAAGTTACGATGCGTCACGTAATTAGGTCAAGGGGCAAGGTTGGTGCTGGGTGCTTGGCAGGGGAGCGGTCAGGTGCCGCGGTCGATCAGGTCGAACACCATCACGGCATGTGAAAACCGTTGTGGGGTAACGCCCACCGGGCCATAAGGATGGTCGAGCATGAAGACGAGGAAGAGCAGCAGGGCCAGCAGCACAGTGACGGTGCTGACCAGGATCATGTGGGCGCGGCTGCTCTCGAGGCGCATGAAGCTGGCCAGCGTGATCAGTACCAGGCTGCCGAAGATCAGGGCGCACCACAACAGCACGGGTATCCGTGGACTGGAGTTGAGGATGCGCGCGCTGCGGTCCGAGGTCAGGACAGCCAGTTGGCTCAGGAACTGACTGTTGATGGGGCTGGCGTTCGAGTCCGACTTGGTGGTACCGACGATGCGATACATCTCAGTGAGCGCGTGCCGACCGTTGTTGCTCATGGAGCCGAACTCTTCCTTGCCCCATTCGGGACCTTGTACGGCCGCGGTGTATGCGCGCAGCTGCTCACGCACCTGGGTCTGTTCCGGCTGCGGCATGGCCACTGTCTGGCGGTACATGGTTACCAATGTCGAGGCTTCGTTGGACACATTCGTCTGCGCGGAGAGATATTGCTGCCATCCGACGACAACGGTGAACCCCAGCAATGCACCGTAGACAAGGCCGACGACGGTGAGGAACGGTGACAACACCGAGTTGTGTTCCGGGCGGGTGTCGCGCGCGATGACGCGGCTGGCCAGCAACACGCTGCCGACCGCCAGCACCACGGCGCCGACGACAACCACTGCGAGCAGGAGCCAGGTTCCGAACAACCCGAAGTCGCCCATAGACGAGAAGGATGCCAGCAAACTTCGCGTCGTGAAGGCGGATCGATCGGTTTGGGCGCCGGCGCCGGATCTAGATCATCCGCAGTGCGGCGAGGTAGACATCGGTGGACCCGAAGGCGTTGTTCGGCTTGACGCGTTTGTGGGCGACGCCGCCGTACCGCTTCTCGGAGAAGATGATGCGGCCGTCGGGGCTGAACCCGATTTCCAGCTCCGTGACCACGCCGGTGGCGCTGAGCAGAGGGTGTTCCCACACCATCGTGCGGTACTCCGCATTGGGGCCGCTGTCGAAGATCAGGTCCCAGTCTTTCTCGTTGGCGCGTTCGCGGACCAGGTCCAGCATCTCGTAGTGCACGGCGGTTCCTCTCATGATCACTTTTCCTCGCTTGGTCTCGGGGAGATACGTTGCGCGGCAGGGGCGCCGACGGTGTCGTTGCGTCGAGCGTCCTGCACGTCCTGCCTGGTGTCTGTCCGCTGATCGGACCACGGCCCGGACCCCGCTGCATCCGCCGATCGGGGGACAAGGGCGGACGAATTGGTCGCTGCCCCTCGATCAGCGACCAATTCGTCGGTCTGGGGATGCCTCAGCGCCCGGGCAGGACCTGGGTGACGGTGGCTCGCAGGCCAGCGCCCTCGGGGCCGTCGAGTGTGGTTTCGCGGTCGAACGTGGCGATACCGTCACCGTCGATGGTGAAGTTGCCGATCTGCGCCTGATCACCACCCGTGACCCGGAAGACCACGGTGGTCTTGTCCGGCAATGGCTTTGAGCTCACGTGCTGCGGATTGATCGTGTACCGGTAGATGCAGCCCGCCGATCCGAAGCACTTCTGCTCGGTGACGACCACCCCGATGACAAAATCGCCTGCGGTGGGTGGCGACGCGACCGGGGCCGGTGTCGAGGACGACGACACCCCGGCGTTCCACTTCGGTGCGCCGCTGGGATTCGCCGAGACCCGGTCCGGTGAAACACAGCCCGCGAGCGCTGCGGCGAGGAGCGTCGCGGCCAGGGTTGCGCGAATGATCGTGCGTAGCATCGAGAGACCTTCCAATTCAGGTGGGTGGGCCGGGTGGCGGGACAGGGTCCAAGCTGTGAATCCGCCGCCCGGCGTCCGGGGAACAGGACAGTAAAGAGGACGGCGCCGACAACGCCGATCAGGATGCGACGGCCGACGGACCGTCCGGCGATTCGGTTGAGGCGTCGGCGAGGGCGGCCAGAGCGTCGGAGAGCAACCGGTGGATGCCGGAATTAATCACGGTGCAGCCGCTTTCGATCTTGGTGGCGTTCTTCTGGATCGAGCCTGCCGCCTTCTTGACCTCGTCGAGCTTCGCCAGCTGGGCAACCGCTTCGGCGATCTTCTCCTCGGCCGTGGCGATCTGATGTGAACCCTTCCGCGAGGATGCGGCCAGTGCACTGGTGCGCAGCAGCATCAGGACGGTGCGCAGGAGTTCCGAATCATCGGACGCGGGGTCGAATGCGAGCACGATCCGCCGCGGGCCGAGGACCCGGATAGATTGCCCGCCGTTCTGCGCCGGCGTGCGGACCACACCGAGGGCGGCCGTCGCCTGCCGGTTGCGTTCGGCCTCGTCGAAGTACTCGGTCCACTTGTCCCGGGGCGAGTCGGTCATCTCAACGACGACGCGGGCGACGCCGCCGTTGATGGTGAGCACACCGTCACCCTTCTTGGACCGCGGAACCTCACCCACCGTGGTGCGGGTATCGGTGTACTCGTCGCCGAGGCCAGCCGCGATACCGGCGAACAGGGAATTGAGCTGATTCTCGAACGTGTCACCCTTAATCGGAGTGACCTTCGCCAGATTCGCCTTGGCTTCCTGGATCTTCAGCGCTTCGGTCAGGTTCTCGACCTTTTGCGCGAGGTCCTGGTGGTTGTCCGCGATCTGTTTCGTCAGTTTCTGCTGCTGTTCATCGAGCACACTTGTGTGCTTGGCGATTGGTGAAGTCGGGTCGCTCGGGTCGAACTGTTTGGCGGCCTTGCTGACCAACTCGGCGGTGCCGGCCTTCAGCGTGGCGTCGATGGATGACCCGAACTTGTCGAGGATGGGCTGCAGCTTGCCCATCAATTCGGGGTGGTCACCGCCGAAAATTTTCTGCAGCTCAGTGGTGACGTCGTTCTTTGCGGCTGCGACGGCTTGGGTGAATTCCTTGCGACTGGTGGCGTCTGCCTCGACGAGGGCCTTCTTGGCGTCGTTGGCCGCCTTGGTCATGGCGTCGGACGCAGCCTTGGTGGCGCGTTCGGTGCTCTCCGTGAGCTTGGTGGTCGAGTCCGCGGCCTTGTCGCCGACGTCCTTGAGCATCTGCTGCAGAGCCTTGGCGTCCTGAGCCTGGCCGACGGCCGACAGTGCGTGTGCCCCGATCTTGATGGCTTCAGTGACGAACTCGGTGAGGTCGGCGCCGGTAAGCGCCTCGGTGTCGTCGACGACCGGCCCGCGTTCGCCGGCGGTCCACCGCCGGGCTTCGCGCGCAACATCCTTGTCGCGCACGGTGAGTCGTTCGATCTCCACAGCATCGAGGGTGTCGTTGAAATGCGCCTGCGGTGTGGTCTTGCTCATGTCTGCCTCCTGGCATTCGGGATTCCGCGGATTGCGGAGTGGATGCGAAAAGCGTGCGACCCGATGCAGAAGATGACAACAGAGATAACTGATAAGCGGGCTTATCAGATAGGCACCTTGTTGATGTCGACAGTGAGGCCTAGTTTGAGATAGTCCGAGGAAGGAGGCTTGATGAGCACGCTGACGTTGCAAGACGTGGCCGACCTTGCCAAGGTACGCCGACCGGTGGTCAGTATGTGGCGAAGACGGCCTCTCGTTCGTGGCGTGTCCATGCCGTTTCCCGAACCGGTCGAAACGGTGCAGGGCCTCGCGCGGTTCGACCGGACCGAGATCGTGGACTGGTTGACCCGCACCGGCCGGGGCAACAACACCGAGCACAGCTATGACGCACCGGCGGTCGCCGTGCCTGATGGCGCACAGTTGGAGGACGTTGTCACGCTGCTTTGCTGGCATGTACTCAGTGGTGCAGACCTGGCAGGCACCTCAAAGGCGCGGCGGAGTCGCGCTGCGGATGAATTTGACCCTGACGACGTCATAGTTGCCCGTGAGATCCGAGAGATGACGGTCTCCGCTGACGTCCTCGCGTACGTCGCTGATCTGGTGGAGGCATCGCACGGCCCAGGTGATGCGCTGACGCGAGTCGAGACCGGGCGCCTCAGGCGCGACCTCGGCCTGCGTGAGCTTACTTCGCGCGGCATTGAACTGCTGCAGTGTGTTCTGGAAGCCGCCACCGTGCATCTGGAACAGGACCAGGTCGTATTGCGGGCCGAGGGTTCGGCTGCTGTCCTCGATGTGGCCGAGGTATGCGGCGTTGACATCACCACCTCGGATCGGGCACTGCGGCGCCGTGCGGTGATCCGAGGCATCGGGATGCGAGAAAGTGCTGTGGGAAAGCAGGTCTCAGCGGTCTCCGCCGTGGGTCACGATATTGCCGAAACGCTGGACCTCTTGGATGATGCACTGCTCGGGCTTGAACCGGGTGACGTCGCAGTGGTGGTCGGATCGGCCGCAGCGCTGGCCGATGAGCTGGCCGGGCCACTGCAGACTCGCCGAGCCGCGGTGTTGCGCGTCGACAACCTGGTTGCGGCCTTGCGGCTGCCCCGCGGGTTGTGGCGGGAAGCGCATCGTCAGGCCCTGGCGGTGTGGGTGTGCCTGGGTGCCGCGCATGCTGAGATGCCGTGGGTTGCCGACCTCAGCGCGGTTGACGAGATCGAGTTGACCGACTTGGCCGCGGATGTCGCCGGTGCGTTGGCGCAGACTGAGGACCGTGCATTCCGCTATGCCCGGAGCATGGCAGCGTCGACGATGCGCGCCGGCGGCCCGGTGGTGCCGCGCGGCGTACGGGCCGTGCGGGTCGGTCCTGGTGTCGCCGCGAAACACATCGACGACGTTCACCGCGCGACCCTGACGACGACCACACCGCTGCGACCCCTTGACGTCCTGGTTGAGCCCGCACCCGGCAATGTTCGACTGCAACATCGTTCGCTTGGCGAGTTGCACGTGCACAAGCGCCTCGTCATCAAGCGGGGCCGTCGTATTGATCCGGCCCACGCGTCACCTGACGGCACCGTCGCGGTGTTGCCGGCGGAGGTACATGGGCCGATTGCGCTCGATCCGTTTGATGCGGCATTGCAGTACCCGCAGGCGGCCCGCACCGAACCCGGCGACGTGATCTTCATCGAGAAACCGCGACCACGAGCCTGGGTCGATTCTGTCGGTGGGGCGATGGTCGCCTCCCCGGCGCGCATCCTGCGCCTCACCGAGGCCGCCGAGGTTGGCCCGCACGTGCTGGCCACCGTCATCAACGAAAAAGCTTCTCCCGGCAGCGAATGGAAGACCTGGAGTGTGCCCGTGCTCGGGCGCGAGGAAACCGAACGTCTCGAAGCGGCACTACGCGCAGCTGACGCCTACGAAGCTCAGGCGCGTCGCCGCGCACAGGCGGCCGTCGAGCTGAAATCAGCGTTGATCGACGGGGTCGCCTCCGGCGCCTTGACCCTCGACGCACAAGCCACCACGCCCGGCGTCGCCGCGGCAATCGACAGAGGAACAGGAAAGGACCGGTAGCGATGCCGCCCCGCAAGAAACAAGAGCCGCAGGCGACTTCGACGATGAAGGAACTGAAGGACACACTGTGGAAGGCCGCCGACAAACTGCGTGGCTCGCTGTCGGCCAGCCAGTACAAGGACGTGATCCTGGGGCTGGTGTTCCTCAAGTACGTCTCGGATGCGTTCGACGAACGGCGTGAGGCGATCCGCGCCGAGCTGGCCGCTGACGGGATGGACGAGTCCCAGATCGAGGATCTGATCGATGACCCTGAGGAATACCACGGCTACAACGTGTTCGTGGTCCCGCCGAACGCGCGGTGGAACTTCCTGGCGGAGAACGCCAAGGGCAAACCCGCCGCCGGGGGTGAGGTGGCGAAGAACATCGGCCAGCTCATCGATGAGGCGATGGATGCGGTGATGAAGGCCAATCCCACACTCGTCGGCACCCTGCCGCGGCTCTACAACCGCGACAACATCGACCAGCGCCGGCTCGGGGAGCTCATCGACCTGTTCAACAGTGCCCGGTTCAGCCGTCAAGGCGAGCACCGGGCGCGGGATCTGATGGGGGAGGTGTATGAGTACTTCCTGGGGAATTTCGCTCGGGCGGAAGGGAAGCGCGGCGGCGAGTTCTTCACCCCACCCAGTGTGGTGAAGGTAATCGTGGAGGTGCTGGAACCGACGAAGGGCCGGGTGTACGACCCGTGTTGTGGGTCGGGCGGGATGTTCGTGCAGACCGAGAAGTTCATCGCCGAACACGACGGCGATCCCAAGGACATTGCGATCTACGGCCAGGAGAGCATTGAGGAGACTTGGCGGATGGCGAAGATGAACCTCGCCATCCACGGCATCGACAACAAGGGCCTGGGTGCCCGCTGGGGTGACACGTTCGCCCGTGATCAGCACGCCGATGTCCAGATGGACTATGTGATGGCCAATCCACCGTTCAACATCAAGGATTGGACCCGCAACGAGGAGGACCCGCGGTGGCGTTTCGGAGTACCGCCGGCCAATAACGCCAACTACGCCTGGATTCAACACATTCTTTCGAAGCTGGCCCCGGGCGGCAAAGCCGGCGTGGTGATGGCCAACGGGTCGATGTCCTCGAACACCAACGGGGAAAGCGACATTCGCGCTCAGATCGTCGAGGCCGATCTGGTGTCCTGCATGATCGCACTGCCGACGCAGCTGTTCCGCAGCACCGGGATCCCGGTGTGCCTGTGGTTCTTCGCCAAGGACAAGACGGCCGGTAAGCAAGGCTCTGAGGATCGGTCCGGGCAGGTGCTGTTCATCGATGCTCGGGAACTGGGTTACATGGTGGATCGGGCCGAGCGTGCGTTGTCGAACGAAGAGATCGTCCGGATCGGGGATACCTACCATGCCTGGCGCGGGTCGCCTTCGGCCAAGGCGAAAGAGATTACCTACGAAGATGTCCCAGGGTTTTGCAAGTCGGCAACATTGGCAGAGATCAAGGCAGCTGACTATGCACTCACGCCCGGGCGATATGTCGGTGCGGCCGAGGTTGAGGACGACGGTGAGCCGATCGACGAGAAGATCGCGCGTCTGACAAAGGAGCTGCTGGAGGCATTTGACGAGTCGGCGCGGCTGGAAGCTGTTGTGCGGAAGCAGTTGGAGCATCTCGATGGGTGATCGTGTGGTTGCATTCTCAGACCTGGTGGGAGCTAACCTGCTCGAGGTTGGCGCGGGAAGGCCACGCTCCGCCGGATTGGATCGATTCCCGCTCCCCATCCTAAGGGTCGCAGATGTCGCGGAAGGCAGAGTACGTCCGTCGTCATTTCCGATCAACACGCCGGACACCGATTTGCCGGCGCTGGGGCCAAAGACCTCCAAGCCTGGCGATGTTGTCCTTACGACCAAGGGAACGGTTGGGCGTGTGGCCATCATGCCTTCCAGCGGTCCGGCCTTTGCCTACAGTCCCCAGTTGTGCTATTTCCGGCCAGTAGCCAACGGGCCGTTGAGAGCTCGTTACCTCTACTACTGGTTCAAGAGCGAAGAGTTCTGGAACCAGGCTGATGCCCTCAAAGGGCAGACTGATATGGCTGATTTCATCAGCCTGGCCGACATTTATTCGATCAGCATGAGGCTCCCATCCGTCGACGAGCAGCTGGTGGCAATCGGTATTCTGGGCGCGATCGACGATAAGATTGCGGCCAATGAACGTATGACATCTGCGATAGCTGAGCTTCTATCGGCAAATTTTCGGCGAGCAGTTTCCACCGCAGAAGCTGCGACCGTACGGTTCTTCGATGCTTTTGAAGTCGACTTCGGCGAGGCGTACAAAAGCCGATCGTTTTCGGCGGTGGGTGTCGGGCGACCTTTGATCCGCATCCGTGACCTCCAGTCCTACGCCCCTCAGGTGTGGACGACTGAGACACGACCGGGTGAGGTCATTGTTGAGCCCGGCGACGTGCTCGTCGGAATGGACGGAGAGTTCCGAGCCAAGTGCTGGATCGGCCAGCCGGGGTTGTTGAATCAGCGAGTATGCAGGATCCGCGCCAAGGAGGCAGGCTCGGCCTTTGTTTTAGAGGCAATCCGCCCGGTCCTCTCCGCGCTGGAGCGAGAGAAGTCTGCAACAACGGTGATACACCTCAATAAGGCGGACCTGGCGCGTTCGCAGCTTCGCGTTCCACAGGGGAGAGCGCTAGCGGCTCTAGAAGCGGTTGCGGAACCGTTGGTCAGTTCGTATGTGGCTGTGCAGGCGGAGTCGCGTCAGCTAGCTCGCACCCGCGACGAACTGCTCCCGCTACTGATGTCGGGCAAGGTCAGCGTCGCGGACGCTGAGGCAGTCGCGTCGGAGGTGTTGTAGTGGCGTACGGGCTGGAAGACCGATTAGTCGTCGGAGTCGCGTCAAGCGCACTCTTCGATCTCTCGAAGTCCGACGCCTACTTCAAGAAATATGGCGAGGCGAAATACCGCTTGTACCAAGATAAGCGTCTCGATAAGACACTGAAGCCTGGCGTCGCATTCCCGTTTATCGAGCGATTGTTGGCACTCAATGATCTTCGGCCTGATGATCCTCTGGTCGAGGTCATCATCCTGTCGCGCAACGACCCGATGACCGGGCTCAGGGTGATGAGGTCAGTTGATGCGCATGGACTGAAGATGACCCGGGCGGTCTTTACCCAAGGCCAGTCTCCATACGCATACATCAAGGCATTCAGCATGTCGTTGTTCCTCTCGGCGAACCGAAGTGACGTGGACGATGCCATCGCGTTGGGATTGCCTGCAGGTCATGTGCTTCCGTCATCGGCAAAATACGATGCCAACGACGCATCATTGCGGGTCGCGTTCGACTTTGACAGTGTCCTTGCCAGCGATGAGTCTGAGCGGGTTTACAGGACTTCTGGCGGTCTTGAGGACTACCTCGAACATGAGTCCACAAAACGGGATGTTCCACTTGCGCCCGGTCTACTTAAGCCACTTCTGGAAGATCTCAACAGAATTCAGACGATTGAAGCGGAACGCACGTCCGCAGATGCATCGTACGAACCCAGGCTGCGGGTTTCCTTGGTCACCGCACGGAACGCACCTGCTCACGAGCGGGCGGTCAACTCGCTTCGCGCCTGGGGCGTCAACGTCAACGACGCCTTCTTCCTTGGCGGGATCGAGAAGTCCACGGTGCTTCAGGTGCTCCGCCCGCACATCTTCTTCGAAGACCAGCAGGGACACCTCGATACGGCTGTCGAACACATCGCTGGCGTGCACATCCCTTATGGGGTCGCAAACGAGGCGCAGGCTTGCGAGGGAAGCGGTGTCGATGTGGGGTTTCCTCCGGATGTGGTGGAAGTAGTGGAGCTGGCCGTCGTCGGCGCAGCTGAGGGGGTGGCTGATGAACCGGCAAGGTCGGAGATCGCCTAGCCGCTATGAGGAGACATGACCGAAGGAGATTCGCCGTGACCGGATTCAGTGAAGCCGACTGGGAATTGGTAACGCTCGACACTCTCGGCGAGCATGAGTGGCAGACGACCACCGGCACTCAGATCGCCCCGGGAACCGACGACGGCCGGGAATCGTGGGACGACATCGTGCTGCCCGCTCGCATGCTGGCCAAGATGCGTGACCTGAATCCCGATGTTCCCGCCGAATACCTCGACCAGGCCCGCGCCGCGATCATCCAACCCCAGTCCCAAGACGCGCTCGCCGAGAACTACCGGCTGCACCAGTATCTCGTCGGGGGCTACCGCGGCATCAGCTACATCGATGGCAACGGGGTCGAGCAGAACCCGACGATCCGGCTGGTCAGCCACAAACCCGACGAGAATGAATTCCTTGCCGTGCAGCAGGTTACGGTGCGCACCCAGGAGAAACACCGGCGCTTCGACATCGTGCTCTACCTCAATGGCATGCCGGTCGGCATCATCGAACTCAAACAGGCCGGCGCCAAACACGCCGACATCGTCGGCGCGCACGCCCAGCTGCAGACCTACCTGCGGGAATTCCCCATGGCGTTCCGGTTCGCGGTGCTCACCGTGATCAGCGACGGCATCAACGCCCGCTACGGCACCCCGTTCACGCCGCTGGAGCACTTCGCGCCGTGGAACGTCGACGACGACGGCAAGCTCGTCACGTTCGGCGACCTGGCCTTTGACGAAGACGTACCGATCGAGCTGGAAACGCTCATCGACGGGTTGTTCAACACCGAGCGCTTCCTGCAACTGCTGCGCAATTTCACCGCATTCGACGAAGACGGCGACGGGCTGACCAAGCGAATCGCCAAGCCGCACCAGTACTTCGCCGTAACCAAGGCCGTCGGCTCCACAGTGCAGGCGGCCGAAACCAACGGCAAGGCCGGCGTCGTCTGGCACACCCAGGGCTCGGGCAAGTCCATGGAGATGGAGCTCTACGCCCACCTGGTCGCTCAACAGGCCAAGCTCAAAAACCCCACCATCGTCGTCGTTACCGACCGCAAAGAACTCGACTCCCAGCTGTACGAAACCTTCAACCGGT
Organism: Mycolicibacterium peregrinum; assembly: GCF_001665785.1. Lineage (GTDB taxonomy): Bacteria > Actinomycetota > Actinomycetes > Mycobacteriales > Mycobacteriaceae > Mycobacterium > Mycobacterium peregrinum_A. The sequence continues at coordinate 33,444 of NZ_LZSO01000038.1, forward strand.
CCCGCCTGCTCGCTGAATCGCCGGTCAAGGTATCCAAGCGATCGGAACTGCGCGACGAACTTACCAACCGCACTACCGGCGGCATCTACTTCACCACGCTGCAGAAGTTCGACCTGACCAAGCAGGAACGCGAGTCCGGGTCGGACCACCCGCTGCTCAGCGATCGCCGCAACATCATCGTCATCGTCGACGAAGCCCACCGCAGCCACTACGACCAACTCGACGGATACGCCCGCCACATCCGTGACGCGCTGCCCAACGCCGTGTTCATCGCCTTCACCGGAACGCCCATCTCGGGGATCGACCGCGACACCCGCGAGGTGTTCGGATCCGACATCGACGTCTATGACCTGACCCGCGCGGTCAAAGACAAGGCCACGGTGCCGGTCTTTTTCGAGCCTCGGCTGGCCAAGGTCGGCTGGTCGAAAGACTTCAGCGAAGATGACCTCGACCACGCCGTGGACGAGGCGACCCTCGGCCTCGACGATGTGGAGCGCACGCAGATCGAGAAGTCCGTCGCGGTGATCAACGCCATTTACGGTGCGCCGGAGCGGTTGGCCAAGTTGGCCGAGGATATCGTCACGCACTGGGCCGCCCGCTCAGAAGCCATGCGGCCGTTCATCGAATCACCGGGCAAAGCCTTCATCGTCGGCGCCACCCGTGAGATCTGCGCCCGTCTCTACGAGGAGATCATCACACTTCGGCCTGAGTGGCATGACGAGTCCATCGACAAGGGCGTCATCAAGGTGGTCTACTCGGGCTCCGCGCAGGACCAAGGGCTGATCGCCAAACATGTTCGCCGCGAGGGCCAGAACAAGACCATTCAGAAGCGCCTGCGCGACGCCGATGACGAACTGCAGATCGTCATCGTCAAAGACATGATGCTCACCGGGTTCGACGCGCCACCGTTGCACACGCTGTACCTGGACCGCCCGCTCAAGGGGGCGTTGCTGATGCAGACGTTGGCTCGGGTCAACCGCACGTTCCGGGGCAAGCCCTCCGGCCTGCTGGTCGCCTACGCACCGCTGATCGATAATCTGGCCGAGGCGCTCGCCGAATACACCGAAACCGACCGCAAGGAACAGCCACTCGGCAAGGATATCGACGAAGCGGTCGCGCTGACGACCGCGTTGGTCGCCCAACTCGACGCACTGTGCGCGGTGTATGACTGGCGGTCGAAAATCGCTGCCCAGCACGGAAGTTGGTTGAAGACCGCCGTGAATCTCGCCGGGCGCCTGCGTGACCCCGGCACACCGGGCAATCAGGACGAGCCGAGCCTCGGGGACCGGTTCCGCACGCTGTCAGCCCAACTAGCGCGGGCCTGGTCACTGTGCGCCGGAAACCAAACCCTGGACGAGCTACGCCAGACCGTCAAGTTCTACGAGCAGGTCCGCGTGGTGATGGGCAAGCTCGACGCACAACAGCGTCAAGCCGAGGGCAAACCGATCCCCGAGGACATCAAACGACTGCTGTCGGTGCTGGTCGACGAGTCAACCGCCGCCGGCGGCATCGTCGACATCTACGAAGCCGCGGGATTGTCCAAGCCTTCACTGTCGGAACTGAACCCCGAATTCGAAGCCAAAACCAAGCGTTCCGATAATCCGCACCTGGCGATCGAGGCGTTGCGGGCGATGATCACCGAGGAAATGGGAGTGGCCACCCGTAACAACCTCGTGCGGCAACGCTCATTCTCCGACCGTGTCGGCGAGCTGATGCGCAAGTACACCAATCAGCAGATCACCTCCGCCGAGGTGATCGCTGAGTTGATCGCCATGGCCAAAGAAGTCGCTGCCGAAGGTGATCGCGGAAAACGATTCTCACCACCCCTATCCCACGACGAGCTGGCCTTCTATGATGCTGTGGCCGAGAACGAGTCGGCACTCGAATTCCAGGGGGAGGACGTCCTCGCGCAGATCGCGCGGGAGCTGGTCACCGTGATGCAACGGGACACCAAGACTGACTGGACAGTTCGCGACGATGTGCGCGCCAAACTGCGATCGTCGATCAAACGGCTGTTGGTCAAGTACAAGTACCCGCCCGACAAACAAGCATTGGCCATCAAGCTGGTGATTGACCAGATGGAGGCGTTGGCGCCGCGATATGCCGAAGCTGTGCGGCAGAAAACAACAGGGGGAGAAGATGGTTGATCAGTTGGCTCGGGTGTTCGATGCGGTGCCGGACGGGTATCTGCATGACCCGCGTTTCGCGGACCCAGCGGCGCGGGCACGACACGTGGATTTGCTGCGCACGCAGCAAGAGGCATTTGCACGGCAGCTGGTAGGTGAGGGTGCCGTCGACCACGCGTGGGAGGCTGCGGAAGATCTGGTGATCGAGCGCGACATCATCGCGGTGCTGCCGCCGCGAGCGGTACACGAGAACCGCCACCGCTGGGCGTATTTGGAAGCCGAAGTGACCGATCCCGTGGCCCCGGCGACGGTGCGTCATGACGAGCTCAGCACCTCTGCACTGGTACGACCGTGCCGCGGCAGCGACCGTGGATTCGCCGGAGCCAGTGGGTGATCCGGCTGAGTACCGGGGGACCGGCCCAATCGAGGATGTGGCGCTGGCACCCGAGATGCAATGGACCGTTGCGGACAAGAAGGCCGCACTAGAAGCGGCGATCGGTGTCTACGAGATCGAACCGGGCCAATGGTTCGAGCTGGACTGGCCACCCACAGCGCATCTGTACGACCCCGGCAACGTTTATCGGACGGAGTTCGAGCCATGCGAAACGCATGGCGAGGAGGGCGGCGACGATGATTGCGCGGATTGCCAGGATTCGGTACGTGAGGTTGTCGAAGATATGGCCCAGTGGAAATGGACAACGGCGTTGCGCATCAACGAGATCGCATTCGATCGTGACGGTCGGGAGTTCTCCCGCGAGTGCCATTTCGAACAAGGCGTTGAAGTCGCCACCACACATCAGGATCCACGCGAAATCTTGATCGGTCCGCCGGGGCAAGGGTGCCAGTGGTGACTTGTGCAGAATTCGGAATGCCGGATCGGTGAACCACCCTGTGCCGCGCGCTCAGCTTTAGTCCTCTTCGCGTAGCGTGCCGATAAACGTCCGCTCTGGGCGACCGGCGTCGACCCACTCTCCATAGTCGCGTTCGGCGAAACCGTAGACGGTGATGAGCTCGTCACCAGTGCGCCTATTGACGGCGATCTTCACCAGACTGGCTGGATCGATGTACGCCTCCCGCATGGGGAAATCGACTACTGTTGTCGTCGGCGGTTGTGTTGGGTCGGACCGACTCGGTAGCACAACCCAAGTGCCCTCAAAGGCTCGTCGAAATGTTTCTCCAACGTAGTAGACGTAGCGCATGGTCGTGTGCGCATTGTCCGAGCCGTACGCCACTTGGTGATTGGGGTATAGCTCCATCAACTTGTTCTCGACCACGGCCAAGCTACCTTTGGTGAACATTTGATCGCGGACCTCGGGGAGGTCGTAGTAGGGGAACTCGATTTCCATGACGGCTTCTTGCATTTTGAGCCAGCCTTGAAACTGTTCGTTGGACTGCGCCTCACGAAAGGCCTTCGTCAACTGAATCGGCACATGATCGAATGACTTACCCAATTGCCTACCTCTCACTAGAGCCTGTTCACCGTGAAGCGCCCCGGGTACAGCTTCTCAAGTCGTTCGAGCGCCGCGAGCTCACTACCCGAATAGGCGTAGTGAGCATTGATGTTCCATGTCACGCTCCAACCCCGTTGCAGGGCGATCTCGTCGAGCGCGAGCTGGTTGAGGTCAAGCGCCCCGCTCTTGTTCTCGACCACATGTTGCAGGTCCGGGTTGGCCCAGTCCCACACCCGGCCCTGCACCGGGACTAGGTCGAGGTGCTCCTTCTTACTGCCCCATTGGTCCACCCAACCGTGTTCAGGGGTGTAACCCATCACAGCGGCAGCCCACTGGTCCCACCACCAGCCGTTGGCGGAATTCTCCTTGAGCCGATCGTAGGTGTCGTTCCACCGGTCCCATTGCCATTCGTCCCCGCCGCGCTTGAGATAGTCGAGCCATGACAGCCACTTCGATAGGGGAATGCGGTAGTGGCGGCTACGGGTGCCGTCGGGATCGAAGATCTCGATGTCGACGGTGCGTTCCTTGTCCACCTTTGCCTTGTCGGCATGAGTGAATCGCGGTGTCATTGTAGTGAGCAGTGACGCGATGGTCTGCAGGGTGGCGACATAGCGGCGGATGTTCTCGCCTGCTAGGCGGACCCGCCGCGCTAGCCCTTGAACCCCTGCTTTAACCGACACTGTCCCGGACACTCGGGTGGCCGCGGCCGCGACGACAGCGCCGAGGACATGCATCGCCGACATCGCGCGCAGTTCGTTGGTGATGTCGGCACGCATCTTCAGGACCCCGCTGGAAAATTTGTCCGTCAGTGTGCTCATCGACATCGCGTCAGCGCCCAGCGCGTCAGCCGGGCCGGCCAGCGATGTGATGGTGTTGTAGAACGCCGTGGCGTCAGGGAGCTCAGGGTCGGGGCGCCGCACCCGGTGCGTGACTTCACCGACGGTTGCGGTGATCGTGGCGGCGAAGGCGTTCCACGAGGCTGCCACGATCGGCAGCTTGTCGGTGTCAGCGTTGGGAATCTCAACGCCGCCCAGGGATTCGTCAAGGCCAGGCAAATACACCACGTGCAGTCCCGGCCCGTTGTCACCGACCGCCGTTGGCAACGATGGCATGGGTAGTTCGTTCACGCTCGGTCTTGGCGGCAGATTGCCGGGTGTCGGAAGGCGGCCACGTCCGGCGCGGAACTCGGCCCAGGCGTGATTGACACCGGCTTGGTAGATCCGGTTGGCCAGCGAGGACCAGGCCGTCGCCAGCATTGCTGTGCCCTCAATGGTGTCGGCCGAAAACTTGTCATACCAACTGCCCCACGCCGCACCGACACTGCTGTCGTTCCCAGCCATCTTGGTGGTATCCCACTTGGCGTGGTCAGCGATAGTCCCGACAGCGCTGGCCAGCTGGGAGCTCGCATCGCCGAGAACCTCAGCGGTCTGGAAATACCAGTCCGGATCGATAACCCATACGCCCACGCAGGTGCCTATCCGCCGGCCATGCGGAGGTTCATGGCCATTACGGCGCGATACGCCTCTTCGCTATCCGCCGACCAGGCTTTGAACTCCTGGAGCGACTCGTTCATGTCTTTCAGCGCAGCGATCCACTGGTTATGGCGCTGCTGGTAGGCATTCGAGGCGGTTCCGTCCCAAGACGCTGACACGGCACCTATCAGTTGCTGCACCCTCGTCAGATTGTCGGCACACAAGGCGAGATATCGAGCCATCCGCTCCTGGAGGTCGCCGAGCGCCTCCACATCGACCGAATATCCAGCCATCTCAGCTCTCGATCCAGACTGACCGCACTAGCGCAGCATTTGACTCATCTTCGGCTGCATAGACTTTCACGCTGTAGGCGACAAGATCGGCGATCGTGTCCGCGTCCTCAACGATGGTCTTCGCCGAGTCGTGAAAGTCCTCCCACTCGCTTCGGAAAGCAGCAGCGGCCTCCCCACGCCAGCTCGCGTCGACAACGTCGTTCGCCGCCGAGATCAACTGCTGCAACCCGGTACGCAGCTCCTGGGCAATCGTGCCCAACTCATCGGCGGCCCCACGTACGGGATCTTCCTCGATCCGCAAGCCGTCCCCACCGTCGGAAACCGATGCCATGCCATCCCCCCATTCCACGCAGCACAACTCGGACGGAGCCTAGCGCTGATTCGCTCTTTAGATGCTTTCGAGGAATTCCCCGGGCACGGTGACGAGGGCTTCGGTATTGCCTTGCGAATCCATGAACTCCACCTCATAGGCGGGCGGGAGGTTGGATTGCCCGAAATTGGTGTAGTCCATCACGACGGTCCCGACCGCCCCAGCGGGCAGGTTGTGCTCCGGCATCGGTTGTCTCAGTCGGACGCGACCGTGTTCTTCCGGTCTCGTCGGCCCGGGTTGTGGAGAACTCTGCGCCCGCTCGTACTCGGCGGCGCTGGATACGGCGAGTGCGACGGCGCCGCCGACGGCGGCGACGAAGGCGATGACCACGAGAGCGCCGTACCCCGGTCGCGAAACATCGCCCAGCAGGACCACACCGACGATGCCGGGTACCACGGTTTCGCCCACCACCAATGCCGCAGCCACCCCGTTCACCGATCCGACCTGCAGCGCGACGGTGAACAGGTAGAAGCCACCCAGACCGGCGAGCACCACGGCCCACGTCGCCGGGTCGGCGATCAGCACACGGAGGTTCAGTGGATCGAGACCGTCCACGAGCCGAATCGCCACCGCCATCGCCCCGTAGAGCACGCCGGCGATCAGACCCGCGGGCACTGCCGCGTTCTTCCCGAGCAGTCGGACCAGTGCGGCGCCCAGGCCCAGGATGACCGCCGACACCGCGAGGACACCCCAATGCATCATCGCGCCGGGATCGCGGTCACCCAGGCGTCCGGCGGTGGCGCCCAGGATGCACAGCGCCACAAGAACTACGGCGATGGCGGTCCAGTCACGTCGGTGCAGTCGCGCGTGGAGAACGAAGATGCTCAGCACCGCGGTCACCACGAGGTTGGCGCTGATGATCGTCTGCGACAGGAACAGTGGAATCAACCGCGCCGAGACCAGGCTGCCCACGAAGCCGAGAAGGTCGAGCGCCATGCCCGCGATGAAGATCGGTGCCAACATCGCGCCGATCGTCGACCGCAGGGTGGGGCCGGTGTCGGCGCCCGACGTCACCGAACGTCCCGCGGCATATGACTGCAGCACCGAGGCCGTGCCGTAACCGACACACGCCAGTAGCGCGGCGGCCACGCCGATCAGCATTGCGGACCGTCGGGAGGCGCAGGTGCCATCGGGGCATCGCGGACCATCAGCAGAGTCTAGGAGCGCGTGCCCTCCGGTTCGGGCGAATTGGGGGCCTGCACGTCAGCGCGGGAGCTGATTCACCACGGCCGTCGTCACGTCTGACACCACGGTGGCATCGTCACCGTTGACCGCCACGATGGGGACGAGTCGGCTCGGGTGGCCGGCGTCGACGCCGTCGAAGCCGTCACCGACTATCGCGTCAGTGAAGGTGGTGCCCTCGTGGACCTTTCGGTAGCCGTCGTGATTCCCGAACTTCGTCGGCTCGGCCTCGAAAGTTAGTTGTTCGGGCGGTCGGTAGTCGAACGTCACCAGCAACTCCGTCCCATCGACGGTGAAGAAACACGACGTGAGGGACTGGTCCTTCCAGTCGAACGACACCTTTCGCGACTGTTGCAGCGTCGGCACGACCGCGCACGGGGCAGCGTCGGTGAGGGCCGTCACCGTCGTGTGTGGGGAACTGCCCTGCGTCGGGTGCTCCGGCCATGTGGAGATCACCGCGCGGGCCAACGGATCGGCGGTCGCGCACGCATCCCGATCGCGCTCCATCGACACCTGCATCCGCACCGCGATGTCGTTCTCGAAAGCCACGTCGTAGCTGCATGTGCTTTCGACGAGCTGAGCGCGCACCTCGGGGGTGAGAGTTGAGGCGGCATCGATACGGCGCGCCTTGACACCGTCGATCTCCTCGAGGGCGCCCAGCGATGAGGTCAGGAAATCGAACGGCGCGAAGGCGATTGACCAACTGACGTCGATCCCGCGGGAGGTGCCGTCATCCACGACGGCTTCGCACGAGGTCGAGTTCGCCGACGTGCCGAAGGCCTTGACGGTACCGAGCGCCTCGAGATGGCTGGGCTCGATCAAGGCGCACGGATCGATCCCGCGCGCCCACGTGATGGTCTCCGCCCGTGACAGCGGCCGCGGTGTCGGTCCGGAAGTCGGAGGCGGCGACGAGGGAGTTGCCGGCGTCGTCGAAGTTGTCGTCGAGCAACTTGCAACCAGCATCACCACTGCCGAGAACAACCCGATCCGCACCGACTGCGACATTGCGTCCCCCCACGCTGGATGAAGCCAGAAGCTTGCCATTCATCTTGGCGGAGAAAATCGCGCTTGAGCACTTCTGTGCCCAGCCGTGGGTCGCCACCATCTACCGATGAGCACATTGGCGCAGCCCTTCGGCAGCTCGACAGTAGGGTGGGCGGGTGGCCGAGATCGCGCCGCTGCGCGTGCAGCTGATCGCCAAGACGGAATTCCAGGCACCGCCTGACGTGCCGTGGAGCACCGATGCCGCGGGCGGGCCTGCGCTCACCGAGTTCGCCGGCCGGGCCTGCTACCAGAGTTGGTCGAAGCCCAATCCCCGAACGGCGACCAACGCGAGCTACATCCGCCACATCATCGATGTCGGCCACTTCTCGGTGCTCGAACACGCGTCGGTGTCCTTCTACATCAGCGGCATCTCCCGATCGGCCACCCACGAGCTGATCCGGCACCGGCACTTCTCCTACTCGCAGCTCTCGCAGCGCTATGTCCCCGAGAACGACGCCGAGGTGGTGGTTCCACCTGGCTTCGAGGACGACCCGGAGTTGGTGGAGATCTTCACCGCGGCGGCTGACGCCAGCCGCGCGACCTACACCGAGCTGCTGGATCGGCTGGAGGCCAAGTTCGCCGACCAGCCCAACGCGGTTCTGCGTCGCAAGCAGGCCAGACAGGCCGCCCGTGCGGTGCTGCCCAATGCCACCGAGACCCGCATTGTGGTCACCGGCAACTACCGCGCCTGGCGCCATTTCATCGCGATGCGGGCCAGTGAACACGCCGACGTGGAGATCCGCAGGCTGGCGATCGCCTGTCTGCGTGAGCTCGTGGAGGCGGCTCCGGCGGTGTTCTCCGATTTCGAGATTTCGACGCTGGCGGATGGTAGTGAGGTGGCCACCTCGCCTTTGGCGACGGAGGCTTGACGGAGTCGCGGTGGGTAAGGCGACGGAGGCTTGACGGAGTCGCCGGTTGGTATGGCGACGGAGGTTCGATCGACCCAGGGTAATCTTGGCGCGTGAGTACGAGCGGAATCGATGTAACGGCGCAGTTGGGCACGGTGTTGACCGCAATGGTGACGCCGTTCAAGCCCGACGGCTCGCTCGATCTCGATGCTGCCGCCCGCCTGGCCAATCACCTGATCGACGCCGGCTGCGACGGCCTGGTGCTCTCGGGCACCACCGGTGAGTCCCCGACCACCACCGATGACGAGAAGCTCGCGCTCCTGCGCACGGTGCTGGAGGCCGTGGGGGACCGGGCCCGCATCATCGCCGGGGCGGGCAGCTACGACACCGCGCACAGCGTGCACCTGGCCAAGGCCTGCGCTGCCGAGGGGGCACACGGCCTGCTCGTGGTGACGCCGTACTACTCGCGGCCCCCGCAGGCCGGCCTGCTTGCGCACTTCACGGCCGTGGCCGATGCCACCGACCTGCCGAACCTGCTCTACGACATCCCTCCGCGTTCGTCGATCCCGATCGCATGGGAGACCATCCGCGCCCTGGCAGGTCACCCGAACATCGTGGGTGTCAAGGATGCCAAGGGCGATCTGCACGGCGGCGGCGAGATGCTCGCTGAGACCGGGCTGGCGTACTACTCGGGCGACGACACATTGAACCTGCCCTGGTTGGCCATGGGCGCCGTCGGTTTCGTCAGCGTCTGGGGACATCTGGCCGCAGGTCAGTTGCGGGACATGTTGACCGCGTTCAATTCTGGCGATATCGCCACGGCCCGCAAGATCAACGTGTCGCTGGCCCCGCTGGCCCGCGCCCAGGCTCACCTCGGCGGAGTCACCATGTCGAAGGAGGGCCTGCGGTTGCAGGGATTCGACGCCGGCCTGCCGCGGCTGCCGCAGATCCCCGCCACACCCGCTGAGATCGAGGCGCTGGCCGCCGACATGCGCGCGGCAGCGGTGTTGCGATAGTGAGCACCGAACTCGCGCCCCCCAAGCCCCTGGCCCCCGGCGGTCTGCGAGTTACCGCGCTGGGCGGAATCAGCGAGATCGGCCGCAACATGACGGTCTTCGAGCACCTGGGCAGACTGCTCATCGTGGACTGCGGGGTGCTGTTCCCCGGGCACGACGAACCCGGCGTAGACCTGATCCTGCCGGACCTGCGCCACGTCGAGGACCGCCTCGAAGACGTCGAAGCTCTCGTCGTCACCCACGCGCACGAGGACCACATCGGCGCGATTCCCTATCTGCTGAAGCTGCGTCCGGACATCCCGGTGGTCGGCTCGAAGTTCACCATCGCACTGATCCGCGAGAAGTGTCGTGAACACCGGATCAAGCCGGTGTTCGTCGAGGTCGGCGAGCGGCAGAGCAGCCAGCACGGCGTCTTCGAATGCGAATACTTCGCGGTCAACCACTCGATTCCGGGATGTCTGGCCGTCGCGATCCACACCGGCGCCGGCACTGTGCTGCACACCGGCGACATCAAGCTCGACCAGCAGCCGCTCGACGGCCGGCCGACCGACCTGCCGGGCATGTCGCGGCTCGGCGATGCCGGGGTCGACCTGTTCCTGTGCGACTCGACCAACTCCGAACATCCGGGTGTCAGCCCGTCGGAGAGCGAGGTCGGCCCGACGCTGCACCGGTTGATCCGCGGCGCCGAGGGCCGGGTGATCGTGGCCTGCTTCGCGTCGAACGTCGATCGCGTGCAGCAGATCGTCGACGCCGCCGTGGCACTTGGCCGGCGGGTTTCGTTCGTCGGGCGCTCGATGGTGCGAAACATGGGCATCGCCCGCGAACTCGGTTATCTGCGGGTGGCCGATTCCGACATCCTCGACATCGGGGCGGCCGAGATGATGCCGGCCGACAAGGTCGTGCTGATCACCACCGGGACGCAGGGCGAGCCGATGGCGGCGTTGTCGCGGATGTCGCGTGGTGAGCATCGCAGCATCACGCTGACCGCAGGCGATCTGATCATCTTGTCCTCATCGCTGATCCCGGGCAACGAGGAAGCGGTCTACGGTGTCATCGACGCGCTGGCCAAGATCGGAGCCCGTGTCGTCACCAACGCCCAAGCGCGCGTTCATGTTTCCGGCCACGCCTATGCGGGTGAGCTGCTGTTCCTCTACAACGGGGTTCGGCCCCGCAATGTCATGCCGGTGCACGGCACCTGGCGGCACATGCGCGCCAATGCCGCGCTGGCCGCCAGCACCGGGGTGCCGCAGGAGAACATCGTGCTGGCCGAGAACGGCGTGAGTGTGGACCTCGTTGCCGGTAAGGCCTCGATCTCCGGCGCGGTGACCGTCGGCAAGATGTTCGTCGACGGGCTGATCACCGGGGATGTCGGCGACGCCACACTCGGTGAACGCCTCATCCTGTCCTCGGGCTTCGTGGCGGTGACGGTCGTTATCCACCGTGAGACCGGAAAGCCGGCCGCACCCGCGCATCTGCATTCCCGCGGGTTCTCGGAGGATCCGAAGGCGCTGGAGGCGGTCGCCCGCAACGTCGAGCGGGAGCTGGAAAGCCTTGCCGCCGATAATGTCACCGACCCGACCCGCATCGCCCAGGCGGTCCGGCGCACCGTGGGCAAGTGGGTGGGCGAGACCTACCGTCGCCAGCCGATGATCGTCCCGACGGTCATCGAGATCTAGCCGGAGGGCGTACTGGGCGACTTGCCCGGCCGTATTCGAACGGTGTCGCGGTTCGGGTCGATACGCCCAGCCCGGAGTCAGCCGGCCAGTAGCAGGGCCCCGCCGGCCAACAACGCGATCACCTTGATGAGCTCGAACCCGACGTAGTAGTAATGCGCCGGCGAGCGTGACTGCGCTTCTTCGCCCGGTGCGAAGGCAAGGACAGCGTTGGAACGCTGAGTGAGCTTGGGCCGCACGGCGATCAACTGCACCGCCAGTGCCGCGATGGCAATCGCGAAGGCCACGATCACGTCGGGTGACGGGCGCTGCATGGCGAAGATCACGATGATGACGACGGCGAATGCGGTTTCCACCGCGTTGAGTGCGCGGAAAACCCTGCGCCCGATGCCGAGTCCGATCTGCAGCGTCACGCCCGGGGCCCGGAACTTCAGCGGCGCCTCGATGAACGAGATCGCGAGCACCATGCCCAGCCAGCAGAAGGCGACTGCGACCGCGACGGCCAGAGCGGCATTCATCACATACCTCCCGACGGGCCGACCTCCCGGCCACTTTCTCCCTGCAGGAATCTGAGGTGGATCCGCGCGGTGATCATGGCTAGAGTTTATACAACGACTCATTGTAGAAACTAGGGGCCACGTGTGCGACCGGCCGGAAAAGGGATTTGTCCGATGGCTGAGGATCTGGCAGGACGCGACGACGTGGAGCTGTTGCTGTGGCGGTTCTACAGCAAGGCGCTTTCCGATCCCGTACTTGCCGAGCCGTTCACCGAACTGCGCGCCAAAGGCCTGCGGTCCCACATCCCGGTCATGGCTGACTTCTGGGAGACCGTGCTGTTCCGGGCTGGGCTCTACCGGAGCAGCGCGCTGACCGTGCACCGTGAACTGCACGCCCGTCATCCGCTGTCGGCACGGCATTTCGTGCGCTGGCTGACCCTGTGGACCGGCACTGTCGACGAGCTCTTCGAGGGCCCGCATGCCGAGCGGGCCAAGCTCCAGGCCGGGCGCATCGCCAAGGCCATGCACCGGAGACTGGCCGGGGCCGACGCCGCCGAACTCGACGCTCTGGTTGCCTGCTAACGCTTTTCGGCGTAGGCGGTCCATTCCACCTGGGAGGCCGTCAGCTTCCGCCGGGCCGGTGAAATGTAGTGCTCGGTGAGGTAATCGGGCCCGGCCTGCTCGGTCAGCTGCCAGCCGTAGGGCTCGATGAAGGCGGCCACCCCGTCTGGTTCGAGCCCGAACTGCCACAGTTGACTGCGAACCCGGAACCGGCGATACAGCGATTCAGCACCGTAGCGATTGGTCCCGTCGATGAAATCGCTACGGACATAGGTGAATCCGATTCTGCTCGCCGGCGCTGCCGAACGGAGGAACTCGAATGTCGACGCGACAGCGTCGGCGCTCAGATATTGCGTCACGCCTTCCCAGATGAAGAAGGTTCGGTGGTCGCCGCGGTGGCCATGCCGGGCGAGTTCAGCGGCCAGGTCGTCGTTTTCGAAATCCACCGGTACCAGGTGCACCGACGGGGGAGTAGCACCGAGCGCGCTGCGCACCACCGAGCGTTTGCGCTCGATGTTGACCGGCAGATCCACTTCGAACACCGGCACCGCACTGTGTCGTGCGAGTCGGTAGGCCTTGGTGTCCAGTCCGGCGCCGAGAATCACGACGGCGTCGATATCGGGCAACGCCTCGGTGAGCTTGTCACCGAGGTAACGCTTGCGGCAGGTCAGATTCGCCCACAGTCCCGGGCCCGATCGTTCGGTGGCCTGGATCAGAAGCCTGCGGGCAACCGACCAGCGCGCGATCCGGGTGAAGGCACGCGCGCCGGCCGGCAGGAATGACAAGGCCATGTCGTCGTCGACCAACCGTCGCTGCACCGGCTCGTACTGTTCGACGGCAGCAAGGACCATCGGGCCGACGGCCGTTGCGGCGACGGGATTACTCATCGTTTGTTGACGATGCCTGCATCGACCGGAAGTGTCACCCCGGTGATGTAGCGCGCCTGATCAGACACCAGCCACGCCACAGCGTTCGCGACGTCTTCCGACTGGATCACCTGCACCGGTAGCGCATTGCTGAAATCGGTCGGTGCGTTCAACTCCTCGGCGATGTGTTTCAGCCATCCGCGGGTGAACTCGTTGTTGATCATCGGGGTGTCCACCCCGGTGGGGTGAATCGTGTTGACCCGAATGCTGTGCGGGGCGAGGAAGTTGGCGTAGGCCCGCATCAGGCCGACCACACCGTGCTTGGCCGCGGTGTAGCCCAGCGAGCCGCGGTCGCCGCCGCCCACACCGATCAGTCCCGCCGCCGAGCTGATCAGCACGATCGACCCGCCGGCACCCTGGGCGACCATGATCGGAATTGCTGCCTCGACAGTGTGATGCGCGCCGGTCAGGTTCACGTCGACGACGTCGCGCCAGCCGTCGGGGCCCGACTGCATCGGGGCGATCCCGGCGTTGGCGACGACGATGTCGAGCCGGCCGAACCGGTCCACTCCGGTCTGCAGCGCCGACCGCAGAGCCTGCTCGTCCCGGACATCGGCCTGTACGGCCACGATCCGGCCACCCGCGTCCTCCACGAGCTTGACCGTCGCGGCCAGATCATCGGGCGTGGCCAGGGGATAGGGCACCGAGTCGATCTGGTCGCACAGATCGATCGCGATGATGTCGGCCCCGTCGGCGGCCAGTCGCAAGGCCTCTGCCCGCCCCTGACCGCGAGCGGCGCCGGTGATGAACGCGACCCTCCCGGCCAGGGGAGCTGCGGTGGACATCAGTGCGTTCTCTTCTTCGCGCAAGCGCTCATCAGTGTTGTTTCTTCTTCGCGCAAGCGCTCATCAGCCGGCCCGCAACTGGCCCTTGGCCGGGTCACCCGCCACCACCGGCTGCAACATTTTGATATCGGGAGCGCCGTCGAGCAGCTCGCCGATCGCACCGAACAGGGTGCCGATGGCCGGGGCGGTGCTGTGGGTCTTGAGTGCGTCGGCGTCGGCCCACTGCTCGACGAAGACGAACGTGCCGTCGGACTCATGCAGCGAATACAACTGGCAGCCCGGCTCGTCGTGCACAGTCGCGACGGCGTTGGTGCAGGCCTCGCGCACGGCATCGACGGACTCGGGCTTGGCCTTCATGGTGGCGACGACAACAACAGGCATAGGTGCAGGACTCCTCGATGAGAACCGAAACTGGACGACTGTCCACCCTAGGCGATAACCCGATGAAAATGGTTCGTATGACTAAGTGTCATTTGAGACCGTCTTGTGACCCGTGTGGCAGATGGTGATTGTGGGGCATGTGCGACTAGGCTTGCGGGCATGGCTAACAAGACCGCCGGCCGATCCGGAGCGCGTTCGAGCAGGTCGAACGCCAGCCCCCGGGGCGGTTCGCGGCGTCAGGCGCCGGCCCGCAAGGGACGCCCGGCTGCGCCGCGGCGTAAGCCCGCCCGTCGACCTCAGGCCTCGCCGGTCTCTGCCGCCGGCCAGAAGCTCGGCCAGGGCGCCCGCGCCGGGTGGCTGATGCTCGCGAAGGGAGCCGGATCGACCGCCCGCTCGGTGGGCCGGGCCCGCGACATCGAACCCGGGCACCGCCGCGACGGTCTGGCGCTCGCGTTGCTCGGCATCGCTGTCGTCGTGGCCGCCAGTTCGTGGTTCCATGCGGCAGGTCCGGTGGGGCAGTGGATCGACACCGCCGTGCGCACCCTGATCGGTGGACCGGTGGTGCTGGTGCCCGTCATCCTCGGCGTCATCGCCGTCGTCCTGATGCGCACCGAGCCGGACCCGGAGTCTCGCCCCCGGCTGATCCTGGGATCGGCCATGATCGCGCTGCCGTTGCTCGGTCTGTGGCACCTGTGGTCGGGATCGCCGCAGGATCCGGTCGCGCGCCAGCATGCCGCCGGATTCGTCGGGTTCGCCATCGGCGGACCCCTGTCGGACGGGCTGACCGAGTGGATCGCCGCACCGCTGTTGTTCATGGGCGTGCTGTTCGGTCTGTTGTTGGTCACCGGGACGACGATCCGCGAGGTGCCGTCGACCCTGCGGACCATGTTCAGTACCCGGGCGTTCCACGACGACTATGACGATGACGAGTACGACTACGACGACGAGTACGACGGTGCCGGTTCCGAAGACGACGGCTACGACGATCTGTCCGACGGATACTACGACGACGACGCGTCGCGCGGCGACGCCCAAACCTGGCCGACAGCCGCCATCGAGGCACCCAAGGCGCCGGCCGGCACGCCGATGGACAACTACCCGCTGCCCGACGACACCGATGCGCCGACCGTCCCCGAGCCCGCGGTCAAGCCTCGCCGCAAGAAGGCCGAAGCCAAATCCGAGCCGAAGCCGGCCAAGGAGACCGACGACACCCTGGTGATCGACCGGGTGGTCGAGGGTGACTACACCCTGCCGCCACTGGACCTGCTGGCTGACGGTGACCCACCGAAGCGGGTCGGCCGCGACAACGACCGCATCATGAACGCAATCACGGAAGTGATGCAGCAGTTCAAGATCGACGCCACCGTCGTCGGTTTCCAGCGCGGCCCGACCGTCACCCGCTACGAGATCGAGCTCGGGCCGGGTGTGCGCGTCGAGCGGTTCACCCAGCTGCAGCGCAACCTCGCCTACGCGGTGGCCAACGAGCACATCCGGCTGCTGGCCCCGATCCCCGGCAAGTCCGCGGTCGGCGTCGAGGTCCCTAACAGCGACCGGGAGATGGTGCGGCTCAAGGACGTGCTGAACGCGCCGACCACGCGCAAGGACCACCACCCGATGGTGTTCGGCATCGGCAAGGACGTCGAAGGCCACTTCATCAGCTACAACCTGGCCAAGATGCCGCACCTGCTGGTCGCGGGCTCCACCGGTTCGGGTAAGTCGAGCTTCATCAACTCGATGCTGGTGTCGCTGCTGCAGCGTGCGACGCCGGACGAGGTCCGAATGATCCTGGTGGACCCGAAGATGGTGGAATTCCCGCCGTACCAAGGTATTCCGCACCTCATTACGCCCGTGATCATCGACCCGAAGAAGGCCGCCGCCGCTCTGGCCTGGCTGGTCGAGGAGATGGAGCAGCGCTACCAGGACATGAGTGCCAGCGGCGTTCGGCACATCGACGACTTCAACAAGAAGGTGCGCTCCGGAGAGATCACCGCGCCGCTGGGCAGCGAGCGGGTCTACAAGACCTACCCGTACATCCTGTGCGTCGTCGACGAGCTCGCCGACCTGATGATGCAGGCCCCGCGCGACGTCGAGGACGCGATCGTGCGCATCACCCAGAAGGCGCGTGCCGCGGGCATCCATCTGGTACTTGCGACCCAGCAGCCGGTGGTCTCGGTGGTGACCGGCCTGATCAAGGCCAACGTGCCGTCCCGTATGGCGTTCGGCGTCACCAACGCCACCAACTCTCGCGTCATCCTCGACCAGGTCGGCGCCGAGAAGCTCACCGGCAAGGGTGACGCGCTGTTCCAGCCGTCGGAAGCGCCCAAGCCGATACGTGTGCAGGGGGCCTTCGTCAGTGACGAGGAAATCCAGGCCGTGGTGGCATTCACCAAGCAGCAGGCCCAGCCCGAGTTCATCGACGGTGTCACGGTCAAGACCGTCGAGAAGCGCGACATCGACAGCGACATCGGCGACGACATGGACGTCTTCCTGCAGGCCGTGGAACTGGTCGTGTCGAGCCAGTTCGGGTCGACCTCGATGCTGCAGCGCAAGCTGCGCGTCGGTTTCGCCAAGGCCGGCCGCCTGATGGACCTGATGGAGACCCGGGGCATCGTCGGGCCGTCCGAGGGCTCCAAGGCCCGCGAGGTGCTGGTGAAGCCCGATGAGCTGGCCGGCACGCTGATGCTGATCCAGGGCGGCTCGGACGCCAACGGCACCGAACCAATGGGCGATCCGGAAGAATTCTGACCTTCAGCGCCGAAATGGCATTCCGGCAGCGATTTTGCGAGTGAGCGCCTGCCGGAATGCCATTTCGGCGGATAGACGCTAGAGCGTCAACAACATGCGGGTATTGCCCAGGGTATTGGGCTTGACGTACGACAGGTCGAGGAACTCCGCGACACCGGTGTCGTACGAGCGGCACATCTCCTCGTACACCTCGGCGGTCACGGGGGTGCCGTCGATCTCCTCGAATCCGTGCTTGCCGAAGAAGTCGACTTCGAAGGTCAGCACGAAGATGCGGCTCAGGCGCAACTCGCGGGCGACGTCGAGCAACTGCTCGACGAGTTCATGCCCCACGCCGGTGCCGCGGACCTTCGGATGCACCGCCACGGTGCGCACCTCACCGAGATCGGCCCACAACACGTGGAGCGCGCCGCATCCCACCAGCTCATCGTCGAGTTCGGCGACCCAGAATTCCTGGACCGCCTCGTACAGCGTGACCAGGTTCTTCTCCAGCAGGATCTTGCCCGCATAGACGTCGACGAGGCCCTTGATCGCCGGGACATCGGACGTGCGGGCGCGGCGCACCACAGGGTGTTTGCGCGGCTCGACACTGCCTGGGTTCACAGGCGCAAGAGTATCGGTTACGGCAACCGATATTCTGTTGCGGTGCCGGGCCAACCTTCTACCGATCCGGTGGTCCCGCGTGCGCGCGTGGCCAACCTCGCCAACGTGCTCACCGGTGTGCGCATGGTGCTGGTTCCGGTCTTCCTCGTATTTCTGTTCGTCGGCGACGGTCATGAATCCGGCTGGCGGATCGCCGCTTTCGCGGTGTTCGCGGTCGCGGTGATCACCGACCATCTCGACGGTGCGTTGGCGCGCAGCTACGGCATGATCACCGAGTTCGGCACCCTGGCCGATCCGATCGCCGACAAGGCGCTGATCGGCGCGGCGCTGATCGGACTCTCGATGCTGCACGACCTGCCCTGGTGGATCACCGTGGTGGTACTGACCCGTGAGATCGGAATCACGGTGCTGCGGTTCGCAGTGCTGCGTCACGGAGTGATCCCGGCCAGCCGCGGCGGCAAGCTCAAGACACTGGTGCAGGCCGTGGCCATCGGGTTGTTCGTGCTTCCGCTGCATTCGTGGCCCAGCATCTGGCTCGATGTGGCCTGGGTGATCATGTGGGCCGCCGTGGTGCTGACCGTGCTCACCGGCGCTGATTACATCCTCTCCGCGATCAGGGATTCACGTGGACGATCCGCTGCTCACTGACGACGCCAGGGCCCTGGTCGCCGACCTGACGGTGCGCTCACAGAGCGTGGCCACCGCCGAGTCGCTGACCGGCGGCCTGCTCGCCGCGACGCTCGCCGGCGTGACCGGGGCCAGCGCGGTGCTACAGGGCGGACTGATCACCTACAACGAGGACACCAAGATCTGGCTGGCCGGCGTGGCCCCCCAGGTGCTCGACGCGGTCGGCCCTGTCGCTGCTCCCACCGCGCGGGCGCTGGCGGTCGGCGCCCGGCAGCGGTGTGCGGCCACCTGGGGCGTCGGCCTGACCGGCGTGGCCGGGCCGGAACCGCACGGCGGACACCCGGTGGGCACCGTGTTCATCGGCCTGGCCGGCCCGGTCGACACCGAAGTGGTCGAGCTGGCCCTGTCCGGCTCGCGCTGGGACATCCGCCGCGCCGCCGTCGACGAGGCGATCACCCGGCTGCGTTTCCTGGTCGAGAACCAGTAACCCGGATCTGCAACCGGACTGCGGGAACCATGCGGTGGTCCGCTGCGTTGGTCAGTCAGCGGACCTGCGACCGCCAGGCGAAGGAGGGCACGATGACGGCATTGCTGCGTGAGGTGATTGGCGACGTGCTGCGTAACGCCCGCACCGAACAGGGTCGGACGTTGCGTCAAGTGTCCGACTCGGCCCGGGTGAGCCTCGGGTACCTCTCCGAAGTCGAGCGGGGCCGCAAGGAGGCCTCCAGCGAACTGCTCAGCGCCATCTGCGACGCGCTGGATGTCCCGCTGTCGCGGGTGCTCACCGATGCCGGCGAGAGCATGGCCGAGCGGGAACACGCCTCCGCAGCCGTCCGTCCCGATGCCGCTGCCAACGTCGCCCACATCGATGCGTCGACCAAGGTGGTCATCCCGCAGGTCGTGTCGATGGCTGTCGCGTGACCAGGGCCTGACGCCACCGCCGATGCCGGATTGATCTCGCTGTTCGTGTGCGGGTACGAATTTTCGCGAAACACCCACGCGAACAGTCGACGGGACTGTGGCTGCCTGTCCAGAACCGATAAGTTGGCATCAGAGGAATTGCGGCAACCTGAAGAGCAGTAGGACCGAGCACCGGCTTGCTGGGCAAGCCTGACCGACAAGCCCGACAGATAAGGCGGAACGAACCCATGGCCAATCCGTTCGTCAAGGCATGGAAGTACCTGATGGCGCTGTTCAGCTCCAAGGTCGACGAATATGCCGACCCGAAGGTGCAGATCCAGCAGGCCATCGAGGACGCGCAGCGGCAACACCAGGCCCTGACCCAACAGGCCGCCCAGGTCATCGGCAACCAGCGCCAGCTCGAGATGCGGCTCAGCCGGCAGCTCGCCGACATCGAGAAGCTGCAGGTCAATGTCCGCCAGGCGCTGACGCTGGCCGATCAGGCCACTGCGGCCGGCGACGCGGCCAAGGCCACCGAGTACAACAACGCCGCCGAGGCGTTCGCCGCTCAGCTCGTCACCGGCGAGCAGAGCGTCGAGGACCTCAAGGGTCTGCACGATCAGGCCCTGCAGGCCGCCGCGCAGGCCAAGAAGGCCGTCGAGCAGAACGCGATGATGCTGCAGCAGAAGATCGCCGAGCGCACCAAGCTGCTGTCCCAGCTCGAGCAGGCAAAGATGCAGGAGCAGGTCAGTGCCTCGCTCCGCTCCATGAGTGAGGTCGCCGCACCGGGCAACACCCCGAGCCTCGACGAGGTTCGCGACAAGATCGAGCGCCGCTACGCCAACGCCATCGGCCAGGCCGAGCTGGCCCAGAACTCGGTGCAGGGCCGCATGATGGAGGTGCAGCAGGCCAGCGTCCAGATGGCCGGCCATTCCCGGCTCGAGCAGATCCGGGCGTCGATGCGCGGTGATGCACTGCCCAGCGGCGGAGCCGCCCCGGCCACGCCCGCCGCACCGGCGACCAATCAGACGCCTGCCACCCCCGAAAACCCGCTCGGCCAGTAGAGATTCGAGTGTCCCAGATCATGGCTACCAAGACCGGTCGACCCGACGCCTGGAAATCGTTGGTGCAACGGGGGATCGATACCGCGGCAGACCTGTCCGGGGCACTGACCGAAAAGCTCAGCGCCGCCGCCGATCCGCGCGCAAAGCTGCTGCGCAAGCGGCGGTGGGCGCTGCGCTTCGGGGTGTTCTTCACCCTGGCCACCGGGTTCTGGGTGCTTGTGACGGCGCTGCTGGCGTCGTGGAGCACACCGGTCTGGGGCCTGATCATCACCGGCGCGATCGCGGCCGGTGCGGCGTTCCCCGCAACGTTGTTCTGGCTGCGCTACCGCTGGCTGCGCGCGGAACCACTGCCGGCGGAGCGGCCGGTCTCGGGACGTCGGTTACCACCGTGGGGCTCGGCCGCCCGTCAGCCCATGTCAGCGCTGATGGCCTCTGAGCGGGGCATGTTCTCGTTGCTCGGCGTGCTTGAACGCGGGCGGATGCTGCCCGCCGACGAACTGCGCGAACTGACCATGGTGGCCAATCAGACCGCGCGGACCATGGCGGCCACCGCCACCGAGGTGGTCTCGATGGAGCGCGCGATCAGCAACGCTCCGCAGTCGCGCCAGCATCTGGTGCCCACTATCAATGCCTTCACCGCTCAGCTCGGTCAGGGCGTGCGGCAGTACAACGAAATGGTCACTGCCGCAGCGCAACTCGTATCCACGGTGAACGGTGGCCAAAGTGCGGCGTCGCCGTTGTCTCAGCAGCGCTACCGCAACGAGTTGACCGGCGCCACCGATCGTCTGGTCGGCTGGGCGCAGGCGTTCGACGAACTCGGTCAGCTGCGCCGCGCATGACTTGCTGTTACAGGGACGTGCGCAGCGACGGCACGACCACACCGACGAGGCCGCGCACCGTTGCCTTGACCATGTCGAACATGTCGAAATAGTCCCGCCACAGCGTGATTCGGCCTTCGTGCACCTCGAACACCCCGCACACCCAGAACTGCAGGCGCATGGGCCCGAATGTGAGGGCATCGGTGCGCTCGGTGAGTACGGCGGCACCGTCGGCGGCGATCCGGTGGATCTTCACCTCGAAGCCCATCCAGGCCGGCATCGACCGGAACAGCTTCACTGCGCGGTTGCGGCCGTAGATGGTCGGGAAACCGACATTCTGGTAGACGAGGTTCTGCGCCAGCGCCGTCTCGGCGGTGTCGAAGTCCTGCTCCTGCAGCGCGTTGAGGAACGTCTCGACCGTGGCGGTCGGAGTCTGCGTTGCGGTGGTGGATTGGTCAGGCATGCCCGAAGCCTAGTGCGGGATGGCTGTGGCAGGGTAGGCCGGTGCGCGTAGCTGTGGTCGCCGGACCCGATCCCGGACATGCCTTCCCGGCTCTTGCGTTGTGCCTGAAGTTCCTCGCCGCGGGGGATACCCCGACGCTGCTGACCGGGGTGGAGTGGCTCGATACCGCGCGGGCGGCCGGGGTCGACGCACGAGAGCTCGCCGGTCTCGATCCTGCCGACGGTGACGACGACGCCGACGCCGGGGCCAAGATTCACGTACGTGCCGGACGCATGGCGGAACTCAACGTCCCCGGATTGCGCGAACTGCGCCCGGACCTGGTGGTTTCCGATGTGATCACCGCCTGTGGCGGCCTGGCTGCCGAGCTGCTCGGATTGCCGTGGGTAGAGCTCAACCCACATCCGCTGTACCTGCCGTCGAAGGGGTTGCCGCCGCTCGGCAGCGGGCTGGCCCCGGGCGTCGGTATCCGGGGGCGTCTCCGCGACATCGTCATGCGGGCCCTGACCGCGCGATCTGTGCGGGCTGGCCTGGCCGAGCGGGCCGCAGTACGCGCAGCGATCGGCCTGCCCGCGGGGGACCCCGGCCCCTTGCGTCGCTTGATCGCCACCCTGCCCGCACTGGAGGTGCCGCGCCCGGACTGGCCGGCCGAGGCCGTGGTGGTCGGTCCGCTGCACTTCGAACCGACCGAGGCGGTGCTGACCGTGCCGCCGGGCTCGGGTCCGGTGGTGATGGTGGCGCCCTCTACTGCGACCACCGGGACGCAGGGGATGGCCGAACTGGTGCTGGAGTCGCTGCGCCCGGGGCAGACGCTGCCCGAGGGGGCACGCGTGGTGGTGTCGCGTCTCGGCGGACCCGACGTGGAGGTGCCGCCGTGGGCGGCGGTGGGGCTCGGCCGTCAGGACCAGCTGCTGTCGCACGCCGATCTGGTGATCTGCGGTGGCGGGCACGGCCTGGTGTCCAAGGCGCTGCTGGCAGGTGTGCCGATGGTGGTGGTGCCGGGGGGCGGCGATCAGTGGGAGATCGCCAATCGCGTTGTGCGTCAAGGCAGTGCGCAGCTGGTGCGGCCCCTTTCCGGGGCGGCGCTCACCGCGGCGGTCGACACCGTGCTCGGGGCATCGTCCTACCGTGCGGCCGCTGTGCGCGCCGGCGCCTCGATCGCCGAGGTGGCAGATCCGGTACGGGTGTGCCATGACGCGCTGGCGGGCACTGGGTAGGTTGGGCCCGTGCGGTTGACGGAATTCCATGAGCTCGTGGACGGCCAATTCGGCGCGATGCGGGGTCGTTCGCTGCTCGTCGACCATGTGCTGGCGGCCCTCGACGGACGTACTGCCGCGCAGGCCATCGAGGACGGGGTGGAGCCCCGCAGTGTGTGGCGGGCATTGTGTGCGGACTTCGACGTCCCGCGTGAGCAGTGGTGAACAACCACCGGTGAGCTGACGGGTCTTTTCCCCGCCGCCGATTCGGCGTATACCGGAGTCATGGGTCTTGGTGACCATCCGATGCGGACGCCTCTTTACGGTGTCCTGCTGGTGATCGCAGCAGTGCTGCTGTGCTGGTTGGTCGCGTCCACTCTGAGCGGGTGGCCGGCCGCCCTCGGGTACTTCCTGGCCATCGCCGTCGGCGCGTTCGGCTTCGTGATGACGCTGCGGGATCTCGACAACTTCCCGAACTGGCGTCGCTGACCCCATCGCTAATGCCGCAGCAACAGCTGTGCAGTTTCTCTGTGCAATCTGCCGAAGTTGTAGTAGGCCGCGCAGGCGCCCTCCGGGGACACCATGCAGGTGCCGATTGGGGTTTCCGGTGTGCAGGCCGTTCCGAAGACCTTGCATTCCCATGGCTTGATGACGCCCTTGAGCACCTCACCGCACTGGCAGGCCTTGGGGTCGGCAACCCGTACCCCGGGCATCTCGAAGATGAGCTCGGCGTCGTAGCCGGCGTAGTCGGGATGGATCTTGAGCGCGCTCTGCGAGATGAAGCCGAGCCCGCGCCATTCGAAGTGCGGCCGTAGTTCGAATGTCTCGGCCATCAGCTTCAGTGCAGCGGTGTTGCCTTCCGGCCGCACCACGCGGGTGTACTGGTTCTCCACCTCGCAGCGGCCGTCGCGGATCTGGCGCAGCAGCATGTGCACCGAGGCCAGGATGTCGAGCGGTTCGAAGCCCGCCACCACGATTGGCTTGTGGTAGACGGCCGGGACGAAGCGGTAGGGGCGCAGACCCACCACGGTCGAGACGTGACCGGGCCCCAGGAATCCCGAAAGCCGCAGGTCGGGTGACTCCAGGATGGCTTTGATCGGCGGGACGATCGTGACGTGGTTGCAGAACACGCTGAAGTTGTCGACGCCGAGTGCGCGGGCGCGCACCAGCGTGACGGCGGTGGACGGCGCCGTCGTCTCGAACCCGACCGCGAAGAACACCACATGGCGTTCGGGGTTGTCGCGGGCGATCTTGAGCGCGTCGAGCGGTGAGTAGACGAACCGGACGTCGGCGCCGCGGGCCTTGGCCTCGATGAGGTTGCCGTTGGATCCGGGCACCCGCATCATGTCGCCGAACGTGGTGAAGATGACGCCGGGCTGTTCGGCCAGCCACATGGCGTCGTCCACCCGGCCCATGGGGATCACGCACACCGGGCATCCGGGCCCGTGGACCAGTTCGATCGACTCGGGGAGCAGATGCTCGATGCCGTGCCGGTAGATGGTGTGGGTGTGGCCGCCGCAGACCTCCATGAACTTGAACTCGTCGCCTGCGGCGAGTTCGGTGATCGCTTTCACCAGGGCACGAGCGGCCGCCGGGTCCCGGAATTCGTCGACGAACTTCATGCGGACACCTCTTTGCTTCAGGCGATTTCGGAGGAATTGAAGGCGTCGATCTCCGTCGTGTAGTCGGCGCCCATTTTCTGGACCTGATCGAGCGTCAGCGTCGCCTCGCGCTCGTCGATCTTGGCCATCGCGAACCCGACGTGCACCAGTACCCAGTCGCCGACCCTCAGGTTGTCGTCGGCGAGCAGACGCACGCTGATGACCCGGCGTACCCCGTTGACATCCACCTTGGCGAGGTGGGCCTCGGCGTCGACGATGTCGACGACCTGGCCGGGAATGCCCAGACACATGGGACTGCTCCTTTCACCTAACAGATCCTGGGGAGCGGATCGCCCACGAGCATGTCGACGATCCGGCTGCCGCCGAAAGCGGTACGCAGCGCGACGATCCCGGGCGGCTCTGCGACGATCTCGCCGACCACCGTGGCCCGGGCGCCCTGTGGATGCGCGTGCAGCGCGGTGACCGCGGCGTCAGCCTCGTCGGCCGGGACGATCGCGAGGAATTTTCCTTCGTTCGCGACGTAGAGGGGGTCGATGCCCAGTAGGTCACAGGCACCCGCGACCTGCGGCTCGATGGGTATGCGGTCCTCGTCGAGGATCACCGCGAACGGTGAGTCCTTGGCCAGCTCGTTGCACACCGTGCCGACACCCCCGCGGGTGGCGTCGCGCATCCACCGGGTGGATGGTGCGGCGGCCAGCAGGATCTCGACGAGTTCGTGTAGAGGCGCGGTGTCAGAGACGATATCGGCGTCGATGGCCAGGTCACCGCGGGCCAGCATGACCGCCATTCCGTGGTCGCCGATCGTGCCCGAGAGCAGGACCCGGTCCCCGGAGCGGACGTCATCCCGCGACAACCGTCTGCCCGCGGGCACGATTCCGACCCCGGCGGTGCAGATGTACATGCCGTCGGCGGCGCCCTTACCGACGACTTTCGTGTCGCCCGTGACGATCTGGACTCCGGCCCGCGCGGCGGCCTCGCTCATGTCGGCGACGATCTCGCGCAACTCCTCGATGGCGAAGCCCTCCTCGATGACGAAGCCTGCCGAGAGCCATTGCGGGCGGGCGCCCGAGACAGCCAGGTCGTTGATGGTTCCGTGTACGGCGACGTGCCCGATCGAACCGCCCGGGAAGCGATGGGGCGCAACCACATACGAATCGGTGGAGAACGCCAGCGTGTCGCCGGACGGGGTACGCAGCAGGGCGGCGTCCCCGAGCTGCTCGAGCTCGGCGTTGCGGAACGCCTCGACGAAGACCGCATCGACCAGTGCTGCCGACGATTTCCCGCCGGCGCCGTGCGCCAAGGTCACGACCTCGTCGATCAGGCGCGGGCGCCGCTGCCGGAACTTCTCGATTCGCTCCAGCACGCGGTCCTCGCGTTGGGCTGCGGTCGAGGCGGCGACGGTGCTCATGATGCGTACGCCCGTGCCATGTGGTCCTGCACCACTGTCCACAGCCGATAACCGAGCACCGCGTGGCTCTCCTGGATGCGGTGAATGCTCTGGCTGTGCACCGTGAAACAGAAGTCCAGATCCCCGGACTCCCCGGCCACGATCGCCATTCGTCCGCCGTCGTGCCCGGAGAACCCGATGGTCAGCACGCCGCGCAACTTGGCCTCGTCGATGGCCGTCATGAGGTCTTCGGAGTTGCCCGACGTGGACAGGGCGATGGCGATGTCGCGATCGCGGGCGTGCGCGATGATCTGGCGTTTGAAGATCAGGTCGAAACCCACGTCGTTGCCCAGCGCGGTGACCACCGCCTCGTCGGCGGCGAGTGACCAGGCCGCCACCGGTCTTCCCCTCGCGGGCCGGCTGAACAGGGAGGCCAGGGTGGCCGCGTCGGTGGAGCTGCCACCGTTTCCCAGGGTGTACAGGCGGCCCCCGCGCAGGAAGCGGTCGGCCATGACGGCCCCGGCCGCGTTCAGGCCTTCGGTGTACTCCTGTAGTGATTCCTGTTGCAGCCGTGCGCTTTCAGCGGCTTTGCCGCGTGCCGAGGCTGCCAGGTCGTCGAGCAGCGCTCGGACGTCGGTCTCTTCGGATTCGATGAACGGATAGAGGAAGCCGGTGCTCTCCGTGTCGGTCATGACTTCACCTGCCTTCCTCCGGAAGCGCGATCGCCGTCCCCGCGTGGATCAGGATCAGGTCGTTGACGGTGACCCGTTCGAGCATGGCGCTGTCCACCCATTCCTCTCCGGCAGCGCTGCGGACCAATGCCCGCCCACCGGCTTCGGTAGGGGCGATCACGACTTCGGCCAGACGGCCTTCGTCACCGCACGTGACGCAGGCCGGGCCGGTGTCCTCGGGTGCGGGCGTCAACAGGCCGGGGTGTTCGAAGCACACGTGGGTGAGCTCCCACAACAGGTGGTAGATCAGGACGAACCGGCCGGTGGCCGGGACCATCGGGTCATCGGAATCGACCCACAGGACGTGGTGGGCGGCGCCAGTCGGAGGACGTGGGCCGCAGCCGATCCACACCGTCGTGACACCCCATGCGGCGGCTCGCCGCATGGCATCGACCGCCGCCGGCTGGTCGGCCGAGGCCACCGCCAGGAGCAGATCTCCGGGCTGACTGGCGACCCTGGCCTGGGCCACCGGATCGGGTTCGACCAGCGCGACCGAGGGCAGCGCGCGCTTGCCGACGATGACCGGGTGGACGAACTCGACGGCCACGTGATGTGCGTGGGGTTCCCATTGGGGCGCAATGACCCAGAGTGTGGCGCCGTCGTGGAACTTTCGGGCCACATCCAGTGCTGCCGACGCCAGATCGGCGGCCAGGTCCGTGTCCACGAAAGGCGCACCCGGAGGGCCGGTAACGGTCGGTGTGGTGACGGCAGGTGTCGTGGTACTCATGGTCGACCTCCTGTGTTGACCAGGTCGAGGGTGGCGCGAGTGGCGTCGGCCAGCGCCGTGGCCTCGCCGGGTGGCAGCGTGTCGCACACCCAATCCCAGTGCGCGGACACGGTGTCACCCGGTGCGGGCATGTTCGTCAGGGACTTTCCGTCCCGGCTCCACCGGATCCGTTCGGTGACGGGCGCACCGATCGTGAGGCGACTGTCGTCCAGGACCAACGGGCAGGACTCGACGACGACATGCTCTTTCTCGACCGCTGCGACTGTGCCCCAACGAATCCGACAGTTCTGTAGAACCTTCAACGCGGTGCCCGGATCCCGGTCAAGGAACCGGATCCACGGGTACACGACGAACACGTGGAAGCTGTGGTGGGCCAGTACCGCGCCGACAGTCATCCCGGCAGCGGACACGGTGTCGAGCCCTCCGGTCACCTGACCATGGAACGCCGCGCGCAACCGGGCCAGCAGGATGCCCGGATCCACCCGGTCCAGGAGCGGTCCGCCGACCCAATAGCCCCGAACCACCTCGGCGTCGAGCGGGTCGGCACCGATCGCCTCGGCGATGGAGTGCAGATACGGCCATGCGCCATCGAATTCCTTTGCATGTGACGCCAACTCGTCTGTGTTGGCCCCGGGTGCGGTTGCCGGGCCTGTGGGGCCGCAGTAGCCGAGTTCGTTGGGTGGGAAGGCATACCGGGCGAACAGCCGGTAGCCGGTGGGCAGTTGCTGTGTCGGCAGTGCGGTCACGGCTTCACCCCGCATTCCCGACCAGTATCTGCCCCAGGGCGATACCGCCGTCGTTCGGCGGCACCCGGCGGTGGGTGATCACTTCCAGGCCCTGTTGACGCATTCCGGCCAAGGTCAGGCGCAGCAGCAGGAGGTTCTGGAAAACCCCGCCCGACAACGCCACGGGCTGCCCCGCGCAGCCATTCGTATCCACCAGTGCGAGCGCCAGATCGACGATGAGCCCGGCGACAGCGTGGTGGAATCGGGCGCCGATCACCGCTGGTGTCACGCCGGCGCGCAGGTCGGCGATGATCGCCGCTAGCACGGGCGCCGGGTCGATGCTGACGGGTGATGCGCCGGAGTCCACCTCGAACGCATACCGGCGAGCGCCCTCCGCTGCGCCACGTGAGATCCCTTCCAGCTCGATGGCGGCCTGAGCCTCGTAGGCAACCGTCTGTGACACCCCGATCAACGCCGACACCGCGTCGAACAACCGGCCCATGCTCGACGTCGCGACGCAGCCGGAACCGGTCGCCAGTTGATGCGTCAGGGTCCGGAGTTCGTCTTCGGGACACGCGAGGACCGGCGGCAGATCGTGATCCCACGGCAGCCCCGCGGCCCACAGATGGGACAGCGCCATCCGGTAGGGGCGCAGCACGCTCATGTCACCGCCGGCCATCGGCACCTGCGTGAGATGGGCAACCCGCCGAAAGCCCTTGTAGTCGGCGACCAGTGCCTCGCCGCCCCACACCGTGCCGTCGGGACCGTATCCGGTTCCGTCGAAGGCGAATCCGAGCACCTGCTGCGTTCCGTCCAGGCCGTGTTCGGCCATCACCGAGGCGATATGGGCGTGGTGATGCTGGACCGTCCTCACCGGGTGGGCCCCGGCATTGCGATGCGCCCAGCTGCTGGACCGGTATCCCGGATGCGCGTCGCAGACCAGGGTTTCGGGTTCGACGCCGGTCAGTGCCTCCAGGTGGTGGACTGCGCGCTCGAACGCCGACAACGTGGCCAGGCTGTCCATATCGCCGATGTAGGCGCTCAGCCAGGCGTACCGGTGGTCGGCCACCGCGATGGTGTTCTTGAGGTCGGCGCCGACCGCCAGGGTCGGCGGCACCGCGACCGGAAGGGCGACGGGCAGCGGCGCGTACCCCCGGGATCTGCGGATGGCCAGCTCGTCGCTGTCGGCGACCCGGACCACCGAATCGTCGCAGGGCACCAGGATCTCGCGGTCGTGCATCAGCCAGCCGTCAGCGATGTGTGACAGCCGGCGCCGCGCGTCGTCGTCGGAGAAACAGATCGGTTCGCCACTGAGATTGGCCGACGTCATCACCAGAACCCTCGGGCCGGGCGGATCGCCGGGGAGCCCGAACAGCAGGGTGTGCAGTGGCGTGTAGGCGAGCAGGACGCCCAGGTCGGGGTTGCGGGGCGCTACCGATTCTGCGACCGGTGCACCGGTCGCGCGGGGCAGCAGAACGATCGGCCGCTGCGGTCCGCACAGCACGCGGGCCGCGGTGTCGTCGACCTCGGCGATCTGGCGGGCGGTGGGCAGGTCGGGAACCATCACCGCGAACGGCTTGTCGCCCCGGCGTTTACGCCGGCGAAGCTCGTTGACCGTGGCGGCGTTCGCGGCGTCGCAGGCGAGATGGTAGCCGCCGATGCCCTTGACCGCGAGAATCGCTCCGTCGGTCAGCAGGCGCCTGGCCCGCCGCAGCGCGGCTTCGCCGGGGAGCGCACCGGATCCGTCGTCCCACCGCAACGTCGGGCCGCAGCTCGGGCAGCACACGGGCTGCGCGTGGAAGCGGCGGTCGGCGGGGTCGGCGTACTCACGCGCACATTCGGCGCACATCGCGAAATGCGCCATCGTGGTGGCATCGCGGTCATAGGGCAGTGAGGTGATGATGGTGAACCTGGGCCCGCAGTTGGTGCAGTTGATGAAGGCGTGGCGGTACCGCCGGTTGGACGGATCGCATTGCTCGGCAGTACATTCCGGGCACATCGCCACGTCGGGGGAGGCCAGGGTACGGCCACCGCCGGCCCTGGAGGTATCGGCGATCGTGAATCCGGTGCCGCCGCAGATGGGCAATGGCCGGGTCTCGACCGACTCGATCACCGCCAGGACGGGCGGGTCGGTGCGTAGCCGGTGCAGGAAGGTATCGAGATCGCGGGGGGTACCTTCGATCTCGATGACTGCGCCGGAACTGTCGTTGCGGACGCAGCCGGCCAGCCCGAGCGCGGCCGCCGTGGTGTAGACGAACGGCCGGAAGCCCACGCCCTGGACGACTCCTTGTACGCCGATACGCAGCCGGCGTCGCGCGGTCACGGAGGCACCTCGGTGTCGCGGCCCCGCCCCATCAGCTCCAGCCCTCGCATGGCGGCCTCGGCGCCGGCGTGATCGGTTTTCTCGACCACGAAACCCACGTGGATGATCACCCAGTCGCCGGGGGAGAAGGTCTCGTCGGGCAGCATGCCGATATTGACCTTGCGGTGCTCGCCCGCGACGTCGACAAGAGCGAGCTGGTCGCCGTATCCCTGGAGCATCCGGACCACCTGGCCGGGGATTCCGAGGCACATGACTCAACCCTCCCTGACCGGGGTCGATAACCGTGCCACGGCAGCTTCCACCGCCGTCACGGCACCGGGAACTGCGGCCGCAACGGGCTCTGAGAGCCCGATACCGTCAGCCACGGTGACCACCTCGCAACCGATGACGACGGTGTAGGGCGGGCTGCCGCCCAGCGCCCTCATGCTGGCGAACACCGCCGCCGGATCCATCGCGTGTGCATCCAGACCCGGAGCGTCCGAAAGGCTTTCCCGATCAGCCTCGAACACGTGCAACGCGCCGGGGCGGTCCCGGCAGGGCAACGCGTCGACCAGGACGAGGGAATCCCAGCCGTCGAGCAGGTCATAGGCCAGGTGTACGCCTCGAATCCCGTAGTCGCACAGCCGGATACCCGGACCTGCGAGGCCTGGCGGCAGATGCCGCATCACCTCGGGGCCGAATCCGTCGTCACCGAGAAAGATATTGCCGATGCCGGCTACCAGGACTGAAGGCGTGATCCACCCCCTACATGCGACGCATCTTCAGGTATCGCCGAGCGTCGGGGATAGACCGGACCCCGACCACGACGCCCGCCAACGCGACTGTCGCGACGGCGATCACAGCGACCCAACCCACAACTTCCATCTCGAACTCCTCTCACTGTGCCAATGGCTCGATTTCGTCGGCGGCGAAGTACAGATAGCGGCCGTACCACGCGTGCAGGTCCGCGGCCGGGTCGTCGTCGAGCACGACGCCGATGTGCCGCTCGCCCTCGACGTCCTCGTGGACGGAGGCCACCTGCGCGGTACGGCCGGCGAAGAAGATGTCTTGCGCGTCGGCCCGGCGGGACGGGTGCAGCCGCACCCTGCTGCCGCGGCAGACGCGTACCCCGTTGATCAGAACCGCATCGAGTGCGGGATCCACGGCGTTGTCGGCCAGGGGATCCCACCAGTCGATGCCGTCGGGAATCTGCGGAATCAGGCCGGGATCGGTGGCGTGCGGATCGCGCAGGACTCCGTGGAGGTCGAGCATCGCCTCCGGGGACATCGAGTCACACCGGTCGATGATCGCGGCTGCGCGGGGATCGGTGGCCCGGGCGCTGGCTTTCTCCTCGTCGGTCATCGTCATGACCCTCAGCGTCAGGATCTCGTCGATCTCGCACGAGTCGAACAGATCGCCCTGGCTCTGCTCGGCGATCTCGGGGTAGTCGTAAAGGATGATCGGCGAAACCAGCATCGTGTCGTGCGTGCCGGGCGGCCCGGCGAGTACCGGGAAGCAGCGGTGCCGATGGCATCGCGAGACCGCGGCGACCGCCGATTCGTCGGGCTCCAGCAGTGAGACGAAGTCACCATCGACCACCTCGGCGATCAGGTGCGTGCCGATCAGCGAGACCGCGATCGCATCGTCTTTGTCCAGCGCCGGTGCGGCACGGTTGCGTACCGTCATCGTGAGCCGGACCAAGCCCGCGTCGGCTTCTGCGGCGACGGTGAACTCACCGTGCAGCTCGCGACGGCGGCGAACAATCCGGCCACCGTCGACATTCTCGGTATCGGCGCCCGGTTGCACCACCAGGGGAACCGTCCGCGGCGCCTCCAGATCGGTGATATCGAAGGGACCGAAGGTGATCTGGTGTTCCACCGCCTCGTCCCAACTGAGCCAGGACTGGTCTGCGGCGGTGAGTTGATCGACCGGCTCGAAGCTGCCGTCGTCACGGCGGCGTTCGGCGGTTCGGCGTTGCAGCTGCAGGAACCGGACCATGACCGAGACCGTCGGGCGCCCATGACCACGCACCAGAAGCTGGGCAGACAGCGAACTGTCTTCTCCGAGACCCGTGCGTTCGGCGTCGGCCGGGCCGAGCACGCCGAACTGCCAGCGGGACTGGTTCTTACGTGAGTTCGCGCGGTACGGGTAGAGCAGATAGCCCTCGTAGAGGACCGCGTCGGCGACTGCGAGGACCTGATCCTGATTGCTGCTCATCGGATGTCCTGCCTCGTCAACAGGTTGTCGATCGCTGCCTCGAACGACAGCATGCCCCAGCGTGACTTGTAGTTGGCCAGCTCGTTGAGCGTGTCGTGGCGAAGCCGTAGCCAGCCGGTGTCGGGAAAATGCTGCGCCATCAGCTGTTGCCACACCGCAACCGGCATGTCGAAATGGTCTTCGCGGTCCCACGGCACCTGCTGCACGGCGAAGCCGCGCGTACCGCGGGTGAAAACGGTTCCGCTGAACAGGAACTGCAGCGGAACCCTGCCGTCATCGAGTGCGTGCAGGTACTTCGCGCCCACCACCTCCAGGTCGTAGGTGCACTCCAGCGGCAGCTCGACCTGGGTGCTGCCGGTGAACCCGGGAATCATGGCGGTGCTGTGCTGCCACAGGAAACTGTGTTGCGTGGTGCCCCAGCGTTCCCGCGGACCGAACAGGTCCAGCATGCCCGCCGCCTCGGCCTCGTTGTAGCTGCGCCGCAGCGGTTCGATCCGGACCTGGCAACGCAGCGCAATGGCGTGTACCGGATCCTCGCCGACCGCCGCGACGCCCACCCTCGCGGACAGGATCGGGGTTACCGCATACGGCTCCGGCGTGATGTCCAGCACGGAGAACGTCACCGAGGTGCTCGGTACCGGGGGCTCGGTCATCGCGCCACCACCTTGCTGCGGCCGTCGAGCGCACCGAAGAACCCGTCGACATAGCTGCGCACATCCTGCCCGCCGTCGAAACCGCGCCACAGGGTTCGCAGCCGGCCGACGAACTCGTAACAGACATCGACCGGCAGCAGATGGCAGGACGGCGGTTGACTCTCGTCGTCCGGGACCCGGACCATCAACGCCTCGGTGTCCTCGGCCAGCAGATCGACCCTGGAGTCGGTGTCGCGGAAGGAATTCCAGGTGTCGAGGTCGAGCTCGGATTCGGTGGCTCCCGCCGGACCCGGGTAGAACGCGACGACGTGGCCCAGCGCCGAGTTCAGGAAGAAGAATGCCAGCCCGACCGGAATCTGCAGCGACTCCCATTCCCGCCGTCCCACGGCGAAGTCGGGAAACCTCAGGTAGCGATCGGGGACCGCGCGGTAGCGCAATTCGGCCTGGGTGTCGGTGAACAGGAGATAGCAGCCGCGACACACGCACAGCAACTGGCGGCCTTCGACATTGACAACATGCTGATGTTCGTCGGCGATCGGTTCGGAACACATCTCACACTGCTCACCGGTCTGCTGCGGCGCATCCCGGTTCGCCCGGATGCGGGCCAGTACGTCCAGCGGGCCGGTCACAATGCGACCTCCTCGGCAACCGCCATCGCCGGCACGCCATCGCGGAGCAGCACGGGAACCGGTTCCAGGTGAGGGCCGGCCGCGTCGCCGACCGCCATGCCCGCGTGCACCACGTCGAAACCGGAACCGCAATGCGGACAACGCAACACAGTGCCGGTCAGCGTGGCGCCGGCGAACTGGCGGGTGCAATCTGGGCAACCATCCCGGTAGGCGAGGATCTCGTCACCGATCTTGCAGGCCAGCACCGTTGCACCGGCCACCGAGAATCCCCCGACCCCCCCGGGGGCGAGCTCGGCGAGTGCGGGTACAGGTTGCCAGGTGGCGTGGCGACGCCCGTCGTCGTGCAGCCGCGCCAACAACGACTCGGCGGGGATCACGTGCGCCGCCGGGTCATCGGTGACGACGTCGATCGTCGAGATCTCGGGCGCGGCCGCCATGATCGCGTCCTCGATGGTCAATTCGAGGGTGATCGCCGAGGACGGGCAGCTCTTGCAGCTTCCGGCGAACCGCAGCCGGACGACCGGCGGTGCGACTTCGAGTAGATGGACATCGCCCCCGTGCGATCCCAGATACGGGCGTACGCCCTCGAGCGCATCGGCGATGCGCCGCTCGACCGGATGCGGATGCAGACCGTGCACCAGCAGCAGACTGGCCACCAGATCGTCAGTGGCAACGGCATCCGCCACGGTGGGGTCGGTGGATGCGGCGATCTGCAGCATCCGGGCCAGGGCGGCGCCGTAGAGATCGGTCACCTCCCGGACGAGTTGTTCGGCGCGATCCAGGGCCACGGAACCGCCTGCGGCGCAGCCCTGCAGCAGGTTCTCGATGCGATCGCCCGCCGTGCGCCATCGTGCGTCTTGCTCGGGGAGGTCCGGGACTGGATCGGCGGCGGGCGTCATATGTCATTCCCCGGTGGCGGATTGGGTGGGGGAGTGCATCAGCTCCAACGACTTTCCGTTGCCCAGGTACATGTGCACCCCGCAGGGCAGACACGGATCGAAACTGCGCACCGTCCGCATGACGTCGATGCCCTTGAAATGCTCCCGATCGTTCTCCTCGAAAATCGGCTGGCCCTGTACCGCGTCCTCGTAAGGGCCAGGGGTGCCGTAGCTGTCGCGCGGATTGGCGTTCCACGGCGTCGGCGGATACGGGTGGTAGTTCGCGATCTTGCCGTCGCGGATGACCATGTGATGGCTCAACACCCCGCGCACCGCTTCGGTGAAGCCGCACCCGATGGCCTCGTCGGGAACCTCGAAGGGCTCCCAGGTCTTGGTGCGGCCGGCACGAATCTCGACGAGTGCCTTCTCGCAGAAGTGCAGCGCGCAGGCGGCGGCATACGCCTGGAAGTACGTACGGGCCCGATTGCGTTCGATTGTGTTGCTGCCCTTGGCCGGGATCTTCCACTCCAGCTCGACCGGGCCCTTGAGCGCAGTCTTGGGGAGGTTGATCTGGACACTGCTGCCGGTCGCCTTGACGTAGCCGATGTCGACGATGCCGGCCAGCGCGGTGGACCACAGTCGAGCGAGCGGTCCGCCGCCGGTGTCGAGGGCGAGATGGTCCTTGCCGTCGTACCACCGCGGCGACATGACCCAGCTGTAGTTCTCGTCGAAATCGCGCTTCTGCGGCTTGGGGTTGGTGTGCTGGTTCCACGGGTGGCGCCGGTCGATCGGATTGCCGAGCGGATCGGTCTTGACGAACATCTCCTGGTCGGTCCAGTCGTCGTAGTAGCTGTGGCCCAGCAGGATTCGTATCCCGAGGTTGATGTCGACCAGCGAATGCGTCAGCAGTCTGCCGTCCACCACCACGCCGGGGGTGACGAACATGGCGTCGCCCCAGCGCTCCATGTCCTTGTAGGCGAAGTTGCAGACCTCGGGATCCTGGAAGGATCCCCAGCATCCCAGCAGGGTGCGTCGCAGGCCGACCTTGTCGTAGCCGGGCAGGGCTTCGTAGAAGAAGTCGAAGAGATCGTCGTGCATCGGCACGACCTTCTTCATGAACTCGACATAGCGCATCAGCCGGGTCATGTAGTCGGTCATCAGCTGAATGGTCGCGGTCGTCCCGATGCCGCCCGGGTAGAGCGTCGACGGATGCACATGGCGGCCTTCCATCAGACAGAACATCTCCCGGGTCCACCGGCTGACCTGAAGCGCCTCTCGGTAGAACTCACCGGTGAACGGGTTGAGCGCCCGCATGATGTCGGCGATCGTGCGGTGGCCGTGTGCGTCGGCACGTGGTGCCGCGGTGTTCTCGGCCTTGGCCAGCACGCTCGGGTTGGTCTCGGACACCATCTTCTCGCAGTAGTCCACGCCGACCAGGTTCTCCTGGAAGATGTTGTGGTCGAACATGTATTCCGCGGCCTCGCCGAGGTTGACCAGCCATTCACCAAGGTGCGGGGGTTTGACCCCGTAGGCCATGTTCTGGCAGTAGCACGAGCAGGTGGCGTGGTTGTCCCCGCAGATACCGCAGATGCGGCTGGTGATGAAGTGAGCGTCGCGAGGATCCTTGCCCTTCATGAAGATCGAGTAACCACGGAAGATCGACGAGGTGCTGTGGCACTCGACAACCTCGCGGTTCTCGAAGTCGATCTTGGTGTAGATGCCGAGGCTGCCGACGATGCGGGTGATCGGATCCCATGCCATCTCCACCAGTTGACCGGGCTCGCGCTTCACTTGTGACGGTTCGGGGATGATTGTTCCGGTCATCGAACTTCACTTTCGTGTAAACGGCTGTAATGCAACGGGGTCCGACGTACGCGATGGCGTCGCGGCCGGGCGTTGACGAACTGGCGATTCGCCACGCCTACCAGGTGCGGGTGGCTCCGGTTTCGAGCTTCGTACCGCGATGCCGCCACTTGGGCTCTTTGTCGACGGTGTGGCCCGTGACGTGCCGCAGGCTGCGGATGACCGAGCCGTAGAGTCCTGACGCCGCGGTCGATACCTTGCCGCCCGGCGGCTCGTCCATGAACGGCATGAACTTGTCCGGGAATCCCGGCATGGTGCACCCGATGCAGATGCCGCCGACATTCGGGCAACCGCCGATGCCGTTTATCCAACCGCGCTTCGGGACGTTGCATTTGACCACAGGTCCCCAGCAGCCCAGTTTCACAATGCATTTCGGCGATCCGTATTCGGTCGCGAAATCGCCCTGCTCGTAGTAGCCCGCCCGGTCGCATCCTTCGTGGACGGTCTTGCCGAACAGCCACGTGGGGCGCAACTCCTCGTCCAGCGGGATCATCGGGGCCTGGTCGGTGGCCATGTACAGCAGATACGTCAGCGTCTCGGCCATGTTGTCTGGATGCGCAGGGCAACCGGGAACACAGACGATCGGAATGCCGGCCTTGCTCTTCCAGTCCCACCCGAGATAGTCGGGCACACCCATCGCGCCGGTCGGGTTACCGGCCATCGCGTGGATGCCGCCGTAGGTGGCGCAGGTGCCGACGGCGACAACGGCGGTGGCTTTGGGTGTGAGCCGGTCCAACCACTCGCTTGTGGTCATCGGTTGGTTGGTCGCGGGATTGTTGCCGAACCCGCACCAGTAACCCTCGTCCTTGACCTGCTCGTTCGGGATGGACCCCTCGACGACCAGGACGAAAGGCTCCAGTTCGCCTCGTTCGGCCTTGAAGAACCACGACAGGAAATCGTCGGCGCCCCCGCTCGGTCCGCACTCGAAGTCGATCAGGGGCCAATGGACGGCGATCTTGGGCAGACCGGGAAGTGCCCCAAGGGCGATTTCCTCGATGCTCGGTTGGGTGGCGGCAGTCAACGCCACCGAATCGCCATCACAACTCAGACCGGCATTGATCCACAGCACGTGGATCAGTGCCTGTTCCGCTTTGACTGCTGCCTCGGTTGGCATAGGTCACAGCTTTCCGGGGCCAGGGCTGAGGGCCCCAATGGCTCGAGCTTAGCCGCGTGCAGCCTGCTTGAGACCTCAAACTCCGGGATAGTTTCCTGGGTGGTTGTCTTGTCAAAGGCTAGTGCGCCGGCGCGGCGTTTACGTGTGCGTCAACCCAGGCGTACCAAGCCTCGAGCCCGTCACCGCGAGTGGCGGACGTCGGCAGGATCGAGACGTCGGGATTGACGGATCGTGCATGGCGGCAACAGGTTTCAAGATCGAAGTCGACGTAGGGGAGCAGGTCGATCTTGTTGATGATCACCAGTCCCGCCGCGGCGAACATGTGGGGGTACTTCAAGGGTTTGTCGGTGCCTTCGGTCACCGAGATGACAACGACCTTGCTGTATTCACCGAGATCGAACAATGCCGGGCAGACGAGGTTGCCGACGTTCTCGATGAACAGCACCGACCCCGGGGCGGGATCGAGGCTTTCGAGTGCTCGGTGGGTCATCGCGGCGTCCAGGTGACACCCCGCGCCGGTGTTGATCTGAACCGCGCGTGCTCCCGCGGCCCGGATCCGGTCGGCATCGAGCAGCGTCTCCTGGTCTCCTTCGATCACCGTCACCGTGCGGGTCGCGCCGAGCTCACGGATGGTCCGTTCGAGCAGCGTCGTCTTGCCCGCTCCCGGCGAACTGGTGATGTTGAGCGCCAGGACGCCGCGCTCGGCCAGCCACTGCCGGTTCTGCTCGGCGATGAGGTCGTTCTTGGCCAGCACCTTTTGTTCCAGCGAGACGGTCTCGGTGTGCTGGTGGTCGCCGTGAGAATGCTGGTGGGGGTGGTCGTGGTCGTGGGGATGGCCGTGATCATGGGGGTGGTCATGACCGGCGAGGGTGATGACGGCCCCGTCCTGACCGCAGCCGCAGGTTGCGCACATGTCAGCTCACTTCCATCGAGAGAATCCGCAGTTCCCGGCCGGCGGTGACCTTGACGTCGGCGCTTCCGCACGGGCACAACAGGATCAGATCGGGCAGGTCGAACTGCGCGCCGCAGCTGCGGCACTGTGCCGCACCCGGCTGGATGTCGAGGTCGAGGCGGGCGCCATCGGCCACCGTGCCCTGGGTGACCAGGTCGAAGCAGAAGAGCATGGAGTCCGGGACGATCGCGCACAAGGCGCCGACCTCGAGCTTCACGCTGTGCACACGCCGGCCTGCGGCGTGCTCGCACACCGCGTCGACAACGCTCTGGGTGATCGCCATCTCGTGCATCGCTGCCCCGTCTCCGGGCTAGATGCTCCCACGATAGGCCCGTTTCGCCGCGTACACGGCGTGTCTCCTTGAGTCGAACAGATGTTCGCTTTACTGTGGGCGGTGTTCGAGCGGAGATCCGGACTTGTCGGTGCCCTGGCCTAGCGTCACGGCCAACCGATCGGAACACCGGTCAACACGACTACTTGGAGAGGCATCATCATGGCGCAGCAAGCCCCTGATCGCGAAAAAGCGCTCGAACTGGCGATGGCCCAGATCGACAAGAACTTCGGTAAAGGCTCGGTGATGCGCCTCGGCGAGGAGGTGCGCCAGCCCATCTCGGTGATCCCCACCGGTTCGATCTCCCTGGACGTGGCACTCGGCATCGGTGGTCTGCCTCGCGGTCGTGTGGTCGAGATCTACGGCCCGGAATCCTCGGGTAAGACCACCGTTGCGCTGCACGCGGTGGCCAATGCCCAGGCCGCCGGCGGCATCGCGGCGTTCATCGACGCCGAGCACGCCCTGGATCCCGAGTACGCCAAGAAGCTCGGCGTCGACACCGATTCACTGCTGGTGAGCCAGCCCGACACCGGTGAGCAGGCGCTGGAGATCGCCGACATGCTGGTGCGCTCGGGTGCTCTGGACATCCTCGTGATCGACTCGGTGGCCGCTCTGGTGCCCCGCGCCGAGATCGAGGGCGAGATGGGGGACAGCCACGTCGGTCTGCAGGCCCGTCTGATGAGCCAGGCGCTGCGCAAGATGACCGGTGCGCTGAACAACTCGGGCACCACCGCGATCTTCATCAACCAGCTCCGCGAGAAGATCGGCGTGATGTTCGGCTCGCCCGAAACCACCACGGGCGGTAAGGCTCTGAAGTTCTACGCCTCGGTCCGTCTCGACGTCCGGCGCATCGAGACGCTCAAGGACGGTACCGACGCGGTCGGTAACCGGACCCGCGTCAAGGTCGTCAAGAACAAGGTCTCGCCGCCCTTCAAGCAGGCTGAGTTCGACATCCTGTACGGCCACGGCATCAGTCGCGAGGGCTCACTCATCGACATGGGTGTCGAGCACGGCTTCATCCGCAAGTCCGGCTCCTGGTTCACCTACGAGGGTGAGCAGTTGGGGCAGGGCAAGGAGAATGCCCGCAAGTTCATGTTGGAGAACGTCGACATCGCCAACGAAATCGAGAAGAAGATCAAGGAAAAGCTCGGTATCGGTGCCGTCGTGACCGCCGAGGCAAAGGCTGATGACGTCCTTCCCGCCCCGGTTGACTTCTGAGCCGTCGGGTACGCCCGACGGGGAGCAGGCGCAGGATCCTCGCAAACGTGAGGAGCAGGCAAAGAACGTCTGCCTGCGCCTGCTGACCGTACGGGCCCGCACCCGCGCCGAGTTGATCGAACAGCTCACCAAACGGGGTTACGAGGAAGACCTCAGCGCCAAGGTGCTGAACAGGTTGACCGAGGTCGGACTGATCGATGACGAGGACTTCGCCGAACAGTGGGTGCGGTCCCGGCACGCCAACTCAGGAAAAGGCAAGCGCGCCTTGGCTGTTGAGCTTCGCAAGAAGGGCGTGGACAAAGAGGTCATCGACGCCGCGCTGGCGGACCTGGATCCGGCTGCCGAGCGGCAACGAGCCGAGCAGCTGGTTCGGGACAAATTGCGTCGCGAGCGGCTCGATGGCGACGACGGCGACGTGAAGGTGACCCGTCGGCTCGTCGGCATGTTGGCCCGTCGCGGCTACAACCAGTCGATGGCGTTCGACGTCGTCAGCGTCGAACTGGCCGGCGAACGGGAACGCCGCCGGGTGTAGCGGCCGCATTGTGCCGCTACACGCAGGTCAGTCCCGTTGAGTGTGCAGCACCTGCGCGCCCGGTGCGCCTTCCTGTTCGACGGCCTCTGGTTCCAGCGGCGCGGGCCCACGGCTGGAGCGACGCATTCGCCGTTCCAGCCAGGTGGCGAACCACGACAGCGTGAAGTTCACCGTGATCATCAAGATGGCGATCACGATCAGCGCCGGGAGATAGTTGCCGTAGGCCGACCCGATGACCGTGCCCTGGCGCACCATCTCCACAAAGGTGATCTGGTAGCCGATCGCAGTGTCCTTGAGCACCACCACCAGCTGGGACACCAGCACCGGCAGCATCGCGGTGATCGCCTGTGGCAGCAGGATCAATCGCATCGTCTGTCCCCACGACAGGCCGAGTGAGGCCGCCGCCTCACGCTGGCCGCGGGGCAGGGTATTGATACCGGCCCGCACGATCTCGGCGATCACGGCACCGTTGTAAAGAGTCAGACCCGTGATCACGCCGGCCAGCGCCAGATGCTTGGACGGGAACGTGTCGTATACGGCATAGAGGAAGTACGCGAAGATCATCATGATCAGCACCGGGACGGCGCGGAAGAACTCAACGATCACCCCACAGATCCACCGGATCGGTGCAATCGGTGCCAATCGGCCCACCCCGAGCAGCACGCCGAGGATCAACGCGAACACGATGCTGACCGCGGCGGCGGTCAGCGTGCCCTGCACGCCGGGCAGGACGTATGTTCGCCACAGGTCGGCCGTCAGGAACGGCTCCCACTTCGCACCGGTGAGCTGGTCCTTGGTCCACATCCGCCAGATCACGAAACCCAGCAGCACCGCGGCGACGACCACAGTCAGCGCGGTGAAAACCCAGTTACGGGCCCGGGCCCGCGGGCCCGGGGCATCGAAGAGGACAGAAGCGCTCATGGTGTCCGCCCGTTCTTCGCGCAAGCGCTCATGGTGTCCGCCCGTTCTTCGCGCAAGCGCTCATCACCGTGCCACCGCCAGTCTCTTGCCCAGCCATCCGAACACCAGGCCCAGTGGCAAAGTCAGGATCACGAATCCGCTCGCGAAGATCACGCCGACCGTCATCAGCGCAGCGGTGTTCTCGATCATCTCCTTCATCAACAAGGCGGCCTCGGCCACCCCGATCGCGGAGGCGATGGTGGTGTTCTTCGCCAAAGCGATCAGCACCGAACCCAGTGGGATGATCACCGCTCGAAAAGCCTGTGGCAGCAGGATTATTCGCAGGTTCTGACTGAAGCTCAGTCCCAGCGAGCGGGCGGCCTCGGCCTGACCCAGCGGAACCGTGTTGACCCCCGAGCGCACCGTCTCACACACGAAAGACGCCGTATAGACGGTCAACCCGAGTACGGCCAGACGAAAGTTGCTGTCCGCGATCGAGGTCGGTGAATGGGGGTCGACCAGGGTGATGCCCAGCGTCTGGCCCACACCGAATGAGCAGAACAGGATGATCAGCGTCAGCGGCGTGTTGCGGACGATGTTGACGTACGCGGTGCCGAGCCAGTTCATCACCGGGGTCGGTGCCAGCCGCATCGCGGCCAGCACCGTGCCGAGGATCAGCGCACCGATCGCCGAGTACACCGTCAGCTGGATCGTGATCCAGAACGCCGCGAATATCTGATCGCGGTGTGCGTCGAAAATCTCCACGGTCCGTGCGCTGTCTCCGGATCAGCCGCGGTCGATGGCGGGCGGCGCCGGGGTCTGGATACCGGCCGGGCCGAGGTTGCGCTCGAACGCTTCCTTCCAGGCGCCGCTGGACTCCATCTTTTCGAGTGCGTCGTTGATCTTGTTGCGCAGCTCGTTGTCGCCCTTCTTCAGGCCGATGCCGTAACGCTCCTCGGAGAACGTGTCACCGACGATCTTGAAGGTGCCCGGGTTCTGCGCGGCGAAGCCGGCCAGGATCACCTCGTCGGTGGTCACCGCGTCGATGATCCCGTTCTTGAGAGCGTCGACGCAGGCCGAGTAGGTGTCGAACTGTTGCAGCTGCACCTTCGGGTACTTGTCCTTGATGTTCTGCGCCGGGGTCGAGCCGGACACCGAGCACAGCTTCTTGTTGTTCTCCAGCGACGCGGCCCCGGTGATGTCGTTGTTGTCCGCGCGCACCAGCAGGCTCTGCCCGGTCAGCAGATAGGGCCCGGCGAAGTCGACCTTCTCCTTGCGCGCATCGGTGATCGAGTAGGTCCCGACGATGTATTCGACCTGACCGTTCTGGATCAGCGTCTCGCGCTGCGGCGAGGGTGCTTCCTTCCATTCGATCTTGTCCTCGGGGTAGCCGAGTTCGTTGGCCACGTACTTGGCCACATCGACATCGAACCCGGACATGGTGCCGTCAGGTTTCTTCTGGCCGAGGCCGGGCTGGTCGTACTTGGTGCCGATGACGATCTTGCTGGAGTCGCCGCCACCGCCACATGCGGTGGCGGCGAAGGGGAGTGCGATCGCGAGCGCGAGGGTACCGACCAACTTGAACGGCGCGGAGGGCATTGTGCGGGTCCTTTCGGCGGAGCGTCAGTGATGAAGGATCTTGCCGAGAAAATCTTTGGCGCGGTCGGATTTCGGGTTGTCGAAAAACTCGGCCGGTGGTGCGTCCTCGACGATGGCGCCGTCGGCCATGAACACGACGCGATCAGACGCCCGGCGGGCGAATCCCATCTCGTGGGTGACCACCACCATCGTCATTCCCTCGCCGGCCAGCGAGGTCATCACGGCCAGGACCTCGTTGATCATCTCGGGATCCAGTGCGCTGGTGGGCTCGTCGAACAGCATGACCTTCGGGTTCATCGCCAGCGAGCGCGCGATGGCGACGCGCTGCTGCTGACCGCCCGACAGCTGGGCCGGGTACTTGTCGGCCTGGTTGGCCACTCCTACCCGGTCCAACAGGGCCATGGCGGCATCCCGGGCCTGCGCCTTGGGCTTACGGCGCACCTTCACCGGGGCGAGCATGACGTTCTCCAGGATCGTCTTGTGCGCGAACAGGTTGAAGGACTGGAAAACCATGCCGACATCCGACCGCAGCTGAGCCAGCTTGCGGCCCTCGGCCGGCAACGCCTGGCCGTCGATCGCGATGCTGCCGGAGTCGATGGTCTCCAGCCGGTTGATGGCGCGGCACAACGTGGACTTACCCGAACCCGACGGTCCGAGGACCACGAC
The DNA here is from genome assembly GCF_001665785.1 of Mycolicibacterium peregrinum. Lineage (GTDB taxonomy): Bacteria > Actinomycetota > Actinomycetes > Mycobacteriales > Mycobacteriaceae > Mycobacterium > Mycobacterium peregrinum_A. The sequence goes on from NZ_LZSO01000038.1 coordinate 77,525, forward strand.
GACCTGGCCGCGCCCCACATCGAGGTTGATGTCGTTGAGCACGTGCAAGGGTCCGAAGTGCTTGTTGACTCCCTGAAGTGAGATCATCGGCACATCTGGTGGCGCCGCTTCGTCGACCTGCGGCGGCTCGCCGGGGCTACCCATGGCAGGTGACCTTACCCAGGGAAGGCCCGGCCTGCCCGGATCTCGTCAATCCGCCGCGTCAATCCGCCGCGTCGACGTTTCGGGTGGCTCCGTACCATTGAGGCCGTGACGACGATGGTGAACCGGGACGCGACGCGCGACGAGCGCCCGCGCGAGGAATCGACGACACAGCCCGGCTCCGAACGCACCTATCAGGTCCGCACCTACGGCTGTCAGATGAACGTGCACGACTCCGAGCGGCTGTCGGGCCTGCTGGAGGACGCGGGATACCGAAGGGCCCCTGACGGCGCCGACGCCGACATCGTCGTGTTCAACACCTGTGCGGTGCGCGAGAACGCCGACAACAAGCTCTACGGCAACCTCAGCCACCTGGCCCCGCGCAAGCAGTCCGATCCGAACATGCAGATCGCCGTCGGTGGATGCCTGGCCCAGAAGGACCGCGACTCGGTCCTGCGCCGCGCCCCATACGTCGACGTGGTCTTCGGCACCCACAACATCGGGTCCCTGCCCACACTGCTGGAACGGGCCCGCCACAACCGCGCCGCCCAGGTCGAGATCGTCGAGGCCCTGCAGGAGTTTCCGTCCACCCTGCCCGCGACGCGCGAGTCGGCCTATGCGGCCTGGGTGTCGATCTCAGTGGGCTGCAACAACACCTGCACGTTCTGCATCGTGCCGTCGCTGCGCGGCAAAGAGGTCGACCGCCGACCCGGGGACATCCTGGCCGAGGTGCAGACCCTGGCTTCCCAAGGCGTGCTCGAGGTCACCCTGCTGGGTCAGAACGTCAACGCCTACGGCGTCTCTTTCGCCGACCCCGATGTGCCGCGCGACCGCAGCGCGTTCGCCAAATTGCTGCGCGCCTGCGGCGACGTGGAAGGGCTGGAGCGGGTGCGGTTCACCTCACCGCACCCCGCCGAGTTCACCGACGACGTGATCGAGGCGATGGCGCAGACCCCCAACGTCTGCCCGACGCTGCACATGCCGCTGCAGTCCGGTTCGGACCGGGTCCTCAAGGCGATGCGCCGCTCGTACCGGGCCGACCGCTACCTGGGCATCATCGACAAGGTGCGAGCCGCCATCCCGGACGCGGCCATCACCACCGACCTGATCGTCGGCTTCCCCGGCGAGACCGAGGAAGATTTCCAGGCCACCCTCGACGTCGTCGAGCGGTCCCGCTTTGCCACCGCGTTCACCTTCCAGTACTCCATCCGGCCCGGCACCCCGGCCGCCGACATGCCCGACCAGTTGCCGAAAGCGGTTGTCTCCGAACGCTATCAGCGGCTGATCGACCTTCAGGAGCGGATCTCCCTTGAGGAGAACCAGGCTCAGATCGGTCGGGCGGTGGAACTGCTCGTCGCCACGGGTGAGGGGCGAAAGGACGCCAGCACCGCCCGCATGTCGGGCCGGGCCCGCGACGGCAGGCTGGTGCATTTCAGCCCCGGCGCCGACGCGGAGCGGATCCGTCCCGGCGACATCGTCACCACCACCGTGACCGGCGCCGCGCCGCACCACCTGATCGCCGACGCCCCGTTGGCGACCCACCGCCGTACCCTCGCCGGCGACGCCCATGAGGCGGGGCGGCGCCCGCGTACCGGCGTCGGCCTCGGGCTGCCGCGGATCGGTGCGCCGGAAACCCCGCCGTCATCAGGAGGATGTGGCTGTTGAGTAACGAAAGCGACTTCGACCGGTTCAAGGACGACCTGGCGGCCGTCGAGCGCAAGGTCACCCGCGAATTCGACACGGGGCCGCGGGCGATGGTCGTGGCCATCCTGGTGTTCGTGGTGCTGCTGTCGTTCGTGCTGCCGCACACCGGCACCACCAAGGGGTTCGACGTCCTGGTCGGTGACGCCACGGCCGTGAGCGACGGCATCTCACTGCCGTCCCGGGTGTTCACCTGGTTGGCGCTGGTGTTCTCGGTCGGGTTCTCAACCCTGGCGCTGATCACCCGCCGCTGGGCGCTGGCCTGGACAGCACTGGCCGGTTCTGCGGTGGCCAGCGCGCTCGGGATGCTTGCGGTGTGGTCGCGTCAGACCGCCGCGGGCCATCCCGGCCCGGGAATCGGGCTGATCATCGGATGGCTGGCCGTGATCGTCCTGACCTTCCACTGGGCCCGCGTGGTGTGGTCGCGCACCGCACTGCAGCTGGCGGCAGAAGAGGATCGGCGCCGCGAAGCCGCGAAGCATCAACAGCACGGCGTGCTCGGCATCCCCATGCCAGGCGACGGCAAGGCCGACGTGACCAAAACGAACGTGACCAAGAACGACGTCACGAAGACCGAGGCTGCCGGAGAGAAGCCGGACCAGCCAGACCAGGCCTAGCTGCGCTCAGCCAGGCCTGGCTGCTATCTGCGCTCTCCGAGTGTGGCGGCCGCGGCGTCGGCCCACTGACGCCACTGTTCGGCGCTCGCCCGGGCCTCGGCTGCATCCTTGGCCCGGCCGGCGGCCTCCGCCTTCTCGGCTTGCTTCTCGAACTGCTCGGCACGGGCACGGAACTGGTCGGCACGGGCCTGCGCCTCGGGGTCGACACCACCGGCCGGGGCGTCGCGGACCTTCTTCTCCACAGCCCGCAGGCGACGTTCCAGATCGGCGGCCCGCTCGCGGGGGACCTTGCCGATCGCGTCCCACTTGTCACCGATCGTGCGCAGTGCGGCGCGGGCGGCATCCAGATCCGTCGTGTCGATCTTCTCGGCCTCGGCCAGCAGCGCTTCCTTGGCGGTGGCATTTGCCTTGAACTCGGCGTCGCGTTCGGCGTGGGCGGCGTTACGGGCCCCGAAGAACGTGTCCTGGGCGGCCTTGAACCGGTGCCACAACGCATCGTCGACGTCCTTGGCGGCGCGTCCGGCCGCCTTCCACTGGGTCAGCAGGTCGCGGAACGCGGCACCGGTGGCGCCCCAGTCGGTCGAGCCGGACAGCTGCTCGGCCTGCTCGCACAGCGCTTCCTTGAGCTGGCGGGCGCCTACGCGCCCGCGGTCCAGTTCGGCGAAGTGCGAGCCGCGACGACGGTTGAACGTCTCGCGGGCCGACGAGTAGCGCTTCCACAGGGCGTCGTCGAGCTTGCGGTCCAGCCCGGTGATGGTGCGCCACTCATCGAGGATCTCGCGCAGGCGGTCACCGGCGGACTTCCACTGGGTGGAGTTGGCCGCCAGATCCTCGGCCTCGGCGGCGAGCGCCTCCTTGCGTGCGGTCTGGGCGGCGCGGTGCTCGTCGCGCTGGGCCCGCTCGGTCTTGGCGGCTTCGTCGGCGTGTTCCAGGATGGCCGACAGGCGGGCGTTCAGCGCATCGACATCGCCGAGAACTGCTGCGGTGGGCAGACTTTCCGCCAGCGCTGCGGCCGCCGACTTGATCTTGCGGGCATCGCCGGTGCCCGACGACAGCCGGCGTTCGAGCAGCGCGACCTCGGTGTGCAGATCATCGAAGCGCCGACCGAAGTGCGCGTACGCCGACTCGGTGTCGCCCGCCTGCCACGAGCCGATGACACGCTCGCCGGATCCGCTGATCAACCACACCGTGCCGTCGGCGTCCACGCGTCCGAACTGGTGTGGGTCGCCGGCCGGGGCCACGGCAACTACGGGTGCGACCCGGCTGGGGCGGGGAACGGGGCGGGGTGGTCCGGGCCTCGGACCGGGCGAGGGCGTGGGCTTCGGGGTGGGCCCGGACGTCGGCTCGGGGGTGGCTCCGCCTGGCTCACTGGTTGTCATATCCGCTCCTCGTACTCCGCACGGTTGCCCGCGCATCTGCCGCGCGACGCGGCGCCTGATGCTGTCGCTTTGTCCGCTATTGAAGCAGGTCGTGCTGTGCCGTGCCCACGGCTTTAGGCGCAATGCCCGGACAAACTCGCATGGACGGGCTCTCACACGGGCCGATCTGGCGTCCTACCGGGCCTCGGCGCGCGGCCCGGAAGGGATCGCGCACTAGTTTGGTGAGGTGCTGAGCGCCATTGCGATCGTCCCTGCCACACCGGTCCTGGTGCCCGAACTGGTGGGTGCGGCCGCGGGCGAGGTGGCCGACCTGCGGGAGGCCGTCGTCGCCGCAGCGGGTTCGCTACCGCCGCGCTGGCTGGCGATCGGAGTCGGCCCGAATGGCGCGGTGTACGGGCCGGACTGTGCAGGGACCTTCGCCGGCTACGGCGTCGACGTCCCCGTGGCTCTCGGTGCCGGGGCGGTGGGCGATCCGGTCGCACTGCCGCTCTGTGCCCTGGTCGCCGGGTGGATCCGCGGGCAGGTTGCCCCCGGCGCCGACATCGAGGTGCACGTCTGTGCCGCATCACAGCAGGTCGGCGATGCGCTGGCCCGAGGTCGCGTCCTGCGCGCCCGGCTCGATGAGTCTCCGGATCCTGTCGGTGTCCTCGTGGTCGCCGATGGCCTGAACACGCTCACCCCGGCGGCCCCCGGTGGCCACGACCCGGACTCGGCGCCGGTCCAACAGCAAGTCGACGATGCCCTGGCCACCGGAGACCTCGCGGCGCTGGCCGAGCTGCCCGGGACCGTGCTCGGCAGGGTTGCCTACCAGGTACTGGCCGGACTGACCGAACCCGAGCCGGGATCGGCCCGTGAGCGCTATCGCGGAGCCCCGTACGGCGTCGGTTACTTCGTCGGCGAATGGCTGCCGTGACGCGGCCCATCGCGGTCATCGGACCGACCGGCACGGGAAAATCAGCCCTGGCACTCGCGCTCGCCGAACAGCTCGGTGGTGAGATCGTGAACGCCGACGCGATGCAGCTCTACCGTGGCATGGACATCGGCACCGCCAAGTTGCCGATCGCCGAGCGGCGAGGCATCCCACACCACCAGCTCGATGTCCTGGACGTCATCGAGACCGCGACGGTGGCCCGGTATCAACAGGAGGCCGCGGCCGACGTAGAGGCCATCGCAGCCCGCGGCGCGGTGCCGGTGATCGTGGGCGGTTCGATGCTCTACATCCAGTCGCTGCTCGACGAGTGGACGTTCCCGGCCACCGATCCGGTGGTGCGGGCGCGGTGGGAGGCGCGACTGGCCGAGGTGGGGGTGGCCGCCCTGCACGTCGAGCTGACCCGGGTGGACCCGGCGGCCGGGGCGTCGATCCTGCCGACGGATGGCCGGCGCATCGTGCGAGCTCTGGAGGTCGTGGAGCTCACCGGTCAGCCGTTCGCGGCCTCGGCGCCGAGCATCGGCACCCCCCGCTGGGACACTGCGATCATCGGATTGGACTGGGACACAGCCATTCTCGACCAGCGCCTGGAACAGCGCACCGACCTGATGTTCGACGAAGGCCTGGTGGACGAGGTGCACACGCTGATCGGTCGCGGCCTGCGCGACGGGGTCACCGCGGCGCGGGCGCTCGGCTATGCGCAGGTGTTGGCTGACTTGGATGCCGGGGGAGACGGCTCGGCCGCGCGGGAGCCGACGTTCATCGGCACCCGCCGCTATGTACGTCGGCAGCGCTCCTGGTTCCGGCGTGACCATCGGGTGGTGTGGTTGGACGGGGCCGCCGACGGACTGGTGCGCGACGCGTTGCGGGCGTGGCGCCACGTATCCTGAACAGGTGATCTTCGGCGCAGTTGGTTTTGTGAAAGGGCACGGCACCCAGAACGATTTCGTGGTGCTGCCCGACCTCGACGCCGCGTTGTCGCTGACGCCGGATGCCGTCGCCGCCCTGTGCGACCGGCGCCGCGGTCTCGGCGCCGACGGCGTGCTGCGGGTGACGACCGCAGGTGCCGCGCAGGCCGCCGGGGTGTTCGACCGACTTCCCGACGGGGTGGCGGCTTCCGACTGGTACATGGACTACCGCAACGCCGATGGCTCGATCGCGCAGATGTGCGGCAACGGCGTGCGGGTGTTCGCGCACTACCTGCGCGCGTCCGGACTGGAATCCGCAGACGAGTTCGTGGTCGGGTCGCTGGCCGGTCCCCGTCCGGTGGTGTTGCACAGCGTCGACGCGACGACCGCCGACGTCACCGTCGAGATGGGCAAGGCCAACCAGTTCGGCACCGGCACCGCCGTCGTCGGCGGCCGCACCGTCAGCGGGCTGGCCGTCGACATGGGCAATCCGCACCTGGCCTGCGTCGGGCTGACCGAGGACGAGTTGGCGGCACTCGATGTGGCCGCACCGGTGTCGTTCGACACGCAGCTGTTCCCCGAAGGCGTCAACGTCGAGGTCCTGACCGCTCCGGTGGACGGCGCGGTCTCGATGCGGGTGCACGAGCGTGGTGTCGGTGAGACCCGTTCCTGCGGTACCGGCACCGTCGCGGCCGCGCTGGCGGCCCTGGCCGGTCAGGGTGCCGATACCGGGACGTTGCGGGTGCGTATCCCCGGCGGGGAGGTCACCGTGACGATCACCGAGTCCACCAGCTTCCTGCGCGGTCCCTCCGTGCTGGTGGCGCGCGGTGAGCTGAGCAACGAGTGGTGGGAGAACTCGGTGGCACACTGTGCTCTCCAAATTGGGGTGCGCGCGGCCGGACCCACGTGACAACCTGTAAGTACATATGACTCATCCAGAACATCCCGCCACACCCAGCACCGGCGAGCTGGCCCTCGAAGATCGCGCCTCACTGCGCCGCGTCGCCGGGCTCTCCACCGAACTCACCGACGTCACCGAGGTCGAGTACCGCCAGCTCAGGCTGGAGCGCGTGGTCCTGGTCGGAGTGTGGACCGACGGCAGCGCGGCTGACGCGGACGCCAGTCTGGCCGAGCTGGCGGCACTCGCCGAGACCGCCGGATCGGAAGTACTCGAAGGGCTGATCCAGCGCCGCGACAAACCCGACCCGTCCACCTACATCGGCTCGGGCAAAGCCGTCGAACTGCGCGAGGTGGTCCTGGCGACCGGGGCCGACACCGTGATCTGCGACGGCGAACTCTCACCTGCGCAGCTCAATTCGCTGGAGAAGGTCGTCAAGGTGAAGGTGATCGACCGCACCGCGCTGATCCTGGACATCTTCGCCCAGCACGCGACCAGCCGGGAGGGCAAGGCGCAGGTGTCGCTGGCCCAGATGGAGTACATGCTGCCCCGGCTGCGTGGCTGGGGTGAATCGATGTCGCGCCAGGCCGGCGGTCGCGCCGGCGGTGCCGGTGGTGGCGTGGGAACCCGCGGGCCCGGTGAGACCAAGATCGAGACCGACCGCCGCCGTATCCGGGAGCGGATGGCCAAGCTGCGCCGTGAGATTCGCGACATGAAGAAGATCCGCGACACCCAGCGCAGCCGGCGGCTGACCTCCGATGCCGCCTCCGTGGCCATCGTCGGCTACACCAACGCCGGCAAGTCCAGCCTGCTCAACGCACTGACCGGGGCCGGTGTGCTGGTGGAGAACGCCCTGTTCGCCACGCTCGAACCCACCACGCGGCGTGGCGAGTTCGACGACGGCCGGCCTTTCGTGCTGACCGACACCGTCGGTTTCGTCCGGCACCTGCCCACCCAGTTGGTCGAGGCCTTCCGGTCCACGCTCGAAGAGGTGGTCGACGCCGACCTGCTGGTGCACGTCGTGGACGGGTCCGACGACCATCCGCTGGCGCAGATCAATGCGGTCCGGCAGGTGGTCAACGACGTGATCGTCGAATACGACATCGCCCCGCCCCCGGAGCTGTTGGTGGTCAACAAGATCGACGCGGCCACCGACCTCGGACTGGCCGCGCTGCGCCGCGCCCTGCCCGATGCGGTCTTCGTTTCTGCGCACACCGGCGAGGGGCTGGACCGATTGCGGGCCCGGATGGCGGAGATGATCCCGCCGACCGACGCCACGGTGGACGTGACGATTCCCTACGACCGCGGGGATCTGGTCGCGCGGGTGCACGCCGACGGTCGGGTGGACGCCACCGAGCACACGGCCGACGGCACCCGCATCAAGGCGCGGGTGCCCATGGCACTGGCCGCGAGCCTGGGTGAGTTCGCCACCTTCTGAGCGCGCGTCAGGCGGCAGATTTCTTCTTGCTGCCGGTGTCCTTGGTGCCGGTGTCCTTTGCCTCGGCACGGTCCGTGGCCTTGTCTTTCGCGCCGTCCTGGCCCAGGGCCTTGCGCACGCTGCTTCGGAGCGACTTCGCCATGTCACGCGCCGGATGTCCCTTGGTGGCGAGCGCTTTCGGCAATGAGGCCCGCTGCTTCGGGGCTGTCGCGTCGGCGTCGGCAGCGTTCGGCGCCGTCTCGGGCTCGGTGACCGTGCTCAGACGCCGGAGCGGTTTGTCATCGGAGGTGGCGGACACTTTTGTGGTGTCGACAACGGTCTTGTCGGCCGTGTCCGGGATCCGGACGGTCACGCCGGACTGCGTCGGATCGGTCCATCCCGGCAGTGGGTCGAGCCCGGGGTTGAGCGCGGCCCGGATGCCCTCCGGAATGTCGTTCACCAGGTCGGTGGCCAACTTGACCGGATTGAACCTGGGCAGCAATTGGAACGGTGTCGGACTGCTGTAGTCGGTTCTGGTGTAACCCGTTTCGATCAGGGTCTGCGCCATCGGGGAGATCAGGTCGACGATCGGAATCACCACGGCGGACGTGCCGGTCGCCGCACCCAGGTCGAGCAGCGGCTGCATGATCGGCAGCGTCTTCGCCGGCAGGGTGACGTAGTAGGTATCGCTGCCGGCGACCTTCTGGCAGTGGGTTTCGGCACTGCAGTTCGCTTTCGCGTTCTCGATCGCGGCCTGCACCTGTTCTGGTGTGTAGCCGTACGGCGTCGCGGTGTCCGGATCGTCACCTCGGGGGTCCAGGTAGGAGCCGTGCACGTACTCGAATCCGGCCAGCGCATTCGCCAGGGCGAGCGGATTGAGCACCCATGACGGCGCGTCGGCGACACCGTCGTACTGAAGCGCGATGTCGTAGGTCTCGATGCCGGTGTCCGTCGGAGTGGGTTGACCGAATGTCGCGTCGAGGATCGGCACGGTCCCGAGGATCGCCAGCCGCTCGAACAGGCCGCCGTCAGGGCGGTTGGGGTTACCGATCAGGACAAAGCTCAGATTCTGCTTCTGCTCGTCGGTCAGGTCCGCGAGGTTGCCCTTGACGATGCCGGCCACCGTTGCGCCCTGCGAGTAGCCGAAGACGGTCACGGGATGCGCCGCACTGGGGTTGTTGGCACCCACGAGTTCACTGGTCAGTCGGGTCACCCCGCTGGCCACCGACACGTTCCATTTGGCGCCCTCCAGTCCGCCCCAGCCGGGGAGCGGGATGGGCCAGAACTGGGCGATGTAGGGGATGGCCACCGGCGCCGCACAATCCTCGGCGCCACAACTGCCGCTGGGCTGGACGTAGTAGGCCACGGCATTGGCCAGGTAGTTGTTGGAGTCCTGCGGGTTCGGGGTTCCGGTGCCCGGCACGATCAGCGGTGTCACCGCCACCACCAGACCGACTGCCGCGGTGCCGACGGGCGTCAGGCCGATGACCACCGAGCCGGATACCGCTACGGCGCCGACCAGCAGTGACCTGGCAGCAGAACGGGGTGAGAATCGCATCGGCCCGGATCTCCTTCTGCTGACGAAGCCGTCAGCGCTGAAGGGATCTTTGCACCGGCACGCAACTGTCACCGGAAAACGGCCGAAGTGGTGGCGGCCCAACGGTTTCAGCGTTGCCGGATCACCGGCGGTTCATGTGCCCGCACCGGGGGGAGGACTCCATCGAACTTCTCGACCTGCACCAGCACATGCGCGCCGGTGCAGCCATGTGCCAGCGACGAGGTCCCGACGTCGTCGGTGAACACGTTGGGATTGCCGTGCACACACATCGAATCAGGATCTGACGGTTCGGCCGGGTCGTACCACGCTCCGGTCGGCAGCTGCACCACCGACGGGCGCAACCGGTCGTCGATCGTCACCCCGGCCAGGCACGCCCCACGGTCGTTGAACACCCGCACCACGTCACCGTCTGCGAGCCCGCGGGCCGAGGCGTCATCGGGGTGGATGCGGATCGGTTCGCGCCCTTGTACTTTCGATGCCTGACTGGTGGCGCCGCCGTCGAGTTGGCTGTGCAGGCGGGTTGCGGGCTGATTGGCCAGCAGATGCAACGGATAGCGGGCGGCCCGCTCTCCGCCGAGCCACTCGGTCGGCTCGTACCAGCGGGGGTGGCCGGCGCAGTCGTCGTAGCCGAACCCGTCGATGGTCTGCGAGAAGATCTCGATGCGCCCGCTTGGCGTGGCCAGCCGGTGCCCGACCGGATCGGCCCGGAAATCGGCCAGCAGCGTCAGCCCCGGTTCGGTGGGTAACCGCAGGTGACCCGCAGCCCAGAATTCGTCGAACCCGGGCACCTCGAAATCCAGCCCGGCAGACCACTTTTCGTACATATGGACGAGCCACTGCCGTGCTGTGCGGCCCTCGGTGAACTGCTCACCGAAACCGAGCCGCTCGGCCAGGGCGGAGAACGTCGTGTAGTCGTCTCGGGAGTCGCCGTACGGCGGGGTCAGTGCGGGCATGGCGACCAGCAGCGGGTCATTGCGCGAACCCGAGTAGTCCTCGCGCTCATAGGCGGTGGTCGAGGGCACGACGATGTCGGCGTGCTTGGCCATCGCCGTCCAGTACGGGTCGTGCACCACGATGGTGTCCACCCGGGAGAAGGCCCGGCGCAACCTCGGAATGTTCTGGTGGTGGTGGAACGGGTTGCCGCCGGCCCAGTACACGCACCTGATGTCGGGGTAGGTCAGGTGCAGTCCGGTGTAATCGAACGGCTGTCCGGGGTGCAGCAGCATGTCGGTGACGGCCGCGACGGGGATGAAGGTCTGCACCGGATTGTGGCCCTGTGGCAGCGCGGGCAGGCCGCAGCGCAGCGGCGGCAACCCCGGCTCGTTCATCGACCCGTAGCCGTGCCCGAAACCTCCTCCGGGCACACCGATCTGGCCCAGCATGGCCGCCAGGGTCAGGCCCATCCAGGGCGCCTGCTCGCCGTGCCGGATCCGCTGCAACGACCAGCTGACGGTGACCAGGGTGCGGGAGGCCGCCATCAGCCTGGCCAGGTCCACGAGCTCGCCGGCGGGCAGGCCGCTGAGCGCCGACGCCCACTGCGGGCTCTTGGCGACTCCGTCGTCGCGGCCCAACAGGTAGCGCTCGAACCGCTGGTATCCGGTGCAGTGCGTGTCGAGGAAATCGAGATCGGCCAGTCCCTCGGTGGCCAGCACGTAGGCCAGAGCGAGCATCACCGCGACATCGGTGCCGGGGACCGGGGCCAGCCATCGGCAGTCGCCCTCGACGTCGTCACGAAGCGGGCTCAGTGACACGATCTTCCCGCCGCGCTCACGCATCCGGCGCAGCGCGTCGCGGGCCGGATGTGCCGTGGTGCCACCGTGATTGATGCCGGTGTTCTTCAGCGCCAGACCGCCGAAGCACACCAGCAGATCGGTGTGCTCGGTGATGACCTCCCAGTCGGTGGAGCGCTTGAACAGATCATCATGGGTTCCGACCACCCGGGGCATGATGACCCCGGTCGCGCCCAGGCTGTAGGAATGGCGGGAAGACGTATAGCCGCCGAGCATCTTCAGAAAGCGGTGCACCTGGCTCTGCGCGTGGTGGAAGCGTCCGGCGCTGGCCCACCCATAGGAGCCGCCGTAGATTGCCTCGTTGCCATGGGTGTCGACGACTCGGCGCAGCTCCTCGGCCAGCAACTCGGTGAGCTCGTCCCAGGAGACCGCGACGTACTCGTCGGCGCCCCGTTCCGTACTGGGACCGGGGCCGTCGCGCAGCCAGCCGCGTCGCACTGCGGGCCCGGCGATACGGGCGCGGTGCCGGATCGAGCCCGCGAGGTTTCCGAGCAACGGAGAGGGATCGGTGTCACCGTCCATCGGGGTGACGGCTGCGATGTCGCCGTCGGCGACGTTCGCGGTGAAGGCGCCCCAGTGCGCGAGGCTCATGGGGGACCGGGGCATGAGCAGAGTTTACGGGCGGTACCCACCCTCCCCAGGGCTGACCAACCACCCGGTTGGTATAGGTTGACCCCAACTCAGTAACCAGTACCGGAGGTCACACCATGGGCAGTGTTGTGAAGTACGACCGCACGTTGTTCGAGCCCGAACACGACTTGTTCCGCGAGTCGTACCGGGCGTTTTTGGACAAACATGTCGCGCCGTTCCACGACCAGTGGGAGAAGGACAAGATCGTCGACCGTGGGGTCTGGCTCGAGGCGGGTAAGCAGGGCTTTCTCGGGATGGCGGTGCCCGAGGAGTACGGCGGCGGCGGCAACGACGACTTCCGGTACAACACGATCGTCTGTGAGGAGACCGTCGCCGGTCGCTACAGCGGCATCGGCTTCAGCCTGCACAACGACGTCGTCGCGCCGTACCTGCTCCGGCTGGCCAACGAGGAGCAGAAGCAGCGTTGGCTGCCCAAGTTCTGCACGGGCGAATTGATCACGGCGATCGCAATGACCGAACCGGGCACCGGTAGCGACCTGCAGGGCATCAAGACCCGTGCGGTGCGCGACGGTGACCACTACGTCCTCAACGGGTCCAAGACCTTCATCACCAACGGCATCAACTCCGATCTGGTGATCGTCGTCGCCCAGACCGACCCGGAGAAGGGCGCTCTCGGCTTCTCTCTGCTGGTGGTCGAGCGCGGGATGGAGGGCTTCGAGCGGGGCCGGCACCTGGACAAGATCGGTCTGGACGCCCAGGACACCGCCGAGCTGTCGTTCACCGACGTCAAGGTTCCGGTCGAGAACCTGCTCGGCGAGGAAGGTCAGGGTTTCGTCTACCTGATGCAGAACCTGCCGCAGGAGCGCATCTCGATCGCGATCATGGCCGCCGCGGCGATGGAGGCGGTGCTGGAGCAGACCGTGCAGTACACCAAGGAGCGCAAGGCGTTCGGCAAGCCGATCGGCAGCTTCCAGAACAGCCGGTTCCTCCTGGCCGAACTGGCGACCGAGGCCACCGTGGTCCGGATGATGGTCGACGAGTTCATCCGGTTGCACCTCGACGAGAAGCTCACCGTGGAGCAGGCCGCGATGGCGAAGTGGTACTCGACCGAGAAGCAGGTGGAGCTCATCGACCGCTGCCTGCAACTGCACGGCGGTTACGGCTACATGCGTGAGTACCCGGTCGCCCGGGCCTACCTGGATGCCCGAGTGCAGACCATTTACGGCGGCACCACCGAGATCATGAAGGAGATCATCGGTCGCGGGCTGGGTGTCTAACGGGCCGATCGGGCCCGATTTATCCGGATATTCGTCCAGAAAAGCCCAAATCTGGGTCTTCGGACCCAGATATTGGGCCTTTTTTGGTCATGATCGGCCACGTTCCTTGGTTATCGTCACGTGCTGACGCAAAGTTGTCCGGGCGGGACATTTCTAAGAAAACTTTGCCGAACGAGCGGGGAGGGCGCATGACTAGGCCGGGAGCGAGGCTGAACGCGGCCGTGTGGCGGTTGGCGGTCGGCCTGCTCGCACTCGCAGTCGCTGCTTTGGTGGTGCCCGGGGTGGCTTCGGCCACCCCGGAGTCGGATGCCGACGCCGCGGTCACCGCCGCTTGGGAGGCCAACGGGGGAGACGGCGGCCCACTCGGGCCGCGGCAGGGTGGCGTGTACGCGGTGGGTTCTGGCTTTGCGCAGAACTTCTCCGGCGGCAAGATGTTCTTCACCCCGGCAACCGGCGCGCACTTCATGCAGGGCGCAATCCTGGACAAGTACGAGTCGCTGGGCGGCCCGGCCGACGGCGACATGGGATTTCCCACCATCGACGAGGGCGCCGGACGTGCCGCGGACAGCCGCAACTCGACGTTGAGTGCGCCTGACAACCCGGTCATCTTCTGGACTCCGTCCACCGGCGCCCGGGTGGTGCGGGGCGCCATCAACGCCGCATGGGACAAGCTCGGCGGCTCCGCGGGAGTACTGGGCGTCCCCTCCGACGACGAGACGTTCGACGGCGACGTGATCTCCCAGAAGTTCACCGGCGGCGAGATCTCCTGGAACCGCAAGACCAAGGCGTTCACCACGGTGCCGCCGGAGCTGGCCGATCAGCTGGCCGGTCTGGACGTACCGTCGGATCCCGCCTCGGCGATCGCCGCCGCGCGTCGCGAGGCGGGCGGGGCGATGGGACCTCTGGGAGCCAAGGACGGCGACCAGTATCCGATCGGCGACGGTGGATTCGGCCAGAATTACGTCGGCGGCAAGATCTTCTACAGCCCGGCCACCGGGGCCAACGCCATCACCGGACAGCTGCTCGAAAAGTACGAAAGCGTCGGTGGCCCGGAAGGCGATCTTGGCTTCCCGACCGCCGGCGAGTCCGAGGGCGGGTTGGGCCCCAACAGCCGGATCAGCACCTTCGCCGCAGCCGACAACCCCGTCATCTTCTGGACTCCCGACTACGGCGCGGTGATCGTGCGGGGCGCGATGAACGCGGCCTGGGAGAAGCTCGGAGGCGCCAAGGGTGCGCTGGGCGCCCCGATGGCAGACCAGACCGAAGACGGCGGTGTCATCAGTCAGCGGTTCAGCGGGGGAGCGATCTCGTGGGACCGCGACGCCAACAAGTTCACCACCGAGCCGTCGAAACTCGCCTCCGAATTGAGCGGCCTGCAGGTTCCTGGACTCGACCAGGCCCCGGCGGCCGGTCCGCAGCCCTCCGACGCGGACAGCAAGAAGCCGTTCTCCTGGCACTGGAGCTGGTGGTGGCTGATCGCGGTGATCCCGGTCGTGTTGCTCGCCGGGTTGATCGTGGGTGCCGCGCTGTGGCACCGACGCCGCGCCGGTGGCGATGACGACTTCGACCATGATCCGTTCGACGACGACTACGACGGTGGACCGGGAGATTCGTCCTACGACGAGGGTCGATATGACGACGCGCGCTACGGTTCGCGAGGGTACGACCACGATGACTACCGCGACGGCAGTGGCGCCGACGCGGCCAACGGCTACGGGCCGAGCGCCGCGTACGGCGAGGCCGCGACGGCACGGTTCGCCGGGCCGGCCGAGGAATCTGGCGCGGCGTCTCCGTACGACGGCCCCACCGATATCGCCATTCCGGTCAGTCAATGGGCCGCTCCGCACGGATCGGCCGGTGGCTACGGGGCGCCGGGCGAGGAGGAGGAACCGCCGGAGGATTCCTCGCGACTGGTCGGGGAGCAGGGCTTCGACGACTATGACGACGAGGACGATTTCGAAGACGACTATGAAGATGACGACTTCGAGGACGACGACTTCGACGACGAGGATCTCGATACGCCCATCGACGCCGACTTCGAGGAGGTCGCCGAGGGCGACGACGTCGACGACGTCGAAGCGGAACTCGTGGACGAGGACCTGGCGGATACCGGGTCAATGCCCGGCCCGGTAGGCGCAGTGCGTGAGGTTCAGGGTTTCGCGGGGCTGGGCGGCCTGACGGTGCCGAGCGATCAGGACAACGTCGACACCGCGCCGACCCGTGTCATCACCGAGGCCGAGGCCTACAGCAGCGAGGCGCACAGTGGGCGCCACGCCGCCATCGAACTCGATGAGATACCGAGTGCCACCGCCATCCATCTGCCGTTGGAGGACCCACACCGCGCGCCGGAGGGTTATCCGATCAAGGCGGACACGAAGTCCGGCCGGTATTGGGCACCCGACAGCAGCGAGTACGACGACGCAGTGGCCGAGATCTGGTTCGCCAGTGAGGAATTCGCCCGCACGAACGGGTTCGTGCGCACGGACTGAGGACAGTGGGGCCCGGCAGCTGTCAGATGCGGCCGGGCCCTCTCCTGGTCAGATCTTGCGGATCACGGTGACGACCTTGCCGAGCACCGCTGCGTCGTTGCCCGGGATCGGGTCGTACGCGGGGTTGTGCGGCATCAGCCAGACCTGACCGCGGGTCCGCTTGAACGTCTTGACCGTGGCCTCGCCGTCGATCATGGCTGCCACGATGTCGCCGTTGTCGGCCACGCTCTGCTGGCGTACCACCACCCAGTCGCCGTCACAGATGGCGGCATCGACCATCGAGTCGCCGACGACCTTGAGCAGGAACAGCGAGCCCTCGCCGACCAATTCGCGGGGCAGCGGGAAGACGTCCTCGACGGCCTGCTCGGCCAGGATGGGGCCGCCTGCGGCGATACGTCCGAGCACAGGCACGAATGTCGGCTCGGGTAGCGCGTCCGAGCCGGCCACGTCGGTGGACACCAGTGCTGCGGCCGTCGGGTCGTCGGCGCCGCGCACGTCGACGGCCCGCGGGCGGTTGGGATCGCGGCGCAGGTAGCCCTTGCGTTCCAGGGTGCGCAACTGATGGGCGACCGACGAGGTCGAGGTCAATCCGACCGCATCACCGATCTCACGGATGCTGGGCGGGTAGCCGCGAGTGGTCACCGACGCGCGGATCACGTCGAGAATGGTGCGTTGCCGGTCGGTGAGGCCGCCCTCGGCCCGGCGTGGGCCCGCGCCGTCCGATCCGGCCGGGCTTTCGGTGTTGCCGTCCCTGCTGCGGTCGTCGCTCATGGGGCCGAATGTAGTCCCTGATCGAACATTAATCAAACATGTGTTCGACGCGTGTTGCGGGCGTGTCTGCTGGTGGGGCGCATGGGGTGGCGATTCGGGGCTGTGTGCGGGGTCGGTGGCCGGAACTTGTCGGTGCCCTGTTCTATCGTTTGGCAACAGTTCGATCACATGTTCTATCAATCGAACACCTGAGCGAGTATGTTCGAACACAAGAGCGAAAGAGTCCACCGAAAGGCAGTCAGATGGCGATCATCGATATCCCCGCCGATAGCCGTTCCCGCGCTGTTCGGGCCGTGCGGCAGTCCTCACCGCAGCGGGCCCGGGTCCGGGGCGCCGCAGGCACCGCGGGTGCCGCAGGTACCAAGGGCAGCGCCACCTTCGGTACCGGTGTGGCCCGGCCGGTGCGCCGGGTGCAGCGGGTGCAGCGCCCGGGCCACGCCCGCCCTGCCGCCGGCGCGGTCCACTATCGCGGAACCGGTGTGCTGATGTCGCGGGCGTCGCACCGCAGCCGGCCCATCACGCCGCTGACGACGGTGTTGCTGGCCCTGGTCGCCGCCGGTATCACGGTGTGGCTCGGCCTGGTGGCGCAACTCGGTGGGGTGATGGGGGCGGAGAACCCGCAGCCGGCCGAACTCGCGGTGGTCCAGGTGAAGTCAGGGGAGTCGCTGCAGCAGGTGGCACGCCGGGTCGCCCCCGATGCCCCGGTGGCCCGGGTCGTCGAGCAGATTCGTGACCTCAACCAGCTCGACTCCGCCGCGGTCGACGCCGGGCAGACACTGCTCGCGCCGGTTGGCTGAGCAGCGCAATGTCCGCTGAATCGTCCTGGCAGGCAGCATCACTGGCCGGTGTCGGCGTGAGCACCTACATGCCATTGGACCCGGCGGTGAGTCTGCCGAGGGCATCGCGGGTACGCTCAAGGGCGCTCGAACTACTTGTCCGGCGGCATGACGAAGGAGCGGTAATGCATTGTCCGTTCTGTCGTCATCCTGATTCGCGTGTGGTCGATTCCCGCGAGACCGACGAGGGGCAGGCAATCCGACGCCGGCGGTCGTGCCCGGAGTGTGGACGTCGGTTCACCACTGTGGAGACCGCGGTGCTGGCTGTGGTGAAGCGCAGCGGGGTAACCGAGCCGTTCAGTCGGGAGAAGGTCATCCGCGGAGTGCGCCGGTCCTGTCAAGGCAGGCAGGTCGACGACGATGCGCTCAACGTCTTGGCGCAGAAAGTCGAGGACGCCGTCCGCGGCCTCGGCACGCCGGAGATCCCCAGCCATGAGGTCGGCTTGGCCATTCTCGGGCCGCTCCGCGAACTGGACGAGGTCGCCTATCTGAGGTTCGCCTCGGTGTACCGGTCATTCTCCTCAGCCGAGGACTTCGAACGCGAAATCGAAGCTCTGCGGGCGCATCGCGCCGAGGCGTAGATCAGTCCAGTTGGGTTGTGCCGTCGTTGACGACGCGACCGGCCAGACGAACCCAGCCCTCCGGACTCCAGCGGGTCTCGATCACTGAACCCTTCCCCTGGATGATCGTGAGATCCCGGCTGAGATAGTCGGTCATCCGCACCGCCGCCGATCCCGTGGCCTCGTCTTCGGGAATCCCCAGGTGTGAGGCGAACGACCGGGATCGCAACGTGCCGCGCGCTTCGTCGCTCCAGGCCCACAAGTAGGCATCGTCGAAATCGTCGGGGTCTGCGGCAAGCACCTCGTCGACCGTGGCCAGGTCATAGATGGCGAATTCCGGGGCCCATTCCGAGCGGGCATTGACAATGGCGCGATCGTCGTCGTACTCGACCGGAAGGATCCCGGCGGGTACCCGCAATGTGTTGACCGGCAAGCCTTTTTCGCGCAGCCACCACGATGCGCCGACCGTGGGGTGTCCTGCGAACGGCAGCTCGGCGACCGGGGTGAAGATGTGGGCACTCGCGGAGTTAGCTCCCGGCTGCGGAAGGTCGATGAATACCGTTTCGCTGTAACCCAATTCGGTGGCGATCCGCTGACGGTCGTCGGGGGCGACGGTGCTGTTGTCGACCACGCCGAGCGGATTGCCGTACTTACCGTCCGGGTCGGTGAATACCCGTAACACGGTGACGTCGATGGCCATGCCCCGATGCTACGTCGCATCTGGGCGTCGCATCTGGGGCTCGCGTCTCGGGCTCGTTGCGGGACTGTCCGACCCGGTGTGGGGGGAGCGGGTCAGGTGGCGCTGCGCTCGTCCGCGTCCATTGCGTCGAGCACCGCGATCTGAGTGTCGAACGGTCCGCTCATCGTCGATTCGGTCCGCCCGCTGCGCAGCAGGTTGCGGAGCCGATCCTGGTCGTAGACCGATGGTTCGGTCGTGTCGATGAAGCGTTCGACCACCTCGACGAAGCGGTCGGGGTCGTCGTGGAACGGAAAATGCCCGGATCCGGAGAAAATCTCCAACTGGGAACCGGGCATTGCGGCGTGTGCCATGTGTGCGTGGCTGACGGGGATGACCGAATCGCTTTGACCCCAGATCAACTGGACGGGAACCGATTCGGTCAGGTAACAGCGGTCCAGCATGGTCACCACCTGGCCGCGCCAGTCCACGACGGCGCGCAGGGTCCGGGCGAACGCCGCCGATGCCGTCGGCTCCGGCAGATCCGCCAGGATGCGCAGCATGTCCGGGATGTCGTGGCCGAGACCGGTTGAGCCCAACACCGTGCCCGCGGCCCGACCAGCCAGTTGCAATGCCGGCAGCACCAGGGGCAATCGCAGCAGGGCCAGCGCCTCACTGCCCATGGGGAGTGAGGCCACCCGCAGCGCCACGTTGACATCCTTGGTGACGCCGCCGGCGCCCACGAGGATGAGCCGGTCCACCAACTGCGGGAACTGGTAGGCGAACTGCATCGCCACGCCACCGCCCAGTGAATGACCGACCACGGTCACCCGGTCGATGTCGAGCACGCTGAGTAGGTCGCGCATGCCGTTGGCGTACGCCGCGACCGAATAGTCCGCACGCGGCTTGTCGGAGCTGCCGTGGCCGAGCAGATCCGGGGCGATCACGGTGAACCGTTGCGCCAGCGCCGATTGCACGGTGTGCCAGGTGGTGGAGTTGTCACCGATGCCGTGGATCAGCAGGATCGCCGGCCCGGACCCGGCCACGCGGAAGGCCCGTCGGTATCCGTGGATCGTGCGGTACTCGAGCGTCGGTGTGAGCTCGCGAACGGTCCGCAGATGGGGTTTGCGTTCGGTCATGCTGGTCCACCTCGCCCTCGGCCCGGCGTCGGGCTGTTATGAGTGGTTGTCGCCGTTCGGGAAGCCGTCGCCGAAGCCGTCCCGTCCGTCTTTGTACCTGTCGTCTTTGTGCTTGTCACCGGTCTGCTGGGCGAGGAACCGTTCGAACTCGGCTCCCAGCTCATCGCCGCTGGGCAGTTCCTCGTCACGCGCCAGCAGAGACCGGTTCTCCTGTGCGGCAACGAACGCATCGTACTGGCGCTCCAACCCCGTCACCACCTGAGCCACCTCTTCGCTGGCCTCTACCTGCTCGTTGATCTTGCTGTAGACCTCGGCTCCGGCCTCGGAAAGTTTCTCCAACGGCAGTTGTAGCGAACCGGTCCGGGCCACCTCGGCCAGCAGTGCCTCGGCAGCCGGCGGGTAGGCCGTCTGGGCCAGGTAGTGCGGGACGTGCACGGTGTACCCCACCACCTCGTGCCCATGCTGGGCCATGCGGAACTCCAACAGGTTGGAAACGCTCGCCGGGACCTGGACTTCGCCGACCCACGGCGTGTGGTCGGCGATCAGCTCCTTGTCGTTCGCGTGCGCGGTGAGCATGACGGGGCGCGTGTGGGGCACCGCCATGGGGATGGTGCCGAGGCCGATCACCCGGCGGACCCCGAGCTGTTCGGCGAGCAGCCGCACCGCGGTGATGAATCGCTCCCACCGCAGGTCCGGCTCCAGGCCGGCCAGCAGCAGGAACGGCGTGCCCACGCCGTCGTGCAGCGCGTACAGGTTCAGCTCGGGTTCCTCGTAGCTGGTGAAATGGTCGGTCTTGAATGTCATCAGCGGCCGGCGCGACCGGTAGTCGAGCAGCTCGTCGATGGCGAAGGACGCCACCAGCTCGGTGTCGAGCGTGTCCTTGAGATGCTCGGCGGCCAGGCGGATCGCGTGGCCGGCATCGGAGAACCCCTCCAACGCATGGATCAGCACCGGCCCGCGTCCATCCGAGGACGACAACTGCGGGGCCGGGAACTCAAGCTCGTACATGCCGCTCTGGTCGGGCTGGTAGTGCTGGTCGGGGGTGTCGCTGGTGTCGGTCATCTCGCTTCGTCTCCTCGCTGCGGCAGGACGCTGGGACGGCCTACCGCCGTGTCCTCCAGTGTCCCGCATACCCGGGCGGCGGGTTCGTCCCGCCCCGCTGTGCGTTCGAACGCGCCGGGTCGGGGGCCGCATTCCGGCAGTTCTCCGCGCGATCAGGCAAAATCGTGATGATGCGCTTGACCCGGATGGCGATATTCACAGTCGCGGCTGCCCTGACGGTGGCCGGCGCGGCGGCGTGCACCGTTCCGGGCCCCACCGCCGGTGGGGCGGCAGCGAACCTCACGACCGCCCCGCCGAGCAGCACACCGGCTGCCGCCAGCGCGTTGTCGCAGGCCGGGGTCGAGTCGGTGACGCCGGATCGTCGGGTGGGGGCGCTTTTCCTGGGCGACACCACGACGCACACCTGTAGCGGCTCGGTGCTGGCCACCCCGACGGCGGACCTCATCCTGACGGCCGCGCACTGCCTGCTCGACGGTGTCGACACCACGTTCGTGCCGGGTTTCGGCGCGGGCGCCGGTGACACCTGGCACGTCAGCAGCGTGTATCTGGACTCGCGCTGGCTCGCCGACCAGGATCCACAGGCCGACTATGCGATCGTGCGGGTGACCGGGGATTCCACCGCGAGTCTGTTGGCCGAGTCCGGCGGCGGGCTGACCCTGGGGTCGGCGCCCGCGGCGGGAAGCCCGGTGACGGTGACCGGATACCCGATGGGTGAGGGCGGCAGCCCGATGGCGTGCCGAGGCGTGACCGCGCCGTCGCTGCAGGGATTCCCGGCCCTGGCCTGTGCGGGCGTGACCGATGGTTTCAGCGGTGCCCCATGGGTTTCGGGATCGACGGTGACCGGATTGGTCGGCGGACTCGACGGCGGCGGCTGTGATGACGACGTGTCCTATTCACCACGCTTCGATGACCGGATCGCGCGCCTGCTCGTCCGCGCTGAGGCCGATGGCCCCGGCGACGCGGCGCCCGCCGCCCTCGAATCGGACTGTCAGTAGCGGAACTGGTTGAGCGCGCGCAGCTTGTTCATCACGTCGAGCGCCGCGACCTTGTAGGCCTCCGAGAACGTCGGATAGTTGAACACCGCGTCGACGAGGTATTCGACCGTGCCGCCGCAACCCATCACGGCCTGTCCGATGTGGACCATCTCTGTGGCGTTCGTACCGAAGATGTGCACCCCCAGTAGTCGCAGATCCTCGGTGGACACGAGCAGTTTCAGCATTCCGTAGGAATCCCCGGCGATCTGCCCGCGCGCCAGTTCGCGATACCGGGATACGCCGACCTCATACGGAATCGAATCCTTGGTCAGATCGACCTCGGTGGCCCCGACGAACGACACCTCGGGAATCGAGTAGATGCCGATCGGCTGCAGGCTCATCATGGCCTTGGTGGGTTCGCCGAAGGCGTGGTAGGCAGCCAACCGTCCCTGCTCCATGGATGTCGCGGCCAGCGCCGGGAATCCGATGACGTCGCCGACCGCGTAGATGTGGTCCACCTTGGTGGTGAAGTTGTCGTCGACGTAGATGCGGCCGCGGGTGTCTGCCTCCAGGCCGGCGTTGGCCAGGTCGAGGTGGTCCGTCTGGCCCTGGCGTCCGGCCGAATACATCACGGTCTCGGCGGGGATCTGCTTACCGCTGGCCAGGGTGGTCACCGTGCCCGAAGTACCGATGTCGACGGCGGTCACCTCTTCGCCGAACCGGAACGTCACCGCGAGGTCGCGGAGGTGGAAGCGCAGCGACTCGATGATCTCGGGATCGCAGAACTCCAGCATGTCGTCGCGTTTCTCCACCACGGTGACCTTGGTGCCCAGCGCGGCGAACATCGAGGCGTACTCGATGCCGATGACCCCGGCGCCGACCACGACCATCGAGGTGGGCAAGGTCGCGAGATTGAGGATGCCGTCGGAATCGAGCACGCGTGCCTCGTCGAACGTGACCCCGGCCGGCCGGGCCGGTTTGGTCCCGGTGGCGATCACGATGAAACGGCCACGGACAGTGACCAGTTCAGCGCGGGTGGGATCCTCGACGAGGATCGTGTGCTCGTCGGCGAATCGGCCGTGCCCGGTGTACAGCTCGATGCGGTTGCGCATCAGCTGGGACCGCACGACGTCGATCTCCTTGCCGATGACGTGCTGGGTGCGTGACAGCAGGTCGGCCGGGGTGATCTTGTCCTTGACGCGGTAGCTCGCGCCGTAGAGTTCACGCTGGCTCATGCCGGTCAGGTAGACGACGGCCTCACGCAACGTCTTGGACGGAATGGTGCCGGTGTTGACGCACACTCCGCCGAGCATCATGCCCCGCTCGATCACCGCGACGGTCTTGCCGAGCTTCGCTGCGGCGATGGCGGCGCGCTGGCCCCCGGGACCGGAACCGATGACGACGAGGTCATACTCCTGCATCGAACCCATGGGTCAACTGTCTACGCGGGGTTGCCGAACCGGCGCATGTGGCTGACGCCGAATACCGCGTGAACAAACGGGTTATCCCCAGCGCAGCGTCCATCCCCAACGGGGCTTCGCCGCCCGGTTCTCGCGGCGGCCCGTGACGGCGCTCGTTGGCACGGTCGGGCCATGACCACACCATCGCCCTCCTCGCCCGAGTTCGACTTCCACCTCAACCGCCCCGGTGCGCTGATCGCCGCTCTGCCCGCGGTGCTCGGCTTCGTCCCGCACCGCAGCCTCGTGCTCGTCACCATCGACCGGGGCGAGTTGGGCTGCGTCATGCGTGCAGATCTGGCCGACGACATGTCCGGACGCGTCGCGCACCTGGTCGACCTCGCGGCGAATGCCGGCGCGGACGCCGTGATCGCGGTGGTCGTGGACGACCACAGCCGGGACTGTCTGGCGTGCGATGACCGCTATCGCGACCTCGCGGCGGTGCTGGACGAGGCCCTGGCCGCGGACGGCATCGAGCTCTACGCCGCGCACGTGGTGGACCAGGTGGCCGCCGGGGGGTTCTGGCATTGCGCCGACGGTTGTGGCGCAGAGGGATACGTGGACGACCCGGGCGCGTCACCGCTGGCGGCAGCTGCGGTGCTCGACGGTCGGCGGCTCTACGGCAGCCGTGACGAGCTACTTCGGGTGATCCGGCCGGACCCGGTGGCCGCCGCCTCGATGAAACGACCACTGGAGCTCGCGGTGCAGCGGCCGGGATGCCCGGACACCCGGCCCGACGATGAGGTGCGCGGGGACGTCGAGGCTGCGATGCGGGCAGCGGTGCAGGTCGCCGAGGGAGATACGCCCGGCAGTGGCGAGTTGGCGCGGTTGGCCGTCGGGTTGGCCGATCCGAGGGTCCGCGACACGCTCTACGCCCTGGCGGTCGGGGAGTGCGCGGAGCAGGCCGAAGCGTTGTGGGCGCTGTTGGCCCGCAATCTGCCCGATCCCTGGCGTGCCGAAGCGCTTGTTCTGCTGGCCTTCTCGGCGTATGCACGGGGCGACGGGCCGCTGGCCGGGGCATCGCTCGATGCCGCGTTGGACGCGCGGCCGACGCACCGGATGGCGGGCATGCTCGACACCGCGCTGCAAGCGGGCATGCGGCCGGAGCGCATCCGGGAGCTGGCGGTCACCGGCTATCGGCTGGCCGAACAGCTCGGCGTGCAACTGCCGCCGCGGCGGACGTGGCGCCGCAGGGCCGGTTGAGTGCTAGACCTTCTCGACGCGGACCGCGTGCGCCATGTGATGGGGCAACTCGACCTGCTCGTGTCCCGGGATCACGATCATCACGCCGCCGTGGTCGTTGGCCTCGACGGTGACCCTCGCATTCGGCACCACGCCCGCATCCTTGAGTCGACCGATGAGTTCGGTGTCTCCCTGAACGTGTTCGGTGAGTTGGCGGACCACCACGGCCACCGGCAACCCGACCGGGAGTTCGGTGAGCCGGACCAGGCTGACATCGTCGTAGCCCGCCGCACCGACGCCGAGGTCCGACAACCCCGGGATGGGATTACCGAACGGCGAGGTGGTGGGGTTGTCGAGCACCTGCACCAGGCGCCGCTCCACGTCCTCGCTCATCACGTGCTCCCAGCGGCAGGCTTCGGCGTGGACGTCCTCCCACGGCAACCCGATCACGTCGACGAGCAGCCGTTCGGCCAGCCGGTGCTTGCGCATCACGGCAACGGCCAGAGCACGGCCCTTGTCGGTCAGCTCCAGGTGGCGGTCGCCGGCGACGTGCAGCAGGCCATCGCGTTCCATGCGCGACACCGTCTGGCTGACCGTCGGACCACTTTGGTCGAGCCGTTCGGCGATGCGGGCGCGCAACGGCACCACGCCCTCTTCCTCGAGGTCGTAGATCGTCCGCAGGTACATCTCGGTGGTGTCGACCAGATCGTTCATGCGCGCCTTCCCAGCCCAAACGTCACGGCTCAGTCTACCGTTTCCGGCTCTTGAACTGCGGCGCAACATCGGGGCGTCGGGCACCTCACAGCGCGGGGCAAAACCCCAGGACAACGGCCCGGACACACCCCGCGAGGCCCGAAACGGCCCAGATGTGCGACGTGCCCCGCCGGAAACCGGCGGGGCACATCTGGCGGAGGGACTAGCTGGCGTAGGAGCGGAGTCGGTCCGCACGCTCGCCGTTGCGGAGCTTGGCCATGACCTCACGCTCGATCTGGCGGACCCGCTCGCGGGAGAGACCGAACAGCTTGCCGATCTGATCCAGGGTGCGGGGCTGGCCGTCGTCGAGGCCGAACCGCAACCGGATCACCTGCTGCTCACGCTCGTCGAGCGTGGCCAGCACGTGGCGGATATCGGTGTGCAGCAGTTCGGAGATGACCGCGTTCTCGGCGGACATCGCCTCGGAGTCCTCGATGAAGTCGCCCAGCGGGGCTTCCTCGTCGGTGCCGACGGGCATGTCCAGGCTCACCGGGTCGCGGCTGTGCTCCAGCAGGTCGTTGATCTTCTCGACGGGGATACCGGACTCTTCGGCCAGTTCCTCGTCGGTGGCCTCGCGGCCCAGGTTCTGGTGCATCTCGCGCTTGATCCGGGCCAGCTTGTTGACCTGCTCGACCAGGTGGACCGGGAGTCGGATGGTGCGGCTCTGGTCCGCCATCCCGCGGGTGATGGCCTGACGGATCCACCAGGTGGCATACGTGGAGAACTTGAAGCCCTTGGTGTAGTCGAACTTCTCCATCGCGCGGATCAGGCCCAGGTTGCCTTCCTGGATCAGATCCAGCAGCGGCATGCCGCGACCGGTGTAGCGCTTGGCCAGCGACACCACCAGGCGGAGGTTGGCCTCCAGCAGGTGCCGGCGGGCTGCCTCACCGTCGCGGACGACGGTGGCCAGATCACGCTTCCGGTTCTCGCCCAGGCGCTTCTTGGTGTTCAGCACGTGCTGGGCGTACAAGCCCGCCTCGATGCGCTTTGCGAGTTCTACCTCATCGGCGGCGTTGAGCAACGCCGTTTTGCCAATGCCGTTCAGATACACGCGCACGAGGTCGGCGGCAGGGCTCTGGGCATCCAGATCACTGTCGACGCGGCTTGTGGTGGCATTTGCCATGACGGCCTCCTGATCAGCTCGAACTGTCATGATCTACAACGTCGTAGACCCCATGAGAGTTCCCGCCGTCCGCCGGATTCATGCCCGTTGAGCTGCGGTTTTTCCGAACCGACCTGAGAATGTCCTGAGAATGGCTAAAGAAGCCGCTCAGCTGGGCTCATCGCCGTCGGTCCGCGCCGCGTCCGGTTGCGGTGGCATAAACGGGTCCTTCTGTAACGCCGGCCGCTCCGCGGTGGGGAACAGTGGGATCCGCTCGCCGCGCCCGGCATACCGCCGTGGTTCCTCGGCGCTGCGCGGGGGACGGTCATTGGCGATCAGCACGGCCATCCAGGGCAGCGGTATCGACGCCACGATGATCGCGAGCGAGATGAGTCCGTTCTGCCAGATGTTGTAGGCAACCGCGGCGAGGATGAGAGCCGGGATGCGGAAGGCCATCAGCGTCAGATACTTCCGGACGCGTTGGCGGTGCTGCTCTTCGTAGGCAGGTGCGGCTTTGGTGATGAGAACCGGGCGGGCTTCCTTGCCGAAATCGTCGCCGAAATCGTCGTCGAAACTCAGCTCGTGGCTTTGTTTCATACCTCTACTGTTCCACACCCGGACCGGGTCGTGGCATGCGGATTTCCCTATGCCCCGCAGCCAGGCACAATAAAACTATGCAGACCCAGACCATCGAGCGCCCGGACACCGACGAACGCGTCGACGACGGGACCGACGACGACAGCCCCAAGTTCTTCCATTACGTCAAGAAAAACAAGATCGCCGAAAGTGCGGTCATGGGCACGCATGTGGTCGCGCTGTGCGGCGAGGTGTTCCCGGTGACCAAGTCGGCCAAGCCGGGCTCTCCGGTGTGCCCGGACTGCAAGAAGATCTACGAATCGCTCAAGAAGTAGGCGGCGGCGGTTCAGTCGGCTCGGGCGCAGGCGTTCCTGCCGGCGCCTGGGCCTCGCCATTGTTGGAGCCGTTGAGGGCTTTGTCCTCCAGCCATTCCCGCAGCCTCCTGGCGTGCGTGTCCGACGCCGGCCACTCCTCTTGGATCGCCGCATTCAGTTCGGCGCCGAGCATGATGGCAAAACCCAGGAAGAACGCGAACAACAGGAACGCGATCGGCGTGGCCAATGCGCCGTAGGTGTAGCCGGTGCTCGTGATCCAGGTCAGGTAGATCCGCAACCCGAACGTGGCGACCAGGAACACCACCGTCGCCAGGACCGCGCCCAGCACCAGGCGGTGCGTCGGGATCGGAGCAGGCAACGAGACCCGGTACAGCACAGTCACCCCCACGAACACCGCGAGGAACAGCGCCGGGTAGTAGCCGTAGCGCAGTGCGTTGTCGAGACTGTCCGGAATGTGCTCAGAGACTGCCCGCGGCCCGAGCGCCAGCAGCGGCGCTATCCCGATGGCGGAGACGAGCATGACCACGTACAGGCCCAACGCGTAGAAGCGTTGCCGCACCGGATGGCGCAGCGGTGTCTGATCGTGGGCCTCCACGATGGAGTCCACGAACGCCGACACCGCCGACGACCCGGCCCACAACGAGATCACGAAACCCACCGACACCACCTCGCCGCGGGCGCCCCTGACGATGTCGCGGATCGTCGGTTCGATGATCTCGTTGACGACATTGGGGGAGAAGAAGCTGTTCGCCGCGTTGATCAGCTGGTCCTGGATCGTCGGCAGGGTGTCCGGCCCGAACAACGGCGCGATGTAGGCCAGGCTGCCGAGCATCCCCAGTAGCAGGGGAGGCAGTGACAACGCGCACCAGAACGCCGCCTGTGCCGATTCCGAGAAGATGGAATCGTCCCAGCTCTTCGACAACGTGCGTCGAGTGATGTGCCAGATGTGGTGGCGTGATGGTGGTACTGGAAGCGGCTGGCCAGTCATGACCAGTCAAGCATTACTGACGAAACGTGCTCCTGCCCAGGCGGGTGGTGCCGGCTGTTGGCGGTCAGGCGTCTGCCGCGCTGGTCTCCAGCACTGCGGCCAGCTCGACCAGCTTTGCTTCGTGCTCGTTCGCGTGGTGCTGGCAGAAGAGCAGCTCGGCCCCTGAGGGCAGCTTCGCGCGCACACGTGCGGCCGCACCGCAACGATCGCAGCGATCGGCTCTGGTTAGCTCGGGGCTTGTCAGAGTTGCGTTCATGGCTCCTCCGTCTTCTGCTCTGCGCATCTCGGCAAAGGCGCCTTGATTGCGTATGTCTACTCTGTCAGACGTTTTGGATTCCGGCCTTGTTCCCCAAGGGTTCACCGGTGTGTCGTGTCTCACTTGGCTGCCGTGTTGCTGGCCCGGCAAGCTGACGGCATGCATCCGTCCCCGCGTGTCCTGGTTCACTTGTGCAGCGTCGAGGATTGGACGCGCGCCCAGCGTAGCGGTGAGCACCGTCCCGACTCGCTGGGCCTGCAGGGCTTCGTCCACCTCTCGGCGCCTGAGCAGGTGCATCTGCCGGCCAACCGGCTCTACTCCGGACGGCGCGATCTGGTGCTGCTGCACATCGATCCGGCGAAGTTGACCGACCCGGTGCGCTGGGAGCCCGGAGTCCCGACGGACCCCGACGCGATGTTGTTCCCGCATCTGTACGGTCCGCTGCCCGTGGACGCTGTGACGACCACCACGACCTATGCGCCCGACGGCGAGGGGCGGTTCGCGCCGCTCGCCGGCGACACGCCGTCGGCGTAGAGCGCAACTGAGCAGCCTGCCGGCGCGTGACATGCTCGTCGGGTGTCTGTCGCCGCCCAGAACCGGCAGGGCGCGGCCACCCGGCTGCGCCTGGTGAAGGCTGCCGAACGGCTGTTCGCCGCCCAGGGGGTGGACGCCGTGTCGGTGCGGGCGGTCAATGCGGCCGCGGGACTCGGCGCGGCCTCGGTGCACTATCACTTCGGCTCCAAGGACGACCTGCTGCGCGCGGTGCTCACCGACATCGGTGCACCGGTACGCGACGAGATCGCGGCCAACGTGGCGGCACTCGCGGCCGATCCGAGCGCGCCAAGTCCTGACGCCCTTGTCCGCGCGGTCACCGAGCCGTATCTGAAACTGTTGCTCCGCCACCGCGTCCGGGGGATGCGGTGGATCAAGATCATCGCTCAGATCTCACAGGAGAACCATCCGGTGATGCTCGAAACCGAGCAGCACCTGCCAGACGAACTCTTCGCTCAGGTTCAGCGGACGTTTCCCGATTCGGACCCGGCGCGCCTGGAGTTGCGTTGGGCCATCTCGATCATGAACTTCATCCAGGCGCTGAGCCGGGCGGACGGATGGCGCCGTAACGGGAACCGCCTGGACGAGACCGAACTGCGGGACTTCTACGAAGACCTGGTGCGGTTCGTCGTCGGCGGGGTCGATCGGCTGCTCGGGGCCTGACCGAATCAGTGCGGTGCGAGAGGGGCTTCGCAGGTCCAGATTGTTGGATCACTTGATCCAATCAGTCGATCCAGATAACGTGCCGGACATGTGGAATTCGAGTTCGATCAAGTTCGGGGCATTCCTGGCGCCCTACCACCCCCTCAACGCAGACCCGGCCCTGCAGCTGCGCCGCGACATCGACCTGATGGCGCATCTCGACCATCTCGGTTTCGAGGAGGCATGGATGGGCGAGCACCACTCGACCGGATCCGAAATCGTCCCCGCTCCAGACGTGTTCATCGCGGCAGCGGCCGAGCGCACCGAGCGGATCCGGTTCGGCACCGGCGTGATGTCGCTGCCGTACCACCACCCGCTGGTCACCGCCGACCGCATCACCCAGCTCGATCTGCAGACCCGTGGACGGCTGATCGTCGGCACCGGGCCGGGCAAGATCCCGCTGGACGCACACATGATGGGGATCAACCCGATCGATCAGCGCCGCATGCAAGGCGAGGCGCTGGAGGCGGTGCTGCGCCTGCTGCGCGGCGAGGTCGTCAACATGGAGACCGACTGGTTCACCCTCTGCGATGCGCGGGCCCAACTGCCGACCTACGATCCCGCGGGCATCGAGGTGGCGACCGCCTCGACCATCTCGCCGAACGGGTCGGTGCTCGCCGGCACGCACGGGCTCTCGCTCCTGTCGCTGGCCGCCAGCTCGCCGAGCGGATTCGACGTGCTCGACCGCAACTGGGGTGTGTACGAGAAGGTTTCGGCCGAAAACGGGTACCAGGCGGACCGTGCCACCTGGCGGCTGGTCAATCCGATGTTCATCGCCGAGACCCGGGCCGAAGCCGAGCGGGCCGTCAGCCGCCGGATCCATGCCATCGCCGAGTACGTCAACCGGCAACAGGGCATAAGTCCCGACTGGGCGCAGACACCCGAGGGCATCATCAACCAGTGGCGCACCGACAATCTGGGCGAGTTCGGTCAGGTCATCATCGGTACCCCTGAGGACGCGATCGCTCAGATCGAGCGACTCATCGACAAGACCGGCGGGTTCGGCACCCTTCTGATCATGCATGTGGACATGGCGAGTTGGGAGGACACCAAGCGCAGTTACGAGCTGTTCGCGTCCGAGGTCGTCCCGCACTTCAAGAACCGCAACGTCGGCAGGCAGGCCAGCATGCAGTTCGCCGAGGACAACAGCGAATACCTGCTGGGCGGCCTGATCGGCGCAATCACAAAGGCGCACACCGACTATTACGGCCAGCCTGCCGAGCAGCTCGCCGGGCAGGGGGCGTGATGCGCGCCGCGGAGTACTTCGACGGTCAGTTCACCGTCACCGATGTCACCGAACCGCCTGCCACCGGGCCCGGGCAACTGCGCATCAAGGTGGCCGCCTGCGGCATCTGCGGCAGTGACCTGAGCATGTCCAAGGATCCGTGCCGGTTCGTCGAGGTGGCCGCCGGTGCGGGTTATCCGTTCGCGGTGTTCGACGCCACCCGTCCGGTGGTCCTCGGTCACGAGTGGTCCGGCACCGTCGTCGAAACCGGCCCGGGCGTGGAGGATTTCACCGAGGGGGACCGGGTGACCGGGCTCGGTATCACCACGGAGCAGGGCAGCGGGATGCCGACGATCATCGGCTACTCGAACCAATACCATGGGGCCTTCGGCGAATTCATCGTCGTCGACGCCTTCTGGGTCCGGCACGTCCCCGACGGCCTGTCGCTGGAGCACGCGGCTCTGGCCGAGCCGCTCCACGTCGGCGAGATGCACATGCAGCAGTCGGGTCTGACTCCCGCGGACACCGCTCTGGTGATCGGATGCGGATCGATCGGTCTGGGCACGATCCTGGCCGCGAAGGCGGCCGGTGCGCACACCGTCATCGCCTCGGAGCCGTCACCCAAACGCCGCGAGCTCGCCGCGAAGATGGGTGCCGACATCGTCGTCGACCCGGGCGAGCAGGATCCAATCGCCCTGTACAACGAGCTGCTGGGCAGCGGCAAGACCGGTGGCGGTCTCCTGATCGCGTACGAGTGCAGCGGACGCGCCGGCACCCTGAACACACTTACCCACACGCTGCCTTGGGGTTCGCGCATCCAGGTGGTGGCTTCGCCGTTCGCCGAGGAGACCATCATCCCGGTGGTCGCGCAGATGCGGCAGATCGCCATCAATTTCGGTCACGGCCCCTACGACCAGGCCTACGAGAAGGTGCTGGCACGGCTCGCCGCAGGCGAGATCGATGCCGAGGCGATCATCACCGGGCGGGTCGGCCTCGACGGATTGGGCGATGCGTTCGAGTCGCTGCGTGACCCCGAGGCGCACGTCAAGATCCTGGTGCTGCCGGGGCAGTGAGGATGTGTGGCGACCCGGTCAGCCGCGGTGTCCGGGGGACACTTTCGGCTGCCGGGGACGCCTGTCGGCGAGGATCGCCTCTCAGTTGGTATGGACCGGGGTGACAGGGATCCGGCCCGCGCTGGCACCACCGTCGACGGTCAGATCCGCGCCGGTGATGTACGACGACGCATCCGAGGCCAGGAAGGCGACGACGTCGGCGATCTCCTCGGGCGTGCCCACGCGGGTCAGCGGCGCACCGGGATGGCCACCCGGCCCGCGTTCCACCTCGAGATGGGCGATCATCGGGGTGTCGATCATGCCGGGGTAGACGGTGTTGACCCGAATACCCAACGGGCCCAGCTCGATTGCCGCGACCTTCGACATGCCGCGCAGGCCCCACTTGGAGGCACCGTAGGCGGTGTAACCGGCCAGCCCCTGCACACCCGCCTGCGACGAGATGTTGACGATCGATCCGCCGCCTGCGGCCTGCATCGGCCCGGTGACGGCCTGCATGCCGAGGAAGGCGCCGATGAGGTTGACCCGCAGCATCTGCTCGAACCCGGCGGCGTCCTGCTCGGCCAGCGGCACCACCTTGCAGATGGCAGCGTTGTTGACCAGCACGTCGACGCGGCCGAATTCGCGCACTGCGGCGTCCACTACTGTGCGCCAGTCATTTTCGTTGCCTACGTCGTGGCGGACGAAGCGGGCGGCGGCGCCGATGGACTCGGCGACCCGCTGGCCCTCGTCGACGAGGAGATCGGTCAGCACCACCTCGGCGCCCAGTGCGGCGAACAGCCGAGCCTCGGCCTCGCCCTGCCCGCGGGCGGCGCCGGTGACGATCGCGACCTTGCCGGTCAGGTCCACGCCGGGCATCAGTCGTTGTCCTGGTCGATGCCGGTGAGCATGAGTTCGGAGACGCGGCGGGGGAATTCGGTGAACTTCGCCATCGGGACGATGTTGCGCGGCAGGATGACGTGGCGACGGTTGTTCTCGATGGCATCGGCGATCGCCGCCGAAACCACTGCCGGGTCCAACTGGTCGCGCGGAATCATCCGCCACCGGATCGACCGCTCGATGGTGCGGCGCGCCGGACCGAATGCGCGGATGTGGTCGATCATGTCGGTCTTCACCTCACCGACCTGCACCAGCGTGGTGCCGACCGGTTTGCCCCGCAGCTCGCCGCGGATGCCCGCGGTGAAATGACTCAGCCCGGCCTTCGACGTGCCGTACAGGGTCAGTCCCGGCCCCTGCGAAATCGCGCCCATCGACGAGACGTTGACGAGGTGGCCCCGCCCGCGCTGGACCATGCGGGGTATCGCCTGGCGGCAGATGTCCATCGGCGCAGCCAGATTGACCTGAAGCAGGTTGCGGATCTGCTCGGGGCTGACCTGATGGAACCGGCCGACGTGGTCGATCCCGGCGTTGTTGATCACGATGTCCACCGGTCCGTCGGCCTCGACCCGGTCCAGCAGTCCCTCCACGGCCGCCGGGTCACCCAGGTCGGTCGGGTAGGCCTTGCCGCCGATCTCCTTGACGAGCAGGTTGAGCGCTTCGGCGTCACGGGCCACCACGGCGACGTCGACACCGCGCGCGGAAAGCACCTCGGCGATGCTCTTGCCCAGGCCGCGGCTCGCGCCGGTGACCAGAGCGCGGGAGTTCCTCAGCTTCATGGGTTGCCTTTCAGTGGTTTTCAGGTGCGGTCTTGGTTGTTCAGGTCGGATTTCAGGGCGTCGCGGACGACGGCGCACACGTCTTCGGTGGCTTCCGCCGCGGCGGGCAGGTGGTCGGCGAGGTTGAAGAAGCCGTGGAAGCCCCGCTCGTAACGCCGGACGCTCACTTTCGCGCCGCCGGCGGCGAGCCTGCGGGCGTACTCCTCGCCTTCCTCGCACAGCGGATCCAGGGCCCCCGTCAACACGTGCGCATCCGGAAGTCCGGTCAGGTCACCGAGAATCGGCGATGCCGACACCTCGGCCTGCGCGCCGCTCGCCCCGAGGTATTGGGCGGTGAACCACTGCATGTGTTCGGCGGTCAGCACCCCGCTCTTGGTGTGCGGGCTGGACAGCGACGATTTGCGACGCTGATCCACCACCGGGTAGATCAGCAGCTGGAACGCGATCGCCGGTCCGCCCCGGTCGCGGGCTGTCATCGCGACCACGGCAGCCAGGTTGCCGCCCGCGCTGTCGCCTGCGATCACGAGCCGGGCCGGGTCACCGCCGAGTTCGGCGGCGTGGGCAGCCGCCCATTCCGTTGCCGCCCAGGCATCTTCGACTGCGGCGGGGTAGGGGTGCTCGGGTGCCAGCCGGTAGTCGACCGAGACCACGATCGCGCCGATGCCGTTGGCGAGCCTGCGGCAGCACGAGTCGTGTGAGTCGAGATCACACAGCACGAATCCGCCGCCGTGGAAATAGACCAGTACGGGCAAGGCGGGGCCTGGCTCGGGGTCCAGCGGGTGGTAGATCCGCACCGGAATGTCGCCGGCGGGTCCCGGGACGGCACGGTTCTCGACATGGCCCACCTGCACGGGGCGGGCCGGCCGGCGGCTGGCCTTGAGCCGGGCCCGTACCTCGGCTGCCGCGGCGACGGGATCCATGCCGCCTTCGAGGATCGGGGCGAACGCGTCGCCCATCCGGCCGGCGACCTCGCGCTTCATGGTGTCGTCCTGGGTGTTCACGTCACTCACCGGGAACCTCCGGTGAGCTCGCCACGCAGCACCTTGCCGGTCGCGTTGCGGGGCAGCCTGCCGAGGAATTCGACGTCGCGGGGAATCTTGTACCGGGCCAGGTTCGCCCGCACATAGTCCTTGATCTCATCGGCGCCCAGCGTCGCCCCGTCGACCAGCACCACATAGGCGTTGAGCCGCTGACCGAAATCGTCGTCGCTGACCCCGATCACCGCCACTTCGTCGACCTCGGGATGGCTGGTGATCAGGTTCTCGACCTCCAGTGGGTAGACGTTCTCACCACCGCAGATCACCATGTCGTCGTCACGGCCGTCGATGTAGAGGCGGCCGGTGTCGTCGAAGTGGCCGACGTCCCCGCTGCTCTGCAATCCGTCGATCGATTCCTTGGTGCGGCCGTCGGTGTAACCGGCGAAGCTCACGTCGCTGCCGGCGAATACCCGGCCGATCACGCCGGGTTCGGTGATCTCGTTGCCCGCCGAGTCGTACAGGCGGACGGCACATCCGACCGGGGGCCGGCCGGCGGTGCGTGGATCGTGTTCGAGATCTTCGGGCATCGCCACGGTCATGACCGCGAGTTCGGTTGAGCCGTAAAGGTTGTAGAGCACCGGGCCGAACTCCGCCAGTGTGTGTGTGACCAGGTCGGGTGGCATGGCCGAGCCTGAAACGAAGATGATCTTCAGCGACGACGTGTCGTAGCTGTCGCGAACATCCTTGGGCAGCGCCAGGATTCGCTGCAGCATCGTGGGCACCACGACCAGCACATCGCAGTGGTGGTTCTGGACCGCGCGCAGCGTCTCCTCCGGGTTGAACTTGCGCCGCAGTACCAGGCGGTTGCCCAGGGCCAGCGACAGCACGGCCTGCCCGAGCCCGGTGCCGTGGAACATCGGCGCGGCGAGCATGCACGTCTGACCGCGGCGGCGCGGCACCCGGTCAAGCAACTGCGCGGAGAACAGGGGAGAAGTCTTGCCGCGCGGTGCGCCCTTGGGTGTGCCGGTGGTGCCGCTGGTCAGCAGCGTCATGCCGCCGGGTTTGGCGGGCGCGGCGACCGGCGCCGGCGAGGTGGCGGCGATCAGGCCTTCCAATGAACCCTCGACGTCGGCTGTCGAGCGTTCGTCGGTCCAGGCCAGGAATCGTCGTACGGAGGGATCGATGGCGCTGACGAGGTCGATGAACTCGTCGTCGTAGATCAGCACGGTGACCTTCTCGCGGGCCGCCACGTCGGCGAGCTGCGGCTTGGCGAACCCGGTGTTCATCAGCAGCAGCTGCGCCCCGACCTTGCCGGCCGCGGCCAGGACGGTGACCAGGCCGCGGTGGTCCCGGCACAGCGCCGCGATCACCGAGCCCGCACCGATCCCGCGTGAGTTCCAGGCCCGGGCAAGGGCATTGACCCGGCCGTTGAGTTGGGCGAACGTCACGTCACCCCATTCGTCGGTGATCGCGATGGCGTTGGGATCGCGGGTCGCGGCACTTTCGATGACGGCGGCGAAGCCGCCGAACTGGCGGACCAACTTTGCCTGCCGGATCCCGTCGGCTGCTCCACCGGACAGGCCGGACTCACGCAGCACGGCAAGGCTACGGGCGATCACGCGGAGCCGGTTGATCCTGGCGGCGAGGCTGGAAGGGCGCGGAGTAGCTCGCTTCATGGCGCAAACCGTAGGTCGCATCGGGCCCGGTGCGGGCCATGAAGTCTCGCTGGGCGAGACAGCTTGTCTCCTGGGACACACGATTGGTTAAGAGTGATGGCAGCCACATGGGAGCCGTATCGGCGGCGGACAAGCGAGGTTGAGAATGCGGCGTTTGAAGGGTGAGGACAACAGCTTTCTGGCGTGGGAGAGCTCGGTCCAACCGCAACACACGATGAAGGCCGTCGTTCTGGATCCCGACCAGGTTTCTGAACCGCTCACCTTCGACCGGATCAAGAGCGCCGTACAGGGCTGGGTCGATCAGGTCGAACCGATGCAGTGGCAGTTGCTGTCCCCACGGGTGGGCTTCGGCCGGCCGTGGTGGGTGTCGCGGCCGGAGATCGATATAGAACACCACGTCCAGCGCACCACCGCTCCCGCGCCCGGCGGTGACGAGGAGCTCGCCGCGACCATCGGCGAGATCTTCGAGGTGGCCCTGGACCGCGACCGGCCGGCCTGGCAACTCTGGTACGTCGAAGGCCTCAAAGACGGCCGGATCGCCCTGGTGCTCAAGATCCACCATGCCGTCGCCGACGGCACCGCCTCGCTCCGTCTGCTCGAAACCCTGTACAGCGCCGACCCGGCGACCCCGCTACCGCAGCCGGGGCGGACGGCACTGCGCAACGAGCAGCGGCCCGCACCATGGGTGTGGTGGCCGCTGGTGCTGCGTCATCAGATCGCCGCGCTGGCCCGTTTCCCCAGCATCATCGCCCGCACCGTGGCCGTCACCGGTGTGATCCGCCGCCGGCAGAAGGCCGGAAAGCCGGGCTACGCAGAGGCTTTCGCCGCCCCGGCGATGCCGTTCAACGAACCGTTCTCGGCCAGCCGTCGATTCGCCTACCGACGGTGCGACGTCACCGAGATCAAGCGTGTGTCCAAGGCATTCGGCGTCACCATCAACGATGTGTTCCTGACCATCTGCGGCGGCGCCCTGCGCGACTACCTGGCCGAGAGTGGACAGGCCAGTGACGAGAGCATGACCGCTGTCGTGCCTGTCTCGATGCGGCCGGCCGAAACCGAGGTCGAGTGGGGCAACAAGGTGGCGCGTTGGAACGTCGACCTCGCCACCCACATCGCCGACCCGGTGGAGCGTCTGGCGGCGGTCGCATCGGCCACCCGGGCCGCGCGTGAGGTGCAGGCCGAGCGGGACGCCTGGCTGCAGCATGACTGGATGGAGTATTGGCCGCTGTTCTGGCTGTACTCGCGTGTGCTGCCGATCCTCGGGGCCAAGATGAAGCGCCGTCCGATGTTCAGCCTGATCGCGTCCAACATGCGCGGTCCGCAGGAAACGCTCTACTGGGGCGGTGCACCGATCGAGCAGCTGATCTCGTCGGGGCCGATCGTGTTCCCGATGGGGTTGAACTTCACCGGCTGGAGCTACCGCGACGAGATGGCGATCTGCGTGCTCACCTGTGGCGATCAGGTGTCGGATCCGTACGGGATCGCCGATCGGGTGCCGCAGGTTCTGGCCGAGTTGGCGGCGCGGGCCGGTTCAGTCGACGGCGGGCATCGAGCGCCGGATCGTCAGGCGGTATCCGGCTAGGACGTCGAACCACAGGCGGGTCACCGGGTCCGTCACATCGAGCGCGTGGCGGTTGCCGCTGCCCAGCAGTTGGTCGGCGGCGTTGCGCGCGCGGGTGACGGCCTGGCACAGTGCCGAGGCCGCGTTGTCGGCATCGGCGCTCAGCGCGGTGGACAGTTGCAGCCGAGCGGCGTCGATGTCGGATTCCGCTGTCGCCACCAGCACCGCCGAGGCCGTCAGTTCGGTGGTGTCCTCGCTGCCGTACGAGGTACCCAGCCGCCGGCGGACCTGACCGACGTGCGCCTGCCACACCCCGGATGCGGCGCCGACGACGGCGGCCGCCTGCCCGGCTGCGGAAAGCACGGGGTAGGGAGGTCGGGCATCGTCGAATTCCCCTCTGTCCCAGGCTTCGTCGTCAGCCGGCGTGAACACGGAGTCACTGTCGAGGACCACGTCCGACACTGTGACATCGCCGATTCCCGCCGCGTCCAGACCACGCGGGTCGCCGTTGCCGTCCACCTGGGCCGCGCCGCGGGGGACAAGGGCGTACCGGACTGTCTCGCCGTCGAGGGCGCCCAGCAGCAGCCAGTCCACGACGTGGGCGCCGGTCACCGATTCCCAGCGGCCGGTGAGCCGAAACTGTCCGTCGCCGGCGGCCAACCGTCCGGCCGGATCCGCATCAGCGGTCACCAACGCACGGGGGTCGGCGCCCCACACCCGTTCGGCGGCAGGGTCGCCCAGTCCGGCCACCGCGTAGGCGGCGGCGTTGACGGCCGCCGCGAGCCATGCCGTCGACCCGTCGCGCTCGGCGAGGTCGGCAACCGCGGTGAGGAACTCGGCCGGCGGTACGGCACGCCCGCCGTATCGCACCGGCTGCAACAACCGCCCAGATTCCGAATCACGCACGACGGCAATCGATTCAGCGGCCGAGCGGGTGGGCTCGACGTCGGGCGTACCGGGCGGCTCGGCCATATGACCTCCTGGAAGGGGCGACGAATGGTATTCACGATGGTGACACACCGGACGGGCAGGACAGGGCGGCAACGATGACGCAGAATGTGCGCGGCGCAGTACGCCAGGCACTGCCGGCGATCGCCGCGGCCGCGGCCGACGTCGACCGTACCGGCGCCGTGGACCCCTCGGTGATCACCGGCCTGCACGATGCCGGTTTCTTTGCGATGCTGCGGCCCAAGGCATTCGGCGGGACCGAGGCCGACCCGGCCGAGTACCTGGCGGTCACCCGTGAGCTGTCCGCGGCGTGTACCTCCACAGGGTGGCTGGCCGGTGGGTTGGGCGTCAACACCTGGCATCTCTCGTTGTTCGATCACCGGGCCCAGCGCGACGTGTGGGGCCCGGATCCACGGACGCTGCTCTGTGAGTCGTACGCGCCCACCGGTCGGCTCGAACGCGTGGGGGACGAATTCCGGTTGTCGGGCCGGTGGAGCCGGTGCACCGGAATCCTGCATGCGTCGTGGCTGATGGCCGCCGCGGTGCTGGTCGGTGAGGACGGTGCAGCGCAGGACTTCCTGGTGGCGCTGGTGCCGCGTCAGGACTACATCGTGGAATCGACTTGGAACAGTGTGGGTTTACGCGGTATCGGTGCGCACGACGTCGTCGTCTCCGGTGCGGCGGTGCCGCGGTACCGCACGTTCGGCTGGGTCAGCAGTGACCAGCTCGGCTCGCTGGCCCCGCTGTACCGGTTACCGCAGCCCACCATGTACACCCACACGGGTACGGTTCCGCTGCTGGGCGCGGCCGAGAACGTGCTGTCCGCACTGCGGCCCGGGCGCGGTTCGCCGGTTGATCCGGTGGCCATGGCGTGCAGCGATCTCGACCTGTCGAACCGGCAGATCGAACGCAACCTCGGCGATCTCATGGACTGCGCGCGGTCCGATCGGGCGCCCGGCAACGACCTGGTGCTGCGATCGCGGCGGGACCAGGTGCTGGCCTCCCAGCGCGCTGTCGCGGCGATCCGGACATTAATGGCGCACTCGCACGGCGGCGACATCGGAGACCCGCTGGTGGAACGCGTGTGGCGCGATGTCCAGACCGCGCAGACCCACGTTGCCAGCAACGTGGAGCAGGTGCTCTCGCTCGTCGGCCGCCACTCGTTCGGCATGGAGGTCGACGAGATCGTCTGGTAGTCGGCCGGTCAGACCCACGCGTCGGAGGTGAGTGTCCGCAGTACGCGGGACAGCATGTTGTCGGTGGCCTGCGCCTGAGTGGTGGCCACCGAGGTGGAATCGCGCGCACTCGTTTGCTGGAAGCCGAGTTGCTCGGAGATGTGCCGGGCCGCCCTGATCACGAA
This sequence comes from Mycolicibacterium peregrinum, assembly GCF_001665785.1. GTDB lineage: Bacteria > Actinomycetota > Actinomycetes > Mycobacteriales > Mycobacteriaceae > Mycobacterium > Mycobacterium peregrinum_A. The sequence goes on from NZ_LZSO01000038.1 coordinate 117,612, forward strand.
CGGGGCGGTGCGCTGCAGGCGATGCAACGGAACCGCGCCCGTCAACGACAGTCCTGCCACTTCGCCGTCGGCTGAGCGCAGTGGTGCGGCCACGCTGGTCAGACCGATTGCCAGTTCCTCGTTGTCGTAGGCGAGCCCGTGGCGGGACCGGATCCGCGCGAGTTCGCGGTGCAGGGTCTCAAGATCGCTGATGGTGGACCGGGTGGAACGGGTCAGGCGCGACCCCAGGACGGCATCGACCTCCTCGGCGGGAAGCTCGGCCAGCATGGTCTTGCCCAGGGCGCTGGCGTGCGCGGGCGTGTGGCCCGCAACGCGGGTGGGCACCACCGCGCTGTTGCGTCCGGCCACCTTGTCGAGGTAGACGACATCACCGCCGAAGAGCACGCCGAGGTGGACCACCAGACCGGTGTCGGCATGGAGGCGGGACAGGGTGGGTGACGCCACGCTGCGTAGCTGTGAGTGGTCGATCATCCGGGTCACCGGCAGCGGGGAGGCGGCCAGCGAATAGCCGTCGGGGCGGTGTTGCAGGAGGCCGGCGCTGTGCAGCTGTTTGAGGATGCGATGCACCGAGGACCGGGGCAGCCCGGTGCGTGCGGCGATCTGATCCAGCCGTAGATGTTTGCCGGGTTCGTCGAACGAGTTCAGGATCAGGGCGACCCGATCCACCATCGAAACGGCGGCCTCACCGGATTCGGCGCGTGGTCGAGCTGTTGCGTTTCGGGTGGATGCCGGCACTGCGCCCCCTCGGACGTCGATCACTGAATCCCCCACAATCTCACTCAGCGAGATCCTGGCGCAAGCACGAAGGTGCGGTACCTCACCATGGTGGGCAACATGCGATACACGCGACAAGGAGTTTTCGATGCGTGGTGTTGAAATGACCAGGGACGTTCTGGACGGCATCGACGAGAATGCCGATCTGATACGGGCACTCGGGCCCGTCAACGAGAAGCTCGGCCGGCTCGACGATCGGGCCGTCGCGGCGCTGCGTGAGTCCGGCGTGATGCACATGCTGCAGCCCGAGGAGTTCGGCGGAATCGAGACGCATCCAGGTGACTTCGCCGAGGCCGTGCTCGAGATCGCCCGGCTGGACGGGGCGGCGGGCTGGGTTGCCGGTTCGGTCGGCGTGCCGCCGTGGGCGTTGGCCTCGGCCGGCCGTCGGCTCCGCGACGAGGTGTGGGAGGCGGACTCCGACGTCTGGATCGCCTCGGCCCACGCGCCGGCCGGCGTGCTCCTGCCCGTCGACGGGGGCTACCGGCTCTCGGGGGAGTGGCGATCGGTCGCGGCCATCGACCATTGCGAGTGGGTTGTGGTCGGCGCTCGCGTGGTCGGCACCGGCGACGCCGACGGACTCGGGTATTCGCTTGTGCCGCGGGAAGATCTGCGGATCGACGACGAATCCTGGAACGCCATCGGATTGATCGGCACCGGAAGCAAGAACATCACGATCGACGACGTGTTCATCCCCGGACATCGGCTGCTGAACCACAACCGCATCGTCGACGGTACCGCGCCGGGACATGCCGGCCTGCGCAACCCGATCTACCACATCCCGCTCAGCACCATCGCGCCGCTGGGAATCACGGCCGCGGTGATCGGCATGGCCGAGGGCGCACTGAGCCACCATGTCGAGGTGACCGGTGCCGACGGACCGGTCGAAGAACATGCGGCCGCTGAGATCCGGGCGTCGCGGCTGGTGCTGCTCGACACGCTCACCGCGTCCTTCAACCGGGTGTTGGACGGCCCGATCGACACGGGGATGCGGGCCCGCGCACGCCGCGATCAGATCGCCGCGGCCCGCCGGGCAGTACGGGCGCTCGATGAGATCGTCTGTCACTCGAACGTCGACGCCCTGCGCCGCGGCAACCCGGTGCAGCGGTTGTGGCGGGACGCCCACGTCGGCCTGGCAACCGTGGTCACCGAGTCAAGAGTGGTGTCGCCCTGAACTGACGGCACGGCGAAAAATGGTGGGCAGCAAGAAGATCAGCGCTGCCCACCATTTTCGTTGCGCGCGATCAGGCGTGGGTGCCGCCGTCGATGCGGATCTCGGTGCCGCTGATGAACGCGCCGTCGTCGGACACCAGCATGGCGATCACCCCGGCGACCGCGGACGGATCACCCATGCCGGCTCCACCGGAGGCCAGAGTGGTCGGCATGATCGGCGACAGTTTCGCGAACAACGACCAGTCGCTGTCGGCCGGAACGAGTCCCGGTGTGGCATCGGTGATTCCGGACTTGATACTGCCCGGTGCCACACTCACCGCCCGCAAGCCCTGCTTGCCGTACTCCAGCGCGAGCGCATGGGTCATCGCCTGGATGCCGCCCTTGCTGGCCGCGTAGGCCGCCATATAGGGGTGGGCGAATGCTGCCGAGGTGGAACTGAAGTTCACGATGACGCTCTGCGGGTTCTCCAGCAGCGCAGGCAGTGCCTCTCGGATCACCAGGAAGGTCCCGGTGAGGTTGACACCGATGATCTGATTCCAGGCCGTCAGCGTCATCTCGTGGGTGTGTACCGCGCGCAGTATCCCGGCGGCGTTGACGACCGAGTCGAGGCCGCCCAGCGCCTCGACCGCGGTGCGCACGCCGTCGACCACCGACGCCTCGTCGCCGATGTCCATCGTCAGCACCGTGAAACGGTCGGCGGTGCCCGCCTGCTGTGCGCTCTGCCGGGTGGCGTCCAGGCCATCGGCGGAGATGTCGGCACCCACCACCGCGGCGCCCTCGTCGAGCAGTCGCAGCGCGGTGGCCTGTCCGATTCCCGATCCTGCTCCGGTCACCAGGATCCGTCGTCCCTCAAGTCGTTTCATGATCGTCACTGTCCCATCACGTATTTCACGGTCGGTCCGGCGGTCCAGCCGCCGTCGACGGCGATCTCTGCACCGGTGACATAGCTGGAGGCACTGGACAACAGATAGCAGATGGCACCGGAGATCTCATCGGCCTCGCCCACGCGGCCCATCGGAGTGTTGGGGTAGTTGCCCTCGCCCGGGGTGATGCCGACCTGAGCGGTCATCGGCGTATAGGTCATGCCGGGATGCACCGAGTTCACCCGGATGCGGTCGGTGCCCAGTTCCACGGCGGCGATCTTGCTCAGGCCGCGCACACCCCATTTCGAGGCGCCGTAGCCGGCCGTGAGCGCCAGGCCCATCAGGCCCGCGGCCGAGGAGATGTTGACGATGGAGCCGCCGCCTGCGGCGCGCATCGGGGCGATGACGGCCTGCAGGCCGTTGAAGACTCCGACCAGGTTCACCTCGAGCACGGTGCGGAAATGGTCGAGCGGTTCATGTTCGATGAATTGGCCGGTCGAGATGCCGGCATTGTTGACCAGGCCGTTCAGTTTGCCGAACTCGGACTGGGCGAGCTCCACCGCGGACTGCCACTGCGCGGGATCGGTCACGTCGAGGTGGATGTAGCGGGCGTTGCCGCCCAGGTCTGCGGCCAGCGCGGCGCCGTCGTCGTCGAGTACGTCCGAAATCACCACCTTGCCCCCGCGCGCGACGATCTGCCTGGCGAAGGACGCTCCGAGGCCGCGCGCACCACCGGTGACGATCGCTACGACATCCGACAAGCTATCCGAATCTGCTTGCATCTCAACAACTTCCTTTCAGGGTGAAACTGAGCTGGATCCAGCGTCGATGCAGCCACAACGCGGCCGCAGGATGCACGCCACGATAACCGCGGTGGCTGTCGTTCGGGCGTGAGTCTCACCCAGCGGGAGTCGTACCGGTGAGTGAGACACCTGCTGTCCGGCGCACTCGGTCGTTCGTAACGTGACGCAGGCGAACAGTGAAGCGAAAGGCAACGATTGTGACAGCGCAGTCAGCTCCGTCGGGTACCGCCGAGAAAACGCCTGCTGCGGTGGATGTCGTCGTGGTGGGAGCCGGCTTCGCCGGGCTGTACGCGCTGCATCGCTTTCGGCAGCAAGGCCTTTCGGTCCGGGTGTTCGAGGCTGCCGACGGTGTGGGCGGAGTCTGGTACTGGAACCGCTATCCGGGCGCCCGGTGCGACGTCGAAAGCGTCGACTACTCCTACTCGTTCGACAAGGATCTCGAACAGGAGTGGAACTGGACCGAGAAGTACGCCACCCAACCGGAGATCCTGGCCTACCTCAACCATGTGGCCGACCGGTTCGACCTGCGGCGCGACATCTCGTTCGGGACCAGGGTGACCGACATGGTGCTCGACGAGAAGGCGTTGCGCTGGGAGGTCCGCACCGACCGCGGCGACGTGGTCTCCGCGCGCTTCTGCATCCTGGCAGTCGGACCGCTGTCCAACGCGAACATCCCCGCGATCGATGGTCTCGAATCGTTCGCGGGCGAGGTTTATCACACCGCACACTGGCCGCACGAGGGCGTTGATTTCACCGGCAAGCGGGTCGGTGTGATCGGTACCGGATCGTCCGGCATCCAGGCGATTCCGTGCATCGCCCGGCAAGCCGAACAGCTCATCGTCTTTCAGCGCACCCCGAACTACAGCGTGCCGGCCGGCAACATTCCGCTCGACGATGAGACGCGGGCCGCGCAGAAGGCGGGGTACGCCGAACGTCGCAGGCTCTCGATGCTCAGCGGTGGCGGCTCGCCGCATCAGCCCCATCCCAAGTCCGCCCTGGAGGTCTCTGCCGAGGAACTGCAGCAGACCTACGAGCGACGCTGGGAACTGGGCGGAGTGTTGTTCTCCAAGGCCTTCCCGGACCAGTTGGTCACCATCGAGGCCAACGACACCGCGCGGCTGTTCTGGGAGCAGAAGGTCCGCGCCGTGATCGACGATCCGGCGGTGGCCGACGTGTTGATCCCCAAGGACCATCCGATAGGTGCGAAGCGAATCTGTACCGACGACAACTACTTCCAGACCTTCAACCGCGACAACGTCTCGTTGGTGAACCTGCGGGCGACGCCGATCGAGCGGATCGACCCGTCGGGTGTCGATACCACCGATGCGCATTACGACATGGATGCGTTGGTGCTGGCCACCGGATTCGACGCGATGACCGGTTCGGTCCAGAAGCTGAACGTGGTCGGCCGAGGCGGGCGAACCCTCAACGAGGCGTGGGCCGAAGGGCCCGCGACCTACCTGGGCCTGGGTGTCCCGGGCTTCCCGAACGTCTTCAACATCGCCGGTCCGGGCGCACCCTCGGTGCTGGCCAACATGGTGCTGCATTCGGAGCTGCACCTGAACTGGGTGGCCGATGCGATCGCCTACCTCGACGCCCACGGAGCCCCGGCGATCGAGGCCCGTGAAGACGCCGCTGCCGAGTGGGTGGCCGAATGCACCCGACGTGCCGCAGGAACTCTCATGCCGCAGGCGAACTCGTGGTACCTCGGGGCCAACATCCCCGGCAAACCGCGGGTGTTCATGCCGTTCGTCGGCGGTTTCGGCGTGTACGGCGAGATCATCGCCGACGTCGCTGCCGCCGGGTACAAGGGCTTCGACATCCACCAGGATCTGACCGGGTAGGGGCCGCCTCGTTGGCTCAGGCGTCCAGTACGGCGCGGATGTCCTCGCACACCTGCCGGCCGGCCTGGCCGGCCAACGTCAGTGACGGCATGGTGATGAACCCGTGGATGGCGCCGGCATAGTCGCGGTACACCACCGGGACGCCCTGGGCGGCAAGTGCTTCGGCGTAGTCCTCGCCTTCGGAGTGCAACGGGTCGAAGCCCGCGGTGACGATCACCGCAGGAGGCAGTCCGCGCAGATCCGCGCGCAGTGGTGCGGCATGCGGATGGGCCCGGTCCCCGGTGTCGGGAACGTACTGATCCCAGTACCACGCCATGGCGGCGCGGGTGTTGTAGAAACCGGTGGCGAATCTCCGGTACGACTCGGTGTCGAAGTCCGCTGCGACGACCGGATACAGCAGTGCCTGACACGCGATGTCCGGCCCGCCGCGGTCACGCGCGAGGATCGTGGTCACGGCGGCGAGATTGCCGCCGGCACTGTCGCCCGCGACGACGAGCTTCGTCGCGTCACCGCCGAGTTCGTCGCCACGGTGCACAACCCAGCACAGCGCGGTGTACACGTCCTCCGCAGCTGCCGGCCACCGCGCCTCGGGTGCCAGACGGTAGTCGACGGACACCACCACCGCGCCGATGCCGTTGGCCAGCGATCGGCACAGGTCGTCGTGGGTGTCGAGGTCGCAGAACACGAACCCGCCGCCGTGCGCGAACACCACCATCGGTGCGGGCACGCCGGAAGGCGCTGCCGGCCAATAGATCCGGACGGGGATGTCGCCCGCGGGTCCCGGTAACTTCCGCTCCTCGATCGCCCCGATCGGCCGGGGCTGCAGCGGAGGTCGGTACCGGGACCGCACGGCGGCCCTGGCCTCGGCCCCGCCCATCGCCTCGACCGCCGGGAAACCGGTGTTCAGAACCGGCAGTAGCGCCGCGACCTCTGGATCGACCTTCATTTCCGCCTGTTCGTCGGGTTGTCCGCACCGGCAACGATCACCGCGCAACCGAGCTCCTGCCCAACCAACCACATCGGTCCTGTCTCCGGCTGGGGTGTACCGCGCAGTGAGACACGTGGAATCCGGCTGCCGCCCAGCGTGATTGCGCTCTGAACGACTGCGCACTGGACCCGCGCTATACCACACCGCCCAAGATTCTGTACCGCTGAGCGAGACTGCCGCGCCCGGACACGTGGTGAGTGCGCACGATCACATGGCCCGGTGCAGTGAGGCGGCCGACACCCAGAAATCGGTTGCCTCCCGTCGAAATCCCCGCTGGGGGAGTCGTATTCGTCCGGGCAGAACCGAGCTGTCACCACGACGTGCTCGACAACCTGATAGATGGAGGGGAAATGGTCCGACCGAGCAGGTTCGGGAACGGCGACGCACCCGCTGTGCGTCGTCGTTCGAGAACGACATGGAGAGGCCTTGGCATCGTGCTGACTGCCTTCGGCTTTTTCGTGATGTCCGTGCTGCCCGCCTGGGCTGCCGAGAACATGCGGGTCACTTTCGTGCGTCACGGCCAGTCCGCAGGCAACACGTCGGGCAACATCGACACCTCGACGCCAGGGCCTTCGCTCACCCCGCTCGGACGTGAGCAGGCTCAGGCGGTGGTCGACCGGCTGGGGGACAACAACTACGACGCGATCTATGCGTCGCAGATGATCCGCACCCAGCAGACCGCGGAACCGATGTCGGCGTATCTGGGTCTGCCGATCCAGGTTCTGCCCGGCCTGCAAGAGATCGAGGCCGGCGACTATGAGGGCACACCCGAGAGCGGTGCACTGGACGGTTACCTCAAGGCGCCGATCGCGTGGGCGTTCGCCGGTCAGCTCGGCGCCCGAATCCCGGGCTCGATCGACGGCAACGAGTTCGACGCGCGCGTCGACGGCGCGTTGAAGACCATGTACGACAAGGGCGACCGCAACGTCGTCGTGTTCTCGCACGGCGGCACCATCATGTTCTGGACCATGATGAACGCCAAGAACCTCACCTTGGCGGAGAAGGGCATGCTGCTGAGCCAGCATGCGCTTGGTAACACCGACTACGTCGTCATCGAGGGAAACCCCGAGGACGGCTGGACCCTCGTGGACTGGAACGGCCAGCGGTTCAGCCCCGAGCCGACGCTGGGGCATGAGGTCGGGCTGCAGATGCGGACGCTGACCCGCCAGCTCGAGGCCGCCATGAAACAGGTGACTGACTCCTTGGCCACCGGTGACGTGATCAAGGTGGCGACGGCGATCAACCGCAGCTTGGCCGATGCGTCGTTCTCGGTGGCCAAGTTCAACCGCGCGATCAACGCCGAGGTCGTCAAGCGGGTCGACAAGGTCTTCGGCAAGGTGAACACCCCGGATCCGGGACCGGTATCCGAACTCACCGACAAGGTGTCCGACACGGTCAAGGGTGTTGTCCCGAACACCGGTTCGGCCACCGACATGCTGAAGCCGCTCAACGCTGCGGTGTCCGACCCGAAGGAAGCGCAGGCATCGGTCGAGTCCGACCACAGCAGTGCGGCCGAAAAGGTGACGGCCTCGGTGCGGGGCCAGGGTGCGACGGATCTGTCCAGCGGCAACCTGGTCAGGCCCGGAAAGACCTTCGCCGACGCCAAGCGCGCCGGCGAGCAGGCTCGCGCCGGCGTTTCCGATGTCGCCGGGCAGCTGAGGTCGACGGTGAAGACCTCGGTCACCGGTATCAAGGACGCTGCGAAGAAGGTGTCCGAGAGTGTCGGCGCGGCAAGCGTTTCGCGCGGAGGCGCCGCGTCCGAAAAGGGTTCCGCCGATTCGGACGGCAAGTAAGAAATCGGCCCCCTCCGTCGAACGGAGGGGGCCGATCTCGTTGTCTGTCGTTTACTCGGCGCGGACCTAGTCCAGGTAGTCGCGCAACACCTGGGAGCGGCTGGGGTGGCGCAGCTTGCTCATGGTCTTGGACTCGATCTGGCGGATGCGCTCACGCGTGACGCCGTAGACCTGGCCGATCTCGTCGAGCGTGCGAGGCTGACCGTCGGTGAGGCCGAACCGCAGACGGACCACGCCCGCCTCGCGCTCGGACAGAGTCTCCAACACGGACTGCAGCTGATCCTGCAGCAGCGTGAAGGACACGGCATCGACGGCCACGACGGCCTCGGAGTCCTCGATGAAGTCACCGAGCTGGCTGTCACCCTCGTCGCCGATGGTCTGGTCCAGCGAGATGGGTTCACGCGCGTACTGCTGGATCTCCAGCACCTTCTCCGGCGTGATGTCCATTTCCTTGGCCAGCTCTTCGGGCGTGGGCTCGCGGCCCAGGTCCTGCAGCAGCTCGCGCTGGATACGGCCGAGCTTGTTGATCACCTCGACCATGTGCACCGGGATACGGATGGTGCGGGCCTGGTCGGCCATGGCGCGGGTGATGGCCTGGCGGATCCACCAGGTGGCGTACGTGGAGAACTTGTAGCCCTTGGTGTAGTCGAACTTCTCGACCGCGCGGATCAGACCGAGGTTGCCTTCCTGGATCAGGTCCAGGAACGCCATGCCGCGGCCCGTGTAGCGCTTGGCCAGCGACACCACCAGACGCAGGTTGGCTTCCAGCAGATGGTTTTTCGCGCGGTCGCCGTCACGGCAGATCCACTGGTAGTCGCGTCGGACCTGAGTGGTGAGCTTCTCACCCTTCTCGACGAACTCAGCCATCTTCTGGGTGGCGAACAGCCCGGCCTCGATGCGCTTGGCGAGCTCGACCTCTTCCTCGGCGTTCAGCAGCGCGACCTTGCCGATCTGCTTGAGGTAGGCGCGGACCGAGTCGGCCGAGGCCGTCAGCTCCGCGTCTTTACGTGCCTGCCGCAGTGCCTCGGACTCTTCCTCGTCCCAGACGAAGTCGCCGGACGCCTTGTCCTTCTCGGACGGCTCGGGATGGTCCTCGTCGGACTTGGCCGCCTTTCCCGCAGCCGGCGCGGCGGCCTTGGCGTCCTTGCCTTCCTCGGCCTCGTCCTCGTCGTCCTCGTCGTCGCCCGATTCCTCGACTTCGTCGTCACTGCCGAGGTCGTCGTCGAGCTCGAGGTCGGTGTCGTCGACGTCGAGATCCTCGCCCGGACCTGCCTCCAGGTCGTCGGTGGTCTCCAGATCGTCGTTGACGTCCTCGGGCTTGCCCGCCGCGGCCTTGGCGGCCTTCTTGGCGGGCGCCTTCTTGGCGGGAGCGCGCTTGGTGGCGGTGCCGCCCTCGGCCTTGGCTGCAGTGCTCTTGGCTGCCCGCTTGGCCGGGGCCTTCTTGGCGGGAGTCTTGGTAGCGGTGCGCTTCACCGGCTCGTCGGTCGCCGGGCTTGCTTTTGTCGCTGCCACGTACACCCTTTCGGTCTCGCGAAATTCTCGGTGGGTATGGGCATAGTCCACCGAAAGCGTCTGCTGTCGAATGTTGGCGTTCTATCGGCTGGGATATTCACCGCTATTCGGTAGGCGGCCGCCGAGGACCATTGTAACGACAGTGTGGGAGTTCACCGTGCCGAGCGGCAAATTTCGACACCTGACCGACCCGCCCCGGCAAAGTTACCGATTGGTAGCTTGCGGGTCGGTGGCCCCCGGGACCTGGCTGGCCATGGCCGCCCCCACGATGCCCGCGGTGTTGAGCAGCGCGGCAGGAACGATCGGGGTGCGGATCTTCAGCAGGGGTAGCCACTTGTCCGACTTGCGGCTGATGCCGCCGCCCGCGATGAACAGGTCCGGCCAGATCGCGTTCTCGATCGTCACCAGAACCTTGTTCACCTCTTCGCTCCAGCGCTCGTAACTCCAATCCTTGCGCTCCTTGACCGACGACGCGGCGCGGTGCTCGGCTTCCTTGCCGTCGACCTGCAGGTGGCCAAACTCGGTGTTGGGCAACAACACCCCGTTGTGGATCACCGCCGAGCCGATGCCGGTGCCGAAGGTCAGGAGCACCACGACACCGGAGTTGTCCTTGCCCGCCCCGTAGCGTTCCTCGGCAAGGCCGGCGGCGTCGGCGTCGTTGAGTACGCGCACCGGCAGTCCGCCGAGCGCGGTGCTGATCACCTCGGCGGCGTTGACGCCGATCCAGCCCTTGTCGACATTGGCCGCGGTGCGCACGATGCCCTCGGTGACCACCCCCGGGTAGGTGACGCCCACCTTGCCGGTCCAGCCGAACTCGGCCACCACCGCAGCCACCGTCTTCGCCACCGATTCCGGGGTGGACGGCTGCGGCGTGTCGAGCTTGAACCGCTCGCCGACGAGTTGCCCGGTGTCGAGGTCGACGATGCCGCCCTTGATCCCGCTGCCGCCGACGTCGACGCCGAATCCGCGGCGTTGGGACGCTTCGGGGGAAACCGGATCTGTCGCGGGCGCGTCGGGTGCGGTCATGGGTGCTCCTTTGAGAGACAGGCGGTGAGGAGGCTGTCGAACAGGGTTAGGGACAAACCAAGCGCGCCCCCACCCTAGTTGTTCGCCAACGCCCGCGCGTACGGTCCCGCATCCCCCCGGAAGCGACTTTTCCGTCGGAAGGTGTTGCGATAGAGCCGTGACCGACAACAGTTTCGATGCTCCCGCCCTGAGGGTGGTGGCCGAGCAACTCGCCACCGAAGCCGCAGAGTTCGTCGCGCGCCGGCGCGCCGAGGTGTTCGGCACCGCCGCGAACTCCGACGGGGCGCCGGCCCCGGGAGCGGTGAGAGCCAAGAGCACCCCGACCGACCCCGTCACGATCGTCGACACCGAGACCGAGCGGTGGCTGCGTGAGCGGTTGGCGGTGTTGCGGCCGTCAGAGGCGATCCTGGGGGAGGAGGAGGGCGGCCGGCAGGAGGGGCGTGACGGCCTGAGTTGGGTGCTCGACCCGATCGACGGCACCGTCAACTTCGTCTACGGCATTCCGGCCTACGCGGTGTCGGTGGCCGCGCAGTACGACGGCCGGTCGGTGGCCGGGGCCGTGGCGAACGTGCCCGGCGGCGAGGTGTACTCGGCCGCCCTCGGGCACGGCGCCGAGGTGGTGCGGGCTGGAGTGCGTACCTCGTTGCGGTGCAGCGCCGTCGGCGATCTGTCGATGGCGCTGGTCGGTACCGGGTTCTCCTACGAGCCCGACCGGCGCGCGAAGCAGGCCGGGGTGCTGGCACACATCCTGCCCACGGTGCGCGACGTGCGCCGCATCGGTTCCTGCGCGCTCGACCTGTGCATGGTGGCAGCCGGCCGGTTGGACGCCTATTACGAAGAAGACGTCCAGGTTTGGGACTGGGCCGCCGCGGCGCTGATCGCGGCCGAAGCGGGGGCGACGGTGTGGTTGCCGACCGCACCCGGCGCCGAGTATGCGGCAGCGTCGGCGCCGGGCATCGCCGAGGGTCTCCGGGACGCGCTAGCAGGCGGCGGTATGGATCTTTGACAGCAGTGCGGAATCCGACGGCGCGGTGGCGTCGGGACGCAGGCTGGCCAGCACGGCCCTGATGTCGTCGTTGCTGGCGAGTTCGCTGAACTCCGTGCCGAGTGCCAGATCGACTGTGGCGTCCGGCCTTTCGTCCTGGAAGAGCTCGGTGCACGGGGCCACCAGCCAGACCGATGCGGCGGCGGCGCGGCCGGAAGGGCCGAACCGGATCTGGCCCTGGCATTCCAGCCGGGTGTTGGCGTAGATCGGGTCGTTGGCCGCCTCGGGTTGAGCGAAGCCCAGATCACGCAGCGCGCCGGCCACCTCGCCGGCCTGCCCGCCCTGGCCGCTGGCGTTGAGCACCCGGATCCTGGTCTCGGCCAGCGGGGCCGGCGTGACGTCGGTCATCGCCGAGAAGGCCACCTGTTCGCCCAGCTTCGGGGCCGCCGGATCAGCGGCGGGCGGCGGGTTGTTGCAGACCGCGGCCACGTGCACATCGGTCGGTTGGTTGAGCGCGATGATCCACACGATCATCGTCACCACCGCAAGTGCGACGAACAGCACGATGCCGGGAACGAAACTGCGCCGACGGAAGGGTCGACCGTGTCGGTCGAAGGCGGTGCCGTCGGTGATTTGCGCGACCACACATGCACTCTAAGGGCAACGGTGTTCGCTGACGCAGCAGAGCTCAGACGGTAGTGTGATGTAAATCACACTGAAACGTGTGGCAATACGGGCACGAATCATTTGGGGAATGCGTTCGACGCTGGTACAAAGCTCTGCTGCAAGGTAAGGGAGGGGACACAGACGATGGCTACCGACTACGACGCTCCACGGCGTTCCGAAGCAGACGAGGTTTCTGAGGATTCGCTCGAGGAGCTCAAGGCCCGGCGCAACGAGGCGCAGTCCGCCGTGGTGGATGTCGACGAAACAGAAACGGCCGAGTCTTTCGAGCTACCGGGCGCAGACCTGTCCGGCGAGGAACTGTCGGTGCGGGTGGTGCCCAAGCAGGCTGACGAGTTCACGTGCTCCAGCTGTTTTCTGGTGCATCACCGGAGTCGGCTGGCAAGCGAGAAGAACGGCGTGATGATCTGCACGGACTGCGCCGCCTGACGGCGGCTCAGCCGCTGGAGCTGAATTCGCGGCTCAGCCGCTGGAGCTGAATTCGCGGCTCAGCCGCTGGAGCTGAATTCGCGGCTCAGCCGCGGAGCGCCGCCAGGACACGATCCGGATGCCGTGAACTGATCAACCAGTACGGGGTGGGGTCATCCGGATCGTCGAGCACCACCAGGACCATCGGTCCCACCCAGGCCCGGTGCACCACGTAGGCGGCAGGATCGAGCTGGCGGCCCAGCGCCGCCGACTTCGCCGTCCGCGGTACCTCCGCGGCGCGCGAGATGACGCTCGTCGGCAGGTGCGCGTCACCGATCCACAACTCGGTGTCGCCCCCGCTGTCGCGCACGACCTTCAACTCGGTCTTGCTGAACCACATCAGCACTGCCGCCGCCACGCCGAAGAGCAGTACGTACGGCAACCACGCCGGGATCGCCGGCGCGGCCAGCCCGATCTCGAATGCGATCACTCCTGCCAGCACCGCAGCGGGCAGCGACCACCACCAGGGCACCCACAAACGTTCGCGGTAGTGAACGCTTTGGGCGGTTGCGCGCGTGTCTGACACGCGGCTCAGAGTAATCTGTGACGTCGTGTCCACCTCTCTGGCGGTCGTCCGATTGGACCGCGAACTACCGATGCCCATGCGGGCGCACGATGGTGACGCGGGCGTAGACCTCTACAGCGCGCGCGATGTCGAGCTGGCCCCCGGGCAACGGGAGCTCGTGCCCACCGGCATCGCCGTGGCCATCCCGCACGGAATGGTGGGCCTGATCCACCCGCGGTCGGGTTTGGCTGCACGCGTGGGTCTTTCGATCGTCAACAGCCCGGGCACCGTTGACGCCGGCTACCGCGGCGAGATCAAGGTCTCGCTGATCAACCTCGATCCGGACACGCCGATCGTGATCAACCGCGGTGACCGGATTGCCCAGCTGCTGGTTCAGCGGGTAGAACTGCCCGAGTTGGTCGAGGTGACCTCCTTCGACGAGGCGGGCCTGGCTGACACCTCCCGTGGCGATGGCGGCCACGGTTCCTCCGGCGGACATGCGAGTTTGTGATGGCATTCGGAAAACGCAAGAACAACGATTCGGCAGACGACACGGCTGATGCGCAGGTTGTCGAACAACCGGTTGCGGCTGAAACGACCGACGAGGACCAGGACGACAACTGGGCCGATGACCAGGGCCCGTTCGACGTCGAGGACTTCGACGACCCCGCCGTCGCGGCGCAGGGTCGGCTCGACCTCGGCTCGGTGTTGATCCCCATGCCCGACGGCGGTCAGGTGCAGGTTGAGCTCAACGAGGCCGGGGCGCCCAGCGCGGTATGGGTGGTGACTCCCAACGGGCGTTTCACCATCGCCGCCTACGCCGCGCCCAAGAGCGCAGGCCTGTGGCGTGAGGTGGCCGGTGAGCTCGCCGAGTCACTGCGCAAGGACGCCAGCTCCGTGGCCATCCAGGACGGCCCGTGGGGCCGTGAGGTGGTCGGTTCGGGCAATGGCGGTGTGGTGCGGTTCATCGGCGTCGATGGCTACCGCTGGATGGTGCGCTGTGTGGTCAACGGCGCCCCGGAGACCATCGACGCGCTCGCGGACGAGGCCCGGGCATCATTGGCTGACACCGTGATTCGCCGCGGGGACACACCCTTACCGGTACGGACACCGCTGCAGGTGGAGCTGCCCGAGCCCATGGCCGCCCAGCTTCAGGCCGCGGCGCAGCAGGCCGCGATGCAGCAGGCGGCCCAGCAGCTCGCAGCCACGTCACAGACCCCGCCGCAGGACCAGCCGCCGGCCGAGCCGGTGGCCCGGCGCAGTGTGCAGGGCTCGGCGATGCAGCAGCTGCGCACCATCACCGGCGGCTGAGACCTCTCAGCTCGCGACGGTGTCGCTGGCGGCCTCCTGCAGCGCAGCCACACATGCGGCGCCCAGTACGCCCGTATCGAGCCCCATCTGTTCGAGCGTGACCGAGCGCAGCGCCGCCTGCGGTGCGGCGGTCACCCATTCGTAGCCGACCTCGGCCGGGTGCACCGGATCGTCAGTTGCGACCGCGACGCCCATCGGTATCCGAAGTTGTTCGAGTTCGGTACTGCCGGGTGCGCGGTAACCGGCCGCTTCCTCCATCGCGTCGGGCAGGGTGGGCCACTGGCCCACCCAGGAGCGTGCCAGCTCGTCGGCGAGCCACGCCGGGCTGGAAGCCCGCATCTGGGCCACCGTGGCCGCCAGCCCGTCCCGGCGCAGCAGATCCGCCGACTGCCGGGCCAACAGTGCGGCGGGGGCGTGCTGGGAGGTCCCCGTCCACGGCGGCAGGGCGGCCAGCACCGCCACGGCCCGGCCGGGATGGTCCAACGCCCACCGCACCGCCACGACGGCGCCGATGGACACCCCACCGACCGCGATGGGGCCCGACCGGGCGGCGTCGTCCAGCGCCTGCAGGTAGCCCTCGACGAGCCGGTCCGGAGTCGGCGGCGGGGTCACCACCAGCGCGCCTTCATCATGCAGCGCATCGGAAAAGGCCCGGTAGACGTAGTTGTCGTCGGACCCGGTACCGGGCAGGAGAACGGTTGGGACACCGCGCAGAATGACGCTCATCACACGATCGTGCCTGCCCGGTCAAATCGTCGGCGTGCCGACCCACACCCCACGTGGCATTCGGTGCACAAGAGGTCTACGGTGGCGTTGGTTGGGCGGATTCACAGTGGATCCGCAGAAGGTCAGGAGAGGCCATGGCTACGGCCGAAGGGTATCTGCGCCGGCTTACGCGACGCCTGACGGAAGACCCCGAACAGCTTGATGTCGAAGAGCTCAGCGATGAGGCCGCCAATACCGGCGCGCTGAAAGCGATCGACGCCCAGCGCGGCCAGGAAGTGACGATGGTCGGCACCCTGCGCAGCGTGGAATGTAACGGCAAGGGGTGTTCCGGCGGCATCAAGGCCGAATTGTTCGACGGTACCGACACAGTGTTGTTGGTGTGGCTGGGACAGCGGCGTATTCCGGGCATCGAGTCGGGGTGCACTCTGAGGGTGCACGGCCGGGTCGGCAAGCTGGAAAACGGCGCGAAGGCGATATACAACCCCCGCTACGAAATTCAGAAGTGAGCCAGCCCGAAGAGGACACAGGCAACGCACCTGAACCCCCCGAGAGTGACCCGGCGCTGACGCCTGCCCATGGCGGAGGACGTGCGGTGCTGGACCAGATGGGCGGCATCAGCGGCCTGATCTATTCGTCGCTGCCGGTGGTGGTGTTCGTCCCGGTGTCCACGGCGTTCGGCCTGATGCCGGCCATTGCCGCCGCGCTCGGCGTGGCGACACTGATCCTCATCTGGCGGTTGATCCGCCGCGAATCCGTTCAGCCCGCGGTGTCGGGATTTTTCGCCGTGGGTGTCAGTGCCCTGATCGCCTACGTAGTGGGGGAGTCGAAAGGCTATTTCCTGCTTGGCATCTGGAGCTCGCTGGTGTACGCCGTGCTGTTCGGGGTGTCGGTGATCATCCGGCGTCCGGTGGTCGGCTACATCTGGGGTTGGGTGAACACCCACGACCGGGCCTGGCGGGACGTCCGGAAGGCGGTGATGGCATTCGACATCGCCACCCTCACCTGGGTTGCGGTGTTCGGGTCGCGCTTTCTGGTGCAGCAGTATCTGTACGACTCCGACCAGACGGGCTGGTTGGGTTTTGCACGTATCGCGATGGGCTGGCCGCTGACCGCCGTGGCCGCCCTGGTGACGTATCTGGCCATCAGGGCCGCCCAGCGCGCCGTCCACGCACAGGATGCGACGCACAGCGCCGACTGAGGCTACCTAGCGCGGCGCCGGACGCAGCAGCAGTTCGCGCAGCTCGTCCTCGGACTCGGTGACCGCGACGAACAGCAGCTCATCCCCACCCTCGAGGGGGTCGTCGGATTCGGGCACGATCACCCTGGCGCCGCGCAGGATCGTCACCAGGGCGGTGTCGCGGGGCAGCTCGAGCCGTTTGACGGGTTTGCCGCCCCACGGGGTGTCGTCGGGCAGGGTGATCTCGACCAGGTTGGCCTGCCCCCTGCGGAATTCCATCAGGCGCACGAGGTCGCCGACGGCGACAGCCTCCTCGACGAGCGAGGCGAGCATGCGCGGCGTCGACACGGCCACGTCCACACCCCAGTTCTCATCGAACAGCCACTCGTTCCGGGGATCGTTGACGCGGGCCACCACCCGCGGCACCGCGAACTCGGTCTTGGCGAGCAGGCTGACCACGACATTGACCTTGTCGTCTCCGGTCGCCGCGATCACCACGTCGAATTCCTCGAGCTTGACCGACTCCATCACGGTCAGCTCACAGGCATCGCCGAGCCGCCAGTGCGCGGCCGGGATGGCATCGACGTCGATGTGGGTGGGATTGCGCTCCAGCAGCGTCACATCGTGGTTGTTCTCGAGCAACTCGCGGGCGATGGAGCGACCCACGGCCCCGGCCCCGGCGATGGCAACCTTCATCAGTGCGACTCCAAGTCCTCGCTCGGCGGCAGCGCCGCGATGGCCAGCGCCTCGGCGATGTGCCCGGATACCGCGGCCGCGTACACCTGGTCGCCGGCCTGGATCACGGTCTTGGGT
This sequence comes from Mycolicibacterium peregrinum, assembly GCF_001665785.1. GTDB lineage: Bacteria > Actinomycetota > Actinomycetes > Mycobacteriales > Mycobacteriaceae > Mycobacterium > Mycobacterium peregrinum_A. The sequence goes on from NZ_LZSO01000038.1 coordinate 135,054, forward strand.
TCGGGAAGGTAGCCGTTGCCGAACCGGATCATGAAGGCCACGCGGCCACCCGTGGCCGCCTCCAGGTCGGTGACCAGGTGCCCGGCCCAATCCTGGTGCAGCGGAAGTTCGGCCACGCCGACGTTGCCCGAGGGATCGCGCCACTTGGTGGTCTCGGTCTCCCTGGTGAGCACGTTGAGCAGGCGATCGGTGGTCCACGGCACGGTCGCCACGGTCGGGATCCCCAGCCGTTCGTAGACGGCAGCACGCTTGGCGTCGTAGATACGGGCCACCACGCGCTCGACGCCGAACGTCTCACGGGCCACCCGCGCCGAGATGATGTTGGAGTTGTCGCCCGAGGACACCGCGGCGAACGCCCCGGCCTCCTCGATGCCAGCCCGTAGCAGCACGTCACGGTCGAAGCCCATGCCGAGCACACGCTCACCGGCGAATTCCGGCGAGAGGCGGTGGAACGCGGTGGAGTCGCGGTCGATGACCGCGACTTCGTGGCCGATGCGGGCCAGGCTGTCTGCGAGGGACGCGCCCACCCGGCCGCACCCCATGACGACTACACGCACCCGACGGTCCTTTCCGGTGACAGAGGAGCGCTGTTGCGCTTAACCGTTGCACTCGAACGCTACAGCTTTGTGACGACTTTTCGTGTTCGGGCTTAGTCTTGGCTCTCGTGTCCAAGCTTTCGACGGCAACGCGCCGGTTGGTACTGGGGCGGCCGTTCCGCAGCGACAAGCTCTCTCACACGCTTCTGCCCAAACGGATCGCCTTGCCGGTGTTCGCCTCCGACGCCTTGTCGTCGGTGGCCTACGCACCCGAAGAGGTCTTCCTGGTGCTCTCGGTGGCGGGGCTGACGGCCTACTCGCTGACCCCCTGGATCGGCCTGGCGGTGGCCAGCGTCATGCTGATCGTGATCGCCAGTTACCGGCAGAACGTGCACGCGTATCCCTCTGGCGGTGGTGACTACGAGGTCGTCACCACGAACCTCGGGCCGACCGCGGGGCTGACGGTGGCCAGCGCGCTGATGGTGGATTACGTGCTGACGGTTGCGGTGTCGATGTCGTCGGCGATGTCGAACATCGGCTCGGCGGTTCCGTTCGTCGGCCAGCACAAGGTGTTGTTCGCGGTCTTGGCGATCCTGTTGCTGGCCTCGATGAACCTGCGCGGGCTGCGGGAGTCGGGTACGGCGTTCGCGATTCCCACCTACGCGTTCATGATCGGCATGTACATCATGCTGGGCTGGGGTCTGTTCCAGATCTACGTTCTGGGCCATCCGCTGCGGGCGGAGTCCGCCGGTTTCGAGATGCATCCCGAACACGGCGAGGTGCTCGGTTTCGCGCTGGTGTTCCTGGTGGCTCGGGCGTTCTCTTCGGGCTCGGCCGCGCTGACCGGTGTCGAGGCGATCAGCAACGGCGTACCGGCGTTCCGGAAGCCCAAGTCGCGTAACGCGGCAACCACCCTGCTGCTGCTCGGGGTGATCTCGGTCACGCTGCTGATGGGCATCATCCTGCTGGCGAAGGCCACCGGCGTGAAGATGGCCGAACGCCCGCACGAGCAGCTGATCGGGGCGCCCCCGGGTTATGAGCAGAAGACGCTGATCGCCCAGCTCGCCGATGCGGTGTTCCACAACTTCCCGGTAGGCCTCTACCTGATCGCCGGGGTGACGGCGCTGATCCTGATGCTGGCCGCGAATACGGCCTTCAACGGATTCCCGGTGCTCGGGTCGATCCTGGCCCAGGACCGGTTCCTGCCGCGACAGTTGCACACCCGCGGCGACCGGCTGGCGTTCTCCAACGGCATCCTGTTCCTGGCTTTCGCGGCGATCGCGTTCGTGGTGGCGTTCCGCGCCGAGGTGACCGCGCTGATCCAGCTGTACATCGTCGGCGTGTTCGTGTCGTTCACACTCAGCCAGATCGGCATGGTGCGGCACTGGACCCGGTTGTTGCGCACCGAAACCGATCCGGCGCAACGCCGGCACATGATGCGCTCGCGCGTCATCAACGCGATCGGTCTGACCGCCACCGGCACCGTGCTGGTGGTCGTGGTGGTGACCAAGTTCGTCGCCGGTGCCTGGATCGCGATCCTGGCGATGGGCGCCCTTTTCGTGATCATGAAGCTCATCCACAAGCACTACGACACCGTGGCCCGTGAGCTCGAGAAGGAGGATGAGGACGAGGGCGACATCGTGCTGCCGAGCCGCAACCACGCGGTGGTCCTGGTCTCGAAGCTGCATCTGCCGACCAAGCGGGCGCTGGCCTATGCCCGGGCCACCCGTCCGGATGTGCTGGAGGCGATCACGGTCAGCGTCGACGACGCCGAGACCCGCGCGCTGGTGCACCAGTGGGAAGACAGCGACATCAGCGTGCCGCTCAAGGTGATCGCCTCGCCCTACCGCGAAATCACCCGGCCGGTACTGGATTACGTCAAACGGGTGACCAAGGAATCACCGCGCACCGTGGTGACCGTGTTCATCCCGGAATACGTGGTGGGGCACTGGTGGGAGCAGGTGCTGCACAACCAGAGTGCGTTGCGGCTCAAGGGCCGGCTGCTGTTCATGCCGAACGTGATGGTGACATCGGTTCCGTGGCAACTGAATTCGTCGGAGCGGCTCAAGGCGCTGCAGCCTCGCGCCACTCCTGGCGACGCGCGCAGGGGATTCCTGGAATGACGGAACTGACTCTGACCACGGGCCCGGCGGCCAACGGTGGCAGCTGCGTGGCCCGCCACGACGGCCGCGTGGTGTTCGTCCGCTATGCCCTGCCCGGCGAGACCGTACGGGTCAAGGTGCTCGACGAGCGCGGTTCGTATTGGCACGCAGAGGTTGTCGAGGTGATTGACCCGTCACCGGACCGCGTCGCGTCGCTGTGCCGTATCGCCGGCGTCGACGGTGCCGGGTGCTGCGATCTGGCATTCGCCGAGCCCGGTGCAGCGCGTCGGCTCAAGGGCTCGGTGGTTGCCAACCAGTTGGCGCGGCTGGGCGGATACGACTGGGGCGACGAGCAGAGCGCGGTCGCCGAGCCGGTCGGTGCCGGTGAGGTACTCGGCTGGCGCACCCGGGTACGGCTGGACACGACCGGCGACGGCCGGGCCGGGTTCCATCGCTACCACAGCGCCGAGTTGGTCACCGATCTCGACTGCGCACAACTGCCCGCCGAGCTGACCGACGGACTGGCAGAGATGCGTTGGACCCCCGGCGCGCACGTGCACGCGGTGCTGGATTCCGACGGCCGCAGGCACGTCGTGCAGTCGGGCCCCAAGACCGGCCCCAAGACCGGCCGCAGAGACGGTCGCGCGGCCGGTCCGAAGAATCAGACGCGCGTGATCGAAGGCGAGTACGAGGCGGTGCAGCGCATCGGCGGTCGGCAGTGGATGCTGCCGGTGACGGCGTTCTGGCAGGCGCACCGTGACGCGGCCGCCCTCTACAGCGCGCTCGTGGCCGATCGGTCCGGGCTGCAGCCCGGCATGACGGCGTGGGATCTGTACGGCGGGGCCGGGGTTTTCGCCGCCGCGTTGGCCGAGCAGGTCGGGCCAGACGGACGGGTGCTGACCGTCGACACCTCCCGAGGGGCGTCGCGGGCCGCGCGCAGCGCGCTGGCGGACCTGCCCTGGGTCTCGGTGGTCACCGATTCGGTGCGGCGCGCGCTGTCCGCGCAGTCGGGACGTCCCGATGTCGTGGTGCTCGATCCGCCGCGCACCGGTGCCGGCCGTGAGGTGATCGACACGCTGGCCGCCACAGAGGCGCCGAGGGTCATCCATATCGGTTGTGAGGCCGCGTCATTCGCCCGCGACGTGGGGCTGTATCTGCGGCATGGGTACGCCGTGGAGGAGTTGCGGGTGTTCGATTCCTTCCCGCTCACCCACCACGTGGAGTGCGTCGCCGTGCTGACCCGCTGACCGGCATGACCGGGCCCGGCTCACGCCTAAGCGTCGGGGCCGATCGTGGGGGTGGGGAAGTGGGCGTAGGTGGCGCGGTTACCGCCCTCGGCCCTCGACTGGTTCATCGCCGTGTCGGCCAGGGCGACCAGGGCGTCGACGATCTGCGGGGTGGGTAGTTCGGTCAGCGGACGCAGCTGGCTGCACGCGCTGCCGATGCTGGCGGTCAACCGCATGGGCGTGGTGGTCAGTGCCATGCGGATCCGGTTGACCAGGGGTGATGGATCGTTGGTCTTGAACACGTCGGCGATCAGGAACTCGCTGTCGGACACGTGGGCCAGCGGAACCTTGTGGCGCACGGTCTCGCGGATCGCCTGGGCGACGGCGACGCGTGCGTGCAACGTGCTGTGGCTGCCGTCCATGTCGCTCAGCAGCGCCATGTCATCGATGCCGACGGCCACGACCACCAGGTACTGGTCGTCGTGGCGGCTGTGGGAGCCGAGCATGGTGGCGGTGTGCATGTCGAAGGCCTCGCGGTTGAGCAGACCGGTCAGCGGGTCGATCTCGCTCGGATGCTGGACGCGGTCGGGTTCGATCAACTCGACGGCCATCCGGCACAGTGCGGAGGTGCCAAGGATCACCAGGACCGCGACCAACGCGCCGGCGATCCCGAGCCAGGCGTCGATCAGCGCCACCCGGGCTGCGAGGAAGCCCACCGCGACACCGGAGGCCAGCCAGGTCAGGTGCAGTACTCGGCGGCTGTGCAGGAATGCGGTGTAGGCGGTGATCAGGCTCAAGGCGCTGGATCCCATGAGGCCGACGACCGGGTCCACCAGCAGGATGCAGGTCGCCGCGATACAGGCCGTCCCGATGGCCACGACGATCCAGGATTGGGTGCGGCTGGGCCACTGCCGCCGCCACCACCACTGCGCCAGGATCAGTCCGCCGACGCTGACGCTCACGGCCACGTACTGGAGGCCGCCGTGCGGTCCCTTCGGACTGGTCAAGACCAGCAGCGGGATGAGGCTCAACCCGACGATCGTGGCACCGATCGTGCGTTGCATCCGGGTGCGCTTGCCTTGCGCAGCGAGCAGGGCAGTACGCGCGTAGTAATTATCGAATGGACTCAACCCGCACCCCGGACTAATCGACTTCGCCTTCACCTTACGTAATCATGATGGTCGGCGTTTCGCCGCCGGTTTGACGCGCTGCCACGGACTTCGTTGATATTTGCCCACGTACCGCACCTGTTAGCGTGAACCGCAGGTGTGCCGGGAAGTCTGGTCGGCGATCGATGCATGCTGACCACGGGAGCCCGATGAACAATCGCCGTCACGACACCAGCCGACGTCTGCTTGCGCGCGGGTCGTGGCCGGAGTGGCAGCGGGTCTCCGATCTGCTGCGCACCGAGACGGTCGGCGGGGCATTGCTGCTGGCCGCCGCGGGTGCGGCACTGGTCTGGGCCAACTCCCCGTGGTCGAGCGGCTATCACCGGCTCTCGGAATTCGTCGTCGGCCCGCAGTCGCTGCATCTCGATCTGAGCCTGTCGGCCTGGGCCGCCGACGGTCTGCTGGCGGTCTTCTTCTTCGTCGTGGGCGTCGAACTGAAGCGCGAGTTCGTCGCGGGCGATCTGCGGGACCCGGCGCGGGCTGCGCTGCCCATCGCGGCAGCCGTGGGCGGCATGGTGGTGCCCGCGGCGATCTTCGTCGGGATCAATCTCTTCTCGGGCCATCCGGAGAACATCGGCGGGTGGGCGGTGCCCATCGCCACCGACATCGCTTTCGCGTTGGCCGTGCTGGCCGTGGTGTCCACCCACCTGCCCGCGGCGCTGCGGATCTTCCTGCTGACCCTGGCCGTGGTCGACGATCTGCTGGCCATCACGGTGATCGCCGTTTTCTTCACCGATGACGTGGCGCTCGGGCCGTTGGCCGCCGCACTGATCCCCATCGCGCTGTACGCGTTTGCTGTGCAGCGGGGTGTGCGCCAGTGGTGGATCCTGATGCCGCCGGCCATCGTGGCCTGGGCGCTCGTGCATGCCAGTGGTGTGCACGCCACCGTGGCCGGGGTGGTGCTCGGGTTCACCGTTCCGGTACTGGGCCGTCACGCCTCGGCCAAACACTTCGAACACCTCGTACGCCCGCTGTCGGCAGGGTTTGCCGTGCCGGTGTTCGCGTTCTTCGCGGCGGGCGTGACAGTCGGCGGTTGGTCGGGCTTCGCTGGCGCTCTGTCACACCCCGTGACCATCGGGGTGATCGCCGGCCTCGTGCTGGGCAAACCCATCGGTGTGCTGGCGACCACGTATCTGCTGGCCCGCTTCACCCACGCCAGCCTGGACGAGGATCTCGCCTGGCGGGACGTGCTCGGAGTGGCGATGTTGGCCGGGATCGGATTCACGGTCTCGCTGCTCATCGGTGAACTGGCCTTCGGGCACTCCACCGTGGCCGACGACGACGTGAAGATCGCCGTGGTCACCGGATCGGTGGTGGCAGGCCTGCTCGCCTCGGTGGTTCTGGTGTCGCGCAATGCCGCATATCGCCGTATTCACCAGCTGGAGACGGTCGACGCCGACCACGACGGTGTGCCCGATATCTATCAGCCTCGACAGGACTGACTTCGGGATGCGTGCGTACACTGGCGGGATGCTTGAACAGGTCCGCGGTCCCGCTGATCTGCAGCACCTGTCACAGTCCGAGTTGACTGATTTGGCACAGGAAATCCGTCAGTTCCTGATTCACAAGGTCGCTGCTACCGGCGGACATCTCGGCCCCAACCTGGGGGTCGTCGAACTCACCTTGGCGCTGCATCGCGTGTTCGATTCGCCACACGATCCGATCATCTTCGACACTGGCCATCAGGCCTACGTGCACAAGATGCTGACGGGGCGCGCGCAGGATTTCGACAGCCTGCGGTGCAAGGACGGACTGTCCGGATACCCGTCGCGCAGCGAGAGCGAGCACGACTGGGTGGAGTCCAGCCACGCCAGCACGGCGCTGTCCTATGCCGACGGTCTGGCCAAGGCCTTCGAGCTGACCGGGCACCGCAATCGCCACGTGGTGGCGGTGGTCGGTGACGGCGCCCTCACCGGCGGCATGTGCTGGGAGGCGCTGAACAACATCGCCACGGGCGGCCGGCCGGTGGTCATCGTCGTCAACGACAACGGCCGCAGCTATGCGCCCACCATCGGCGGTTTCGCCGACCATCTGGCGGGGCTGCGGTTGCAGCCGGGCTATGAGCGGATCCTGGAGGAGGGCCGCAAGGCGGTCCGTGGGCTGCCCGTTGTCGGCGAGTTCTGCTATCAGTGCATGCACAGCATCAAGGCCGGCATCAAGGACGCGATCGCCCCCCAGGTGATGTTCACCGATCTGGGCATCAAGTACGTCGGCCCGATCGACGGTCACGACGAGCATGCCGTGGAGAACGCGCTGCGTCATGCCCGCGGCTTCAAGGCCCCGGTGATCGTGCACGTGGTGACCCGCAAGGGTATGGGCTACGCGCATGCCGAGAACGACGAGGCCGATCAGATGCACGCCTGCGGCGTCATCGATCCCGAGACGGGCCTGCCGATGAAGGCTTCGGCTCCCGGTTGGACGTCGGTGTTCTCCGACGAACTGATCAAGGTCGGCGCCAAACGCCGCGATGTCGTGGCGATCACCGCCGCCATGCCGGGGCCGACGGGTCTGAGTGCCTTCCGGGACCGGTTCCCGGACCGGTTCTTTGACGTGGGTATCGCCGAGCAGCACGCCATGACCTCGGCGGCCGGCCTGGCCATGGGCGGCCTGCATCCGGTGGTGGCGCTCTACTCCACGTTCCTCAACCGCGCGTTCGACCAGCTGATGATGGATGTGGCGCTGCACAAGCTGCCGGTCACCATGGTGCTGGACCGGGCCGGTGTGACCGGGCCCGACGGGGCCAGCCACAACGGGGTCTGGGACCTGTCGGTCCTTGGCATCATCCCGGGCATCCGGGTTGCGGCCCCCCGTGACGGTGCCTCCCTGCGGGAGGAGTTCGGGGAGGCCCTCGCGGTCAACGACGGCCCGACGGCGCTGCGGTTCCCCAAGGGTGATGTGGGCGAAGACATTCCGGCGCTTGAGCGGCGCGGCGGCATCGATGTCCTTGCCGTCCCGGCCGAGGGGCTGACCGAGGACGTGCTGCTGGTCGCGGTGGGATCGTTCGCGTCGATGGCGTTGGCCGTCGCCGAGCGGCTGCGCAACCAGGGCATCGGTGTCACCGTCGTCGATCCGCGCTGGGTGCTACCGGTTCCGGACGCCGTCGGCGAGTTGGCCCGCCGGCACAAGCTGGTGGTCACGGTCGAGGACAACGGCGTGCACGGCGGCATCGGCTCCTCGGTGTCGGCGGCACTGCGCCACGCCGAGATCGACGTGCCATGCCGGGATCTCGGTGTCCCGCAGATGTTCCAGGAGCATGCCTCGCGCGGGGAGGTGCTCGCTGCCGTCGGTCTGACCGATCAGCACATCGCCCGCCAGATCACGGGGTGGATCGCCGCGATCGGAGCGCGGGTCGGCGAGCAGGAAGTCAGCCACCAGGTCGACTAGGAATCGTCCGGCTTGTCGCGCATGTGGTCGGCGCCGCGGCGCTGCAGTCGCAGCACGAAGATGGCGATCGCCAGGACGAGCACCAGGCCGCCGAGCACGCCGACCTGAACGATCGCTCGGGCGAACTCCGGCCCTTTGTCGAGCAGCTTGGCCGCGTCCACCGACACCACGACGATTTCCTTGATGCAGGCCAGGATGCCGACGATCAGGAACGGCTCGGCAACCAGCTCACGCGATCGCAGTGAGGTCCGCACCGCGTAGAGCAGTTCCACGAAGATGAAGACCAGTAACAGGCCGTCGAGCAACTCCAGCATGACGGGCGTGGTCGGACTGCCGCCCAGTCGCAGCAAGGTGTTGACCTGCGCGACGATCAGCACGACGGACCCGACGAGCAGGAGTGCCGCGATCGACCAGTAGACCGCGTCCTCGGCAATCCTCAGGGCACGGTCGGCGAAACGCTCTCGTTCCTGTTCGTCTTCGGCTTCCTGCTGCTGCGCCACCGCACTGACGATATTGCAGTCCCCGCGCCACCACGGGCGAATCAGGTCGCGATCGCCGGCCGCGGAGCAGGCGTCACTCCTCCTCAACTACGTTGCAGAGATGGACGCCGAACTGCAGAACTGGAAGGACGCCGGACAGTCCTTCGACTACCTGGGCTTCGACATCTTCTACCGGGTCGAGGGTAGTGGGCCGAATCTTCTTCTCATCCACGGCTATCCGTTCAACTCCTGGGACTGGTCACTGATCTGGCCCACGTTGACCGAGCGGTTCACCGTCATCGCGCCGGACATGATCGGGATGGGGTTCTCCGACAAGCCCGTGGCCTACGGCTACACGGTGCCCGACCACGCCGACATGCATGAGGCACTGCTGGATCACCTCGGCGTCGGCAGCGCCCACATCCTGGCCCACGACCTGGGGGATTCGGTGGGCCAGGAATTGCTGGCCCGCCACCAGTTCGGTGACCGGTCCTACGGCGCACTGAACATCGAATCGATCACCTGGCTCAACGGCGGACTGTTCAATGAGGCCTACACGCCACGGCTGCTGCAGAAGGCGATGTCACGAACCCCGTTGGGCGACATCATGAGTCCGCTGCAGGGCAGCCGGTTCTCACGTCGGTTGGTGGAGCCCACCATCAGGGAAATGTTCGGGGTGAACACCAAACCGTCGCAGGAGCTGATGGAGAAGTTCCACCAGATCCTTGAGTTCAACGACGGGAAGCGGGTGGTCCACAAGGTCGGCCGGTTCGTCAATGACCGCTACACGCACCGCAACCGGTGGGTGCGGGCCATGCGGGAGACCGACGTGTCGATGCGGCTGATCGACGGGCCGTCGGACCCGAACTCCGGGCGGCACATGGCGAAGCGCTACCTCGAGGTCATCCCCGACCCCGACGTGGTGATGCTTGCCGACGACATCGCGCACTGGCCGCAGATCGAGGATCCGCAGGGCGTGCTGACGCATTTCCTGGCCCACCTCGACCGGGTGGGCGGATGAAGTGTCGGCGGCTCAGTCGGTGGACAGCGCCGCGGCCAGCACCGGCACCGTGAGTTCCCGCTGCCACGGCCGGACGTTGGCCTCGACGAGGAATTCCTCCACTGCGGTGGCCACATCGCCGACAGGACGCCAGTCCCAGCACAACCGGCGCACCACTTCGGGGGTGATGAGGTTCTCGGCGGGCACCGAGACCCGCTGAGACAGTTCGGCCAGACCGGCCCGGGCGGCTTCGAGGCGCGCCGCGGCTTCCGGTTTGCGTCTGGCCCACCGCGCCGCGGGCGGCGGGCCGCTCTGAGCCTCGTTGGCCTCGGGCGGATCGGTGTTGTCCCTGGCTCGGGCCAGGGCGTCCAGCCAGACCTTCGCGCTCTTGCGCTGTTTGGAGCCGCCGAAGACCGGCAGGGCGATCAGTTCCTCGACCGTCTTGGGGTCGGTCGTGGCGGCGTTGATGATCGCCGCGTCGGGCAGGATCCGTCCGGGTGCGATGTCGCGGCCGCGGGCGATGGTGTCGCGGGTGGTCCACAGCTCGCGTACGGCCGCCAGTGCCTGGGGGTTGCGTATCTTGTGGATACCGGAGGTGCGCCGCCACCGGTCACGCCGGGTGGGCTGGGCGACGTAGGTGCGCAGATACTCGAATTCCTGTGTCGCCCAGTCGGTCTTCCCCTGCTCTTCGAGGACCGCGGCGATCGCGTTGCGCAGTTCCAGCAGCACCTCGACGTCCAACGCGGCGTAGTTGAGCCAATCCGCAGGCAGCGGGCGTTTGGACCAGTCGGCCGCGCCGTGGCCCTTCATCAGCTGCAGGCCGAGCAACCGCTGGACCATCGCCGCCAGGTTCACCCGTTCGAAGCCGGCCAGTCGGCCGGCCAGTTCGGTGTCATAGAGCTTGCCCGGGCGCAGGCCGATCTCGGAAAGGCAGGGTAGGTCCTGGTCGGCGGCGTGCAGCACCCATTCGTCCTGGGACAGCGCATCGGCCACCGGCGCCATCGCGTCGATGGGGGAGCCGCCGTGGTTGACCGGGTCGATCAGCGCGGTGCCCGAACCCGCGCGGCGGATCTGCACCAGATACGCGCGGTTGGAGTAGCGGAAGCCCGACGCGCGTTCCGCGTCGATCGCGAACGGGCCGCTGCCCTTGGCCAGAGATGTTGCCGCAGAGGAGATTTCACCAGCGGTGACGCAGACGTCGGGCACCCCTTCGGCAGGGGTGAGCAGCGGGGTCGATTCGGCCTCGTCGGGCTCGGCAGCGCCTAGGTCTGTTGAGACTTCAGGGTTTTCGTCGGTCATGTCAAGCGCGCGTGCGGGAACTCAGGTCGGTGACACCGGCCGGCGGCAACCCGGCGGCGTGCTCGAGAACTTCGCAGAATGCCTCCACGTGCGGCCCCAACTCCAGATCGGTGGCGGTCCAGGAGGCTCGCAGCTCGAGCTGATGTGCCCGTGGCGGGCCGGAGATGTCGCCGTAGCGGACCGAGGTGGTGGCGGTGACGGTTCCGCCCAGCGCGGTGACGTGCTCCGCGCGGGTCTCCAGAGCGTCCACCAACCAGCTCCAGGCCACCTCGGGCAGGAGCGGGTCAACGGCCTCGCTGGAGTCCAGGTCGGCCTGGATGTAGGCGACCAGCCGCATGGTGCCGTCCCAGGCCTCGGCGCCCTCGGGGTCGTGCAGCAGGATCAACCGCCCGAAGGCGTCGCCCTCGGAGCGCTCCGGAACCACCGTCGTCTCGGGATGTCGGACCTCGGCGCCCAGCGCATAGCTGTACGGCGCCAGCCGCTGGGGCGGTCGTATCGGACCCAGCTCGATTTCCGGCCGCACGGTGGTGGCGCTCATCGCCGCCACCGCCGTCCGGAACTGGGCCGGTTCGGCAGAGGTCACGGCTTTTGACGCTAGCTGATAAGGCAACGACGGTACGCAGGCGCGCCGGAGTGAGGCAGTCACGAACCGGCAACGGCCCGCGTCAGGCCGGTCGTGGCACCATAGGAGCCGATGAGTACCCGCCGGGAGCTGCCCGAATCCCCCTACCTCGCCGCCGCCAGTGGCCGCACTCCGCACCGTGTGCCGGTGTGGTTCATGCGCCAGGCCGGCCGGTCATTGCCGGAATATCGTGCGTTGCGCGCCCAGCACCGCATGTTGGACGCCTGCTTCGACCCGGAACTGGTCTGCGAGATCACCCTGCAACCGGTGCGCAGGCACGGCGTGGACGCCGCGATCCTGTTCTCCGACATCGTGGTGCCACTGAAAGCCGCCGGGATCGGCCTGGACATCGTGCCCGACGTGGGCCCGGTGATCGAACAGCCGATCCGGACGCTGGCCGATGTCGAGGCCATGAAACCGCTTGATGCGGCCCAGGTCTCGCCGGTCACCGAAGCGGTCTCGATGCTCGTGCGCGAGCTGGGCGAAGTGCCGCTGATCGGGTTCGCGGGCGCCCCGTTCACGCTGGCCTCCTACCTGGTCGAGGGCGGTCCGAGCCGTCACCACGAACGCACCAAGGCGATGATGCTGGGCGAGTCGGCCACCTGGCACGCGCTGATGGCCGCGCTGACCGATCTGACCATCGCGTTCCTGCAGGCCCAGGTCGACGCCGGGGTGGATGCGCTGCAGGTGTTCGATTCCTGGGCCGGGACGTTGTCGCTCGCCGATTACCGGGCCTACGTGCTGCCGCACACCACGCGGGTGTTCGCCGCCATGGCAGGGGCCGGTGTGCCGATGACACATTTCGGGGTCGGCACCGCAGAACTACTGGGGGCCATGTCCGAGGCGTTGGGTCCCGCGCCGGCCACCATGGTCGGGGTGGACTGGCGCACCTCTCTGGTGGATGCCGCGGCACGGGTCGAGCCGGGCCGCGCCCTGCAGGGCAACCTGGATCCGGTGGTGCTGCTGGCGGGTTGGCCGGTAGCCGAGGCGGCGGTACGCCGTGTGGTCGCCGACGGGCGGGCCGCAGTGGCCGCCGGGGCAGCCGGGCACGTCTTCAACCTGGGCCACGGTGTGCTGCCGGCGACCGATCCCGGCGTCATCACCGAGGCGGTGACCCTGGTGCACTCCCTGTGAGTGCGTCCTTTTGCGTTGTCGGCGGCGGTATTTCAGGGCTCGTCGCCGCCTATCGGTTGAGGCTGGCGGCCGGACCCCGGGCGCAGATCACGCTGCTCGATCCGGCGGACCGGCTGGGCGGAGTGCTGCGCACCGAACGGGTCGGCGGGCAGCCGTTCGACGTCGGCGCCGAGGCGTTCATCGTGCGCAGGCCCGAGATGCTCGACCTGCTCGACGAGCTGGGACTGGCCGGCCGCCGGCTCAGCCCCACCGGCACCCGCCCGCTGATCTACAGCGGCGCGCGGATGCATCAGTTGCCGCAAGGCACCGTGCAGGGCATTCCGGCGCAGGCGTCGTCGCTGCTCGGTCTCGTCGACGACCAGACCGTGGCCCGCATCCTCGACGAGCGCGCGCGGCCACTGAACTGGACGCCGGGCGCCGATCCGTCGGTCGCCGATCTGGTCGGTGACAGATTCGGCCCGCAGGTGGTGACGCGGTCCGTGGACCCCCTGCTCACCGGCGTGTACGCCGGATCGTCAACGACGATCGGGGTGCGTTCGGCGGTGCCGTCGGTGGCCGCTGCGCTGGACCGCGGAGCCCGCAGCCTCACCGAGGCGGTGCGCGAGGCGCTGCCGCCGCCGTCCAACGCACCGGTGTTCGGCGCGGTCGACGGCGGCTACGCCGTGCTGCTCGAGGAGCTGCGCCGCCGCGCCGATGTGCGGTGGGCCCAGGTCACCGCGGTGCGGGTGGATCGGCACGGACGCGGCTGGTCGGTGCTCGACGACGAGGGGGCCGGCTGGTACGCCGACGGGGTGCTGCTTGCGGTGCCGGCGCCGCACCTGCCGTTGCTGATCGAGCACATCGCACCGCAGACGGCCGCCGCGGCCCGGCGCATCCGGGTGGCGTCGGCGGCGGTGGTGGCCCTGGCGCTGCCGGGCGGCACACCGTTGCCGCAGCAATCGGGTGTGCTCGTGACCGCGGGGGAGCGCCTCAACGCCAAGGCGATCACCATGTCCTCGCGCAAGTGGGGCCGGCGCGGGAACGTCGAGATGGTGCGGTTGTCCTTCGGCCGCTATGGCGACGACATGGCAGCCAACACAGGTGACGAGGATCTGCTGGCGTGGTCAGCACGCGATCTGAACACGCTGTTCGGTGTCACCGTGGATCCGGTGGACAGCCACGTGCACCGCTGGATCGACGCGATGCCACAGTACGGTCCGGGCCACGGCGAACTGGTCGCCGAACTGCGCGCCGGGCTGCCGCCGACCCTGGCGGTGGCCGGCGCCTACCTCGACGGGATCGGGGTGCCCGCATGTGTGGGCACCGCCACCCGGGCGGCCGCGGAACTGGTGCGCGGCGGCGTGGCACGATAGGCGCATGGCCAAGCTCGACTACGACGAACTGAACTCCACCCTCCGCTACCTGATGTTCTCGGTGTTCGCGGTGAGCCCCGGGGAACTGGGTGAAGAACGCACCCAGGTGACCGACGAGGCGGCGGCGTTCTTCAAGACCCAGGAAGAGCGCGGAGTCGTCGTGCGCGGCCTGTACGACGTGGCCGGCCTGCGGGCCGACGCCGACTTCATGGTCTGGACCCACGCCGAGACCATCGAGGCGCTGCAGGCGACCTATTCGGACTTTCGCCGCACCACCGCACTGGGCCGCGTCAGCGACCCGGTGTGGAGCAGCGTGGCGCTGCACCGGCCGGCCGAGTTCAACAAGAGCCACGTCCCGGCATTCATCGCCGGCGAGGATCCGGGCGACTACATCTGCGTGTACCCGTTCGTGCGGTCCTACGAGTGGTACCTGCTCCCCGAAGAGGAGCGTCGCCGCATGCTGTCCGAGCACGGCATGGCCGCCCGCGGCTACAAGGATGTGCGGGCCAACACGGTGCCGGCGTTCGCCCTGGGCGACTACGAGTGGATCCTCGCCTTCGAGGCTCCCCAACTCGATCGCATCGTCGACCTGATGCGCGATCTGCGGGCCACCGACGCCCGTCGCCACACCCGCGAGGAGACGCCGTTCTTCACCGGCCCGCGGGTCAGCGTCGAGGACCTCGTCGCCAAGCTGCCGTAACTCTTTCCTTGCGCGAGCAGACGCGTAGGTACCCCTGATTGCACGGTTTCGGGTACCTACGCGTCTGCTCGCGCCGGATGACCTGGGCTTTCAGCCAGCGGGTCTACCCTCGCGGGCATGACTGCTCCGCAAGAATCCGATCGCTTCGAAGAGATGTACCGCGACGAACGGACGGCGCACGGGCTGCCCGCCGCCACGCCGTGGGACATCGGTGGGCCGCAACCGGTCGTGCAGCAGCTCGTCGCGCTGGGCGCAGTCAAGGGTGAGGTGCTCGATCCCGGTACCGGGCCCGGTCACCATGCCATCCACTACGCGTCAAAAGGCTTGTCGGCCACGGGTATCGACGCCTCACCGGCCGCAATCGAACGGGCGAGACAGAACGCGCAGAAGGCCGGTGTGACCGTGGACTTCCGGGTCGCCGACGCGACCAAGCTGGAGGGGCTGGAAGGGAAGTTCGACACCGTCGTCGACACCGCCTTCTATCACGTCTTCACCGATGAGCCCGAGTTGCAGCACTCGTACGCGCGGGCCTTGCACCGGGCAACGAAACCCGGTGCGCGGCTGTACATGTACGAGTTCGGTGACCACACCGTCAACGGCTTCAAGATGCCGCGTTCGATGACGGCCGACGATTTCCGTGGGGTGCTTCCCGACGCAGGCTGGGAGATCACCTATCTCGGCACGACCACCTACCAGGGCAACGTCAGCGTCGAGGTCTTCGAGATGATGGCGGCCCGCAACCCTGACATGGCCGACCAGATGGCCCCACTGTTGGAGCGGTTGCGGGTCATCGAGCCGTGGCTGGTCGACGGCCGGGTACACATGCCGTTCTGGGAGGTGCACGCCACCCGGGTCGATTGAGGCCCGGCCTCACTCCGTCTTGGGCACCAGCTTCAGTGAGATCGAGTTGATGCAGTACCGCTGATCGGTGGGGGTGGGGTAGCCCTCGCCCTCGAAGACGTGCCCCAGGTGGCTGTGGCAGTTGGCGCACAGGACCTCGACCCGACGCATGCCCAGTGAGGTGTCCTCCCGCAGGATCACCGCGGCCGAATCGGCCGGGTCGAAGAATGACGGCCAGCCGCAGTGGGATTCGAACTTCTCGGTGCTGCGGAACAACTCGGCGCCGCAGGCCCGGCACTCGTAGACCCCTTCGGTCTTGGTGTCGGTGTACTCACCGACGAAGGGGCGCTCGGTGCCCGCCCGGCGCAGGACGGCGAACTCCTCGGAACTGAGCTTGGCGCGCCACTCGTCGTCGGTCAGTTGCACCTTGGGGCCGTCGGTCGTCATATTCCCAAGTTACGTTCTGTTCGGTGGTCGGCGCCACTGATCTCGCCCACGGCGATCGGACCGATGCCCTGCTACGCCCACACCAGTTCTCGGCTGGCCTGGCTCGGTGCCATCCCGAACATCTCGTGACAGACCCGGTTGGCGTGTGCGCTGTCGGTGAACCCGGCGGCATGGGCGGCGTCGGTGAGCGACGCCCCATCGCGCAGGGCTTCCACGGCGCACCGTAGGCGCGCCCAGCGCACATACGTCGGAAACGACTGTCCCACCTGCTCGTTGAACAGCCGACCGAGCCGGCTCGGCGACAGTGCGACCTGTTGTGCGACGTCGGTGAGCCGGACCGGGTCCGGAAGCAGGCGCGGGATCAACTCGACCGCGGCGAGCACGCTCGCGTGCCAGCTGTCTGCCGTCGGTCGGGCGTAACCGGTGGGCGGAGCGGCCATCAGCTCGTCGAGCAGTTGCTCCGGCGGCAACGGACTTGTCCAGCAGGGAAGTTCGCGACCGGTCGACACCCATTCGGTCACATCGTCACTGTCGGGGGCGGTACGGCTGAAAGCGCTTGGATCGAGGAAGACGAGCACCCCCGATGTGGGCGTGAGGATCCGGATCGAATGCTCCCGCCCCGGCGGGATGGCCGCGGCGCAGGTCACCTCCCGGCGGCCGTGCGCATCGGCCAGCTCGAACGGGTCTGCCCAGGACCGCACCACCTGGGCGGCCGCGTGGCGATGTCGGTGCGCGTCGGACAACTTGCCGGTGTAGCACAAGGCACCCGCGACGACCGCCAGTGCACCTGACCAGGCGGCACGGTCTTCGCTCATCACCTCAATCTCTCATACGACCGATCGGTACAAGCGATCGTGGCGACAACCGGTCAGGGTGGAGTATCAGCACATCGAGGACGGGAGCTTCCATGCCGGCAATGTCACGGATCGAGCGCGCATTCTGCAAGACCGCGCTGTGGCGCGGAGGAACCGGGCAGGCCGTGCTCGGCAGCATCCCGGTGGATCGGCTGGGTCACGATGTGCTCGAAATCGGTTCGGGCAGTGGCGATATCGCCGCCCGGCTGCGCCAATCGAACCCAGAGCTGGCAATCACCGCAACCGACTACGACCCGGCCATGGTGCGCACCGCGGCCCGCCGGCTGGGGGCATTCGGCAACGTGACCGTGCGCGGGGCCGATGCCACGGACCTGCCGTTCGGCGACGACTCGTTCGATTCGGTGCTCAGCTGCCTGATGCTGCACCACATCGTGGACTGGGAGAAGGCGATCGCCGAGATCGCCCGGGTGCTGCGGCCCGGCGGGGTGTTCACCGGCTATGACCTGACCCGCACCCCGATGGCGACCGCAATCCACCAGCTCGACCGGTCACCGTTCCGCCTGGTGAATCCCGATGAACTCGACCAGGTGTGCGCGCGGCACGGACTGGCGATGCAGACCCGTACCCGGTTGGCGGGCCAGGTCATGCAGTTCACCTCAGACTGATTCGGCTTCCTTGGGGCGGTTCAGCCACGGCGGGTCGATGCCTTCGTCGAGTCTGCCGTCCTGCTTGGCGTCCAGGTAGCGGAAGTACAGCACGCAGAACACCACGATCAGCATCAGTGACCAGCCGTAGGTGATCTTCATGTACTCCAGGAACCTTCCGGTGGTCGGCCAGCGCCACAACAGCCAGCGGTCCATGGTCATGAATCCGTAGACGGCCAGCCACGCCGGCCAGTTGCGGATCACCGAGTTCGGCAGCACCACCGTCATCAGGAACGGGAACAGCATCATCGAGTAGTAGCCCTGGGCCAGTCCGAGAACCAGCCACGAGCTGATCAGCAGGACACCCGAGGAGGTCAGCATCCAGAACAGCTGATCGCGTTCGCGGTAGTAGCGGTACAGCAGCCAGAGGCTGACCACTGCCAGGATCACTGCGGCCACGCGCAGCGCGATGATCAACCACATCGGCAGTCCGTAGTAGATGCCGTTGCCCAGGATCGAGGAGTTGAAGTAGTCGCGGGTCTCAAGGATGTAGGGCGCTGTGTTTCGTATGAAGCCCATCGGATCGGCCGACAGCGGCCAGGCCACGGCGTTGAACACCAGGGGCACACCGATTGCCGTGATCAGCGCGCGCCACTGCCGGTTCAGCAGCGGCAACAGCAGGAGCACCGCCAACAGCGGTTTGACCACCAATGTCAGACCGATGGCCGCGCCGGCGATCAGGACGTTGCGGGTGCCGCCCTTGAGCAGGAACCAGAAGAACAGCACCTCACCGAGCAGCACGCAGCCGTTGATGTTGGTGAAAACCAGTGTGTTGGTGACCGATTCGGTGCAGAACATGGCCAACAGCAAGGCCGGCAGCGCTACCGAGGTCAGGGAGAACTTGAACAGCCGTACCAGAAAGCCGGCGGCGATGATCACGGCCACCGCGTTGAACGCGACAAACCAGAAGCGTGACGCGAACTCCGGAAGGAACCCGAACGGAGCCAGCAGCAGTGTGCCGCCCGGTGGGTACAGGTAGTGCGGGTCGACGAAGTTGAAATGCTCGTTGTAGATGGCCCAGTGCCTGCGGAAATTCGAGACCGCGCGGTACACGGGCCCGAAGTCGTCGGTGATGTAACCGTTGGTCGCCAGCACATAGCTGCGATGGATGATCGACAGGATCGCGAGCGGCCACAACACCGAGCGCAGCACCGTGGAGGTGCTCGGCGGGGAGGTGCGGGGACGGAATGCGCTCACGAAACCGGAGATGATGGAATCTGCTGCCGCCACCAGCGAACCTTATACCGACGCCGATCGGGCCCCGCGTCAGGCGGGACAGTACGTGTCGGTCTCGCCCAGTTTGCCGCTGTCGAGGTAACCCGTCAGCGGGGGCAGCGCACACGGCGTGTAGATGCTGGCGCCGTGACCGATGCCCTGCCACATCACCCGCCGGTTGTTGGCGCCGGCGTTGATGATGGTCGCGGCGACGGCGGCGACACCTTCGCTACCGACGATCGGGTCGTTGCGCACGCCGAGTAGCAGCACCGGAATCTTGAGGTCCTGCGGGTCTTTCGGTGCGGTGCCGCTGGGCCAGTTGAGGCATTTGACGAGGTTCAGCGCCCCGACGGCGCCGAACTGCGGGTAGAGCTTGCCCCAGGCGACCACCAGTTCCCGGACCCGGTCCGGGGTGGGCCGGTTGAGCGCGTCGCTGCAGGAGTTGACGAACTGGCCGTCGGTTTGGCGCAGGTTGTCGGCCTGGGTGATGAGGCCCGAGATCGGGCCGGCGTCACCGGCGCGGGCCGCGGCAAGGGCGTTCGCCAGGTTGTTGGTGGCGGCCACCCGGTCTCCTTGCGGGAAGCCCAGGCCGGTGGTGATCGCGTCGGCGAGCGTGGCCACCGAGGCCCCGCCGGGGCCGCGACCGGCCCGGGCGTCGGCCAGGAGCGCGTCGACGGCACCCTTCGGATCCGGCGCCAGCGCGCAGTTGGTGGCCAGGCACTGGGCGGCGAAGGCGTCCAGTGCGGCCTGCTGGCCCTTGACGCGCTGCTCGGCCGCGGCCTCGGCTCCGACGGCCAGCGGCAGCGGGGAGTCCAGGATGAGCCGGGACACCTTGTTGGGGTGCGAGCCGGCGTAGGCGAGTGCCACCTGGGAACCGTTGCCGATGCCCATCAGAGCAAGCGCGGGCACATCCCAGGTGCTGCGCAGTCGTTCCAGATCTTCGGCGGCGTGCGCGTTGTCGTAGGCCGAGTCGCCCGGGGCGATGGTGTCGGTGCAACTGGTGGTGGCGGTCATGGTGACCGCACCCAGATTGGCCACCGGATCGTCGCCGGCCTGAAACTGCGTCTGGTCCAGCATTTCCTGACGGTCGTAGACGTCGCGGCAGTCGAGCGCGCCCGACATCCCGATGCCGCGCCGGTCGACGGCGACGATCGGATGCGATTTGAGGACGTCGGTTCCCGAGCGCGCCAACCACGTCGGCAACTGGACGGAGGTGGGAATGTCGGAACCGGTGGTCATCACCAGCGGGCCGGCATCGGGCGGTGTCTGGGTGGACCGGGCCCGCACCACGCCGATGCTGAGCGTGCCGGTGGCCCCGTTGATGGAGTCGAGATCGGCGTCGTAGGTGGCGCAGTCCAGCGTGACATCGGGTACCGGCTGGATGCCCGCGCCGTTGAAGACCCGCGGAGTGCAGTCCCGCCAGGACAGGTCGTTCTTGGGGGCCTCGATGCCCGGGGGACCGGGCGGGGCCGCCACGGTGGTCTCGGGCTGGCCCTGCGGGTGGGCGCCGGAGTTGGTGGCATAGCGCGGATCTGCGGCCAGCAGGGGTGAGCAAGCGGTGAGCAGTAGTGACAGGACGGGCGCGGCGACCGCCGACCTCCTCAGGGCTTTCACCAGCTGATGACGCATGCTGACCACAGTAGCGACACGTGCGGAGCAGATGCTCCTCGCGCAAGCGCTCGTCGGTCCTACCCGCGTACGTAGCGGGTGTAGAGGTAGCCCTCGTCGTCGGTGAGCAGGTGAGCGGGCCGCATCCGGGTGTGCGCATGGCCGGGTCCCGTGGCGATGCGTCGGGCCACCCCGCCGACCAGCACGGGCGCCACCGTCAGACACAGCTCGTCGAGCAGGTCGTTTTCGATGAGCATGCTCAGCAGCGACGGGCCGCCCTCGGTCAGCACCCGGAAGAGCTTGCGTTCGGCCAGGATTCGCAGTGCCACGCCCGGGTCGACGCGGGTCGGGTCCGCGCCGGAGGCGTCGAGTACCTCGGCGACCGCACCGAGGCGGTGCCGCGCGTCGGCGACGGTTTTGGCGGTGGTGAGGATCAGCGGCGCCACATCGGTGCGGGTGAAGAACTTGGCATCGGGCTCGAGGTCGGCCGATGCGGTGATGACCGCGATGGGCGGCACCTCGGCCTGTCCGCGACGTTGCCGCTGCTGGCGCTGTGCGACCGTCAGCTGGACGCCGGAGTAGTTCTCGATCCGCACAGTCGCGGCACCCATCAGGATGACGTCGGCAGTGTGGCGCATGAGATTGAACACAGCCCGATCACCCGGGCTGCCCAGCCCACCGGACTTGCCGTCCTCGGTGGCACCGCCGTCCAAGCTGCTGATCATGTTGCCGCGCACCCAACATCTTTGCAGGTCATCGGGGTAGGCGTAGTACTCGGCCAGTTGTCCGTCGGCGATTTTGTCGACGTTTCCCAGCACAGTCAGGTCAGTCCCGGCGGTGTCATCGGACATGAACTGAATTGGAGCACGTCGTTACGCTGCCCCCATGCACGGGTCCAGCGGCGTCGCTCATCTCGCCGATCGTCATCCCACCGTCACGCCGGAGCGGCTGGTCGCACAGCTGATCCCGCCGCCGACGTTCGCCGACGTCAGCTTCGACAGCTACCGCCCGGATCCCGCGGAACCGTCCCAGGCTGCCGCGGTGGAGTCCTGCCGCAGCTTCTGCGAGCAGGCCGCCCTGCGCCGGGCGGGCAAGAAGAAGCTGTTCGGCAAACGCGAGGTGCTGCCGGGGGTCGGGCTGTATCTGGACGGCGGATTCGGTGTCGGCAAGACCCACCTGTTGGCCTCGACGTATTACACGCTGTCGCAGGGGGAGGCACCGACGGCGTTCGCCACGTTCGGCGAGCTGACTCAGCTGGCCGGTGTGTTCGGCTACAACGAGTGCATCGATCTGCTGTCGGAGTACTCAGTGGTGTGCATCGACGAATTCGAGCTCGACGACCCGGGCAACACGACGCTGATCTCGCGGTTGCTCTCGGCATTGGTGGAGCGCGGCGTCTCGATCGCGGCCACCTCGAACACGCTGCCCGAGCAGTTGGGCGAGGGCCGGTTCGCAGCCCAGGACTTCCTGCGCGAGATCAACACACTGGCCCAGATATTCACGACCGTCCGGATCGAGGGGCCCGACTACCGGCATCGCGATCTGCCGCCGGCGCCCGAGCCGTTGTCCGACGACGAGGTGGCGCAGCGGGCCGAGGGCGTCGTTGGCGCGACCCTCGACGACTTCGATGTGCTGTGTGCGCACCTGGCGACCATGCATCCGTCGCGCTATCACGCGCTCATCGAGGATGTCACCGAGGTGTTCATCACCGGGGTGCACCCGATTGAGGACCAGAGCGTCGCACTGCGACTGGTCGCGCTGACCGACCGCCTCTACGACGCGGGTATCCCGGTGCTGGCGTCGGGGACCAAGCTGGACACCATTTTCAGCCCGGAGATGGTCGCCGGTGGTTTCCGGAAGAAGTACCTGCGGGCCACCTCGCGCCTGCTGGCGTTGACGGCTGCCGCGCAGCGAACGCCCTAGACGGGCCGGACCATCACGTAGTCGTTCTCCACACCCGCCCCGAGCCGGAACGTCTTGGTGCCGCTGACGATGAACCCGTTCTTGGCGTAGAACCGCTGGGCGCGCTGGTTCTCCTGGTTGACCCCCAGCCACACGCAGGCGACGCCGGAATCGGTCGCCGTCCGCAGCGTCTCGGTCATCAGGGCCTGCGCGGCGCCGCCGCCATGGCGATCGGGCAGCACATAGATCTTGGACAGTTCGAGCGCGGGTCGGTGCGTCACTGCCCGCTGCACGTCGGCGTCGTCGGGAGCACCGTGAATCAGCATGGCGTAGCCCGTGATCGAGCTGTCACGTGCCACCAGAACGATCCGGTCCGGATCGGCGAGGTACTCGCCGAAGCGGGTCTCGGAGAGGTTCTCGGCGATGAAGGCGGCGACGTTGTCCGGCGTCACCGACGGGGGACAGGCCAGCGGAAAGGTGGCGGCCGCCACCGCGGCGAGTTCCGGAAGGTCCGCCGCCGTGGCACGGGCGATCATCAAGGCAGGGGCGCGCCTGGCTGCCACAGGTTCCACTGCGCCAGGTGCTTGCCCGTCTTGGTATCGGTCAGCACCACATTGGTGACCAGTGCGCGGTAGACGTCCCAGTAGACGTCGCCGTTGACGGTGGCTCCCGGGGGCGCGTTGCGCAGCGCAGCCTCGAGCCGGTTGGGCGCATCGGTGTGTTTGGGGGCGTAGGCGTCGGCGTAGGGGGTGACACCGTTGAACGTGAATGCCAGCGCCATCGCGTAGGGGTTGGGTGCAGCGATGGTGGTCACGGTGACCGGGGCCCGCCACGGGCCGCCCTGGGCGCGCCAGCGCGGCGAGCCGTTCCAGCCCCAACCAGGTGGTACGTCGCTGGCGAGCACGTCGTGCACGGTGACGTCGGCGACGATGCCGTTGTCGGTCTCGACCCGCAGCGTCTGGCCGATGTTGCCGATCGGAGCGCTTTCGGCCAAGGCCGTCGGCGGGGCCACCAGGGCGGCGACGGCGGCGACCACAGCCGTGAACATGAGCGCAAACCAGCGAGGCATGCCAGGCATGATCGCACAAATTGAAACGTGTTACAGCCGGATGGGTCAGGACACCCAGGGGCCGACGCCGCCGACCTTGTCGATCCGGATGCGGGTGAGCCAACCGGGCGGCGCGTCCTTGGGTGGAAACGGAACATCGGGGGCGGCCAGGGTCTGCGCCAGCTCTTTGAGGAGCTCCGGTGCCCCGCCCTCGACGATGCGGGCCGTGCCGGTGATCGCGAGATAGGGGCGCATCGCTTCGCCCACCCGTCCGGGATCGACGATCGTCAGGGCAACGCGGGGGTCGCGTCGGACATTGCGCACCTTCTTGTGCTCGGCCAGGTGCGCGGTCACCAGCTCGTCGCCGTCCGGCGTGGACTGCAGCGCCACCCAGACCAGGGTGACCTGTGGGCTCCCGTCCGGATTCAGGGTGACCAGCGTGGCATCGGCACCTGCGCCGATCAATTCGCGTGCGGCGTCGTTGAGTAACACGTCTGGTTCTACGGTTGCGCGGGCGCTTTCATTCCCGGGTTCACTGTCCGGCGCTGTCCTGCCCCTCCGCGGTGAACGGCGCCAAGGCCGCGGCGAGTTCGGCCTCGAACCGTTCGGGGTCCGCGCCGAGTCGATGCAGGGGCCCGTCCTCGCCTTCGGCCTCGGCGAGGGCGAGCAGGATGTGTTCGGTCCCGATGTAGTTGTGCCCGAGCCGAAGTGCCTGCCGGAAGGTCAGTTCCAGTGCCTTCTTGGCCGCGGCGCTGAACGGGATCAGTGCCGGAACCGACCCTGCGGGCGGCGGCAGGGTGATGGTGGCGCGAGCCGTCTCGGCGGTGATTCCTTGGCTGACAAGGAGTTTGGCAGCCAGGCTGTCGGGTTCGGCGAACAGTGCCAGCAGCAGGTGATCGGGGGTGATCTCGGTGTTGCCGGCTGCGTGCGCGGTGTTCTGGGATACCACGACGACGTTGCGGGCCCGAGGGGTGAACCGGCCGAATCCGGCGTTGGGGTCGAGGGCGGCCGGGTCGAAATCGGGGACCTTCGGCACAAAGCGTTTCTGGGCGGCCTGCTTGGTGACGCCCATGGCCTTGCCGATGTCGGTCCAGGACGCGCCCGAGCGCCGGGCCTGGTCGACGAAATGCCCGATGAGGTGGTCGGCGATCTCGCCGAGGGCATCGGCGGCGATCACGGCATCGATCAACTGCTCGAGTGGTTCTGTATGAGCCTTCTTGATCGCACCGATGAGGTCGTCGAGGCGGACAGGGTTGGAGATGGTGACGGGTTTGCTCATGCGTCAACTGTAGGTTGACGATGGGTCATCGTCAACCTCGGGTTGACGATGATTGGCCTGGGCGGTGAGGTGCTGGCGGCGCCGGTCCACGCCGATCGGGCAAGATAGCGCCGGTGAATCTCGAAGATCGTGTCCTGACGCTGCTGCGCCCCGTGCTGCGGCCGGTGATGCGTGTGTTGTCGTTGCGCACGATCGTCATCGTGGGTGCGCTGTCGGTGGTGGTCACTGTCATCACCCTCGGTACCTGGGTGTGGATCGGCGTGACCAACGACCAGTACAGCCAGCTGGACCGGCGGCTGGATTCATTGAGCAGTCTCGGCGATGTCAGCACGCTGCTCACCGCCACGAAGCAGGGATCGGCGGACAAGGCCATGCCCGACGACGGCGGTCTCGTCCGCACGGCCCACATCGGTGGCGTCAGCGTCTCGGTGCCCAGCGACATCGTCCTGCCGCGGCTGGAAAACGGCTACACCAACACCACGATCGACGGGGTCGAGTACCGCGTACGTACCTTCACGGCCGGCCCCGCGACCATCGCCCTCGGCGCGCCACTGGCCGAGACCCAGCGCCGGATCGACGAACTCCACCTGCGGGTCTTGTTGATCTGCGGTGGCGTCATCGGCAGCACCATCGTGGTGGGATGGATGATTTCGTTGGTGATGATCACGCCGTTCCGGCTGCTGGCTCAGCAGGCACGCGCCATCAACGCCCAGTCCAAGCCCGACGAGGTGCAGGTCCGCGGTGTGCGTGAGGCCGTGGAGATCGCCGAGGCGGTCGAGGGCATGCTGGCGCGCATCGGCAACGAACAGGAGCGCACCAAGGCCGCGCTCGAATCGGCCCGCGATTTCGCCGCGGTGGCCTCCCATGAACTTCGGACCCCGCTCACGGCGATGCGCACCAACCTGGAAGTGCTGTCGACGCTGGACATGACCGACGAGCAGCGCAAGGAGGTGATCGGGGACGTCATGCGCACGCAGAGCCGAATCGAGGGCACCCTGACCGCTCTGGAGCGGCTGGCGCAGGGGGAGCTGACCACGGTCGAGGATTTCGTTCCGATGGATGTCACCGAATTGCTCGATCGTGCGGCGCACGATGCGCTGCGGACCTACCCGGGCCTGCGGGCGACGCTGATGCCCTCGCCGACGGTATTGATGTTGGGCATGCCGGCGGGCCTGCGTCTGGTGATCGACAACGCCATCGCCAACGCCGTCAAGCACGGCGGCGCCACCGAAATCCGGCTGAGCGCTGTCAGTTCGGCCGACGACGTGCAGATCGTGGTCGACGACAACGGTTCCGGGGTGCCCGAGGTCGAGCGGGCCGAGGTGTTCGAGCGGTTCGCCCGCGGATCGACGGCGTCGCGGTCGGGATCCGGTCTGGGTCTGGCGCTCGTTGCCCAGCAAGCCGAATTGCACGGTGGCACAGCTTCTTTGACGGAGAGTCCGCTGGGGGGTGCGCGGTTGCTGCTGCAGCTGCCGTTGACCCGGCGAGTGGAGGACGCGCCCTTCTGAGAAGCCTCAGCAGTCCTGAGCCGGCGACCTTTCCAGCAGTTCGTCGAGGAAACCAGCGGCCTCCTGCCCGGCGCGTTCCACATCGCCGGCCGCGATCGCCTCGACCAGATCGTCGTGTGGGAACATCCCGCCGGGGCCCGCGCTCGTCGTCGCGACGCTGGCGGTGATTGCCTCAAGGAGCCCGCGGTAGATCTCGACGAGCACCGGATTGTGCGACGCCCGCACGACGGCCAGGTGGAACTCGGTGTCGGAGTGGGTGAACTGCGCGTGGTCGGTGGTGTCCGTGTGTGCCAGGTGGGCGCGTAGTTCGACAAGGTCCTCTTCGGTGCGCGCGACAGCGGCCAGACGGGCCCCTTCCACCTCAAGGCAGCGCCGGACCTGCAGCACGTCGCGCAGCTCGGATCCGCACAGCCGGCGCAGGGCCGCGGATACCTCACTGGTGGCGCGGACGTAGGTGCCGTCGCCCTGCCGGACTTCGAAGATGCCGTTGTGTGCCAGCGCTCGGACCGCCTCGCGCACGGTGTTGCGTCCCACTCCGAGGGCTTCGACCAGTTCGGGCTCGGTGGGGATGCGGCTGTCGACCGGCCATTCGCCCGAGGTGACCAGGGTGCGCAGTTGCTCGATCACCTGGTCGACCAGGCCGGTGCGTCGCGTTGTGGCCAGCGGCACTCTAAAGTCCTTTCATCCAATCATGGGATGTATGGCATCATAGCCGGGTGAGTAGGTCTCTGCGCAACGAAACCCGGAACGGTTACGAGCACGATCTGGAGCTCGAACTCGACGGTGCGGTAGAGGTCCGCCCCGGACAGATGGCGGCCGGCGGTGCCCTGCTCGTCGTGGCAGTGATCCTGACCGCCCTGAACCTGCGCCCGGCGATCACCAGCATCGGGCCGGTTCTCGGAGAGATGCGGGAGACGCTCGGCGCCTCGGCCGTGTGGGCCGGTGTGCTGACCACCCTGCCCGGGCTGTGCTTCGCCGCGGCGGGTCTGACCGCGCCGTGGCTGGCCCGCCGGATCGGCTTGGGCCGGGCGATCTCGGTCGCCCTGGTGATTCTGAGCGTCGGTCTGGTGGCCCGGGTGCTGGACGGACCGTACGTGGTCATCGGCGGAACGCTGGTCGCCACCGGAGGGATCGCGCTGGTCAACGTGCTGATCCCGGTCGTGATCAAGGGTTCGTTCCCCGCCCAGATCGGACTGATGACCGGTGTCTACACCGCGGCCCTGCAGGGCGGCGGGGCGCTGGGCTCAGCGGTCACCCCACCGCTGGAGCCACTGCTCGGTGGCTGGCGGGGCGCGCTGGGTGCCTGGGCTCTGGTGGCCATCCTCGCGCTGCTGTTCTGGTTGGTGGGCGCACGGGGAATCAGCACGGCCCGTACCGAAGCGGCCTCGTCGGGGACGGCCGGTCGCTCGTTGCTGCGCAGCCCGTTGGCCTGGACGGTCACGTTGTTCTTCGGCTGCCAGTCGTTCCTGGCCTACATCGTCATGGGCTGGCTGCCCGAGGTGTTCATCGACAGCGGGGTCAGCAAGACCGACGCAGGCCTGCTGCTCGGGTTGGTGTCCATCCTGGCCGTCCCGATCAGCCTGATCGTTCCACCGCTGGCGGCCAAGCAGAAGAACCAGAGCGGCTGGATCGTGGGGCTCGGCGTGGTCGGCATGATCGGCATGATCGGCCTGCTCGTCGATCCCGGCGCGGCACCGCTGCTGTGGAGCTTCTTCGTGGGCATCGGGATGAGCGTGTTCTCGTTGGCGCTCACGGTGATTGCTCTGCGCGCGCGTAACGCCGAGGACACCGCGCGACTCTCCGGGATGGCGCAGGGTTTCGGCTATCTTCTGGCCGGTGTGGGTCCGTTCTCGTTCGGGCTGCTTCACGACATGACCGCCGCCTGGACGGCGCCGTTTGCCATGGTGATGGTCATCTACCTGGTGCAGATGGTGGCGGGCGCGCTGGCCGGCCGGAACCGATACGTCTGAGTCACAAGCCTCGATTGTGACGCCACAAGATCGTGGCGCCTACCGCTGATCGGTCGCAGCCACCAGCATTGGTGAGGTGACCACCTACACGGCGTCTTATACCGCGGCAAGGCCGTTCCATACCGCCCTGCTGGCCGAATTGGACAGTGCGAGTTCGGCGTTCCGACACATCACGCCGAACTGGTTCGCCTCGGTGATGGGCACCGGAATCGTCGCGACGGCGGCGGCCACCCTGCCGCTGCATCTGCCGGGACTGCACGAGTTCGCCACTGCGGTATGGATTCTCGCCGCCACCGTGCTGGTGATCCTGGCCGCGGCGTTCGCCACGCACTGGATCCGGCATCGAGAACAGGCGAAGGCCTATGCCGGACACCAGGTGATGGGGCAGTTCTACGGCGCGCCGGCGATGGCGTTGCTCACCGTCGGAGCGGGGGCACTGCTGCTCGGACCGGGCATCATCGGCCCGTCCGCGGCGCTGGCCCTCGACGTAGTGCTGTGGATCGCCGGTACGGCGCTGGGATTGGTTGTCAGCCTGTGGCTTCCGTTCGCGATGATCACCCGTGAGGATCACACCGACGTCGAGGCGGTGCCGGCCTGGATGATGCCCGTGGTGTCGCCGATGGTCTCGGCCTCCACCGGCGCCCTGCTGCTGTCGCATCTTGGTCCAGGTCAAGCGGGGATGACCTTGTTGGTCGCCTGCTATGCCATGTTCGGTCTGAGCCTGCTGGCCGGTCTGATCACTACCACCATGGTGTATTCGAGGCTCATGCACGGCGGCTTCAGCCAGGTGCAGGCGATTCCGACGGTGTGGATCGTGCTCGGCGTCGTCGGCCAGTCGATCACCGCGGCCAATCTGCTGGCGGCCCATGCCGGATCGGTGCTGACCGACAGTGCCACGGTCTCGGCTCTGCACGCCTTCGGGATCGTCTACGGCCTGGTGATGGGCGGCTTCGGAGCGTTTGTGTTCTGCCTCGCGACGGCGCTCACGGTGCACGGTGCGCGCCGCGGGCTGTCATTCAGCCTGACGTGGTGGAGCTTCACCTTCCCGGTGGGGACCTGCGTGACGGGAGCGTCCGCACTGGGTGTCGCCACCGGCGCCGTTGCCATTTCCTGGCTGGCTGTCGGGTTGTACGTGCTGCTGCTGGCCGCATGGGCGACCGTCGCGACCAATACCCTTCGCGGGGTGCGGACCGGACGGTTACTGCGCGGCTGAAGTCAACGGCACGGATCGAGCACCAGGTTCCGGTGCCCCGGACTCAACGCGCCGAGGCGATGTGGCTGAGCAGTTCGCGCACCGCCCCGGCCGGTGGAGTGCGGCCACCCGACCAGATGGCGCGCAATTCGCGGTGCAGGTCCAGTCCGGCGACGGGTACCTCGCGCAGCCGGCCCAGGGTGAGATCGTCTTCGACGGCCAGCCGGCTCATCACGGCGGGCCCGGCACCGGCCAGCACCGCGGCACGCATCGCGGTTGCCGACGACAATTCGATCGCGGGGTCGGCCTGCCGGCTCGACGGGCCCAGCGCGGCTCGCAGCGCAGCGCTGAGGGCATCCCTGGTGCCCGAACCGGTTTCCCTTGACACCAAAGGTGTTTCGCTGAGTTCGACAGGGCTGACCTTGGCGGATCTGCGGGCCCACTTGTGATCCGGGGGCACCACGGTGACCAGCTCGTCATGGGCGATCACCCGGCTGTGCAGTCCGGTCGGGACGCCCGGGGATTCGATGAAGCCGAGGTCGGCCGACCCGTCCTGGACGCCGGCGATCACCTGATCGCTGTTGGCCGCGGTGAGGATGACCTCGGGTGCGTTCACTCCGCGACGTGCCGCGTCGGCCTGCAAGGACACCAGCCAGTGCGGCATGAGTTGTTCGGCGATGGTGAGGCTGGCCGCGACGGTGACGCGATCGCGGCTCTCGGTGCGCATCGAGGCCAGGCCGGCGTCCACCCGCCCCGCGACGTCGAGCAATTGGTCGGCCCACTCGGCGACGACCGCACCGGCCGCGGTCAGCTGCGAACCGCGGGGGCTGCGCTGTACCAGCCGCACTCCGGTCTGCGATTCGATCGAGGCGAGCCGCGCGGACACCGCCTGCTGGGTGAGACCCAGCTCACGACCGGCGGCTCCGATGCTGCCGGTACGCGCGATCGCCAGCAGCACTTCGAACGCTGCCAGCTCGGGCATCCGGGGGCTGAGCGGCATGCCCAGGATCGTAGGGCGTGGTCACAAATGGAGGTTGTGAACGCACCGGTTGGGGCGTCGCGCCGGGCGTGGTGTAGCCTGGCCGACGTGACTATCGGCGTGTGTGCCAGCTATTGGCGCTTTATCGAGGCTCCGGGCGGAGCCGATAAAGCGCAGCACTAAGCACGCATCCACCCGGAGCCCAGGCAGTGACCATCGGTCGCTGCCTTTCGTCGTTACAGGGCGCCGGAACTCTTGCAGGTGCCCACCACCAGGAAGGCACCTGAAAATGAACTTGGCGCAGATCGCCAACGTCCCAGCTACATCGGACCGACGGGTTCGCAGTTTCAGCGCGATTCCCAGCCCGCACGATGTGCTGACCGAATTCCCGCTGGGGGAGCGCCGCGCGGAGCGGGTGGCCCGCGACCGCGATGAGATCGCCGACATCCTGGCCGGTCGGGACGACCGGCTGCTGGTTGTCGTCGGCCCGTGTTCGGTGCACGATCCCGCGGCCGCGCTGGAGTACGCCAGCCGCCTGGTGAAGGTGGCCGACGAGCTCAAAGATCAGCTCAAGATCGTCATGCGGGTGTACTTCGAGAAGCCGCGCACCACGATCGGCTGGAAGGGTCTGATCAACGACCCCGGCATGGACGGCACTTTCGACGTGACCCGCGGCTTGCGCGTCGCTCGTCAACTCCTGCTCGACATCATCGACATCGGCCTGCCCGTCGGTTGCGAGTTCCTGGAACCGACCAGCCCGCAGTACATTGCCGACGCCGTGGCGTGGGGTGCCATCGGCGCCAGGACCACCGAGTCGCAGGTACACCGCCAGCTGGCGTCGGGCCTGTCGATGCCGGTCGGGTTCAAGAACGGCACCGACGGAAACATCCAGGTCGCGGTCGATGGCGTGAAAGCCGCTGCTGCTCAACATGTCTTCTTCGGGATGGACGATATGGGCCGTGGTGCGCTGGTGAACACCGTGGGCAACGAGGACTGCCACGTGATCCTGCGTGGTGGCACCGCGGGACCGAACTACGGCGCCGACGCGGTGACCTCGACCGCGGCCAAGCTGAGCGCCGCCGGGCTGCCCGGCCGGGTGGTGATTGATTGCAGCCACGCCAATTCCGGCAAGGATCACGTCCGCCAGGCAGTGGTGGCCACCGAGGTCGCTCAGATGGTGCGTGACGGGCTGCCCGTCAGCGGCGTCATGCTGGAGAGCTTCCTGGTCGCCGGGGCGCAGTCGCCCGAGGCCCGGCCGCTCACCTACGGTCAGTCGGTCACCGACAAGTGCATGGATTGGGACGCAACCGATCTGGTGCTGCACGAGCTTGCCAGGCGCGAAGGCTAGTTGCCGCTGGGCTTGCGATACCGGCCGCCGGGGTCACGGTCGAACTTGGGCGGTTCGGCCGGGTCGAGTTCGATGAGGACGTCGTCGCCGGTGTCGTGAGGCGCGCTGAAGACCACGACGCGCGATCCGGCCAGCGGAACCCGGGAGTGATCGGCGACCATGTTCGCCCTCACCACCCGGCGCCCGGTCGGACCCTCGAACGCGACGGTGACGGTGAACTCAGGATCATCGCCGGTCCAGCGCGTCAGAAATTCCACGTTGCGCAGCTCGCCTGGTGAACGCACACCGTGCCGGCGCAGGGCCGCCAGTCGCTCTTGCCTGCGACGGGTATGGCGGATGCCCCGCCAGGCGGCCGCGGTGGCCAGCGCCGCGGCGCCCGAGCACGCCACGCTGACCAGCGCCACGACCCCTCCGGTCCAGCCTCCGATCCACACCGCTGCGCCCAGCAGGCCGACCGCGACGCCGGCCAGGGCAGGTATGAGGGCCACCCGATTGCCGGTGCTGCGCTGGCCGAACGTGTCACGGGCCTCGTCGGCGACGATGGTGGACAGGATGGCGGGAAGAAACGAACCGACGATCGAGGCGATGCCCAACCCGGTCGACGGGTCGCGCGTCTGCATGCTGTGGATCCAGAATGCTGCGCCGACGGCGACCGGTACCCACAGGATGAAGGTGAGGACGGCGAAGAATCGCAGCGTTTCTGACGGTCGGGAGACGGGCACGGTGATGTGGCCGTGCTTTTCGACAGTGGAGAAGTGCGGCAGCGTGCTCTCCCAGGCGGAGGACTGTGCGGTGTCACCGCTCACCTGGTGCTCCCTTCCAGCGGAATCACCAGTATTGACATGACCTCCCGAACATCGCGCGCCGTGGACGGAAGATCACGCGGGTTCTCACGAATTACTCACCGCCTCAACATGGATCGGTTAGGCATCGTCCTCTGTCGCGAGCGCGCTGTCCGCCCCCGGCTGCCAGCTACCCGGCATCATCGGGATCGTCGTTCCGTCGCCGAAGGCGTCGTCGGCCAAGGTGGTCAGCCCGGCGGGTCCGGCGGCCGTCGATTTCACTGCGGTTCCGGTGAATCCGAGGTTTCCGGCACCGCTGTCGGAGGCAGTGGTCGAGACGGGCTGCTCGGGCGGCGGTGCGGCGACACCGTCGGCCGTCATGAACTCGTAGCGGTAACCGCGGTCCTTGGCCGTCCCGCCACGTCGCTTGCGAGCCTGCGCCCGTCGCTTGTTGATCGCTGCGGCTGTGGCGGCGGCCGCGGCGGAAGCGCCTACGGAGTCCGAAGCCTTGGCGGTGGCGCTGTACCGCGACGTCGCGCCGTGACCGAATCCGGCGCCCCCGCCCGGCACGGCATACAGGGAGGTCTCGGTCCCGGCGGGCATGGGGGCGGGAGTTGACGGGGCAGGGGCGGCGGGCGCGGAGGTGGGTGCGGGCGTCGGTGCTGCGCCCGCCGCGACCGATGCCGGCGCGGCGGAGCCGGGCAGCGCGGCGACTGCGGGCGGCTCGGCGCGGGCGATCTCCTCGGCCGGAGCGTCGATCGGAATGTCGTAGGCCTGGGCCAGTCCGACGATCCCGAGTAGTCCGAGCATGGCCGGGGACGCCGCCGCGACCGCAGCGGCGTACAGCGGGGTTCCGAGTACGGCGAAGACGGCCGTGTACGCGCCGAGGAAGAACACGTTGATGTAGGTGCTGAACAACAAGGACGGATCGGCGATGATCTCGGCGAGGACCTGCGGGATCCGCCAGGGCTCGAGAATGAATTCCCTGAGCTGGTCGTACATTCCGTAGAAATGCTCAGACTGCTCGGCCAGCCAGTTCCCGATCGGATCGTTGGCCTTGATCCACTCGATGAACTCCTCGTACGAACTGATCACATCGCTCAGGCTGAGAGCAGAGCCCGATTCGCCGGCCCGGGCCACGGCGGCAGACTGCATCATCGTCGCCGACCCGGAACCCGCTTCCCCGACCCCCGGCGTCAGCAGTACCGGTGCCGCCGTGGACGGCGGCGCGGTCGCCACCGCAACCTCGGTGGATGCCTGGTAGACCGTCATCGTGGTCGCGGCCTGGATCCACATGCGGACGTAGTCGGCCTCGTTGACCGCGATGGGGACGGTGTTGATCCCGAAGAAGTTGGTGGCCACCAGCACACCGAGGGTCGTGCGGTTGGCCGCGAGCTCGGCCAGCGTCGGCATCGCTGCCAGGGCGGCGGTGTACGAGGCGGCGGCGGTCTCGATCTGGGCGGCCACCCGTGCGCTACTCGCGCTCGTGGCGCCCAGCCAGGCCAGGTATGGCAGGTGCGCCGCCGCGTACCGCTCGGCGCTGGGACCTTCCCACGCCGCGGCCTGCACCGTCCCCATCAGCGTTGTCAATTCGGTTGCAGCCGAGGAGTATTCGGTACTCAGTGAGGTCCATGCCCCCGCCGCTGCCAGCAGTGGCCCGGCGCCCGGACCACTGCTGAGCAGAGCTGAATGCACCTCGGGCGGCAGCGCCATCCACACCGGGGCGGTCATCGCAGACCGCCCAACGTGGGCGAAGTGGCGTCGTTTGCCGACGGGGGGACGGGGGTGCAGATAGTCATCGCGTTGTCCGGGATGCAGCGCGTGCCGGCGGCCCGGTTCTCCTCTCGATCGCTTTGCTCCCCCAGTGGCTAAGTATGGTTAGCATAAGCTAACTTTTGCCGATTTGGGGTATGAACTTCCTATGTGTCAGCGCAATCGTCAGTTCGTGTGTGCGCGGGTCAGCGGCGGTAAGCGGGCAGGTTGGCGGTGAGTTCGTCGAACAGTGCCTGGTTCAGTGCGAAGGCCACCTTGACCTCGTCGACCACGCGGTCGATGTCGTCCTGGTCGAGGTCGAGGCCATCGAGTCGGGCCCGGTAGGCGTCCTTGTACGGCTTGGCCCGCATCGGGAATTCGTAGAACGACAGCCCGGCGCCGTCTAGGTCGAAGGACCGGTCGAGCACACGACCGATGGCCTGGCCGCCGGACAGGTCGCCGAGGTAGCGGGTGTAGTGGTGGGCCAGAAGTGCTCCGCCCCAATTGGATTGGGCGATCCGGGTGCAGTAGGCCTGGGCGGCAGGGGAGTCGACCTCACGTGCTGAGCCCGGGGCCCAATGGTCGAGGTCGGCGTCGATGGTGGCCAACCGTTCCAGCATCGGGTCATGGAACGCGCCGACGACCGGGTCGGTACGTCGGGATCGGACGGTGTCCTCCAGGGTGCGATAGACCGCGCGCAGTCGCAGCAGGTAATCGACGTAGCCCTGGCCGTTGACCCGCCCGCTGAGCAACTCCGACATGAACGACGACTGCTCGGCGGCCTCGTGCTCGCTTCGCGAGTCCTCGCGCATGGCGACGGACAGCGATCGGACGGACTCGGGGGCGACGGCGCTCGGCATACTCTGGCTCCAGGTGTTTTAACGACAGGTTGTCAACATCATGCCGACAATCTGTCAGGAAACCTAGCACCGGGTCGCGCGCCGTGGGGACCTACGTTTCTGCGGACAGTGCGCGCAGGACAAACTGCTCGATGGCGGCCACCGGAAGGTGGCGTGGCGCCAGGCACGCGTGGATCAGTGACATGGTGGCGGCCTCGTCGTCGACGACGAACTTCCCGTCGGCCACACCCTGCGCGAGGATCTCGCGCAGCACATCCTCCACCGCCACCACGTGATCGCGGATGGCCAGCATGGTCTCGTTCGACAGGGCGCCATAGAGCTGCATGCCCATGCCCATGTGGAATTCCTGCCCGGCTTCGAGCTGGTGCCGGATGTAAACCCCAAGTCGCCCAACGGGATCGTCCACCTCCGACAGGGCGTTGCGCAGCCCGTCGAGGTAGCGGCTCGTCTCATGGGACGCGAATGCGATCACCACCGACTCCTTGTCCGGAAAGTGGTGATAGATCGCGGTCCGCCCGATGCCGGCCTCGGCCGCGAGCTTGGCCATGGTGATCGCATCGAAGCTGTGCTCGGTCATCAGGGCGGCGAATGCTTCGAAGATGCGCTGCTGGATCTGCTCGCGGTGTTCTTCGACCGATGAGGCGCTGATCCTGGGCACGCTCGAGTCTAACGCCCGCCCTGCCTGCGAATTCTGTTAGTCCAGCCTTAGCCGGCAGGTGGAGAACCCGCTGTCCACTACAGTCTCGATACCCAACTGGATGAAGGGCGGTACTTCGTGCTGCGAGCCTTGCGGGACTTACCCATCCCGGCGCCGGTGACGTCCGCGGCACGCACCCTGCATCCGGTCGGATTGTCCGTCGCGCTGCTGTTCTTCGCCTGGTCGATGAGCCCGTCTCTGTTACCGCGGGCGTGGTATCTGCAGGGCGTCGCGACGGGTGTCAGTGTCGGGATCGGATACGGGCTGGGGTGCGCGACGGCGTGGATCGTGCGGCGTTGCGGAATAAGTCCGCAGTGGTCCGCGCGCACCCGGCGGATCGGGTGGTGGACGCTGGCCGGTGGCACCGCCGTGACTGTCCCGACGTTCCTGGTGCTCGGGTCATGGTGGCAGCAGATCGTGCGCGACCTGATCGGCATGCCACGTGCCGAGCGGTCGTTCTACCTCCTGGTGCTGTTGCTCGCCCTGGTGATCGCACTGGCGCTTGTGGCGATCGGACGTGGATTACGTTGGGCCACCCATCGTTTGACTGATGTCGGTGGCCGGTTCGTACCCGGTCCGGTCGCCCGGTTGGCTGCCGTGGTGATCGTGGTGACGCTGGTGGTGATGGGGCTCGACGGCGCCCTGCACCGCGGCCTGCTGAGCCTGGCCGAACGTTCCGCGAAGGCGGCTGACAAGAGCACCGCGGAGGGCGTGACCCAGCCGAGCGCGCCGGAGCGTTCCGGTTCGCCGGCCTCGGCGCAGGCGTGGGACGCCCTCGGGCGCGAAGGCCGAAGTTTCGTGGCCGGTGGCCCCAGCGCCGAACAGATCTCGAAAGTGACCGGCGTGCCGGCACGTACGCCGATCCGGGTGTACGCCGGCCGTACCTCGGCCGACAGCGTCGAAGGCATCGCCGGGCAGGTGGTCGCCGAACTGCACCGCACCCACGCCTTCGAGCGCAAGGTGCTGGCCGTGGTGACCACCACCGGGCGTGGCTGGGTGAACCCGAATGTGGCGGCCGCCCTCGAATACGTCAACGGCGGAGATACCGCGATCGCGTCGATGCAGTATTCGTTCCTGCCCAGCGCGCTGTCCTTCATCGCCGACCGGGAGACCCCACCGTTGGCGGGGCAGGCATTGTTCGAAGCGGTGCACCGGGTCTGGGCGGCGCTGTCTGAGGTCAAGCGGCCGAAACTGGTGGTGTTCGGGGAGAGCCTGGGTTCGTTCGGCGGCCAGTCGGCGTTCGTCTCCGGGGCCGATATCGTCGGCCGCACCGATGGCGCGTTGTTGGTGGGAACGCCCAATTTCGCGCAGCCGTGGGGGAGGCTCACCGCCAACCGGGATCCCGGCTCGCTGGAACGACTACCGGTGATCGACGGAGGACGGCATATCCGCTTCGCCTCCCGGACCTCCGATGTGAATCTCGCTGGGCCCTGGGAGTATCCGCGCGTGGTGTTCTGGCAGCACGCCAGCGATCCGATCACATGGTGGTCGTTCGACCTGCTGCTGCACCGGCCGGACTGGTTGCGGGAACCGCTGGGGCCCGACGTGGACCCGGGGATGCGCTGGCTACCGTTGGTCACCTTCTGGCAGGTCACGCTGGACATGATCTTCTCCGCCGACGTGCCCTACGGGTATGGGCATGCGTTCGGACCGGATGCCGCTGACCTGTGGGTGGACATCCTCGCGCCGAAGGGTTGGGATCCCGCACTGACCCAGCGGATTCAGGACGCGATCGGCCGCTTCGCGTAGTCTGCGCGTTTGTGGGAGGACTGTTCGGGTGGGTCGTCGGTGTGGTGTTCTTGTTCTGGCCGATCTTGCTCGCGATCGGTGCCGTGGCGTGGCGCAACGAAGTGCTCGCCAAGCGAATTCGTGTGAACCAGGCTCAGCTCGGGATCCTGATCGGACAGGCGATGGAGGAAGCGGCCCGCGGTCGCGAGCTGGGCGCGGAGAAGTCGTTCGTCGCGTGGCGCGTCGCCTGGGCCGAAGACGGTGTCATGCGAGTGGAGAACACGGGGCGTGACAAGGCTCGCTCGGTCACGGCCAAGGCGTCGAACTCCTCGGGGTCGGCCGAAAAACTGTGAGTTCGGTGGATCCGGGTGACTCCGTCAGCCTGGGTGTTGTGCTGGCAGCCGCGGGGGACACCGAGGTCGAGGTCACCTGGCGCACAGAACTGGGCCGCTGGACAACCGAACGGTACGCGGTAAAGCGCTGATCGCACCTTCTGAGCGGATGACGGGATTCGAACCCGCGACCCTCACCTTGGCAAGGTGATGCGCTACCAACTGCGCTACATCCGCGCGCCACGAGCGAGATCATCGCCCGTCGCGAAGCCGAACAGTAGCCCACCGACGCACGCAGACACAAATCAC
The DNA here is from genome assembly GCF_001665785.1 of Mycolicibacterium peregrinum. Lineage (GTDB taxonomy): Bacteria > Actinomycetota > Actinomycetes > Mycobacteriales > Mycobacteriaceae > Mycobacterium > Mycobacterium peregrinum_A. The sequence goes on from NZ_LZSO01000038.1 coordinate 173,372, forward strand.
CCGGTTTGACTTGCATTGCGGGGCAACATAAACAGTTTGCGCCCCGTGAAACGGCACCGTGTTCCGGATGCCGGCGACAGACGTCATAGTGCAGTTCGTAGGATTCCTGGATGGCGCTCAACGTCGATGAGACGTTCTCCGTGTTCCGGATCGTTCGACCACTGGGGCCAGGCGGGGCGGGGGAGGTCTACGTCGCTCAGCATCCTAGGCGTCGTGGCCGTGAGGCGCTGAGGGTGCTGCCCAGGGACTGGTCCGACGAGCCCGGCTACCGGGAGCGGTTTCACCGTGAGGCGGAGGTGGCCGCCGCGTTGTGGCATCCCAGCATCGCCAGGGTCCGTGGCCGCGGGGAACACAACGGTCAGTTCTGGATATCGAGGGACTTCGTCGACGGCACGGATCTCGCTGGTCTCCTCGATCAGCGGTACCCCGACGGCCTGCCGCGCGAACAGGTTTTCCGCATCGTCATCGCGATCGCCGGTGCGCTCGACTACGCACACAAGCACGGTTCCCTGCATCGAGACGTCGGTCCGGCCAACATCATCGTCACCGACGGTGACGCGGAGCCGCACGCCGTTCTGGTCGACCTCGGTGTCGCACGCAACGGCGAGGCTGCGGACAACCCCGGCTATGCCGCTCCCGAACAACTGATGGGGGAGGACGTCGATGGCCGCGCAGATCAGTACGCGCTGGCCTGCACCGCCTACCACCTGTTGACCGGAACACAGCTGTTCGAGCATCCCAATCCTGCCGTCGTCGTCAGCCGCCACGTCAACTCCAAGCCGACGACGCTGGCCGACATGCGGCCCGAGCTGGCCGACCTCGATCCGGTCCTGGCCAAAGCTCTGGCCAAGAACCCGGCCGACCGATTCGTCAGCTGCGGCACTTTTGCCCACGCCCTGGCCGATGAAACCCCGTTGCCCGCGCTGACTTTGGCGCCGGCGCCGGCCGCCCCGATACCGCCGGTCGGGCTTCGGTTCCCCCAGACGCCAGGGTGGGTGCCTATAGCGGCGACCGCCGCCGTCTGCGTCGTCGCCGGCGTCGGCATGTGGCAGCTGTGGCCGTCCGCCGACGCCGCAACGAGTGAGCAGCCCAGCCCGCCACCGAGCACATCCGTCGCCGGCGCCACGAACGCGGCGGCCGTGCCAGCGCCCAGCAGCCCGGTCTTCGACGGCCTCTACCGCCTCGACTATGACAACCCCCACGCCACCATCAACGGCAACCCCTGGCCCGGGGCGGGCAACCAGATTGCGAGCTACTGGTGGGCATTCCGATCGGCCTGTACACCCTCGGGATGTGTCACGGCCTCGACACGCATGGACAGCACCAACCATGCCGTTCCCTACCTCGAAGGCGGCGGCATGACGGCGGTGTTCCGCTTCCTCAACAACTCTTGGCAGGGAGATCCGGGGCGGGGCTCACTGCCCTGCGATGCGCCCAACGTCGGGCTGGCACAGGCAACGGATACGGCGTTGGCTTTGACACCGCAGCCCGACGGCGGGCTGGCCGGCGCTCAAGCCACCACTATCCAGTCCAATGAGTGTGGGTTGCAAGGTGCGGTGATCACCGTGCCGGTTCTCGCGACCCGGCTCGACGAAGTTCCGCCGGGCAGCCCGATTGCCGACCCTGCCGTGGTTGCGGATCCGTTGCCGCCCGCTCCTCAATTGCCCCCGCCGCTGCCGGCGGGCCCCGAGGTGCCTCCTCCGCCGCCCGCCCCGCCGATGGCGCCACCGCCGGCGATCGGCGCGATCATCCCGAACCCCATTCCGCCCGCCGCTCCGCCTGCTCCGCCCCTCCCGCCGGCGTAGCTGCCGGTTCCGGGCGGCAACAGGAGTTCGGCAGCTTTGCCGAAAAGCGCCGCCCGGCTGCTACTTACGTGCTGGCCGCGGACGGCGGACGTCAGGTTTTCCGGTTTCGCGGATTCGCTGCGCGGCACCGACCAAGATGCCAACCATGCCATTGAGAAATGATTGGACCGTCGGCGACTTGTTCACCGCATCGGATCAGAATGCCGTTGCAGACGCCGTCAATCAGAACACCACGGACCTCGCCGCGGCGGTCACCGCGTTGTCAGGGAAAGCAGACAAAGCCACGACGATCACGGCGGGCACGGGCCTGACCGGTGGTGGTGACCTGTCGGCGAATCGCACGCTGGCGGTGTCGTATGGCGCGACGGCGGGAACGGCGTGCCAGGGCAACGACTCCCGCATCACCGGGGCTGTTCAATCCCGCGCAGCGGGCAGCGTCATCGTCGGAACGCTTCCCGCGTCCGGGGTTACCGGCGTCCTCTACGTGGTGCCCTGATGCCTGACCTCAAAATGTGGAACGGTTCCGCGTTCGTCGACGGCGCCCCGAAGGTCTGGAATGGATCGGTGTTCGTCAACCCGTCATCGATCTGGATCTGGGACGGGTCCGTATTCCACCAGGTGTGGCCGGATGCGGTCGAGTACGGATCGGCATCGTTCTGATCAGTTTCGGCGGCGACGCTTTCGAACACCTTGCGAAGCCTTTTGTCCTTGTCCCTCATGAGGCTTGAGTACCCATGCGGGAATCCAGTGGGTCACGGTCTTCTCGTTCGCCCCAAAGCGGATGGGGTAGGTGACGAGGCCCCACCACTGGCCTTGTTCGCACAGCGCCCAGCAGGTCAGCTTGCCTTCGACAACCTTGCTCATCTGGATGCCCAACGGGTGGTAGCGACCCGCCAGGTGTGGTTCGCGGGGGAACAGTGCGACCAGATCGATCAGGACGGGCGCGGGTGGCCGCACGACGCGGAAGGCGTCACGGACGGGTTGCCCGCCGTAGCCGATGGCCTGCATGTCGCCCACGTGTCGATCATATGTTCGAGCAATGGGGTGATCGAACGAAGTGCCTTATTGGCTCACTGCGTCCGACAGCGCGGTGTCAGTCGCCTAGGAGATCGTGTCGGGACAGGGCTGGAGTTGCGGGTGACAGGCCGCGATTGCGGCTTGTCGGCGGCGATTAGACGATTGCTTCACATTCAGGCTCCCGAGGAGTGGGCTGCTACTCGGGATTGTCTTCGGGCAAAGTGGCCTTCGGGTCATCAGGCAGTGTGGCTTCGTCGTCGCCCACGTGGGCATAGGCGACGAGGGCTGTGATGCCAGCGATGAGTGGAACGCTAAGCGGCCAGGCGATGACGAGGTACATCGGTCCCCAAAGCGTCAGACTAAGCAGTGCCAGGCGCACATACTCGCCGCCCGATACCGGCTCGCCCTCGTGGTTGACGATGAATCCGATGCAGACTGCGATACCAGTCAGCACGCAACTCACTAGCACTACTGCCGCCAGCGACCGAAGAACACGTCGCTTGGTCGGCTTGGAGAATGTGATCATCGTCCCTCACTTACTTTGGGAATCAGGCCTTCTGAGGGATCAGTGAGCTTCGTGGTGTGCTGGGTGAACGGGTCCGGCGCGAACGGAATCGCGTTCTCTAGCTGCCACCGCCAGTCCGGGATGCCGGGGCGCACGGGTGGAAGTGAGGCGTCGCCGATCCAGTGCTCGCGTATCAGGCTGGTTGCCGGGCCGAGGTCACTGCCCGAGTTCGCGGGAGTCCATTGCAGCACCTCCGGTGGTATCCCTTCGCGATACTGGTACGTCTCCATGCTGGGGTAGATCGTTGTGTTACCGCCGAGGTTGACTGTGCCATTGTCTAGCGGGTCCAGCGTGATCCGGCCGTCGACCGTCATATCTAGCGCGACAGCTCCGGAAAACTCGTAGGCATCCCAGGTGTTGTAGTCGATCGTCATTCGTCCGTCCGGAGCTTCGACGACGTGGACCTGTGGTGGTGCGGTGTCGGCGCCGCCGCGTGCCCCGTCGACTGTGGTTGTGGGATTCTGCCGGATGGCGACGATACCGTTCTCGTAGTCCACGAACGGGTCTGCTGCACGATTAGGTGACAGTTTCGGTCACGCGGCCTGACTGGCCGGTGCGGTCATAATCGCTTCGAATTCGATCGGGGTCAACCGCCCGAGTCCGGCTTGACGCCGGCGCCGATGGTAGGTCCGTTCGATCCAGGTGACGATCGCGATCCTCAACTCTTCTCGTGTGCTCCACCGGCGGCGATCGAGCACGTTCTTCTGGAGCAGCGCGAAGAAGCTCTCCATGCCGCATTGTCGCCGGCCGCCCCGACGCGGCCCATCGATCCAACCATCTCGTGACGGCCGAGGGCGTGCACGAATTTCCTTGACCTGAACTGGGATCCGCGATCAGAGTGCAGAATGCAAGCGGCCACATCACTGCGGCGCGCCACCGCACTACTGAGCGCTGCAGTGGCCAGCCGGGACTTCATCCGAGAGTCGATCGAGTACCCGACGATGCGGTTGGAGTACACGTCCTTGATCGCACAGAGATAGACCTTGCCCTCATCGTGCGATGCTCGGTGATATCGCTGAGCCACAGCTGATTTGGACCACCAGCGGTGAAGTCGCGCTCGACAGGATCATCGTGCACCGGCGGGCCCACTTTGCCGTTCTTGCCGCGCTTCTTGCCGAACACGCTCCACAACCGGTTCTGCGAGCAGATCCGCCAACCAGTGCGCTGCGCCATCGGCTCACCGGCATCGCGGGCCTCCTCGACAAGGTAGCGGTAGCCGAACTCCGGGTCATCCTTGTGAGCATCGAACAGGGCATTGGCGCGATACGCCTCGATGACCTCAGCGTCGGTGATGGGATTGGCCCGCCAGCGGTAGTAAGGCTGGCGGGCGAGCTTGAGTACCCGGCACGTCACCGCGACCGGAATCCCGTCGGCGGCGAGCTCACTTACGAGCGGGTAGAGCCTTTTCCCGGAAGGTTGGCCTGTGACAGATAGGCCGCGGCCCGGCGCAGGACCTCGTTTTCCTGCTCCAACAAACGGTTTCGGCGTCGCAGCTCGGCCAACTCGGCCGAATCGCTGGTGCTCTTGCCGGGTTTGGCGCCCTCGTCGATATCAGCTTGGCGCATCCACTTGTGCAGCGTCACCGGGTGGACACCAAAGTCGGTGGCGATCTGCTCGATCGTCACCCCGTCATCGCGGTTGCGAGCGACTCGGATGACGTCGTCGCGGAACTCTCGGGGGTAGGGCCTGGGCACACTGACATCCTTCCAGCCTGCCCACGCTGGGCAAGCCAACTCACATGTCACCTATTCGTGCAGCAGTCCCGTTCGCTACAAGCACCTATTCAGCGAACTCTGTTTATCATGTTGATGGTCGTTCGGCCCTGGTTCTTAGATAGGGTGCGCGAACCGGTGGAGCCTGCTTACCAGTCCCCAGCGCGCAATAGCTCCTGGACTGGGCCGGGGACAACAGGTTCCACGTCGGTGGGTCCGACCCCCGGATCTGGTGCTAGTCCCAGTATTCTGCCGCGTGCATGAATAGGCCCCAGCTGAAGCCTGCGCCGTAGCGCCCGCCCTCCCATTCGAATTCGTACTCTTCGTATGCCGGTAGTAGTGCATCGAACAGGGGCCACTGCTGGCCTGCGGTCATGGGGCCGAAGTGACTTGTGAACTCTGCAACATCGACGGCCCAGAGGGCCAATTCCCTTGGGGAGTGGGGCAAGTCTGAACGGTTCCGAACATGCCGATACCGCGCCGATTCAAGTAAGCCTGCATCGTCTGCTTTGGCCTCAAAGTCGAAGTTTGGCCACAGTACGCTGCTGAATCCGAAAGAACTGGTGGCACCAGCTGGTGAGCCGAGGGCTTCAGTCAGGGCGCCGTACCGGGTGGCTTCGCCGCCCAGCGCTTCGCTCAACTGTTGGTGTACACGTTCGGCGTTCTCGAATGTAAATCCGTGCCGAGACAGCGTGGCTCGCAGTTGGTCCATCTTGTTGGCCATGCGATTTCGCATCGTCATCAAAACATAGACCTCAAAGTGAAGTACCGGATCAGCCGAAACTGCGTTCATGGCATAACCTTTCGTCATCTCGGCAAGTATTGAGTCACGTCCACACCTCGCAACACTGTGACTGACCCATCCGGGAACACCTTCATAACATCCTTTTGAAGGGCGTTGGCAGGCAGCACGATAATCGAGCCATCCGGCATCCGTGTTGTCCCTCCTGTATCGCCCCAGATTCGTGCGGCGGCGATATCTGTGGCCCGTGCCGCGTCGGCCTGATTGAGATGCAACCCTGTCATCCGCTCTGCCAGAGCTTCCGCCCTCGCTCCCCGCGGGAAAGTGGCGATTTCCGCACCGATCTGAGTTGCAGTCGCACTCAGGTCCCCGCTTGTGCCAGTGCTACTTGCGGGCGGTCCCTCGCCGGGGTAGATGCCGAAGTCGGCGAGCCTGGCTCGGAGTGCGGTCTCTTGAGCGTTGTTCGCGGCAAACTCGGCTTGACAAGCAGCAAACTGCGGCGGAGGGAGAGGGCCGACGATATGTGGGGCGCATCTGGAGTTGTAGGAAGCGATGTCTGCCTGAAGCTTCTCCCACGCCGCCAACGCCTGCTCTTTGGTGAGCAGATCGTCAAACGGTGACTGTTTGAAGCCGTCGCCGAAACTGGCAGCTCGGATGACACCTTCGGATTCTCCGTCGAACGTGATCCCGTTCAGTTCGGCTGCTTTTGAGGTGAGCCGCTGACCGATCAGGGTGTCGGTGGCCAGCAGTTGGCTGGCGTTCCACCGGATGTTCTCGGCATGCTCGGCGGCAGCGGTGTAGCGGGCGGCCATCGTCGCGATGTCGATTCGGCGAGTGTCGGTGACCGACAGATCCTCACCGACTCGAAATCCATCGGCCTCGGCCTCGGCGATCGCGGTAATCGCGGCACGCTGGGCGGCACGAAGGTCCCCAATGCTCGTGTTGGCGAGATCGGCTGCGGACCGCACGATTTCACCGTGCCGGCCAACCACGGCAGTGTCAGCGGTGACGCGGTCCAAGGCGGCATCCTTGGCGGTGCCTTCCCACTCAGTTCCGCCTGGGGCATTAACGTTCTGTCGGTGCTGGGCGAAAAGCTCCTCGAACTCGCAAGCCGATGCCCGCCACCGCGCGGCTGAGGCTTCCAGGTGGTCGGTATCCCAGTTCTCGATCTGCGAACGACCCGGCACTGCCCCAGCGCATGACGCGGCAGGGCTCATATCGTCCGCACCACAGCGGCAGCTGCATCGTCATCGGTGCGGCGATACACCCCGCTGCCGAGCCCCATGTACTTGGCGTGGTTGCTGACCCGCGTAGCTTGGCGGCTGCGGGCCGACGCCAACGCCGCCTCGATCGCCGACACCCCGGCATGGCTGGGCTGGCTGCCCGAACTCGCGTCCACCGCCGTCAATCCCAGCGAATCCGCGATACTCGCGCTTGCGTAAGCTGCTGCGCTCAGGCCTTGATCGTCAACTGAAAGACGCTCGGTCATCCGTGATCCCCCCTCAGGAATAATCGGAGACTATCACCGAAGGGTTAGCTGGATCTTCCTCCACCATCCGCTGGTTGTTGCCGCCCAGGCGCGATGTGAAGGCGAGCGGTATGCCGCCGAGCACGACGCCGAGGTCGAGCCACTCCCGCTCGCACCGGCTAGGCACACCTGAACGGGGCTAACGATCCTTGTACTCGATGATGAAGCACCGCTGTGGAGCTTCGGCCATATCGTCTGTCACTTCGGCCTTTTGGACTGTCGGAAGAGGATCGCGCTTCGTCACCGGAACCGGGTTCCCCCATCCGTCCGGCTGAGCATATTCACCGGGTAGCTGCTTATCCTCCAACTGCGCAAGATGTTCGCGCTCCCATGCGATGCGGTCTATCGCGGCGCGCGCGCGCTGGCGGGCCGCCATCATCTCCTCGGGAGCCTCATAGCAGTGCCGGCCAGAACTCAACAATTCAGCCTCGGTGGTGTCCCTGTCGGTCGGGTCGGGCTGGAAAAAGGTCTCCTGCACGACTAGCACGAACACGCAAACCAGGGCGGTGGCGATCGCGCCAACGACAACCCAAGACAGTTCGCGATGCTTCGATTTCATCGAGGCCAGTTCCGAGCGCAAGGCTTCGAGCTGTTCCTGGACAGACAGCGGAGCCTCGGCGTCTGGTGTCGTTTCCTCATCCCCCATGGGGACAGTCTATTGTGCGCAGGGTCGTCCTTCTTGCAGCAGAATTGAGCTATGCCTGTTCGCCCGAGTGATCTTGGTCAGGCAGCCGATGTCGACAGGACAGTTGAACGTCAGTGTGCTCGTCACGCAGAGTCTTTACAGATTTCTGTAAAGTCCTGGCGCCATGGATGCCAGAGGCCCTCGATCCCCATGTTGCTGGACGGTAGGGAGACCACCGACAAAACTGGGCCTGACCAGGAATTACAGCGTTGTTACTTGTCGTGGAATCCGCTGAGCTCGCGTCGTACTGCGTTGACCCTCGTATATGCGTACAGGAGGCGGGGCAAGAGCATGAACATCAAGAACAGCATGTACGTGAATAGCGCCGCGCTTACCGCAGCGGGGAATCCCGTAAGTTCTTGAGCGCCAGGCTGCCCAATCGCCAGGCTTGCGACTAGAACACCCGCGTTCACAAACGCCAACAATGTGGCGAACAACAAGTGGGTTGCACTCTCGTCCATCGCGTCTTTGTCGTCGTCGGCGTGGGAGAACCCACTCTCATATCTATCGCCGAGTTTCAGCCGAAGACTACTCATTTGAGCAAACACTGCCAAAAGTCCGCTTGCCAGAAGTGCGTCAGCCGCGAGCAGCATCCCCGGGTTCGCGAGCCGCCCGTCGAGCCCGAGCAACAACGCGCCAGCAGTCAGCGACGGAACCAACAACCCGAGACGTGCCCACCAGTCACCACGGACGTGGTTGTCGCTCTCGTCGATCGACAGGCACTTCCAGTGCGCGCTTACTAGTGGCCAGGGATTGAAACGGTCAGTGCCCACGACTACCTCGCATCAGCGGTCCGTCAGCTGAAGTTGAAACTGCCATCCACTTCCGTAGACATCTTCCGGGCGCGTTGCTTGACCTCACGATAGAACTCGTCGTCATCTGGCCGCTCCGACGCTATGGGGTAGGTAAACACGTCTGGGATCCGGGATGGACTCACATGATGCCTACCGTACTCAGTATCTAAGACAACATAGCCGTCGTCTAGATCGATCTCCTCTACGTTCCGCCCGAGCACCTTGGCAAGCTCTTCCGCCAGATCCTCGTCCGTCTTGTTTGCTGCGACTACCTTCTTCAAATCGCGGAGCGCTTTGCTTTTGCCTTGTACGTCCAGCGTGCTGGTGATTCGGAACTCTTCCGTCCTTCGCATCCGAGACGCCTTCTTGGCGCCAGCGATCAAGACGACTTCAATGACTTGTCCCCGCTCGATGAATTGCTGGACCTGAATTGCATCACCGAGGGCAAACGCCTTTAGGTTGTACCAAGGTTCATCCCGACCCTCGGCATACGATTGCGACCACCAGCGCGCCCATTGCACTAGGTAGCGCGACGGGCAGGCTCCTGACACAGCTTCGACAGAAAGTAGCCCGGTGTTCCCGGGGTCCGGAAATTGGAACGCAAAGCGATACTCCCGAGTCGGGGAGTAGTCGCTGATGTCGATCGGCTTCGCGTCGGGTCCAAGCGACTTCTTTGGCAGAGCGATGCTGTGTCCCGACGGCCGGCCATGTCTAAACGAACCGCGGATGGCATCGCCGTTCTGGGAGAGCGACAGCAGTTGGAACACCGGAACGTTGTCGATGTCCTGATCGCGGCTGGTGCCATCCATCCTCGGAGGAAAGCCGTGGGCACTCTGCTCAACGTGCGAAGCGCTGATTCGATTGAGATAGTCGATATAGCGCCAGTCTGGTTTGTCTTCGTGCTCTACATGCAAAGGATGTTGCTGCTTCCACGCTCGCTCCTTGAATATTTCGAACGTGTACATGCGGTACCCATAGCTCATGCTCATCGGTTTGGTCCCCTCGTGGCTTCCTCTACAAGCTGCAAATCGGAGGGCCAGCAGGATGGTCGATTACCTGAACCTCGCCGCGCCGCGATGTCGCATTGGCGGGAGTGTATTGCCGCGCGCAAGGCGCCATTGACGGTGTTGGTCAAACCGTGACCCAGTTAACTCTCATCTTCTCTAGGCACGCCGAGGTCCGCACCGAGCCGCTCATCGAGGAGCCGGTCCACCACCGTCGTGGATTGGACCGTGTCGCCGGTGGCGGCGCACGTGACACGATAGGCAGCCAGGACGCGCAACTCCGCGTCCACCGCCGCGACAGACCGTGACGTCATGCGCCGTCTATGTGCCCAGGTTCACCAGGCGGGAGTGACCGTGTAGGTCTCGACGGGGGACCGCTGTTCGGGCGCCTCGTCGCGCTGCAGCCATGGTGGGCAGTCCCCGCCGGGGTAATACTCGCCGCCGCAGGTGCTTCTCTTGCCACCTATCCACCACTGCTGCCGCATGCGGGTCCATGACCCGTCTGGCTGGATTGGCATGTCGCAGACTGTGAGGACATGCGGGTCGAGTCCATCCCTGTTGGGACTCGGTCTCCGGGCCGGAGAGTGCGTGTTCCACCTTTCCGGGCCGGTTCTCCGCAGACGGTTCAGTAGTCGTGCGGCCAGTCGGCGGCATATACGGCGTGATTCGAGGCGTTGGCGCTTGCTGGGGTGAACATCCCAGCCGAAGTTGCCGTGGCACATTGGGCAGCAGCAGACAATGGTCCCGGGTGTATACGAATGCGCGGCGGCATTGCGTTGTGCGATAGATGAATGCGGTTGCGTTCTCGATAGGAGGCAGATCGCATGTCCCGGCAGCGCTGCCACGAAAGCCCGCAGATCCTCCAATCTGTACCGGCGTTCGCCGCGCAAGATGATCGCGGGAAGCGCACCGGCACGCCGCAATTCATCAATGCAGCGCTCTGAAGTGGACAGCATCTTAGCAGCGCCGGCATTGTCGTACAGCAGTCGATAGGCCATAGCCCCCGTGTTATCAGTCCGATCAGTGGGTGGTAGACCACGCGAGGCGCGAAACGAGGAAAGGGATCAGAACATGAGCGTGACAGGTCAGCCGATCTGGTTGGTAACGGTTACCACCGAACCCGCCGAGGAGGAGCCCGGCAACCCCTCGCTGACAGGGTATTTCGCGCATGCCAGCCCGGAAGGTGCTATCGCCGGGTTACAGGCGGCGACGGCTGAATGCGGCATCGATGACTCCGCCCCCGAACTGTTCGAGGGCGAGTTTGAGGAAGGTGGCGAGGCGGGCTACCACGGCAGCTTCACGATCGACGACCAGCTCATCAGCTACCACGTGTTTCCGCTGACCATGCGGAAGTGAGAGGGCGTACCTGAGGAACGGGGGTACATGCTCTCGTGCATCTCCAACGCGGCTCGCTGGCTGTGCAGACGAGGCCGTTTGCCTGCGCTGTCCGACCACATCGGTCTAGGTTGCCCGGTATGAAGCATGTTGGCGCGACCCTGGCAGTCGCAGTGATGGTGTGTGGTCCGGTCGGCGCTACTCCGATTGCCGTCGCCGCCCCCGCTGGTTATGTCTCGGCGGCCACCTGGACTGATGGCCCGTGGCCCTTCACGGTGTCTGAAGGCGTCTTGATGTGCGGCTCGCCGAAGCGTGTGACGTTCACGGCCAACCGCGTGATGTACGCGCTGAACGGACCGGCCAAGGCAACTGGTCAGTTCGCCGATGTTTCCGCCATTTGGCGAGACTCCGACTATCCCGGCGTGAAGGTCAACATAGGTCCGATGATCAACCGCGGACTATCGCTCTGCTGATTGGCAGCTTTCCTCCAGCTAGTCTCGGTTCGAGGCCTTCCGGTCAGAAGTCCTTCTCGGAAGTCGAAGTTCACGGCATCTCCTTCTCTGCTTCTTCGTAGAGCTTTTCGAGAGTCTTGATCAAGCCACTGACATCCGAGTCTGGAACCAGTTCGAGGCTGCGCGCGAAGTGAGCGAGAAACCCCTCCAGTCGTTTGCGCTGGTGTTCCCAGTGGTTCCGGTTGGACACTCAGCAGCAGTCCACACAAGCCATGTCGACCCACCACATGCCCGTTTCGAGGTCCTCGTATTCAGTGTCGCCGAGTTGGTCAGCAACGAGATACCCAGGCTCCTCGACTGTCTTTGACGGCCGGCTTGGATCCGTCTTTAGTGTGATGGGTTCGCCGCAGAGGGCGGTGACTTTTTTGCTGCCGTCGTTCCAAGCCTGTTTGGCCTCCTTCGTCCAATAGCGGTGCCGCAGGTACGGATTGCGGGGGAATAGTTGTCGGTACTCCTGGCGCAGGCGCGAGATGTACTCATCGCTCGACGGGTACTTGCTGTCGTCGGAACCACCTGGAGCTATGAGTTGCTGACGTTCATCCCAGTCCTGGAATCGGCCGTCTGCGGGATGTAGGACCGCGTGCCGGGTGCGCGCGCCGCACACTGAACCGCCCCGAGTTTGATGCACACCTTCTTTCGAGGGAAGGTTGTTCGCATCATGCCGAAGAAGTACGACGAGGA
>NZ_LZSO01000039.1 GCF_001665785.1 Mycolicibacterium peregrinum
TCCTCGTCGTACTTCTTCGGCATGATGCGAACAACCTTCCCTCGAAAGAAGGTGTGCATCAAACTCGGGGCGGTTCACTATCTCGCCGTCTTCATTCCCGGCGGGCACGGCGCCGTCGTCGGACTGCCCGGAAGCGAGGCTGTGGGCCGGACACTGAACTGGGCCCTGGACCACGGCCGGTTCATCATCACCCTGTGCCACGGCCCGGCGGCTCTGCTGGCCGCCGGCCTGGGCAGAGCGCAGTCACCGTTCGCCGGGTACTCGGTGTGCGTGTTCCCCGACTCGCTCGACGAGGGCCCCAACATCGAGATCGGTTATCTTCCGGGGCGCCTGCAGTGGCTCGTCGCCGACCTGCTGGCCAAGCAGGGACTGACCATCGTCAACGACGACATGGCCGGCACCGTGCACCAGGACCGCCGCCTGCTCACCGGCGACAGCCCGCTGGCCTCCGATGCGCTGGGCAAACTGTCCGCCAACTGCCTGCTCGACGCGCTCGGGCGCGAGGCCTGAGCGCGTCGGACGGCTCGATCACGGGAGTCGCCGCTTCAGTCGCGCGCTCCGAAGGATCTGCATGGCCATGTTGGTCGAGGTGAGCATCGGGAAGACGCCGAGAAATGTTCGCTCCGACGGGGTGCGTCCGTGCAGCTGTTCGAGGCTGCCGAAGACGTAGAAGCATCCGATGCAGAACAGCGTGGCGGGCACCGCGAGCGCCAGGACGCTGCCGCGGTCGGCAAGGACCTGCCGCGCGAGTGCCAGTTCCTCGTCCGAGAGCGCCTCGCGCTTACGAACCTTGCGCAGGGTGGCCGACAGAGTTCCGATGGCAAGCTTCGACGTGACGTGGGTGTGGCCCCTCATCCGCCTGGTGAACACGAAGGCCACGACGGCGAACACCCAGATCAGCGCAAAGAAAATGATCGACAGGATGCCGTACAGAGTCGATGTCGTCATGTCAGGCCTCCGCTCGCTGCCGTTGCGGCACCGGTTGCCGCTGTCGTAATGGTCGCTGCCGGATGAAGGTCGGCCACCAGAACCACGGACCGAGTAGACGCAGCAGGCACGGCACCACGAACGACCGCACGACCAACGTGTCCAGCAGCAGGCCGATACACACCGTCGAGCCCACCTGACCGATGGTGCGCAGATCGCTGATCAGCATCGCCAGCATGGTGAACGCGAACACCAGGCCCGCCGAGGTCACCACGCCGCCGGTGCTGCCCAGGGCGCGGATCAGCCCGGTGTTCAGCCCCGCACCTGACTCTTCCTTGACCCGGGAGATCAGCAGCAGGTTGTAGTCCGAGCCGACCGCGACCAGGATGATGAAGGTCAGCGGCAACACCAGCCAGTGCAGGTGCAGGCCGATCAGGTGCTGCCACACCAGGATTGACAGTCCGAACGCGCCCGCGTACGAGAACGCCACCGTGCCGGGAATCACCATGGCCGCCACCAGGCTCCGGGTCAGATACAGCATGATCAGGAAGATCAGCACGAACGCGGCGATCGCCACGATGAGCAGATCGGAAGCGGCGTAGGCCTTGATGTCCTTGTTGTTCGACCCCGCGCCGCCGATGTAGATCTTGGATCCGGCCAGCGAGGTCTCTTTGAGCGCCGCCTTGATCGCGTCGGGGAACTGTTCGACGTGGTCGATTCCTTCCGGGCCCATGGCATTGCCCTCGTGGGTGACGATGAACCGAGCGGCCTTGCCGTCCGGCGACATCATCAGCTGCATGCCGGTCTTGACGTCCTCGTTGTCGAACGCCTCCCTGGGGATGTAGAAGAAATCGTCGCTGCGGGATTGATCGAAGTCATTGCCCACGTTGATCAGGTCGTAATAGGTCTGATCGGTCTGGGTGGACTGCAGATGCGCCGGGCCGTAGTTGTTGGTGATGACACCGAGCAGCGAGCGACTGTCGGCCATCATCCGCTCCAGCTGCGAGATCATCTGCGGCAGCAGCCGGTCGATGGCCTCGAACGACGTGACGGCGTCAGCGATCTGCGCATCCAGGCTGTCGATCCCGTCGAGCGAGTCGAATAGAGAGCGCATTGCCCAGCACGACGGAATATCGAAACAGTGTGGCTCCCAATAGAAGTAGTTCTTCAAGGGCCGCAGGAAATCGTCGAGGTTGGATATCCCGGCGTTCATGTCGTCGGTGACCTGTTTGAGGTTTTCCAAAGTGAGCACCGTGGAATGCAGTTCGTCGGCCATCTGCTGGGTCAGCCCGATCACCTTCTGCAGCACCTCGACGGAACGCGCCTGGATCTCGGCCTGTTTGTCGGTGTTCTCGTTCTGCCGCTCGGTGAACGGCAGTTGCTGGCCACTGCCGCTGCCCTGGGTCGTGAACAGGTAGGGAATCGTGGCATGCTCCAGCGGCCGGCCCAATGGCCTGGTGATGCTCTGCACCATGGCGACACCGGGAAGCCGGATGAGGCTCTTGGCGACCCGGTCCAGGGAGATGAAGTCGGCCGAGTTGCGCATGTCGTGGTCACTCTCGACCATCAGCATCTCGCTGAACAGCTTGCTCTGCGAGAAGTGCCGATCGGAGGCCTCGAAGCCGAGATTGGCTGCGCCATCGGCAGGTTGGTAGGCACGATCGTCGTAGCTGACCTTGAACGTGGGCACGAAAACCGCACCGATCATCACGACGGCGGTGCTTGCGACGAAGACGGGTTTGGGCCATCGCACGACGCTCGTCGCGATCCGCCGGTACAGATGCCCCTTGGACATGCGCTTGGGATCGAACAATCCGAACAGACTGCCGAGCGTGAGCAGTGCCGGTGCGAGTGTCAGCGCCGCGGCGATGGTGAACAGCATGCTGATGGCGACTGCTGGTCCCATCGTGTGGAAGTAGTCCAGCCGGGCCAGGCTCAGGCAGTAGCACGCACCGGCGATCGTCAGCCCGGAGCCGATGATGATCGGCGCGACGCTGCGGTAGGCGGTGTAGAAGGCGTCTTCGCGGCTCTCGCCGTCCTGGCGGGCCTCTTGATACCGCCCCATCAGGAAGATGCCGTAGTCGGTTCCCGCCCCCAATGTCAGTGCCACCACGATGTTCACCGCGAACGACGACAGCGGGATGACGCCGAAGTGTCCGAGCGTCGCGATGACGCCCTTGGCGACAAGCATTTCGATCAGCACGCTGACCAGCGGCACCAGCACATTGGCCAACGACCGGTAGACCACCAGCAGCATGATCACGATCAGGATGATCGTCAGGATCGTGATGTTGTTGAGGCTCGAGTTGGCGATGGTCAGCGTGTCCGATGCCAGCGGGGCGGCACCGCTCACGTAGACCTTGAGCCCCGGCGGCGGGGTGTCGCCGGCGATGATGTCCCTGACCGCGTTCACCGACTCGTTCGCTTGGAGCTGGCCGATGTTCCCGGCCAACCGCAACAGCACGAAAGTCGCCTTGCCGTCGACACTTTGGGCCCCGGCCGCGGTGATCGGTTTGCCCCACAGGTCCATCACGTACTGCACGTGCTCCGGATCCTGCTTCAGCCGGTTCATCAGATCGTCGTAGTACCGGTGATCACCGTCGTCGAGGGGGCGGTCGGCCTCGAACACCAGCATGGTGAGGCTGGTGGAGGTGGATTCCTGAAACTTCTCCCCGATCCGGAGCATCGCGACCTGTGACGGCGCGTAGCTCGGGATCATCGAGCCCGCCAGCTGTTCGGCGACGTGCTCGACCTGCGGGATGAAGGTGTTGGTGGTGACGGCCAGCAGCGCCCAGAACACGATGATCGGCACTGCCAGGACCCGCACGGTCCGCGCGACGAATGGGCGGTTCGCCCGATGAGTGCTCATGCGGACTTGACCCGGCAGGTGACGTCGGCTTCGGCATGGGTGGACGATTGTTCATCGCGCACAACGCCGTTGACCAACATCCGGCACCCAACCTCGCCACCATTGACCTGCACGGAGATGCTGCCGGAGACCACGGTGAGGGTCGACGTCTCGGTGTGCGTCCAGGGCAGCTCCGTGACATCGACCTTGTGCGGATGCCCGTCGATGTCGACATAGCTCAGCATCCCGCCGTCACCGACGGAACCGAACACCTCGTAGGTGAGCTGCTTGGGCGTGAACTGCTCGGGCGCCTGCGCGGCGAGGACGGTGGGCACCGGTCCGGGTTCCGACATCTGGTGCACCTTCCAGACGCCCAACGCTCCCACGCCCAACGCGATGACCGTGACGACCGGAAGCCATCCGTTCTGCAGAAGCGTTCGGTTTCGTCGTCTGCGGCCGTCCGCAGGCTGCTCCCCGATCATGACCGACAGATATATCGCATACAGGATGCACTTCTCAAGCCGTTCGCTCGCGACCGCCGGGCATTCACAGCAGATTGGCAGCCAAGCAACGAAGGCGATGTATGCGATTTACCACGCACTGATCCGTGCGCAACCGCAGATGACCGCCCCACCCCGGCGTCCGCGTCACCGGCATCCAGTCGCACCGCTTTCGGCCCATTACTTCCCATTGCTGATATAAATGAGCCGTGAGCAACGCACCGTTCGGCAGCAACGTGGAAGCCGTCTCGTCGATGCTCGTGGCGAGCGCCGACCTCATGTGGCGGCATCTCGCCGATCGCAAAGGCTTGAGCGCGAGCGCGACGCTCGTCCTCGTCCGACTCAACCGCGAGGGTCCGATGCGGGTCACCGCACTCGCCGAGGCCGAGGGCGCGAGCCAGTCGGGCATGACCCAACTGGTCCAGCGCCTCGAACAGCAAGGCCTGCTGGAGCGGTGCAGCGACCCCGACGACGGGCGGGCCTGCCTCGTCAAGGTCAGCGAGGGCGGCCGACGCCTGTGGGAAGAGCGGGCGGTTCTGCGCAAGCAACGCATCGCCGAACTGTTGGCGGGGTTGTCCGACGACGACCAGATGGCGCTGTGGCTCGCCGCCCAGGTGGCAGGACGGCTGGTCGACCAGATGCGCGAGATCGCCGACACCCGGGCGAGCACCGATGCGTAGGGTGTCTCGGGAAGCACTCACCTCTCGACGATCACACGGCCGCCAGGGGCCACGAACCCCGGAAAACCCGTAGTCCCCGTCCGCGCCGGTGTTACGTTGACGCCACTGCCCCGAGGAGGCGGACGCCATGTCCATGGAAGGCTCAGCAACCGTACGCATGTCCGCGCCGGCGGACCGCATCTGGAATCTCATCGCCGACGTACGCAACACCGGGAAGTTCTCGCCCGAGGTGATGGAAGCCGAATGGCTCGGCGGTGCCACCGGCCCCGCCCTCGGGGCGCGGTTCCGGGGACACGTCAAACGAAACGAGATCGGCCCGGTCTACTGGACGACGTGCGAGGTGACGGCCTGCGACCCCGGGCGGGAGTTCGGCTTCGCCGTCCTGGTGGGCGACCGAGCGGTGAACAACTGGCACTACCGGCTGGAACCGGCCGGAACCGAGACCGATGTCACCGAATCGTTCCGGATGACGCCGGGAGCCTTCACCACCGTGTTCTCGATGCTCGGCGGACAGCTCCGCACACGCCGGAACATCCGCGACATGCGCAAGACTCTCGAGCGGATCAAGGCTGTCGTGGAGACCGGCGAGCAATAGCCGGGTATACCGCCATCCTGTGAATCCCTGTGCGACAGCTATGCGTTGATGAGAATTCCGGCGCAGCGCCGGCGTCCGCGGTGGGAATAAATAGAATTTAGTTGCACTTAGCAGTTGTGGTAAGCATTAAGTACCGGGCAGTACGTGAGCTCCGGGACATCTGGATCCGCGCGGTCGGGAGCGGCGCGATCACGGCCATCGGCCGTAGTTGAGGAGTTCGACATGACGATCCTCGGGCCCCGACTGGTCCCCGAGAATGTTGTGGAGTATGCCGAGCCTGTACCGAGATGGCGAAGGTTCGTGCCCCGTTCTCGCCGAGGCAAGGCCACCGTCGCCGCCGCCATGGCCGGCGTGCTCGTGGCGGGTCTACTCGGCGCGGCGTACGAGACCTCACCCGGTGGTTCCCTGTGGGGCGTCACGCGGACGGTATTTCCGGGACACGCCCAAGACGTCGCCCTGACCGCTGTCGTAGCTGACCTGAAGAAGGCTCAGGACATTCTCGGCAGCGGGGAGCAACCCACCGCCGATCAGCTGACCGACGCCCGCACCGCGCTCAATCAAGCCAAGCAGGACCTTGACTACCTGTCGCCGTCACCTGAGCGCACCAGTCTGCAGAATCTCTATCTTCAACTGACACAACAACTTCTGCAGTACACACCCGATTCGGTGCTTCGACTCGCGCCGTTGCCCGCCCCGCCTCCAGAGCCTCCGGCGGCCGTCCCGGCCGACCCGCAGCAGGACGCTGTGGCACTGACCAGCGCGTCCGCACCGACCTGGGGATATGACGCGTCCGACGACTACGTCCCGGCGCCGCCCGGTGTTCCGGATTCCCCGATGGCCGATTGGCCGCAGCCCATCGATCCGCCGTCGACGCCCAACCTCGGAAACCTGGGCTACTACGACCAATCCTGGGGTCAGCTCTACGGCTACAACCCGGGCGGTTGGTACAACTACGACCTCGGTGGCTACAACCAATACGGTTACGACTTCATCGGTTATGACCGGTGGGGATATGACCGTTGGGGCTACGACCGGTGGGGATACGACCGCTGGGGCTACAACTGGGCCGGCTACAACTGGGCGGGCTACGACCGCCACGGCTGGGACCGCAATGGCCGCAACGAATGGGGTCAACACCGCGACCGCCCACGCGACCCGCGCAACCAGCGATGGTACGACCATCACCATCCCTACCAGCAGTACTACGAGTGGAAGTTCCGGATCTACAACCCGGTGTATCGCCGCGCGCAGTGGGACCGGGCCCACGGATTCAACCCGCACCGGTATCAGAACTGGAACATGAACCGGGACTGGCACCACCCGCGCAACCGCGATTGGGCGCCACCGGCAATCAGGGTGAACACAACGGT
The DNA here is from genome assembly GCF_001665785.1 of Mycolicibacterium peregrinum. Lineage (GTDB taxonomy): Bacteria > Actinomycetota > Actinomycetes > Mycobacteriales > Mycobacteriaceae > Mycobacterium > Mycobacterium peregrinum_A. The sequence continues at coordinate 6,921 of NZ_LZSO01000039.1, forward strand.
CAACATCCACGTCTCGGCCCCGGTGGTGAACCTCAATGCCTCACTGACACAGTTCATCTCCAACGACAAGGCGACCCGTACCTCCGGGCATCTGATGAAAGACCTCGCGGACAAGTCCCCGCGCAACTTCGCCAGGGACCTCACCCCGCGGACCAATTCCTTTGTCGGGTGGCAGCTGCCGTCGGGACTCGGCCAACGATCCGATACGCCCAAGGAAAACCACCGATCGTCGTCTGAACCGCCGGAATCAACTACACCGCCTGCCTTGGCGGCCCCCGCACCGGCAGCGCCGCCGTCGAAGGTGTCACCCACATTCACTGTGCCCAAGCTGTCGCCGGTGCCCGCCTACACGCCACCGACGGTCGACAAACCACGCGAAAAGCCGGAGACCGCACCGGCACCGGAGAAGGACCTGGATCTTTCGCCGGAGCTACCGGCGACACCACCGCGGGCCGACCGGCCGAATCCGGCCGATGCGACGTCGCCGGGTGACCAACCGGAACCGGCGAGCCCACCCAACCCTGCACTCGATCGTCCCCATGAAATCCCGGGGCCGCGCCAGACCGCTCCTGAGCCGCAGGCGCCGGCATCCGAGGCGCCGGCAGCGCCCCCGGAGTCACCGAGACAACAGGAACGTCCGCAGCAACGGAATGCACCCGAAGAGCCTCCCGTGCAGCGTGATCCGGCTCCCAAGGTCCAGGTCCCTGAGCCCGAGGCGCCGGCCCCCAAGACCCAGGCTCCTGTTCGCGAGGAACCGGTGTGGCAGGAACCCGCACCCGCGCCCGCACCCGAGCGCGAGGCACCCAAGGAGGCCCCGGCACCCAGGTATCAGGCCCCCGAGCGCCAGGCCCCCGTCTGGCAGGAACCCGCTCAGCAGGCACCTCCGCAAGAGGCACCTGCCCGGCAACGACCTGCGCGGGAGGCGCCGGCTCGACAGGAGCCACCGGCCCGCGAGGCTCCGGCCCCGCGCCAAGCTCCTCAGCAGCGTTCGGAGCAGCCGCGATCGGAGCCCTCGTCACCGAAGGGTCCGAAGTGCCCGCCGCCGATGTGTTCGGGGCGCGGGTAACCGTCAAGCTGTTGACGACCTAAAAAGGGGCCAGCAGAAATTCGTCGACGAACCTGGCGAACGTGTCGTCGACGAAGGCCGGGTCAGGCGCGGTGAAGTATTCGATGATGAAACCCTGGAAGGCTGCCAACGCGATGCGCGAACGGGTCTCTGCGACGTGAGCGGGCATCCCGAGCGCAAGCAGGCGGGCCTTGGAGTTGCGCGTCAACAGCGACAAGGTGTCCCAGGTGTATTCGCGGTATGGGCTGTCGACGCCACACGCGGCACCGAAAATCTGCAGCACCACCCGCAAGCTGTCGCGACGCTCACCGCGCGTGCACTCATACCAGTCTTCGAAACACCATTCGCGGTGCGCCGCAATCGACTCCGGCAGATCCAGATCCTCGGTCTCCGGTATCGCCGCACGCTGCTGCCGGTTCAGTACTTCGAGCATGAGTTGCTCTTTGGTGCCGAAGTAGTACACCAGCATCCGAGCGCTGGTCTCCATCTGGGAGGCGAGCTCACGCAGCGAAGTGTCGACGACCCCGGTGCGCGCCAAAATGGCGCCCGCAGTGGCCAATAGCGCTTCGCGTTTGTCGCGGTCGAACGGTCGCGGCACACTTGACTGTAACACTTGCTTCAGATACTGATGATGCGATGCGTGCGAACACGAGGGCAAGGGACGCTCGGTGAGCCTGGTCGAGGACGTCGCCTCGGCACCCGGAAACGGGCTCTCCGAAGCGCCGGCAGCACCAAGCCGTCGGCCGTTGCCGGCGACCCGATGGGTCGCGATCATCGCAGGGCTGGTGGGGTTCGTGGCCAGCGCGCTGATCCCGGTGTTACCGGTGGTGCAGACGACCGCGTCGCTGCAGTGGCCGCAGGACGGACACCTGGGCAATGTGACCGCGCCACTGATCGCATTGGCCCCGGAGTCGTTGGAAGCGTCGGTGCCCTGCAGCGTGTTTCGCGAGATGCCGGCCTCGGGCGGGGTGGTGCTGAGCACGACGCCGGCGGCCGGCAAGCAAGCGATGCTCAACGGACTCTTCGTCACAGTCGGCACCCAACGGGTCGACGTGATCGCCCGCAATGTGGTGGTCCTCAGCGTTCCGCGCAGCCGGATGAGCGACCCACAGTGTCAGCGGCTGACGCTGTCCTCCTCGATTGCGGGTACCTTCGCCGCAGTCGACGGACTGAATGATCCGGCCTCCGGCGGGCCGTTGCGTGGCGGTTTCGGTGATCCGAACCTGCGGCCCCAGATCGTCGGGGTGTTCACCGACCTCAGCGGCCCCGCCCCGGCCGGACTGTCATTCGCCGCAACCATCGACACCCGATACACCAGTTCCCCGTCGCCGCTGAAAACTGCTGCGATGGTCGCCGGCATCCTCGGCACGATTGTCGCGCTGTTGGCGCTGTGGCGACTTGACCGCCTCGACGGCCGGCGCGCGCAGCGCCTCATTCCGACCCGTTGGCGCACCTTCACCGCAGTGGACGCCACCGTCATCGTGGTATCGGTGTTCTGGTTTGTCGCCGGCGCCGGATCCTCCGATGACGGTTACCAATTCGGCATGGCCAACACCTCCAGTCATGCCGGCTACATGGCCAACTACTTCCGTTGGTACGGGAGCCCCGAAGATCCCTTCGGCTGGTACTACGAGCTGATCGCGGCGATGACCCACGTCAGTCATGCCAGTCTCTGGTTGCGTCTGCCGGACTTGGTCTGCGCGCTGGTGTGTTGGCTGCTGCTCTCCCGGGAAGTTCTGCCCCGGCTCGGACGGGCGGTGGTGCGAAACCGCGCCGCGGTGTGGGCGGCGGCGCTGGTGTTCATCGCAGCGTGGATGCCGTTCAACAACGGGTTGCGGCCCGAAGGCCAGATCGCCACCGGCGCCCTCATCACCTATGTCCTTGTCGAGCGCGCCATTGCGACTCGCCGCGCCACACCGGTCGGGCTGGCAATCGTAGTGGCCGCGTTCACCCTTGGCATCCAGCCCACCGGGATCATCGCCGTCGCGGTCCTGCTGGCCGGTGGTCGCCCGATCGTGCGGATCATCGTCACTCGCGCGAAAGCGGTGGGGATCTGGCCGGTGCTGGCGCCCCTGACCGCGGCCGGGTTCGTGGTCCTCACGGTGATCTTCGCCGACCAAACCCTGGCAGCGGTACGGGAAGCCACCGCGGTGCGCACCGCGATCGGGCCCGCGCAGCCCTGGTACACCGAGAACCTGCGCTACTTCTACCTGTTCCTGCCCACGACCGACGCCGCCTTGTCCCGCCGCTTCGGGATCCTGATCACCATCGCGTGCCTGTTCGCCTCCATGCTGCTGTTGTTGCGCCGCAAGCGAATACCCGGAATCGCGGTCGGACCGGTGTGGCGATTGATGGGGGTCATCTTCGCCACCGTCTTCCTGCTGACGTTCGCCCCGACCAAGTGGATCCACCATTTCGGGCTGTTCGCCGCCGCCGGCGCGGCGATGGCGGCAGTGGCCACCGTGCTCTTCGGCCCGACGGTGCTGCGTTCACGACGCAATCAGGCGGCGTTCGTGTCCATCGTGCTGTTGATCCTGGCCCTGTGTTTCGCCTCCACCAACGGGTTTTGGTACGTCTCCAGCTACGGGGTGCCGTTCAACGACAGCAGTCCGCACTGGGGTCCGGTCACCGCGAGCGCGGTGTTCCTCTGGCTGTCTCTCGCGGCCGCGGGCTATGCCGGCTGGTTACACCTCGTCCCACCGCGACGACCTCCGGGGCGCCTGACCCGGGCACTGACCGCAGCACCGGTGCCCGTGGCGGCCGGGCTGATGGTGCTGGTGTGCACCGGATCGATGCTGACCGGTGCGCTCAAGCAGTACCCGAGCTACTCCAACGGCTGGGCCAACCTGCGCGAGTTGGCCGGCGGATGCGGGCTGGCCGACGATGTTCTCGTCGAACCCGACGCCAACGCCGGGTTCCTGGCACCGCTGCCCGGACCCGAGGGCCCGCTCGGCGCATTGGGCGGCACCGAGCCGATCGGTTTCGACCCGAACGGCCTGCCTGAACACACACTGGCAGAGGCTGTTTGGCAGAGCCAGTCGAGATCCGGAACCGATTACGACTGGGATGCGCCCACCGCACTGGATCAGCCCGGGGTCAACGGTTCCAGCGTCGTGTTGCCCTACGGTCTTGATCCCGCCCGCGTGCCGGTGGCCGGAAGCTTCACCGCCGGAGCTCAACAGGTCAGCACGCTGACCTCCGCGTGGTATCGGCTTCCGGCCGCCGACGACGCCCATCCGCTGGTGGTGATCACCGCGGCCGGCACCATCACCGGCGACAGCGTCCTCTCCGGGCACACCGCTGCCCAAACCGTCGCTCTGGAATACGGCACACTCGGCCCCGGCGGCACACCCGAACCCGGCGGAAGGCTCGTCCCCTACGACATCGGTCCGCAACCGGCCTGGCGTAACCTGCGTTTCCCGCGCGCCGCCATCCCCGCGGACGCCTCCTACGTCCGGATCGTCGCCGACGACCGCTCACTGGACCCGGGTGATTGGGTCGCCGTCACCCCGCCGCGGGTGCCTGAGCTCCGGTCGATGCAGGAATACCTCGGCTCCACGCAGCCGGTGTTACTGGATTGGGCTGTGGGACTGGTGTTTCCGTGCCAGCAGCCCATGTTGCACGCGAACGGCGTCACGCAGATCCCCAACTATCGGATCTCACCGGACTACCCCGCGAAGATCGAGATGCCGGACACCTGGCAGTCCGGCGACAACGGCGGCCCGTTGGGTATCACCGATCTGATGCTGCGGGCTCATGTCATGCCCACGTACCTGTCCCGGGACTGGGGCCGTGATTGGGGCTCCCTTCGCCAATACACCCCCGTCGTCGATGCGTCCGAAGCCCATCTGCAGCTCGGAACTGCCACTCGCAGTGGGCTGTGGAGCCCCGGCGCGATCCGCATCGGCCCGTGAGCACTCTGCTGGCGCTACCGCGGCCGGGTAACAACAACTCCCCTGGTCAGGCGATAACGTGATCAAGTGGGTGATACGTACGACTCGGACCGCGACGACGTACCTGTCCGAGCGAAGCCCCTGTTGACCCGGGGACGCCTGGCCGTTTGTGCGCTTGTCCTGGTGATTGCCGGGTCCATCGGGTGGTGGGTCTTCGACAGCACGGTGCTGCGAGATCGTCGGTTGCAGAAAGATGCAGCGGTAATCCAGTGCATCGACACCATCCGGGACAGCATCCGCCAGGATTTGCGCTCCGGAGGCACCAACGAAACCGACAGCAACACGATCGCCGATGGCGCACAGTTCAGCGCGGTACACGGCAAGCCAGGACCGCTGGTGTTCGACGATCAGGGCGTACCGGCAAGGCTCGGCAAGAAGCGCTCTTCAGTGCTGACCGACTGGCTGATCGTCGGCCACGTTTCCCTGGACAGCTCCCCGCCTTTCGGCAGCCAACTCGGTTCCGACAACGGCTTCAGCTGCTCGGTGATCGTGTTCGACGACAACACAATCCACGTCGGTAACAGGCAAGTGTTCCGGGCCTAGGACGGAACGCAAATTGGCACCTGGCCAACTACCATGACGGCGGGTGCACAAGGCCGCACGCCGGTCAACCACACCCCCTCAGAGCACACCGATACAGCGCCATCTCCGGTACCAAGCACACGAGCCGGTGGCGCGGGACTGTCAGTTGAACGGTGGATCTGACTTGGCATTGGTTGGTTGCCAGTCGGAGTGATCCGTCCGTTGAAGGCGATCGCGAACGCGTTGAATGCCGCCCCAGTGGTCAAAAGCACTACCGTGAGCGCACTTTCAATCGGACGGTGGTACGCAGTAGAGACAGGTATTCGCCGAAAAGGAACATTGACCCGTGGTGTCATTCGACGTGTGAAACGATGCGTTCGACGATCGCCGCAGTATCGATTCCGTTGGGCCAGTAGCCGAACACGTGCAGTGTCTGCTGCAGGGCGGGATCGCCATGCCAATCATCCGTACTGCGGCGAAGGCGCCGAAGCACGCCGCGGGTCTAGATTCGCAGTGCTGTCAGCTTGGGAGCGAAAGTTTCGCAGCCGCAGGCTGTTGCTCACGACGAAGACGCTCGAAAACGCCATCGCCGCGCCAGCAAGCATCGGGTTGAGCAGCCCGAGCGCCGCCAGTGGGATCGCGGCGACGTTGTAGGCGAACGCCCAGAACAAGTTGACCTTGATTGTCGACAACGTCTTGCGTGCCAACCGGATCGCGTCGGCGGCCGATCGGAGGTCGCCACGCACCAAAGTCAGGTCGGCCGCCTCGATCGCGGCGTCGGTTCCGGTGCCCATCGCGAGGCCGAGATCTGCTTGCGCAAGTGCGGCGGCGTCGTTGACGCCGTCGCCGACCATGGCGACGACCTTGCCCTCGCCTTGCAGTCGGCTCACAACATCGGCCTTATCCCGTGGCAGGACTTCGGCAATGACCTGCTCGATCCCGACCTGCTCGGCGACCTGCTCGGCGACAGTTCGGTTGTCACCGGTCAACAAAACTGGAGTCAATCCCAGTGCCTTGATCTGGCCGATAGCTTCTTCGCTGGTGCCCTTGACTGCGTCTGCGACCACCAGCACGCCACGGGCGACTCCGTCCCAGGCCGCCACAACCGCGGTCTGACCGGCCTGCTCGGCGGCGTCCTTGGCGGCAGCCAGGTCGGCGTTCATCGTGATTGCCCAGTCCTCGAGCAATGACGCTCGTCCCACGACGACGAGGTGCCCGTCGACGATGCCCTGCACGCCCCGGCCTTCGACGTTTTTGAAAGACTCCGGGATGGGTAGAGCGCCAACTCGCTCTGCTGCGCCTTTGGCGATCGCCTGAGCGATCGGGTGTTCGGATGCCTCCTCAACGGCTCCGGCGAGCCGTAGTACTTCGTTCTCGCTGGTGTCGGCATTGGTCGTGACTTCGAGCAGCGTCATCTTCCCGGTGGTGACGGTTCCGGTCTTGTCGAGGACGATGGTGTCGATCTTGCGGGTCGATTCGAGCACCTCTGGGCCCTTGATCAGAATGCCGAGCTGAGCGCCGCGGCCGGTCCCGACCAACAGTGCAGTCGGGGTCGCCAAGCCGAGTGCGCAAGGGCACGCGATGATCAGCACTGCTACGGCGGCGGTGAACGCGGCCGACATTCCGAACCCGCCGCCCAGCCACACCGCGAGGGTGGCAACGGCGATGCCGATTACGATCGGCACAAAGACGCCGGAGATCTTGTCAGCTAGGCGCTGGACCTCTGCCTTGCCGGATTGAGCGTCCTCGACCAGCTTGGCCATCTGTGCGAGCTGTGTGTCCGATCCGACCCGGGTGGCACGGACGACGAGGCGTCCGCCGGCGTTGACGGTCGCGCCGACGACGGTGTCACCTTCGCTGACTTCGACCGGCACCGATTCACCGGTCAGCATTGATGCGTCGACCGCAGACGTGCCGTCGACGACGACGCCGTCGGTGGCGATCTTCTCGCCTGGCCGCACGATGAACTCGTCGCCGACTGCCAGGTCCTCGGTCGGGATCCGGCTCTCTACGCCATTGCGCAGTACCGCAACGTCTTTGGCGCCCAGCTCCAGAAGTGCCCGCATGGCCGCCCCGGCGTGGCGCTTGGATCGCTTCTCGAAGTAGCGTCCGGCCAGGACGAACGTGGTGACGCCGGCGGCGACCTCCAGATAGATATTGGCGGAGCCGTCCCCAGGGGCAATGGTGAACTCGAACGCGTGCGTCATTCCGGGTACCCCAGCGGTGCCGAAGAAAAGCGCATACAGCGACCACAGGAAGGCCGCGGAGGTGCCAACCGAGATGAGTGTGTCCATCGTCGCGGCACCGTGCCGGAGGTTGGCGAACGCAGCCTTGTGGAATGGCCATGCGGCCCACACGATCACCGGTGCGGCGAGCACCAACGACGCCCACTGCCAGTAGGTGAACTGCAGCGTCGGAGCCATCGCGAGAACGATGACCGGCAATGACAACACGACCGAACCGATGAGGCGGTTGCGGAGGCTCACCAACTCCGGGTCCTCGCCCACCTCGCCAGCATCAGACGCTGACTTCTTGTCGACCGGCAGAGCGGCGCCGTAACCGGTCTTCTCGATCTCGGCGATCAGGATCTTGGTGTCGAATCCGGGCGGGATACTGACGCGAGCCTTCTCGGTTGCATAGTTCACCGTCGCTGAGACCCCGTCGAACTTATTGAGCTTCTTCTCGATTCGCATGGCGCATGACGCACACGTCATGCCGCTGATGTCGAGTTCGACACTGTCTGCGTGCGCCGCCGGGTGAGCGGACGAGGTAGTCATGTGATCAGTCCTTCCATCGCTGTCAGTCAGTGACCGGCGCCGGTGTGTCCGTACTCGGGCGAGTCGGCGTTGCCGGAGGCGGCTGCCCGCGCGGTGACCGCGAACTCTGCGGTGTGGACCCGTCCGTCCACCTTGAAGTCCAGGTACAGCAGGTAAGTGCCGTCGGTTGGCGCGGCAGCCATGAACTCAATGTCGGGGCCCGGCTGGGTGATTCCGTCGCCCGGCTCACCCATCGGGTGCACGTGCAGATAACCGAGGTCACCGGTGCGAAGCGCCACAAGATGCCCGTAAGCACCAAGATATGGCTCCAAGGTCTGGACCGGCCGTCCTGCGCGTGTGACGGTGAACGTCAGGGTGGAACTTGCGCCAACGCCGAGAGATCCGTCGAGAGTGACGGTGAAATCGCCGACCGTGGCGACGGCGGATTCCGCCGGCAGTGGCCGCGGGACCAGATTTCCGGCGACTGACGTGGTTGAGGTCAGTGTCACGTTGCTGCCGAGGTCGGTGGGAACGGCGTCGGCGAAGACCCGGTAGGAGCCCGCCGCATCCCACCGCCACGGCATGGACCACCGGCCATCACCGTCGTTGTTGGGATGCACGTGCCGGAACTCGGCGCCGTCGGTACGGACGACGATCAGGTGGAGGTCCTTGTCGTGGGCAGTGTCGTACTCGGTGAGCGCAACGCCGCCAGGACCGGTCAATCGGAACGACAGCGTGCCGTCCGCTCCGACGACGTCGGGTGCTGACACGTCGCGGATCTGATACCCGCTACGTTCGATCGACAGACCCGGCATCTCAGTCGATGAGGCTGATCCGTTGTGGCCGTTGTGGAGTGCTCCGTGATCCATTTGTGTTGCCTCCGTTTGTCTTTTCCACGACGCGGATGCGTCTGCGGGGATGAATGCGCGGGCCCCGGCGAAGCCGGCGCCGAAGATCGCAACCAGAGCTGCGACGTACAACCCGAGCCTTGACGGTGCGCGCATGTCAGGCGCGCACTCCGCTGTATCCGGCTTCCTCGACGGCAGCCAAGACCGCGGCGTCGTCAAGTTCGCCCGCGCTGGCCACCGTGAGTCTGCCGGTCGTTGCGGAAACGTCGATCCGCTCAACGCCGGCCACCTGGCTGACTTCCCGGGTGATCGCTCCCTCGCAATGGCCACAAGTCATCCCGGTCACCTGGTACGTGGTCGTAGTCATCGAATTCCCTTCGTGTTCATGTACATCCGTATACCCCCTAGGGGTATCTAATCCAGCACCCACCATACCCCCCGAGGGTATTTCGTCAAGTGCGCGCGGCTGAGGCAATGGACGTACCGTGCGACATGACGTTCGGTTATCGGCCCTCGCGGATTACCCCGTCACAGAAGAGCTGAGGAGCATCGCGTTTCAAGCGGATGGCCGTTGTAACCCGCCCTTGGCAAAAACAGACGATGACCCGCGCCCCGGCCGTGAGTCACGGCCGGGGCGTCCAAGGCGGGTTGGCTCGCAATTGCCCCGGCGTCACACAGATCCGCCGCTGCAAGCGCACCCCGGTCGATGGCTCCAGGCACGCCATCTCCTCTGTAAGCCCCAGTGCCCCAGATGAATTCCGCTCGTGTCAGGAACCTGAACCGCTGGCTGACCGGCCCGGGCGTTCAGGTGTCCTGGGCGGAACCGGGGACGAACTCAGTGGGCCGGGACCGGGATCTCGGTGGTGTCCTCGCCGGCGGAATCGTCAGGTTTGGTAGCCCTCCGATTGATCGCCGAGGTGGGAAGTACCCTTATCGGCCACCAGAACCAGCGCCCCAGCAGCGCCGCAACCGTCGGGGTCATGAACGCGCGGACCACGAAGGTGTCGAACATCAGGCCCAGACAGATCGCGGATCCCACCTGACCGATGGCGATCAGGTCGTTAGTGATCATCGAGCCCATGGTGATCGCAAACACCAGCCCCGCCTGCGTTGCCACGGTGCCGGAACCGGCCACTCCTCGGATAATCGAGGTGTTCAGGCCCGCGTGCAGCTCTTCCTTGAACCTGGATACCAACAGCAGGTTGTAGTCCGAACCCACCGCCAACAAGATGATGACCGTGATCGGTAGCACGAACCAGTGCAGCTGCTGGCCGAGAATGTGCTGCCATAAGAGCACTGAAAGCCCGAACGACGAACCCAGCGAGATCGCGATCGTTCCGACGATCACCGTGGCCGCGACGATGCTTCTCGTCATGACCAGCATGATGATCAAGATGAGACTGAGCGCCGCGATCACGACGATCATCAGGTCGTACTTCGTGAACTCCTCGATGTCGTGATAGGTCGCGGCGGTACCGCCGAGATAGAGCTCGGATCCTTCCAGCGGCGTGCTCTTGATGGCCTCCTTCGCCGCAGTCAGCTCCGCCGACGTCGTGGCGAGCGCCTCAGGTCCCGCCGGATCACCCTCATGCGTGATGATCATCTGCGCGGACCTGCCATCCGGTGACACCAGCAGCTTGAGGCCCTTCTGGAAGTCCGCGTTGTCGAAGGCCTCCGGCGGCAGGTAGAAGTAGTCATCGTTCTTCGCGGCGTCGAAGGCCTGACCCATCACGGTCGCCGTGTCGGTCATGCGGCTGATCTGTTCGAGCATCCCGTTGAAGCTGCTGTACATGGTCAGCATGGTGGACCGGATGTCTTTTGAGATTGCGATCATCGGCGGCAACTGAGCGACCTGCTGCGGCGTCAGCGCGTCCATCTTCTCCAGATTGACCAGCATCGAGGTCATGTTCTCGCTGAGCTTGTCAATCCCATCAAGGCCGTCGAACAACGAACGCGTCGACGAGCAGAGCGGAATGTTGGCGCAGTGCGGTTCCCAATACAGGTAGTTGCGTATCGGCCGCCAGAAATCGTCGAAATTGGCCATGTGATCACGCATTTCGTCGGAGGTCGCTTTTAAATCCTTCGCATCGCCGACCATGTCGTGGGTGATGTCGGCCTGTTGCTGCATGAGGCCGTGCATGCGTTCCATGATGGCGATCATCGCGCCGAGTTGATCGGTCATCTTGAGCATGTCGCCCATGCGGTCCTTCATATATCGCAAGTTCTCGGTCAACGACACTGACTGCATGCTCACTTGGAACGGGATCGAACTGTGGTCGATCGGCGCCCCCAAGGGCCGAGTGATGCTCTGCACCTTGTTGATTCCCTCGACGCGGTGGACGTTTCTCGCAATCCTGTCCAGGATCAGCATGTTGGCGGGGGTGCGCAGATCCTGATCGGCGACGATCAGCAGGATGTCCGGATCCATCTTGGCCTTCGAGAAATGCCTATCCGACGCCTGATAGCCCTGAATGGAAGGCATCCTGTCTGGGACGTAATACCGGTCGTTGTAGTTGACCGTGTACGACGGCAGCACCCCTAGACCGATGAGCGACACAGTCATCGTCACGACCAGAATCGGTCCCGGCCAGCGCACGAGGGCGGTACCGATCCGGCGCCACCCCCGAGTCTTGATCGTGCGCTTTGATTCGAGCAACCCGAAGCGGGTGCCCACCAGCAGCACCGCCGGAGTGAGCGTGAGTGCCGCGGCGACGATGACAAGCATGGCCACGGCGTTGGGAATCCCCACCGCTGCGAAGTACGGCAGCCGGGTGAACGTCAGGCAGAACGTCGCACCGGCAATCGCCAAACCCGAGCCCAGGACCACATGCGAAACGCTGTGGTATGTCGTGTAATACGCCGCAATACGATCCTGCCCAGCCGCCCGCGCCTCGTGGTATCGGCCGAGGAAGAATATTGCGTAGTCGGTAGCTGCCGCGATCCCCAGCATCGTGAGCAGGTTCACCGCGAGGTTCGACAGTTCCATGACCTGGTAGTGCCCGAGGACGGCAACCACTCCGCGCGCAGCACTGAGCTCGACAAAGACCGTGATCGTGACGAGCAACATCGTCGCGAAGGAGCGATAGATGATCAACAGGATGAGAGCGATGATCGCGAAGGTGATCAACGTCATCATCAGCTGGCTATCGTCAGCGGCGGCATTCAAGTCCATCGTGAGTGCGGCCGGACCGGTGACGTAGACCTTGAGCCCGGGCGGCGGATTGCTGCGGTCGACGATATCGCGTACCGACTCGACGGATTTCTTGGCCGGCGTAGTCCCTTGGTCACCGACCATATTCAGCAGCACGTAGGCAGCCTTGCCGTCCATGCTCTGGGAACCGCCCGCGGTGACTCGGTCGCCCCAGAAGTCCTGAACGTGGTCGACATGCTCTTGGTCGCCCTTGAACTGGGCGACCAGACCGTGGTAGTAGTCGCGCGCCTCACCGTCGAGCTCAGTATCGCTTTCCAGCAGCACCATGACCATGCTGTCGAAGCTGAACTGATCGAACTCTTCGCCCAGCTTCTTGATCGCTTTGTAGGACGGCGCATCCTTGGACGCCAGCGAGACAAGGTTCGCTTGCCCCACCGCTTCGAGCGTCGGCACAACGGCACTAACCGCCATCATCGCCACCAACCAAGCCACGATGATCAGAACGGGCACCCGGCGGATAGCCGCCGCGACGCGGGATGGCTTGGCAGCGACCATGATTGTTCTCATGCGGATTTCACCAAGCAGAACACCTGGGCGTTATGGGCGGTCACCGACTGCTCGTCGCGCACCTCGCCGTTGACGGTGATCCTGCAGCCCAGCGTGCCGCTGTCCCCTTGCGCGACCACATTGGCGAAGACCGACATCAGTTTCGTCGAGATCGTGTACGACCACGGCAATGTCGTGAAGTTCGCAGATTGTGGCTGAGCATGCTCGTCGAGGAAGTTCGCCTGGCCGGTCGATCCCACAGGGCCGAACACCTCATAAATTACGTCTTTTGGAATGACGGGTTCTGATCCATCCCTGATGGCACTCAGACCGTCCTCCGTCGAACCGGCCACTCCATGCAGCCGAATCACCGCGAAAACTGCGATCGCGACCACCATCACCACCACCATCGGTATCCAGATTCGCTGTGCGACCCTAAACATCTTTTCGTCCCTTCAATGCGTCAGCCATACCGACGTGAACAACAGCAGTATTGGAGCGCCGTCCGCCAGCGCCAAGGCGAGTCAACGCCTGCCGGGAGCGTACACCACATACCCCCCCGGAGTATATGGTTAGACCCGATCATCACGTTGTACGGGATACAGATCTACCCGAAACTATTGCAGAGTAGGCATTTTGATCAGACCTATAGCGTTGGCGTCCAGAGACGAACTGCATTTCTGAAACCTGTGGTACCGGCGCAAGACGTTCGCTGCACACCTCACGGAGAGGCAGATTCCGAAGGTCTGCACAGGCTTTACGCGCGGGGTTACGACAGGAGGCAACTCGCCCTTCGACCTTCAAGCGAGCGTGTCCATACCCGGTACGGGTATGAATCTGACGACGCTTCGCCGCCAAGCGGACTTCGCCCACAAGGGGGAACGTAGTGACCAAGTCCGAACTCAAGGTTTTATCGCTGACTCATGGCCGGCGGCGTCCGTCGCGGCCCACCCCTGTGTCTATTGCGGCGCCATCGAGCGACCCATCATCCAGGATGTCGTTGCACGCTTCGACAGCACGGTTTCACAATCCAACGCGGCGAGGGATTTCTGGCCGCGTTAATGCGACGCCGCGTCGCGACTCAAATCAACGGATCTGGGCGACAAGTCTCTAGAGCGGCCGCGTCGAGGCCTGACGATGCGGCTACTTCTCGATGATCGTCAGGCGTCAGGGCCTGCCAGAGATCTTGCGCCAATCCCCCTCTGAATCAATGTCATACAGGCGCGTCGACCGCCACCATCGGTGGTGGCCAACCACCGTGCCGTCAGAGAAGGGCAAGCATGAATTCCGGAAGCTTTAGCTGGTCGGTCGCGCCACGGACATGCCCGCAGCCCGGCAACACGCTCCAATCGCCATCAGGGTCCGAGTGGTCGTTCCACTGCGCTGTCGGTCCGGTGCGAGCTGGGAACTTCCGCGGGTTGAAGCCGGCGACGAGGTTGAAAGCTCCCGTGAGGACGTTGACCGCCACGATGCCGACGACGTCAACGATCTGCCGGTCGGTGTATCCGTGGTGGCGCAGACCGGCGATCTGGTCGTCGGTGATGGTGGCGGGCGCCGTGTACACCTGAAGGCCAAATGCCACGAGCGCGGCAATCGCAGGGTCAGCAGAGGTGCCTTCGCGCGCCATCGCGATCTCAGAGTCATCCACCCCTGCGGCGCGCGCTCCGCTGGTGTGCGCAGCCAGGCAGAGTGCGCACCCTTGGCGGTGTTGCACGGCAAGGGAAATGCGTTCGGTGATCTGCCGGGGCAGTTTTGATCGCTTCATCGCCCGGCTCAGATCGAGGTAGCCGCCCAGAACGGCAGGCGAGTGAGCCATTGTGGCGACCATGGAGCCGATTTCGCCGTGCCGGGCGATGAGATCGCCGAGCAGGCTCCGCGCGACGCCGTGGGCGGTGTCCTGGGTGAGTGGGGGAAAACGTGTCATTAACTTCTCCTTCGATACCGGGTATCAGGGACGCAACGAGTGACTGTTGCCAGGAGAATCCGGGCAACTCTGTTGGGCTCGTCTTGCATTCCGGAGTGATAAGGCGGTCACTGAGGCCGGATTAGCGGCAGCTGTCGGACGAGCAAGAGCCCTGCGTCCGACGCTCGGCCAACACGATGTTGACGGCGCAGGCGGCCACGCAATTCAACACGCGCCGGGTTGTCGTGGATCGCCCGACGGCGATGAGAAGGGGGCGAATTGTGCCCATGCGAAGTCCTTTCGAAGAAGGGCGAACGGGGTTCGGCGGAGTTTTCGGTGTGCGACATGTGCCGTGCGTTTGAGACGCCGCCCGCGGTCGGTCCGGTGGTCATCGTCAGCGGTGGTCATCAGGTGCGGTGTCTCATGTTCGAAGGCATTGCACCGCAGTGTTATTGCGGGGCGCACTTGCCCGGGGAATTGCCCACAGTGCCGACTGCCCGGTGACTGCCGGGCTGTACACAACAGCTACTCGATACCTGCGGGGGTAAACGGATCATCAAGGTCGCCTTTGAGATTCGGTGAGATTGACCGGATTCGGACTTTTCGATCCCGGCCAACTCTTATTACCATACCCTGGTAGGGTATCCCAGGTAATGCCGCAGGAGGTATGGCGCTGCGGTACTGCATCCACACTGACCCCGAATGAGAGGCAGCAGATGCAAGCCCGCGAACACCACATGTCGCACGGCTACATCCACCGCACGCTGGACTATGCGCGATAGACACGGTGCATCGAGCACCAAGCCCGTGGCCTACAGCAAATGGGCGAGGATGAGAAGTACCGGCTCTGACATGTCGACACCACACCGACGCACCTCGCCGGGCAGCCACGGCGGCCGCGCCATCGATGTCCCCTCCGTGACCGCCGGCAAGCCCCATTCGGCGCTGATCCTCGGCGCCCTGCTGCTGCTTGGCACCTTATGGGGCAGCGCGTTCCCACTGATCAAGGTCGCGGCACCGGCTTTCGGTCCTGTTGGGACGACCCACATCCGACTGGCAGTGGCCGCGGTCGCGCTCGCCCTGATCGCCGCCGTCCGCCGCGACCTCTGGCAAGGGGTGCCCCGACGCTTCGGAGCATTTGCGCTACTGGCCGCCCTCAACGTTGCGATCCCGCTGACGCTGGTGGCCACCGCCATCGTTGGGCTCAATGCTTCGATGGCAGCGATCCTGAACGCCACTACCCCGATGTTCACCATCCTGGTCGCAACGGCCTGGCTCGGTCAGCGGATTACCTGGAGCCGGGCGCTCGGTGTCGCCGCAGGCGTCTTCGGCGTTGCCACCCTGCTCGGCGGAGCCCCATTGCCGCCAGACACCGGCACCGCCCTTGCGGCGGCGGCATCCCTGACCGCAGCACTGTCCTACGCCCTGGGCGGCACCTATGCAAGTCGAACCTTTCCTGACACCGCACCGATGACCCTGGCGCTGGGCCAGCAAGTAGCCGCCACCCTTCTGTTGATTCCGGTGACCGTGGGCGCGACCTGGGCCGCAGCGCCGCCAGGGCCAGTGACGGCCGCCGCGATCACAGCGGTCGCTGTGCTCGGCCTATGTGCAACTGCAGGTGGCTACCTGCTCTACTTTTGGATCATCCGCCACGCTGGCCCCGTCGCCGCTTCCACCGTGACCCTCCTGGTCCCGGTCGCCGGCACCGGACTCGGCGTGCGTTGGCTCAGCGAACCCCTCACCCCAGCCCTGTTGCTGGGACTGCTGATCATTAGCACTGGCGTTGTTCTACTCATTTTCGACAAGCCGCGGACCACCCGGACACCCGCGGGCTCACCGGTGGCACCGCCGCTGCCTCAACAATCCGCCACCCTGCGGCACCCAAGTAGTCCTGGGCCAAAAGCAAAGCCGCACATCTCAAAAGGCAACCGGTAGTGTGCCGCGCACGTCGTGACCCGTCCGGCTTGCCGGGCGGGATACAAGAGGTAGCCCTACTGAAAATGGTGCTGGTCACTCCAGTCATTTCGGCCGTTGCTTATTCCTGCCCGACCGAGCCGAGCTTCAAGAGCCGATATCAGCACTCGCGTCGGTCACCAGGTTTCGCTATTCGCGTGTGTCGAGATCGCCACGTGCGCAACGCAGTTGGTCGCGATCACAGGCCGAGGAGACCCGATAGCAGCGGCCTCCAGCGCGACGACCGCCACGGCACCGTCACGTGATCTCGTTAGAGCACAGGCAATCACAGCAGGGGTCGAACACGTGTGGGCGGCCGCTCGTCTTCGACGCGCGGTCCCACTCGCAGCGCCAGTGGTCCGCTGGCTGAGTTGCACAGTGGCGCAAGTGTCGGCGCCGATCTCTTGCCGACGGTCACTCCTAGTGCCGTCCAGCTGAACGTCAGTGCCCCAAGGACTTTGCCCAGCGCTTCGCCGTCGAGCGCGCGCCGGGTGCCGTCGCATGACCTGCAAAGGGGGGTCCTCCGGTAGCGGCACTCGCGTAGATACTATACCCTGGTAGGGTATCTACGCGTCGCGCTACGAACTGTCGTCGACGCGAACACACACCTTTTCGAACTCCCGGTATCTGGCCAGCGATGGCTACATACCCATTACCGGTACGAGGTAACGGATGTCCGTCCAATCATCGCCCCACTCC
The DNA here is from genome assembly GCF_001665785.1 of Mycolicibacterium peregrinum. Taxonomy (GTDB): domain Bacteria; phylum Actinomycetota; class Actinomycetes; order Mycobacteriales; family Mycobacteriaceae; genus Mycobacterium; species Mycobacterium peregrinum_A. The sequence continues at coordinate 24,318 of NZ_LZSO01000039.1, forward strand.
CGACGTTGGTGGGCGCTCGCATTGATCGCCACAGCTCAGTTCATCGTCATCATGGACACCTCGATCATTGGTGTCGCATTGCCCCGCATCCAGGAGGACCTCGGCTTCTCGCAAGAGAATCTGTCCTGGGTGTTCAACGCCTACGTGGTCGCCCTCGGCGGTCTGCTCTTACTGGGCGGCCGACTGTCTGACCTCTTCGGGGCTCGCCGGATGTTCAGCGCAGGTTGGGTAATCCTTCTGGTCGGATCTGCAGTGGCCGGCCTCGCAGGCAACGTGGGTGTCGAACTCGCCGGCCGTGCCGTGCAGGGGGCCGGCGCGGCTCTCATCGCACCGTCGGCCCTGACTCTGTTGATGATGTTCTTCGGCTCAGACCCGCGGGAGCTGACCAAGGCCCTCGCTCTCTACGGCGCTGCAGCCCCGGCCGGTGGCACGGCGGGCGTGTTTCTGGGCGGCGTGATCACCGAGTACATGTCGTGGCCATGGGTCTTCTATCTCAACATTCCAGTCGCAGCGCTCGCGCTGGTCGCCGTGCCGATGCTGATGCCGGCTAGTGGCACCGGGGCGAGGGGCACCGTCGACGTATCAGGCGCGCTCACTGTCACCGGAGGTCTTGGCGCGGCGGTGTACGCCATCGTCCGGGCTCCGGAGGTCGGATGGGACTCTGTTGAGACGTGGGGCGTGCTCGCGCTCGCCGTCGTCCTGCTCGGAATCTTCGTCGGAATGCAGGCATCCCGTCGTGAACCATTGATGCGCCTGACCATCTTCCGTACGCCGAACCTGGGTGCGGCCAATATCGCACAGCTGCTGCTTGGCGGTGCGTGGATCCCGATGTGGTTCTTCCTGAACCTGTACCTGCAGCAGGTTCTCGGCTACAGCGCTTTCCCGTCCGGTGCCGCCCTGCTGCCGATGACCCTCCTCATCATGATCGGAATGATCGCCCTCGCACCGCGAGCGATCAATCGCTTCGGGCCCAAGGCAATGATCGTGGCCGGCCTGGTGATCCTCGCCATCGGCATGGGTTGGTTGTCCCTCATCCGGCCGGATGGCAACTACTGGGTCGACGTACTGCCCGCATCGCTCATGGCGGCCCTTGGTATGTCGCTCGCCTTCATCCCCTCGCTCGGAACCGCCATCTCGTCCGCTCGGCCTGAAGAAGGCGGCCTCGCCTCTGGGATCGTCAACACCAGCTACCAGATCGGTTCCGCACTCGGCCTGGCGGCCATGACTGCCGTCGCCGCTTCCTACGGTGCCGACCAACTCGGCGACCCATCCGCGCTCACTGACGGCTTCTCGTCCGCATTCCTGGGAGCCGGTCTGATTGCTCTGGTGGGCGCGGTGATCGCTGCGCTGACGCTCCGCACACCGCAGCTCGAAAGTCCTGTCCCCGAAAGCCAATCGGCTGCAGACCACGCTTGAAAGCGCGATCAGACCAACCCCACACCTCGAAAGACAGGATCACCATGACCACAGCGTGTGTTCTCATCGCCTACGACGGCTCTCCTGACGCACGCACGGCGATCACTGAAGTCGCCAGGCTGCTCCCTGGCGCCCAAGCGATTGTCTTGTACGCCCGCCAGTCGCTGGAAGGCCTCGCCGCCCACCTTGAAGGACATCGCGCTCTCGAGGACCTTCGGGGCGTCGAAGAAGCCAGCCTCGACGCCTCCGAGCGAATCGCGCTCGAAGGCGCGGAGCGTGCGCGGGCTGCAGGCTTGGACGCCGAGCCACGGGTGCTGTCCCGGATGTCCACCGCATCGGAGGCGATCGTGCAGGCTGCCGAGGAAATCGACGCAGCCCTCATCGTTCTCGGCTCCCGGGGCCGGCGTGGGTTGTGGTCGGCCGTGCTCGGCAGCACGTCAACAAATGTCCTCCATCATGCCCGCCGGCCAACCATGGTCGTACCGTCCGAGGCAGTCGTCTCGGCCCGCCAGCAGTCGAGCAAACCGGGGTCCGACACTCTGCACACCTGAGCGTCCGACAGAAGCAGAACGCGGTGTCGTGGCTGAAGTCCGAGCCGATTACGACCGGAAACTCCTCCGCAAGAAACGAGTTGATGATATTGAAGAAGACGCTGGCCGTGGCGCTCGCCGGTGTGGCTGCGCTTATCGCCGCGGCACCTGCGCAGGCCGATCCCGATAGCGACATCGCCAGGGAGTTGCACGGCTACGGGATCTACGGGCAGAAGGACTCCAACGCCTGGATCGGCAAGATCGCCTGCAAACGCCTCGACCGCGGCGTCGATGTCACTGTCAGGGACTCGGCCAAGTTCGTCGCCGACCAACTACAGCGCGATTCCAGCACTGAGCAAGCCTACCAATTCCTCAGTGCGGCAATGAATTACTACTGCCCGGACAAGCGCGTCCTGCTCACCCAACAGTAGGGAACACCAATGAAACACAAAGGGTTGAGCCTGGCCGCACTGGCCACCGCCATCCTGACCGTCGCCCCAGCGACCGCGTCTGCCGATTCGACCGAAGACTACCCGATTCCGCACAAGATCCTGCGCACCCAGTGCACGGCCGAGCAAATCCTGGCCGCCACCCGCGACACCAATCCGGTCTACTACGAGCGCTACATGATTGACTACAACAACAAGTCCCCCGACGTTCATCGCGCCGTCCAGGAACGCGCCCACTGGTTCTTTGCCATGGACTACGCAGGCCGGCGCCAGTACTCCGAGGAGACCGCCACCAACGCCTTCTACGAACAGCTGGCGTGGAACTGGCCCAACTGGGCCAAGATCTTCTTTAACAACAAGGGCGTCGTCGCTGCGTCCACCTCGGTCTGCATGAACTATCCCCCTGACGACATGTCTGTCTGGGTCTGGTAAGTCGATCGCTTGGCCCGGTGTGCACTGCAACGAGCCAAAGTGGCGCCTTCCTGACCACACGCTTTCTCGGAACGCGTAATGATCTGTGGCGCTTACTAACCGAGGCAGCCCTATCGTGACGCAGCGTTCAGGAACGTACGAGGCGCGCAATGGCAGCGGAGGCCTCGGCCAGCTTCTCATTGGCTTCGTCGCCGCCTCTGGTGGCGGCCTGGGCCACACAGTGGCCCAGGTGCTCATCGAGGAGGCTCAGCGCCACCGCGCGCATGGCACTGTTGACCGCACTGATCTGAGTCAGGATATCGATGCAGTACTTGTCGTCATCGATCATCTTGGCGATGCCGCGAATCTGTCCTTCGACACGGCGCAGCCGCTTAGCGTGGCTGTCCTTCTTTGCCGAGTATCCGTGCGTGGTTTTCATCTAGCCTCTCGGCGTCCTTCTCACCGGGCGGCCTCGGCCGCGTTGTCCAGCCCAATGGGACCCGATCGTGGCCGATCATCGACTGCAACCTCCAACGATGGCCGGAAACGGGCCCGGACCGGGGGGCGGCACAAGAGGTGGGCCAGCGTCATGCGGCCATGCTACCTAGCTCAGGGGTGCGGCACTCACCCGCACCGGCGGCGTTGTCGACAGCTTGGATCGCCCACCGCACCCAAGACGGAGGCTTCGTCAAACGAACCGAGTCCGTGAAGTCAGCCATGCACGATTGGCGATAAATTACCTGCAGCGGTGAACTTTTCATCATTCTCTAGTCGCCAAACACCGAACGCCGGCGACATCACAACGAACCGGCCCGGAATTTTGCTGACGCAACTGGCCGGCGACCCAGAACTCTACGACCGCGTCCCGACGCACACTCCACCCGCGCAGTCGAGTCATCCCATGATCGCAGCGAATTCGGGTCGGATCTGATCTGCCAGTTTCGTCCACGGCACAGTGACTGCCTTGAGTCCTCTGCCGAACTGGAACTCCGGGAAATGGATCTCGATTCCCGTGGCGGTAGTCCTCCAAGCCTTGAAGTTGACCTCGACGGGTGCGAACTGCCCTTGGCGTTTCCAGTCGCGGAAGTGTTCGGGGGGTGCCACGGCGGCGACTGCTTCGGCGACTCCGTCGCCGAGCCGGGCAAGACCGGAGGTCTTGTCGACGAACAGGTTGTCCCACGTGATGGGTATACCGCTTCGGCTGTCACAGACAACGCTGGAGACCGACCGCATCGGCATGTTTGGTTCGTCCGTGTCGTACTCGCTGGTGAAGATTTCAGTCACGGTGGCCGGGGCGAAGTACAACGTTCCGTTGGCATCGTAGGTCCACGGCCGCCGAGTCGATCCGTCCCACGTGGCCTGCTGGACCAGGCGGTTCGCTTCATTGTCCAGGTGATCATTGATGCTCGCGGCAACCGCGGCATCGCCGCCCTCGACGTGTTGATAGTGAACTGTCCAGGTGCCCAACCCATCTGGACTCCGGCCTGCGATCACCGTGGCTGAGGCCGAAAGGTTGTCGGCGCGAGCCGCAGGCACAGCCAGACCGGCGGTCACCGCGGTGAGGGCGACCGCGGCGAGGCTCAACAACACTCTTGGAGGGCGGGCGAACAGCACGTCGGCCCCGCTACTTGAGCTCTACGTTGCTGGCCAGCCAGCGACCGTCGACGAGTTCCATCGTCATCGCCACTCGGCTACGGTCCATCCGGGGTTGCGGACTCGCGGTGTTGGTGATCCATTGGTCGACGAACAGCACCACGTCGACGCGGTTCTTGGCTGCGGACTTGACGGCAGAGTCGATAACCGTGCCTTTGCTCATCGCTTTGTTGTCGATGAGAATCTGCCGGAGCTGACTCGCCGACTGGCTGTACATGTCTTTGAACTGACCGGTGGAACTGCTGACGACTTCGTTGAAGTTCTCGTCGACCTTGTTGGTGTCGATGCTGGTCAATACAACTGCGAAGTGCTGGGCCGAAGACAGCGCCTCACGACCGGCGTTGTCGATGTCGCGCTGCTGTTTGAGCTGCCAGCCGAAGAAGCCCAAAAGTCCGAGACCCGCGACGGTCAACAGAACGACAGCACCGCGGCCGACGTGGCGCACCCACCGTTTGCGCACAGGCCGATCGGTGGGCGGTTGCGGGCCGGTGTCGGTGAGATCGGGGTCCTCGGCCTCCGCTGTTTCGTCCGGCTCCGATTCGGCAGCGCTTTCGGTGGCGGCCCGGTCTTCTTCCGGGAGCACCTCGGCGACGTCGGCCGTGGGCGTGACCGTCTCGTCGTCGGGATCCTCGCCGGCATCGGGAGGACCGTCGGACTCGGCGATCCTGTCGAAGACGTCCTTGGAATTTCGTCCAAACAGCTTGGTCGCCATCATCATCTCCTTCGATCGATCGGTATGGGCAGCTGGGTCGGCGCTCAGCCGGGCGGCTTCGGTCCGGGCCAGCCGGGCGGTACCGGCCAGTCCGGCGGATCAGGTGGCAACTGAATCGGGAAGGGCGCGCCCCCGAACGGAGTAGGTATGAGGCTGTTGGCCGGCGGTGTCGGCATGGTTTGCGCGAGCGGGTCGTATCCCGGTGGCGGGCCGGCAGTGTCGTCATCCGGCGGTCTGGGCGCATTGCGAGCGCCGCGGACCAGCACCGAGGGATCGGGGTTCTTGCAGTAGGTGTACAGGAACGGCTCGGGATAGTTCGGCAGGAACGGTGGTGGCCGCGGGAGATCGTAGTCGCAACCGTAGCGAGGGTAGATGTCGACGATGACCCAAGCACCGCCGTCGTGAACGACTTTGGTGATGGCCCCCAGTGCCGATCCCCCGCGTTGCGAGTTCACGATTTCGTTCAAGGCGGGCACGCGAGCAGAGGCAATCTGGGCGACGGTCGTGAGATTGCCGAGCAGTTGGACCATAGTGTCGGAGTTGTCGGCGATAACGCCGTCAACGGCGTTCAGCGGCGCACCACCGCGGTCCACCAGAGTGCGGAATCCTCGGTCCATCGTGTTCACACCGCGCAGGATTCGATCCAGGTTCTTCGATGTGATGTCCAGGCTCGGTGCGGCATCGGCCAACGTGGTCAATACGGTTCGGCTGTTGCGAAGAACGCTCGTGGTCTGTGGCAGCACTGAACCCACAGTCGAAAGCAGGAAGGCCCCGCCGTCGAGCAGCGCAGCGAGCTTCTGCGGCCCCTGTTGCGTAACGCGCAGTTCATCGGTGATGGCGCGCAGCTTCTCGGGGTCCAGTTGGGCCAGCAGCCCATCGGCATCACCGAGCAGTCGTGCCAACGACACCGGTGTCGATGTGCGATCTTCGGTGATGACACTGCCGTCGACGAGGTCCGGTCCACCCGCTTGTTCTGCCCGGAAATTGAGGTATTGCTCTCCAGCAGGCGACAGCGCTGAAACGTTGACTCTGCTTCCCTGTGGAATCCGTGTGCCACCGTCGATTTCGGCGGTGGCGATCACGCCGTTGTCGGTGAAGTTGACCGAGGTGACCCGGCCGACGGGCACGCCACGCAGGGTGACGTCCTGATTTGGCAGCAACCCGCCGGATTCATGCAGAAGTACCGTGACCGCGAACGACGACCTAGCCGGGTTGATGTCGAGCGACCCGACAAAAACGTAGCCGCTTGCGATCACCAATGCCAGCACAAGACCCGCTACCGCCGCCGCGACGCGGTGACGAGATACCGCCCGTATGCTGTCCACGGTCAGCCGCGCCAACCGTTCCACTGGACTGGGTGTGCCTGCCATCAGCGGGGCTCGTGCTGGGGGCCGTAGATCTTGCTCAACAGCAGGTTCCATTCGTATCTGAGACTGCCGACCATGGCGTGCCAGTCGGTGCCGTCGGCGCCGTGGAACATCGGATCGCCCGGGTAGTTCATGTCTGGTAGCGCACCGAACGCGAGTTGACGGACATCGGCTACGGCGTGAATGTTCGCGCCGCTGGTCATTTTCGCCAACACCGGAATGACTCGAATCCAGGCATTCGCGTTGACGTTGGGATCCACCACCACGTCGTTGAGCGCCACCGACAGCGCATTGAGGTCAGCGATCATGCTGCGCGTGTCTGTCCCTTGAAGGGACGGAAAACGGTTCAACTGGTTGGTGATCCGAGCTACCCCGTCGGTCAGGTCGGCCAAAGTCGCGGTGTTGTCTCGGATCACCGCAGTCGCAGGCACCGCGGCTTGTATCGTTTCGTCGATTGAGTGCTGCCGCGCGGTCACCGTCGCGGCCAGGTCGGAGGTATTGCGCATGGCTGTGTCGATCTCAGCCGACCGCGCGTTGAGCCGAGAGATCAGGGTGTTCGATTCATCCAGTAGTGCAGCGACTTTGGCGCCACGTCCACCGACGGCGTCACCGGTGCCGTTCACGACGGTCACCAGCCGGCGGATGGCGCCGCCATTGACGAGCAAGGCGGCTGAGCTGAGCGCATCTTCGATGGTCGCCGCTGAGGTGGTGGAGCGCAACCCGATCGTGTCACCGTCGCTCAACCGCCGGGCGCCTGCGGCCTGCGTGGGGTTGGGGCGGATCGCGACGAAGATGTCACCGAGCGGTGTCGCAGAACGCAACTCGACCCTGGAGTCGGAATACACCGGTGCGTCGGCGTTGATCCGCATGACCACCCGGGCGGTGAAGTCCTGTGCCCTGATGGATTCGACCTCGCCGATATCGGCACCGTTGAGTTTGACCTTGGCCTTGGTGGGCAGGTTCATCGCGTTGTCGAACTCAGCGGTGACCGTGATCGCCTGGCCGACCTGGCCCGGCGCGGGCAGCGGTAGACTTTGGAGGCCGGCCCCGCAGCCCGCGAGGATCATGGTCGAGGAGAAAGCCGCCGCGGTCAGGCAGTGGCGGCGGAACATCGTGGCGTTCAGTGTCATTGCGGCACCCCTGCCATGTTCTGGAGCAGCCCGGCCATGCTGTCCACAAACAGGCTTGCCCCGAATCCCGGTGCGGCATCGGCGATTGTGCCGGTGTTGCAGCCCAAATCCTTGATTCCGGCGAGGTTGCAGGCCTCCTTGGCCATCTGGCCGTTGAGGAAGAACTTGTCGATCATGGCATGTATTCGTAGGGCGCCGGCGTTCTGGTCGACGGCGTTGTAGATGTTGGTGCCGAGCATCGGCAGGACATCGATGATCTCGGCCAATTCGCGACGATAATCGTTGACCGCCCCCATGAGGCTTTGGAAGTCGGTGACGGTGGTCTTCAGCCCGTCTCGGTTCTTCTCCAGCAGCGACGCGGCTTGAGCGAGGATGTCGTTGAGCTGGCTGCCGGCATTGCCGCTGCCCAAGTTTTCGTCGGCCACGCTGGTGCTCAGTTCGCGGATGTTCGTTCCGAATTCACGGATGGCGGTGTCGTTGTCGCCGGCGGCTTGCGTCAATGTCGCCAAGCTTGCCGCGATCGACTGAATGTTCTCCTTGGTGGCGGCGCCGTTGTCCGAGCCGACACGCAGGGCTGCAGATAATTGGTCGAGCGCCGACTTGATGTCTTGGCCGCTGCCGGACGCGATCTTGGCGCCGATCCCGACGAGGTCGGCCATCGGCCCTTGTCCCTGCCCGTCGCCTTTCAGGGCCACAGAGAGCTTGTCGGCCATGGCCAGCGTACGGTCGAACTCCACTGGTGTCCTGGTCCGGGGCAAGCCAAGGACATCGCCGTCACCGAGCCGGGGACCCGACTGGTAGGCCGGGGTGAGCTCGACGTGGCGATCGGTCAGGACCGAAGTCGAGATGGTGACCGCCTGAACGTCGGCAGGTACCGCGACATCGCGGTCGATCGCGAGTTTCACCTCGACAAAGGCATCTTTCGGAGTCACGCTGGTGACCTTCCCGATCGGCATGCCGAGTACCGCTACGGCATTGCCGGGATACAGCCCCACCGCATCCTCGAACTGTGCGGTGACGGTAATCGGAGTTCGGTCTTTGTGGGGAAACAGGAGCACGGCAGCAGCCACGATGGCGCTTATCGCAACGCCGACCGCGAGCAGTTTGGTGATGGTGCGCTTGGTCATCGGGGCAACCTCGCAGGATCAGGCGGTGGCCATCCCGGGAACGGATCGGGGGCCGGAGCACAGTTGGTGAAGTACTGAGCGAGGTTGAACTGCTTGGCGCGCTGACTGATCGCGCACATCCACGAGTCGACCAGGATCCCCGCCGGAAGATTGACGTCCAGTGCGGTCCCGCTGCCGCTGACGTTGGCCATGTTCCGGAACGCAACCGGGGCGGACTGCAGGAACGCGCGCAGCATGGCGTCGTTCTTGGCGGCCATGTCACCGAACTTCTGGAGATTGACGAGCATGGTGTCGATCGACGGCTGGTCGTTCAGAATGCTCTTGATCCTGTTGATCAACTCGGTTGCCGCGGCGAACATACGGCGTACCGCTTCGCGGCGAGTGGCAATTTCACTCAACAGATCCCGGCCCTGCAGAACCAGGGCGCCCAGGTTGGCTTGTTGGTCGCGCACCATTGCGGTGACGCTGTCGACGTTGCGGAGCAGGGAGCCGATCTGGTCTCGACGGGTGGATACAATGTGGGCCAGGGACTGGATGTTGGCCAGTGCTTGAGGCAGCGCCTCGGGGACGCCGTCGAGGCCTTGGTTCAACGTCGACATGGCATCAGCCACGCGGTCGGCGTCCACTTGTTCGAATGTGGTGGTTGCGCCCGCGAGCGCTTCCTGCAAGTTGTAGGGCACTGCCGTGTTTGCCAGGGAGATCGTCCGGTTCTCGATGTGACCGGCACCAGCCGGCGACAGTTCGAGATAGCGGCGCCCCAGCAGCGTGGTGAGTTTGATTGCCACGTGCGTCTGTTCGCCCAGGCGCACGTGGTTCTGCACCCGGAACGTGACCACGACATGATCGCCGGCCAATTCGGTTCCCGTGACCTGACCGACACCGATTCCGGCGACGGTGACCTGGTCGCCGGGGCTGATCTGCGCGGCCTGGGCGAACTCCGCACGGTATGTCGTCTGCCCCGCCGATAGTTTGCCGATTCCGAAGATTGCGGCCACCGCCAGCGCAATCACGACGATGGTCGCGGTGCCGAGGCGAATCTTGTTGTATTCCTCGACAGGTCGTTTGAATCGTTGCAGCATGGTGGCGGTCACTTACCGCAGATCGGTGAGTGTTGGACGACGTTTCCTGGCGACGCGAGCTTGACGACACCGGGAATGACTCGACCCAGGGACGCGAAGATCGTGGCGTTGACGTCGCAGATCAGACCGTCGACGTAAGCTCCGCTCTGTGTTGCGCGGGCCAGTCCTTTCCAGATCAGGATCAGATTGGCGGTGTACATCGAGAAGCGGTCCCGACCGGGGCCGGTCACATGCGCGAGGAATCCTGGGTCCCGCTGGATGAGTTGTTGAAGGTCGGGGTAAATGGCGTTGGCTATCTCCGCCAGCCGTCCCATGGCGGCGTTGATCGAGCCCACCGAGGACACCAGGCCTTCACGTCTGCCGGCGAGTGTGCTGATGGCGTCGCGTGATTGGCTGATGACGGTCTGCAGATTGCTGTTCTGCTGCGCCAGGACGGTGGTCACGTCATTGAGATTGTGGATGACATCGCCGAGAACGGCGTCGGGTCCGGCAAGGGTTTGCGCGAGGGCCGAGGTTTGGGTGATCAAGGTCAACACTGAACCGGAATTGCCTTGTAGCGCTTCGATGATTCCGTTGGTCAGGTTGTCCACCTGTTGCGGGCTCAACAATGTGAACAGTGGTTCGAACCCGTTGAGTAGGTTGGAGATATCGAATGACGGTCGGGTCTTCTCTACGGGAATCCTGCCCCCGTTGAGCAGTCGGGTGTGGTGTTGAGCGGTTCCCGGTGACAATCCGACGTAGCGCTGGCCGATGATGTTCTGGTACGTGACCGACGCGGTGGTGTCGTCGTAAAGCGTGTGGTCACTGACTACTTGGAAGGTCACTCGCGCCAAAGTGTCATCGAGGTCGATATGGTCCACCCGCCCGACCCGGACTCCGGCGATGCGCACGTCGTCGCCGGTCTTCAGGCCGGAAACATCCGTGAACATCGCCGAATAGCTGTTGGTGGCCCCGGTGATCTCGCGGCGCAGTGTCACGTAGACCAGCCAGGTTGCCACGGTTGCGGTGATCAGGAACAGGCTCAGCATGATCGATGATTTGCGGTATTGCATCACGGCCCTTCCTGAGCGGGTGTCAGGTGCACGGCAGTTCCGCGAACCAGCGGCGCGAACAAGAGATCGGTGGCGACATTTGTGTTGCCACCCAACAGGTATCCCAATTGACTCTTCTCCTGACGACTTCCGACCGGCCCGATGTTGCCGCCGATGATCGCCGCCTGGGGGACGGCGCCGGAGTCAGGGGGCGGTGGGGTCTCCGCCGGCAGTGGCGGGGGAAGCGGCTGAGAGGGTGCCTGCGAACTGTCGGGTGGAACGGCGCCAGGAGGGCCGCCGGGTTGTGGCGGCCCGTCCGGGCGCGGCGCATCCGGGGGTAGTACCGATCCGCGAGGCGGCGCGTAGTTGGGCCGATTCTCGTTCACGCCGGGGGGAATTGGAAGCCCCACCGAACCCAACGCCGGAGTCAATGCTGGGGCAGTCGGCACTTCGGGGGCGGTGAAGCAGCTCGGACCGAGCATGTCTCCGTATCGTGGGCAGTCGGCGCGGACGTAGGTTCGGCTGGGGGTGAGGGCGACCACCGCCTTTGCCTGGATCTGGTTGGTCTCCCAGTTCCACCCGCCGTCCACAAAGGTGGTGACCAGCTCTTGCGCGTTCATCAGGATGGAGTGGATGGTGCCGCCGTGATCGGCGAGGGTACCCAGGACCGGTGTCAACTTGGTGGTGATGTTGATCAGCCGGTCAGATTGATTGTTGAACGCGTCACCGACGTTTTGGATGGTTCCGCTTGCGGCAGAAAGAAAATTGGTCAATTGCACCTGCTTTTCGGCCAGTGTGCGCATCGGTCGCACGGCGACGTCTAGAGAATCGAGCAGCTCGGGGGCCGTCGTTCGCAATCCGGTTGTGGCCGCGGTGAGTGCCGAGATCGTGGACGGTCCAGGTTCGCCCGAAACAACGGTATTAAGCTGTGTCACAATCTCATTGAGATCGTGAGCGGCGGCCTGCAGGCGGTCACCGCGGCCACTGGTGGCATCACCCAACGTGGTGAGCCATCCGACACTGTTGTCATTGGGTTCCCGGCCGATCGCGGCCAGTACCTGTCGGAATTTCTCCACCGTCGTCTGGAACAGCACAGTCGGCAAGGTCTGGTCTTCGTGAATGACGGCGCCGCCACGCAATGGCGGAGATTTCGTCCCGTTGTCGACCAATTGCACCGACGAAACGGCGAACACGTTGGACGGCACTACGCGTGCGGTAACCGTGTCCGGGATTCCGGCGGCGTACTGCGGCTTCAGGTTCAGTCTGACGATGTTGGGCTGCCCGGATTGTGCCGGGGTGACATCGGAGACAAATCCGACGAGGACACCACGGAACTTGACGTCCGACTTGGTCGGCAGGCCGTCACCGACATTGACCATTTCCGCGCTCACCCTTACGAACGGGTCCAGTGCGCCACGGGATTTCGCGATCAACAGCGACACGGTCGTCGCTGCGATCACCACGAACACCATGCCCACCACGGCGAGTCGTGCGGTGGATGGGCCACGGCCTTCGGCGTCGAACGAGTTCGGCATCTAGCCCCCGAACCTCGCGCCGGCATCGACGCCCCACATCGCCATGGTCAGCAACGCGTTCAAGATGACGATCACGGTGATCGTCGCGCGCATCGCGTGACCGGCCGCCACCCCCACTCCTTCGGGGCCGCCTGAGGCGAAATACCCGTAATAGCACTGGGTAGCCGAGCCGACGAAGATGAACACGACCGCCTTGATCAGGGCGTACATGACATCGCGGCTGCTACTGAACAATTCGAAATAGTGTTGGTAGGTTCCGGGAGAGGTGCCGGCGATCACCGCCACCACACCGCGGGCGGACAGGTATGCAGTGGCCAGGCACACCATGAACAGCGGAATGCTGGCCACCATGGCCGCCAGGACACGAGTGGTCACCAGATACGGAACAGGTCTGATCGCCAGTGCGTCCATGGCATCGATCTCTTCGGCGATGCGCATGGCGCCCAACTGTGCGGTGAACCGGCACCCGGCCTGGGTCGTGAAGGCCAGAGCGATCATGATCGGCACCAGCTCGCGCGTCGAACCCCAGGAAGACAGCAGACCGGTCGCCGGCCCGAGTCCGAGGAGATTCAAAGCGTTGTATCCCTCAACCGCCAGAAGTGCGCCGGCGGTGATGCCCAGGACCACGGCGACACCCACTGTGCCGCCGCCGACCACGATAGATCCGTTGCCCCAACTGATATCGGAGAGATTTCGGAAGAATTCGCGGCGGTACCGGCCGAGGGTCAGGGGGATCGCCAGCAGAATCTGGCCGAAGAAGTGCAGCATGTGCCCCGCCCGGGCCAGGGGGCGGATGACTGTGTCGGCAGCCTGCAATGCGGGGCCGACAAGCGGCGGGCGAAACGGTGCGGCGACGGCCATGTCTAGAGGCTGGCTTTCGGGAACAGCAGGAGATAGAACTGGCTCATCGCAACGTTGACGATCATCAAGAGCAGGATCGCTTCGACAACGGCGGCGTTCACTGAGTTCGCCACGCCCGCCGGTCCACCAGATGTGGCCAGTCCCTTGTGACAGCTGATGACTGCCACGATCGCTCCGAACACGATTGCCTTGCTCAGCGCCAGAACGAGGTCTCCCTCGGTGGCAAACGATGCGAACGTTGCCACAAATGAACCGGGCGTACCGTTCTGCATGTAGATGTTGAACAGGTATCCGACGAAGAAACCGGCGCAGGTGGCCAGACCGGTCAACGCGATACCGACGACGATCACCGCCGCGAACCGGGGCACGACCAGACGCTGGATGGCCGAGACCCCCATGACCTCCATCGCGGCGATCTCTTCACGCATGGTTCGGGATCCCAGATCGGCGCTGACTGCAGAGCCGACGGCGGCGGCGAGCAGAATCGCCGCTACCAGGGGGGCGCCCTGGCGGATCACCACGAGCCCGTTGGCCGCACCAGACAACGACTCAGCACCCACCTGTCCGGCGAGCACCCCGAACTGAATCGACAACGTGACACCGACCGGGATCGTCACCAGAAGGGTTGGCACCAGCGAAGTGCCGGCCATGAAGGCCGCTTGCCGGACGAACTCTTTGAACGGGAATCGACCGGCGAACACATCCAGAATGAAGAACTGCAGCGTACGGACGCCCAGTGCGGTCTGCCCTCCGACCGTTTCGAGCGCTTGTAACGGGTGCGATCGGATGTAACGGCGTACTCCCGCCCCGATCTCGCCGATAGCCGATCGCTCGCCCGGTTCGGTGAGCACGCCGGGTGAAGTCGTCATGACAGCCCATTTCGATCGGTGCCCAGCGGTACACAGGCGCCGGGCCTCGCGGGAGGCCGCATGATCAACCGCGGGTTCGACGGCACCATCTGAAGTCTTTCCCCTCCCCGGAGTCGGATTCTCAGCTTCGTTAGCTCGCGATGGTGGCGTCAACGCACCCTCGCCAAGTTGAAATGACGTCAGCGCCGGACGGAAGGTGCGTAGCTTCGTGAGGGATGGCGCCACCAGCAGTGATATTTGAGAAAAATCGCGGACGATCTCTCACGCTGCGAGAGTGAGATTGCACCCCGGTCGTCGCGGCCGCACCAAGTACGAATGGGGGCAGTGACGCTCAACAGGGGACCGGGAGATTCGCTCGTCATCGGACTTCGAGGTGGAGGTGCTCCAATCGGCGGACGAGGATGCTGGGCAGCCAATCGCCGACGTCAACGGCGTCGATCCAGCTCGTGTGTTCGAGCAAGTGGCCCAACACGATCCGCGCCTCGAGCCGGGCGAGCGCGGCTCCGATGCAGAAGTGGGCTCCCTTACCGAAGGTGACGTGTCCCTTGGCTCCGGCGCGATCGAGCAGAAACTCGTTGGGCGCCTCGAACTGCGCCGGGTCACGATTGGCCGCGCCCCAGAGCAAAAGGAGGTGCGAGTTGGCCGGAAGCGCCACCCCACCCAACGAGGTGTCCCGCCAGACGTGGCGGTAATGACCTCGGAATGGTGGTTCGTAGCGAAGTGTCTCTTCGATGAAGGCCGACAACAAGAGGGGGTTGTCCCGGAGTTGCCGCTGAACGTCAGGCTGGTTCGCCAGCACCCACACCGCGCTGCCCAGCAGCGAGGCCGTGGATTCGCCACCGGCGCTGAAGAGAGTGAGCATGATGCCCAGGGCCACGATCTGGTCGAGTTCACCGGACTCGTAACGCTGAGCCATATCGGTGATCAGGCCGGGTTTGGGGTCGACGGCCGCTTTCTCGAAATACTCCATCACGTACCCGGACAGTTCGAGCACTGCCGCCCCGGCGGCCTCGATCTGTGTCGAGCTGACCACGCCGTCGAGCAACGTCGTTGTGGCGTAGCCCAATCGGATGAGGTTGTCTACGTCGACATCGGGCAGTCCCAACAGTTCTGCCACCACCATCATCGGCAGCCGGTTGGCGATCGCACTCATCCACTCGATCTGGCCATCGCGCAGGTTCTCGTTCCACAGCCGGGCAGCGGTCTGGGTGGCGAATCGCTCGATGATCCGAACCCGCCGTGCCGACAGGTGCGGCAGCAGGATCTTGCGGTGCACGGCGTGCACCGGATCATCTGCGGTGGCCAGCGCGTGCATGGACCCGCCGGGCTCACCCATGGGAAAGGGTGTCACCGTCCCGTCGTCGTGGTAGACAATGGTGGCGGTGAGGTTGGAAGAGAAGTCCTCGACCCTGGTGACAGCCTCGACTACGGCGTCCCAACCGCACACCACGAAGAACGCGGAATCGCCCACGCGATGCACGGGCGCTTCATCACGCATGCGGTCATAGACCGGGTAGGGGTTCTGGATCGCGTCCGCGCCGAAGAAGCTGGCCGGGTTGTCGAGTACGGTCACCGGCTCAGGCTCTTCCGCGGCCACGCGGCCGGTCAAGGTGCCGATGCGAGGTTGATTACGGGACAGCGCCGGCGGCGCCGCCACGATTCTCAGTACGGTCGTCTTACCAGGGATGTTTCAGCGAACTCGCCGCCATGGTCTCTCAGGCTGAGAACGTCGTCCTAACAATGCAATCGGACGGGCAGGTGGACCGGTCCACGTAACGAGCTGTTGGTCGACCACACCGCCGGGGCCGTGGCGGAGATCCGTGACACGCGATTGACCAGTTCCCGAAGGACCGCGACGGCTTCCATGCGCGCCAGCGGTGCACCCAGGCACATGTGAGCACCGTAACCAAATGCGACGTGCGCGCGCGGATTGCGATCAGCGCGGTACGTATCGGGGTCGTCGAAAGCCGATGGATCCCGGTTTGCCGCGCCGAATGACAACAAGAGTCGCGCCCCCGACGGGATGGTGACCTCACCGACTCGGTACGGAGCGCGGGTGTACCGGTACAGGTTCTGGACCGGGCTGCCGTAGCGGAGCTGTTCCTCCACGGCCATCGGGATGAGATCGGGTTCAGCGCGGATCATGTCGTACTGGTCCGGGTAGCGTGCGAACGTATCGAAAAGTCCGCCGAGCAGGTTGGTGGTCGTTTCGTTGCCGGCTATCAACAGCAAGATCGCGATGTAGAACAGCTGATCGTCGGTCAACGTACCGTCAGTGTTGTGCTCGAGAAGCCGCCCCAGAACCGTGTCGGAGCCTTTGAGTTCGCCCGTCGCCAGGTGGTCGAGGAAGTAGCGACGCAAGGCCATCGCAGCCCGCAACGACTTGGCTGTGTTGAGCACACCGGCCGGCGTGGGAGTGAAGTCGATGAGTTTGACACTGTCCTCCGACCAACGCCGGAAGTCGTCGATGTCGCGCTCAGGGACTCCGAGAATGGCTGCGATCAGGCGCAACGGCATCGGGATCGCCAGGCGTCCAACGACATCGCTGCCCGGTTCGGCAATCAGGGTGTCGACCAGTTCGGCGGCGAGATCGTTGATTGTCGTCTGCCAACTGTCGAGGGCCCGCTTGGTGAACGCCGGTTGCACCTGCTTGCGCAGTCGGTTGTGGTCTTCACCGTCAGTGACCACCACGAGGTCGGCAGCCATCCGGATCCGGGTCACCCCATGGCTGCTCGTGACCTGCTCGGTGTCACGCAATGCGGCGCGGACATCCTCGAGACGGTGCAGGATCCAGGTGGCGCGACGAGGGCTGTAATGCACTCGGTCACTGCTGTGCAACTGTGCGTAGGCCTCGAACGGCTGTGCGGCAGTGGCGGGGTCGAGGGGGTCATAGTCGGTGTTGACCGCTCCAGCCCAGCCGCGATAACCCAGTCGTCGGGTGCGCACGGCGGCTGACAGGTTCATCTGGATGGCGGACGTCAACGGTTTCAGCATTGTCGTTGCGTCGCGTGTTGTGGGCGTCATGACACACGGAGACCTTCCGGAAGGGCGAACTGGGGGGATGTGCGGGGTGCAGTGCTCGAGGTCGAGAGCCGATCACGACAATCGAAAGGCGTCGGCCAAACTGAGGCACTGTTTGACAAAAAACGCCTGTGCAACAGCAGCTTTCGGGGCCACCTCGTCGAATCCGTGAAACGCTCCGTTGACCACGACAAGCTCGCAGGGCACGCCCGCGGCGCGCAGGTCTTCCGCATAAGCGGCGTCCTCGTCGCAGAACAGATCCAGTGATCCGACACCGATCCACGCTGGCGGCAGCCCACCAAGGTCCGGACGTCGTCCAGGCACGGCAATCGCTGGATCCGCATCGCCGAGGTAAGCCGTCCAGCTGAATCG
This sequence comes from Mycolicibacterium peregrinum, assembly GCF_001665785.1. Lineage (GTDB taxonomy): Bacteria > Actinomycetota > Actinomycetes > Mycobacteriales > Mycobacteriaceae > Mycobacterium > Mycobacterium peregrinum_A. The sequence continues at coordinate 41,881 of NZ_LZSO01000039.1, forward strand.
GTTCGATTTGGTGTTCCAGAAGCGAAAGTTGTGCGCATTCGGATGGATCCGGTCGGACGTGCGGTCGTCGAGCATCGGATAGGCCAGCAGCTGCCGGACCACGGTGACCGTATCGGAGTCGCGCAACCGGAACGCCAGGGCGGCCGCGAGGCCGGCGCCCGAACTCTGACCGCCGATCGCGATCCGTCCTGGATCAACCTCGGGTGACGCGAGGAGGTGGCTGAGCGCATCATGGCAGTCCTGCAGCGCCGCCGGATACGGATGCTCAGGCGCGAGGCGGTACTCGACGGAGGCCACGGTGATATCGAGTGCGTCCGCGAACGCTCGACATAACCGGTCACCCAGGCTGGCGCGGCCGGCGACATATCCACCGCCGTGCATCCACAGCAGGGCCGGCCGCGCGCTGGACCTCTCGTTCCCTCGAAAAATACGCACGTTCACCCCATCCCCGAGCGATACGACATCGATGCCCGCAACCCGGGACTTTCGCAGCGCCATCAGCCGGCGCACCGCCTTGAGAGCAGTGGCAGTCCCGGCATTGCCCCGCGGAGCGATCCGCGCCAGCGCCTTGAGCTCGGGATGAAAGTCGTTTCGGGCGCCTACCGCGGGTACCGCGCCGGCCCGGCTGAATCGCATGAACACAGGCTCGGTGTCGCGCGGTTCGACCGTCAATAGTGTGCCGCCAGGTTGCGAAGCGGGGTTGTCCGAAACAGGATCCCGGTTTCGCAGGACAGTGGCCGGAGCTGGCCCTAGCCTGAGAGAGACAGAGGATCTTCTCTCAGGGTGAGAGAGCGAATCGTCGGAATGTCGAGCTGTGGGGGCTACACGATGACGCGACAGGACTGGCTTGTCGGTACGGACCGTCGATCCGAGGCGGTGGAACGGATCTTCGCCGCGGCCGCCGAACTCGTTTCCCAACAGGGGTTCGAGGCGTTCACCATCGACGCGCTGTCGGCGAGGGTGCATTGCTCCCCCGCCACCATCTATCGGCACGCCGGCGGCAAGGCCGCGATCCTCGAAGGCGTGGTGCGGCGACTGTCGGCGCGCATCGTGCGACACGTATCCGAGGCGATCGATGGCCTACACGGTTCGGAACGGATCGTCACTGCCCTGGTCGTCGCACTCGACCATATCCGGTCCGAGCCGCTCGGCCCGTTGATGATGGGGGCGATCCGACCTGATCAGAACAACGGCTGGCTGACCGGATCGCCTCTGGTGGAAGAACTCGCCGAGCGCATGATCGGTCGATCCGATCCGCTGGCAGCCCAGTGGCTGATTCGCGTCACCCTGGCGCTGTGGTATTTCCCGGTCAAGGACCGAGAGGCCGAATACGAGATCGCCGCGCGCTTCGTAGGCCCGAGCTTCACCGTCGAAGGTGAGACCGCCTTCCGGCCGGAAAACGTTGCAGCCCAGTAGCCTTCAGTCGATTCAGGCGGCGGCGAAGTAGAGGCCCAACAGGAGCCCGAAGAGGCCGACCAGCCATCCGTGGGTCGTCACCTTCAGCCACGTGGGCGCCCGCCGGACCTCCATGAAGTGCCATATCACCAGCTGTGCTTTGAATGCGGCAATCAGCAGCACGATTGCGGTGACCGTGGCGCTGAGGTGGTGCGCCTGGCCGCCGTCACGAGCGGTCAGCCACGATGCCACGGTCACCACCGTGAGCAGCGCCCAGACCAAGGTCAGTGGGTTACGAAGATAGGCCGTCACACAGATCACCTCATCAAGTAGAGCAACGCGAAGAGAACGAGCCACAGCACATCGACCATGTGCCAATAGGTCGCGCCGGTTTCCACGAAACCGATTCGGGGCGTTGCTGTCCCGCGCAGGGAATGGATGACGAAGCTGAGTATGACCAGCCCGAGAAGCACGTGGCACAGGTGCATTCCCGTCATCACGAAGTAGTACATGAAGAACAGGTTTGTCCCCGGGGTCATGCCGGCCGTGATCTCCGGAATGTACTCGAACATCTTCAGTAATGGGAAGGCCGCGCCGCAGGCCAGTCCCAGGCAGAGCAGCCGGTAGGCGTCAGCGGTCTTCCCGGACCGGGCCGCCGAGGTGCCCAGCGCGACGAATAGCGAACTTGTCAGCAGCACAACGGTATTGACGATGCCGATATCGAGGTTGAGCTTCGATTGGCTTTGCAGGAATGTGCTGTGATCTTGGCCGCGGAAATACATGTAGGCCACGAAGTAGATGCCGAAGATGATCAGGTCGCCGATGACGAAGAACCACATGCTCGGAGCGCCGGGCAGGCGCCCCCGGACTACATTCTGCGGGTCGGCGGTTTGGATGCCGAAATGCTCTGAGACTTCGGTCATCTACTCGCCTCCGGCAGAGCATCGGCCGTGACCTGTTGCGGGTCGATCAGCCAAGAGTGTTCGAGTTCGTCGTCGGGCTGGTTCTTGATCGCTCGGTAGATGCAGACGTAGACGATGAATTGCCATGGTACGAACAGCGCCATCCCGAACCAGAACGTCATGATTCCGTTCCAGGCGAACGGACCCGAATTGGCGATCCACACGGGTGCGGCGACCAGCTCTGACACGTACTGCCAAACGGTGTAGTAGCCCAGCCATTTCGGCAGGATGTTGTTCTCGTCCAGGATGATGGCCAGCCCGAAGGCCATCCACATCACGCAAAAGCATCCCAGCGAGCCGATGAACGCCAAGTAGCCGAAATCGTAGAGCATCGCCAGGACCGCCGGATCGTAGCCGGGGCGAAATGCTCCGAGTCCGAAGCAGAACAACGGGAAGAGCATGCCGACGATCGTGCCGGTGGTCGCCCCCATCATGAGGGTGTACCGAAATGCCGGACTGACCGACATCCGCTTGATCTGGATGAGGTAACACGCATTGGATACCGGCCCCAGGCCGAACGTCAACGTCAGGATGGCGCAGGCGATCAGCAAGTTGGGAGACTGCATGAATTCGACAATCTGCGATTGCGGGCTGCTCGGCGAGCGTGGCGGCATCATCCCGCTCAACGGCACGAAGACCAGACCGAACAGGGTGAAGAAGATCGGGACCGACCAGAACGCGATCCACTGATCCAGCTTCTTGCTCTCGCGCCACGGGGAACGCCGGGGCCCGCACTGGGGTGTCGTGGCCACGTCCTGGGTCATGCCAGGGCCTCGCGCTCTGCGCCTTGGCGTTGGACCACACCAAGCAGAACGATGAACATCACGACGACATACACGGCAAAAATGCTGAGCCGCAGGGTGAACGACAGAGCACCGTTCCACGCGAGCGGCCCTGACTTGTGCAGGATCGCGAACGCGCTCGGCACCAGCAGAACAGCGGTCGCGATGTTGAAGTGCGCCACCCAGCGAGGAAAGATCGGTTCGGGCCGCGCATCCAGGTAGATGCTGGTGGCCAGGCAGAGGTTCTGCACGATGATCGTGCCGACCGGCGCGATGAAGAAAAACCACGCCATGTCGTTGAGCAGACTGATCAGCTGAGGATCGCGTTCGGGTCGAAACGCCGCCATGGCCCAGCAGTAGTCGGCGAGGATGAAAGCTGTGAGACCTACTCCGACACAAATGATGTAGGCGTAGGTGAAGACACTGCTCGACGTGGCGGTCCGGGAGATCTGCACGGCGGTCACCGCGAAGAGCGGAACCAACGAGCAGGCAATGAGATTGCACAGGACCGCAACGCCGACTATCCCCGTGACATTCTCGGCGAAGAACGTCGCGACCTGTTCGGGTGTCAGTGCCGGCGGCAACGGTGGGGAGAACACGGGAAACAGCAGGAACGCCAGCACGAACAGCGCCGCCGCCGGCAGTGTGGTCCACAGCAGGATCCGTTGACCCTTGGTGTTCATCGCTACAGATGTTGTTCTCGCCATGGTCCTGCCTGTCCGGATTGCTCCACCTCGGTCGACCGATCGGCGACCTTTGTCGTCAGGTATGTCACGAGCTTGCGACTACACCGGTGTCCCTAGATGTAGCACTCTCACTGACAGATGACAATGAAAATGAAAATTTGCCGTTCGGGTACGTGGCGTCAAACCACCCTCAAGATCAGTTTGAACTGGGTATCTGTGTTCAGCTCGCCATGAACTCCATGCCTAACCGGTTACCACTTCGAAGTAGATCTCAATGACAATGGTCAGTAAATGAGGCTTCGTACTGCACAATGGACGGGTGCGAGACAGTGCGACGCAGCGCGAGGCCCAGCGTCGGCAGACGCGTGCCCGCCTGCTCGACGCCGCCATCGTCGAGTTTCGGCGTGCCGGTACCAACGCGGCCGACATCAATGCGATCGTCAAGGCCGCCGGTGTCGCGCGCAGCACCTTCTATTTCCATTTTCCGACCAAGGAGCACGTACTTCTTGAGTTGATCCGAAGGGATGAGGCGAGCCTCGCCGACGAACTGGGCCGGTTCCTCGACGCTCCCCACGACCTGGCTTCGGTGTTGAAGACGATCGTCAGCTTGGTGATGGCGCTCGAAAGTCGCTGGGGCTCAGCCCTGTTCCACGACGTCATCGGTCTGTACCTGTCACCCACCCGGCCTGAACGGGAACAGTGGACCAGCCACCCGATCTTCCTGCTGCTCGCCGCCGAAATCGAGCGTGCGCGTATCCGTGGGGAACTCTACGACGACGTCGACGCCCACCACAGCGCAGCGTTCTTCCTCCTGGGTGTCTATGCACTGCTCACCACCGTCGGGGAATCCCGATCCGAACGCGACGTAGCACTGGAGAAGTTCGTGACCAGCACCCTGCGTAGCCTGCAGCCAGGGCGGGCCTCATAGGACCCTCGGTTGAATCGATAATCCCGCCCCAACTCGATGTCGAACATACGGACCTCGGCTAGCCAGAAAGGTCCGTCCAGGACACGACGAACCGGACAGTGTCGACGACCGCTGCTACGGCTGGTGTGAGGATGCCGAATCCCTCAACAACACCCTCGACCGAACCCTCTACGGCGGACACATGACCGCCCACACCGCCACCCGCCAACACGGCGTGATGATCGGGTTTGCGCTGGGCCGCAACGTTATCGCCGCATTCATCCACCGAGGACACCAACAGTCCGCAGCAGCCTGAGCCACCGCCAACCGGACACCTCTGCCTGTTGGCCAGTCACACACACCCCACGCAGCTCATCAGACACCCCACAACACGAACCCGCCTCACGACCGCCCCGACGCCACCGATTCGATGCTCGGCGTCTAGCATGAGTCGTCCCTTAGGGTTGTAGACACCTATTTCGATAGGTCCCGAGCCCCCGTAGCTCAGGGGATAGAGCACGGCTCTCCTAAAGCCGGTGTCGCAGGTTCGAATCCTGCCGGGGGCACTCTTTGACCTGTATGACGTCGGCTGATGCCTGACACCGCGTAGGCACGCTCAGTTCCCCACCAGTGCCCGGCCACTGGCCTGCCAGGCCTTCATCCCACCTTTGAGTTCGACCACATCGGCGTAGCCCAGCGATTTCAGCGCTTCGGCGGCCGTCGCGCTCATGGGGCCCGTTCGGCAGTAGATCGCGATCGGAGTACCGCGATCGGCAGGCAGCCGATCGGACTGCTCGGTGATCCGATCGAACGGAATCGACAGGTCCGTACCGGCGATGTCGCCTTCGAAAGGCACGTGGACGTTGATTGTCACCCGATCGGATTCGGCTATGGCAGCGGCGAATTCGTCCGGGCTGACCAGCCGGTGGAGGGTGACGGCTGCCATGCCTGTTCCGGCAGGCGCGGCCGACGGCGACTCGGCCGTTGCGCCGCACGATGCCAGGGACATGGCGGCAACCACCGCCAGCGCACCGATGCACATCCTGGTGAACATGCCGCAAGGATACCCCCATGGGGTACCCGCTCCCCACCCTCAAGTGGCGCTCGGCGGCCCTGTTGCATACCCCAGCGGCATGGAACGAAGCAAGGATTCATCGGCACTTCGTCGACCCAGTCGGCATTCGCCGCAAACAATGCTCCGATGTGTGCCGCTGCAACCTTGCCCGTGCAGTTTCGCCCAGGAGTCCACGCACGGAGTCGCCCCGCCGGCATCACATCACGTTGCGCTGCGGTCTAATTCAATCCGTTCGACAGGACCATCGACTCGCCGGTCTGCAGCCGCCCGCGATCCGACACCAGGTACAACACGGCTTCGGCCACATCCTGCGGCTCGAGCAGACCGGGCCGGGGCCGCCCTTGGGCGAACATCTCCTCGACGTCATCGAGACCCGGGTTCTCCAGGTCGGGCCGGATCACCTTGTAGGTCGCGGGGTTGTGGATCATCGGCGTGTTTACTCCGGACGGGAGGACCGCGTTGACGGTGATGCCGTAGTCGGCCACCTCGTATGCCACCGATTTCACCAGTGCCACCACCCCGGCCTTCGCCGCCGCGTAATGACCCGAGTTGGTCGCGCCGGTGCCCGCGACAATCGACGAGGTCGCGACGATGCGCCCGGCCCGGCGTTCGATCAGATGCGGCAGCACCGCCCGGAAGGTGTTGAACACCCCGGTCAGGTTGATGTCGATCATGGTCTGCCACCGCTGCGGCGACATGGTCGCGATCGGCTCACTACTGGCGATCCCGGCATTGGCGAGCACCACGTCGATACCGCCGAACTCGGTGACCGCGGCATCCACCACCGACTGCATTGCGGCCAGGTCTCGGACGTCAGCGGTCACGGCCAGGCAGCGCCGGCCCAGCGCGGACACCTCCTCCTCGGTCCGCTTCAGGTCGGCCGGGGTCGACAGCGGATAGTCGACCGATTCGACCGGCGCAGCGATGTCGCACATCACGACATCGGCTCCCTCACGCGCCAGCGTGAGGGCATGCGCACGGCCCTGCCCGCGCGCTCCCCCGGTGATCAAGGCCGTCTTGCCGTCCAGCGCTCCCATGCCCGCCCTTCCCGTTATTCGGCTTCTCGGATATTGACCCCCGGCACGGGCAAAATTCGTCGCCTCGGCCCGTCGCACCACCTGACACGCGTGTCACACGGACCAGCTGGCAACACTCCGAGCAGGCGCCACGGAACCCTATTTTCTTTGGCAAATGAATTCAACGCTCTGACCGGGAAGGCTGCATCGAGAGCAAATTGGCTGCACCGTGAGGTTCCAGGCGATTCCCAGGAACATGATGAGATGCACTAATGTTATCTATAGACGGGGGTCTTGAGCTCGTACACAGCTAACAAACCCGGAGGCAAGAAAGATGCGTTCGAAACTGAAGAAGGTCGCGGCAATCGGGCTGGGCACACTGGCCGTTCCCGTTGGCGTGGCGATGGCGGCAGCCGCTCCGGCCTCGGCAGGCCCAGAGGTCTGCGCGACCGGTCCCTATGGCTACGTGCAGGCATGTGTCGAGGGTCCCGGCTGGGGCCGCTGGAACGGCTGGGACAACGGCTGGCACGGCCGCGGCCATGGACACGGACACGGCGGCTGGGACGACTAAGTCGACTTGACCACGGGTAACGCCGTGGCGGGAATCTGAACCTGGATTCCCGCCACGGCGTTTCTCGTTGAACACCCTTTAGTCACTCTCTTAGTTGTAGTAGCGTCGCCGCCATGGAGGACGTGTGGATTCTCGGCGGGTACCAGAGCGATTTCGCCCGCAATCTCAGCCGCGAGCAGGTCGACTTCGCCGGACTCACCCTCGAAGTCGTCGACCACACACTGAACAGCGCCAGGATCGCGGCCGCCGACATCGGCGTCGTACACGTCGCAAACGCCTTCGGCGACCTGTTCGCCGGTCAGGCCCACCTCGGCGCCATGCCGGCCACCGTGCACCCCGACCTGTGGGAAACGCCGGCATCCCGCCACGAGGCCGCTTGCGCTTCGGGCAGCGTCGCAACGCTGGCGGCTATCGCCGACCTGCGCTCGGGCGCCTACGACAGCGCCCTGGTCATCGGGGTGGAGCTGGAGAAGACAGTGCCCGGCGACACCGCCGCCGCGCACCTCGGCGCCGCGGCATGGACGGGCCACGAAGCCGACGACGCCCGGTTCATCTGGCCGTCGATGTTCTCCGACGTGGCCGACGCCTACGACCGGCGCTACGGTCTGGACGCCGCACATCTGCGCGCCATCGCCGCGCTGAACTTCCGCAACGCCAAGGCCAACCCCCACGCCCAAACCCGCGACTGGACGGTGCCCGACCCGCTCGGGGACGACGACGCCACCAATCCGGTGGTGGCGGGACGACTGCGCCGCTTCGACTGCAGTCAGATGACCGACGGCGGAGCAGGACTGGTGCTGGTCAACGACGCCTACCTGCGCGCACACCCGAACGTCCGCCCCATCGCCCGCATCGAGGGCTGGGGCCACTGCACCGTCGGTCTGGGTCTGCAACAGAAACTCGACCGCAGTGCGGCAGATCCGTACCTGCTGCCCCATGTGCGCCAAGCGGTACTGGACGCTTTCGGCCGCGCCGGGGTGACGCTCGACGACGTCGACGGGTTCGAGGTCCACGATTGCTTCACCCCCAGCGAATACCTGGCCATCGACCACATCGGACTGACCGGCCCCGGCGAATCCTGGAAGGCCATCGAGAACGGTGAGATCGAGATCGGCGGACGACTGCCGATCAACCCCAGCGGCGGGCTGATCGGCGGCGGGCACCCGGTCGGCGCATCCGGGGTCCGGATGCTGCTCGACGCCGCCAAGCAGGTCAGCGCTGCCGCAGGGCCGTACCAGGTCGAGGGTGCAAAGACATTCGGCACCTTGAACTTCGGTGGCAGCACCGCCACCACCGTCAGCTTCGTCGTGGGAGGAGCCCAGCAATGAACACCGAGGTTGTGGCCAAATACCTGTCCACCCTGCCCGAGGACGACGACCACCCGTACCGCACCGGCGCGTGGCGGCCACAGACCACCGAATGGGATGCCGACGACCTGCGGGTGATCGACGGCGAGATCCCGACCGACCTCGACGGTGTCTACCTGCGCAACACCGAGAACCCACTGCATCCGGCGTTGCAGACCTACCACCCGTTCGACGGTGACGGCATGCTGCACATCGTCGGGTTCCGGGACGGAAAAGCGTTCTACCGCAACAGATTCATCCCCACCGACGGCCTGTTGGCCGAGATCGAGGCGGGCGGGCCGCTATGGCCGGGGATCGCCGAACCGATCGAACTGGCCAAACGCGACCACGGCTGGGGCGCGCGCACGCTGATGAAGGACGCCTCCAGCACAGACGTGACGGTGCACCGTGGCGTCGCGCTCACCAGCTTCTACCAGTGCGGCGACCTGTACCGCCTCGACCCGTACACCGGCGACGCCCTGGGCAAGGAAGACTGGGGCGGGGCGTTCCCCGCCGAATGGGGCGTCTCGGCACACCCCAAGGCCGACGACGCCACCGGCGAACTCCTGTTCTTCAATTACGGCAAGCAGGCGCCGTACATGCACTACGGCGTGGTGGACGCCGACAACCGCCTGGTGCACTATGTCGACGTCGAACTGCCCGGGCCCCGCCTGCCCCACGACATGGCGTTCACCGAAAACTACGTGATTCTCAACGACTTTCCGTTGTTCTGGGATGCCAGGTTCCTCGAGAGCAACGTGCACCTGCCCAAGCTCCATCGCGACCTGCCGTCCCGGTTCGCCATCCTGCCCCGCCGCGGTGCACCGGGTGACGTCAAGTGGTTCGAGGCCGACACCACCTATGTCCTGCACTTCACCAACGCCTACGAGGACGGCAACGAGATCGTGCTCGACGGGTTCTTCCAGGGCGACGCGACGCCCGCCCTGGCGCTGGACAAGATGCAGACCCGCCTGCACCGCTGGCGGTTCAACCTGGTGACCGGCCAGACCCGCGAAGAGCAATTGTCCGACAGCATCACCGAATTCGGCATGATCAACCCCGGCCACGCCGGGCGCGACTACCGCTACGCCTACGCGGCTACCGGGAAACCGGGCTGGTTCCTGTTCGACGGGCTGGTCCGTCACGACCTGCACACCGGAGCCGAACAACGCTATGCCTTCGAAGACGGCGTGTACGGCAGCGAGACCGCCATGGCGCCGCGGGTGGGCAGCACCGGTGAGGACGACGGCTACCTGGTTACCATCACCACAGACATGAACGACGACGCCTCGTACTGCCTGGTGTTCGACGCCGCCCGGGTTCCCGACGGTCCAGTGTGCAAACTTGCTCTGCCGGAACGGGTTTCCAGTGGAACCCACTCCACCTGGGCGCCGGGTGACCAGCTGCGCCGATGGCTGGTGCGTGACTGACGCTCGCACCGGCGGCACCAACGCCGTCGGGCAGATGCTGTCTCTGGTCGGCGACGAATGGACGCTGCTGGTGATGCAGCAGGCCCTGCTGGGCGCCACCCGTTACGGGGAGTTCCGGACCCGGCTGCCGATCTCCAACTCGGTGCTGACCCGCCGCCTGGGCTCCCTCACCGAAGACGGCCTGCTGCAACGTCACCGCTACCAGGAGCGGCCTCCGCGCGACGAATACCTGATCACCGCGCGGGGGCGCGCACTGTGGCCGGTGCTGCTGTCCATCTGGGAGTGGGAACGCCATTGGGTGCCCGAGCACCGCGAATCCCTGCCTGCCATGCGGCATCTGCGCTGCGGCGCCGATTTCACCCCGGTCCTGATGTGTGGCAGCTGCGATGCACCGACCACTTCCGGCGAGGTGACCGCCGTGTGGGGGCCGAGCGGCGGCTGGGATCGTTCGCTGCCCGTGGTGACGACGCGGCGGCGCTCCGAGGACGATCGGCGCGATTCGCCGTCCGGCCAGTTCCCCCAGACCATGAGTGTGCTCGGTAACCGCTGGGCGTTTGCGATCCTGGTCGCCGCCTTCACCGGCACCTCCCGGTTCTCCGAGTTTCAACGGGTGCTGGCCGCCCCGCCGGCTTCGCTCGCCGACCGGCTTCAGACGTTCCGGGCCAACGGGATTCTCACCACGACCGACGAGGACCGCCAATACCGGCTGACCCCCAAGGGTGCCGCTTTCCTACCCGTCCTCGTCACAGCTCTGGCGTGGGCCCAGCGGTCGTTCCCAGCCGCCGAGGGCCCGGCGGTGCTCCTCACCCACGCCGGCCACGAACACCCCTTTTTCCCGGTGTTGACGTGCGATCAGTGCGGTGAGCGGCTCACCGGCGCAGCGGTGTCCGCCGTCGAATCATGATCGCCAGCACCGTCAGTAGGGCAATCCCAGTGAGCGCAACGGCGACCCACACCGGCCCCAGGTTCCCCGCCGAGCCTGCGAGCGAGGCAGCGCCCAATGCCGGGCCGCAGGCGGCTCCGATATTGAGCGCCGCCGTCGCGAAGGAGCCGCCCATGGTCGGAGCCCCGGACGCCACGTAGAGCAGCCGAGCAATCAGGGTGCTTCCCACCGCGAAGGACGAGATTCCTTGTGCCAGGGCCAGAATCAGCAACATCACCGGATGATCGGCCGAGGCAGCCAACGCAATCCATCCGACGAGCAACAGCGGGCCCCCCACGCCGATGACGAGCCAGGGACGATGGTCGGAGAACCGACCGGCCACCGCGACCCCGATGAACGAACCGAACCCGAAAAGCACCAGCACCACTGGCACCCACAGCTGCGGCAATCCGGCAACGTCGGTCACTATCGGCGCCAGAAACGTGAAGGCGGCGAACGTGCCCGCGTTGACCAGGGCGGCGACGAGTAAAGCCAATGCCAGTTTGGGCGATTTGAGTTGGGCAAGCTCATCGCGCAACCGCGGGTCGTCGACCGCGGGGCCCGAATCCCCTTCAGAACGACCGGGAATCCCGCGCCAGATTCCGAGCGCAGCGGGCAGGCACAGCAGTGCGATCGCCCAGAACGCCGACCGCCAGCCCAGCAGCGCGCCCAGGATGGCGCCTCCCGGCACACCCGCAATGGTCGCCACTGTCGTCCCGCCGAGCAGTACCGACAGCGCGCGTCCCTTCTGGTCCGCCGCAACCAGTGCAGAGGCCGTGCTGAGCGCCACGGCCAAGAATCCGGCGTTGGCCAACGCGGCGACGAAGCGGGTGCCGAACAGGATCGTGAAGTTCGGCGTCAATGCGCCGACAACGTGGCAGAGCGCAAAGGCGACAACATATCCGAGCAGACTGGTGCGGGCCGGCCACCGACGCGCGAGCGCGGCCATGGCCGGCGCACCGATGACCATTCCGATGGCGAAGGCGGAGGTCAGTAGGCCGGCAGCGCCGACCGTGACGCCGAGACCGGCGGCGATATCCGGGACAAGCCCGGCGAGCATGAATTCCGAGGTGCCCATGGCGAAAACCGCCAGAGCAAGCAGATAGAGAGCAAATGGCATCGAGGACTCCGAGACAAGAGAACGAACAGGAGGCGTCTCGTCACCACGGCCAGCACCCGAGAAGTGCGGAAAACTGAGGAGTCAGTGATTCAGGGGGCTGACGGCGTGACCGAAAGCCCCCATCTTGTGCGCTTCGGGGCTCGACATGCCGCCACCCTACTAAACGCCCGCGGCAGCAATGCAACCGATTTCATCTGGCCCCGGGCGCGATGACCGCCGATGACAAGGTTGCTACTGGTTTGGTCGAACCTGCCGAGGCCGGTGACGGCAGACGGTGGGGCGTCGTCGTCGTGCGCCGACCGTACACTCACCCGCTCCCCCGGTGGAGCTCACGGCGTCGCCATCAACCTTCCGCCTCGGCGCACGCCGCCACGAGAGGTCTCACATCCGGGTAAACCGCTCTGGAATGCAAGAACCACCGAAAATATCGTCGAAAAGATTCTGGCACTCCACCTAGTCGAGTGCTAATATCGGCGCTGCACAGTGATTGGTTGCCCGCCAGGGTGGCGGGCTCTGAGTTGGTACGGGAGGTGAATTACTGTGCTTCGTTTTGATCCGTTCAGCGACCTTGATGTGTTGACCAGAAGTTTGCTGTCAGGTGATTCAGGGTCAACGCGTACACCCCGGTTCATGCCGATGGACCTATGCAAGATCGGCGACCACTACGTCCTGACAGCCGACCTTCCCGGTGTCGACCCGGGTTCGGTGGACGTCAACGTCGACAACGGCACACTCACCATCTCGGCGCATCGAACCGCTCGTTCGGAAGAATCCGCGCAGTGGCTCACCAATGAGCGGTTCTTCGGCAAATTCCGACGCCAGTTGTCGCTCGGCGACGGGATCGATACGTCGGCCATTTCCGCCACGTACGAGAACGGTGTCCTCACCGTCACCATCCCGATGGCCGAACGTGCCAGGCCCCGCAAGATCGCAGTGGCCCACGGTGCCGATCGCAAGTCGATCGAAACAACCACTGTCGACGCGGACTAACCGATCCCGCCGCGGCGGTCCAGCCTGAACTTCAGGTTGGACCGCGCCGCGGGCCATTCGATGTCCAAGATCGAGTACACGACAGTGTCGCGGCGGGATCCGTCCGGCAGCAACTGGTGGCTGCGCAACACTCCGTCGAGTTTGGCACCGAGCCTTTCGATGGCTGCGCGGCTGGCGAAGTTGAAGAAGTGGGTGCGGAATTCCACTGCCACACAATTCAACTCATCAAAGGCATGCCCCAGCAGCAACAGCTTGGTCTCGGCGTTGATGCCGGTGCGCCGGGCCGCGGCGGTGTACCAGGTATGCCCGATCTCCAGCCGGCGGTTCGGGCCGTCGACATGCAGGTAGCTGGAAGACCCCACCAGTTTGCCGTCGAGATTGCGCACCACGAAGGTCACGCCGTGATCGGCAGCGCGCAACTCGAACATGCGCTGCACCCACTCGGCGGCACCGCCGGGCTTCGGCGTCATCGTGTACCAGAGCGAGCCCAACTCACCGTCGGCGGCCGCGGCGTCGATCTCAGGAACGTGCGCGGTCGTCAACGGTTCCAACGTCACCCACCGTTGCCCGGTCAACTCCACCGGCGTGACGAATCCGCTCATCACTGCTCACCTAACGTCGACAACAGCGACCACACCGAACACAATCCCGCCAGCACCGCCATCGCGCCGCCGACGTACAGCCCGTAGCCCGCGGCCACCGGGCCTTTGACGTTGAGCGTGTAGTACCACACCGTCAACGCCACCAGGCCCAGCGAAATCAGCAGCCCCACAGCCGAAGCCCACCGCTGCGACAGGCCCCGCCCGGCCATCGCACCCGCCACGATCAATCCGGCGCCCAACAGAACGATCAGCTGCCCCGCGCCGAAACCGCGCGGCAGCACGATGCTTCCCACGGCCCCGCCGATCGCATTGGCCCGGCCGCCGCCGTTGGCGCTGGTGGTCAGCCACGGCAACCAGGCGACCACCACCAGGACCGCGGCACACAGGGCGATCAACCACCCCGGGGCAACGCGCCACCCTGGACGCAGACGAACCATGACGACGAGACTATCGGTTGTGACCGAACTCCCCGACTGGGCCAGACAGCTCGACCTCGCCCCACACCCCGAGGGCGGGTGGTACCGAGAAACATGGCGCAGCGAACTGACGGTGAGCCAGTCTTCGCTGCCACCGGGCTACTCCGGGCCGCGCAGCGCCGGCACCGCGATCCTGTTCCTGCTGATGCCCGGCCAACAGTCGGCCTGGCACACCGTCCGCAGCGCCGAACTGTGGTTCCACCATCGGGGCAGCCCGCTGGTCCTGGAGATCGGCGCGGACCGGAACACGGCGGGCACCCGCCTGCTGGGCCCGGACATCGAAGCCGGGCAGCACCCGCAACTGCTGGTGCCGCCCGGCCACTGGCAGCGCGCAAAGCCCCGCGACGACGAGCCGGCCCTGGTCAGTTGCGTGGTGGTGCCAGGCTTCGACTTCGCCGACTTCGCGCTCAGCCCTGCAGCGACGACAGATTGAAGCCGGCCCCGGTCGGATCGGCCACCGCGGCCAGCCGCCCGTAGGGGGTGTCCTCGGCCGCACGCACCACCGAACCACCGTTGGCGACTAACAGCTCGATCGTCTTGTCCACGTCATCGGATCCGAAGAAAGTGGTCCAGGCCGACGGCGCGCCTTCGGGGATGAACGCCGCCCCGTCCATCACACCGACCAATTCCTCACCATCAAATGATGCTGTGCTGTAACGGAACTCATCGGTATCCGACACGACCTGGGTGGTCCAGCCGAACACCGTCCGATAGAAGTCCAGCGCCTTGGCGTAGTCACTGGTGGTCAGCTGGTGATACACCGGTGCGCCGGCCTCGTTGAACAGGGCGAAGCCGTCGTGCCCCGCAGGCTGCCAGATACCGAAGAACCCGTTTGCGGTGTCGGTCATCATCGCCATCCGCCCCTTGGCCGGAATGTCCATCACGCCACCGCAATTGCTCCCGCCGGCGGCGATCGTCGCCGCCACCGTGGCATCGGCATCGGCGGTGTGCAGGTAGGTGGTCCAGGCATCGGGTGCATTCCACTGCGGATCATTGCGCATCAACCCGGCGACCACCTGACCATCGACCGTCGCGGTGACATAACCGCCGTACTCGGGACCGCCGGTTTCGAACGTCCACCCGAACACCGCACCGTAGAACTGCTGGGCACGCTCAAGGTCGGACGTGGCCAGGTCGATCCAATTGGGGGCGCCCAGCGGGGCGCTCTGACGGGTAACCACGATATTTCTCCTTCACGGAATGGACAGTCGCTAGGTCTGACCACTGCCGCGCGGAAAACTCATCGCCCGGTTCAACAACTGATGGTCTGATCCGGCCGACCTCGGTCGTCCAGCGTGATGGTGGTCGGTCCGCCACGCAACAGCTCGACCCGCACCGTCCTCGGACCGGTCCACTCGACATCTTTGAGTCCGTCACGGTCGCCGTTGACGCAACCCAGATAATTCTCCCGCGACAGCAGACCGTTGTCGGTGTACACCTGCACCGACGTGATCGGGTCGATCGTGATCCCGCCGCCTCTGAACACGACCAGCTCCATGTCACCGTTCGGCGATGGGAGCCGTTGGCTCTCTTTCCCACGTCCGCCGCTGGCCAACAACATCGCAAACCACGCCATGCCGCCCCACACCACTCCGATCACCACGATCAGCACCACGCCCAGCCATTTGACCACCGGCTGACGAATCCCCAACCCCCAGGCGATGGCCAGCGCCACGCAACCTGCGACGCCGAAGATCACGGGGTGGAGCAGAAACGGACGCAAACGGTAGTAGTCGGACAACAGAAACCCGGCAGCGACCAGACCGCAGAAAAATACGCCGACAATCGCTGATACCCCCGCGCCTACCCGCACGCAGCTACTGTACGCAGCTCACCGATAACGCTGCGCGACCTTGGCGCGGTGCTCGGCGGGCGAGCCGTAGAGCGAACGGTTGAGCGCGGCTCGCTTCAGATAGACGTGCACCCGGCTCTCCCAGGTGTAGCCGATGCCGCCGTGCAACTGCATGGCCTTGCCGGCCACCTCGACAGCGGCCTCGGTCGTGTACGCCTTGGCCATGGAAACCGCGCGGGGATCGAGTGACGCGATGGCGGCCCCGACGAGCTGTCTGGCCACCGAGATCTGCACCAGCATGTCGGCGCAGGCGTGCTTGACGGCCTGGAACGAGCCGATCGGACGGCCGAACTGTTGGCGAACCCCGGTGTAGGACACCGTGGTATCGAGCATGGCCTGCGCGACACCGAGACTGTCGCAGGCAACCGCGAGCGCGGCCCGGTCGGTGAGTGCATCCAGGCCGGAGTCGGGATCACCATCGAAATGCCAGACCGCGTCCTCGTCGACCTCGACACCCTCGGCCGTCACGATGGCGAGCGTGCGGGTCTCATCAAGCACCGGTTGCTCGGTGACCGTGAGACCGGGTGAGCCGGCGGAAACGTCCACCAGCACCGCCACGCCATCGGCGTCACGGGCAGGCAGAAGCAGCCGTTGAGCTCCGACGACGTCCGGTACAAACGCGGCACTGCCGTGGATGCGCCAGCCCAGCCTGGTGGTGGCCAGTTCGAAGGGCGCCGGATCGTCTGCTCCGGGCAGCGCGATCGCGGTCCGGATACGTCCGGACACGACGGCCTTGAGCAGTGCGTCGCGCGATTCATTGGGGTGCAACATATTCAGGACACCGATGGCCAGCACGGCACCGCCCAGATAACCGGTGGCCGCGGCGGCCCGACCGAGCTCCTCGCAGATCACCGCGACCTCGGCGAACGTGGCGCCGGCACCACCGGCATCCTCCGGCGCATCCAGCCCGATCCAGCCTGCCGAGATCAGCAGCGGCCAGTCGATGGTGTCCTTGGCCAGCAGATCGGCCGCTACCGAACGCAGCTCGTCGTGGATCGCCGCAAAATCAGGAACGTCGCTCATCTACACCGCACTCGGTTCTCGTGGCAGGCTCAGTCCGCGCTCACCGATGATGGTGCGCTGGATCTCGCTGGCGCCGCCGGGGATGGTCCATTCCCACGATCCGATGAAATCGAGCATCCAGGATCCCGACTCCCATCCGCTGGAAGCCGGTTTCGTCAGCACAGTGTGGGCGGTCAGGCCACCGATCTCGGCACCGAAACCCGTCATCCGCTGCAACAGTTCGCTGTAGTAGAGCTTGACGATCGAGGCGTCGGCCGGTCCGGCCTTCCCTGCCTCGGTGCGCTCGACCAGATCTCGGCACAGCCCACGCAGGCCAGTCAGCTCGATTTCGAACTGCGCCAACCGGTCTGCCACCACCGGATCATCTGTCGGCGCAGCCTCCAGCAGCCAGGTGAAACCCGCATTGCCCAGGCGTTCGGAAAGTTCGAGCATGGTCATGCCACGTTCAGCACCGAGCGTGGCCTGGGCGACCTGCCAGCCCTTGTTCACGGGGCCGATCAGGTTGGCCGGGGGCACCACCACATCATTGAGGAAGATCTCGCAGAAATGCGAATCCCCCACCGCATTTCGGATCGGACGCACATCGATACCGGGTGTGGTCATGTCCATCAGGAAGTACGAGATGCCGTGCCGTTTGGGCGCGTCCGGATCGGTGCGGGCCAGCAGCAGACACCAGTCGGCGTGCATCGCGCCGCTGGCCCACAGCTTCTGGCCGTTGACGATGAAGTTGTCGCCATCAGCTCTGGCCGTGGTACGTAGCGCCGCGAGGTCGGATCCGGCCTCCGGCTCGGAGAAACCCTGTACCCAGATCTCACCGTCGAGGATGGCGGGCAGGTGCCTGCTGCGCTGCGCGTCGGTACCCGCCGCGAGCAGCGTGGACGCGGCGTGGTGGATCCCGACGAACGCCAGCACCAGGCGGGGCGCATCGTGGGCGGCCAATTCCTGGTACAGCACGACCTGCTGAGGCACCGACATACCGCCGCCCCATTCGACAGGCCAGTGCGGCACGGCGTACCCGGCAGTGTGCAGCTCGGCGAACCAGGATTTCTGGAACGACACGAACTCTTCGTCGCCGACGCCGGTCTGGTTGGGGCGCCAGTCCTTCGGTACGTGGTGTGCGCACCAGTCCCTGACGGTGGTGCGGAAATCGTCGAGGTCGGTCATGACGAGAACAATCCGGTGAGTCCGCGCCGGCCCAGCCGGGCGGTGAGGGTATCGCGGGTCTTGGACACCCCGAACGGCAAGCGGCGCAACGGCTGGCTGTAGCGCGATAACCAGGACAGTACGGTCTCGTCGCAGAAGCCGACGGCTCCGTGCAGCTGATGGCACACCCGGAAGACCACCTCTGCTGCCTCGATCGTGGCCAGTCGTAACGCCAGTGCGTCGTTGATCGCCTCGTCTGCGGGGTGGATGCCCAGGCTCCACAGCGCGTGTTTGGCCAGCATGTCGACACCGCTGCGCTCCACTTCAGCGTCGGTCAGCTGGAACTGCACACTCTGGAAGGCCGACAGCGGCTGGCCGAACTGCTTGCGCAGACTGACATGCGCGACCGTCAGGTCGATGGCCCGATCCAGCATGCCGAGCAGCGTCCACGACGGCAGCACCAGGCCCAAGGCGACATCTGCGGTGCCCGCGTCGTCCAGCGCCGACAGTTCCAGTGCGGTGGTGAATGACGGACCCGACGCACCCGTCTTGGTCACTGTGCTGCGCTGACCATCCAATGTGACAGTGGCCCAGCGGTTGTCCAGGCCCTGCAGCGCCGCCTCGGGCGCGTCGGGATCGACGATCACCAGGCCGTCGACGTCGAGGTTTGCCGGGCGCGAAAGCCGCTCGGCCACCGGATAGGGCAGTGCCCAATAGCCCGCACTGCGACACAGGGCAGCTGCGGCTTCCAACGAGTCCGCATCGGTGCGCGGCTCCAGTTCGAAGGCGCCGAGACTTTCCAGCACGGGCGTGGTCAGGCCGGCGCGGGTGTCCGGCTTGGCGTCGGCCTGAGCCAGCAGCTGATCGCCGCCGGCTGCTTCGAATGCCTTCAGAGCCTGACGGCCATACTCTTTCGCGTCATCGCTGAGATCGAGAATCATCGCCGTCACGCCTTTCCGGCCAGCAAGGTGCGCGACAGCAGGATGCGCTGCATCTCGATGCTGCCCGAGGACACCGTGGATGCTTGCGAGTACCGCCAGTGGTCTTCGACCTCGGCACGGAAGTACCCGATACGGCTGTCCTCGCGCCGCGGCAGCGCGGCCGCTATCTCCATGAGCACCTCGGCGCTCTCTTGATCCAGCCTGGTGACCGCGATCCGATATGCCGCGGAATCACCGGGATTCACGCGCCCGGTAGCCTGCATCGACACCACCCGATAGGCCATCAAACGGGCCCGGCGGCAGTGCGTGAGCATCCGGGTCCACCGGCCCCGCAGCTCGGCGGGCAGCTGCTCCCAGGCGTCGCCGAGGATCTCGGGTGCGGTTTGCAGTAGCCGCTCACAACGCGCGTAGCGGGCAATACCGACGCGCTCGAAGGACACCACGTCCTGCACGATCGACCAGCCCTGATCCACGGTGCCCAACACATCGGCCTCGGTGACCAAGAGGTCATCGAAGAACACCTCGTTGAGATGGTGCGGGCCCATCATGGTCCGGATCGGGCGCACCGTGATCCCCGGGGAATCCATCGGCACCAGGAAGATCGTCATGCCCTGTTGTTTCTTCTGGGTTGCGCCTTCTCCCACTTTGGAGGTGCGGGCCAGCAGGAAGATCCACTGCGCCATGGTGGCGTAGGAGGTCCAGATCTTCTGGCCGTTGACCCGCCAGCCGTCGTCCTCCCGGCGGGCAAAGGTGCGCAGGGAGGCCAGGTCGGAGCCGGCCTCCGGCTCGGAAAAGCCCTGGCACCAGATCACTTCGCCGTTGGCGATCGGCGGCAGATGTTTGCGCTGTTGCTCTTCGCTGCCGTGCCGCATGATGATCGGCCCGACCCAGTTGACGCCCATGTACTGGGCCCCGCGCGGTTCGTGGTGCGCCCACATCTCCTCGCGCACCACGGTCTGCTCCCACACCGAGGCGTCGCCGCCACCGAACTCCTTCGGCCACGACATGCACAGCAGATGCTGCTGCGCCAGCGTCCGGCAGAACTGCTGCGCCACCGCCAGATCGGCGGGGTCATCTGTGAACGCGCCGAGAAAGTCGGCGGGCACCTGATCGGCGATCAGCTCCCGCAGCTCACCGCGCAGCGTGTCGGCCGCCTCACCAAAGTCGAAATCCACTCCTGGCCTTTCCTATCGCGGACCGAGTTCAGCGAGCACCTCGACGGTGTCCGCGCCCAGTTCCGGTGCATACCCGGCGACGTGTCCCGGAGTTCGGGAGAACCACGTGGGCACACCGGGCATGCGCACCCGGCCGTGCGGGGTGTCGACGGTTTCGAACAGTCCGACTGCGTTGAGATGCTCGTTGTCGAAGAGCTCATCCGGCGTGAGCATGGGAGCCGCCGGAATCTCCAACTCCGCGAACAGGTCCAGCCACTCCGCGGTGGTGCGCTCCTTGAGAGTGCCCGCCAGCAGCCCGTACACCGTGTCGATCTGGCGGGCCCGCTGCTCCAGAGTCGCGTATTCGTGGCTGTCCCAGGCGGGTTGCACCCGTTCGATGAACGCATTCCAGTGCTTGTCGTTGTAGATCAGCGCCGCGATGTGACCGTCCTTGGTCTCATACGGCCTGCGATTCGGGGTGACCGCCCGGGGGTACACCGCAGGCCCCAGCGGAGGGTCGAACATGGCGCCGTTGGCATGCTCGACCAGCATGAAGGAGGCCATGGTCTCGAACATGCTGACCTCCACCTCCTGGCCCTCGCCGGTGCGCTCCCGGTGGAACAGCGCCATCGTCGTCGCATAAAGGGCGGTCAACCCGGCCACCTTGTCGGCCATGATCGTGCCGACGTAGGAGGCCTCACCGGTCAATTGCTGTTGCACCGCAGGCAATCCGCACTCGGCCTGGATGGTGTCGTCGTAGGCGGGCCTGTCGGCATCCGGACCGCGCCGGCCATACCCGTAGCAGTTGGTGTAGACGATGCCAGGGTTGATCGCAGCGACGTCGTCGTAACCGAAACCGAGCTTGGTGATGGCCTTGGCGCGCATCGAGTGGATGAACACATCGGCATCGGCGACCAGCGCCCGCAGGTCCGCCTTGCCCTGCTCCGACCGCAGATCCAGCACCACGCTGCGCTTGCCGCGGTTGACGTTGATGAACACCCCGCTCATGCCGGGGGCCGGCCCTACCGAGATGTAGCGGGTGTTGTCCCCCGCCGGTGTCTCGATCTTGATCACGTCGGCGCCCATGTCGGCCATGATCTGCGTGCAGTACGGCCCCATCACCATGGCGGTGAGATCGACGACCCGAACCCCTTGCAATGGACCGGTTCTCATGATCGGGCTCCCTCTGCTGCACGTCCGAAGCTGTATCGAATGTGGTCGGCGTGCCCGTCAGGAACGACCGGGAAGATCACCGGCTCGCTCACGTCGCGGATGCGGTCTATCTGCTCGCCGACCTCCTCTACGGTCCACGATGGCTGGTACACCCCGGGCGACTCGGCGACGACGGCACGGGCGATGCGCCCGGCGATCGCCACCAAGAACTCGCCGGTGACCGGACAGGTTTCATGGGCCAGCCAGCCCACTGCCGGGGCCACGAGGTCCGCGCCCATCGGCGGGTAGGCCGAGGTGTCCAGACCTTCGGCCATCCGGGTCACCGCGCCCGGAACGATCGCGTTGCACAACACACCTTCGGCGGCACCTTCCAGTGCCACCACATCGCACAGGCCGAGGATCCCGGCCTTGGCCGCCGCGTAGTTGGCCACCTCATGGTTGCCGTACAGCCCGCCGATCGACGAGGTCAGCACCACGCGGCCGTACCCGGCCTCACACATCAGCGGAAATGCCGACCGCACAACGTGGAATGCGCCGCGCAGATGCACGTCGAGCACTGCGTCAAAGTCGTCATAGCTCATCTCTTTGAGCGACGCGCGGCGCACCGTGCCGGCGTTGTGGATCAGGATGTCGATGCGGCCGAAGCGCTCGACGGCCGCATCGATGATGGCCTGACCGCCTTCAGCGGTCGCCACCGAATCGGTGACGGCAATGGCTTCTCCACCGGCCGAGACGATTTCGTCGGCCACCTGCTGCGCCGGTGCGGTGTCGGTCCCGTCTCCTGTGAGGCTGCCACCAGGATCGTTGACGACGACCTTCGCGCCCTTCGATGCCAGGAGAAGGGCGTATTCGCGGCCCAGCCCGCGGCCGGCGCCGGTGATGACGGCGACGCGATCGTCGAATCTCAGAGTGCTCAAGCGAAGGGCTCCTCGCCCTCGAGCTTGGTGCGCTGCAGCAGCCTGCCCGACGTCGGGTCATACGGTGTGGCCCGGTGCATGGTTCCGGTGTTGTCCCAGATCACCAGATCACCGACGGTCCATTTGTGCCGGTAGGTGAAGTCGGCCTGGGTGGCCCAATCCCGCAGCCGCACCAGCAGTTCGGCGCTCTTGCGGAAGTCGATCGGGCCGTCCGCGTCGACGATGTGCCGTGCGGTGGCACCGAGCACGAGCGACTTGCGGCCGGACTGATGCGTCCACACCAACGGCAGTTCCCGATCGCCGATGGCCATCATGCGGCGCAGAGCCTTGGCACTGGGTTCCGGGTCGTAGTAGAACATCGTGTTCCACGCCGAATGCATGGCCCGCAGGCCCTCGATCTCAGCCTTGTCCTCGTCGGACAGGTCCTCATAGGCGGCGTAGGTGTTGCAGAACTCGGTGTCACCTTCCTCCGGGTTACCCAGCGCCACGCTCTGCAGCAGCGACGCCAGGATCGGCACTTCGTTCATGGTGCCGTCGATGTGCCAGTAGAGCGAACCCTTGAGATAGTCGGCCTGCTTGTTCACCTCGGTGTCGAGGGAGACTTTGTACAGCTTCTCGCCGTGGTGCTCGGGGGCAAACGTACCGAGGGTTTCGGTGAATGCGATCTGCTCGTCGTCGGTGAACCCGATCTGCGGGAACACCAGCACCCCCCGCTGCTCGAGCAGTTCGCGGATCCGCTCGGCATGTTCGCCGGAGAGCAGCGTGCCCTTGTCGGCCCGGATCTCGGTTCCGATGCGGGGCTTGATGTCCCGGGTCTGCAGGGCCGTGGACGTGGTCATGAGGTGAGCTCTAAACCCTCGAGGTCGCCCTTGTCCCGCCAGTCGGCGATCAGCTCGTCGAAAGCGTAGAACCCCGGCGAGTAGAAATCACCCAGGAAGGCACCGTTGCGTTCCGCGCCGCCGCGGCCCTCGTTGTTGTAGTAGCCGGGCGTGCACGACAGTTCGAACGCCGAGTTGTCGATCGCCAGTTCGCGAACCGTCGAGACCCAGGTGTCCTGGCCCTCTTGGCTGGGCTCGACCGTGGTGGCGCCCCGGTTCTGGGCCTCGGCGATGATGTAGGCGATGTGCCTGGCCTGCTGTTCGAACATCGCCGTGGTGTTGGCCGACACGCCGCCCTGGATGAAGCCCATGAAGAACTGGTTGGGGAATCCGCGGCTGGTCATGCCGTGCAGGGTCTTGTAGTCGTTCTGCCAGTAGTCGAACAGCGACAGTCCGTCGCGACCCACGATGCTCTCGATCGCGAACCGGCGGCTGATCTCGGTGGAGATCTCGAAGCCGCTCGCGAAAATGACGCAGTCGACCTCGTATTCGACGCCGTCGGCAACGATTCCCTTCTCGGTCAGCCGTTCCACGCCCTTGGACGCCGACACGTCGACAAGTTTCACGTTGGGACGGTTGAACGTGGTCAAGTAGTGCTCACTCGAGGTGGGCCGCTTGCACATGAAGCGGTAGTACGGTTTCAGCGCCTCGGCGGTTTCGGGGTCCTCCACGATCTCGGCGACGTGACGACGCAGGCGCTCCATGATCTTGAAGTCTTCTTCTTCACGGAAGGCCATGATCTGCTCGATGGTCACCTCGGCCGGATTCTCGCTGGCCGCGATCCGGGCGGTCAGGTTGCGTCCGAGCTCGGTCCAGAAGTCGCAGACCAGGTCTGGTTCGCCGAACACCACCCCGACGAAGGGTGACCAGTTGTGGAAGTTGCGCTTGCGCTCTTCCTGCCAGCCCGGCTGCAGGGACGCAGCCCACACCGGATCGGTGGGCGGGTTGGTACGCGCGTCGACCGACGACGGGGTCCGCTGGAAGACGAACAACTCCTTGGCGTCGCGGCCGAGGTGCGGCACCAGCTGGATGCCGGTCGCGCCGGTGCCGACCAGCGCCACACGTTTGTCGGCGAGCTTGTGCAGGCCGCCGTCGGCGTCGCCGCCGGTGTAGTCGTAATCCCAGCGTGCGGAATGGAATACGTGTCCCTTAAAGTCCTTGATGCCGGGAATGCCCGGCAGCTTCGGCCGGTTGTAGGAGCCCTGCGCCATCACCACGAAGCGGGCGCGGATGTCGTCTCCCCGGTCGGTGCTGATTTGCCAGCGCTGCGTCGCGTCGTCCCAGCGCATGTCGCGTACCTGGGTGGAGAACAGGGCACCGTCGTACAGGCCGAAGTGCTTGCCGATGTTGCGGCAGTGCTGGAAGATCTCGGCGCCGTCGGCGAACTTCTTGCTCGGCATGAAGTCGAGTTCTTCGAGCAGCGGGACGTAGCAGTAGGCGTCGTTGTCGCACTGGATTCCCGGGAAGCGGTTCCAGTACCAGACGCCGCCGAAGTCGCCGGCCATCTCGATGACCCGGATACCCTCGACGCCCGCCTTCTTCAGGTACGCCCCGGCCAGCAGGCCCGCAAAGCCACCGCCGAGGATGACGACGTCGGCGTCCTCGACGATCGGATCCCGTTCGGTCACCGTCGTATACGGGTCGACCTCATAGAACTCGGCGAACTCGCCTTCCAGTTCGAGGTACTGGTCGGCACCCTCAGGCCGCAGTCGCTTGGCCCGCTCGGCGGCGTACTTCTCCCGGATCGCATCGATGTCGAAATCGGTCGGAGTGTCGGTGGGCCCGCAGGTGTTCGGCTGGCTCATACGTTGGCCTTCTCCGGAAGCGCGGCGGCGTGCAGTGGTGCAGGCATGTCGTGCACCGCCGGCAGCACCTCGGCGGCGAACAGCTTGGTGGATTCCATCGCCTTCTCGTACGGCATGGTGCCGAACTGCGGGACGATGGTGACCTCGCAGAACGAGCAGGCCTCCTGCGCGGCCTTGAGCTTCTCGAACACCGTCTCGGGGGTGCCGATCAGCAGGTTGGAGGCGTGATATCCGGGCGGTCCGCCCTTCTTCTGGTTGCCGACCTCCGATGCCAGCACGGCCGTCGCGCTCGCCTCACGGGCGGCGTAGGCCTCGTACCCCTTGACACCCTTGAAGTTGGACGCGTCGGCGAATCCGTAGTGCACGTTGACGTCGCGGTTGGCCGTCCAGATCCACTCTTCGGTTTGAGCCACGTCGTCTTCGGATTCCACGCAGTACATGAACATCACGTTCTTGGGTTGACACGGGGCCAGCCCTTCCTCGGCCCGGAAGGTGTTGACCTTGCGCACCTCCTCACCGGCATCGGTGATCGGCTTGTTGCCGACGAACAGCGGCACCATGCCGCGCCGGGACAGGATCTCCAGCGACTCGGCGGTCGAGGACGAGCTGTAGATCCGGTCGAACAGGTCGGTGCTGATCGGCTCGGGACGCAGCGACATCTCCGGGAAGCTGAAGATCTTGCCCTCGTAGGAGAATCGCTCACCGGAGAAAGCCAGCTTGAGGATGTCCAGCGTCTCGTTGAAGCGGTCGCGGCTCTCCTCGCGCGGCACACCGACCGCTGCGAACTCACCCTTGGACACCCCGCGGCCCAGGCCGATGGTGGTGTAGCGACCGTTGGAGACGATGTCGAGGTAGGCGATCTGGGTCGCCAGCCGGATCGGGTTCCACCACGGCACGACCGCCACGAACGTGCCCAGGCTGACCCGCTCGGTGCGTCCGGCGAAGTACGTCAGTGCCTGAATCGGGTTGGGCGTCATGCCATACGGCGTTCCGTGGTGCTCGGGGAACCAGATCCCGTCGAAGCCCAGTGGCTCGGCGAGATCACCGAGAGCCAGCGCGGCCTGCACGCACTTGTAGTCCGGGGTAGCCGGCGGGGTGCTGAAGTCACCGGCGAGCACCCGCTCCCAGTCGTGGGAGTTCTGCGCTCCCGTACCCAGATTGACCTTCATGTTGTCTCCTTACTCGGCGATTTGCGGCGTTTCGTCCGTGTCTGTCACGGCTCAGATTCCACAAATCACTGGATGTCTCGGGGTTCTCCGGTGCCCATGTACTTGGAAAGTTGGTAGTGCAGGTTGACCGTGCTGCGTTCGCGGTAGGGATTCGGCAGAGTTCCGGGGAAACCTGCTGACTTCATCCCCTGTTGCACCGCCGCCATGTTCGAGAAATCCTGCGGCAGCACCGACAGCCAGTTCGGTGAGTCCTTCGGGGTGTAGGACCAGTCAGTCTGTGGCTCTTCGCCTTTGGGGTACAGCTCGAAGACAGCGACCTCGAAGATGCACTTGTCCGGGTTGTAGCTCGGATCGGGGCGCGCGCTGTAGCACAGCGCGCTGGTCAGACCCTGTCCCACTTGGAAGTTCGGGAAGATCTGCCACGCGGTGCCGCTCTGCCCCAGGATGTCCGGCGGGATGGTCGGCCAGATCACGCCACGCGCCTCGTCATCGCGGCGGGCCGAGGCCAGCCAGTGTTGCAGCACCTCGTCGGCGGGGGTGCCCTCCGGCAGTTCATCGACCAGACGCTTCGCGGCGTTCACCAGGGTCTGCGTCGTCGTCGCGTTGGTCTCTTCCATGGTGTACACCTGCATCTCGGCAGTTGAGATGCGCGGATCACCCGTGCCCAGGCGGATTTTGGACTTGGTCTCGTCCATGCCTTTCGGCGCGTCGTAGCCGATGTTGCTGTGTTTGCCCTGCGCCTTCGCCCAACCCTTGAACTCGCCGAACTGGTTGAACTCCGGGTGCGTGGTGAACACGTGGTAGGTCTCGTTGAAGGCCTCCATCGCCACCTTCCAGTTGCAGTCGAAGTACAACCACTTGCGCCACTTGTAGCGCATGTTCTCCAGCCCGAACGGGTCGAGGATCTTGGCCGCCGGGTACAGGTAGTCGATCAACGGCTCGCAGTGCGGGTCCATGTTGATGAAAAGCCATCCGCCCCAGGTGTCCACCTGCACGGGCGCCAGGTGTGTGTTGCGCGCAGTGAGCTTGCCCTGCCAGTCGTCCTGTTCGCGAATGTGGGTGCAGGCTCCGTCGAGTCCGTAGGTCCAGCCGTGGAATCCGCAGACGAAGGATTTCCTGGCCCGACCGGTCGCGTTCTTGGCCCCCTCCGGGTTGTCGATCAGCTTGCGGCCGCGGTGCATGCAGACGTTGTGGTGCGCGGCAAAGGTATTGGCGCCCGTGCGAACCACGATGATCGAATCGTCGAGGATGTCGTATGTCAGGTAGCTTCCGACCTCGGGGATCTCCTCGACCCGGCCTACCTGCTGCCACACTCTGCGCCACAGTCGATCCCGTTCAGCGCGTGCGTAGTCCGTCGAGATATAGGCCTCGACCGGGATGGTCGTCGGCGCAGACAGGTCCTCGGCGATGACTCCGGTCGAGTCGTCCGGTTCGGCGTCGACCTCCATCGCGGCGTCGAGATCAGATTCGGTGTGGGCCATTAGATCCTCCTGATGGCTTCGCGGAAGGATTCGTCCTTGAGGAACAGCGATGTGTTGTCGCCGCCGAGATGGGTCCAGCGCAGGTTGAGTCCGCCGTCGACCAGGATGGTCTGGCCGGTGATGTAGCTCGAAAGATCTGAGAGCAGGAACAGGATGGCCCCGGCCTGTTCCTCGGGCGTACCGCGCCGGCCCATCGCGATCGCCCGCTGGTCACGCTCGGGATCGGCGTCGACATAGGTTGCCGAGGCGGCGGTTTCGGTGACGCCGGGCGCGACGGCGTTGACCCGGATGCCTTCGGCGGCAAGCTCTGCGGCCATGGTTCGGGTGGCCGCCACGATCGCGGCCTTCGCCGTGCCGTAGGCGACGTGATACGGCGCCGTGTTCATCCCGCTGATCGAGGACACCGACACGATCGAGCCCGGGTTGCCCTGGGCTCGGATTTCTGCGGCCACAGCCTGGCTCATGAAGAACATGGTTTCGAGGTTCGCGGTGAACAATTCGCGCCAGTCGGCCCGCGACACCCGGGTGGCCGGCATCCAGGTGGACGGAGCCGCACCGCCGGCGACATTGACCAGCCCGTACAGCGTCCCTTGTCCGTCAGATTGGAGCCGGCCCACCTCCTTCAGCACGGTGGCGATGCCCTCGTCCGTCGACGCGTCAGCCGCCACCGTCACCACGTTCAGACCCTTGTCCGCGAGTGGCGCGACGTGGGTGTCGAGGTTGTCCTGCGACCGGCTCACCGCCACGACCGTGGCCCCGGCCTCCGCCGCCATCCGCGTGACGGTGGTGCCGATGCCGCCACCACCGGCGCCCGATACCACCACGACCCGGCCGTCCAGGCTCAGGGAACTGTCCATTCGCAACCCTTGCCGCTTAATTGTCCGGACAACAAATGAGGATCTTCATATTGGAGAACACTATTCCGCAGCGCTTATTCAACCGTCAAGGGTGGATTTGGGCTTTCTGACAGCTATTGTCTGGACTACGACGAGTTGCTAACGTCCGAGGTCATGAGCGCCCTATCGGCAAATCCCGGCATCGCCAACGCGAGGTACACCGCAAACCCGGCCGTGGCCGAGAACTGGGCGCTGCAGCAGGTCACCGGCCCCAGCCGGCTGTTCGGCGCGAACGGCCTGCGCACCGGCCCCGACGGCCGTATCTACGTCGCACAGGTCACCGGCAGCCAGATCAGCGCTCTCGACCTGGACACGGGACAGCTGGAAACCGTCAGCGCCAAGGGTGGCGACATCATCGCCCCGGACGACGTGGCCTTCGATCCGGAGGGCAACCTCTACGCGACCGAGGTGATGGACGGCCGGGTCAGCGTGCGCGCCGCCGACGGCACCACCCGCGTCCTGCGCGACGACATCCCCTCCGCGAACGGCATCACCTTCCATCAGGGACGGCTGTTCGTCGGAGAATGCCGCGAGGGTGGCCGGCTCATGGAGTTCGACCTGGCCGGTGGCGCCCCGCGCATCCTGCTGGAGAACGTGCCCTCGCCCAACGCCATGGAGGTCGGCCCCGACGGGATGCTCTACTTCCCCGTGATGGGCGCGAACGAGATCTGGCGCATTGACCCCAACGGCGGCGAGCCCCAGGTGGTGGCCGGCGGGCTCGAGGTACCGGACTCGGTCAAGTTCGACGCCGACGGCTATATCGTCTCCACCCAGGTGGCCAGCGGCCAGGTGTTGCGCATCGACCCGCGCAATGGCGAGCAGACGCTGCTGGCCCAGCTCAACCCCGGCCTGGACAACTGCACCTTCGTCGACGGCCGGCTCTTCGTCTCGAACTTCACCGGTGAGATCACCGAGATCTCATCGAGCGGCAGCCAGGCGGTACTGCCGGGTGGTTTGAACTGGCCGCTGGATCTGACGGTCGGCGCCGACGGCAACCTCTATGTCGCCGACGGCACCTACTTCTATCGGGTCGGCCCCGACGGGGACCTGCAGACAGTCGCGATGCTCTTCTCACCGGGCTATCCGGGTTTCCTCCGTGGGGTGACCTCTTCGGGCCCAGGCGAATTCATCGTCACCACGGCTGCCGACACCGTGGCGCGGTTCCGCCCAGCTGGGGCTGAGGACGAGGTGAGCCAGGTCATCGCCAGTGGCATCGACCAGCCCTATGGTGTGGCTTTGGCGCCGGACGGATCCGTGCTGGTGGTCGAGCAGGGCGCCGGCCGGTTGCTCTCGGTGCGCGACGGCTCCGTGACTGTGTTGGCTTCGGGGCTGGACACCCCGGTCGGTGTGGTGATCGGACCGGACGGGGCACCATTGGTGTCGGTTTCCGGTGCCGTGCTCCGGGTGAGCGGCGGGAGCGCCGAGCCACTGGTCGACGGATTGCGTACGCCGCACGGCATTCTCGTGCGCGACGGCGCGCTCTACATCGTCGACTCGGGCAGCAAGGAGCTCATCGGCTACGACCTCGACGATGCGGGCCGCACCACGATCGCCACCGGGCTGCCAGTCGGACCGCCGCCCGGCGTGACTCCCAAGCCACTCAAGGGGATGCCGCCGTTCTCCGGCCCGCAGGGCCCGTTCGCCGGGATCACCGCGGGACCCGATGGGACGCTTTACCTCTCGGGCGACGGCGACGGCAGCGTGCTGGCGCTGCGCAGAGGCTGACACCATGACTGTCACAGCCGACCATCGTTACCTGCAGGTGGCTCGCACCCTCCGCAAGGAGATCGTCGACGGGGTGTACCCGGTGGGGTCACAATTGCCCACCGAACATGAACTGTGCGAGCGCTTCGAGGTCAGCCGTTACACCGTGCGCGAGGCGCTGCGCCGGCTACGCGACGACAACCTCGTCACCTCACGGCCGCGGGCAGGCACCACGGTGGCACCGCGGGCCTCGACGAATACGTATGCCCAGGACGTGGTCTCGATCAACGACCTGCTGGCCTTCGCGACCGGTGCACAGTTCACCATCGAATCCAACGCCATGGTCACGATCGACGCGGAGTTGGCGGGGCGCACCGGGCTCCCGCTCGGCGAGCAATGGCTGGCGGTCCGCGGCTACCGGCAGTCCGACGACGATCCGGCCCCGGTATGCCGTACCGAGTACTACATCAACCGCAGCTTCGCCGCCGTCGGGCGTCTGCTGCAGCGTCATTCCGGCCCGATCTTCCCGCTGATCGAGGATCTGTTCGGAGTCAGTATCGTCGAAGTGCACCAGGAGATCTCAGCGATCGTCACCTCGCCCGAGCTGGCTGCGGGCCTCAAGGTCACCGCAGGCACCGCAGCCCTGCAGATGCAGCGCACCTACACCACCTCCGACGGGGAGATCGCCCAGGTCACCGTCAACACGCACCCGTCGGACCGGTTCCGTCACGCCATGACGATGCGCCGGGTCAAGGGCTGAGGGACGGTGCGAAATCTGGCGCGGCGGGGCGAGACCCGTGCGGCCGACGCCTACGCCCGCGGGCTGTGGGTGTCCACGACCCTGGCCGACGCGCTGGCCGATGCCGCGCGGGACAACCCCGACCGGGTGCTGCTGGTCGACGGTGACATCACCCTGACGGCCCGCGAATTGCATGACCGGGCAAGGGCTCTGGCACTGCAGTTCACCGACTGGATGCCGGCCGGCAGCGTGGTGTCGTTCATGCTGCCCAACTGGCACGAGGCCGCGGCCATCTACCTCGGCGCCACGCTGGCGGGCATGGTGGTGAACCCGATCCTGCCGTCACTACGCGACCGGGAACTGTGCTTCATCCTCGACGACGCGCAGAGCCGGGCGATCTTCATCCCCGCCCGGTTCGGTAAACACGACTACGCGGCAATGCTGACCCGGGTGTGCAGCCAGATGGACAGGCCACCGGAGGTGGTGGTGCTGCGCGGAGATCCGGGGCCGCACCGCGCATTCGACGCGTTGCCGACCGCTCCGGAACGCGAACTTCCCGCGCTCGACCCCGATGACATCCGCATGATCATGTACACCTCGGGAACCACAGGTCGGCCCAAAGGCGTACTGCACAGCCATAACTCGATCAACGCGTTGATCATGCAGCTTCGCGGGCACTGGATGATCGACCCCGGCGACACTTTTCTGGTGCCCTCCCCCATCGCGCACATCGGCGGCTCCATCTACGCCTTCGAGTGCCCGCTGCTGCTGGGCAGCACCGCCGTACTGATGCACCGCTGGAACGCCGATGACGGTGTGGCGCTGATGACCGAACATCGGTGCACTCACATGGCCGGGGCCACACCGTTTCTGGAACAACTGCTGGCCGCCGCCGAACACGCCGGCACCCGGCTTCCCGACCTCAAGGTGTTCATCTGCGGCGGCGCCTCGGTACCGCCGTCACTGATCCGGCGGGCGTCGGACTACTTCGACCGGGCCGTGGTAAGCCGCGTGTACGGCTCGACCGAGGTCCCGGTTACCACCGTCGGCTCACTGGCCCCGGGAGGCGTCGAGCACGCCGCCGAGACCGACGGCCGCCCAGGGATCGCCGAGGTCCGGCTCGTCTCCGGCGAGATCAGGGCCCGTGGCCCCCAGATGCTGCGGGGCTACCTGCACCCCGAGGACGAGATCGAATCCTTCGACGAGAACGGATTTTTCCGCACCGGGGACCTCGGCCGCTGGGTGGACGGCGACTATCTGCAGGTGACCGGACGGGCCAAAGACCTCATCATCCGCAACGGCGAGAACATCTCCCCCAAGGAAGTCGAGGACATCCTGGTCGGTGAACTCGGCATCACCGAGGCAGCCGTCGTCGGCCTGCCCGATGAGCGCACCGGTGAACGTGCCTGCGCGGTGCTGGTGACCGCCGACGGCCAACGCCCCGACGTGGCCGACGTGGGCCGGGTGCTGGCCGAACACGGGCTCGCCCGGTTCAAGACACCTGAGCGGGTCGAGATCTGGGATGAACTGCCGAAGAACGACGCGGGCAAAGTGTTGAAGCATCAGATCCGAGCGACGCTGAAGGGGCACGACTAATGCAGGTTGCGATCGTCACCGGAGCCAGCAGTGGCATCGGATTCGGCTGCGCCACCGCGCTTGCCGAGGCAGGCGTGGCGGTGCTCGGCACCGGCCGCGACGAGGACCGGCTGGCCGAACTCGAACGGATCGCCCCGGATCGGATCGCGACACTGGCCGTCGACCTGACTGCCGATGACGCCCCACAACTAATCGTCGAGGCCGCCCTATCCCGCTGGGGCCGCATCGACTTTCTGATCAACAACGCCGGAGTCGGCAGCCCCAAGCCCCTGCACGAGACCGATGACGAAACCCTCGACCACTTCCTGGGCATCATGCTGCGCGCACCATTTCGATTGGCCCGCGACGTCATCCCGCACCTGGGTCCTGGTTCGGCCATCATCAACATCACTTCGACGTTCGCCGTTGTCGGCGGCCTCCGCGGCGGGGCGTATTCGGCGGCCAAGGGCGGACTGACGGCGCTGACCACCCATATCGCCTGCCAGTACGGGGCCCAGGGCATCCGCTGCAATGCGGTGGCCCCGGGGGTGACGGTGACGCCGATGGTCGAACAACGCCTCAACGATCCCGGCTTCCGCAAGATGCAGACCGAGATGACTCCACACACCCGACTGGGCCGGGTCGAGGACATCGCGTCCACCGTCGCTTTCCTGTGCTCCGACGGGGGCAGCTTCATCAACGGTCAGACCATCGTCGTCGACGGCGGCTGGAGCTCGACGAAGTATCTTTCCGATTTCGCGCTGAACGCCAAGTGGGTTGCAGAGTGAACACTTTCGTGGTCCTCGATCAGGCCGCCGACCGGTTCGGCGACCACGGCGCGGTGTTCCTGGGGGAACGCCAAGTCCACACCTGGGCACAGTTGCGCGACCGGGTACTGCGACTGGCCACCACATTGAAGGCCCTCGGTGATCGCGGTACACGCATCGCCGTCGCCAGTGAGAACCGGCCCGAGATCATCGAGCTGATGTTCGCGATCTGGGCGGCCGAATGCGTGTTCGTGCCGATCAACTACAAGCTTCATCCTCGTGAGATGGCCGACATCCTCGACGATTCCGGTGCCGTGCAGGTGTTCGCGTCGGCCAAGGTCGCCGAGGGGCTGGCATCGGTGACCGGGGCGCCCGTCGAAACCATCGGTGACCAGACCTATGCGGCCCGGTTCGATGCCGAGCCCGCGGACCCGCCGTCGACCGATCCCGCGGCTCTGGCCTGGCTGTTCTACACCAGCGGCACCACCGGAAAGTCCAAGGGCGCCATGCTGTCCCACCGCAATCTGATGGCGATGACGGTGGCGCACCTGGCTGATTTCGATGATCCGGACGAGAACTGCAGCCTGATCCACGGCGCCCCGATGTCCCACGGTTCCGGCCTGTACATCCCGCCGTACGTGCTGCGCGGCGCCCGTCAGGTGATACCGGCATCCTCTGCGTTCGAACCTGACGAGTTCCTGGACCTGTGCGGTCACCATCCCGGCAGCAGCGCCTTTCTCGCTCCGACCATGGTGCAGCGCCTGATCCAGACGGGCAGGCCCCGCCCCGAGAACCTGAAAACCGTGGTCTACGGCGGCGGCCCGATGTACGTCGACAGCCTCAAGAAGGCGCTGGCCGCCTACGGCCCGATCTTTGTCCAGCTCTACGGTCAGGGCGAGGCGCCGATGACGATCACCGGATTGCGGCGTCGCGACCACATCGACGCCGATGATGCGACGCTGGGCTCGGTCGGCTATCCCCGCTCCGGGGTGGAGGTCGCCGTGCTCACCGAGTCCGGGAAACCGGCGGGCGTCGACGAGATCGGCGAGATCGTCTGCCGCGGCGACGTCGTCATGTCGGGCTACTGGAACAACCCGGCGGCCACCGCGGCGACCCTCAAAGACGGCTGGCTGCACA
The DNA here is from genome assembly GCF_001665785.1 of Mycolicibacterium peregrinum. Classification (GTDB taxonomy): domain Bacteria; phylum Actinomycetota; class Actinomycetes; order Mycobacteriales; family Mycobacteriaceae; genus Mycobacterium; species Mycobacterium peregrinum_A. Next base: position 76,515 of record NZ_LZSO01000039.1, read on the forward strand.
CCGGCGACATGGGATCGTTCGACAACCGCGGCTACCTCACCCTGCGGGACCGGTCCAAGGACGTCGTGATCAGCGGAGGCAGCAACATCTATCCCCGCGAGGTGGAAGAGGCGCTGCTGGAGCATCCCGACGTGGTCGAGGCCGGGGTCGTCGGGGCTCCCGACCCCGAATGGGGCGAGGTGGTCGTGGCGTTCGTGGTGGGTGAGGTCGATGCCGCAGGGCTCGACGCGCATCTGCTGGAGCGGATCGCCCGCTTCAAGCGGCCCAAGCGTTACGAGTTCATCGACGCGCTACCGAAGAACAGCTACGGCAAGGTGCTCAAGCGCGAGCTGCGGGAGCGGCTGGCGTGACCGCAACCGTCGAGGAGTTGTCGTGCGGTCTACCACCGGGACCGGATTTTGCCGACTTGGCGGTCTACGCCGAACAACTCGGGTACGCGCGGGTATGGATCTTCGACTCGGCGGCACTGTGGGAGGATCCGTTCGTGCACCTCGGTCTGGCTGCACAGCGCACCACGCGCATCGGCTTGGCCAGCGCCGTTCTGATCCCGGCACAACGCTCAGAGATGGCGATGGCATCGGCCATCGCCACCATCGCACGCCTGTCAGACGACCGGTTCCGGCCGTGTTTCGGCACCGGCGCAACCGCACGGCGGACACTCGGCCAGCGACCATGGACGCTCAAGGCCCTCCGCGACTATGTTCTTATCATCCGCGAATTGCTCTCGGGCGGAACAACGCTCATTGATGGCGCCCCGGCACGCATGTTGCATGCCGATGGCTTGACGGCGGCCAGACCGGTGGCGGCCCCGGTCTGGCTCAGTGTGTTCGGTCCGCGAGGGGCCGAGATGGCCGAGTCCGTGGCCGACGGGATCATCGGTCTGCCGCATCCGCGGCTCCCCACTGCGACCCTGATTTCGGGAACCGTCCTGGCCCCCGGCGAGGCGCCGGACTGTGATCGTGTCCGTCAGGCTGTCGGTCCGTGGCGCGTTGTCGAGTGGCACAACGCCTACGCCACCGGAGGCGCCGATGCGGTTGACCGGCTGCCCGGCGGCCGACAATGGCGCGAAACTGTCGAACGGCTTGCCGCACCGGACGAACGTCACCTGGTGACCGACGAAGGCCACGTCACCCATCTCACGGAGCGAGACCGGCCACTGCTCGAGCACATCGGCGCAAAGTCGAACATCAACGTTCAGTCCCTGGTCGGCACCCCGGCCGAAGTCAGCCAGAAGGTGTCGCGCATCTTCGGCTTCGGCTACAGCGAAATCATCTACACCCCTGCGGGACCCGATGTCCGGCGGGAGATGCGCGGATTCATGGAAGCCCTGACTCGCTGACTCGTCACAGGATCACCACATCAGCCCGCGGATCAGCGCGGTCGGTGGGATATCCTCGGCGGCAATCAATCCCGCCGGAGCGTCACACACCCAGTCGATCGCGTTGACCACCCGTGCCGCGGTGGACACACATCCGGCGTCGGTCACGTCGAGCGTCGGATGGGACAGCTCAGTGCTCACCTCGATACGCAGCTCGCCCTCCACGATCACCTTGTGCACCCCGGACTGACCTTCCGGCGGATACTCCCAATCCGGCGCCGCCGCCGGGGTCAGCCGGGTGGTGTGCTCGATCGTGATGATGGGAACGCCGCCGCGCACCCCTTCGGCGGCGAACCGCACTCCGGCCAGTTGTCCTGGCTCGACGGTCATCATCGTGCACTCGATACGGTCGGGGCTGTACCACGGCTCGAAACGCTGACCGACCTCGTCGAGTTCCACCCCCAGCCGTTCGGCGAGGTTGCGCACCAGACCGCCGAACATCGCCGTGATCACCCCCGGCTGCAATGCCATCGGCAGGTCGTCGTCGGGGGTGGTGCCGAAACCCATGGCGGTGCCGGTGTATTCGTAGTCGTCGTAATTGCCGTAGTCGAAGATCTCCTTGACTGTCACCGACTCGGCACGCGTGACCAGGCTGAGCGCCGCGTACACCGCGGTGTCCCCGGAATACCCGGGGTCGATGCCGTTGACATACAGCGAGGAGTTCCCCGCCGAACATGCCTCCTCAAGCGGCACCCGCAACCAGTCGTCGGCCTGGCGCGGTGTCACCAGCCACACCATGGAGGTTCCGACGACGTTGATCCCCGCCGCCAGGAACCGCGACATCTGCTCGATCGCCTCCATCGGCCTGGTCTCGCCCAAGGCTGTGTAGACCACGCAATCGGGCCCGAGCGCGATGAGCGCGTCGATGTCGTCGGTCGCGATGACACCCGTCGGCTCGGCGATTCCACACAATTCGGCAGCATCGCGGCCGATCTTGTCCGGGCCGGAGGCATGAACACCCACCAACTTGAGATCCGGCCTGCCGATGATCGTGGCCAGCGAATGCCTGCCGACGTTCCCGGTCGAGAATTGGACCACTCTGCGCATCGTCAATCCTGTTCCTGCTCAGTAGTCGGGGATCGGCAGCGGCGAGTTGTTCGAGTCGATACCGCCGTCAACGTGGAAGATGGCGTTCGTCGCGTAGCAGTCGCGCGTGGACAGATACACGCACAACCTTCCGAGGTCCTCCACATCGCCGAGGCGATGCAACGGCGTCGCCTCCTTCATCTTCTCCAACGACCCGGGTAACAAGTCAAGGCTTCCTTGTAAACCATCGGTCGCGAACGACCCCAGCGCGATCGCGTTCACCCGGATCTTGGGCGCCAACTCCTGCGCCATCGCACGGGTGAGCGCCTCAAGACCGCCTTTTGCCGTGCAGTAGGCGGTCAAGGCACGGATGCCGAACCGGGCCGACCCCGAAGAAATGTTGACGATCGAGCCGTGTCCGGCCGCGATCATGTGTGGCGCGACAAGCTGACTCATGATGAACGCCGAAGTGACACACCAGTCGAAGGTGTGCCTGAAGTCCTCGTCGGTGATGTCGAGGAACCGCGCATAGGTGGATCCGCCGACGTTGTTGATGAGGATGTCGATGCGGCCGAACCGCTCCATGGCCGTGCCCACCACTCGCTCCCCGTCGGGCCGGCTCATCGCGTCGGCGACCACCGCCATGCCCTTACCGCCCGCGGCTTCGATGCCGGCGATGGTCTCGACGATGTCGGATTCCGTTCTCGCCGTGCCGACCACGGTCGCGCCGGCCTCTGCCAGCACTCGCGCGATACCTTGCCCGACGCCCTTTCCGGCGCCGGTCACGATCGCGACCTGACCTTCCAGGCCGAACTGCTCCATTGCCATATGCGTCTCCCCGTCGAGGTGCTGTCAACCAGCTCCGCCGAAATGGCATTCCAGCAGTGAAAATTCGAGTGAGCTCCGGCTGGAATGCGATTTCGGCGAGAGGGCGGGCAGGCGATTGACTGCCCATGTTGATTGACTATAGTCAGTCTGCATGAACTTGCCAACGTTCAATCTGAAGCGTGGCGGCAGTGCGGACGACGTGGCGCGCCCGTCGGCCAGCGGGCTCGACGAACACCTGGAGGCCTCCCAGCGTGCGCAGCGCCAGGCCGACAAATGGCTCATTTCCGGCAGCCTGCTGATCGGCTCCGCAGCCCTCGGCATCTTCGGCCTGCCGCTGTTCCTCAGAGGCGTCTGGCTGCTTCGCAGAGCTCAGCGCGACGGATTGTCGGTCCGGCCGATGCTGGTCACATTGATCGGTTATCTGGTCATCATCGACGCCGCCATCAACACCGTCGGCTGGGCTCTCGACGTCGCCGCCAACCACACCATTCTCGCCCGAATCCTGTTGAACGGCTGGGGCGCAATGTTCGACGCCGGCTACTTCTGGCACTACAACGAGCTGTGGATCGGCGGGGCCGCGGGGCCCGGCGAGAAGGCGATGGAAGTCGGCATGATCCTCACGGTCTTCACCATGCGGATCGCCGCGGGTATCGGCTTCCTCCAGATGAAGCGGTGGGGTCACCAATGGATGATCATCACCTGCTGGATGGGGATCGTCATCTGGTGCCTCTACGTGTTCAACATGACGATGTTCGCCGATGTCCGGTTCGCCGGGGTCGTACTGCCGGTCGTCGGGTGGTGGCTTTACGACATCTTCTACATCACTCCGTTCCTCGCGATCCCGTACCTGCATTCGGTCAATCGCGAGATCTTCTCCGACTAGTCCAATGACTTCACTCATTGACTGCAATCAGTAAGTGAGTTAGAAATGAGCGCAACATGACGCCACAGACCAAGCAGTCGGCGCGCGAGTTGCGCCGACTGCAAACGCGGGAACGGATACTCGGCGCGGCAGTCGCCGAGTTCCAGGCGTCAGGCATGACCGGGGCGGACGTCGGCGCGATCGTCAGTGCCGCAGGCGTCGCCCACGGCACCTTTTTCTTTCATTTCCCCAGCAAGGAACACGTCCTGCTCGAACTGGAGCGGCGTGAAGAGACGCGCATGGCAGCCGAATTCGCCGGCTTTCTGGAGAACACGCATGATCTCGCGACGGCGTTGACCGAGCTCGTCCGTCTGGTGGGCAGCCTGGAGCAACGATTCGGACCGCTTCTGTTCAAAGAACTTCTCGCGCTGCACTTCTCGCCGACACGTCCGACCAAGGACGAATGGAGCGACCACCCGATGATCGTTCTGCTCGTCCGCGAGATCGAACGCGCCCGCGGCGACGGCGAGGTGCATCCCGAGGTCGACGCCTTCTACAGCGCCGCATTCTTCCTGCTGGGGATCTACGGCGTCCTGACCACCACCGCCAACAGCCAGCACCGCGACGCGATGCTGGCCAACTTGGTCATCACTGCACTACGAGGACTGGAGGTCCGATGAATCATCCCTTCTGCGAGGAGAACTGACGTGGCCGGTTGGATCTGGGAGATACTCCGCTACGTGGCCGCCTGGGGCGGCACCGGCTTGATCATCTGGTTCTGGTACTGGATGTTCTCCAACATCGGCACCTTCTGAAGGCGTGACGCAGCAGATGCCCGAACTCGACGAGGCCCACGCCATGGCGACCGAGCGCAGTTGCGCCGTCACCGCCGTGGCGTTGAGTGGCCAGCGCCGCACCGGCGCGCGGCTGGTCAGCGGGCAGCACCGCGGATTCGGTCTGAGTTCCCTACTCGACGTCGTGCACGTCCCCTATCCCCCGCATCGTGACTGGACCCGCCGAACCCTGACCTGCGGTGTGGCACTGCAGTGCTCACCGTCCAAAGAGCGCATCCTCGACTACCGACTCAACGAGCTCTCGACCCGCGAACTGGCCGCGCTCACCCTCGTCGAGGCCGGCGTCGCGCTGGGCTGGGTCGCCGAGAACTGGCCCGGATTGCTGGCTGACCTGCGCGCAGCGCTGCCGCACCTGGAACCGGCCGGCGCGGACATGGACGCCGAGGAGATGCTGAATCGGGCCATCGCCCTTGCGCGTACCTCACAGCAGTTCTCCATCGACCCACTGCTCGGCAGCCTGCCGCGGGCATACACCCTGCCGCAGGGGCTGTCCGACAAGCTGCGCCGCACGTTCGGGCGGCTGCCGTGGACCACCAACCAGAAGCGTTCACCGGCACCACACTCCGTCCCCGCCGGCGGGGACGGAGGGGTCCGCAACTCCAACCTCCCCCCACCCAGCCGGCCTCAGGACAACGACCTCGACATCACCCCCGACCACCGGCCGGGAATCCCCTACCCGGAATGGAACGCGTGGACGAAGAGCTTCATGCCGGACCACGTCGCGGTTCTCGAGCAGGCACGTTCCGGCCGCGACCAGCATGCGGGCGCAGTCGCCGTCGATGTGCGGAAGTGGTTCGAGCAGAACACCCATCGGGCCATGAAGAGCCGGCTGGAAGACGGCTCGGACCTCGACGTCGACCAGTACGTCAACCATTTCATCGACCTGACGACCGGCGAGGCGGTCGAACCGCGCCTCTTCCGTGAACTGCTGCCCGCCAGCCGCGACGTGACAACCGCGCTCCTCCTCGACGGCAGCTCCTCGCTGGGCGTGCACGGGGGCAGGATCTTCAAACTCGAGCTCGCCTGCGCCGACGCCCTGTCCCGCGCGATGACCTCGGCCCGGGAACGCCACGGCATATTCACGTTCACCGGGAACACCCGCCATCGCGTGGAAGTCAGCTGCCTCAAGGACTTCGCGGACCGCCGTTTCGTACCGCCCGGCAGCCTGGGCCTGTCCACCGGTGGCTACACCAGACTCGGTGCGCCGCTGCGCCATATGACCGGCCGCCTGCTCGCGCAGCCTTCTGAGCGCAGGTTGCTCATCGTCATCGGCGACGGCCTGATCTCGGACGAGGGCTACGAGGGCCGCTACGCGTGGGCCGATGCCGCCCACGCCGTGGAGGAAGCCAACGACGCCGGCGTCTCCATGTACTACGTCGGCGTCGGTCCCGTCCGCGTCGATCCCCTGCCGGAGGTATTCGGACCCAAACGGTCCCAACGCATCCGACGAATCGAAGAACTACCCCGAGTCCTCGCCCACGTCCACCGGGAGCTGGTATCTGCATGACCGACACGTATTACGCCAATGCCAACGAGGTTCAGCTGTTCGAGCAGGCCTGCCGCCAGCGCCTGCCGGTGATGCTCACTGGTCCGACAGGATGCGGCAAGACTCGCCTCGTCGAGCACATGGGACTGCTACTCAGCCGTCCGGTCGTCACCATCAGCTGCCACGACGACCTGACCAGCTCCGACCTCGTCGGCCGGTTCATGGTCACCGGCGGTGACGTGGTCTGGACCGACGGGCCCCTCACGCGGGCGGTCAAGGCCGGAGCGATCTGCTACCTCGACGAGGTGGTCGAGGCGCGCCACGACTCGTTGGCCGTGCTGCACTCGCTCACCGACCACAGGCGCACGCTCTACCTGGATCGTGCGGGCGAAGTCGTCCATGCGCCAGAGGCTTTCATGTTGGTGTGCTCCTACAACCCTGCCTACCGCAGCTCGCTCAAGGAGCTCAAACCCTCCTTCCGGCAGCGTTTCGTCACACTGCCGATGCGGTACCTGCCGCCCGAACGCGAGGCCGAGGTGATCGTTACCGAAGCCGGCGTCGGACTTCCCACCGCACAGCGGCTGGTCCGGTGTGCCACCGCGATCCGTACCGCGGACGAGGCATTCCACTTCGAACCGCCGTCGACTCGGGTACTGGTCACGGCGGCACACCTGATCGCCGCCGGTGCAACGGAACTCGAAGCCGCAGAGGCCTGTGTCCTCGCCCCGCTGTCCAGCGACGGCGCCATCACCGAAGGGCTGCGGGAGGTCGCGTCCGCGTGCCTCTCCGGAGCCGACGCCGACAGCCCAAGCGCCTAGGAAGGAATCGCCACCATGGTGGATCAGAAGGAACGCAACCGCAAGAAAGCCCTCATCGTCCTGCAGATCGTCATCTACGGATACCTGTTGATGATGTTCGGAATTCAGCTCTACATGTCGTTCACCCGAGGCTGGTGGGACCTGTGAAGGTTACGGCATCCGTCCCGGCAGAGGGTTCCCTCAACCTCGAAGAGCATCACGAACAGTCCCGCCTGGCGCAGCGGCGGGCCGACAAGTGGATGATCGTCGGTGCCGCGCTGATGGGCATGTGGGCACCCGGGCTCATCGGCTTCCCCATCTTCATGCGCGGTGTGTGGTTGCAGCGCCAGGCACTGCGCGCGGGGTATTCCGTCCGGCCGATGATCGTCACGCTCATCGGCTATCTCGTGCTGATCGACGGCATGCTCAACAGCCTCGGCTGGGCCCTCGACCTGGTCGCCAACCACACGCTGATCAACCGGGTGCTGATGGTCGGCTGGGGCGCCATGTTCGACGCCGGATATTTCTGGCACTACAACGAACTGTGGATGGGCGGCGCCGCCGGGCCGGGCGAGAAGTCCATGGTGTTCGGCATGATCCTCACCGTTTTCGCGATGCGGTGCGCCGCCGCGATCGGCTTTCTGCAAATGAAGCGCTGGGGCCACCAGTGGATGATCATCACCTGCTGGATGGGCGTGCTGATCTGGTGCCTGTACGTGTTCAACATGACGATGTATGCCGACGTCCGCTACGCAGGCGTCGTGTTCCCGGTGATCGGGTGGTGGCTCTACGACATCTTCTACATCACCCCGTTCCTCGCGATCCCGTACCTGCACACGGTGAACCGCGAAATCTTCTCCGACTGAAGATAATTCATGCAGCACTTAGGAGAGACACTGTGACAACCACACCTGAATCCACCGAAGACCAGAAGCCCGAGGATCTCCCTCCCGGCACCACGCCCTACTACGCGCGCATGCACAAGTGGATCAAGCGCGCGGTGCTGGTGTGCCTGGTCGCCCTCGTCCTCGAGGGCGCCTTCACCCTGCCGTTCATGGCGGTCTACTACGGCTACCCCACCTTGAGCCTCACCCAGATCTGCAGTGAACTGCTCAAGGTTCGCTATTCCGACGACACCCTCGAATGCAAGGTCCCTTACCCGGCATTCGGCCCACCCGAGGGCGCCGAAGGCAAGGACACCGCGCAGGACGAGTGGGGCATCCAGCCGGTACCCAAGTACCACCGGATCGGGTTCCGTGAGCTGGTGCGGATCCACGAAGAACGAGCAGCACGTGAGTCAGCCCAGCAACAGCAGCAGAGCCGCTAGGAGCCACCGTGCCGGAGTCACTCGAACGCCACGCCGAGAACTGGGACCTGCGCCACCAGGATTTCAACGACAACGACTTTCTTTACGACGTCTACTCGGTGATGCGACGGCAATCGCCGTTCGCGCGCACCGACAAGCCGTTTCTCAGCGCGACGCCGGCCGGTGCGTGGGTGGCGGTGCGCTACGCGGAGTGCGTCCAGATTCTGCAGGACTGGGAGCACTTCTCCAGCAACCCGACGCCCGAGGGCGCCGAGCAGCTCGCCGGTGATTTGGTGATCACCCTCGACCCACCTCGGCAGCAGAAGTTCCGCAAGGTCCTGAACCCGTACTTCTCGCCGGCGCGGATGAAGGCGTTGCGACCCGAGATCGGCGCCGAGACCGACCGGCTCATCGACGATCTCATCGAGAGCGGATCCGGTGACCTCGCCCAGATCGCCTGGCGCCAGCCCGGAATCGTGTTCTTCAAGTATCTGCTCGGCATGCCGATCGAAGACGTCCCGCTGTGCGTCGAGTTGACCGACACCGCGCTCAACGGCGCCACCGAGCAGGACCGGATGAGCGCCTGGGGCGGGCTGTACCAGCACCTGCACGACGCCGTGACCGCTCGTATGGACCAGCCGCCCCGTGACGACATGATCGACGTCCTGCTGTCCGCCGAGATCGACGGAGAAAAACTGTCATTCGGCGATATCGTGTCCAACGCCATGCTCCTGGTTCAGGCCGGTCTCGAGACGACCGCCAGCGCAATGTCTTTCGCCTATCACTACCTCGCCACCAACCCGGCCGAGCGGGACCGCCTGATCGGCGATCCCGAACTCCTCGCCCGTGCCGTCGAGGAGTTCATCCGGTTCGCCGGGTCGATCCACGGCATTCCCCGCACCGTGGCCAAAGAGGTGGAACTGAACGGCTGCACGTTCTCGCCGGGCGAGTCGGTCATCGTCAACTACGCCGCCGCCAACCGCGACGAACAGGAGTTTCCCGACGCGGGCCGGTGCATCCTCGACCGTCGCGAGAACCGGCACCTCGGTTTCGGGGCCGGCGTGCACCGCTGCCTCGGGTCCAACCTGGCTCGGCTGGAATTCCAGGTGGGCCTGGAGCGGGTGCTGTCCCGGAGGCCCGATTTCACGCTCGCAGCGGGAGAGCAGGCGAAGTTTCACGGCAACTCCGTCACCCGCGGATTCCGCTCGGTCCCGGTAACTTTCACGCCCAGCGGCCGGTCCACCACATGACCTACCGGGTCGTGCAGTGGACGACAGGCAACGTCGGCCGCAAGTCGGTCCACGCCATCGTCGCGAATGCCGAACTCGAGCTCGTCGGCTGCTACGCCTGGGCACCCGACAAGGTGGGCAAGGACGTCGGCGAGCTCTGCGGCCTCGAACCGCTGGGCGTGGCAGCCACCGACGACGCCGACGCGCTGCTGGCCCTGCAGCCGGACTGCGTCGTCTACAACCCGATGTTCGCCGACGTCGACGTACTGGTCCGCATTCTCGGCGCCGGCATCAACGTCGTCACCACGTCCGAGTTCATCAACGGGCACGGCCTGGGCGAGGGCCGCGATCGTGTCATCGACGCCTGTGAACGAGGCGGCTCAACCATTTTCGGCAGCGGCATCAACCCGGGCTTCATCCAGTTGTTCGCCGTGGTCACCGCAGGCATCTCTGATCGCGTCGACCGGATCTCCATCCTGGAGTCGTTCGACACCACGATCTACAACTCGCCGGCCACCGAGATCCCGATGGGCTTCGGTTATCCCATCGACCACCCCGATCTGCAGGCGATCACCGAAAAGGGATCGGGCATCTTCCGGGAAGCGGTCCAGCTGGTTGCCGTCGCTCTCGGCGTCGAACTCGACGGTATCCGGTGCGACCCCAGCTATGCCCAGACCACCGAAGACCTGGATCTGCCCGGCGACTGGACCATCGCCGCCGGCTGCGTCGCCGGCATCGACGTCCGGTGGATCGGCACGGCCGGCGGGCGCGATGTGATCGAGATCCGCGGCGTGTGGACCAAAGGCCAGTCGCTGGAACCGGCCTGGTCGACCACGTTCGGTTACACCGTCACCGTGGAGGGCAGGCCCACGATCAAGAGCACCTTGAGCTTTGAACCTCCCTCGGACTTCGCAGCCGAGACCATCGAGGACTTCATCATGCTCGGGCTGACGATCACCGCCATGCCCGCAATCACCGCGATCCCCACGGTGGTGGCCGCGCCCCCGGGCATCGCCACCTACAACGACCTGCCCCTACTACTGCCCCGAGGTGTGCTCAATGTCTGACAAGACCTACCGGATCATCCAGTGGATGACCGGCGACGTCGGCCAGGCCGGCGTGCGACACTTCGCCGAGAGCCCGGTGTTCGACCTCGTCGGAGTCCTGGTGCACAGCGAAGACAAGGTGGGCAAAGATGCCGGCGTGATCGCGGGTATCGCACCGATCGGTGTGACCGCCACCGACGACGTCGACGCCATCGTCGCGCTGGACGCCGACTGCGTGTTCTACACGCCGATCATCATGGACGTCGACACCGTGTGCCGGCTGCTACGGTCCGGCAAGAACGTGGTGACCACGAGCGGGTTCTTTCATCCCTCACCGGATTTCAGCAAGCCCGCCGAACAGATCCGGGCGGCTTGCGCCGACGGCGGGACGTCGTTCCACGGTGGCGGTATCCATCCCGGTTACGCCGGGGACATCCTGCCGCTCACCCTGGCCCGCGTGATGAGCAGGATCGACACCATCCATGTGTACGAGGTCGTCGACGTACTGAAGGACGCCCCGACGGACCACATCGACTGGATGGGATTCGGCAAAGACAAGGACAAATTCCTAGCGGAGCCAACGATTCTGGGTCTCGGCCTGCCGTTCTTCGCCCAATCGATGCACATGATCGCCGACGGACTCGGCGTGACCATCGACGAGGTGACCGCGGCCGAGGTCGAAGTCGCGACCGCTGCCGCGGAAATCCCCCACGACGAGGGCGCGATCCCGAAGGGCACCGTCGCCGCGCAGCGCCACGAATGGACCGCGTGGGTGGGCGGGAAGCCGCTGATCGTCTTCCACGCGATCTATGTGACCACAGGCCCCGACAAGCTCGAACCGGCATGGGATTGGGGCGAGACCCGGTACGAGATCGTGATCGAGGGCGACCCGCCCACCGAGCTGACCCTCAAAGGTGTCCGGCAGGCCGACGGCACCATGACCCATCCCGGCTACGACTGGACGGCCATGGGCGCCATCAACGCAATCCCCGATGTCTGCGATGCCTCGCCCGGCTGGCACAACCACCTCGACCTCGGGCTCATCCGGCCCCGTGGGCTCGTCCGCCGATGACCTCCCAACCGGCACTGCACCACGTCGTGTTCGCGGTCGCCGCGGAGCGGACAGCCGACATGGTGCAGATGTTCACCGACCTCGGATTCACCTTCAACGCGGCCGAACTCACCGACCTCGGCGTCCACGTGCACCTGGACTGGGACCGCGGCGTCGAGCTGATCAGCCCGTTGCCCGGCTCGACCGCATCGGTGGCGGCCTCTGTCAGCGACTTCCTCGACCGCCACGGCGACGGTGTCTACACCGTGGTGGTCCGCGTGCCGAACGCCGGGGCGGCTGAGGCCGTGACACAGCGGTACGGGTCGGTGACGCGGTTCCGTCAGGGATTCTCCGGTGAAGGCTCCTACCTCGACGAGATCGACCTGTCCGCCCTGGGACTGCCCCTGACATTCCTGTCCACCAATGTGTAAGCCGAGCGTTTTCGACGCGGGTCTGCCGACCCTCGACTACTCCGTCACCGACACCCCGCAGCAGATCTATTCGCAGTTCCGGGAGGCTCAGGAAGTCGCGCCGATCGCACTGGGCCCGATCGGGCCCGAAGTGCTGTCCTACGAGATGGCGCGCGCCGTACTGCGCGATCCGCGGTTCGGGATCCCCCAGGGCATACACCTGTCCGCCCATGGCATCACGTCAGGTCCGTTGTGGGACAGGGTGACCCGCAGCATCCTGAACATGGAGGGCGAGGAACACCGCCGGTTGCGCAGCCTGGTCGCCCGGGCTTTCACCCCACGTGCCACCGCGCGCATGCACGACGCGATCCACAGTGTCGTCAACGAATTGATCGACAGTATTCAGGACTCCGGCCGGTGCGAGTTCGTGGCAGACGTCGCGCGGCCGTATCCGATTCCGATCATCTGCGCCCTTTTCGGCGCACCACGCGAGGACTGGCAGCAATTCTCGCGCTGGGCCGAGGACATCTTCAAAATCGTCAGCTTCGACTGCGATCTCGCGCAGGAGGAGCCCGTCGTATTGAAGGCGTGGGGCGAGTTCGACGATTACATCGACCACATGATCGCCCACCGGCGTCGCCACCTGACCGATGATCTGCTGTCCGACCTGATCCGGATCGAAGACGGCGGCGACCGGCTGGACGCCGCCGAACTACGAATGCTGGCGTTCTCCATCCTGATCGCCGGAACCGACACCACGCGCAGCCAACTGGCGGCTTCGATGCAGGTGCTCTGCGACCACCCCGACCAGTGGGCGCTGCTGCGGGAGCAGCCCGACCTGGCCATGCGCGCCGTCGAGGAAACCATGCGGCATTCGCCGTCGATGTGCAGCACCGTGCGCAGCGTCGCCGATGACGCCGAGATCGGCGACTACAGTTTTCCCGCAGGGACATTCATCATCGTGAACACCTATGCGGCCAACCGTGATCAATCCGTCTACGACGACCCGACCCGCTTCGACATCACCCGCGAGGACCCGCCGCCGATCCTGACCTTCGGTGGCGGCGCGCATTACTGCCTGGGCGCCAACCTGGCGCGGCTCGAGCTGTCCGAGGCACTCACGATCCTGTCTCGCCGGCTTCCGAGCCCTCGAGTGGCCGGACCGGTGCCCTGGAAGCCACTACTCGGCCTGAGCGGCCCGACCAGTCTCCCGCTGGAGTTCGACCGATGACGTACAAGATCGACCCGGATGTGCTGCACACCGTGGCCAAGCAGGTCGTCGGCCTGCCGCTGGAAGACGGCGGGCTACTCACACACTCAATCGAGCGGCTCGCCGCCGAGTATCCCGACCTGATCGACACCGGACCGGGCCGGTGGGTGGGCAGCAAGGCCGGGGGAATCCTCGGCAAGGTCAGGTTCCTGTACTTCAGCCGCCGTGAGTATCTCGTGCTTTTCGGTTCCCCCACTGGGACACAGGGCTTTTCCGGACGCTACAAGCACGTCGACATCCACAAGCTCCTGCTCGCCGGACAGATCGACTCTTACGACCTCGATTCCGACGACATCGTGCCGTTGCCGACGCTGCTGCCCGGCGAGCGCACCTGTCTGGAGCGCGGGCATGCCCGCGGCCTGACCATCCACCCCGGGTCGTGGCACCTCGAATATGGCCGCGGCGCCGTCGTGACCACGCTGCCCTTCGCGATGGTCGACACGCTGCTGGTATCGCTGGAGTTCGAATCCGTACGGCGTTCGACGGCCGAGTTCAGCAAGCTGGTCAGCCGGCGATTTCGCCGCTGACGCCGAACAGCCCCCGCAAGCAGGGGCTGTTCGCGAGAAACTACGACGACGCGTAGAGCGCCTTGAACTTGTTCAGCGACTGCTGGATATCGCCCTTGAGCGCGGCGGCGACCACCATGCCGATCGGCCCGAACAAGGCGGGCCCACCGAGATGTACGTCGAACGACACTTTCGCGCCCTCTCCGCCATCCACCTGGGCCGGCGTGATCTTTCCGATCAGCTTGACCTTCACCCCGCCACGGCCATCGCCGTTGAGGGTCAGGGACTGCGGCGGCTTGTAGTTCACCAGCGTCCACTTCACGCGGTTCAACATGCCCTTGACTTCGACGATCGAGTCGATGACCGTGCCCTTTTCCAGGGTTTCGGGCAGCTTCGAACGCCACGCCCGGTGGATGCTGAGCCACTCGTCGTAACGGGACAGATCTGAGGCGTACTCCCACGCCTTCTCCGGCGGCAACGGAACATCGACGGAGACAGACAATTTGGCCATAACTTACTGCTGCGGTTCTTCCTTGTTGAGGGCGTTCTTCGCCGCTTCTTGCGCCTTGTCGACATGCTGGCTGTACTTGCCCTGCGTCTTCTCGTCGACGATGTCGCCGGCCTTGTCGATGACCTGCTCCACCTTGTCAGCGTTCTGCGACAACAGGCTCTTGGCCTTGTCCAGGAATCCCATCAGCCCACCCTATCTTCTCGATTCTCGACTGAACGCTGGCCATTCTCCCCGCAGCCAGCTATCTCCACAACCGGCGCTTCTCCCCCAGGACCCTCCCCTGAACCCACCAGAGCACCTCCACCAGCGATGCTCCGACCAGGCCGATGCCCAGTGCAACCGCGGTGACCTTGAGGTTCGACGGATCAAGCATGAACAGGCGTTGAGCCAACGGCAAACAAAAAATCAGCACGTATGCCAACCCGGAAAACGCGACCAGGGCCACGCGCCACCACTCATAGGGGCGGGCCACCACCGACAGCACCCACAGTGAGGACACCAGCAACGTGATCAGCGCCGCCGTCGAGGCCTGCGTCTGCTCCGTCAGATCGGCATCCCGGCCCTGATACGCCACCAGGTAGGAGATGAAAGTTACGGTGCCGACCACCAGGCCGGAGGGCAGTGCGGCCGTCATCACCCGGCGCACGAAACCCGTGTGGGCGCGCTCGGTGTTCGGGGCCAGCGACAGGACGAACGCCGGGATACCGATGGTGAACCAGGCCGCGATGGTCACGTGGATCGGCTGGAACGGGAACAACAGCGGATCGGTGCCGAACAACTTGGACGACAATCCGGCCAACGCAACCAGGATCGCCAACAACACCGAGTACACGGTCTTGGTGAGGAACAGATTCGAGACGCGTTCGATGTTGCCGATCACCCGCCGACCCTCACCGACCACATAGGGCAGCGTGGCGAACTTGTTGTCCAGCAACACGATCTGCGCCACCGCACGCGACGCCGAACTGCCCGAGCCCATCGCGACGCCGATGTCGGCATCCTTGAGGGCCAGCACGTCGTTGACGCCGTCACCGGTCATCGCCACCGTGTGTCCGCGTGACTGCAGGGCGTGCACCATGGCCCGCTTCTGATCCGGACGCACTCGGCCGAACGTCGTGTATTCGTCCAGGGTTTCGGCCAACTGCTCAGGTTCGTGAGGCAACTGGCGGGCATCCATCGTCTCGCCGTGCAGTCCGAGCTTGCCCGCCACCGCACCCACCGACACCGCGTTGTCCCCGGAGATCACCTTGACCGAAACATGTTGGGAAGCGAAGTATTCGATGGTGTCAGCGGCATCGGGACGGATCCGCTGCTCCAGCACCACCAATGCGACCGGGGTGACCATGCCCGGGGCCTGCGGCGCGTCGACCGCCAGGTCGGACGACCCGACCAGCAGCACCCGCAGCCCCTGGGCCCCGATCTGCTCGGCTTCCTCGGCCACCGGTGAGCTGGAGTCCAACAACACATCCGGGGCGCCGATCACCCAGTTGCCGTGCTCGCCGTAGGACGCACCGCTCCATTTGGTGGCGGACTTGAACGGGGCCGTCGCGGTGGCCTTCCATCCCGGCGGCGTCGCGAAAGCCTCGGCGATGGCCAGCATGCTCGCATTGGGCCGGGCGTCATCGGCAGCCAACTGTGCCAACGCCTCTGTGACAGTATTTTCGCGATCCCCGTGACAGTGCTTCAGATCGCTGACCCGCATACCGTTTTCGGTCAACGTGCCGGTCTTGTCCGCGCACACCACGTCGACGCGGGCCAGACCTTCGATCGCCGGAAGCTCGTTGACCAGGCACTGGCGTCGGCCCAACCGCACCACCCCGACCGCGAATGCGATCGACGTCATCAGCACCAGGCCCTCGGGCACCATCGGCACCAAGGCTCCCACCATGCGCAACACCGGTTCATGCCACACCGCATCGGTGGTGAAGACCTGACTCATGATGATTGCCAGCGACTCTCGCCAGCCGCCCTCGTTGGCGACGATGTCGTGGTAGGTCCGCTTGAGCGAGTCCAGGACCCGAGGGTCGGTGGTGAACAGCTGGGTGTAGATGGTGAGCAGGCCGGCGGGCACCAGCAGGTAGGTGATGAACTGCAGGATCTTGTTGATGCCGTTGCGCAGTTCGGATTTCACCAGCGTGAACTTGGAGGCCTCCTCGGCGAGCTTGGCGGCGTACGCCTCGTGCCCGACCTTGGTGGCGCGGTAGGCGCCGGAACCGGCGACCACGAAACTGCCCGACATCACCGCATCACCCACGGCTTTGACGATCGGATCGGCCTCGCCGGTCAACAGCGACTCGTCGACCTCAAGGTTGGAATCCTCGATGATCTCGCCGTCCACCACGATCTGATCGCCCGGGCCGAGTTCGATGATGTCGTCGAGCACGACCTCGGCGGGCAGTACCGCGCGGCTACCGGATTCTCTCCGCACCGTGGGCTTGGCCTGTCCGACGATGGCCAGCTTGTCCAGGGTCTGCTTGGCCCGGATCTCCTGGATGATGCCGATGGCGCTGTTGGCGATGATCAGCAGGCCGAACGCCCCGTTGATCAACGAACCGGTGGACAGCACGATCAGAAACAGCACACCCAGGATCGCGTTGATCCGGGTGAACACGTTGCCGCGGATGATCTCGGAGATGCTGCGCGCCGCACGCGTCGGGACGTCGTTGCTCTTACCCTCGGCTACCCGCTGGGCCACCTCGGCATCGGTGAGACCAGTGACATTGATCGTCGTCATCCGCGAAAAGTCCTCGTCCCGTCGGTGTCGTGGAGCTCAAGCCGTCAGTTTGCCACCGGAAACCGGTCAGAACTCCCACCACGGGTCGAGTGCCGCGGACGCGGCGTCCACCCGCTGCCCCGGGCGCGGCACCGCGATCTGCACCCCGGCCGGATCGGCCGCAGTCAGCAATCGGCGCACCGGCTCGGCCCACGGGTGCGGCGCCAGCCGGAACGTCGCCCAGTGGACCGGCACCAACAACCCGGAATCGGCGACGTCCAGATGGGCGCGCACCGCCTCCTCTGGATTCATGTGGATGTCGGGCCAACTCGGGTGATACGCCCCGACCGGAAGCAGGGTCAGATCGAAAGGCCCGTATTCCGAACCGATCTCGGCGAAGCTCTTGGTGTAGCCGGTGTCTCCGCCGAAGAAAGCCCGGTGCTGCGGCCCGACGAAGGCCCACGACGCCCACAGCGTGGTGTTGCGCTGGAACAGCCGCCCGGAGAAGTGCCGGGCGGGCGTGCACACCAGGGTCAGCTCGCCGATCCGGTGGCTCTCGTTCCAGTCCAGCTCGATGATCCGCTCTTCGGGTATCCGCCATTTGCGCAGATGCGCCCCGATACCCAGCGGCACCACGAACGGCGCCCGCTGGGTCCGGACCAACCCCAGGACCGTCTCGATATCGAGATGGTCGTAGTGATCGTGGCTGATCACCACGGCGTCCACGGCCGGCAGAGCTTCCAGCGGCAGCGGCGGCTCATGCAGCCGCTGCGGGCCCACCACGCGCGACGGCGAACAGCGACGGCTCCACACCGGATCGGTCAGCACCCGGTACCCGTCGATCTCCACCAGCGCGGTGGAGTGCCCATACCAGGACACCGCGCACGACGCGGCTTCTCCGCCGTCGTTTTCGGTGGGTTCGGCGAGCGGGATCAACCCCGGCGGCCGGCTGGCCGAACGCGAGCTGAGCATCTCGCTGAGCAGCATGCGCCACTCTTCCCGGCTCATGGTGACGCCGGGAGAGGCCGGCTCGATGTTGACGAACACACCGTCGGCGTACTGCAGGGACCGCTGCGCCACCGGGCGGATGTCGCGGGGCAGTGCCCCCACCGACGCGTAGGTGCCGTTCAGCGCACGCACCAACCACCCGCCGGCGAGCAGTGAAGCCGACCTGACACCCAACCGCAGCGCAGCGCCCAGCATGTCAGGCCCCGGTGAAGTTCGGCGGCCGCTTCTCGATCCGGGCCACCTGGGCTTCGATGACGTCCTGGCTGCCCCACGCCTTGTCGAACAGCTCCTTGTGGGCGGGCCACGACTCCTCGTAGGCGCCGTCGTCGTTGAGCACCCGCTTGGCGTGCTGCAGCGCCAGCGGGGCGAACCCGGCGAGCTCGGCGGCCCACTTCTGGGCGTCGGCCAGCGTGCCGATGCGGTTGGCCATGCCGGTCTGCAGCGCGGTCTCCGCGGTGAGCCTTTCGGCGCCGAGCAGCATGCCGCGTGCCCGACCGTAACCCACCAGCGAGGTCAGTCGCCGGATGCTCCAGTTGTCCAAGGCCAGGCCGTACTTCGCGACCGGGAACTGGAAGTAGGCCTCGGGGGCGACGACCCGCAGATCGCAGATCATCGACAAGATGACGCCCGCACCGATCGCCGGGCCGTTGATCGCACCGATGACCGGAACCGGCGCCTTGTCGATCGCCAGGTTCAGCGCCAGGGCCTTGTCGGGGAGCTTCTCGGCCATGCCCGCGGCGTCGGTCAGGTCCGCGCCCGAGCTGAACACCGGGCCCGCGCCGGTCAGCACGATGGCCCGGATGTCCTGCTCAGCGGCATGCTCGACCGCTTCCCGCAAGCTGTCGACAAGCTCGCAGTTCAGCGCGTTGCGCCGCTCCTCGCGTTGCAGTTCCAGGGTCAGGACACTGCCGTCTCTGGTCACACCAATCATGTGGCCAGCCTATATACGCTCAAGCCGTGAGTCGGATCGGCGCCCGCGCGCTTCGTGATGCAGTGCTCGACGAGGGCTCGTTCAAGAGCTGGGACAGCCCACCTCTTGAGATCGCCCGTTCTGAGGATTACCAGCGAGAACTGGCCGAAGCGTCGGCGAAGACGGGGCTCGACGAATCCGTGCTGACCGGGGAAGGAACCATCTTCGGCCGCCGCGTGGCCGTGGTCGCCTGCGAGTTCGACTTCCTGGCCGGGTCCATCGGGGTGGCCGCCGCCGAGCGGATCACCGCCGCCGTGACGAGAGCCACAGCCGAGCGGCTGCCGATCCTGGCTTCCCCGAGCTCCGGCGGGACCCGGATGCAGGAAGGCACCGTGGCTTTTCTGCAGATGGTCAAGATCGCCGCCGCCGTCGAACTGCACAAGCAGGCCCACCTGCCCTACCTCGTCTACCTGCGGCATCCCACCACCGGCGGGGTGTTCGCCTCCTGGGGTTCACTCGGGCACGTCACCGCCGCCGAGCCCGGCGCGCTGATCGGTTTCCTCGGGCCCAGGGTGTACGAGCACCTGTACGGCGAACCGTTCCCGTCCGGCGTGCAGACCGCCGAGAATCTGCACGCCCACGGCGTGATCGACGGGGTGGTGCCGCTCGCGCTGCTGCGCGACACCCTGGACCGCACGCTGCGGGTGGTCGTGGACACTCCTGTCCCGCCCCCTGCGCCTACGGCCCCTGAACCACTGCCCGACGTGCCGGCCTGGGAATCGGTGCTGGCCTCGCGGCGGCCCGACCGCCCCGGAGTGGGGTACCTGTTGCGGCACGGAGCCACGGACCGGGTGCTGCTCTCCGGAACCGAACGCGGCGAGGCCGCGACGATGCTGCTGGCCCTGGCCCGCTTCGGCGGACAGCCCGCGGTGGTGCTCGGCCAGCGCCGCAGCGAGGGTGGGCTGGTCGGGCCCGGCGCGCTGCGCGAGGCCCGGCGCGGCATGGCGTTGGCGGCCGGACTGCAGCTGCCGCTGGTCCTGGTGATCGACACCCCGGGCCCGGCCCTGTCGATCGAGGCCGAGCAGGGTGGGCTGGCCGGCGAGATCGCCCGCTGCCTGGCCGAATTGGTCACGCTGGACACCCCGACGGTGTCGGTGCTGATGGGCCAGGGCAGCGGCGGGCCCGCCCTGGCGATGGTGCCCGCCGACCGGGTGCTGGCCGCGGCCAACGGCTGGCTCGCGCCCCTGCCGCCCGAGGGGGCCAGCGCGATCGTCTTCCGCGATACCGCGCATGCCCCGGAACTGGCTGCCGCACAAGGGGTTCGGTCGACAGACCTGCTGCGGGCCGGCATCGTCGATGTGATCGTGCCCGAGCATCCCGACGCTGCGGACGAGCCACGAGCCTTCACCCAGCGACTGTCGACCGCGATCGGCAGCGAGCTCTCCCAATTGCGGGCCGTGCCCGGCGAGCAGCGACTGCAGACCCGGCTGGACCGTTACCGGCGGATCGGGCTCGGGTGATTTGGGTGCGTTTGGTAACGGTCAGCGTTACCAAACGCACCGAAATCACCAGGCTCACACTTCGATCGGGGGGCGCAGCCGGTCCATGGTGTACTGCCGGTCTCTTCGCGCGGCCCACGAACTCGCGGCCAGCGACACCACCAGCACACCGAGCAGCACCGCGATCGCGATCCACAGCCGGGAATCGATCCCACCCACGATCAACTGGCGAAGTCCGTTGACGGCGTAGGTCATCGGATCGACCGGGTGCAGTATCTGGAACGGTTTCGCGGTGGTCTCCACCGGATAGATACCGCCGGCCGAGACCAGTTGCAGCATCAGGAAGGCCAGCGTCACCACCCGGCCCACCGACACCCCGAACAAGGCGTTGAAAGCCTGGATCAGCGCCAGGAACGTGCCCGCCACCAACAGCAGGAACGCCACGGTGGACAGCGGGTACTTGGCCTGCAGGCCCACCCCGAAATGCACCACCACATACATCACGACGACCTGGCAGAACACGATCAGCAGGGCAGGCCAGTAGGAGGCGAGCACCACCCGCAGCGCTCCCAGCCCGTTGACCACCGGACGGGACTGCAACGGCTTCAACAACATCCAGATGATGAGTGCGCCGATGAACAGGGCCAGCGGCAGGAAGAACGGCGCGAAACCGGTGCCGAACGTGGCGGCCGGGTTGTGGGTCTGGATGTCCAGCGCCACCGGCGCAGCCAGGGTCCGCGCGACGTCGGTGCGCTGCTGCGGGGTCCATGACGGGACCTGGGTCGACCCCTCCTTAAGCGCGGTCGCCAGTTGCTGATTGCCGGCCTGGAGCTTCTCCGTGCCGGCAGCCAGTTCACCTGCCCCGCTCGACAGTTGGCGCCCGCCGTTGGCCAACTGCACCAGACCGCTGTTGAGCCGCTGCGCGCCGCTGTCGAGTTGGTGCGCACCGTCGCGCAATTTGACGACGTCGGAGCGCAACCCTCCGGTGACCGCCTTGGTGAGGAATACCCGCAGTTTGCTGTTCGGGTCGCCCAGCTCGTTCTCCAACTGGGTGGCGTTGTCCCGCAACCGGATCAGACCCTCATCGGTGGTGGGGTCGAGCCCTCGCGCCTGCAGCAGCCGTTGAGCACCGGCCAGGAACTCCCCGGTGTCGCGCACTGCGGGGTCGGGGCTGTTGCGCAAGAAACCGACCGCCTGATCGACGATGGCCGCGGCCTGAGCCTGATCGATGTTCAGCGCCGCGATCCGGTCGGTGGTCGAGCGCACCGCACCCGACAGCCGCTGCGCGGCCATGCCGACCTCGTTGGGGTCCAGCCCGAGCCCGCTGACCCGGTCCAGCACTGTGAGCAGCGGATCAGTCGCCGTGTCGACCGCCGTCGACAGCTGCCGGGTACCCGCAGCCAGCTGCGCGGACCCGTCGCGCGCGGTGACCAGGCCCGCCGTCAAGGCGTCGGCGCCGGTGGACAGCCGGTGCGCGCCGTCATTGGCCGCCGCGCTGCCGGTGGCCAATTGCTGCGCGCCGTCGGCCGCCTTCACCAGTCCTGTCCCGGCATCCGTCAGCCCGGTCAGCACGGTGCCGAGGGTGCGTTCGCCGATCTTCGCGTTGATCTGGTTGATCACCTCACGGGCGGCATTCTGGCCGATGATCGAGCCCAGGTAGTTGTTCGCGTCGTTGAACGTGAAGCGCACGTTGGCCTGGTGCGGCGACCCACCCGACGGAGACGTGATGCTGGTGCTGAAATCCTGCGGCAACGTGATCGAGAAGTAGTACTTGCCGTCGGCCACCCCCTCGGCGGCCTCCTGCGCCGAAACCCGGTGCAGCTGAAGCTGACCCGAATCGACCAGTGCATCGGAGACCTCGTCTCCGGCCTTGATCTGCTGCCCCTCCGCGACGGCGCCCTGATCTTCGTTCACCAGCGCCACCGGAACCTTGTTCACCTCGCCGAACGGATTCCAGAACGCCCACAGGTACATCGCGCCGTACAACAGCGGCAGCAGGATGACCGTCACGAGCGCGATCCGCGGCATCGTGCCGCGCGAGAATCGCTTGAGGTCAGTGCCCAACGACATTCCGGCCAGCACGGTTACTCGCCACCTTTCTGCGAACCGGCCAGCTCGGCCAGCGTCGTGTTGGGTACTGACACCTGCGCCCGCACGGCCGAGACCAGATGGCCGGGCACCCCGTTGACCGTCGCGGTGATCACGGTCTGCTTCTCCCCCAGCGCGAACAGCCGCCCCAGCAGGATGTCGCGGTTGCGGTCATCGGTGAGGTGGTCGAGGTTGCCGACCACCAGCAGCGGCGGGGTCCCGGTGTTGGCCAGCGCGATGCGCAACAGGATCTGGTCGAGCTCCGTGAGGCCGTCGAAGTACGACGTCAGCGACGGCAGCGGCAGCTCACCGAAAACCGGCGCGCACATGGCGGCCAGCGCGTCTTCGTCGGCCCGCCCCACCAGCGTGTACCAAGGCGCGTCCCACCGACGCTGCTCCGTGACCAGGTCGCGCACTGTCACCGACTCCGACACGGTGTCGAGCTCGTCGATCCCGGCCAACGCCGCGCAGCGGAAGATGTCGGGTGCCCGGGTACGCCCGAACACGGTCAGCTGCCCTCGCGCTGTTCTCATCCGCCCGGCCAGCGTCATCAGCAGTGCGGTGCGCCCGGTGCCCGACGGCGCGACCAGCACTGTGACACCGCCTTCGTCGATGTCGAGGTCGATGGGTCCGTACACCGGGCCCCATGGCCCGTGCATCATGATTCCGCGCGCGGTGATGGCCGGTGGCTTTTGCTCGTCCTCGCCGGCATCAGGCTCGAGACTTTGCTCAGGCATAGGCACATCACAACACATCCGGCGGGTGCGCACAGGCAACCGCAAACCCCGTTGCCCTGCCGATTCTTGGGTGAATGCTGTGGAACCGCCCGGAAACTCCCGGTGACGGCCGTCACCAACACGGCGCGATGTGTCACTACCCAACTGACACAACCCATTTGGGAGCCGAGATTCGACAGCGAACCGTGTTGACAATTGCCTCGTGTAAGGTCTCTAATGAAAACCGCGCTTCGTTAGGTGAGGCTCCTACACGAACACAGGCCACTGATCCGACGACGTCGAGAGACGCCCAGGATTAGGACAGGTCTTCCCGGCTTAAGGGATGACCCGAAGTGGCTTCCCACCTCCGGTGGGACACGTCGTGTAGTGCCAAAGCTCTGATGAGGAAGTGCTCGCGCCAGAACCGGCGCGTTCGGCCATGTGCCCAACTTCCTCCTCAGCGTTTATGTCTGACGACTGCGTCAAGGCCAGCGCCCTGTGCGCCCGACAGCGAGGAGGTGACGACGACATGACGTCAAGTGACAGTCCGTATCCCAGTCCGATTCGAAAACGTCTGTCCATAAACATCTTTCCGCTGTCGATGACTGCGTAGATCACACCACCCCGGACACCCGTGGTGGGTGGCTGCCGCATGCCTGCCGACACGGAGAGCTCCGATTCAGATGGAGTTGATCCCATGCAGCGCAACACCTTTCTTCGTCGTACCCAGGGCTTGGTCAGGGGCCCGATCGCGTGGATCCACACGCGCGCATCGCTGACCCCGCAGGAGCGGCACAACCTGAGGATGAGCAACACCCCGGTAGCGGTCCTGACCGCTTCACTGGGCGGCGGCTCACATACCGCTCCATAACCGAGCGATCCCACATCCCTTTGATTCAACCAACGTGCACGTCGCTACCGACGTGAACCAACCCCCGACAACCCGCACACACCCCAAGTCTCACCGAATCTCGGCTGTTGCCAGCAGGTTCGGTGTGACTTGCGGTGCGCGCTCACCACCGACCGGAGCAGCCGATGAACACTGCGTTCGAGCAGACCACCCTGACCCCCGCCAAGCCCGACGACCGCCACCTGTCGCTGCGGGCGGCCGCTGAGGCACACAACGACCTGGACGTCACGCTGGCCAACGTGAGAGGCCACCTCGACGGCCTCACCATCGAGGATGCCGCCGAAAGGCTGTCCGACGACGGCCCCAACGAGGTGGCCCACGACAAGGCGCCGCCGGCACTCCTCCAATTCCTGGAAGCCTTCAAGAACCCGTTCATCGCGGTACTCATGGTGCTGGCCGCCATCAGCTCGGTCACCGACATCTACATGCCGATCCGTGCCGGGCAGGACGCGGACTACACGGGCGTGACGATCATCGTCACCATGGTCGCGCTCAGCGCCCTGCTGCGGTTCTGGCAGGAGTACCGCTCGGGCAAGGCGGCAGAAACACTCAAGGCGATGGTGCGGAACACCGCGACGGTGCGGCGCCGGGCCAGCCCGGACGCCACGCCCGAACTCATGGAAGTCCCCATGGCGCAGATCGTTACCGGCGACATCGTCCAGCTGTCGGCGGGCGACATGATCCCCGCGGACATCCGCCTGGTCGATTCTCGCGATCTGTTCGTCAGCCAGGCAGCGCTGACGGGCGAGGCCCTGCCCGTGGAGAAGTACGACACCTGCGGCGCAGTGAGCCAGGAATCCGGTCGCGCCGACGACGAGGCCGACCCGCTCGACCTCCCCGGCATCTGCTTCATGGGCACCAATGTGGTGAGCGGCACCGCGACCGCCGTCGTCGTATCGACCGGCGGACACACCTATTTCGGGTCGCTCGCCACCGCGATCGTGGGCTCACGCGCGGAGACGGCCTTCGACCGGGGCGTCAACAGCGTGAGCTGGCTGCTGATCCGCTTCATGTCGGTGATGGTGCCGATCGTGTTGCTGATCAACGGTTTCACCAAGGGCGACTGGCCCGAGGCGGTCCTGTTCGCGCTCGCCGTCGCGGTCGGGCTCACCCCGGAAATGCTGCCGATGATCGTGTCGTCCAATCTCGCCAAGGGCGCCGTCGCACTGTCGCGTCGCAAGGTCGTGGTCAAGCGCCTCAACGCGATCCAGAACTTCGGCGCGATGGACGTGCTGTGCACCGACAAGACCGGCACGCTCACCCAGGACCGGATCATCCTCGAGCATCACGCGGACATCCAGGGCGACCGCGACGACAACGTGCTCGCCCTGGCCTGGCTCAACAGCTTTCACCAGAGCGGCGTCAAGAACCTGATGGACCGCGCCGTCCTGCACTTCGCCGACGGGACACCCGAAGCGCTACTTGCCGCCTCGGCATACCGCAAGGTCGACGAACTTCCGTTCGACTTCGAACGACGCCGGCTGTCCGTCGTCGTGCAGGACGTCGAACACAATCACCTGCTGGTCTGCAAAGGTGCCGTCGAGGAGATGCTGGCGGTGTCCACCCAGGTGTGGGACGGCACGGCCAGTCGCCCGCTCGAAGAGGCCGACCGCGCGGCACTGGCCGCAAAGGCCCGCGACTACAACCGCGAGGGGTTCCGGGTGCTGTTGGTGGCCACCCGGGAGATCCCCCGCGTTCAGCGGACGCACCGGTACAGCATCGAGGACGAGAAGGACCTCGTCGTCCACGGCTTTCTCACCTTCCTCGATCCGCCGAAGGAGACGGCCGCCCCGGCTCTCATGGCCCTGGCAGAACACGGCGTCACCGTGAAGGTCCTCACCGGTGACAACGACGTCGTCAGCGCCAAGATCTGCCGCGAGGTAGGGCTCGATCCCGGCCGGCCCGTTCTCGGCTCCCGGATCGACGCCCTCGACGACGACGAACTCCGCCGCATTGCCGACGAGACAACCGTTTTCGCGAAGTTGACCCCACTGCAGAAGTCGCGAGTACTGCGGGCGCTGCAGGCCAACGGGCACACGGTCGGTTTTCTGGGCGACGGCATCAACGACGCACCGGCACTGCGCGATGCGGACGTGGGCATCTCGGTGGACACCGGCACCGACATCGCCAAGGAATCGGCGGACATCATCCTGCTCGAGAAGAGCCTGATGGTGCTCGAAGAGGGCGTGGTCAAGGGCCGCGAGACGTTCGGCAACATCGTCAAGTACCTGAACATGACCGCCAGCTCAAACTTCGGCAACGTGTTCTCGGTATTGGTGGCCAGCGCCTTCATCCCGTTCCTGCCGATGCTGGCGATCCACCTGCTGATCCAGAACCTGCTGTACGACGTCTCCCAGCTGGCCCTGCCCTGGGACCGCATGGACAAGGAGTACCTGCTCAAGCCGCGCAAGTGGGATGCCAGGAACATCGGCCGTTTCATGATCTGGATGGGACCGACATCCTCGATCTTCGACATCACCACCTTCGCGGTGATGTGGTACGTCTTCGCGGCCCACTCACCCGAGATGCAGTCGTTGTTCCAATCGGGCTGGTTCATCGAAAGCCTGCTGTCGCAGACGCTGGTCGTACACATGCTGCGCACCCGGAAGATCCCGTTCATCCAGAGCACCGCGGCGTTGCCGGTGCTGCTGACGACCGGCGCGGTCTGTGTGCTCGGGATCCTGATCCCGTTCTCACCGCTGGGCGCGGCCGTCGGATTGCAGCCGCTGCCCTGGGCGTACTTCGGATGGCTGGCCGCGACGCTCGTGTCCTACTGCGTCGTCGCTCAGACCGTGAAGACGATCTACATCCGCAAGTTCGGTCAATGGTTCTGAGTATCTGAGGTGCCACCGACCGCGCCGGGATCGGCGCGGTCGGTGGCATTCTGGATTCGCAGTCATCTGGAGTTGGTTCAGATGGGTCTGGTTGTTCCGGCCTAGGTGATGCGTGAGGAAACAGCCTTATCGGGAACGGTTTGAATCGTGGGCGTTCCCGACAAACGAGGTTGTAAGGGGCGGCGGTGTAGTGACCAAAGTCGCTGCAGAGCAATGCGTTTCCCGTTAACACCCCCGAGGCAGTTGCCACGTCACCTCGATGCTCGCTGTGTGTCGGCCTCGGCGGTCGAGGTGACGCCCTATCGCATCGGCCCCGGGCTGCGCAGGTGGCGTGTCAAGGCGCCTTCGGATGGGTGTCACGCGACCCCGGCACTGCCACGCCCCAAAAAATCTGCATTGGCTGATGTAGACATTCGATAGCGCTCTCGCTAGAGTATGCGGTGTTGAGATTAGAGGGTAAGTGGCACGGGAGATGATGAACTGCCCGTGAAGTGTGACGTCAGCGCGGTCAAGCAGTACGAGGGCCAGGCAGCATGTTGGCTTTCGGACCGTGGTGAAGGTGGAGTGAACAGTGAAAGGAGGGAGTTACCGTCGGATCGTCGCGCGAGTGCGTCTGTGCGGACGATCCTGCAGTATTCCTAGTAATGCCGGGAGATATCGTGCGCTCCCGCGGATCGGTGCCCCCTCGGGGTGGTGGTGTTGTGACCCCAGGGGGGGCACCGATCCTCCCTATATCAACGTCGCCCGGCCTCCCCGGGCGTGTTCGCGTTCATCGCGAAGATGTTCGGTGGGCGGCTCGCCTACTGGACACGGCCGTTGATGATTCGAAAGGTTTAGTCGTACAACCACAGAACGGTTCGAGTGAACCGAATCCGAATGACAAGTTCGACGACGAGGACTACCCGGCCTACAGCATGGGCAGTGCAGCGCGAATACTCGACACCACTGCGGCATTTTTGCGAAGCCTCGATGAGGCCAGATTACTGATCCCGCAACGTTCTGAAGGCGGACATCGCCGCTATTCGCGCTATCAGCTGCGGATCGCGGCGCGCGCCCGCGAGCTCGTCGATCAGGGCATGGCATTGGAAGCAGCCTGCCGCATCATCATTCTCGAGGACCAACTCGCCGAGGCCCACGCCCTCAATGCCGCACTGCAGCAGCGCATCGACGACAGCACCGTTGACGAGGATCGGCGAACCTGAACGACGCGCCGGGGTTCTCACCAGCGCTGCGTTGGTGGCGGGCGCCGCACTGGACACCGACTTCCGTATGACCCACGACACCCCGGTCGTGGGCCGCCGCAGCAAAGCCCGCGCCCCGGATGCCGCGCCCACGGTCTGCTTCACCGCCCCAGGGGGGGTCCGGGCAATTTGAGCGAGGTCGTCGGCCATGGTCATCGCGCCCACGTTGTGGCGTTTGGCGGTGTGCACGATCTCGACGAACGCCGCATCGGGGCTGCAGCCGCGCCACGCGACCAGCCCCCCCTTCGGTGGTGTCGAGGATCCGCGCGCCGTCCCGGCGGAATCGGTTGACCGGGCGGCGAAGTCCATTCACATTCACCTCTTCTAGCGTCGGCACCGCGATCTCGTGCCGAAACCTTTTGGACAACAATAGATATCCTTGTGCCCCAGGTTCCCCTGACGGCGACGCCAGGTGTTAGCGGCGTGCGGTGCGCGGTTCCTGGGACCGCAGCCGTGCATTTTCCGAGGCGAGCTCACCATTGGTCGAGGCCAGCTCGGCGTTGTGGTCCTGCAACGGCAGAATCTGGGCAATGCCGGCGATGTTGACACCGTCGGCGACCAGCTCGGCAATCCGCTGCAGCCGATCGAGGTCGTCGTCGCTGTAGCGGCGGGTACCGCCCTCGGTGCGCGCCGGGGTGAGCAGCCCGCGTCGCTCATAGAGCCGCAGCGTCTGTGGATCCATCCCACTGAGCTCGGCGGCAACCGAAATGCCGTACACACCGCGCGCCGATCCCGCCGACGCCTCACCCACCACAGTTCAACGACCCCTTCTCCTCGAATCGGTCCGGATTCATCCTTGCACAAGGCTGATACCAGTGCTATAAGAAACTTATGGCAGATGACATAGATCATCTGCAGTCGACACGGTGGGTTAGGAGGCAAAGATCATGTTGATGCGTACCGATCCGTTCCGCGACTTCGATCGCCTGGCCCAGCAGGTGCTGGGCACCACGGCCCGCCCGGCGGTGATGCCGATGGACGCCTGGCGAGAAGACGACAAGTTCATCGTCGAGTTCGATCTGCCTGGGGTGGACGTGGATTCGCTCAATCTCGATGTCGAGCGCAACGTGCTCACCGTGCACGCTCAGCGCACCGAACACGATCCCGACCGGGAGATGGTCTCGGCCGAGCGTGCGCGCGGGGTGTTCAGCCGGCAACTGTTTTTGGGCGAGACCCTGGACACGGACGCGATCGAAGCCAACTATGCCGGTGGGGTGTTGCGGTTGACCATCCCGGTGGCCGAAAAGGCCAAGCCGCGGCGCATCGCGATCACAAGCAACACGGACAAGACCGCCATCAACGCGTGAGGCTCCGGCCCGGCCGGCCGCCGGGCCCGGGGCGCAGCATCCGGGTCAGAGGGGGTGAGTGAGATGACGCTCGACATCCAGTGGGACAGCAGCCTGCTCGAGGAGGCGGCGGCGATCGTGGAGGCCGAAGAGATACGCCTGCGACAGGACGAGGCCCTGTGGGAATGCGAGCCGGCCACCCCACCCGTCGAGGGGACTGCGCCCCGGGCCCGCCCGCCTCGCGTCGGCGCGCTTACCTGCACGCGCCGGCGCCGCGGCCCGCCAATCCCCGCCGGTCCTCGCCGGTTGATCACCCGACCGCGGCTTCCTGGGCCAGTGTGGGCGACCCAACGCTCACCTCCGACAACCCCGCGGTCTGGTACTGAAACGCGTTGACGGGCAACGGCAGTGATATCCGGCCGATGTCTCGGCTACGCCATCGACGCCGGTGTCGCCCACACCTGTGAAGAGAGTGCGGCGTCACCGCGAACCGACACCGACGCCGGATGTCCGGTTCGCGCACGCACCGCCACGGCACGTGGCACACCCGACCGTGGCGCGTACACACGGCGTCGTGGCACCCTCATCCCCGACCGGTGCGGGAACCAACCCCGCCCCGCACCGGTCGGGGTGGCTCAAGTCCATTTCCCGCGGTGGCTCCCGGATTCGCCCGAAAGCCCGGGGGTCACCGCCCCACACCTGTGAGGGAGCATCGATGGGGTGCGCCCAGTCCGATCCCTATCGGGTGTTGGGCGTGTCGCCGGCGGCCACCCAAGCCGAGATCACCCACGCCTACCGCACCCGGCTACGCGCCCAGCATCCCGACACGCGCCCGGCATCCTCCCCACACACCGCCGATCAACAGCTCCAAGCGCTACTGGCTGCCTATGCCCTGCTGCGTGACCCCGCTCGACGCGCCGACTACGACCGCGCCACCGCCAGTACGACCGCACCAGCGCAATCCACCCCCGGCGACCGCTCCACCACAGGCCCTGTGGGGATTCCGGTGACCCACCGGCACACTCCCGCTGCTGCCAACAACCCGGTGCCCCCATTGCGGGCCGGGCCTGTGCGCTATCACCGCTAACCCATCGCGCCAACCGAATACCCACCCCCAGGCAGTGGGGAGCCTTCACGATCACCACCTGCAGCAGCGCTGCGGGACCGACGACAACCCCACTGGCAGGTGGTATTCGCGGTGGCGAACGGTGACGAATCGGCGAAACAGGCCGAAAAGCTCGGCGCCGCTGTGGTTTCCAGCGCGGATACAGAGTGGACGAACACCGCCCTGATCAAGGATCCGCAAGGCGCGCCGCTGGTCCTGAGCCAATTCATCCCGCCGACGGGCTGATCACCGAACGGTGCCGGGTGCGCACGGTCAGCACCGCCGCGGCGATGACGACCTCCGCCAGCGCCAGCAGTGTCGCGGTCGACATCATCGCCGAGGCCGGGCCCGGAGCCACCACGCCGTGGTGATGCGCAGGCATCGGGGTGTGCAGGGCGATCATCGCCAGGCTCATCAACGCAATCGTGCACCAGACTGCGGGGGTGCCACTGCGCCACAGGTGACCTGCGCAGTACAGACAACCAACGATCATCGCCGCGAGCACCGCAGCGGCCACCGGATTGGCAGTCGCGCCGAGCATCGCCACATGCAGCCCTGCCGAACTCACGGCCAGAAGCGCACACGTGCGCCGCCCGAGAACACTGCAGGCTTGTGCAGCCGACATGACCACCATCGTCGCATCAATCGCGGGCCACCGCCTGCCGAAACCGGGGTGAGCGGCCAAAACACCGGTACGCGTTTGCCGGTCGCCGTAGCGTCTGCCGTATGACGAACTTCGCAGCCCGCCCCGCCCGGTCGCGACTGGCGATCGGCACATTTTTTCTCACCATCGCGCTGACAGCATGTTCGACGAACAGCAACTCGACTGAAGCGACGACAAACCCGGACAGCGCCAAGGGCGAATCGGCACCGGGGCGCGTCGTGGTGATCACCACCGGCGGGACCATCGCGACGAGCACCGATGCCAACGGCGTACGGCGCCCGACGGTCAGCGGTGCCGACCTGACGGCAGGGCTGGACGTCCAGGTCGTGGATGTCATGAAAAAGGACAGCTCACAGCTGACACCGGCGGACTGGGACGTGATCGGGGCGGCGGCCAAGAAGGCCGTGTCCGACGGCGCTTCCGGTGTGGTCATCACCCACGGCACCGACACGATGGAAGACACCGCGATGTGGCTGGACGTCACGTACAACGGGCCGGCACCGATCGTGCTGACCGGGGCGCAGCGCAGTTCCGACGCGCCGGATGCCGACGGGCCGACCAACCTGCGGAACGCGCTGACCGTCGCGTCCAGTCCGGCCGCCCGCGACCAGGGTGTGATGATCACGTTCGCCGGCGACGTGTTTCAGGCCCTTGGCACGCACAAGGTGAACACGCAGGATCTCCACGCGTTCGGCGGCACCGCTCCGATCGGGTCCGTCGCGGACAACACCTTCAAGCTGGACCACCCCGCGCAGCGGCCGTTCATCGCTGACGTACCGGCGGCCGGGGCCCCGCCGGTCAACATCGTCGCGGCCTACCCGGGCGACGGCGCCGGCCCCATCGATGCGGCGGTGGCGGCGGGCGCGCGCGGAATCGTCGTGGAGGCACTGGGATCCGGCAACGCCGGTGACGGCGTCGTCGACGCGGTACGCCGGCACGCGCCGGCGGGAGTGGCCTTCGGCATCTCCAGCCGTGTCCCGACCGGGGACGTCATCGCCGAATACGGTCCCGGCGACGACATGGTCAAGGCCGGCGCGGTGATGGTGCCCCACCTTCGGCCGGGCCAGGCGCGGGTGCTGATGATGGCCGCGTTGGCCGCCAAGCAGCCGGTGGCCGATGTGATCAAGCGCTGGGGCTGAGTTATCCCGGTTGTCCAGGGTCGAGCCCGAGCAGCTTGACGCTCTCGTCGCGCATGTCGACCTTGCGGATCTTGCCGGTGACCGTCATCGGGAACTCTTCCACCACATGCACATATCGCGGGATCTTGTAGTGCGCCACCTTGCCCGACGCGAATGCCCGCACCGCCTGGGCATCCAAGGGCGCGCGGCCCGGCTTCATCCGGATCCACGCGCATATCTCTTCTCCATACTTCGCATCGGGCACCCCGATCACCTGCGCATCATCGATGTCGGGGTGGGTGTAGAGGAACTCCTCGATCTCCCGCGGGTACACGTTCTCCCCGCCGCGGATCACCATGTCCTTGATCCGGCCGACCACCGTGCAGTAGCCGTCCTCACGCATCACCGCCAGATCTCCGGTGTGCATCCAGCGTTCCGCATCGATGGCCTCGGCGGTTTTGGCCGGCTGATCCCAGTAGCCGAGCATGACCGAGTAACCGCGAGCACAGAATTCACCCGGCTGCCCGCGCTCGACTGTCTCGCCGGTGTCGGGGTCGACGATCTTGACCTCGATGTGCGGATGGGCCCGCCCGATCGTGGCGGTACGGCGTTCCAGGTCGTCGTCGACCAGCGTCTGGCACGACACCGGCGACGTCTCGGTCATGCCGTAACAGATGGCCACCTCGGCCATGTGCATGTCTGCCACCACGCGCTTCATCACCTCGACCGGGCAGACCGAGCCCGCCATGATCCCGGTTCGCAGTGAGGACAGGTCGAATTGGGCGAAGTCGGGATGCCCCAACATGGCGATGAACATCGTCGGCACCCCGTACAGCGCGGTGCACTTCTCGGATTCGACTGTCGCCAGCGTGATGCCGGGATCGAACCCCGGCGCGGGGATGACGATCGTTGCGCCATGGGTCAGCGCCCCGAGGTTTCCCATCACCATGCCGAAGCAGTGATAGAACGGCACCGGGATACACACCCGGTCACCGCGGTCGAAGTTGATCAGCCCGCCGACGAAGAACCCGTTGTTGAGGATGTTGCGATGGCTCAGCGTCGCGCCCTTGGGGAATCCGGTTGTCCCCGAGGTGTATTGGATGTTGATCGGGTCGGTGTTGGACAGCTCGCCGATGCGCGCCCGCAGTTGCGCTTCGTCGGCCTGCTCGATGTGCAGGCGATCCCAATCCAGGGTGCCCAGAAAGATGATGTCCTTGAGCGCCGGGCAGTCGCCCTGCACCTCGGCGACCATGGTCACATAGTCGGAGGACTTGAACGCGGTCGCCGAGACCAGGGTCCGAATGCCGGATTGCTTGAGTACGTAGGCCAGTTCGTGGGTGCGATAGGCCGGGTTGATGTTGACCAGGATCGCCCCGATCTTGGCCGTCGCAAGCTGTAGCATCACCCACTCGGCGCAGTTGGGCGCCCAGATGCCGACGCGATCGCCCTTGGCCACACCCAGCGCCATCAACCCCCGGGCCACCGCGTCGACCTCGGCGTCGAGTCCGGCATAGGTCCAGCGCCGTCCGGTGGCCACCTCGACCAGCGCTTCGGCGTCCGGCCCGGCCGCCACCATGCGCTCGAAGTTCGCCCCGATGGTCTCTTCGAGCGCGGGCACATCGGTAGGGCCGTGATCATAGGACTTCATCGCTGTGTTCATTCCACAAGATCCTCGTATCGGTATTCGGTGGAAATCGGTTGGCCCGCTTCGTGAGCCGCATCCTCGCGCCTGCGCAACTCGACGCGGCGGATCTTTCCCGAAACAGTCTTCGGCAGGTCGAAGAACTCGACCCGGCGCACCTTGAGATACGGCGCGAGGTGATCACGGGCATAAGCCATCACATCTTTTGCCGTCTGTGCGTTGGCCTCCCAGCCCTCGGCCAGCGCGACATAGGCCTTGGGGACCGCCAACCGGGTGTCGTCGGGTTGTGGCACCACCGCGGCCTCGACCACCGCCGGATGCTCGATCAGCACGCTCTCCAGCTCGAACGGCGACACCTTGTAGTCGCTGGACTTGAACACATCATCGGTACGGCCGATGTAGGTGATGTAGCCGTCCTCGTCGCGGCCGGCCACATCGCCGGTGTGGTAGTAACCGCCGGCCATCACGGCCTCATTGCGTTGCGGGTCACCGAGATACCCCGTCATCAGGTTGCGCGGATGCTGTGCCAGGTCCAGACAGATCTCGCCCTCCTCGGCAGGCGTACCGGTGATCGGGTCCACCAGCACCACCGGCACGCCCGGCATCGGGCGGCCCATCGAGCCGGGTTTCACCGGCTGCCCCGGGGTGTTGCCGACCTGCAGAGTGGTCTCGGTCTGGCCGAACCCGTCGCGAATCGTCAGCCCCCACGCCTTTTCCACCTGGGCGATCACGTCGGGATTGAGCGGCTCGCCCGCGCCCAGGATCTCCCGCAGCCCCTCGGGCCTCTCCCCCAGGTCGGCCTGGATCAACATGCGCCACACCGTCGGCGGGGCACAGAACGTGTTGACGCGTGCCCGCCGCAGCTGGCCCAGCAGGGCCGCCGCGTCGAAGCGCGCGTAGTTGTAGACGAAGATCGTCGCCTCGGCGATCCACGGTGCGAAGAAACAACTCCAGGCGTGCTTGGCCCAGCCCGGTGAGCTGATCGCCAGGTGTACATCGCCGGGCCTCACCCCGATCCAGGCCATCGTCGTCAGATGTCCGACGGGGTAGCTCACCTGGGAATGCTCGACCAGCTTCGGCTTGCTCGTGGTGCCGGACGTGAAGTAGATGAGCATCGGGTCATCGGCCGTCGTGCATGCGTCGAACCGGCGCGCTGGCAGGTCGGCTGCGCACGCGAGGAGCGATGATTCCTGCGCGTCGGCGTAGCGGCGCCAGCCCTCGGGAGCCCCGCCGACCGCGATCCGCACATAGTCACCCGGCACCTTCGCGAACTTCGCCGCATCGGCGGTGTTGGCGATGACGAACCGGGCGCCGCCGCGGGTGATGCGGTCGGCCAGATCCGCCGGGCCCAGCGCCCCGGTGGTCGGCATGATGACCGCGCCCAGCTTGGCGATGGCCAGCATGGCCTCCCACAACTCGATCTGATTGCCGAGCATCAACAGGACCCGGTCACCCCTGCCCACCCCGAGCCCCTGCAACCAGCCGGCGACACTGTCGGACCGCTGCGCCATCTCGGCAAACGTGACCTGCTGCTCGGAACCGTCCTCCTCGACGATCCACAGCGCTGTGCGGTCGTTGTCCCTGGCGATGGCGTCAAACCAGTCGATCGCCCAGTTGAACGTGCCCGTGATCTGCGGCCAGGCGAATTCCTCGACGGCCCGGCCGTAGTCTCCGAGGGTGGCAACCAGCTGGTCACGGGCATCGCGGTAGCGACCGGTGTTGCTCGCAGCGACATTCATGACAGTTATGCTCTACGTCACACTCACCCCACCGCTACCCCCGAAAGTGGGTACCTGCAATGCGTCCCTCGCTGCTGCGGCCTCGCGATGCCGACGCGGTGCGCGCCGAGCTGCGCCGCATGGCCGCCGATACCGGGCTCCCGCTGGCCTTCGGCGGGCAGGTACATGAGGACACCCTGCTGCTCAGCGAGTTCTTCGGTACCCGCACGGGGGCGATGCGCGGGCTCGCGGTGCTGCCCCGCGCCGGGCTGGGCGGGGCCAGCGTGGTGTCGCGGCGTCCCATCTCGGTGCCGGACTACCGGCGCGCCTCGAGCATCACCCACGACTACGACGAGCCGGTGCTGTCCGAGGGCATCCGCTCGATCCTCGCGGTGCCCGTGGTCGTCGACGGCCAGGCGCGGGCCGTGCTCTATGGCGCGCACCGCACCAGCGCCCCGATCGGCGGCCGCACCGCGGCCGCAATGGTTGCCTCGGCGCAGCGATTGAGCGACGAACTACGGGTGCGCGACGAGGTGGACCGGCGGATGCGGATGCGCGATGCGGCACTCACCACCTTCGCCGACCGCCCGGCCGACACCGAACAGATCCGCCAGGTACACGCCGACCTCCGCCGCCTCGCCGCCGACACCCCCGACCTGGCCGGGCCGCTTCGCGAGCTCGCCGACCGGCTGGCCGTCGCCCTGCGCGGCGACCCACCCGCCAGCGCACCCCTGACGGCCCGAGAGATCGACGTGCTGGCTCAGGTCGCACTGGGCTGCACCAATGCCGAAGCTGCCCAGCGGCTTTCACTCAAGCCGGAAACGGTGAAGAGCTACCTGCGCAGCGCGGCAGCCAAACTCGGGGCCCGTAACCGCCACGAGGCAGTGTCCAAGGCCAGGCGGCTGCGTCAGATTCCTTGAGCGCGGATCACCCGAAACAGTTGCGCTGAAGATTGCGGTCACCTGGTAGCCGCGACCTTCAGCGCAATACTCAACACAGCGCGCCTCCTCGCGCTGAGAGGATGGCCTACATGACCCTCAGCGACCCGTTGATCCGCCCGTTCCGCATCGCCATCCCCGACGCCGACCTGGTTGACCTCAAGCAGCGACTGAACCGGACCCGCTGGCCCGAGCCCGAGTGCGTCGAGGACTGGACCCAGGGCATCCCGCTGGACTACACCAAGGAACTGGCGGCCTACTGGGCCAACGAGTACGACTGGCGTGCCCGCGAGGCCGCACTGAACCGGTTCGACCACTTCACCACCGAGATCGACGGACTGGACATCCATTTCATCCACCAGCGCTCCGGACGTGAGGACGCGTTCCCGCTGCTGATCACCCACGGCTGGCCCGGATCCATCGTCGAATTCCACAAGGTGATCGAGCCGCTGACCGCGGCCGGGTTCGACGTCGTATGCCCGTCGCTGCCCGGCTACGGGTTCTCCGGCAAACCGAGCACGGCAGGCTGGGGAATCGAGAAGATCGCGCAGGCCTGGGAAACGTTGATGACCCGCCTCGGTTACCCGCGCTACGGCGCCCAGGGCGGTGACTGGGGTGCGGCAGTGACGACGCAGATCGGCCGCAACGTCGGCTCCTGCGTGGGCATTCACGTCAACATGCCGATCGCCCAGCCACCGGCCGAGGGCATCGGCGAGATGACCGAGGACCTGCAGAAGGCCCTGGCCCGCATCGACTACTACCGCAAATGGGATTCGGGCTACATGAAGCAGCAGTCCACCCGGCCGCAGACCGTCGGCTACGGACTGGTCGACTCCCCCGTCGGTCAGCTCGCGTGGATCGTGGAGAAGTTCTGGTCGTGGATGGATTGCGACGGAAACCCCGAAAACGTGGTGTCCAAAGACGAGATGCTCGACAACGTCATGCTGTACTGGCTCACCGCGTCGGCGGCATCGTCGGCCCGGCTGTACTGGGAGAGCCACAGCACGTGGGGCGGCGGCGAATACGTCGGCCTGCCCACCGGGATCGCATCGTTCCCGCTGGAGATCCTGCGCGCCCCGCGTAGCTGGTGCGAGACGGGCTACAACGTCACGCACTTCACCACGATGCCGCGCGGCGGACATTTCGCGGCGTTCGAGCAGCCGGAGTTGTTCGTCGAGGATGTGAAGACCTTCTTCGACACCGTGCGCTGAGGTACTAGCGTCGGGGCATGGACCCATTGGTGCATGCCCGTGCCGTGCAGGCCGTCATCTGGGGGATGCCCGCCGTCAACTTCGAGCTGCTGCGTCAGGCAGCGGCCGGAGTCGGCGCGGGCGACAACCAGGTGGTGTTCTGGTCGAAACTGCTGGACTGGAAAAACCAGACCCTGACCCCCAACCCCGACACCCTGTACTTCTTCCCGTTCTACAACACCCAGGCCGGACCTGTCGTGCTGGAAATCCCGCCCGCAGAAGGTGGTTCGATCACCGGTTCGGTGGACAACGCGTGGCAGGAAGCGCTCGAGGACGTCGGCCCCGCCGGGGTCGACAAGGGACGGGGTGGCAAGTACCTGATCCTGCCGCCCGGGTTTGACGGCCACGTTCCCGACGGCTACATCCCGATGCCGTCAACGACGTACACCGGTTTCGGAGCCCTGCGGTCGAACATCGCATCCAGCGACGACGCCGACGTCGCCGCAGCCGCCGAGTACGGCAAACGCATCAAGGTCTATCCGCTGTCCGGACCGGAACCGACCGCCTTCTTCGACGCGTCGGACACGTTGTACGACAGCACGATTCCCTACAACCTGCGATTCTTCGAACTACTCGATCAGTTCGTGCAACGCGAACCGTGGCTGCAGCGCGACCGGGTGATGATCTCGACGCTGGCCTCGATCGGCATCGAACAGGGCAAACTGTTCGAACCGGACGACGAGCTGAAGGGGGTGCTCGAGGCGGCCGCCACCGAGGCACACGAGTGGTTCGACGCCAACTACCCGCGCTTCTTCACCCCGCCGTACTTCGACGGGACCCACTGGGCCGTGCCCGCCTCACCCGAGGTGGTCCAGGGCATGCAGAGCGGTTTCGCCGACCCGACCAGCTATCCGGTCGACGATCGCGGTCTGCTGTACTCGTTTATCTACTTCAGTGCCAAACACCTTGGTCAGGGCCAGTTCTATGTGATGACCATTGCCGACGCCGATGGCGCGGCCTTCGACGGCGCAGCCACCTACCGGCTGCGAGTGCCTGCCGACGCACCCGTCTCGCTGTACTGGTCGGCGACGGCGTACGACCGCGCCACCCATGCCTTGATCCGGGATCAGCCGTACGGCAGCCGCTCGTCGCACCGGCCCGATCTCGGCGTCAACCCGGACGGTTCCGTCGACGTGTATTTCGGACCGTCCGCTCCAGAAGGTAAGCAGTCCAACTGGATCCCGACGCGCCCCGACGGCCGGTTCGAGGTGCTGTTCCGGCTCTACGGCCCGAAGCCCGCGTTGTTCGACAAGACCTGGGCACTGCCCGACATCGAGAAGCTGTAGCGGGATCGTGAAACGCCTGCAGTGGGTGGGCATCATCGTCATCGTCGCCGCGGTGGGGGCCGGCACGTTGTGGCTGTTGTGGCCGCAACCACGGGCCCCGATAGTCGCCGAAGCCACCGCAGGTCCGTATCTGGTGCGGTTGAAGGACGAGCCGCCCAAGGTGGGAGTCAGTCCACTCACCGTCGAGGTCCTGGGCAGCGCAGGCGAAACCCCCACACCGGACTCGGTGCGGTTCGAACCACGCATGCCGCAGATCGGCCTGAGCGCGCCGGTTGTCGAGGCCACGCCCATAGGTAGAGATGACTACCGCGGCGTCATCCACCTTTCCACTCCGGGGCGGTGGGACATCGCGGTGCGCATCGGCTCGGGCCCGCAGAGCTACGACGCCGTCCTGCGCGTCACCGCCACGCGATAGGCCGGGCGGCTCAAGCCAGGGAATCCACCCAGGCCCGGTGCAACGCCGCGTACGCTCCGTCGGCTCGGCCGATCAGGTCCGCCGGTGCACCGTCCTCGATGATGCGGCCGTGCTCGAGCACCAGCACCCGGTCGGCGATCTGCACCGTGGAGAGCCGATGCGCGATCACCAGGGCGGTGCGGTCGGCCAACACCGTTTCCAACGCGCGCTGCACCATTCGCTCGCTGGGGATGTCGAGCGAGGACGTCGCCTCGTCCAGGATCAGCACCGCCGGGTCGGCCAGGAACGCCCGGGCGAACGCCACCAGCTGTCGCTGGCCCGCCGAGAGCCTGCCACCGCGCTTGGCCACGTCGGTGTCGTATCCGTCGGGCAGCGTCTCGATGAAGCGGTCTGCGCCGACCCGCGCGGCAGCCTCCCGCACCTGCGCGTCGGTGGCCTCGGGCCGTCCGAACCGGATGTTGTCGGCGACCGTCCCGGAGAACATGAAATTCTCCTGGGTGACCATCACGACGTGCCGGCGCAGCTCTGACTGGGCCAGCTCACGCAGGTCCACACCGTCGAGCGTCACCGAACCAGCAGTCGGGTCGTAGAACCGGGCGATCAACTTGGCGATGGTGGTCTTGCCCGCACCGGTGGTGCCCACCAGCGCCACAGTCTGCCCGGCGGGCACCGTGAGCCCGAGCCCCGGCAACACCGGGCGGCCGGGCGCGTACTCGAACTGCACGTCGTTAAGCCCGATGTCGCCCTTGGGCTCCGGCAAGGAAACGGGCCGTGTCGGATCCGCGATCGCAGGCTGTTGCGCGAGCACTCCGGCCAGCTTCTCCAGCGCCGACGACGCCGACTGGAAGGTGTTGAAGAACTGCGAGATCTCCTGCATCGGCTCGAAGAACATCCGCAGGTACAGCAGGAACGCGGTCAGCGTGCCGATGGTCATCTCACCGTGCAGCACGCGGTAGCCGCCGTAGAGCAGCACCACCCCGGTGGTCAGGTTGCCGACCAGCTTGACCCCGGGCATGAAGACGGCCAACAGTTTGAAGGTCTTCTCGTTGATCGCCCGGTATTCGTCGGCGACGTCGTCGAAGATCTCCTGGTTGCGTGGCTCGCGCCGATAGGCCTGCACGGCCTTGATACCGGTCATGGTCTCGACGAACTGCACGATCACCAGGGCCGCGCTCTCGCGCACGAGCCGGTAGGTCTTGCCCGACTCGTTGCGGAACCACCACACCAGGGCGACCAGGATCGGGAACGCCGCCAGGCACATCAGGCCCAGCCGCCAATCGAGCACCACCAGCAGAACCGCCGTGCCGAACAGGGTCAGCACCGCGGTGATCAGGCTGTCGAAGCCCGTTTCCAGCATGTCCTGGATGGCTTCGACGTCGTTGGTGGACCGGCTGACCACCCGGCCCGACGTGTAGCGATCGTGGAACGCCACATCGAGCCTGCCGAAATGGCGGAACACCCGCCGGCGCAACTCCAGCAGCACCCGCTGGCCGATGCGGCCGGAGCGGCGCAGGAAGAACATCCGGCTGACCGCCTGCACGATCACCACCACGCACAGCGTGCCGACGATGAGCATCAGCTCGCGGGCCGGACCCCCCTCGAGGATCGGCGGGATGCCGTGGTCGATGCCGCGCTGTACCAGGATCGGAACCGACAGCCGGGCAGCGTTTTCCACGATGACGACCAGGGCCAGCACCGCGACCGTCCAACGGTAGGGCCGCAGCAGTGACATGAGGAGCTCACGGGCCTCACGGCGCCGGGGCACGCTTTCGTCGATCGGGAGGTTGGACGTGCCGGAGCTGCCGGCTTGATCGTCGTCATCGGTGACCTGTCCGCGCCACTCGGTAGTCGTCATCGGCGCTGCACCTCCGCACCGAAACGCCCCGGCTCGCCCACTTCGTCGATGGCCGTGCGTTCATCGTGCCCGCGCTGCAGCCGGCCCAACTCCTCTTCGTCCTCCCATTCGCAGTTGCGCTCACACGCGTCGTCGAGTTGGTCATCGGCGGCCAGCAGGTAACGGTATTGCGGTACCTGCGCGAGCAATTGGGCGTGGGTACCGATGTGCGTGATGGTGCCATCCTGCAACAGCGCCACCTTGTCGGCCAGCAGCACGGTCGATGCCCGGTGCGCGACGATGATGCCCGTCACCCCCCGCAGCACCCGGCCCAGCGCCTCGGTCACGACGGCCTCGGTGTGCACGTCCAGGGCCGACAACGTGTCGTCGAGCACGAGGATCTTGGGTGCGGCCAGGATGGCGCGGGCCAGCGAAAGACGTTGGCGCTGACCGCCCGACAGGCTCATGCCCTGCTCGCCGATCCGGGTGTCCAGGCCGAACGGCAGGTCATAGACGAACTGCGCCGCCGCGATCTCGACGGCCTGCGCCAGCTGCTCGTCGGTGGCATCTGCCCGGCCGAGCCGTAGGTTTTCCGCCACCGACATCGAGAACAGCGTCGGATCCTCGAAGGCCGTGGCCACCGTCTGCCGCAGCGCCTGCAGACTCAGCTCCCGGATATCGCGGCCGTCGATCAGGATCTGACCTTCGGTGACGTCATAGAGCCGCGAGAACAACGCGGCCAGTACCGATTTGCCCGAGCCGGTCGCACCGACGAGCGCCAGCGTCTGCCCCGGTTCGACGACGGCGTCGACATGCCGCAGTGCCCAATTGTCCGGCCCGCCGGACGGCGCCACTCCGCCTTCCTCATCCGGGAATCTGAAGCCGACATCGCGCAGCTCCAGCCGGCCACCGCGCGGCGGCTGCGCCACCGGGCCGTCGGCGATATCGACCGGCGCGTCGAAGATCTCGGCGATCCGGTTGGCCGCCGTGAACGACTCCTGCGTCATCGACAACAGAAAGCCCAGCGACGCGATGGGCCACACCAGCGACAGCATCATCGTGATGAACGCGACCAGGGTGCCCATCGTGACGTGGCCGTGGCCCGCCGCATACGCACCGAAACCCAGCACCACGATCAGGGTGAGGTTGGGGATGACCTCCAGCAGCGTCCAGAACTTCGCCGACACCGTCACCCTCGCGAACTGTGTGTCGTACAACTGCGTGGCCTGCTCGTCGAACCGGTCGAACACGTAGTCCTCACGGCCGAACGCCTTGACCACCCGCAGCCCGAGGGCGGCCTCCTCGACATGGGTTGCCACGTGGCCGGTCTGGTCCTGTGCGAGCCGCGACAACCGGGTGTACTCCCGCTCGAAATGCAGCACCGTCAGCGT
Source organism: Mycolicibacterium peregrinum (assembly GCF_001665785.1). Lineage (GTDB taxonomy): Bacteria > Actinomycetota > Actinomycetes > Mycobacteriales > Mycobacteriaceae > Mycobacterium > Mycobacterium peregrinum_A. The sequence goes on from NZ_LZSO01000039.1 coordinate 119,641, forward strand.
GATCGGCACGATGGACACCAACACCACCACACCGAGCGGCCAGTACATGGCCAGCAGGATCGACGTCACCACCACGATCTGCAGGGCGTTGAGGATCAGGAACACCAGCCCGAAGGACAGGAACCGGCGGATCGTGGACAGATCGTTCATCACCCGCGACAGCAGTTGCCCCGACTGCCAGCGGCTGTGGAAACTCATCGGCAGGATCTGCAGACGGGCGTAGAGATCCTTGCGGATGTCGGCCTCGACGCCCATGGTCGCGCGGGCGACCATCCAGCGCCGGATGAACCACAGCACGGCCTCGGAGATTCCGACCGCGACGGCGGCCGAACCGAGTACCCACAGCCGGTGTTGATCCTGGTGACGGACCGGGCCGTCGATCACGGCCTTGGTCATCAGCGGAATCGCCACCGTGGCAGCCAGGCTGACCACCGCGACCACGACCATGACGATCCAACGGGCCCGGTATGGCAACAGGTAAGGCAACAGCCGCCACAGATCTGAACTGGTCCGGATCCGCTTCGGAGATGGGGCGATCGCGGGTTGGCTCACTGAATCAATCTTCCCATCACGGGCAAGTGAATAACCTCACGCAGCGGGAACCTCCTCGGAGAACTGCGTGTCGTAGAGCTCGGCGTACCGGCCGGCGCGGGCCAGCAGATCGCGGTGGGTGCCGCGTTCGACGATGCGCCCGTCCTCGATGACGAGGATGAGATCGGCGGCCCGGACGGTGGACAACCGGTGGGCGATGACGATGGACGTCCGGCCATCGAGTGCCTCGGCCAGTGCCTGCTGCACGGCGGCCTCCGAGGCCGAGTCCAGCGACGCCGTTGCCTCATCGAGCACCACCACCCGGGATCGTCCCAACAGCAGCCGCGCGATGGTCAACCGCTGCCGCTGTCCTCCGGACAGACGGTATCCGCGCTCACCGACAACCGTGTCCAAGCCGTCGGGCATCGCCGCCACCACGTCGTCCAGCCGGGCCCGCCGTAACGCGTCCCACAATTCGTCCTCGCCGGCGGACGGCGCGGCCAGCAGCAGGTTCGACCGGATCGACTCGTGGAACAGGTGCCCGTCCTGGGTCACCATGCCGACGGTGTCCTTGAGCGACGCGAACGTCACGTCGCGCACATCGGTGCCGTTCAGCGTGATGGCTCCAGAGTCGACGTCGTAGAGCCGGGCCAGCAGCGACGCGATGGTCGACTTGCCCGCGCCCGACGAACCGACCAGCGCCACCATCTGCCCGGGCTCCGCGGTGAACGAAATACCGTGCAACACCTCGTCCCCACCGCGCTCGTCAAGGGCAGCGACCTCCTCCAGCGAGGCCAGCGACACCTTGTCCGCCGACGGATAGGAGAACCGGACGTCTTCGAATTCAACGGAGGTCGAGATTCCGTCTTCCCCGTCCGGCACCGCAACAGCATCGGGTTCCTCGGCGATCAACGGCACCAGATCGAGCACCTCGAAGACCCGCTCGAACGACACCAGCGCACTGGCGATCTCGACCCGCGCGTTGGCCAGCGCGGTGAGCGGCGCATAAAGCCGGGTCAGCAGCAGCGCCAGCGACACGACCGCACCGGCCTGCAGCTGTCCGCCGATCGCCAGCGCTCCGCCGAGCCCGTAGACCAGGGCGAGCGCCAGCGCCGACATCAGGGTCAGCGAGTTCATGAACGTCGCCTGCAGCATCGCCGTGCGCACTCCGATGTCACGGACCCGGTCCGCGCGCACCGCGAACTCGCCGGACTCACGTTCCGGGCTGCCGAACAGCTTGACCAGGGTGGCACCAGGGGCGGAGAACCGCTCGGTCATCTGGGTGTTCATCGTGGCGTTGTGGGTGGCCGCCTCCCTCGACAGCCCGGCCATCCGGGTGCCGATCCGGCGGGCGGGCAGCACGAACAACGGCAGCAGCGCCAGCGACAGCAGCGTGATCTGCCACGAGATGCTGAGCATCACCACCAGCGTCAAGGTCAGGGTGACCAGGTTGGCGACGATGCCCGAAAGCGTGTCGGAGAACGCGCGCTGCGCCCCGATCACGTCGTTGCCCAGCCGACTCACCAGGGCGCCGGTGCGGGTGCGGGTGAAGAACGCGACCGGCATCCGCTGCACGTGGTCGAACACCGCGGTGCGCAGGTCCAGGATCAGGCCCTCACCGATATTCGACGACAACCACCTGGTCACCAGGGCCACCGCGGCCTCGGCGACGGCGATCGCGGCGATAGTGCCGGCCAGCAGCACCACCGTCGACGCCGGGCCACCCTGCGCGATCACATCCACCACGCGTCCGGCCAAGACCGGCGTAGTCACCGTCAGCAGCGCACTGACCACGCTGATCGCGACGAACCAACCCAGCCTGCGGTGGTGGCGCGCAGCGAACCGCCAGATCCGGGACAACAACCTCCGGTCGGCCAGTGCGCGCAGGTCACCGTCGCGGGCATGCGTCTGCCGATACAGCGCCTGTCTGGCCACTGTTTCCATACTCATGGGCATCACCGTAAAACCTGAACAATTGTTGAGGTCAAAAACATCCCCGAGGACTTCCCTGGGAGCCTGCGCGATCGGTGGTACTTCATCGGGCAAGATGGCGGGCATGGATAGCGCTACCGGTGGCACAGCTTCGCCCCGGGTCCTCGTCGTAGACGACGACCCCGACGTGCTCGCCTCGCTGGAACGCGGGCTGCGGCTGTCCGGGTTCACCGTATCGACGGCCGTGGACGGGGCCGAGGCGCTGCGCAGCGCCACCGAGACCCGACCCGACGCGATCGTGCTCGACATCAACATGCCCGTGCTCGACGGCGTGAGCGTGGTGACCGCACTGCGCGCGATGGACAACGACGTGCCCGTCTGCGTCCTCTCGGCGCGCAGCAGCGTCGACGACCGCGTCGCCGGCCTCGAAGCCGGCGCCGACGACTACCTGGTCAAGCCGTTCGTGCTGCAAGAGCTGGTCGCCCGGGTCAAGGCCCTGCTACGCCGGCGCGGCGCCTCGGCCACCTTCTCGTCCGAGACCATCCAGGTCGGCCCGCTCGAGGTCGACATCCCTGGCCGGCGCGCCCGGGTCAACGGTGTGGACGTGGACCTGACCAAACGCGAGTTCGACCTCCTTGCCGTCCTGGCCGAGCACAAGACCGCGGTGCTGTCCCGGGCCCAGTTGCTGGAACTGGTCTGGGGCTATGACTTCGCCGCCGACACCAACGTCGTCGACGTGTTCATCGGGTACCTACGCCGCAAACTCGAAGCCGGGGGCGCCCCCCGGCTGCTGCACACCGTCCGCGGGGTCGGTTTCGTGCTCAGGACCCAGTAGCACCGGGTAATCATGAGACCGCTGTCCCGGATCTTCCGCCGCACCCCCTCGTTGCGGACCCGGGTCGCGTTCGCCACCGCCATCGGCGCGGCCATTGTCGTCGTCATCGTCGGCACCATCGTGTGGGTCGGCATCACCAACGACCGCAAGGAACGCCTGGACCGTCGTCTCGACGAGGCCGCAGGCTTCGCCATCCCGTTCCTGCCCCGCGGGCTCGGTGAAATCCCCCGCTCCCCCAGCGATCAGGACGCGGTCATCACCGTGCGCCAGGCCGGAAACGTCTCGTCGAACTCGAACGTCATCCTGCCCGAGCTGCCCGACGGATACGCCGACACCTACATCGACGGCGTGCGCTGGCGGGTCCGCACCGTACAGATCCCCGCCCCCGGCCCGATGTGGGTGGCCGTCGGCGCGACCTACGACGCCACCATCGCCGACACCAACAACCTGCATCGCCGGGTGCTCATCATCTGTGTGTTCGCCGTCGGCGCCGCCACCGTGCTGGGCTGGGTGCTGGCCGCATTCGCGGTCCGACCGCTCAAACGGCTGGCCGAACAGACCCGCGAGATCGAGGCCGGCGACGAGGCCCCCGACGTCGAAGTCCGCGGCGCCAGCGAGGCCGTCGAGATCGCCGACGCCGTCAACGGCATGCTGCAACGTATCTGGAAAGAGCAGGACCGCACCAAGGCCGCGTTGACCTCGGCCCGCGACTTCGCCTCGGTATCCGCACACGAGCTTCGCACCCCGCTCACCGCGATGCGCACCAACCTGGAAGTCCTGTCCACCCTCGACCTGGCCGACGACCAGCGCAAGGAAGTGGTCAGCGACGTCATCCGCACCCAGTCACGGATCGAGGCCACCCTCGGCGCCCTGGAGCGGCTCGCGCAGGGCGAGCTGACCACCACCGACGACCACGTCACCGTCGACATCACCGAACTGCTCGACCGCGCCGCCCACGACGCCATGCGGGTCTACCCCGACCTCGACGTGTCGCTGGCGCCGTCACCGACCGTCATCATCATCGGGCTGCCCACCGGGCTGCGGCTGGCCGTGGACAACGCGATCGCCAACGCCGTGAAGCACGGCGGCGCCACCCGGGTGCAGTTGTCGGCGGTGAGCTCACGGGATGGCGTGGAGATCGCGGTCGACGACGACGGCGTGGGGGTACCCGAGGAGGAACGCGAAATGGTGTTCGACCGCTTCTCCCGCGGGTCGACGGCATCGCGGTTGGGTTCCGGGCTCGGGCTGGCGCTCGTGGCTCAACAGGCCGAACTACACGGCGGCACAGCCACTCTGGAATCGAGCCCACTGGGCGGGGCGCGTCTGTTGTTACGCCTGCCCGGCCCGCACTAGTTGCTTCCTTCATACGACGAGCAGACGCTTAAGCACCCCGCCGAAGGCGTTTTCGGGTACCTAAGCGTCTGCTCGCGCGTACTTTCTACTTCTTCTCGCGCTGGGACTTACCGCTGTCCCACCGGTTGAAGCCGGCCTTCTCGGCGGATTCCACATCGGCGAACCAGATCTCGGCGATGGTCACCGAGTAGGACGGGCTCTCCGGCGAGTGATAGAGCATCGAATCCTCGTTGCCCTTGATCAGATACCCCGTCGGCGTTCCCGCACCCGACACCCGGACCGAACCCGCGCCGTACGGCGTCTCCTCGACGACCTTGACGTCATCACCTGCTGCCGCGTCGTCAGCAGCCTCGTGGGCGCCACCACCGGAGGCGAACTTGGCCGCCCCTGCCGCACCGGCCGCCGCCGCACCCGCCGCCGCGGCACCGGCGCTGGTGACCCTGGGCAGCTTCGTGGTGGGCTCGTCTCCCGAACCGGCCTTCGGCAGCCTGGTCGTCGCGTCATCGGCGACAGCCGTTGCACCAGCGGCAGTTCCGCCGGTTGCCGCGGCCTTGGCGGCGGTACCGCCGCCGGTGGCCCCAGTGTCGGGACGTCGCCCGAGGGCGCCGTACACCGGCACCTCTCGCTTGACCCGACGCAGGGTCAGCGCCAGCGTCAATACCAGCCCGAGCACGAAGGCCAGAGCCATCAACCACCAGTTCACGTCGCTCATCGTCGTGCTCCAATCTCGCGAGAGCCGGGAAGTTCGGCGAACGCCTCTTCCTCACTGGTGGGCTTGACGGTCACGACTGAGATCAGCCAGGCCACCAGCGATCCCACCACGAACGCGAGCAGATACCACAACCATTGGATTACGAAGTCCATGTCGAATCTCCCTAGTTGACCGTGATCTCGACGCGGCGGTTCTGCGCCTTGCCTTCGGGGGTGTCATTGCTGGCAATCGGATTCGCCGAACCCGCGCCCGACGACGTCACGTGATCGGCCGCCAAGCCCTGCGAAACCAGATAGTCGGCAACGGCTTTCGCGCGGTTACCGCTCAGCGGGACGTTGATGGCGTCATTGCCCGAGCTGTCGGTGTAACCGGTGACAGCCACCTGCGCACCCGCGCAGGACTTGAGCTTGTCGGCCACCTGCGACAACAGCTGCTGCGAGGCCGGGGCCAGAACGAACCCGTCGGTGCTGAAGTTGATCGGGGTGCGCAGCAGTGCACTCACATCGCCCTGTAGCACCGCGCAGGGTCCTGGCGTGCCTCCCTGATTTCCGGGCATACCCGGGGCTGCGGGCGCCGGAGGCGCAGGGGCAGCCGGGGCTGCGGCGACCTGAATGTTGTTGACGAGCTTGATGTTCGGCCATGCCGACTTGGCAGCCGCCTCCACCGCGTCGCGCACCTGCGGTGACGGGGCGGTACCGGTCAGCGTCAACGTGTCACCGTCGACACTGAAGTTGAAGTCCGGAATACCCTCGGCTGCGGCGTCGAACACCTTGCCCAGCGCCGCGACATCGGGAGTACTCACCCCCGGACGCAAATTCAGATTGTCGATCAAATTGACGTCTGCACCGAACTTTCCGCGCAGCCAGTCCAGCAGCGAGGCCTTGGCATTCGCATCGGGCAGATCACCGGTGAGGGTGAAATCGTTGCCGTTACGGGCGATCGACAACGGTGCAAACAAAAGGCTGGGCAAATTGACGTTGGGCGCGTTGACGTCCGGGGCATTGACGTCCGGAGCGGTCATTGTCGCCGTGGGATTGACATCGGGAAGACTGAGATCGGAGTTCTTGTGCGAGCGGTCGAGCCCACCCCATCCGATCAGCCCCAGCAACAATGGAACTGCCGCCAGCGCCAACAACCAACCCAATCCAGGTGGTCGCCGATATAACTTGGAGGCTGTTTGCCAGCCTGTGATTGTCCGAGATTCGTCCGAACCCGACATTTGGGCACTCCTGAAGTCGACGAACAGTTATCGATAGCAACGAAACAGGTTGACGTTAGCAGCAAATGGAATTTGATGGTTAGGTTCGGCTAATACTGACCGAACCCACCGCGACGTCAGCGAGTGGCGAGCAGATCGATCACAAAGATCAGCGTCTTCCCCGAAAGCCGATGCCCTGATCCCGCCGGACCGTAGGCCTGAGCCGGCGGAATGACGAGCTGGCGACGACCACCCACCCGCATCCCGGGAATTCCGTCCTGCCAGCCCTGAATTAGGCCCCGCAACGGAAACTCAATGGATTCTCCACGATTCCACGAGCTGTCGAACTCCTCACCGGAGTCGTATTCGACGCCCACATAGTGCACCTCGACAGTGCCACCGGGCACTGCCTCGGCGCCGTCGCCCACCACCAGATCCTTGATCACCAATTCGGTAGGGGCAGGTCCGTCCGGAAACTCGATCTCAGGTTTTGTACTCACCAGATCAACGGTAGTCGGGCAGACTGGTTGTGTGGCCAAAGATCAGGACATCCTCGCCGAAGTTCACCGGCTCGTTGCCGAGGAGCAGGAGCTCCGGTCGAAACTGCAGCGCCGGGAAATAGACGAATCCGAAGAGCAACAACGACTGAGATCGCTGGAAGTCGCCCTCGACCAGTGTTGGGACCTGCTGCGGCAGCGCCGCGCGCTCCGCGAAACCGGACAGGATCCCGGGCTAGCCCACCCCCGTGGGGCCGACGAGGTCGAAGGTTACAAGGGCTGACCGGACGGGTATGACGTGACAGAAGGCACGTTGGACGCCGTCATCGTCGGCGGCGGGCACAACGGCTTGGTGGCTGCTGCGTATCTGGCTCGTGCCGGGCGCCGGGTACAGGTACTCGAACGCAGTGACCACGTGGGCGGGGCGGCAGTCTCGGCGCATGCCTTCGACGGTGTGGATGCACGGCTGTCGCGGTACTCGTATCTGGTCAGCCTGCTGCCGCAACGCATCGTCACCGATCTCGGGGCCCGGATCCGGCTGTCACGGCGCCGATACTCCTCCTACACACCGGATCCGCTCACGGGTGGGACCACCGGCCTGCTGATCGGTCCGCAGCCGACGTTCGACGCGATCGGTGCAGCCGACGACGCGGGCGGGTTCGACGAGTTCTACCGCCGCTGCAGGCTCGTCACCACGCGAATGTGGCCGACGCTGCTGCAGCCGCTGCGCACCCGGTCACAGATGCGCAGGGATGTACTCAGCACACAGGGCACCGAAACCGCGGCGGCCTGGGAGGCGCTGATCGATCAGCCCATCGGCGAGGCGATCAGCGCCGCGGTATCGCATGATCTGGTGCGCGGCGTGATGGCCACCGATGCCCTGATCGGCACCTTCGCCGGCGTGGACGATCCGTCGCTGATGCAGAACGTGTGCTTCCTCTACCACCTGATCGGAGGCGGCACCGGCGACTGGGATGTACCGGTGGGCGGGATGGGCGCGGTCACCGGGGCGCTCGCCGCCGCCGCGGCCGGGCATGGCGCCGAAATCATCACCGGCGCAGATGTTTACGCGGTCAGCCCGGACGGCGAGGTGCGCTATCGGCAGGGTGGGTCCGCGCGACGGGTGCATGCCGAGCGGGTACTGGCCAATGTCACCCCGGCGGTGCTGGCCGAGCTGCTCGGCGAGCCGGCACCCGATACCGCACCGGGCGCGCAGGTGAAGGTCAATCTGATGCTGCGCCGACTCCCCCGGCTCCGCGACGAACGCGTCACGCCGGAGCAGGCATTCGGCGGTACGTTCCACATCAACGAGACGTTCAGCCAACTGGCCGGGGCCTATGAGACCGCCGCCACCGGGCACGTTCCCGACCCCCTGCCGTGCGAGATCTACTGCCACTCCTTGACCGATCCCAGCATCCTGTCCGAGGACCTGCGGACCGCGGGTGCGCACACGCTGACGGTCTTCGGTCTGCACACCCCGCACTCACTGACCGTGAAAGACCCCGACCGGATGCGGGACCGACTGACCTCAGCGGTGCTCAACTCGCTCAATTCGGTTCTGGCCGAACCCATCCAGGACGTCCTGATGGAGGACGCCGCCGGTCGGCTGTGCATCGAGGCCAAGACAACCGCCGACCTGGAACAAACCCTGGGAATGACAGCGGGCAACATCTTCCACGGAGCGCTGCGCTGGCCTTTCGCCGAAGACGAGGCCCCGTTGGAGACGCCGGCGCAACGCTGGGGCGTGGCCACCGGCCACAAGCGGATCCTGTTGTGCGGCTCGGGATCTGTGCGCGGCGGCGCAGTCTCGGGCATCGGCGGGCACAACGCCGCGATGGCGGCCCTCGAAGGCTGACGCAATCCGATCGCGCGGCTACGGCGCGGTGACCTTGCGCAGAATTGCCCGCAGGGCTTCGAGGTCCTCGTCGTCGAGCGCGGCGAGCGCGGCCGGCGCCGGGTCCTCGATCCGATCGATACGCGCCAGCAGCACGCGCCCGGCCTCGGTCAGCGACACCAGCTTGCATCGACGGTTGGCCGGGTCGATCTCGCGGACGACGAGCCCGCGCTCCTCAAGGTCGTTGACCGCGACCGTGGCCGCCGGAGCGTCGACGGTGGCGGCGTATGCCAGTTGCTTGACGGTCAGTGGTTCGCGCGCCAGCCGTTTCAGGACGCGGATACGGCTGAACGGCAGCCCGGTCCGGTCGATCACCGCACGACGCCAGCCGTCGCGGTGATCGAACACCAAAGCGGTCAGTTCCCGCCACACCTCGTCGGCCAAACCGGCCTGGCGATCACCGGACATGACTCACCTCCGGGGCATGGTGCTGACCGATCAGGGGCGCCAGCTTCTGCGCCGACCGCAGCGCCCACGGCGTGGTCGACACGACGCCTAGGGCGAAGATCACCGATCCCAGTGCGGCGCAGACGAACCATAGCGGGCGGGCAGCCGAGGCGAAATCCACCCCCGTGTCCGCCAGCGCCGCACCGGCCACCGAACCACACAGCGCCACACCGACACTCACACCGACCTGACGGCTGGTGGAGGCCACCGCCGAGGCCGCACCGGCGCGGTCCAACGGCATCCCGCTGACCGCCGTGGTGGTGATCGGCGCGTTGACCATCGAGAAGCCGATGCCGAACACCGCGAACATGGCCAGCAGCTGCCATACCGGGGTGTCTCCGGTCAGCCGGGTCAGCAGGAGGGTGGCCAGGGTGATCGTGGCGCCGGCCACCAGCAGCGAGGGCCGACTGCCGTACCGGCCGACCAGGCGGCCCGACAACGGCGAGAAGATCAGCGCGCCGATGGCGACCGGCAGGTAGATCAGGCCGGTGTGCATCGCGGAGTAGCCCCGGTCCGTCTGCAGGTACAGCGACATCATGAACAGGAACGCGCCATAGGCCGCGAACGCACAGACCGCGATCAGCGTGGCCGAGGCGAACGGCACGCTGCGGAAGAAGCGCAGATCGATGAACGGGTCCCGGCGGCGCGACTCGTAGCGCAGGAACGCCACCAGCGCCAGTAACGCGATGGCGGCTACGGTCAACGTGCGTGGGTCGGTCCACCCGAACCCGGGCCCCTCGATGAGCACGAAGACGACGCCGAACAGGAACGCCACCCCGAGCGCCTGGCCGACCGGGTCGAGATCCCGCATGGTCGCCGACTTCGACTCGGGCACGAAGATCGCGGTGAGCAGGACCGCCAGGGCACAGATCGGCAGGTTGATCCAGAAGACCGCGCGCCAGTCGACGTACTCGATCAGTGCCCCGCCCACGATCGGGCCGAGTGCCATCGAGATGCCGACCACCCCGCCCCAGACGCCGATGGCCCGGGCGCGCTCGACCCGGCCGGTGAACACCTGGGTGATGATCGACATCGCCACCGGGTTGAGCATCGAGCCGCCGATCGCCTGGAGGAAGCGGGCCGCGATGAGGGTTTCGATGTTGGGCGCGAGGCTGCACAGCAGCGAGGCCACCGCGAAGATCGTCAGGCCCAGTTGGAATGTCCGTCGGCGGCCGAACCGGTCTCCGGTGGCGCCCGACAGCAACAGCAGCGAGGCCAGCACCAGCGTGTAGACGTCGACGATCCACTGCAGCTGCGACGGCGACGCACCGAGATCGTCGCGGATGCTCGGGAGCGCGACGTTGACGATGGTGGCGTCCATCGACACGATCAGCAGGCTCAGGCAGCACGAGACGAGGATGATCGCCTTGCGCCGCGCGGTGAGCGAGTCGACGGTTGCATTCACACAACTATTGTGAAACTACAACTATCTGTCAGGCAAATCGAAATCGCTCCACCGCGTCACGGCCGCCGATCCCACCATCGGAGATCCACCAGGCGAACGTCGAGCTGACGATGATGAACGGTGTTGTCCGCCAAGAGAAATAGCCTTGCCACACCGAGGACAATAGGACTGTGAACGAACGGAACTCCCGCGTCGCCGACGCGGTGGCCGCCGCCGGAATCGAACCGGCCATCAGAATCCTCGACGCCGACGCCAAGACCGCCGCTGCGGCAGCCGAACAACTGGGATGCGAAGTCGGGGCGATCGCCAACAGCCTGGTCTTCGAATGCGACGGTGAGCCGCTGCTGGTGATGGCCAGCGGCGCCGCCCGCGTCGACACCGGCGTCGTCGCGAATCATCTTGGGGCCGAACACATCCGCAAGGCCGACCCGAAACTCGTCCGCAGCGCAACCGGACAGATCATCGGCGGGGTCGCGCCCGTCGGGCACCCCGAACCGCTGCGCACCGTCGTCGACCAGACACTGGCGTCCTACCCGGTCATCTGGACCGCGGCGGGCACCGCCGATTCGGTGATGCCGTTGACCTACGCACAACTACTGGCCCTCACCGGGGGCGTCGCGCTCGCGGTGCGCTGATCCGGCATGGCAAAAGCCCGGGAGCAACGCCCCCGGGCTTTCGTCAGTTGGTGTCAGCGCTTGTTGATGTCTACGTAGCCGCGCTCGGTGTAGCCGGTGTAGATCTGGCGCGGACGGCCGATCTTGTTGGGCTCCGAGTGCATCTCCCGCCAGTGCGCGATCCAGCCGGGCAGCCGGCCCAGCGCGAACAGCACGGTGAACATGCGCGTCGGGAAGCCCATCGCCCGGTAGATCACGCCGGTGTAGTAATCGACGTTCGGGTAGAGCTTGCGCTCGATGAAGAAGTCATCGGTCAACGCGATCTCTTCGAGCTGCTTGGCGATGTCGAGCAGCTCGTCGTCGCCGCCCAGCTTGCCCAGGATCTTGTCGGCCTGCTCCTTGACGATGCGGGCCCGCGGGTCGTAGTTCTTGTAGACCCGGTGACCGAAGCCCATCAGCTTCACACCGTCTTCGCGGTTCTTGACCTTCTTGACGAAGGTCTGCACATCGTCGTCGCCGGTGCGGATCTTCTCCAGCATCTCCAGCACGGCCTGGTTGGCGCCACCGTGCAGCGGACCCCACAGCGCGTTGATGCCACCGGAAATCGAGGTGAACAGGTTGGCCTGCGACGAGCCCACCAGACGCACCGTCGAGGTCGAACAGTTCTGCTCGTGATCGGCGTGCAGGATCAACAGCATGTCCAGCGCGCGGACGATCTCGGGATCGACCTCATAGGGCTCGGCCGGGAAGCCGAACGTCATCCGCAGGAAGTTCTCCACCAGCGTCAACGAGTTGTCCGGGTAAAGGAACGGCTGCCCCTCGGACTTCTTGTAGGCATAGGCGGCGATGGTCGGCAGCTTGGCCAGCAAGCGGATGGTCGACAGCTCGACCTGCTTCTTGTCCAGCGGATCCAGCGAATCCTGGTAGTAGGCGCTCAACGCGTTCACCGCACTGGACAGCACCGGCATCGGATGCGCGTTGCGCGGGAAGCCGTCGAAGAACCGCTTCAGATCCTCGTGCAGCAGGGTGTGCCGCTGGATCTGGGTGGTGAACGACTCCAGCTGCTCGGCCGTCGGCAACTCACCGTAGATCAGCAGGTAGCTGACCTCGATGAACGTGGAGTTCTCGGCCAACTGCTCGATCGGGATACCCCGGTACCGCAGGATGCCGGCGTCACCGTCGATGTAGGTGATCGCGGACTTGGTCGAAGCGGTGTTGACGAAGCCACCATCGAACGTGGTGTAGCCGGTCTTGGCCAGCAACGGGCCCAGCGCGATGCCGTCACTGCCCTCGGTGGCTTTGACGATCTCCAGATCGATCTCGCCACCGGGGTACTTGAGAGTGGCAAGCTCCTGCCCACTCGACGGATTTTCGGCCACGGGAATCCCTTCATCCTCGTTAGGAAGTCGTTGGGAACCAACTAACTGCTCTACAAAAGGTAGTCGCAATCGATCCGCGCTGCCCGCGGGGGGTTACCAACGGGTCACCGCCAACCGCCGGGCGCCTCGCCACAGGCCCGTCCCACCGAGCCACGATCTGCCAGAGATCCCAGCTCAGCGACCATTCCAGATTGGCGCACCGACGCCCGTGGCCGCCCACTTATACTGCTCACGGCAACCCCGTGCGCGATACCGACGTGGTGCCGCACACAGGCAAGGAGGGGGCCGTGGCCGATTGGTCCGGGGGCCAGTTCGGCGTCGGCGGACAGTCGCCCGCGCCAGGTTGGCCGACGACGAATCCCGGTTTTTCGCCCAGTCCGTCGCCCCATTTTCCCGACTATCCACTGGCGACACCGCCACCGGTCTTCGGCGCGCCGGCCGGAGCGCCCCCGCCCAAGCGCCGCAAAGGCATGGTCATCGGACTGGTGGCGGCTGCGGTGGTGACGGTGCTCGCGTTACTGGCGGCACTGGCCATCGTCATCACCCGGTCGGATTCGGGCGGCAGCGGCGCAGGCGGCGCAGGCGGCGAAAGCGCGCAAGCCGCGGTGGTGGCATATCTGGAAGCGCTGGCCCGCGGTGACGCGACCACCGCCCTGTCATACAGCAAGTCCCAGCCGGTATCCGCAGAACTGCTGACCGACGAGATCCTCGGTCGCCAGATCGCCAAGTGGCCGATCACCGACATCCGCGTCCTCGACACCACCGACAACAACTACGTGTCCCAGGTGCATGTCACCGCCAAGTTCGGCGACGAGGTGTCGGAGGCCAAGCTCCTGGTGGAAAAACACGGCGGATGGAAGCTCTCGAACGCGTTCATCAAGATCGACAAGTCCCAGATCGGACAGAAGGACGCCGAAACCCTCACCGTGTTCGGCAAGCCTGTCGATCAACCGCGCTATGTGTTCCCCGGTTGGGTCGACGTCGGAAGCAGCAGCCCGTACCTCAGCGTCACGTCAAAACCGATGCTTCTGCAGCAATTGGCCGCCGGAGCATCGGTGATGTCGATGAGTTTCAAGCTCAGCGACACCGGGGAGCAAACCATCCGCACCGCGATAACGGATTCGTTCACGGCATGCACCAATTCCAACCTGATCAGGCCACCGAACTGCCCAGTTCGGGTCAATGCCCCGAACTTCGTTGACGGCACAGCGCAATGGGGACCGATCGAAGGTGCCGAGACGTTCAAGATCATTCCACTGACCAGCGCGATGACGGCCTCGCTGATCGGCACACTCACCGCGACGATCACAGCGCAGCAAACCAACGGCCTCACCCCGACGAACACCGTGACAGTTGCGGTATCCGGGACCGCGGACCTGTCGACAAGCCCACCCAAGCTGACCTGGAACTAACGACCGGCACGATCGCGGAGGACACCGATGACATACCCACCACAGCCACCGCCGGAGTGGAACCAGCCCTCGGGCAGTCCATTTGGCTCCAACGACCCGTTCGGACAGACCCCGCAGTGGCCGAACTACGGTCAGCCGCCGACGTTTTCGGGGTACGGAGAGGCCCCGCCTACCGACTTTCAGCCACCCAATCGGAACAACACCGGCTGGATCCTCGGCACGATCGCGGGAGTGGTCATCATCGCGCTCCTGCTCGGTGGTCTGCTGTGGAAGCTGAACTACGGCGACAAGAACGACACCAAGAACACCGCCGATTCCACCACCACGACCTCGTCGGTGACCAAAGCCCCGCCGAGCACCACGACTGCTCCCACCTCGGCGGCACCGGCCGCCCCGCCGAAAGCGGCACCCGCAAGCTGTGAGGGCCGCACCGCCGCCCCCGGCCCCCAGACCCCGGCCGGCTGGTCGACGGTGACCACTCCTCGGGGACTCGCCTACGACGTGCCCCCAGACTGGACGGTCGAGGGATGCACCACCGTTGTCGGCTGGGAAAAACCTTGCCCCGATGGACCGTTCGGCTACTGCCCGGTGCGGCTCCTGAAGGGCGCGGCCACCATGCCCAGCAGGGCGTGCCCGAAGAGCAGCAGTGCCCTCAGCGGAACCACGGTGATCACGGATCTCACGGACGTCAATGAGTCCGCGACGCTCGAAGCAAAGTTCGCGACCAAGATCTTCACCTCGGACAAGGGTGCGGTGCCGTCGGTCTCACTCGGAGCACCACGCAACCTCACCGTCTCCGGAGCGCCCGCAGCCCAGGTCGTCGCGACTGTGACCGGCATCCAAGACAACTGCGCCGGCAACTCGGCGCTCTATTCGGTGGTGTCGACCACCGTGCCGGGTCAGTCCGGCACCGTGAACTTCGTCATTGACCTGGAGCAGGGTGCTGACGGCGCGGCCGATCCGGGTGTCATCGACCAGATCGTGGGAACGCTGCGCCGGATCGACTAGGACCGGTTATCCCGGTATCCGCGAGAGGATCTCAGCGGCGACCGCTTCCGCGCGGCCGCCCGGGTCCGGGCTCATGAAGACCACGTCGATCACGACGTTCGACTTGGCCACCACAGCACGCGCAGCGTGCTGACCTACCAACTTCCCGTCCATCACCGCGCTGCTCACCAGCACGATCGACGAGTTGGTCGCCGAACGGGTCACCGCACCGACGTCGTAGACGACCGGCCCGGCCGGCGTTGTGTGCGTGACAGTTCCGCGACATCCCTGCCACACCTTCTCGATCGCGTCGACCTGTCGATTCGCCGCAGACGCATCGGCGTACAGCGTCGCTCTTTCATCGAAGATGCCCAGTACCAACATCGTCTTCACATCCACGCTGCCGAAAGATCGATCGTGTGTCGCGGTGTAACCGCTGTTCGCGAAAATATCCGGGCTTCCGGAGGCGATGACGGGGAAACATTCCGGTGGGGCGGATATCGATTCGGCAGCATTTCTCAATGCGGTCGCGTCGAACGTGCTGTATCCGTCGTTCAACCCGACGAGCCGGACGGCGTCATCGAGGTTGAGCAGCAAGCCGGGCAGCTGTGCTTCGGTGACCAGGGGCAGCGGCGGGGGTTCCGGCGTCGTGGTGGTCGTCGTCGTCGTGGTCATGGGACTGGGTGTCGCCGTCGGCGCGGTTGACTTCGCCTCCGTCGTCGTGGAGTTCGACGAACTCGGTATCACCGCCCAGATCACCAGCGCCGCAACCGCAATCACGATCAAGGTGTACGACAGGCTCAGCCCAACCAGGGCACGATCCCGACCCCGCTGCCCGGTGCGCTTGATCTGCGACAGCCCCAGATGTCCCAACACCGCACCCGCCGGTGCGAACAGGAACGCGAACACCACCGACAACGTCGCGAAGGTATTGGCCTCATCACGCGGCGCAGACTGCGGCGGACCTGACGGCACAAGCGGCGGAGCGGGATACGGCGGCTGACCCGACGAGAACTGCTGATTCGACGGATACTGCCCAAACGGGGCGTCTCCAAACGGCGAGCCGCCGAACGGATCCTGCGGGCCCCCGAAACCACCCTGTGTCATATCAACCCGGAATTCTGTCGAGGATTCGTTGGACCACGGTGACCGCCTCATCGGTCAGCCCAAGTCCCATCATGTGCACATCGACCAGAACATTGGCTTTGG
>NZ_LZSO01000040.1 GCF_001665785.1 Mycolicibacterium peregrinum
CTCGAGCGCCAGCCAGTCCTCCAGCTGGTCCGTGTCCACGGCAGCCAACGCATAGAACGCCGACGGAGTCTGACTCAACACACTGACCCGCTCAGTGACCAACAGGGTATGGAACTCCTCGGCCGAACGGGTCACCGATTCGGGCACCACGACGAGCCGCGCACCATGCAGCAGCGCACCGAAGATCTCCCACACCGAGAAGTCGAACGCCAACGAATGACTCTGTGCCCATACCTGACCCGACGACAACGCGACATCACGATCGATCGCATCCAACAACCGCGTCACGTTCCGATGCGGAATCGCCACGCCCTTGGGCACACCCGTCGTACCCGAGGTGTAGATCAGATACGCGACATCATCGGTGGCAGGTTCGATCAATGGGTCGGTACCCGGCCGGCTGATCACCGAGGGACCGTCCACGTCGATCACCGTCAACCCATGCCCACTGAGCCGATCCATCAGATCGGCGGTGCTGACCACCGCTACCGGCGCGGAATCAGCGAGGACGAATTCGATGCGTGCATCCGGCACCGACGGATCGATCGGCACATACGCCGCACCGGTTTTGAGCACACCCAGGATCGCCACGATCGCCTCGACCGACCGCGGAAACAGCAGCGCAACGCGCTGCCCCGGACCGACACCACGCTCGACAAGCAAGTGCGCCAATCGATTCGCAGCCTGATCGAGGTCCCCGTAGGTGATGTGGCGGCCGGCGCAGCTGACGGCAACCGCAGCCGGATCACGAGCCACCTGTGCGGCGAACAACACCGGAATTGCCGCTGACGACATCGGCGCCGCCCCATTCAAGGCCGCGCGATTACCCCACTCGTCCAGTTCCTCGAGATCATCGTCGTCGTCCAGATCCATCGACAACAATCGCCGGTTGGCGTCTGCACTCACGATTGTTGTTCCTCCCCGGTCATGGCCTCCAGCACCCGCTGGAAACGCGCGACGATCTTGTTGACGCGTTTGGCGGTGAACACGCCCGTGTCGAATTCGACACGGAGAACCAGTTCCGTCCCCGGCATTGCCTGCAGGGTCAGCGGATAATGGTTGTACTCGCGGCCGTTGACCTCCGTGATGGCCAGTCCGTCGGCCATCGATGCCGCCACGCTCTCCACCGGATAGTTCTGGTACACGAACAGGGTGTCGAACAATTGATCGTGGCCGATGGCACGGTGGATCTCGCTGAGGGCCAGATGCTGATGGTCGAGAGTGTCGCCGTGACGTCGTTGCAGTTCGTCGAGCAGGCCGGCGACGGTGGTCTCCGGCGTGATGGTGGCCCGCACCGGCACCGTGTTGATGAGCAGTCCGACCATCGAATCCGCGCCGGCCACTTCTGCCGATCGCCCCGAGACCGCAACGCCGAACGCCACATCCTGCTGACCGGTGAGCCACATCAGCACCTGTGCCCAGGCCGCTTGCAGCACGGTGTTGGCGGTGGTGTGTTGCGAGCGGGCGAGCTCGTTGACGGCCCCGGTGGTCTCGGCGGGCAGACGGAACGTCTCGGTGGCCCGCCGCCCCGGCCGTGTCCGGTTCGGCGCGACCAGTGTCGGTGTGGCAAAACCAGCCAGCACCTCTCGCCAAGCGGCATGGGCGGCATCGACATCCCGCTCGGCCATCCACGTCACAAATCGGCGATACGACCCGGGTGTCGGCAGGCGTTGTCCGTAGTAGCCCGCGAATATCTCCTGCAGCAGGATCGGCAGTGACCACCCGTCGAGCACGATGTGGTGATACGTCATGACGAACCGGTGCTCGCCGTCGGCGGTCCGGATCAGCGCCGCACGGAAGGCCGAGTGGTGGGCCAGATCGCAGACCGCGGCGCGCTCGCCGGCACACAACTGCTGCACATCTGTGTCCGTGGACATTTCGAGGTACTGCCAGGGCACATCGGGATCCGCCGGAATGATCTGCACGGGTTCGTCGAATCGCTTGTCGAACCGGGCCGCGAGGTTCGGGTGGCGCCGGACCACCGCACGTACCGCCTCGCGCAGCCGGTCGGGGTCCAGCGGGCCGGTGACCGCGACATCGAGTTGCATGGCGTAGACATCGTCTTCGTCACTGCCCCGGGTTGCGTTGGCCTGGAACAGGAGTCCCTGCTGCAGCGGCGTCAAGGGCAACACGTCGGCAAGGTCGTGGTCCTGGCTCAGCTCATCGATCTGCGACTGGGTGAGATCCGCCGGAACGACGTCAGATGGGGTCAGACCGCCGCCACCCCCACGGACATGTGCACAGATTCCGGTGAGGGCGTCGAACCAGAGCTGGCTGAGCCTGCCGACCTGTGCCTCGTCGAGAGCCGACGGAGCCCAGGTCCACGAGGCGTAAAGACGTGGGCCGTCGTCAGTTTCGGCTGTGCTCGCGTTCAGCTCGACGGTATGCCCGAGTGGCATCGGAATCGCCGCGGCAGTCGAGGCGGCGGCTGCTCCGTCGACGCTGACCTGCCACAGTCCGGCCATGTCCGCCTGCTGCGCCGCGCCCGAAGGGCCCAACCGACCGAGGTAGTTGAATCCGACGGCAGGGTCGGAACCGGACAGATCGATGTCTGCGTTGAGGTAGCGAAGCAGTCCGTATGTCAGTCCCTCGGGCAGCGCACGCAGTTGTTCCTTCGCGTCTTTCACGACGCGGCCGAGTGCCGGATCGCCGACCTTCACGTCAGACCAGCTCAGGCCCGTCTGCCGCGGTCGGACGCCCGTCGCGACGTTGAGCACCACCGGGTACTTGGTGGTGAACCAGCCCACGGTGCGGGACAGGTCGACGGCCCGATCGGAAAGTCCACCCAGCTCGGCCAATTCCTCGTGACGGCCGTGGCCCTCGACCTCGATGGCCACCGGCAGGGTAACTCCCAGGAACTGCGTCAAGGCAAGCCCGTAGGCGATCAGCAGGATGTCTTGCACCCCGGCATGGAACGCTGCGGGGACTTCGCCGAGCAGAGCCCGCGTCGTCTCGACATCCAGTGACGCGGTGAGGTGGCCGGCGGTGGCATACGTGTCCCGTTCGGGTCGCACCGCAGGCAGCACTGATGGAATCGCCAACGCTCGTCGCCAACTGTCGGCTTCAGCCTCCACCGAGACGGAGTGGGCGCGCTCGTCGAGCAGTGCGGCCCACTGCGCGAAAGACGTCCCAGTCACCGGCAATGCCACCGGCTGGCCCTGGCAGTGCTGCGCCCAGGCGATGTTGAGGTCTTCCAACAGGATCCGCCACGAGACCGCGTCGACGGCCAGATGGTGAATGGTCAACACCAACTGCCGGGTGGATGCCACCCACAGCGCGCTCACCATGGTGCCTGCGGCCGGGTCAAGCCGCGACCGGGCCGACACCAACGCCTCATCCGAGAGCACGTCGACCAATTCCAGATGTACTCGCGCCGAACCCTTCTCGGGGACCAGCAATGACCAGTTCCCGGCTGGGTCGTGCTCGGCGCGCAGCCGCAGCATGGCATGCCGGTCCAGTAGGGCACCCAAGACCAACTCGACATCGGACTCGGTGGCTCCCGGCGGGGCCTGGACCACCACTGTCTGATTGAACTCGCCGGTGGGGCCCCCTGCGCGCTCCACCTGTTCCAGCCAGCGCATGATCGGGGTCGCCGCCACCGGCCCGATCCCCTCGTCGACCGGACCGTCGTCATCGTTCGTCACGCCGACCACTTGCGCCAGTCGGGCCACTGTCTGCTCGACGAAAATGTCACGCGGACGGCACATCACGCCGCACGCGCGAGCCTGGGCCACCACCTGCATGGACAGGATGCTGTCTCCGCCCAGATCGAAGAATGATTCGTCGACCCCGACCCGCTCGAGTCCGAGAACCTGGGCGTAGATGCCGGTGAGGATCTCCTCGACGGGGGTCGCTGGTGCGCGGTACCGATCGGTGTCCTGGTACTCCGGTGCAGGCAAGGCGCGGGTGTCGAGTTTGCCGTTGACCGTCAGCGGCAGCGCCTCCAGCACCACGATCGCCGTCGGGACCATGTACGGGGGCAGTCGGTCGGCCAACGCATTTCGCATCGCTCCCGGATCGACCGTCCCGGTTGTCTCTTCGGTGACATAACCGACGAGGCGCTTGATACCCGGATGGTCCTCGCGGGCGATCACCACCGCTTGCCCCACGCCGTCCAACCCGCCCAACGCGGCCTGCACTTCGCCGAGCTCGATCCGGTATCCACGGATCTTGACCTGGTCATCGGCGCGACCCAGGTACTGCAGCTGACCGTCGGCACGCCAGCTCACGAGATCGCCGGTGCGGTACATCCGCGTCGCGGGCTCCCCCGGCTCGCCGAACGGGCAGGCCACAAACCGGGCTGCGGTCAATGCCGACCGGCCGAGGTAGCCGCACGCCACTCCGTCGCCGGCCACGTACAGCTCGCCGACCACTCCGGGCGGCACCGGGCGCAGCCACTCGTCCAACACGAACAGCGCCGACGTGGCGACGGGCGCCCCGATCGGTGCGGCGCCCGAGCCCGGCACCAGGGGCGCGCTCATCGACGCGTACACCGTGATCTCGGTGGGTCCGTAGGCGTTGATCACCACCCGTCCGGGAGCCCAGCGATCAACGACCTCACCGGGGCAGGCCTCACCACCCAGCAACAACGCGACCGACTCCAGGCCCTGCGGCGACAGCGCCCCGGCGGCCGACGGCGTCTGGGTGAGCACGTTGACCTGCTCGCGAACCAGCAGGGTATGGAAATCGTCCGGTGAGCTCACCACCGACTCGGGCACGACCACAAGGCGCGCACCGCCCAGCAAGGCGGCCCAGATCTCCCACACCGAGAAGTCGAACGCGTACGAATGGCACTGCGTCCACACCTGATCCGCCGGGAGGCCTTCAGGCGTGGAACGGGCCAGGTGTGTCAGATTGTCGTGGGTGACGGCCACGCCCTTGGGCAGACCGGTGGTTCCCGAGGTGTAGATCAGGTAGGCGAGATCATCCGGGGCGATCTCGGGCGCCAGGTCCGGAAGCGGTGTAGCCGGTTGGTCGGCCAAAGCCGGATCGTGAATGTCGATGGTCTGCAGGCGATGTCCGGCCAACCGATCAGCCAATGCGTCGGTGGTGACCGCGACGACAGGTGTGGCATCGGCCAACATGAACTCTATCCGGGTCGCGGGCAGCGCCGGGTCGATCGCCAGATACGCCGCTCCGGTCTTCAGCGCCGCCAGCATCGCGACGATCGCCTCCGCAGAGCGGTCCAGTAGCAGGGCCACGCAGGTTCCGGAACCGGCGCCGCATCCGATCATCCGGCGCGCCAACCGGTTTGCGGCCTCATCGAGTCCGCGGTAGGTCAGCGAATGACTGTCGGAGGTCACCGCGACGGCCTCTGGAGCCTGGGCGACCTGCGCGGCGAACAGGGCTGGAACCGATACCGGCGTGCGGATGGACCGGGCAAGTGCGGCCCGGTTACCGATCACGTCGAGGTGGGCGTGTTCCGCGGCGTCGAGTAGGTCGAGCGAGGACAGATGCCGGTCGGTGTCGGCGGTCATCGCCACCAACACCTGCTCGAATCGTCTGATCAGTGTCTCGATGCTCGCCGGGTCGAACACGTCGGTGCGGAACTCCACCGTGCCGGCGATGCCGCCGGGCGCCCCATCCGCGGTGCGGCGTTCGGCCAGCGAGAAGCTCAGATCCATTCGCGCCGTGTGAGTATCCGTCGGCATCTGGCTGACCTCAAGGTCGCCGAGCGCGAGCCCGGAGCCGGATGCGTTCGTCGCCTGTCCGGGAACGTTCTGCCACGCCAGCGCCACCTGAATCAATGGGTGGTGGGTCAGGGAGCGTGTCGGATTGAGCCGATCGACGAGCACCTCGAACGGCACATCCTGATGCTCGTAGGCGGCCAGGCTGCGGGTCCGCACCTGGGCGAGCAACTCCGCCACGGTGGGGTCACCGGCCAGGTCTGCCCGCAGAACCAGAGTGTTGACGAAGAAGCCGATCAGCTCGTCCAGCGCAGGGTCCCGGCGTCCGGCGATGGGGAAACCCACTGCCACATCCGAACTTCCGCTGAGTTTGGAGAGCACGGTCAGTAGCGCCGTCTGCAGCACCATGAAGCTGGTCGCGTTGTGCTCCCGAGCCACCCGGGCCACCTGCCGCTGCAGGTCGGCGGACCAGTCAAGGTCGATCGTTGCACCGCGCTGATCAGCGGCTGGTGGGTAGGGGCGGTCGGTGGGCAGATCCACCCGTTCCGGCATGCCGGCCAGGGCATCCTGCCAGTACGCCAGCTGAGAGGCGATCCGGCTCTGACTGTCGCCCAGGTCGCCGAACTGCGCGCGTTGCCACAACGTGTAATCGACGTACTGGACTGCCAGATCGGCCCAGCCGGGCGTCTGTCCGGAGCTTCGGCCCGCGTAGGCCACCCCCAGGTCAGCCACCAGCGGAGTGACCGACCAACCGTCAGCAGCGATGTGGTGCACCACTGCCGCCAATACGTGTTCGTCGTCGGCAAGGCGGAAGAGCCGTGCCCGCAACGGTATCTCCGCGGACAGGTCAAACGTGTGACTCGCGGCTTCGCCGATGGCCTGCTGCAACTGCTCCGTGGTCCAACCGGTGGCATCGACGACATCCCAGCCGAACTGGGCCTCCTCGACTGCCACCACCGACTGCCGCGGAATGCCGTCGACGGCCGGGAACACCGTGCGCAGGCTCTCGTGGCGGGCCACCACATCGGCCAGCGCCACCCCCAACGCCTCGACGTCGAGCGCCCCGCTGATCCGGAGTGCGGTCGGCATGTTGTAAACCGGTGACGGGCCCTGTAATTGGTCGAGGAACCACAGCCGGGACTGCGCAAACGACAGCGGAATCACCGCGGGCCGCTGAGCGGCCACCAGCGGATCCAGGCGTGTCGATTCCCCGCCGATACGGGGCGCCAGTTGCGCCACCGTCGGCGCCTCGAACAGCACCCGTACCGCTAGGCCGGTGTCCAGGGCCGTGTTCACCGCGGCGACCAGACGCATGGCAGACAGCGAATCTCCGCCGAGGTCGAAGAACGAATCGTCGACCCCGACCCGCTCCACGCCAAGCACGCGGGCGTAGATCTCGGTCAGGATCTCCTCGGTGGGGTTCGACGGGGCACGGTAGTGGTCGATGTCCTGGTACTCGGGTGCCGGCAGGGCCCGGGTGTTCAGTTTTCCGTTGGGGGTCAACGGCAACGCCGTGAGGACGACCACGGCGGCGGGAACCATATAGGACGGGAGTTGCTCGGCGAGCTGGGCGCGCAGCTTGCCCGGCTCCGCTGTCCCGGTCACATAACCCACCAGCCGCAGGGTGTCGGGGCTGTCCGCACGAGCGACCACCGCTGCCTGCTCGACGCCGTCCAAAGCGGCCAGCACCGCCTGGATCTCGCCGAGCTCGATGCGGTAGCCGCGGATCTTGACCTGCTCATCGGCACGTCCCACGTAGCGCAATCGACCGTCGGTGCCCCAGGACACCAGGTCGCCGGTGCGGTACATACGGGTGCCCGGTACGCCGAACGGGCAGGCCACGAAACGTGAGCCGGTCAGGTCGGCCCGGCCCATGTACCCGAGACCTACGCCGCGGCCGGCCACGTACAACTCCCCGACGACGCCCGGCGGAACCTGCCGCAACGATCCGTCCAGCACGAACAGCGCCGCCCCCGGTACCGGCGCGCCGATCGACGGCGCCCCGGACCCGGTGCTCAAAGGCACAGTCCTGGAAGCACATATCGTGGTCTCGGTCGGGCCGTAGGCGTTGACCATCACCCGCCCTGGCGCCCACCGGTCCACCGTGTCGGCGGAGCAGGCCTCACCGGCCACCAACAACGTCACCCCGGCCAACCGCTCAGGTGACAGCATCGCCACCGCCGAAGGGGTCTGGCTCAACACGTCGACCTGTTCGGCAACGAGGAGGGCCTGCAGGTCTTCTGGTGAGCGAGCCACCGATTCGGGCACGACCACCAGCCGGCCACCGTGCAGCAGCGCCCCCCAGATCTCCTCGACCGAGGCATCGAATGCGTAGGAATGCCACTGCGTCCAGGTCTTTCCGGCCAGGAAGGTGTCCGGGGTCCCCAGCAGTTCGGTCACGTTGCGGTGGGTGATCGCCACGCCTTTGGGGACACCCGTGGTGCCCGAGGTGTAGATCAGATACGCGATATCGTCCGGTGCCGGCGCTGCGAGCCGGATGTCGGTGGGCCTGTCGAGATCTGGGTGTGCGGCGTCAGCGTCGTCACCGACATCGATGACCGGCACGTCGCAGCCGGCCAGTCGGTCCGCGAGACCCGCGGTGATGACCGCCGCGGGCGGTGCGGCGTCGGCGAGTATGAATTCGATCCGCGCGTCGGGCAGCACTGGGTCGATCGGCAGATATGCCGCCCCGGTCCTGAGCACGGCCAGCATGGCCACCACCGCATCCGCGGAGCGCTCCGCCAGCAGTGCCACGCATGCCCCCGGGCCGACGCCATGGGCTACCAGCCTGTGGGCCAACCGGAGTGCGGCAGCGTCGAGTTCCAGATAGGTCATGCTGCGACCGTCGGCGGTGATGGCCACCGCCTCGGGTGCACGGGCGACCTGTACCGCGAACAACTCCGGAATCGACCCGGCGGACCGGTCAGGCTCGGGGGTCGTCAACACTGCCCGGTTTCCCCAGCCGTCGAGGCGGGCATGCTCGGCTGCGTCGAGCAGATCAAGAGACGACACCCGCTGAGTGGGATCGGATGTCATCGCTGCCAAGACGCGCTGCCACCGCGCGATCAGCGCCTCGATGCTGTCTGCGTCGAACACGTCGGTGCGGAATTCCACCGCGCCGCCGATCCCGGCGGGCTCACCGTCGGGGGTCCACCGTTCTCCGAGGGACAAGGTCAGGTCCATTCGGGCGGTCTGGGTGTCCACCGGCAGGGGTGTCACCTGGAGATCGCCCAGTTTCAGCCCGTCCGCCGGACCGGTGTCCTGCCAGGGAAGGTTCTGCCAAGCCAACGCGACCTGCACCAGCGGATGATGGGTCAGGCTCCGGGTCGGATTGAGGCGCTCCACCAGAACTTCGAACGGCACATCCTGGTTCTCGAAGGCGGCCAGGGTGCGAGTCCGCACCTGCGCCAGCAACTCCGCCACCGTGGGATCCCCATCCAGATCCACCCGCAGCACCAAGTTGTTGACGAAGAAGCCCACCAGCTCATCGAGTGCTGCGTTACCGCGCCCGGCGATCGGGAAACCAACGGCCACATCTGAACTCGCGCACAGGTTGGACAGCAGAACGGCCAGGGATGCCTGCATCACCATGAAGTTGGTCGCGCTGTGCTCGGCGGCCACCTCATTCACCCGCTCCTGCAGCTCGACCGGCCAATCCACCGCCATGGTGGACCCGCGTTGATCGGCAACCGGTGGGTAAGGACGGTCGGTGGGTAGAGCCAGGTGTTCGGGCAGGCCCGCCAGCGTCTCTTCCCAGTAGGCCAGTTGCGCGGCGATCGGACTGTCGGTGTCGTCGAGATCACCGAGCTGCGCACGCTGCCACAGCGTGTAGTCAACGTATTGCACCGGCAGAGGCTCCCATTCGGGAGCCTCTCCCCTGCTCCGGCCGGCGTAGGCCACGCTCAGGTCACGTACCAGCGGGGTGAGGGACCACCCGTCGGCGGCGATATGGTGCACGACGGCCACCAGTACGTGCTCATCCTCCGCGACGCGGAAAAGTTTGGCCCGCAAAGGTATCTCGGCAGCCAGGTCGAAGCTGTACCGCACCGTCTCGGCGATGGCCTCCTCGAGCGCACCGGCCGGCCAACCGGCGGCATCCACGACGCCCCAACCGAACTCGATCGCGTCGATCGATGCCACCACCTGCCTGGGTGTTCCCTCCGGCGCGTCGAACAACGTCCGCAGGCTCTCATGACGAGCCACCACATCGGCGAGCGCCGCACCCAACGCGTCCGCGTCGAGGTGCCCGTGCAGTTGCAGACCGACCGGCATGTTGTACACGGGGGACGGCCCCTGGAACTGGTCGACGAACCACAACCGGTTCTGGGCGAACGACAGTGGGATCACATCCGGGCGTTCCCCGGCCACCAGTGGCTCCAAGCGTCCTGCGCGTTCGCTGACATGCAATGCCAATTGGGCGACGGTGGGGGCTTCGAACACGGTTCGTACCGAAAGTTCGGTGTCCAGAGCGGAGTTGATCGCGGAGACAAGGCGCATCGTCGAGACCGAATCGCCGCCCAGATCGAAGAACGAGTCGTCGGCGCCCACCCGTTCCACCCCGAGGACGCGGGCGAAGATTCCGGCCAGGATCTCCTCGTCGGGGCCGGCGGGTACACGGTAGTGACCGGCGTCCTGGAAGTCCGGGGCCGGCAGGGCCCGGGCGTCGAGTTTGCCGTTCACCGTCACCGGCAGCGAGGCCAGCGCCACCACCGAGGCGGGAACCATGTAGCCCGGCAACCGTTCGGCCAGCGCGGCACGTGCCTGGACCGGATCGGCGGTCCCGGTGATGTAGCCAACCAGTCGCTTGTCGCCCGGGTTGTCCTCGCGGGCGATCACCGCCGCTTGATCGACTCCCTCGAGTGCGGTGAGCGCGGACTGGATCTCGCCGAGCTCGATGCGGTAGCCGCGGATCTTGACCTGTTCATCGGCGCGTCCGAAGTAGTCCAGCTGCCCGTCGGCGCGCCAGCGCACCAGATCGCCGGTGCGGTACATGCGCGAGCCAGGTTCCCCGAACGGACACGCCATGAAACGCGATGCGGTCAAGCCCGTGCGACGCCAATACCCCACGCCGACACCGGCGCCCGACAAGTACAACTCGCCGACCACGCCTGCGGGCACCGGGCGCAGCCACTCGTCCAGTACGAAGAACGCCGCCCACGCGGTCGGCGAGCCGATCGGCGGTGCGCCGGAACCGGCCTCCAGAGGCGTGCTGGCGCACAACCACATCGTGGTCTCGGTCGGTCCGTAGACGTTTACCATCACCCGCCCGGGCGACCAGCGATCCACCAGGTCCGGCGGGCAGGGCTCGGCCCCGATCACCAGCGCCGTGCCGTCAAGGCCTTGCACCGGCAGCACGCCCACGGCCGACGGGGTCTGCGTCAACACCGTGACCTGTTCACGCACCAACAGGGCGTGGAAGTCCTCCGGTGAGCGGGTCACCGACTCCGGCACCACCACAAGGCGCCCGCCGTGCAGCAGCGCACCCCAGATCTCCCACACCGAGAAATCGAAGGCATATGAGTGGAACTGCGTCCATACCTGTCCGGGCTCCAGCGGTATCCCGATCTGCAGCGAGTCGAACAGCTGCGCCACATTGTGCTGGGTGACCGCAACGCCCTTGGGCTGCCCGGTGGTGCCCGAGGTGTAGATGATGTGGGCCATGTCGTCGGGTGCCGGCGGCGTCGGGGCCGTGCTGGGCTGGGTGGCCACGATGGGGTCGGCAACGTCGCCGCCGTCGAAAATCCTCAGCGGGTGACCGTCGAAGCGCTCGATCAGCGCCCTGGTGGTGACCGCGGCGATGGGGGCGGCGTCGGTCAGCATGAAATCGACCCGCGTCTCCGGCAGGGCCGGGTCGATCGGCAGGTAGGCCGCACCGGCCTTGAGCACTGCAAGGATCGCCACGATTGCCTCGGCAGAACGGGGGAACATCAACGCGACCCGCTCGCCGGGGCCTACTCCCTCGCCGATGAGCAAGTGCGCCAACCGGTTCGCGGCCTCATCGAGTTCGCGGTAGGTAAAGGTCCGGTCCTCGCAGACCAGCGCCACCGCCTCCGGCGTACGTGCCGTCTGGGCGGCGAACAGCTCCGGCACCGACGTCGGCCGCGGCAGGTGGGCCAGGACGTCCCGGTTGCCCCAGCGCTGAAGGCGCGCCCGCTCGGACTCGTCGAGCAGTTCCAGCGCCGACAGCTGCCGATCCGGAGCGGCGGTCATCGCCGCCAGGATCGACTCGATCCGTTTGGTGAGGACTTCGATGTCGGTCGGGTCGAAGACATCGGTGTCGTATTCGAGACGCAGCCGCAGTTCGTCGCCGGGTATCGCCTGCATCGTGAGCGGATAGTCGGTGGACTCGTGGCTGGTGAACTCGGTGATCTCCAGTCCGTCGTCCACGCCGGACAATGCTTCGGTGTCCACCGGGTAGTTCTCGAACACGAACAAGGTGTCGAACAGACGGTCCTGGTCGGTGATTCGATGGATCTCGCTGAGCGACAGATATTGGTGCTCAAGGGTTTTGGTCTGTGCGCTCTGCAGCTGATCGAGCAGGTCCGTGGTGCTGGTCGCCGCGGTGATGTCCGCGCGCACCGGCACCGTGTTGATCAGCAGGCCCACCATCGATTCCGCGCCGACCACCTCGGCGGGCCGACCCGAGACGACCGTGCCGAAGGCAATGTCACGCTGGCCGGTAAGAGAGTTCAGCAGCAGCGCCCACGCACCCTGAAGCACGATGTTGACGGTGGTGTGGTGTGAGCGCGCCAGATCATTGAGTGCCCGGGTCGCCTGCTCGGACAGTCGATGTGCCCGCACGCCGCGGCGCCCCGACCCTGACTTCTGCAACGGCCCGACCAAGGTGGGTGTGTCGAAGCCGGCCAGTACCTCGCGCCAGGCCGCGTGCGCGGCTGCGACGTCGCGATCGGCCAGCCAGGTGATGAAACTGCGATACGGCGTGGCTGCCGGCAGCCGAAGCCCTTGGTAGCAGGCGAAGATCTCCTGCAACAGGATGGGCAGCGACCAGCCGTCGAGCACGATGTGGTGATTGGTCAGCACCACTCGATGTCGGTTGATCGCCGTGCGGATGACCGCCACCCGGAAGGCCGGTGGATGGGCCAGGTCGCACACCGCGGTGCGTTCCTCGGCGCAGACCTGTTGGATCTGCTCTTCTGTTGCGGCCGCACCCAATTCGACATATCGCCAACCCGCGGTGGCATCGGCCGGAATGATCTGCACGGGCTCGTCGAACTGCTCGCAGAACCGGGCCGCCAGGTGTGGGTGGCGGTTGGCCACGGCCTGTACGGCATCGCGCAACCGGTGCTCGTTGAGCACTCCGGCGACGGTGATGTCCAGTTGGACGACATACAGATCGTCGTCTGGTCCCGCCGCGGTGCTGCTGTGGAAGATCAACCCCTGCTGTAGCGCGGTGAGCGGCAAGATGTCCGCGATCCGGTACTGCTGCGACAATTCGTCGATCTCGTGCTGGGCAAGCCGGGCGGGCGCGATGTCCGATGGCGTCAACCCGCCTCCGCCATTTCGCACGTGCACGCACAGGCCGGTCAGGACGTCCAACCACAGCCGGCTCAGGCGGGCGATCTGGGCCTCGTCGATCGACGAGCGCGCCCAGGTCCAGTTGGCCTGCAGATGCGGGCCGGCATCGGTGTCGACGGTGCCGGCGTTGAGGGCCACGGTGTGGGTCAACGGCATCGATATCGCCGCGGTCACAGCGGTGGCGGATGCGGCGTCGGCCGGCATCTGCCACAACTCGGCGGTCGTTTCGGTGGACCCGCCGCCGAGGCGGCCGAGGTAGTTGAATCCGACTGCGGGATCAGCCATGTCGAGGTCGACGTCTGGATTGAGGTAGCGCAGCAGCCCGTAGGACAAGGGCTCCGGTTGGCCTCGCAGCTGTTCCTTTGCGTTTTTGACCACTGCGCCCAACGCCGGGTCACCGGCGATCACCTGATCCCAGGACAGCGCGCCGAGAGACAGTGCCACCGGGTACTTCGCGGTGAACCACCCGACCGTGCGCGACAGGTCGACGTCCGCGGCGATCTCCTCATGCCGCCCGTGGCCCTCGACGTCGAGCGCGATCGGATCGCCGCCGTTGCCCGTGAATTCAGCCAGTGCGAGGCCGAATGCGATCAGGAGGATGTCGTGTACCCCGGCGTGGAAGGCCGTCGGCACCGCGCCGAGCAACATTCTCGTGGTCTCGGTGTCCAGCGATATCGGCAACTGGCCGGCGGTCGCGTAGGTATCCAGCTCGGGGCGTACCGGCGGCAACACCGCAGGCGTCGCGGCGATCCGTCGCCACTCCTGCGCCCGGCTCGCAACGTCCGGATCGCTCGCGTAGGCCTCCAGCAGCCCGGCCCAGCGGGAGAACGACGTCCCCGCGGGCGGAAGCACCACCGGTTGGCCGCTGCGATGCTGCACCCAGGCGATGTTGAGGTCTTCCAGGATGATTCGCCACGACACCCCGTCGACCGCCAGGTGGTGGACGACCAACACCAGCTGGGCCGTGGAGGTGACCCACAACGCCCGCAACATCGCGCCGGAGGCCGGGTCCAGCCCCGACCGTGCGGCCACCAGTGCCTCGTCCGTCAGTGCGTTCACCGACTGCAGGCATTCGCGCGCGTCGACCGAACCCGGCTCGGGCGCTGTCAACGACCACCCGCCGACCGCATCGTCCTCGGCACGCAGTCGCAGCATGGCATGCCGATCCAGCAAGGCCTGCAACATGATTGCGACGTCGGTTTCTGTCGCTCCACTGGGAGCCTGCACCAGCAGCGTCTGGTTGAACTGGTCGACCGGGCCGTCGACGTCATGCAGCCACCGAATGATCGGGGTGGCCGGTACCGGTCCGACGCCTTCGTCGACCGGGCCATGTGATCCGGCGGTCACACCGGCGACCCGGGCCAACCGGGCCACGGTCTGCTCGACGAAGACATCGCGTGGGCGGCACACCAGGCCGGCCGCGCGGGCCCGGGCAACGACCTGCATCGACAGGATGCTGTCGCCGCCGAGGTCGAAGAACGAGTCGTCGACTCCGACGCGCTCGAGCCCGAGAACCTGGGCGTAGATGCCGGTCAGGACTTCTTCCACGGCGTCTGCCGGGGCGCGATAACGCTCTCCGTCTGCGTAGTCGGGAGCGGGAAGTGCCCGTGTGTCGAGTTTTCCGTTCACCGTCAACGGAAGTGCGGCCAGCGCCACCACCGCGACGGGCACCATGAATGCGGGCAGCCGCTCGGCCAGTTGGGCCCGAACCCCGGCCGGGTCCGCGGTGCCTGTGAGATATCCGACCAGACGCTTGTCACCGGGACGGTCTTCTCGGGCGATCACGACCGCCTGCTCGACACCGTCGAGTTCGGCCAGGGCGGCCTGGACCTCACCGAGTTCGATGCGGTAGCCGCGGATCTTGACCTGCTCGTCGGCGCGGCCCAGATACTCCAGCTGCCCATCGGCCCGCCAGCACACCAGGTCTCCGGTGCGATACATACGCGTTCCGACACCGCCGAACGGACATGCGACAAACCGTGAGGCGGTCAACCCGGTCCGGCCGACGTAGCCGTATCCCAGGCCTGCACCCGCCACGTACAGCTCGCCGATGACTCCGGCCGCCACCGGGCGCAACCATTCGTCGAGCACGAACAGCGCGGCTCCGGGAACCGGTGAGCCGATGGGGACCACGTGTGGTCCAGCGGCTTCCACGTTCAGGGGCGCACTGATCGCCACACACATCGTGGTCTCGGTCGGACCGTAGGCGTTGATCATCACCCGGCCAGGGGCCCACTGCTCCAACACCTCGGGCGGGCACGCCTCACCGACCACTACCAGGGCCGTCGACTGCAGCCCGTCGCGCGGCAACGCCCGCACTGCTGACGGTGTTTGGGTGAGAACGTCGACGTTCTCGCGAACAAGCAAGGCGTGGAAGTCTTCCGGGGAAACGGTGATCTCCTCCGACACCACTACAACCCGTCCCCCACGGAGCAGAGCGCCGAAGATCTCCCAGACCGAGACATCGAAGGCCAGCGAATGGCACTGCGGCCATACACCGGGGTGCGGCAGTCCGGCGTCGAGTGTCTCGAGGAGCTGGGTCACGTTGTGGTGGGTGACCGCGACGCCCTTGGGGACGCCCGTCGTGCCTGACGTGTAGATCAGGTACGCGATGTCGTCTGCATCGGGCGTCGGCAGGGCGGTACTCGACTGATTGCCGGGCTCGACGCTCGCGTCGACGATCGCCAAGCTGCGGCCCTGCAGCCGTTCGACCAGATCGGTGGTGGTGACCGCGGCCACCGGCTCCGCATCGGCCAGCACGAAATCCAGCCGCGTATCGGGCACCGACGGATCGATCGGAAGATATGCGGCACCGGTTTTGAGGATCGCCAGGATCGCCACGATCGCTTCGGCAGACCGGTTGAACAGCAGTGCCACACACCGGCCGGGGCCTGCGCCGTGACCGATCAGCAAGTGTGCCAAGCGGTTCGCGGATTCATCGAGGTCACGGTAGGTCCATGAACGGTCACCGCAGGTGACTGCCACCGCCTCCGGAGTACGCGTCACGTGTTCGGCGAACAAGGCCGGAACCGACACGGCCCTCGGTGCGGGGCGGGTCAGTGTCGCCTGGTTGCCGATCGCCGCCAGACGGGCGTGGTCATCGGCATCGAGCAGATCCACCGACGACAACCGCGCCGCCGGATCGGCGGTCATCGCGGTCAGGACTCGCTGCAGCCGCGTGACCAGTGTTGCGATGGTGTCGGCGTCGAACACGTCGGTGCGGAATTCCACCGTTCCGCCGATGCCGGCCGGCTCACCAGAATCGGTCCGGCGATCGGTCAGCGAGAAATTCAAATCCATTCGCGCGGTGTGGGTATCCACCGGCACCGGGGAGACCTGCAGATCGCCCAACGCCATCCCGGCAGCCGGATCGTTGACGTCGTGCCGGCCCAGGTTCTGCCATGCCAACGCCACCTGGATCAGTGGGTGATGTGCCAGCGACCGTGTGGGGTTCAGCCGTTCGACCAGCACCTCGAACGGCACATCCTGGTGGTCGAACGCGGCGAGACTCCGCGCGCGAACCTGAGCCAGGACCTCGGCGACCGTCGGATCCCCCGCGAGGTCGACCCGCAGCACCAAGGTGTTGACGAAGAAGCCGACCAGTTCATCCAGTGCCGGATCGCGACGTCCTGCGATCGGAAAACCAACCGCCACATCCGGGCTCGCGCTCAGCTTCGACAGCAGCGTCAGCAGCGCTGCCTGGACCACCATGAAACTGGTCGCGTTGTGCTCCCGCGCGAACCGGGCCACCTGCTGCTGCAACTCGACCGGCCAGTCCACCGCCATCGTCGCGCCCCGCTGATCGGACATCAGCGGGTAGGGCCGATCGGTGGGTAGCGCGGTGCGCTCGGGCATCCCGGCCAGCGCGTCCTGCCAGTACGCCACCTGCGCCGCAA
This sequence comes from Mycolicibacterium peregrinum, assembly GCF_001665785.1. Taxonomy (GTDB): domain Bacteria; phylum Actinomycetota; class Actinomycetes; order Mycobacteriales; family Mycobacteriaceae; genus Mycobacterium; species Mycobacterium peregrinum_A. The sequence goes on from NZ_LZSO01000040.1 coordinate 17,060, forward strand.
TCCGGCTGTGGCTGTCCTGGAGATCACCGAACTGGGCGCGTTGCCACAACGTGTAGTCCGCGTATTGCACGGCCAGGTCCGCCCAATCGGGTGCCTGTCCGGCGCATCGACTGGTGTAGGCCACGCCCAGATCGGCTACCAGTGGAGTGATCGACCAGCCGTCGGCGGCGATATGGTGCACCACCGCAGTGAGCACGTGTTCGTCCTCTGCCAGGCGGAACAGCCGGGCCCGCAGAGGGATCTCGGTGGACAGGTCGAAGGTGTGTCGTGCCGCGGCCTCGATGGCTTCCTGTAGGCGCACCGCACTCCAATCGGTGGCGTCGACGACATCCCAACCGAATTCGACAGGTCCACGTGCCATCACCACCTGGCGGGGAATCCCGTCGGGAGCGGCGAACAACGTCCGCAAGCTCTCGTGCCGGTCCACCACATCGTTCAGCGCCGCACGCAACGCATCGACATCCAGTGCGCCGCGGAGGCGGAAGGCGGCCGTCATGTTGTACACCGGCGAGGGGCCCTGCAACTGATCCAGGAACCACAAGCGCGACTGGGCGAACGACAACGGGACCACCGCGGGGCGCTCACCAGCGACCAGCGGCTCCAACTGAGCCGCTTCCCCACCGATGTGGCAGGCCAACCGCGCGACCGTGGGCGCGTCGAACAACGAGCGCACCCCGATCCCTGCCTTCAGGGATGTGTTGACGGCCGCGACGAGACGCATCGCGGACAGCGAATCTCCGCCCAGATCGAAGAACGAATCGTCGATACCTACCCGATTCAGGCCCAGGACCCTGGCGTAGACGGCGGCCAGGATCTCCTCGACCGGGTTGGACGGGGCCCGGTAGTGACCGGTGCCGGCGAAGTCAGGTGCCGGCAGCGCACGTCTGTCCAGCTTGCCGTTGACCGTCAGCGGCACCGCGTCGATCGCCACCACTGCGGCCGGGACCATGTAGTTCGGGAGCCGCTCGGCCAGCTCGGCGCGGACCCGGCCCGGATCGGCGGTGCCGGTGATGTAGCCGACGAGACGTACGGAACCGGCATCGTCGTCGCGGGCGATCACCACCGCCTGCGACACCCCGTCGACAGCTGCCAGGGCAGCTTGCACCTCACCGAGTTCGATGCGGTAGCCACGGATCTTGACCTGCTCGTCGGCGCGCCCGAGGTACTGCACCTGACCGTCGTCACCCCACCGCACCAGATCGCCGGTGCGATACATTCTTTGCCCCGGGTTGGTTCCCGCACTGCCGAACGGGCAGGCCACGAACCGCGACGCGGTCAAGCCTGCCCGGCGCCAATAACCCACGCCCACACCGCGACCGGCGATGTACAACTCGCCGACCACGCCGGGCGGCACCGGACGCAGCCAGGCGTCCAGGATGAACAACGCTCCCCCGGCCACCGGCTTGCCGATGGGCACAACCGGCCCAGGGGCGAGCGGTGCGCTGATCGACGCGTACACCGTGGCCTCGGTGGGACCGTAGGCGTTGATCATCACGTGTCCGGGCGCCCAGCGGTCGACCAACTCAGGAGGACAGGCCTCGCCGGCCACCACCAATGCAGCCGATTCCAGGCCCTGCGGCGAGATCATCCCCGCCGCGGACGGTGTCTGACTCAGCACGGTGACGCGTTCTGCGACAAGCAGCTCATGGAAAGCATCGGGCGATTCGGCGACCTGTTCCGGCACCACCAGCAGACGTGCACCGTGCAGCAATGCACCGAAGATCTCCCACACCGACACGTCGAAGCTGTACGAATGCCACTGCGTCCAAACCTGACCCGGCCCCGACGCCACGTTGGTGTCGAGCGAGCCGAACAGACCGGGCACGTTCCGATGCGGGATGGCAACACCTTTCGGGACACCGGTGGTGCCCGAGGTGTAGATGATGTACGCGATGTCGTCGGGTCCCGGTCCTGGGGGCGCGGTGCCGGGGTGGTCGTCCACAGCCGCGTCGACGTCGATGACGTGGAGGTCGCACCCGGCCAGGCGCGACCGTCGGTCGGCGGTGGTGACCGCGACGATCGGTGCGGCGTCGGCCACCATGAACTCGATACGCGCCAACGGAAGTGCCGGGTCCACCGGGACGTAGGCCGCACCGGTCTTCAGCACCGCCAGAATCGCCACGATCGCCTCGGCAGACCGGGAGAACAGCAGCGCCACAACCTCACCCGGGCCGGCGCCGTGACCGGTCAACAGGTGCGCAAGCCGGTTGGCTGCGACGTCGAGTTCCCGGTAGGTCATCGACCGGCCGTCGAAGCTCAGCGCGACGGCGTCGGGCGTGCGCGCGGCCTGCTCGGCGAACAACGCCGGAATTGACTGCGCTGTGGCCGGTTTGGCCAATGCGGCCAGGTTGCTCCACTCGTCCAGGCAGGAGTGCGTGCCCTCGTCCAGCAGATCGACCGACGACAACGGCCGGTCCGGATCCACGGCCATCGACGTCAGAATCGTCTTCAACCGGTCGATCAGGGCCTCGATGGTGCCGAGGTCGAAGACATCGGTGTCGTACTCGACGCGTAGTTGCATTTCTCGGTCGACGCGTGGCCCGGTCTCGCGGCCGGGCAGCGCCTGCACCGCCAGCGGGTAGTGGTTGGACTCGCGGAAATCGAACTCGGTGACGGTCAAGCCGTCGACGCCCAGCGGTGCGGTGGTGTCGATCGGATAGTTCTCGAAAACCAGGAGGGTGTCGAACAACTGGTCCTGGCCGGTGATGCGGTGGATGTCGCTGAGCGCCAGGTGCTGATGCTCGAGCGTGTCGTTGTGGGCACTCTGCAGCTGATGCAGCAGGTCCGCGGCGGTGGTGGCCGGCGTGAAGGTGGCCCGCACCGGCACCGTGTTGATGAGCAGGCCCACCATCGAATCCGCGCCGGCGACCTCGTCCGGACGCCCCGAGACCGTCGTGCCGAATGCGACGTCAGACTGACCGGTCAGCGAGCTCAGCATCAGCGCCCAGGCGCCCTGCAACACCACGTTGGCGGTGGTGTGATGCGAGCGAGCCAGGTCGCCGAGTGCCCGGGTGATCTCGAGAGGCAGCCGGAATGACTCGATGCCGCGTTGCCCCAGTCCTTTTCGGCCCCCCGGGCCGACCAGGGTGGGAGTGTCGAAGCCGCTCAACCTTTCCTGCCACGCGTCGTGCGCGCCGGAGCGATCCCGTTCGCCGAGCCACGTGACGAATCGGCGGTACGGCGCGGCGGCAGGCAGCCGATGCCCACCGAAGCTTGCGAAGATCTCCTGCAGCAGGATCGGCATCGACCAGCCGTCGAGCACGATGTGGTGAGTGGTCAGTACGAACCGATGCTCGTCATCCGCGACGCGGATGAGGGCAGCCCGCAACGGCGACTGGTTGTGGAGGTCGCACACCGCGGCACGTTCGGCGGCACAGATCGCCTGGATCTGGTCGTCGACATCGACGGCATCGGCATTCAGTTCGATCGACCGCCACGGCACCGCGGGATCTACGAGAATGACCTGCACCGGCTGCTCGAACTGTTCGCAGAACCGGGCCGCCAGGTGGGGATGCCGTGCCGCGACCGTCTGCACCGCATCGCGAAGCCGATTCTGGTCGAGCTGTCCGCTCAACGCGATGTCGAGCTGCATAGCGTAGACGTCGTCAGAGTCCAGTGCGGTGCCTGCGTGGTAGAGCAGTCCCTGCTGCAGCGGTGTCAGCGGCAACACGTCGGCGACGCGGTACTGGCGACTCAGCTCGTCGATCTGCTGCTGGCTCAACTCGGCGGGGGCGATGTCGGACGGAGTCAATCCGCCGCCACCGCGTCGCACATGCTCGCAGATGCCGGTCAGCGCCTCGAACCACAACTGACCCAGCCTGTCGACCAGCTCGTCGTCGAGCGCCGAGAGTGCCCACGTCCAGTCGGCATTCAACTGGGCGCCGGTGTCGGTGTCGACGGTGGCTGCGTTGAGCTCCACGGTGTGTCCGAGCGAGGTGGGCACCGCCGATGCGATGCTCGCCGACGAGAAGCCGTCAGGGCAGACCCGCCAAAGGTCAGTGGACGGGTCGTCCTGCGTCGCACCCAGACGGCCCAGATAGTTGAACGCGATCACCGGGTCAGGTCCGGCCAGGTCCACGTCGGGGTTCAGGTAACGCAGCAGGCCGTAAGTCAGGCCCTCGGGCTGGGCCCGAAGCTGCTCCTTGGCATCTTTGAGCATGGCGCCGAGCGCCGCGTCACCGGCGACCACCTGGGCCCACGACAGGCCGGCACCGCGATCGAAATTCAACGCCACCGGGTATTTGGTGGTGAACCATCCGACTGTGCGCGACAGGTCGATATCTTGAGCGGGAATCCCACCCAGGTCTGCCGTCTCCTCGTGGCGACCGTGACCCTCGACGTCAATGGCAACCGGCGCGCCGCCTGCGCGTGAGAATTCGGCCACTGCCAATGCGAAGGCGATCAACAGGATGTCGTGGACCCCAGCGTGAAACGCGGCAGGCACTTCGCCGAGCAGCATCTGGGTGGTCTCGGAGTCCAGGACCATCGACAGCTGTCCGGCGGTCGCGTAGGTGTCGACCTCGGGTTGTGGCCCGGGCAACGTCGCCGGTGTCGCAGCGATCTGCCGCCACTGCTGTGCCAGCTCCCCCACGCGCGGGTGCCGCGCGGCGTGAGCCAGCAGATCCGCCCAGCGACCGAAGGACGTTCCGGTGTCCGGCAGTGCCAAAGGCTGCCCGCCGCGAAGCTGGGCCCAGGCGATGTTGAGATCCTCCAACACGATTCGCCACGACACCCCGTCGACCGACAGATGGTGAACGATCAGTACCAGCTGGTGTACCGAAGTAACCCACAGCGCGCTGAGCATCGTCCCGGCGGCCGGGTTCAACCGCGATCGTGCTGCCACCAGCGCCTCGTCGGACAGCACATCTACTGCGTGCAGGCAGTCGGCGGCGTCAACCGAACCCACGTCGGGAACAGTCAACGACCATCCGCCCGCGCCGTCGTCTTCGGCACGCAACCGGAGTACGCCGTGTCGATCGATCAAGGCCTGCAACAGGATGACGAGATCTGACTCGGTGGTTTCGGAGGGTGCCTGCAGCACCACCGTCTGATTGAACTGGCCGATCGGGCCGTCGGCAGTTTCCAGCTCCTTGAGCCACCGCATGATCGGGGTCGGTGTCACCGGACCCATTCCGTCGTCGGCGGGCCCGTCCGCGATACCGGTCGTCCCGACCACCTGAGCGAGGCGGGCGACGGTCTGCTGGACGAAGATGTCCCGGGGGCGGCAGACCAGCCCTGCCGTGCGGGCTCGGGAGGCCACCTGCATCGACAAGATGCTGTCCCCACCCAACTCGAAGAACGATGCATCGACGCCGACCCGGTCCAGTCCGAGGATCTGGGCGTAGATGCCGGCGAGGATCTCCTCGGTGGGAGTCGACGGGGCCCGATAGTCATCGACGTCGTGATATTCGGGTGCGGGCAACGCTTTCCGGTCAAGTTTGCCGTTGACGGTCAACGGGAACGCGTCCAAGGCGACCACGGCCGTGGGCACCATGTAGGACGGCAGCGTCTCCCCCAGCGCCGCCCGCGCCACGGACGGATCGATGGTCCCGATCAGGTAACCGACCAGCCGCTTGTCCCCGGGGCGGTCCTCACGCGCGATCACCACCGCCTGCTCGACGCCATCCAAAGCCGTCAATGCGGCTTCGATCTCACCGAGTTCGATCCGGTAGCCACGAATCTTGACCTGCTCGTCGGCACGCCCGAGATATTGCAGTTCCCCGTCCGCACTCCAACAGACGAGATCCCCGGTGCGATACATCCGCATACCCGGTGCACCCTCGCTGCCGAACGGGCAGGCCACAAATCGCGTCGAGCTCAACGGAGCCCGGCCCACATAGCCATAACCCAAACCCGCACCGGCCACGTACCGCTC
>NZ_LZSO01000041.1 GCF_001665785.1 Mycolicibacterium peregrinum
ACGGCATACGATATGTAGCTCCGTCTCGTGGGCTCGGAGATGTGTATAAGAGACAGCCCGTCGACGCGATGGGGTCCGGGGCCATCGGCGGGGCAACGACCGGTGAGGCGGTCGGATTCGCACAGCGAATGGAGTCGGTGTCCCCGGGGGGCGGCGTGATGCTGTCGGAGTCCACGGCACGGTTGGTCGAACGTGATGCGGTCTTGGGCGCGCCCCAGCGTGTGCAGTTCAAGGATTGTGACGCGCCCGTCGTCGTGCGCCGGTTGCTCGGGGTGAATCCGAGCTGAGTGATCGGCTAGGTGGCGGCCGCCGGCACGGACACCATCACGCGGCGCCGACGACGTACCGACTCCGCCCGCCCTAGCTGGTGAGCGAGACGAGCTCCTCGCAGAACTTCATGGTCTCGGCGGTGTCGGTGGCCAGCGGGTGCACCAGCATCGTGGTCACGCCGGCTTCGGCGTAAGCGGCCAGCCGCTCTTTGACGAATCCCTTCGGCCCGACCAGCGACACGTTGCGGACCAGGTCGTCGGGCACGGCCGCGATGGCCTCGGCCTTCTTGCCGGCCAGGAATAGGTCCTGGATCTGGTCGGCCACCTCGCCGTAGCCGTACCGGGTGGCCAGCTTGTGGTAGAAGTTCTGCCCGCGAGCACCCATGCCGCCGATGTACAGCGCCAGTTGGGGTTTCGCCCATGCGAGCCGCTCGTCGACGTCTTCGCCGATCGCCAAGCTTGCGCTGACCATGACGTCCAGCGGTCCCAGCTCCGGATCGCGCTTGGCTGCCCCGGCCCGCAGAGCATCGCCCCACACGTCGTCGGCCTTCTCCGGGAGGTAGAAAACGGGCTGCCAGCCCTCGGCGACCTCGGCGGTTAGCTCGACGTTCTTGGGCCCCAGTGCCGCGATGGTGATCGGAATGCGCTCGCGGACAGGGTGATTGATCAAGTGCAACGACTTGCCCAGGCCGGTGCCGCGGTCGGTGGGCAGTGGCAGCTGGTAGTACTTGCCGTCGTAGTCCAGGTTCTCCCGGCGCCACACCTTGCGGCAGATCTCGACCACCTCGCGGGTGCGGCCAAGCGGCGCATCGAACGGCACGCCGTGGAAGCCTTCCATCACCTGCGGGCCGGAGGTGCCGAGGCCGAGGCGGAACCGGCCGTCGGACACATAGTCGACACCGGCCGCGGTCATGGCCATGAGGGCCGGCGTACGGGTGTAGATCGGGACCACGCCGGTGCCGAGCTCCATCGTGGAGGTCTTGGCGGCCAGGTATCCGAGCTGGCTGATCGCGTCGTAGGAGTACGCCTCGGCGACCAGGGCGATGTCGACGCCCACCTTCTCCAGTTCGACGACTTGATCGGCTGCTTCTTTGAAGCCGCCCGCATAACTCAGGAAGATGCCAGTGCGCATCGCAGGAGTGTAGCAACCCAACCAGTTGGTTGGGATGGGGTGTCAGTTCCTGCCGTTGAACGCGGTCAGAGTATCGATAATGTCGGCGATTGCGGTTGTGATGGCATGTGGCCGGTCCAGCGGGATGTTGTGGCCGGCATCGATGGCGATGTGCCGGCCCTGGGGGGCTCGAGATGCCAGCTTTCTGTGGCTGGCGAGGATGGCGCGATGTGTCTTCGAAAGAAGTCGTGAGATGCGGTTGCCGCTGAGAACTATCACGGGTACGTCAGGCAGTGGGTGGCGTATGTAAGGGGCGGAGAGCGCCTCTACCCAGCCGCGAGTTTCGCGCGCTTGGTTTCGGGTTGCGGCGATCGTGAGCTCGTAGTGTCTGGCCTCTGCGGCATAGGCGGCCGGCAGGACTGGGTCGACGAGCTTTCCGACCAACCACCGTGTGGCGCCGAGACGTGCAAGTGCCTGTGTCGCTATCGCGTAGGCCTGGAGGGCAAGTCGATAGCGGCGGCTACGTAGTGAGGCGACGTCAGTGCACGCGCCGTCGACGAAAACCATTCCAGCGATCCGCGCGGACCTATCTTGAGCTGCATAGGCTTGGATGATCGCCGCGCCGACGCTGTGGCCGACAAGGATGACTTTGGCTCGGGGCCGAGGCGCGGTGACTGCATCGATGACCGCCCCGAGGTCACTGGCCATCCGTTCAACGGTGCGCAGTTCGAAATCGACATCGCTTTTGCCATAGCCCGCCCGGCAATACACGACAGTCTGCGTTCGCTCGGCCACCTCGGGTTGGACGAGGCCCCAAAATGTGTGCGCGACACCTAAACCCGATTCGAAGACCACGATGAACTCTTGGCAGTCACCGCTCGGATGCGTGGTCATGTACTGCAGACGGCGACCATCGGTGGTCTGGGCGAACGCAATCGTGCCAAACGGACTCGTTTCGAATGTACGTGCAGCGCGCGGCTCATTCGCCATCTGAACGAAGCTACCAAAGGCGACGAAAGACGGGCGATGGGCAGTTGCGCGAGGCCAGAGCTTGGCAGCCCGCCTCGGATGCGTCAGCCCCGCGGCATCCCGATCAGTTCCGCGGTCAGTGCGCGTGCGGCCGTGATGGGTTTGGTGGAGCGCTCCAGCTTGGAACCCAGGAGCGCACCGTCGTAGAGCAGCTGGATGTTGCGGGCCAGTATCGCGGGGGAGTCGGCCCCTGCCTGTTTCAACAGGGCAGCCAATGTGACCCGTAGCCACTTGCGGTGTGCCCGTACCGGTTCGAGTTCCACGCCGGGGTACTCGGTGGCGGCGTTCGCGTACAGGCAGCCGCGGTAGTCACGCCGGGTCGCCGCGCCGGAGGCGAGGTCGAAAAAGGTCAGGATGCGCTGGACCGGATCGTCCACTCCGGCCACCGCCTGCCCCCAGCGGTTGCGATCAGCGTGATCCAAATCGGTGAGGTAGGCGATCACCAACGCGTCTTTGGAGCCGTAGGTGCTGTAGAGGCTCGCCTTGGCGACCCCCGCCTCGCGCAGGATCTGGTCGATGCCGACGGCGCGAATGCCCTGGCTGGCGAACAGTTCGGCCGCGGTATTGAGCAATCGCTGGGCCGGCGGAAGGGTGCCGGCGGCCGGTGCAGGCTTGGTCGCGGTGGTGGTCTGGGGCGTGCTCATGTCGTCAGAGTAGCCCGGAACGCTCAATAGACAGACCTGTCTGTCTATGCGAGTGTCGGTGCCGTTCCACCCCTGCGATGCCGAGGATTGCCACGTGACTCTGTACCTGTACGAAATCACCCCCGACGCCACCGATGCCGCCGCGGTGGGACAGCTTCTCAAAACGCTCGATGCCGAGATCGCCGGTGGCGGTGGGGAACTGATCGAGGCTCAGGTCACCGCGCAGCGGCGGACGATCTTCGCGATCGCCGAATTCACACAGGATGCGGCCGCCCTGGACGCCACTCAGTTGGCGGCCGGCGCCGTCTCGGGCCCGCATCAGGTCCGGCTGGTCGGCGCGGACCTGTCGGTTCTCAAAGCCGCCCGCCCGCAGGCCGGTTACCTGGTCGAGTGGGATCTGCCGGCCGAACTCGACATGGAGTCCTACCTGGCCCGCAAGAAGGCCAACGCCCCCAAATACGCTGACGTGCCCGAGGTCCAGTTCCTGCGCACCTACGTCCGTGAGGACATGGACAAGTGCCTGTGTTTCTACGACGCGCCCGACGAGGCCGCCGTGCGACGGGCCCGCGATGCGGTGAGCACGCCGATCGACCGGCTGCACGGATTGGACGGGCCGCTCCCGTGACCGCCGCGCTCGCGGAGTCCGCCCTGGACCGGGTGGCGCACACCGTCGCCGCTCGGGCCGCCGATCTCGATGAGCAGCGCACCGATGTCCGCACCGATCTGGCCGCACTCGGCCGCGCCGGGCTGCTCGACCTCGAGTTACCCGATATGGCCCGCGTCATCGATGAGGTGTCGGCGCACAGCCTGGCCGTCGGCTTTTCGACCTGGGCACACCACATGACCATCCGGTACCTGCACGCGGCGCACAGCGGTGGGTTCGGCGAGCAGATCAGTACCCTCGCCACGGCAGGCCGGATCGGCGTCACCGCGATGGCGGCCGGGCTCAAGCAGGTCGCCGGTCTCGGGCCGGTGCCGCTCACCGGCGACACCGAGGGGGCGGACCTGATCGTCAGCGGACCGATTCGCTGGGCGTCCAACGTGTTTCCCGATGCACTCATCGTGCTGCCGGTCCGCACCGGTGAGCGCACGCTGGTCGTCGCGGTGGACGCCGGCGCCGACGGTGTGACGGTCAATCCGGCTCCTGCGCTCACCGCACTCGGGGCCACCGCGTCGACGTCGGTGCGCCTGGACCGGGTGCGGGTGCCGGCGCATCAGGTGCTCGCCACCGACCTGGATGCGTTCGTCGCCGGTATCCGGCCCGCGTTCTTGTTGTTGCAGACCGCGTTCTGCGTCGGCGTCACTCGGGCGGCACTGACCGCGGCCACCGAGGCGCACACCGGCCCGCTGGCGCGGTTCGACATCGAACTCGAGGATGGGGTCGCCCGCGCCGAGAGGGTCAGATCGCGGCTGTACGGCTGGACTGCGGACCCGGGTACGGCGTCGGTGCCCGACCTGATCCGGCTGCGGCTGGACGCGGCGCGGGTGGCTGTCGACGTCACCCGGCTGGAGCTCTCGTTGACCGGCGGCGCCGGCTACACCCTGGGAAGTGCCGCCAACCGGCGGTTCCGGGAAACCGCCTTCCTACCCGTGCAATCACCTTCGGAAGGACAACTGCGGTGGGAACTCACGCGCTACGAATAGCGCACGGCACCAGGAATTTCGGTGGGGCGCCGGCGCTGACCGACATCGATCTGCAGATCCGCACTGGGGAGTTTCTCGCGGTGCTGGGTCCCAGTGGCAGCGGCAAGTCGACCTTGCTGCGGATCTGCGCCGGGCTGGACGACCTGAGCTCCGGCACATTGACCTGGTCCGGTGACGGTAGCCGGCCTCGTACCGGGGTGGTGTTCCAACAGCCGCTGCTGATGCCGTGGCTGAGCGTCGCGGACAACGTGGCCTTCGCCCGCCGCTTCACCGCGCAACGGAGCGGTTTCGACGCCGACGACGCGGCGAAGCTCATCACCCGGTTCGGATTGGACCACCTGGCCGCGCGGTACCCCGACGAGTTGTCGGGCGGGCAGGCCCAACGGGTGGCGATCCTGCGGGCGGTCGCGACCCGCCCGCAGTTGCTGCTCCTCGATGAACCCTTCAGCGCGCTGGATCCGGCCACCCGCACCGATCTGGTCGGCTGGCTCCGGGAGCTGGTACGGGAACTGGACGTCACCGTGGTGCTCGTGACCCACGATGTCGACGAGGCGCTGTCGCTCGCGCAGCGCATCGTCCTGCTCGACGGGGGCCGGATCCGCTCGGACTGGACGGTCGGCACCGACGGAACCCCCACGCGCGGTGAAATTCTGGCGCAATACCGGGCCGATGCCGCGGTGGAGGTGCCGTGACGGTGCTGACCCGGCGCTCCCTGCTGGCCGGAGCGGCCGGATTGACCGCTGCTGGTGGACTCTTCGGCCTCGGCGGGCTGGCGCACAGTGCGGTGAGCAGTGCACCGGGCGCCGAGGGTCCGCTGCGGGTGGGCTATCTGCCCATCACCGATGCCGCGCCGCTGTTGGTGGCGCACAGTGCCGGGCTGTTCCCCGCCGGGGCGGTGAGTTCGGCACGGCCGGTGCTGTTCCGCAGCTGGGCTGCGCTGGCCGAGGCATTCATCACTCGGCAGGTCGACGTCGTACACCTGCTGATGCCGATGGCAGTCCAGTTGCGCTACACCCTGGGCGCCGGGGTCCGCGTGCTGGGCTGGAACCACACCAACGGATCGGCGCTGACCGTGGCGCCGCACATCCGGGAGCTGGGCGATCTGGCCGGCACCCAGGTAGCCATCCCGTTCTGGTGGTCGATCCACAACATCGTGTTGCAGCAACTACTTCGGGCCCATGGCCTGCGACCGGTGTTGCGGCGCAGCGCTTCCCGCGCGGACCGGACAGTGGAACTGATCGTGATGAGCCCGTCGGACATGGTGCCCGCCCTGGCCAACGGCACGCTGGGCGGATATGTGGTGGCCGACCCGTTCAACGCTGTCGCGCAGATCAAGAAGATCGGCCATATCCACACCTTCCTCGGTGACGTCTGGCGCGATCACGCCTGTTGTGCGCTGGTCACCCGAGAGGACGTCATCGCGAGCCGCCCGCAGGCCGTACAGGCCGTCGCCGATGCAGTGGTGGGAGCGCAGCAGCGCATCGACGGCGACCGCGCGGCCGCGGCGACGGCGCTGACCGGTGGCCGGTATCTACCGCAGCCGACGCCGGCGATCGCGCTGGCGCTGACCTACCCCAAGCCGCCTTATCCACTGGTGCATCCGGATTGGCAGCCACAGCGCCTCGGGTTTCAACCCTTCCCGTATCCGAGCTTCACCCGTCGCCTCGCCGAGGCCATGCATGACACCGTCGTCGACGGCGACCGCCGGTTCCTGGACCGGCTCGACGCCGATGCGGTGCACACCGATCTCGTGGAAGACCGATTCGTCCGCCGGGCCCTCACCGCTCACGGCGGCCCCGGGGCCTTCGGACTGGCCGCCGACCTCACCCGAACCGAACAGGTGCAACCGCTATGACCATTGCCACCGTCAACAAAGCCCAGACATCCGAAGGTGTTTCGAGCAGGTGGGGCCGTTACGCGCCGCCGGCCGTCGCGATCCTGGCCGCCGTCGTGCTGTGGTGGTTCGCGACCTCCGTGCTCAGCGGACCAGAATCGGTACTGCGTCAGACCGCGCCGCAGCATGTCTTCCCGGCGCTGGCCGGGCTCCTCGAACGCGGCGTGCTGCTCAGCGATCTCGGCGTCAGCCTGTGGCGGTTGTTGATCGGCCTGGCCGTCGCGGCCGTGATCGGGATGCCGCTGGGCTTGTTGATCGGGTCCTCTGGCATCGCCGAACGCGCCGGCGGGCCCATCATCGCGTTCCTGCGGATGATCTCACCACTGTCGTGGACACCGATCGCACTGGCCGTGTTCGGCATCGGCAACCAGCCGGTGATCTTCCTCATCGCCGTGGCCGCGGTGTGGCCGGTGCTGCTGAACACCGCGGCGGGCGTGCGCGCAGTGGACCCGGGCCTGCTCAGCGTGGCGCGCTCATTTCACGCCACGCGCTGGGAGTTGCTGCTCGCGGTGATCCTGCCTGCGATCCGCACCCACGTGCAGACCGGGATCCGGCTGGCGCTGGGCGTCGCATGGATCGTCCTCGTGCCCGCCGAGATGCTCGGGGTGCGTTCGGGTCTGGGCTATCAGATCCTGAACGCCCGCGACCAGCTGGCCTACGACCAGGTGGTCGCGGTCATCGTCGTGATCGGCCTGTTGGGATTCCTGCTCGACGCCGCCGCGCGCTGGCTGTTGAATCCGGCCCGTAGTACTTGAGCTAACCGCAATCCGCAACGATGCGTTCCAAGGTCCGGCGACCCACCTGACTGAATATCGGATTACTGTCGACGTAGTACCAGACCGCGCCGATCGCCTGTTCAAACGCCCAGGCCTTGCCGCGCTCCCATTCCGCTTCGCCGGCATCGAGACGCTCGCGCAGAACCCGACGCGGCCCAGGCTCCAGCAGATGCCACGCGCAGACCAGGTCCAGGGCTGGGTCTGCGGGCGCCAGGCCGCCGACATCAAGGACACCGACAAGACGGCCGTTCTGCACCAACAGATTCCCGGGGAGCAGATCGCCATGGTTCATCACATCAGGACTGTCTCCACGCGGCAGCTCCCGCATTTCTTCCCAGATCCGGCGTAGCACAACGACATCGAGCAGACCTGCACTGCGGGCCAAGCATTCCTGGACCCACTCATCGTGAGAGGCCAGCTCACCACCACGGCCACGGCTGTCGTAGCGTCGCCCGCGCGTGTCGATCTGCCGCACGCCCGTGATGAAATCACCCAAATCGGCGGCAAAACCTTCCGATTCACCCGGGTCGTCATCTAGCGCGATGGTGCCCTCAAGCCAGGTTTGGACCAACCACGGCATCGGGTAGTCCCCGCCGGGGGAGCCGAGCGCCACCGGCGCGGGGGTCGCGAACCGGGTGCGGTCGGCAAGTTCACGGGCGGCTTCCGACTCGGCGCGCACCTCGGACCACACCGATTCCACATCATCGACCTGCAGGCGAAACCGAGCCGCCAGCCCATCACCGATGCGAAAGATCGCGTGCACCGTACCGCTGGTGGACACCCGCTGCAGCGGGAGATCGCGCCATTGCGGAAACTGGTCGTCGATCAACGCACGCACTGTCAAGGCAGAGATCGTCAATTGCCCCGCGTGCATGTCCACCAGCGAAGCTTGTCACCCGACCGTGCGGATCAGCTTCTTGTTGACGAATTCGCCGATGCCGAGCGTGCCGAGTTCCCGGCCGAAGCCTGATCGCTTGATGCCACCGAAAGGCAGTTCTACCCCGTCGGCCTGCACGCCGTTGATGAACACCATGCCGGCGTCGATCTTCGCGGCGACCCGCTTGGCTTGTTCCGCGTCGGTGGTGAAGACGTAGGAGCCCAGCCCGAACGGGGTGTCGTTCGCCAGCTCCAGCGCCTCATCTTCCGACCCTGCCTTGAAGACCATCGCGATGGGGCCGAACAGTTCTTGGTAGTAGACGTCGTTGTCGGGCTTGACGTTGGTCAGCACACCGGTCGGGAAGTACGCACCGTTGCGTTCCCCGGCGCTGGTGAGCGTCGCGCCCTGTTCGACGGCACTGTCCACCTGCGCCTGCAACCGATCGGCGGCCAATTCCGATGACAGCGGGGTGATCCCGTCGGCGGCTGCGAGCACGGCGGCGGTGAACTTCTCCAGGAACGCATCGTAGAGTCCGTCGGCGACGATGAACCGCTTCGCCGCATTGCACGCCTGCCCGGTGTTGTCCAGGCGAGCCGCCGCAGCCTTGGCGACGGTGTCGTCGAGATCGTCGGTGGACAGCAGGATGAACGGGTCCGAGCCGCCCAGTTCCAGGACGACCTTCTTCAGGTTGCGGCCGGCGATTTCGGCGACTGCGGCACCGGCGCGCTCGGAGCCGGTCAAGGAGACCCCCGCGACCCTCGGATCCTCGATGAGTCGGGCCACCTGCTCGTTGGTGGCGTAGATGTTGACATATGCCCCGGCCGGGAAGCCGGCGTCGTCGAAGATCTGCTGGATCGCCGCGGCCGACTCGGGGCATTGCGGGGCGTGCTTGAGCAGGATCGTGTTGCCCACACAGAGATTGGGTCCGGCGAACCGCGCCACCTGATAGGCGGGGAAATTCCACGGCATGATCCCGAGCAGCACACCATAGGGGCTGTTCGTCATCACCGCTTCGCCGGGGCCGTCGAGCAGTTCGATCGGCTGGTCGCGCAGTATCGCCTCGGCATGGTCGGCGTAGTACTCGTAGATCGAGGCGCTGAACTTGACTTCGCCGATCGCGGCGTCGAGCGGCTTGCCCATCTCGCGGGTGATGATCGCGCCGAGTTCGTCCGCGCGCTCGGCATGCAACTCGCCGACGCGACGGATGAGGGCCGCGCGTTCGGCAATGGTCGTCTCGCGTGCCCACGTCCGGCTCGCTGAGGCGGCCACCGACAGGGCGTTGTCGATCTCGGCGTCGGTGGCGGTCGGGTACGTGCTGACGACGTCGCCGGTGGCCGGGTCGGTCATGACGTACAAGCTCATTGGGGTTCTCCAGTCTTTTGCGTGGTCAGTAGAGTTCGATGACGAGTTTGTCGCTGAGAGAGCGGGATACGCACAGCGCCATTTCCTCGTTGTTGGCCTTGACGGTTGCCGACAGGCAGTTGTCACGGTGGTCCGGATTGCCCTCGACGACACCGGAGACGCAGGATCCGCAGATGCCCTCCCCGCACGATCGGAACACGTCGCAGCCGGCTTCCTCGAGTACGTCGAGAATCGAGCGGCCGGCGGGGATCTCGAACACCTCACCGGTGGTCAGTTCGACGGTGAACGCCGTGTCGCCGGAGGTGTCGACTTCCTTCGGCGTGAAGGCCTCGAGGTGGATGTGGTCCGCGCCGACGGCGGGCGTGAACGCGGCAACCACCTGGTCCATGAACCCTTCTGGGCCGCAGGTGTATACGTGCGTATCTGCGGAACTGGTCGATGCCAGCCGCTCGAACAGCGCGGGGTGCTCGGTACGCGGGACACCGATGTGCAGCGTGACGAACTCGCGGTATTCGACTCGTTCGGTGAGGAAGTCGTCGAAAGCCATCTCCTCCCGCGACCGGGCGAAGTAGTGCAGCTCGAAGTCGGCGCCCCAGCTGTACAACTCGAACGCCATGCTCATCAACGGGGTGAGGCCGATACCGCCGGCGATCAGAATGTGCTTGGCGGCGTCGGGGGCGATGGCGAGCATGTTGCGCGGCTTGCTGATCTTGAGGTGGTCGCCGACCTTCAGCTCGTGGATCGCAGCCGAGCCACCACCGGATCCTTCTTTCTTCACCGCGACCCACATCGACGAATCGTCTTTGGGGGAACCGGCCAGCGAGTACTGGCGAAGTACCCCGGTCGGGCCGGTCACGTCGATATGCGCGCCGGAGTGCCATTCACTGAACGGGGACCCGTCGAGTTGCTCCAGGCGGAGCCCTCGGATCTCCGGTGTCTCCACCTGGATCTCGGCGATGCGGACGACGATGCTGTTTTCCATCATTGGGCTCCCAGGCCAGGCTGGTTGGTTGGGTCTGAAGGACGACCGCTCGCGGCAACGAAATCGGCGAACAGCTTGTACAGAGGGTCCAGCGGCCCGTCGTCGTCCTCCGGGTGGAACTGCACACCCAGGACCCAGTCCGTCGGGTGTTCCACGCCTTCGACGATGCCGTCGAGCGCCCGGGCAGCGACGACGAGCTCATCGGCCACGGCATCGACGGCCTGGTGGTGGCCCGACCGGACCACGATGGGGCCGGCACCGAGGATCGCCGCCAGCCGCGTCTCGGGTACCACCTCGACCTTCTCGTCGATGAACAGGTGCTCGCCCGGCTTACCGCGGTGGAGCTCGTAGTCGGCGATGTCACCGATGATCGTGCCGCCGTAGCAGACGTTGATCAGCTGCGAACCACGGCAGATACCCAACACCGGGCGGTTGGCGTCGAGATAGGCCCGAATCATCTTGAGGCTGACCCGGTCTGCCTGCTCGTCGACACCGTAGGAGTTCGGCACCGGTCCGTCCGGTCCGCCGTAGCAGGCCGCCGCGATATCCCCGCCGCCGAGCACCAGCAGACCGTCGGCTTCGACGACCACGTCGACAGAACCGGGTTCTGAGGTGTCCACCAGCTCGTAGCTGGCGTCCAGTTCGGCGAGTGCCGTGAGAACGGTGCGGGTGAAGCGCCGCTGCAGCGCCGCAACCGGTGCGGTGAGATCGGGGAAGTTCAGTGACACCAGCACCGCGATGTGCGGCCGTCCCGGCTTCCGCGTGCGCGGGTCGGCTGGTGCGACCTCCTCGGGCAGGACGACGGGGCTGTTCATACGAGGATCTCCGTCCTGGACTTGGCAGCGCGTTCGGCGAGGTCGGCGAAGAGCGCCGCATCGCTGGGTGAGGATGTGTGGAGGTCCTCGGGGTGCCATTGCACGGCCAGCAGCGTGCCCGCGGTGTGCTCGAGAGCTTCCACGCACCCGTCGTCGGCGGTGGCGACGACCCGCAGGTCTGCACCGATCATCCCGACGGCCTGGTGGTGATACGACGACACCGGGATCCGCGCGGAACCCACGACCTGCCTCAGCCGGCTGCCCTCGGCCACCACCACGTCGTGCACGGCGTTGCCGTGCGCGACGCTGCTCGGCGACAGGTGCTGGATCAGATCACCGCCCTGGATCACGTTGAGGATCTGCATGCCGCGGCAGATCGCCAGGGTCGGGATGCCGAGCTCGACGGCGCACGACATGACCGCCATGTCGAACGCATCCTGGTGCGCGACAGGATCTTCCGTCTGCACCGCGGGAGCCTGGCCGTAGTGCCGCGGATCCATGTCGGCTCCGCCCGGCATGCAGATACCGTCGAACCGGGCCAGCCGGTCGGCGAGCTCGGCGGCCGGATTCTCGTCCGGACCGTGCAGCACCAGCGGCTCACCGCCGCCGGCCCACACCGCCTCGCAGATGGCTTCTGCCGCCAGCGTTGCGGAGAAGCGCAGGATCGGCACCCTGGCGGCGCGCCTGCCGGGCACCGCGATCAGAGGTCGCACGTCAGCTCACCTCGAAGGGGTAATCGAGCGTCGGCAACCATTGCGCCCACACGGACTTCAACCGTCCGTCGGCGATGATCCGCGCGAGTGCGCCATCGAGGGCCGCAAGGGTTTCGGGACGGTCCTTGGCGATTGCGATGCCCCACGGGTTGTTGGTCTTGACGACGAACGCGAGCTCGAAGTCTGGATCAGAGTCGCCCAACGGCACGAACACGACATCGTCGTCGCAGACGGCGTCGACCTTGCCCGTGCGCAACGCGGCCAGCATGTCCTCGTAGACGTGCTCGGATTCGAACTCGACCACCTCGGCACCGCTGAACGACGAGGCCAGGTTGTAGTTGGCCGAGGCACGGATGGCCGCAATCCGCTTGCCGACCAGACCCGACGGGTCGGGAACGGCCTCGCCGCGGCGCATCAGGATGCCTTCGTGGAAGATCCCGTACGGCCGGGTGAAATCGGCCTGCTCCAGGCGGGCCGGAATGATTCCCTGTCCGCACAGGACGCCGTCGACCTCATGTGCGCGGGCGGCGGGCAGCATGTCGCCCCACGGCATGATGACCCATTCCAGTTCCCGATCCAGTTCGGCCGCAAGGAGTTCGGCGACGGCCGGTTCGTATCCGGCCCGGCCACCGGGTGCCGACGCGAGGCCGAACAGTGGTGGCGCATCGGCGTCGATGCAGGCCAGTCGCAGTGGCGCGGTCACGGGGTGTCCTCCCAGTACATCGTGCGCTCCCAGTCGGTGATGGTGCTGTTGAACCGTGCCCATTCGTCGGTCTTGTACTCCAGCAGCAGGTTCCCGAGCGGGGAGCCCAACGCGTTGATCAGGTAGTCGTCGGCCTTGAACGCGGTCAGCGCGTCGCCGAGGGTGAGCGGTAGCTCTCCGAACAGTTCGGGAGCGGTGGACTCGTAGCTCGAGCCGATGGTGGGGGCGCCGGGGCTGATCTGGTTCTTCAGGCCGTCGTCGATGGACACCAGCATCGCCGCGTGGGTCAGATAGGGGTTGCATGCGGCATCGGGCAGCTTGTACTCGAGCCGGCCGTTGGCCGACAGACGCACCGTGCAGGTCTTGTTGTCCATGCCCCAGTTGATCTTCGACGGGGCGAACTGACCCGCGTCCCAATAGCGTTTGTAGGAGTTGACGGTCGAGCCCATGATCAGCATGGCGCCCGGGGTGTGGGTCAGCAGTCCGCCCAGGGCGTACTGCCCCTCGTCGGTCAGATGCAGCTCGTGGCGACCCTCTTCGGCGAGGATGTTGACGTCACCGCGCCACAGGCTGAAGTTGTGGTGGCAGCCGTTGCCCATGTAGCCCTGACCTGGTTTGGGCATGAAGCTGGCCTCGATGCCGAGTTCCCGGGCGACCTGCTTGCAGATCTGCCGGTAGGTCATGAGCCGGTCGGCGGTCGCGTCGCTGTGGTCGTACATCCAGTTCAGCTCGACCTGGCCGGCGTCCTCGAAGTCACCTTCGACCATCTGGAAGCCCATGAACTTCGCGTAGGTGATCACCTTCTGGTAGATCGCGCGATACCGCTCGAGGTGCTCGATGTGGTAGGCGGGACTGGAGTCAGGGCGTGACGACGTGACGAAACCCGGCCCTTCCCAGGTCATCTCGGGCTCGGTCCCGGTGCGCAGCTCCAGCCCGGTGCGGTCGGTGAACGCGGCATGCAGCCGCTTCATCAGGCCGCGGGTGTCGGTCGGCAGGGGAGCGCCCGGATCGACCATCACGTGGTCGGGCTCGTACAGGCTGCAGAAGACGCGCGCGGTCTTGTGGTCCCACGGCAGCACCGAGAAGGTGTCGAGGTCGGGCATCGCGCAGTACTCGGGGGCGCCGACGCCGCCGCCGAGCAGTACGCCCTCGCGGGTGGTCTGCAGGTTCGCGATGGCGGTGCGGTGCTGCATGACGCCGCGGGTCGCCAAGCGCGCGAACTGGTCTGCGGGGACGACCTTTCCGACGACTCTTGCGGTGATCGTCACGGCCTGGAAGTAGACGAACTCCACGCCGTAATCCTTGATCGCGGCGAGCGCGGCATCGAGGGCTCCGGGTGCGGAATTGGCCTCACGGTGTTGGTCGAGCGCTGTTGTGCTCATGGACGCGGACCTTTCGGGATGTGTGTGATGGGTGAGTGGTCTGTGGCCGGCGGCTAGGCCGGGGTGAAACTGATCGGAAGCTTGTTCGGGCCGGTGTTGCCCGAGTCGTGCATCCAGTCGGCCCCGTCGAGGAGCTTCGGGTCCCGAAGCCGGCGGGCGAGCAACGGAAGGGCCTCGGTCATGTCGGCCCGGGCGACGAAGTGCCCCAGGCAGTGGTGCGCCCCGCCACCAAAACCGAAGTGGGGCTTGCGTTCGGCGGCGATGTCGAAGCTGGGCTGCCCGAACGCCCGTGGGTCGGTACCCGAGGACTCGCTGAACAAGTGGACGGTCGTTCCGGCGCTGATGACCAGTCCCTTGTGCTCGAAGTCCTCGGTTGCCTCGCGGGTGACCCAGCGGACCGTCGGGTTGGTGCGCATCACTTCTTCGACCGCCTTGGCGCCAAGGGCCGGGTTCTCCGCGAGCAGATCCCACTGCGCGGGGTTGGCGATGAAGCTCTGCATCGCCAGGCCCAGCTGGTTGCGGGTGGTGTCGTAGCCGCCGAAGATCATCAGGACCATGGCATCGCGCAGTTCCCGGGCGGACAGGCCACCCTCGTTCTTCGCCTGCACGAGGGTCGTCGTGAAATCGTCGCGCGGGTTGGCCTCGCGGTCGGCGATCGCGGCGTCGGTGTACTCGAAAAGCGTGGCCAGGGCGGCCTCGATCTTGGGCAGCTCCTGTTTGAAGGTGACACCCATCGCCAGCCCGATGGTCGCGGACTCGCGGGCGATGATCTGCCACTCCGATTCGGGCAGGCCCAGCATGATCGCGATGACGCGCGCGGCATAGGGGTCGGCGAACTCGGCGACGAACTCGCATTCACCCTTGCCGGCGAAGGCGTCGATGAGTTCGTCGGCCAGCGCCTGGAACCGCGGCACCAGGCCCTTGATCAGCCGCTTGGAGAATGCCGGGTTGAGCAGGGTCCGCAGTCGCTGGTGCTCCTGGCCTTCCTTGTTCAGGATCCAGCTGTTCCACCAGTCCAGGAACGGGCCTTCGGTCACGTCGTTGTGGGCCGGCCAGTGGACACTGCCCTGACGCAGGCTCGGGTGGCGCATCAGCTCGCTGACCTCTTCGTAGCGCAGGACTGCGATCCCGTACTCGGTGTGGGCGAACCAGCTGGCCTCGCGGGCCTCGTGGACCTCGGCCGAGGTGATCGAGAACGAGGGGTCGGTCACGTTCAGGCGTGGAGCCTCGGTGCCGGTGGTGATGGTGTTCGGAGTCACGGTGACTCTCCTCTGGTGATCGTAATCTGACGGGTCGGCTAAACCGGCTGGGCCACAACGGGTTTATCCGGTGATGTGGCCGGCACCGGGATCGCGTCGGCGTGCGGCGTGGTGCCGTTGGAATGGGAGCGGACGATGGCCATGTAGAGCAGACCCAGCCCGATGACGACGGCTGACATCAGCAACACGATGTAGTTGTCGTACCAGGGCGCCTCGGGCGTCCGGGGCCAACAGATGTTGATGATCGCGGCGACTCCGTAGATCAGGGCGCCGACGTTCACCGCCATTCCCCATTTCCCGAGGCGGTACTTGCCGCTGGGCACCCAGCCCTTGATGCGGGCGCGCAGCGCAGCGAAGACGACCATCTGGAAAGCGATGTAGATGCCGACCGAACCGAAGCTGATGAGCTTGGTCAGCGCGTCGGTGGAGACGATCGATCCGATGACGAGGGCGGCGGGGACGACCGCCGCGGCGAGCAACGCATACGGAGGCACGTGGCGTTTCTTGTCGAACCGGGCCCACAGCTTGGAGCCGACGATCATGCTGTCGCGGCCGTACGAGTAGAGCAGTCGGCTGGCTGCGGCCTGCAGGCTCAGGGCGCAGGACACGAACGAGATCAGCACGATGCAGAGAACGATCTTGGAACCGACCGGTCCGAAGGCCGTGGCCAGCACGGTCGAGATCGGATCGACGTCCTCGCCGCGGATCACCGCGCCGATGTCGACGACCGACAAAACCAGGCTGAGGCAGACGAAAGTGGCTGCGGCGCCGCCGATGTAGATCGTTCGTCGCATCGACTTCGGGATCTGCACTCCGGGGTTACGGACCTCCTCGGCGACGTCACCGCAGGCCTCGAATCCGTAGTACTGGAAGACGCCGATCAGGCTGGCCGCAAGAAAGGCGTAGAGGAAGCTGTGCTCGCCCTGCGCTCCGAAGCTGTCGAACAGTACGCCCAACCCGTGGTGACGTTGGGTGAGTAGCAGCCACCCGCCCACTATCAGCGCGCCGATCAGCTCGGCGGTGAAGCCGAAGATCGCGAAGTAGCTCAGCATCTTGGTGCCGGTGAGATTGATGACGGTGGCCAGCAGCAGCACGATCAGGGCGCAGACGACGGTGGTGTGGACCGTCGAGGTGAAACCGAAGACCGTCGCCACGAACGGGCCGGCGCCGTAGGCAACGCCGGCGATGGTGGCCAGCAGCGCGAAGATGTACACCCAGCCCGTCATCCACGCCCATTTGCGGCCCCAGAGCCGGCGGGCCCACGGGTACACGCCGCCGGCGACCGGGAACTGGGCGACGATCTCGCTGAACACCAGCGCGACCAGCAGCTGGCCGAATCCCGCGATCAGCAGACTCCAGATCATCGGCGGACCGGCCGCGGCGAGCGCGAACGCGAAGACCGTGTAGATGCCGACGACCGGCGAGAGATAGGTGAAGCCGAGCGAGAAGTTGGCCCAAAGGCTCATATCCCGCTTGAACTCGGACTGGAAACCGAGCGCGGCGAGCTGCGCGTGGTCCTCGTCGTGCGGCTCGGGTGATTTCGACATAGGTGGCCGGCTTTCTGTGTCAGGGGCCATGTGCGTGGGGGGCTGTGAGCTACAGCATAGAATTAAAACATAAAGGACCATAGTTCATAGTTCAAGACTTATCGCTTACCATCGTGAAAACTGCCTGGCAGGAGGAGCCGTGACCGTCGAACAGTTGCGTGGCCTGACCGCCGTGGGGGCCGTACTTTCGCCCCTGGCCGGCAGCGGCCCGCGCACGGATGCCGTGGTCGCGCGGATTTCCGACGCGATCGGCCTCGGGGTGATCGCGGACGGGGAACAACTTCCGAGCGAAATCGACCTGGCCACCCAGCTGGGCGTATCGACCATGACGCTGCGTGAAGCGCTGGCCATCTTGCGGCAGCAGGGGCTGGTGGTGACGAAGCGAGGTCGCGGCGGGGGAAGTTTCGTGCGCGCCTCGGCCGAAGACGTGCACTCCCGGTCGCTGGCGCTGTTACAGGAGCTGACCGTCGAGGGGTTGCGCGACCTGGGGGATGAACACTTTGCGGTCGCCGGCGCCACCGCCGTTTTGGCGAGCCGCCGGGCCGTCACCGCCGACATCGCGCGTCTCCGGACACTGACCGGCCGGCTCGCGGTCAGCGAGGACCCGATCGCCAGCCGTCGCGCCGACAGCCGGTTCCAGATCGAGGTGGCCGTGTGTTCCCAGTCCGCGCGCCTCACCCGCGCCGAGGTGAACATGCAAGCCGAACTGTCGGCCATGGTCTGGCTGCCCCGTTTGGGGTTGGATCCGGCGGAGGAGGCGGCCAGGCATAACCTTCTGATCGACGCCATCGAGGCCGGGGATCAGGTGGGCGCGCGATCGTTGGCAGAGGACTACAGCGCACTGACCATCCGACGGCTCATCGGCCTGCGGATGGAGCTCGCCAGAACATGAGTCCCGGGTTGGCCCGGCTGATGCCGATACAGATGGAAGGGCATTCGAGATGATGGCGAACGGAGCGGACCCCGCGTTTCGCGCCGATGACGATGCGGCACTCGAGTCGGTGGCAGGGGCGGTGACCGCAGTCGTCGAGAATGTCTTTGCCTCGCTGAGCGCCATCGCGGCGGCCACCACCGCGCTGTGGGCCGGCGTCGAGGATTCCGGCGGGCAGCCCCGCTCGGCCGATCTGGCGGCGCTGCGTGACCCGGTGATCGGGGAACTGCAGCGGCAGAGCCGGTTGGTGAACGGGGTCGGATTTGTCGCCGCCGACGGTGTATTGGCCGATGTTCCGCGTTACCTGGAGTGGTGGCGTACCGACTCCAAGACCGATACCGCGCAGCGCCTCGCGCTCGATCTCAATCCGGGCAGCGAGTACTTCTACGACTACTCCACGATGGAGTGGTACGCGGTGCCCCGCGACCGCGGCACCCGGTGGGTGCACGGGCCGTATCTCGATTACACCGGCGTCGATCTCTACGTGTGTACGTTCGCCGTCCCGGTCACCTCCGAGCGCGGGCAGTTCCTCGGTGTGGCGGGGGCCGACGTGCCGGTGGCGCGACTGGACACCGCACTCCTGCCGACATTCGCGGCGCACCGCACTCCGCTGGCGCTCACCAACGCCGAGGGCCGGGTGATCGTCGCCAACGACGCCGAGCACGTCCCCGGATCTCGGCTCGAGAACCTGAGTTCACGTCCGGCGCTGCCGGTGTCCGCGCCGCCATGGTCGTTGGTGTCACTGAGCGGCAACTCCTAAGGGCCGCAACCCGTATGGGGCCGACCCGAGTGCCCGGTCGGCCCCGGGTGCTCAGCGGACCACAGTGTCGGTGTGCCGGAGTAGCAGCGCGAGTTCCGCGTGCACGGTGACACCGCGGGCGACGTCGATGACGCTGTCGCGACCCAACTCGGCGCGCATCCGGCCGAACCGGGCCAGTGCCGCCGCAGATTGGTGCCGCCAGTGGTGCAGCGCGTCATCGGGGTCGTCGGCCAGTGTGAGCACGGCGGCCGTCAGCTGATGGTGGGTGTCGGCGAACTGGTCGTGCACGGCGCCGGCGCCCATGGCGTCCCACCAATTGGACGCGGTATGCGCCCGCAATCCCCGTTCGATCCAGTCCAGGTCGAGCTGATCGTCGACCGCCAGGAACGTATCGGCCACGACTCTGATGTCCACGCCGATTCTGGTGGCCGTGTTGCTCAGATCCAGTGCTTCCGAGCGCAACCGCGGCCAGCGGTCACCGTAGGTGTCGCGGTGGTCGTGCAGCCTGTCGACGTGTCGGCGGTAACCCGCGACGGTGGCGCCGATGTCGAAGTTGCTGCCGTGGCGACGCAGGAGCCGCCCGGCGGTGTGTTCGATGAAGTGCTGCACCGCGTGGAGTGCGTCCCAACGCTGCGCCGGGGCGCCGGCAGTCTGCACCAGTGCCGCCTGCCACATGGTGTCGACGCCGAAGAGGTGCCGCACCACCGAATAGGCCGCGGCCACCGCCGGAGTGGGCACGCCCAGGCGTTCTTCGAGCTGGTAGATCAGGCCCGGACCGACGTGGTTGATCAGGTCGTCGGCGATCTGGGTCGCGATGATCTCCCGGGCCAGCCGATGGGACGCGATGTCGGCGTCGAGCAGCCCGCGGAACGCAGTCGGGAAGTACTCGCGCAGGGCGGGGGAGAAGTTCGGATCGTCCGGCACCGCGGAGTCCAGCAATTCGTCACGCACGACGTTCTTCGAATGCGCCAGCAGGACGGCGATCTCCGGGCGGGTCAGGCCCCGGCCCGCCCGGGTGCGGGAGACGAGTTCGGCTCTGCTGGGCAGTATTTCGGCCACGCGGCTGATGCCGGAGGCCCGTTCCAGATTGTCGATCAGCCGTTCGTGGCGGTTGAGCAGCTGGGCGGCTTGGGCCTCGGCCAGACTGATGGCCAGCACCTGATTCTCGCAGCTGCCGAGCACTGCACCCGCGACCTCGTCCTGGCAGGCCGCCAGCAACTCGTCGCGGCCGTCGGCGCTGACCCGCTGCGCATGAAGTGCCGATTGCAGGGCGATCTTGAGGTTGACCTCGCGGTCGGACGTGGCCACGCCCGCGGCGTTGTCGATGAAGTCGGCGTTGATACGGCCGCCGGCCAAGGCGTATTCGATGCGGGCCCGCTGGGTGAACCCGAGGTTTCCGCCCTCACCGACCACCGCGACCCGCAGCTCCTCGGCGTTGACGCGGATGGCGTCGTTCACCGGATCGGCTGCCTCGGTGTTGTTTTCGCGCCCCGACTTCACATAGGTGCCGATGCCGCCGTTCCACAGGAGATCCGCGTCGGCGGTGAGGATGGCGCGGATGATGTCGTTGGGGGTGACGCCATCGGTGGTGATGCCGAGCACCGCACGCGCCTCGGCGGGCAGTTCGATGCGTTTGGCGTGGCGCGACCAGACCCCGCCGCCGGGGGACAGTGCGGTGCGGTCGTAGTCGTCCCAGCTGCTGCCCGTCATGGCGGCCAACCGGGCCCGCTCGGCGTAACCGGCCCGCGGGTCGGGATCCGGGTCGATGAAGACGTGGCGGTGATCGAAGGCGGCGATCAGTCTGAGGTTGGGCGACAACAGCATTCCGTTGCCGAATACATCACCCGACATGTCGCCGATCCCGACGACGGTGATGGGGTCGGCGTCGGCATCGCGACCCAGGTCGGCGAAGTGTGCGCGTACCGACACCCAGGCCCCGCGAGCGGTGATGCCCATCTCCTTGTGGTCGTATCCCGCCGAACCGCCCGAGGCGAACGCGTCTCCCAGCCAGAAACCGCGATTCGTCGCCAGGTCGTTGGCGACATCGGAGAAACGGGCGGTGCCCTTGTCTGCAGCCACCACCAGGTAGGTGTCGTTTCCGCCGTACGTGACGGTGTCGTCGGGCGGGCACACTCGATCGCCGACGAGGTTGTCGGTGAGATCGAGCAACCCGGCGACGAACGTCCGATAGGCCTGCTCGACGCTGACCGTCGGGTTCTTGCGCACGAATGCGCCCTTGGCGCCGACCGGCACGATCGGTGAGTTCTTTACGGTCTGGGTCTTCATCAGCCCGAGGACCTCGGTGCGGTAGTCCTCGGGACGGTCGGAGAATCGGAGCCCGCCGCGGGCCACCGGACCGCTGCGGGCGTGGATCCCCTCGACGTCCTCGCTGTCGACGAAGATCTCGCGGAACGGAACGATCGGTCCGCGCGGCTGCAGCATCGAGGAGTCGATCAGGTACGACGCGTGGCGCTTGGGCCGACCGTCCAGATCACGCTGAAACCAGTTGGTGCGCAACGTCGCCGACACGAACGAGGCGAATGCCCGCAGGATCCGGTCCTCGTCGACCGACGTGGTCGCCTCGATGAGGTTCTCCAGGCGGCGCCCTACGTCCGCTGTCTGCGATTCCCGGTCGCGTAACTGCGGGTCGAACCGGGCCGTGAACAGGTCGACCAGGGTGGCGACGAAGTCGGCGTGCTTGGTCAACGTGTCGATGACGTAGCTGTCCGACATGGCCAATCCGGCCTGGCGTAGGAACCGGCTGGCCGAGCGCACCAGGACGACCTCGTGCCATGTGATGTCTGCCGAAATGATCAGGCGGGCGTAGTCGTCGATCAGGAAACCATGGGCGGCGCGGGCGGCGAACGCGTCGGCCACCTTGTCCTTGCTGTCCGTGCTCCAGCCGTCGGGCGCGACGAAATCGAACACCGAGACAGTCAGCGGACGCCCGGCGGCTTCGGCCGTGTGCTGGGCCGCCACCTGCAGGCCGAAGTGCTCGAACAGGGCGCATGCCTCGGTGAGTAACGGCGCCGGGTCGGCCCAGGCGACCACGGCGCGGGTGGTGTCCGCCGCGTCGTGATCGACGAAGTCCATGTGTTCGCGCGGCGGCGTGCCCGGCGACTGCGTCCCGTCGAGCACCTCGGTGGTCCATGCGGTGTCCCGCGGGGCGGCGGTGGCGAAGCCAGAGCCCATGGCGTGTCCCTCCATTCGAGTCGTGCCGTTCGGCGCCCACAGTGTCGAGGACTTCGCCCGTCGCCGGAATCGCCAATATGGACAGTCGGGTTGGAAATATTGTCCAATCCGGCGATAGGCGTGATGGTTGTGTCATTCGTAGGCTGGCGCCCACATCGACGGAAGGAACGAGCGAGATGACAATGCTCGACACGGTGATCGGCGGTCCGGACCTGCGTCAGGAACGTCGACTGGTCACCGAGGTGCCAGGCCCGCGGTCCCGCGAACTGGCGGCCCGCCGCGCCGGCGCGCTGCCCGCGGGACTGGCCAGCAGCGCTCCGGTCTACGCCGCTGCCGCCGGGGGCGGCGTGATCGTCGACGTCGACGGCAACTCGTTCGTCGATCTGGGCAGCGGCATCGCTGTCACCACCGTCGGCAACGCCGCGCCGGCGGTCGTCGAGCGCGCCGCCGACCAGCTGGCCCGCTACACCCACACCTGTTTCCTGGCCACCCCCTACGAGCCCTACATCGAGGTGGCCGAAGCGCTCAACCGGCTCACTCCCGGAACCCACGAGAAGCGCACCGTGCTGTTCAACACCGGTAGCGAGGCAGTGGAGAACGCCGTCAAGTACGCCCGCGCCGCCACCAAGCGGCCGGCCGTCGTGGTGTTCGACCATGCGTTCCACGGTCGTTCGCTGCTGACGATGACCATGACCGCCAAGAACCAGCCCTACAAGCACAGCTTCGGACCGTTCGCCCCCGAGGTGTACCGCGCGCCGATGGCCTACTCGTACCGCTGGCCGTCGGGTCCGGAGAATTGTGCCGCCGAGGCCTTCAGCCAGTTCGCCCAACTCGTCGACGCCCAGATCGGCGCTGATTCGGTGGCCTGCGTCGTGGTCGAACCCATCCAGGGCGAAGGCGGATTCATCGTTCCCGCAGACGGTTTCCTGCGCTCGGTGGCCGACTTCTGTCGCGACCGCGGCATCCTGTTGGTCGCCGACGAGGTGCAGGCCGGCATCGCCCGCACCGGAACATGGTTCGCCAGTGAGCACGACGGCTTGGTGCCCGACATGATCGTCACCGCCAAGGGCCTGGCCGGCGGCATGCCGCTGGCGGCCGTCACCGGACGCGCCGACATCATGGACGCCGCGCATCCGGGCGGCATCGGAGGCACCTACAGCGGCAATCCGGTGGCCTGCGCGGCCGCCCTGGGCGTCTTCGACGAGATCGAGAACCATCAGTTGCTCGACCGGGCGCAAGCCATCGGCGACATCCTGGTGCGTGAACTGCGTGGCATCGCCGCCACGACAGAGGTTCTCGGCGACATCCGTGGCCGCGGCGCCATGATCGCCGCCGAGCTCGTCGTTCCCGGTACCCGCACCCCCAACCGCGACGCCGTGGCCGCGGTCACCCGGCACTGCCTGAACAACGGCGTTCTGACGCTGACCGCCGGCACCTTCGGCAACGTGCTGCGCTTCCTGCCGCCGCTGTCGATCTCCGATGACCTGCTCATCGATGCGCTGGGGGTTGTACGCGACGCCTTCGCCGCGCTCTGACCTGGCCGCCCAAGACCTCACCCACCGAATATCGCCAAGGAGTTCCCTCATGACGCTGACCGCCTCCGCCCCGTCGTCCGCCAAGACCTACGCGCCGCTGGAGCTGTTCGACATCAACCGCCTGCTCGATCAGGACGAACGCGACATCGCCGCGACGGTCCGGCAGTTCGTCGACACCCGGCTGAAGCCGAACGTCGAGGGCTGGTTCGAATCCGCCACGCTGCCCAAGGAACTGGCCAAGGAGTTCGGCGGTCTCGGGGTTCTCGGCATGCACCTGGACGGTTACGGCTGCGCGGGCACCAGCGCGGTGAGCTACGGACTGGCATGTATGGAGCTGGAGGCCGGCGACAGCGGGTTCCGCAGCTTCGTCTCCGTACAGGGTTCGCTGTCGATGTTCTCGATCTACCGCTTCGGTTCCGAGGAGCAGAAGCAGGAGTGGCTGCCCAAGCTGGCCGCCGGTGAGGCGATCGGCTGCTTCGGCCTGACCGAGCCCGACTTCGGCTCGAATCCTGGCGGCATGCGCACGCGGGCCCGCCGGGATGGAAGCGACTGGGTGCTCAACGGCACCAAGATGTGGATCACCAACGGCAACCTCGCCGACGTGGCCACCGTATGGGCCCAGACCGACGATGGAATCCGCGGATTCCTGGTGCCCACCGACACCCCGGGGTTCACCGCCAACGAGATCCACAAGAAGCTGTCGTTGCGGGCCTCGGTCACCTCCGAGCTCGTGCTGGACAACGTCCGCCTGCCTTCCTCGGCGATGCTGCCCGAGGCCCGCGGATTGTCCGGCCCGCTGTCGTGCCTGAACGAGGCGCGGTTCGGCATCGTGTTCGGTGCGCTCGGCGCGGCCCGCGACAGCCTGGAGACCGCGATCGCCTACACCCAGAGCCGCGACGTGTTCGACCGGCCGCTGTCGAGCTACCAGCTCACCCAGGAGAAGCTGGCCAACATGACCCTCGAACTGGGCAAGGGCGTCTTGCTGGCACTGCACCTGGGTCGGATCAAGGACGCCGAAGGTGTGCGTCCGGAACAGGTTTCGCTCGGCAAGCTCAACAACGTCCGCGAAGCGATTGCCATCGCCCGGGAATGCCGGACCCTGCTGGGCGGCAGCGGCATCACCCTGGAGTACTCACCGCTGCGCCACGCCAACAACCTCGAATCGGTGCTGACCTACGAGGGAACCTCCGAGATGCACCTGCTCGCGATCGGCAAGGCGCTCACCGGCCAGGCCGCGTTCCGCTGAACCGCTGCAACCTGATTGGGGCAATCGAATGACCATGCACACACCTGCACAACTGCAACACCTCATTGCCGGGCAATGGGTTTCGGGCGAGGGTGACGGCATCCGCAGCCTCGACCCTTCGCGGCCACAGTCCGTCGTCGCCGAAGGCGCCGCCGCGAGCGCGGACAATCTCGAGACGGCGGTAGCCGCGGCCGCCGAGTCTTCTCGCGCGTGGGCCGCCACCCCGATGGCCGAGCGTGGTGCCGTGCTGCTCGCTGCGGCAGCGGTCCTCGACGGCCACGCCGCCGAGTGGGGCCGCGACCTGTCGGTCGAAGAAGGCAAGACGTTGGCCGAAGGTGTCGGTGAGGTGCGTCGCGCCGCCCAGATCCTTCGCTACTACGGCAACGAAGGTGACCGTCAGGCCGGCGAGATCTATGCCTCCCCGCGCGCCGGTGAACAGATTCTGGTCACCCGCAAGCCGGTGGGCGTGGTCGGGGTCATCACCCCGTTCAACTTTCCCATCGCGATCCCGGCGTGGAAGATCGCGCCGGCCCTGATCTACGGCAACTCGGTGGTGTGGAAACCCGCCAGCACCGTGCCGCTGCTCGCCACGCATCTGGCGCGCGCACTCGACAGTGCGGGCCTGCCCGCGGGCGTGCTCAACCTGCTCATCGGCGGATCACCCATCGGCGACGGCATCGTCAACCACGCGGGCGTCGATGCCGTCACCTTCACCGGATCGACCGGCATCGGACGGCGGATCGCGAGCATGGCGGCCGCGCGAGGGGTTCCAGCGCAGGCCGAGATGGGCGGGAAGAACGCCGCGGTCGTACTCGACGATGCCGACCTGGACCTGGCGGTCGAGCAGGTGATGTTGGGTGCATTCCGCTCCACCGGTCAAAAGTGCACGGCCACATCCCGCTTGATCCTCACCGAGGGCATCGCCGACCGCTTCCTGAACGCGCTCGCCGACCGCGCAGGCGCGCTCGTCGTGGGCAATCCGGTCGACGAGGCCACGCAGATGGGACCGGTCGTCAGCGAGTCGGCGCACAAGACCATCACCACCGGAATCGAAACCGCGCGGACCCAGGGCGCCACCATCCTGGCCGGCGGTCAGCCCTACACCGACGAGACCCGGGCCGGCGGCTACTTCGTCGCGCCCACCGTCGTCGAACTCGGTGACGGCCCGGCAAACGTGTGGACCGACGAGCTGTTCGGCCCGGTGCTCGCGGTGCGCCGCGCCGCCGACGCCGAGGAAGCGTTCACGCTGGCCAACGACAGCGAATTCGGTCTCTCGGCAGCGGTTTTCACCCAGGACCTGACCCGGGCCCTGGAAGCCGTCGAGCACCTCGACGTCGGGGTGCTGCACGTCAACTCCGAATCGGCCGGGGCGGATCCGCACGTGCCGTTCGGTGGTGCCAAGAAGAGCGGTCTTGGCCCCAAGGAGCAGGGATCGGCGGCCCGCGAATTCTTCACCCACACCACCACGGTGTACCTGCGTGGCGGAGCCCCGCGCTCATGACCGTCGGTGCACTGGACGGAATCACCGTTGTCGACTTCAGTCGCGTGCTCGCCGGCCCGTACGCCACGATGATGCTCGGCGACTTCGGGGCCGAGGTCATCAAGATCGAACGCCCCGGCGTCGGTGACGACACCCGTGAGTGGGGCCCGCCCTATGACGCCGACGGGGTGGCCACCTACTTCAACTCCGTCAACCGCAACAAGCGCTCGCTGGTGCTCGATCTGACCGATCCGGACGACGTGGCCCGCGCCCGCGAATTGGTCCGCGGCGCCGATATCGTCGTGGAGAACTTCCGCCCGGGGACCATGGAGAAACTGGGTCTCGGCTACGACACCCTGCGCGAGATCAAGCCGGACCTGATCTACTGCGCCATCACCGGTTTCGGCAATACCGGCGGGGCCGACCTGCCCGGTTACGACCTGTTGGTCCAAGCCGTCGGCGGTCTGATGAGCATCACGGGACAGCAGCCCGGCGACCCCACCAAAGTCGGTGTCGCGATGGTCGATGTCCTCACCGGCGTGCATGCCGTCACCGGCATCCTGTTGGCACTGACGCACCGCGACCGCACCGGACAGGGACAACGCGTCGATACCAACCTGCTGTCGGTGCTGTTGTCCTCCATGGTCAACCAGGCCTCCGGTTTCCTGGGTGCCGGCACCATCCCGATGGCCATGGGAAACCGCCACCCCAGCATCGCGCCCTACCAAACCTTCAACACGGCCGATCGGCCCATCGCGCTGGCCGTCGGCAATGACAAGCAGTTCCGGCTGCTGGTCACGGCCCTCGAGCTCGACGGGCTCGCCGAGGACGAACGCTTCACCTCCAACGCGTTGCGGGTGCGCCATCGAGATGAACTCTGCGCACTCCTGGAGGCCAGGTTCAGCGATCACGGTGCCGACCACTGGTACGACATCCTCACTTCCGTGGGGGTTCCCGCGGGCCCCATCAACGACATCGCCGAGGCATTCACGTTCGCCGAGAAGCTGGGACTGGAGGTGACCGTCCCGGTGCCTGGCAGCACCACGCCGCAGGTCGCCAACCCCGTGTCACTGTCGGCCACGCCACCGCAATACCGCGGTGCGCCGCCCCGGCTGGGCGAGCGCACCGTCTGACCGGCGCCCGGTATGCCGTCGATGAAAATCGACGGCATACCGCTGCCGGGACGCCGACCGCTTCGACAACGGTCCTAGCATTAACTGTGGTGTTAAGTGATGTCCCATGGCGATGACCGTGCGCCGGCTCGTGCAGACCCCCGCCTTGGGTCTGACCTTGATAGCCGGCCGCGACGGGGGTGACCGTTCGATTGCCTGGGCCCATGCGATCGAGCTCGAGGACCCGACGCCATATCTCTCAGGCGGCGAACTCGTGATGACCACGGGCATGAACGTCGGAGCCACCGCAGACCAGCAGTTCGAGTACCTGGCCCGGTTGTCGACGGCCGGCGTCGCCGCGCTTGCCTTCGACACCGGCACCACACACTCCGCGGTACCCAGGGGAATCATCGCCGCCGGCGATGCACTGGGATTGCCGGTGCTCAGCGTCCCACCGCAGACCCCGTTCATCGCGATCACCCGCGCCATCATCGACGAGGTCACCGCCGACCAACTCCGCGCGGTCCAGCAGGTCGTCGACCAGCAAGAGGTGCTCGCCCGTGAGACCCTGCGAAACGGCATCCCCGCCGTCGTCGCCACGTTGAGCAAGCTCCTGTCGGCAACGGTTGTCGTCATCGACGTCGATGGCAACGCTCTGGCGGCCGGTGGGCCCGAGACCGATCACATCTGCGCGCTTGGCGTGAAACTCATCGCTGATGGTGCCCACAGACGGGCCGGGCGCACCAGCCGCGTCGTCGCCGACGGCTCCGGCTACTGCACGCTGCAGGCCCTCAAAGCGGCCCAGCCGCTGCGCGGATATCTCGCCGTCAAGACCAACGAACCCCTTTCTCCCACTGAACGTCTGCTGGTATCCCATGCGGTGTCGCTGATCTCCATCGAGATGGGAAAACCGGCCAAGATCCTGGATGCCGAGCACCGCCTGCGCGTCGCCACCACCACCGGCCTGCTCGCCGACTCGGCATCGGTTGACGACGCCATCCTCAGATACTTTCGGTTCGATCCCGACGATCCCGTCGTGGTTCTGGCGCTGAACGACACCGGCCCCAGCCTCACCGCCGAAACCCACGCCAACCGCGTGCTCGAATCCCGGCACGCGCGTTACCTGATGTGTTCCCGCGCAGGCGAATTGATCATCGTCCTGCCTGCCGCGGAATCCGGCGCGGCGGAAACTCTCGTCACCGAGATCAGTGCGCAACTACAGAAGCGCCTGCGCAGCGGGCTGAGCAAGCCCACCGTGATCGACAGCATCGCCACCGCGGTGAACCAGGCTCACACCGCGGCCCTGATCGGCAACGGCGACAAGGCATTCCACGCCTACGCCGACATCGGGCTCCTCGACGTCATTCTCGGTGGGCGAAGCGCCGAAGAGCTGCATCTGATCACCGAACCCATTGCCGCACTGGTCGAGCAGGACAAGGCCGTGAACGGCAGCAGTGACGGCCTGCTCGTCACGCTCGAGAGCTACTTGCGACACAACGGCCACCTGGAAGGCGCAGCAGCTGAGCTGGGCATCCATCGCCACACCATGCGCAACCGCGTCGCCAAGATCACCCAGCTCACCCGGCAAGACCTTCAAAGCCCTGACGTTCGGGCGCAACTGCTTCTTGCAATCCGGGCCCGCGAGTTGCTGCAGATCAACCCTTGAGCGGCACGGGGCCCGAAAAATATGGAGCCAGAGCCGACGGGCATCAGATCGTGTCCTCTCGGCAAGCCAGCGCAGCTGCCACGAATTCGTCCCGCGCCGGGTTGTCCGTGTTGGCGTCCCAGATCAGCGTCACCCGGGAGGGCCCCATGTCCTCGATCGGCACGGCTTTCACGTCGGGTCGGCGGTAATAGGCGGTGGTGGATCGGGGCAGGATGACGAAACCCTCGTGTGCGGCAACGTGTTCGAGTTTGTCCTCCACGCTGCGGAACTCCTCGCGCGGAGGCGCCCACCGCTGATCGGGTGCGGCCGCGCACTGCCAATCCGGCACCATCGCAGGGTCCGGCAGCAGCAACAGCCTGGATGCGAGATCGGCGAGGCGCACCGAGGCGCGCGTGACCAGTGCATCGTCTGCCGGCAGCACCGCGTACATGGGTTCTTCCAGCAGCGGCGCGCTACCCAGTCCGCGGCGGTCGACCGGCTCCCGGGCATAGACCACGTCGACCTCGCCCGTCCGTACCAACTCCGCCTGCTCGGGCCACGGGACCTGACGCACAACTGCCCGACGCCGCGGGTCGCCCGCCTCGAACGCCGCGGCCGCCGCTGTTGCGCGCAACCCGGCCATCACTCCGACCGTCACAGTCACCGGGTGTCCGGCGGCGCGGGACAGGCGCTGCCGCAGCGCGTGTGCGTCGTCGAGCAGAACCTTGGCGTCCCGCAGCAACTGGGTGCCCGCCGCAGTCAGCTGGGTACCAGTCGAATTGCGGGCCAACAGCGTGACGCCGAGTTCGCCTTCGAACGCCCGGATCTGCCGTGACAGCACCGGCTGGGCGATGTGGAGACGCCGGGCGGCCCGCCCGAAATTGAGCTCCTCGGCGACGGCGACGAAATACCGCAGCTTGCGCAGATCGAGGTCCGGAGTGCTCATGTCTTGAGGGTATCGCCGCACGACGAAAAGGGTCTTGGACGACCGACGTGTGGCGAACTCACAGTGGACTCATGAACCTCAAGAACGCACGTGTCCTGATCATCGGCGGCACCTCCGGCATCGGGCTCGGGGTGGCAGAAGTGGTGGCGGACCGAGGTGGCATCCCGATCGTGGTGTCGCGCAACCGGTCCAATGTCGATCGAGCCATCGCCGGACTAGGGGAGAACGCCCGCGGGACGACCGTCGACCTCGCCGACCCCGCCTCGCTCGGTCGTCTCGTCGATGAGGTCGGGCAGATCGAGCACCTGGTGTTCAGCGCGGGGGAGCCGCTGACGATGGTCGGCCTGGCCGATCTGACCGCTGCGACGATCACCGAGTTCATCAGCACCCGGCTCATCGGCCAGCTGCAGACGGTGCGGGAGTTCGCGCCCCGGATCACGCCGGGCGGTTCGATCACCCTCACCAGCGGCACGGCCGCCGAAAAGCCGGGACTCGGCGTGCTGCCCACCGCGGTATGCGGCGCGATCAACGCGATGACCAGGGCGCTGGCCGTTGAGCTCGCGCCGTTACGTGTCAATGCGGTCGCCCCCGGCCCGATTCGCACGCCGTTGTGGTCGGCGCTCGGTGAGGCGGACCGGGAAGCCGTCTACGAGCAGTTCGCCGGCAATCTGCCCGTGGGCCGGATCGGCGAGCCGACCGATACGGCCCTGGCGTACGCATACCTGATGGAGCAGGAGTTCGGTACCGGGGTGGTGCTGACCGTGGACGGCGGGACGACCCTGGTGTGATGCCCGATCAGGGCTTGAGTAGCGCGACGACCTTGTCTTCGAGGGCGACCGGATCGGTGTTCGGGTCGGCCGGCTCGGTGTGGGGCAGCGTGGCGTCGGGATCGGCGAAGTCGCGGTACGTCTTGTCGCCGGCCAGCGTGGCCAGCAGGTACCCGGTGAGCAGGCCGCGAACGATCTTCTGAGTGTCCTTGTCGGCGCCGGGCAGTCCGATGAACCGGGCCAGGCGGCGTCCCTCGACCAGGCCGCCGGCCTGCGCCTTGCTGACGGTCCGCAGCGTCGCACCCTCCCAGGTGCGAGCCAGTTCCACGGCGTTCGAGCGCAGTGTCATCGGATCGCCGGGGGCGGTCAGAACGAGGCCGGGCACCTGCAGCGTCGACGCCGGTTGTTCCGCCGGCGGCGTGGTCACCGTCGGGAACAGCGACACCACAGCCTTCGGGCGGTGCGGGTCACCTCCCATACCCGCGGCGGCGAACACCGCGGCCGACCCGCCGAAACCGTGCCCCACCACACCCCGCTTGCCCGGGTGCACGCTGATCTTGCCGGTGCCCAATCGCACGCCGGTGATGATTTCGAGGGCAGCGCCCAGATCGAAGGCGAAATTGAGCACCGACGGAGCCAGGCTCGTCTCGGTATCGGGCGCCGCCGCCACGATGCCCCACGACGCCAGGTGCTCGAGCGTGCCCGTGTAGTTCTCCGCCCGCGTCATCCATTCGTGGCCGAACACCACACCGGGCAGATTCAGGCCGGACTCGGGTGTGTACACCACTCCTGGCATGCCCGCGAACGCCAGGTCACCGCGCAGAACCCGATGCGGTCCACGGCGGGTCAACCCTGCAAAGAGCTTCTTTGTGCTGGCCACGCGTTGACCGTAGCGCAGGCTTGCCGCGCGGCGTGAGCACCATTTGAGCCCGAGGCGCGCCCAGGTGCTTTCGCGGTGATCTGCGTCAAACGCCGTCGCGCAGAATCGGGCCAGGGCGCGGACTGCACTACCCTGGGACCCTATGTGTGGAATCGTCGGCTACGTCGGGGCGCGCCCGGCCCGCGGCATCGTGGTCGACGCGCTGCGGCGGATGGAATACCGGGGCTACGACTCCGCGGGAATCGCGTTGATCGACGGCAACGGCGGGTTGACGGTGCGTCGCCGCGCCGGCCGGCTGGCCAACCTGGAGACCGCCCTCGCCGAGACCGACGATGGCATCCTGACCGGCAGTACGGGCCTCGGCCACACCCGCTGGGCCACCCACGGCCGTCCCACCGACCGCAACGCCCACCCACACCGTGACGCGGCGGCGAAGATCGCCGTCGTGCACAACGGCATCATCGAGAACTTCGCGGTCCTGCGAGCCGAACTCGAAGCCGACGGGGTCGAGTTCTCCAGCGACACTGACTCCGAGGTGGCCGTGCACCTCGTGGCCCGGCAGTACGCACGGGGCGCCACCGCCGGCGATTTCCCGGCCTCCGTGTTGGCCGTGCTGCAGCGCCTCGAAGGTCACTTCACCCTGGTGTTCGCCAACGCCGACGATCCGGGCACCATCGTGGCCGCGCGCCGGTCCACTCCGCTGGTGGTCGGTATCGGTGACGGCGAGATGTTCGTCGGCTCCGATGTGGCGGCGTTCATCGAGCACACCCGGCACGCCGTCGAGCTGGGCCAGGACCAGGCCGTGGTGTTGACCGCGGACGGCTATCGGATCACCGACTTCTTCGGTCGCGACGATCTGCAGGCCGGCCGGGACTACCGCGAGTTCCACATCGACTGGGATCTCGACGCCGCCGAAAAGGGCGGCTACGACTACTTCATGCTCAAGGAGATCGCCGAGCAGCCCGCCGCGGTCGCCGACACCCTGCTGGGTCATTTCGTCGACGGCAGGATCGTGCTCGACGAGCAGCGCCTTTCCGATCAGGAACTGCGCGAGATCGACAAGGTCTTCATCGTCGCCTGCGGCACCGCCTACCACTCGGGTCTGCTGGCCAAGTACGCCATCGAGCACTGGACCAGGCTGCCCGTCGAGGTCGAGCTCGCCAGCGAGTTCCGCTACCGCGATCCGGTGCTGGACCGCAGCACCCTGGTGATCGCCATCTCGCAGTCCGGCGAGACCGCGGACACCCTGGAAGCGGTGCGGCACGCCAAGACCCAGAAGGCCAAGGTGTTGGCGATCTGCAACACCAACGGCAGCCAGATCCCGCGCGAGGCCGACGCGGTGCTCTACACCCGGGCCGGGCCGGAGATCGGTGTGGCCGCCACCAAGACGTTCCTGGCCCAGATCGCCGCGAACTACCTGGTGGGGCTGGCCCTGGCGCAGGCCCGCGGGACCAAGTACCCCGACGAGGTCGAGCGCGAGTACCACGACCTCGAGGCCATGCCGGACATGATCGGCCGGGTGCTGGCAGGCATCGAGCCGGTGGGGCAATTGGCGCAGCGGTTCGCCAAGTCGCCCACGGTGCTGTTCCTGGGCCGGCACGTCGGTTACCCGGTGGCGCTGGAGGGCGCGCTCAAGCTCAAGGAGCTGGCGTACATGCATGCCGAGGGCTTCGCCGCCGGGGAGCTCAAGCACGGTCCGATCGCCCTGATCGACGACGACCTGCCGGTGATCGTGGTGATGCCGTCGCCCAAGAACGCGCAGATGCTGCACGCCAAGCTGCTCTCGAACATCCGCGAGATCCAGGCCCGCGGCGCGGTGACCATCGTGATCGCCGAGGAGGGTGACGACACGGTGCGTCCCTACGCCGATCACCTGATCGAGATCCCCGCAGTGTCAACGCTTTTCCAGCCGCTGCTGTCGACCATCCCGCTGCAGGTGTTCGCGGCCGGGGTGGCGCGGGCGCGGGGTTACGACGTCGACAAGCCACGCAACCTGGCCAAGTCCGTCACCGTCGAATAGCGGGGCCCTCGGAGGGGTTGAACTGATGGATCTGCGGGTTCCCGAGGTCAACATTGCCCGACGGTGGGCCCGGAAGGGGTTGGGGGCCTTCGTCTCCGACGCGGCGTTCGAGCACTTCCTGGCCGCCTACCGAGCCGGGATGGCGACCCTGCCGCCATTCGAATTGTTCGATGTGCCAACCTCCTTCGGAACGGTTCGCGTCTATCGGTTCGCCGGACCGGATTCGGGTGCGCCGGTGGTGCTGCTGCCGGGCCGCAACGCGTCGACGCCGATGTATCGGGCCAACCTCGGGCCGCTGCTGGAACAGCGCGCGGTGTATGCCGTCGACCTGCTCGGTGAGGCCGGTCTGTCGGTGCAGCGCAAAGTGATTCGCGGAGGCGTGGATCAGGCACAGTGGCTCGACGAGACGCTGGCCGGTCTCGAGCTGGATCTGGCGCATCTACTCGGGGTATCGATGGGCGGCTGGACGGCGGCGAACTGTGCGGTGCACCGTCGCGGCCGGATAGCCTCGCTGACGCTGCTCGACCCGGTGTTCACCTTCACCGGAATCCCGGCCAAGGCGATTCTGGCCTCGGTGGCACTGTTCGCCCCGGGCGTACCGGAGCGCTTTCGCCGGGGAGTGCACAGCTGGATCGCCGGCGGTGCCGACTTGGAGACCGCCGACATCGAGTCCGCGCTGATCGACGCCGGAGCAAAGGATTTCGCGCTGCACACTCCGATGCCGGAACTGTTCAGCGACGAGGAACTGCGGAGTCTCGACGTGCCGGTACTGGCGTTGATCGCGGGCCGCAGCGTCATGCTCGACCCGGAGCGCGCCGTCGCGCGGGCCCGAGAGGTGCTGGCCCGAGGAGAAGTCGAAATCTGGGCCGATGCTTCTCACGCCATCAACGGTGAGTACCCCGAAGAGATCGCGCAGCGGACGGCTCGATTCTGGGACGCGGCGTAAAGCACCCAAGGTCCTCAGGCGCGGATCACCGACGGCCCCAACGCTTCATAACGCTGCGCTTCCTCGGGCGGCAGCTCGGTGCCGGTGACGATCGACTCGAAGTCGGCGACGTCTGCGAATCGGCAGAAACTCGTTTCCCCGAACTTGGAATGGGCGGCGACCAGTACGCACCGTTGCGCGACCTTCACCGCGGTCTGCTTCACCGCTGCCACCGCGGGATCCGGTGTGGTGAGGCCGTGCTCGGCAGTGATCCCGTTGGTGCCCAGGAAGGCGATGTCGATCACCAGGCTGTTGAGGCGCTCCACCGCCCAGTGGTCGACGGTGGCCAGGGTGCGTCCGCGCATGCGCCCGCCGATCATCAGGACGGTCACGGTTTCGCTGTGCGCCAGCGCTTCGGCGGCCAGCAGCGAGGATGTCACCACGGTCAGTTCCTGGTCGGCGAGCTGTTCGGCGATCAGCCGTGGTGTGAAACCCTCGTCCAAGTAGACGGTTTCGGCGCCGTGCAACAGATGTGCGGCCGCGGCCGCGATGCGGTGCTTCTGGGCGAGGTCCACCTGGCTGCGGTACTCGACCGTGGATTCGAACGCGGCGGTCTCCAGTGGGATCGCCCCGCCGTGCACGCGTTTGAGCAGTCGTCTGCCGGCCAGCGCCTTGAGGTCACGGCGGATGGTCTCGGCCGCGACGTCGAGTTCTTCGGCCAGCGTCAGCACCTCGACGCGGCCGCGGCTGCGCGCGAACTCGACGATGCGGCTCTGGCGGGTATCTGAATCCACGCTTGCCATTCTGGGGCACCTGGGTATGGCGTCGGTCAGTTGCCCTCGGAGAGCACGGCGCGCACCTCGTCGGCGCTGGTCGCCGCCCGCAGCCGGGCCACCTCGTCCTTGTCGAGGAAGACGTGCGCGATCTTGGTCAGCAGGGCCATGTGGTCGTTGCCCAAGCCTGCGATGCCCACGACGAACTCAGCGGGCTTGCCGTTCCAATCGATGGGTTCGGGGTAGCGCACGAAGGAGATCCCGGTGCGGCGGATCGCGGTCTTGGCCTCGTTGGTGCCGTGCGGGATGGCCAGACCGTTGCCCATGTACGTCGACACCGACTTCTCGCGCTCATGCATGGCATCCACATACGCCGGCTCGA
Organism: Mycolicibacterium peregrinum; assembly: GCF_001665785.1. Lineage (GTDB taxonomy): Bacteria > Actinomycetota > Actinomycetes > Mycobacteriales > Mycobacteriaceae > Mycobacterium > Mycobacterium peregrinum_A. Next base: position 35,602 of record NZ_LZSO01000041.1, read on the forward strand.
CGGCATCGGCTGCGACCAGCAGGGCACCGGCCTCGTCGATGGCGGCGTCCGCCGAGGTGGCGGAGCCGGCCAGCACGATCGATTCCAGCGGCAGCACGTCGGGTTCAGCCTCCGCGGCCTTCTCGGGCTGTCCCTCGGTGACCGCACCACTGTGGGAGTTCGTGTTCCCCAGCATCTCGACGATCTCGTCGTAGCGAGGGGAGCTCATGAAGTCCTCGACCGAGACATGCACGGCCGAGGCGGTTTTCAGGCGCGCCCGGTCGGTCAGATCGCGGTGCGTGACCACCAGGTCGTAGGTGTCGGTGAGATTCGCGATCGATTGGTTGGTCACCGCGATGTCGCCGAATCCCGCGGAACGGATCTTCTTGCGCAGCACCGACGCCCCCATCGCCGAGGACCCCATACCGGCGTCACAGGCGAACACGATGCTGTTCACCGGACCCCGCGGCGCACCGACGAGGGCGGAGGCAACGCTGGACTTCTTGCCCTTGAGGGCCTCCATCTCGGCGGTGGCCGCCGCCAGATCGGGCTCGGCATCGGCACGATCCGTCTTGAGCAGCAGTGCGGCGACGGCGAACGAGACGGCGGTTGCGCTGAGCACTGACAACGTCACCCCGAGGAAGCTGCCGCTTGCGGTCTGCGCATAGATCGCGATGATCGAACCGGGCGCGGCCGGGGCGCGCAGGCCGGAACCGAACAGCACGTTGATGAAGACGCCGGTCATTCCGCCGAGGATGGTGGCGGCGATCAGCTTGGGCTTCATCAGCACGTACGGGAAGTAGATCTCGTGGATACCGCCGAAGAACTGGATGATCGCGGCGCCCGGAGCGGAGGCGCGGGCAGCGCCGCGGCCGAACACCATGAACGCCAACAGGACTCCCAGGCCGGGACCGGGGTTGGTCTCGAGCAGGAACAGAATCGACTTGCCGGTCTCGAGCGCCTGGGTGGTGCCCAGCGGGGTCAGCACTCCGTGGTTGATGGCGTTGTTGAGGAACAGCACCTTGGCCGGTTCGATGAGTATCGAGGTCAGGGGCAGTAGGTCATTGTTGACCAGGAAATCCACCGCGTTTCCGGCGGCGCGGGTGAACGACGACACGATCGGCCCGATACCGAAGAACCCGAAGATGGCCAGCAGCATGCCCAGGATGCCTGCGGAGAAGTTGTCGACGAGCATCTCGAAACCGGGCCGGATCTTGCCTTCCCAGAGCGCGTCGGCCTTCTTCATCGCCCAGCCGCCCAGCGGGCCCATGATCATCGCGCCCATGAACATCGGGACGTCGGCGCCGGCGACCACCCCCATGGTGGCGATCGCGCCGACGACGGCGCCACGGTTGCCGTGGATCATCCGGCCACCGGTGTAACCGATCAGGACGGGCAGCAGATAGGTGATCATCGGGCCGACGATCCCGGCGCCCTCGTAGCTGCCCCAGCCGCCGATCTCGGCCACCCATCCGTCGGGGTTCCTGAGTCCGGAGAAGACGGCCTGTAGCCAGCCCTGCTCGATGAAAAGAGCTGTGATCAGGCCCCACGCGATGAAGGCGCCGATATTCGGCATCACCATGTTCGACAGCGAGGTGCCCAGCTTCTGCACGTACACCCGAACTCCGGTGCGTGGCGCTTCGACAGTGGACATCTGACGACCTCCGATCTTGCCGGCCTGCTGGGTGACGCCGGTCACATGAATTCCCAGTACACCGCACAAATGGGCATATGCGCAAGCAATCGGGCTCAAATGGGCAGATCAATTTGTGGTTTTATGACCACATTGGAGTTAGGGTGCTGATACCAACCCGGTTATCGCCAGTCCCTGCCCGTCGAGAGGACCGTCATGAAAGCCCTGCGTTTCTACGCCCCCGAGGATGTCCGGCTCGAGGATGTGCCGGAGCCCCAGTGCGGTCCCGACGAGGTGAAGATTCGGGTGCGCAACTGCTCCACCTGCGGCACCGACGTCAAGATCCTGCACAACGGCCATCAGAACCTGACCCCGCCGCGCACCATCGGCCACGAGATCGCCGGTGACATCGTGGAAGTCGGTGCCGACGTGAATTCCACCTATGGCACCGATTGGGCCGAGGGCGATCGGGTTCAGGTCATCGCGGCGGTCCCGTGCGGAGAATGTCACGAGTGCCGCAAGGGCTGGATGGCCGTCTGCCAGAACCAGACATCGATGGGATACCAGTACGACGGCGGGTTCGCCGAGTACATGATCGTTCCGCGTCAGGTACTCAAAGTCGACGGGCTGAACCGGATTCCGGACAACGTCGGCTACGACGAGGCCTCGGCGGCCGAACCGTTCGCGTGTGCGATCAACGCGCAGGATCTGCTCGGGATCGAAGAGGGCGACACCGTCGTGGTGTTCGGTGCCGGACCCATCGGCTGCATGCACATCCGGATCGCGCGCGGCGTACACAACTGCGGCCCGGTCTACCTCGTCGACGTGAACGAAAGCCGGCTCAAGATGTCGGCCGACGCGGTCCATCCTGACGAGGTGATCAACGCGGCGGAGGTCGACGTCGTCGAGAAGGTGATGGAACTGACCGGCGGCCGCGGCGCCGACGTCGTCATCACCGCCACTGCGGCCAACGTCACCCAGGAGCAGGCCATCGCCATGGCCGCCCGTAACGGGCGCATCTCGTTCTTCGGCGGACTGCCCAAGACCAACCCGACCATCACCTGTGATTCGAACGTGGTGCACTATCGGCAGCTGCACATCCACGGGGCCAACGGTTCCGCGCCGGAGCACAACAAGCGTGCGCTGCAGTACATCTCGACCGGCCAGGTGCCGGTGAAGGACCTCATCACGCGTCACATCCCGCTGGGTGATGTGCTCGACGCATTCTCGATCGTGCAGAACGGTGAGGCCATCAAGGTGACGGTCGAGCCCGCCGCGGCGACCGCCTCGGTCTGACGCCGTGGTCGACGCGTGTGGGGTCATCGCTGAGTCCCAGTGCCAGCCCGCACCCGATCAGTCCGATGCCGGCCCACACCGCTGCGGCGGGTAATGCCCCGGTGACGGGTGCGCCGATGGCGGCGGCGGCAATGGGCGCCACACCGGTCAACAACCCGGCGGGCCCGGCGCCCAGCGTGCGCACGCACGTGTACCAGAGCACGAACGCGACCGCCGTCACGCAGACGGCCAGATGGCCGATCGCCAGGATCTCACCGATGTCGAAACTGCTTGCCGCTCGCCATCCTTCGGTGGCCAGCGCGAGCACGGCGAACATCGCGGCGGCCATCCAGGTGGTGTGCACCGAAACTCCCGCAGGACCGTGTGAACCGAGCACCGGCACCGCCAACAACGTGAATCCGGCCTCGCAGGCGAATACCACCGTGGCCCAGAACAACCCGATCCCGTCCGCGCGCCCCAGCCCTTCCGCGACCACCGCCCCGACGCTGACCACGACCGCCGCGGCCAGTACCCGGCTGCGCGGCCGGTGGCCTTCCAGCAGCGGCCCGATCGTCGCCAGCGCGACCGGCACGCATGCCACCGCGACCGCCAGCACCGCAGGCTCGGCGTGGCGTGATCCGTACACCAGGGCCATGTTGAACAGCACCAGGCCGCTCACGGTCACACTCAGCAGCCACAGCCATTCGGAACCCCGTGGGCGGCGCAAGGATTGGCCGGTGAACCGGGCCCACGCGAGCAACAGCAGGCACGCCACGGCGTAGCGCAGCGCCTGGGCGGTGTGTAGTGGCGCGTCGGCGAGCGCGCTCGAAACGGCCACGCTGCCACCGACGAAGGTCATGCCGAGTGCGCCGGCCAGGCCGGCGCGGGTGAGGCTGGACATGTACCCATGCTGACGCCAATATGGTCCAACAAGTAGAACCAAGTTTGGATATCTGTCATGGACCAAATTGCGGGGGCGGACTACCTACAGCTCGACCCGTCGACCGCTCCGGCGCGCGGGCTCACCGACTGGCTCGCGGATTCCCTGCGCACCGCGATCGCAGACGGGCGGCTCACCCCGGGCACCCGGTTTCCCCCGACCAGGGTGTTGGCCGGCGAACTCTCCGTGTCACGCGGGGTGGTCGTCGAGGCCTATCGGCGGCTGGCTGACGAAGGACTGGTCAGCGGGCATGCAGGTGGCGGCACCCATGTGCTGACTCGGCCGGTCCGGCCGCCGCGGGCTGAACCTGTGGCGTCGCTCGTGGCGCGTCTGCCGCGCCCCCGACTGCCGGTCGGTGAAGGCATCGATCTCTCGCCGGGCGTGCCTGATCTGTCGGCATTTCCGCCCAGCACGTGGCTGCGCGCCGAACGCGCGGTGCTCGCGGAGGCCTCGCCCGACGACCTCGGCTACGGAGATCCCCGCGGCCATCCCCGGCTACGTGCCGCACTCGCGCCATGGCTCGGTCGGACCCGCGGACTGCGGATCGTTCCTGACGACATCCTGGTGGTCGCCGGCGTCGCACAGGCCGTCGCGCTCCTGGCGCAGCAGTTGCGCGGCGAAGGACTCGACACGATCGCCGTCGAGGACCCCGGTTCGCGCGGGGCGGTCGACGAACTCGAGTACTGGGGTCTGCACCCGGTCCCCGTCCCCGTCGACGACGACGGAATCCTCGTCACCGAACTCGCCGCCACCGGCGCACCGACTGTGTTCCTGACCCCGGCGCATCAGTTTCCGACGGGAGTGGTGCTGGGCCCGCATCGGCGCCGCGAGCTGCTGGAATGGGACGGCGCGCTGATCATCGAGGACGACTACGACGCCGAATATCGGTACGACCGGGCACCTGTTCCGGCCATACACCCGTCGGCGCCCGATCGCATCGCCTATGCCGGGAGCACCTCGAAGAGCCTGGCACCCGCGCTGCGGCTGGGTTGGGTGATCGCGCCCCCGCGACGCCACCCCGAGCTGGTGGCGGCCAAACATGCCACCGACCTCGGCAGCCCGACCGTGCCGCAACTGGTGCTCGCGCGACTACTCGAATCAGGCGAATACGACCGGCACGTCCGGTTCGTGCGTACGCGGCACCGGGCCCGCCGCGACGCACTGCTGGACGCGTTGACCGCGGCGATGCCCACCGTGAGGGTGAGCGGTGTCGCCGCCGGTCTGCACCTGCTCATCACCTTGCCCGACGACGCCGATGACGTGGCGCTGGCCGATGATCTGCGTGATGCCGGTGTGCTCGTGCATCCCGTGTCCTGGCACCGACGGCTACCCGGTCCGCCCGGTCTGGTTCTCGGGTACGCGTCGCATCCACCCGACCGGCTGCGCGAAGCGGCAGCCACGATCGCAAGGATCACGCGGAAGTGACACAGCGGGCGCCGGTGAGACTCGGTGACAGCCGTGGCGTCACTTTCGGTGACGTCCCGAGCAAACACACGTAACCTGTTGGCGCGCGGCAAAGTCGACGACACATCGAGCGGAGCGGAGCGGATGCGGTACTACTACTCGGCCGATGTGATCCGTGCCGCCGAAGCGCCGTTACTGGCATCGCTGCCCGACGGGGTGCTGATGGGCCGCGCCGCCTATGGACTGGCGACGGCGGTCGCGACCGAGTTGAAGCTGCGTACCGGTGGTGTCGCCGGCCGGCGGATCTGCGCGGTGGTCGGTTCCGGGGACAACGGCGGCGACGCGCTGTGGGCGGCGACGTTCCTGCGCCGTCGCGGAGCCGCGGCCGACGCGGTGTTGCTCAACCCGGAGAAGACCCATGCCAAGGGCCTGGCCGCGTTCCGGCGCGCCGGCGGCCGCGTGGTGGCCGGCATCTCCGCGGCAACCGATCTGGTGATCGACGGCGTTGTCGGCATCTCCGGGCGCGGTCCGCTGCGCGCCAACGCCGCGGCGGTCTTCGAGGCCAACACCGCGCCGGTGGTCGCCGTCGACATCCCCAGCGGCCTCGACGTCGAGACCGGGGCCGCCGACGGCCCACATGTGCACGCCGTCCTGACCGTCACGTTCGGCGGGCTCAAGCCCGTACACGCACTAGGTGAGTGCGGTCGCGTCGAGCTCGTCGACATCGGTCTGGACCTGGCGCCCACCGATCTGGCCGGACTGGAGGCGGCCGACGTCCGGGAGCTGTGGCCGATACCGGGGCCGCACGACGACAAGTACACCCAAGGGGTGACGGGTGTGCTGTCCGGTTCGTCGACCTATCCCGGCGCGGCGGTGCTGAGCACGGGGGCCGCGGTGGCCGCCACCTCCGGCATGGTCCGGTATGCGGGAACCGCTGCACCGCAGGTGCTTTCACACTGGCCCGAGGTGATCGCCGCACCCAGCCCGCAGGAGGCGGGCCGGGTGCAGGCCTGGGTGGTCGGACCCGGACTGGGTACCGACGAGACGGCGAAGTCCGCGCTGCGATTCGCGCTCGAATCCGATCTGCCGGTGATCGTCGACGCCGACGGGCTCACGCTGCTGGCCGCCGACCCGAGCCTGCTCGCCGGGCGTCGGGCACCAACTGTGCTGACCCCGCACGCCGGTGAGTTCGAACGCCTGGCCGGGAATCCGCCGGGCGCCGACCGGGTCGCCGCGGCGCGCGGCCTGGCCGAGCGACTCGGCGCCACCGTGCTGCTCAAGGGCAACGTCACCGTGATCGCCGAACCCGGCCACACCACGTATCTCAACCCCGCGGGCCAATCATGGGCTGCCACAGCCGGTTCCGGAGATGTGCTGTCCGGGATCATCGGATCCCTGCTGGCCGCCGGACTGCCACCCGGCGAAGCCGCGGCCGCGGCCGCCTTCGTCCATGCCCGCGCCGCCAACCTGTCGGCGGCCGATCCCGGTCCCAACCCGGCGCCGACCTCGGCGTCACGCATCCTCGCTCACGTCCGCGCGGCGATCGCTGCGCTGTAGAAGAAAAGGAACTCCATGCCGCACAAGCACCATCGCGCCCCGCACATCTCGCCCGCCTACACCGGCAGATTGGCGATGGCACCGGTTCCCTCGCTGCGCCTGCCCGACGACGCGATGGAACCCGGTGCGGCCTACCGGTTCATCCACGACGAGCTCATGCTCGACGGCAGCTCACGGTTGAACCTCGCGACGTTCGTCACCACGTGGATGGACCCCGAGGCCGAGAAGCTCATGGCCGAGACGTTCGACAAGAACATGATCGACAAGGACGAGTACCCGGCCACCGCCGCGATCGAGGCACGTTGCGTGAGCATGGTCGCCGACCTGTTCCACGCCGAAGGGCTGAGCGACGAGGACTCGTCGGCCGCGTGCGGAGTCTCCACGATCGGCTCCAGCGAGGCGGTGATGCTGGGCGGGCTGGCCATGAAATGGCGCTGGCGCGAGAAGGTCGGGAAGGATTGGAAGGGACGCACCCCCAACCTGGTGATGGGGTCCAACGTCCAGGTGGTGTGGGAGAAGTTCTGCCGGTACTTCGACGTCGAACCACGCTACCTGCCCATGGAGGACGGGCGCTACGTGATCACCCCCGAGCAGGTGCTCGACGCGGTCGACGAGGACACCATCGGTGTCGTCGCGATCCTGGGCACCACCTACACCGGGGAGTTGGAGCCGATCGCGGAGATCTGCGCGGCGCTGGACCAGCTCGCGCAAGACAAGGGTCTGGACATCCCCGTGCACGTCGACGCCGCCAGCGGCGGATTCGTCGTCCCGTTCCTGCACCCCGACCTGGAGTGGGACTTCCGGTTGCCGCGCGTGGTGTCGATCAACGTCAGCGGCCACAAATACGGGCTGACGTACCCGGGCATCGGCTTCGTGGTGTGGCGCAGCAAGGAGTACCTGCCCGAGGACCTGGTGTTCCGGGTCAACTACCTCGGTGGGGACATGCCGACGTTCACCCTGAATTTCTCCCGACCCGGCAACCAGGTGGTCGGCCAGTACTACAACTTCCTGCGGCTGGGCCGGGCCGGGTACACCCAGGTGATGCAGTGTCTGTCGCAGACGGCGCGCTGGCTGGGCGACGAGCTGCGCGACAGCGAGCACTTTGAGTTGATCACCGATGGTTCGGCCATTCCCGTGGTCAGCTTCCGGCTCAAGGGCAAACCGGGCTACACCGAGTTCGACGTGTCGGAGGGATTGCGCTCGTTCGGCTGGCAGGTGCCGGCCTACACCATGCCCGAGGGCGCCACCGACGTCGTCGTGTTGCGCGTCGTGGTCCGCGAGGGTTTCTCGGCCGATCTGGCCCGGGCGCTCAAGGACGACATGATCACGGTGCTCGGGCGACTCGACGCGCTCAAGCCGCGCGGAGCGTTCAACGACCTGCAGCCGTTTGCGCACTAATCCGTCCTGGCCGGTCCGCTGATCAGGCCGGATTGGTGTCTCTGGGACAATGGTCGGCGGTGATATGACATGCAGACGACCGAACTCGCGACCTCGCTGACCCCGCACGCATCGCCGCAGGCGGTGGTGGACCTCGGCGCGATCGACCACAACGTCCGCCTGCTGCGTGAACATGCCGGTGACGCCCGCGTGATGGCTGTGGTCAAAGCCGATGGTTATGGCCACGGCGCCGTCGAGGTGGGCACGGCCGCGTTGGCTGCCGGGGCCGCCGAACTCGGGGTGGTGACCATCGCCGAGGCGGTCGCGCTGCGGGCCGGCGGAATCACCGCGCCGGTGCTGTGCTGGCTGCACCCGCCGGGCACCGACTTCACGCCGGCGCTGGAAAACGATGTGCAGGTCGCGGTGTCCTCGGTGCGCCAGCTCGACGACGTGCTCGCCGCCGTGCGCCAGACCGGCCGCGCCGCGACGGTCACGGTGAAGGTGGACACCGGCTTGAGCCGCAACGGTGTCAGCCCGGCAGATTTCCCCGCGCTGGTCGCCGCGCTGGCCCGGGCCCAGGCCGAGGGCGCGATCCGGGTGCGCGGCATCATGAGTCACCTGGTGCACGGCGACGAGCCCGACAATCCGTTCAACGAGCTGCAGGGCAAACGCCTGACCGCGATGCGCGAGCAGGCCGCCGAGCAGGGAGTGGTGTTCGAGGTGGCCCACATCGCGAATTCGCCTGCAGCCATGACCCGGCCGGATCTGGCGTTCGACATGGTGCGACCCGGTATCGCGGTCTACGGGCTGAGCCCGATCCCCGACCGCGGCGATATGGGTCTGATTCCCGCCATGACATTGAAATGCCCTGTAGCGCTGGTCCGTTCGGTGCACGCTGGCGACGGGGTGTCCTACGGTCACCGGTGGATCGCCGACCGGGACACCATGCTGGCGCTGCTGCCGGTGGGCTACGCCGACGGCATCTTCCGCTCGTTGAGCGGAAGAATCGAGGTGCTGATCAAGGGCAGGCGCCGCCCGGCTGTCGGGCGGATCTGCATGGATCAGTTCGTCGTCGACCTCGGCCCAGATGCCACCGACGTCGCCGAAGGGGACGACGCGATCCTGTTCGGTCCCGGGACCCAGGGCGAACAGACCGCCCAGGACTGGGCCGAACTGCTCGGCACCATCAACTACGAGGTGGCCACCAGTCCGCGTGGCCGGATCACTCGCACCTATCTGCAGGCAGGTCGCGAGCGTTGAGTCGCAATGCTCAGTGGCTGGCCGGTGCCGCCGGGCTCACCGCCGTGGGCACGGTGGCGGGCAGGTCGGTGGCGCGGTCCCTGACCCGGCGCAGCACCGGCGAGGATCCCTACCTGGGTGAAGATTTCGAGCGTCTGGACGCAGACCGAAGTTCCGTGGTCACGACGGCTGACGGGGTGCCGCTGGCCGTGCGCGAGGTCGGTCCCAACGACGCGCCGCTGACCGTCGTGTTCGCCCACGGATTCTGTTTGCGCATGGGCGCCTTCTACTTTCAGCGCACCCGGCTGGCCGAACAGTGGGGCCCGCAGGTGCGGATGGTGTTCTACGACCAGCGCGGCCATGGTCAGTCGGGGACGGCCCCGCCGGACACCTACACCGTCGAACAACTCGGACGTGATCTGGAAGCCGTTCTGGCCGTGACGGTCCCACGTGGACCCGCGGTGCTCGTCGGCCATTCGATGGGCGGCATGACAGTCCTCTCCCATGCCCGGCAATTTCCGCACCGCTACCCGAAACAGATCGTCGGCGCCGCGGTGATCTCCTCGGCCGTCGAAGGCGTGGCGCGCTCTCCGCTGGGGGAGATCTTGCGGAACCCGGCGCTGGAGGCGGTGCGGTTCCTGGCCCGCTATGCCCCCGGTACTGTGCACCGCACCCGCGGCGCGGCCCGGTCGGTGATCGGGCCGATCCTGCGCGCCGCGTCCTACGGCGACGAGTCGGTCAGCCCCAGCGTGGTCGAGTTCTCCCAGCGGATGATGCACGGCACGTCGATCACCACGCTGGTCGAATTCCTGCACGCCCTCGAGGTCCACGACGAGGCCGGCGCACTACGGGTACTGGCCAAGGTGCCGACACTCATCGCCTGCGGTGACCGGGACCTGCTCACCCCGATGGAATACTCAAAGGCCATGGCCGCACAGCTACCCCGTTCCGAACTGGTGATCGTCGGGGGAGCCGGCCATCTGGTCCAGCTTGAGGAGCCCGTGGTGATCGACGACGCACTGGTCCGTCTGGTGGAGCGGGCTACGCCCTCCAAACTCGTCACGCTTTCCCGCCGGGTCCGCGATCGGGTCCGGTTCCGTGGCTGAGCGCAGCGCCGGCACGGCCGAGCTCGCCACCACCGAGGACACCATCGCCTTGGGCGCGACACTGGGCGCGGGGCTCAAAGCCGGTGACGTGGTGGTGTTGTCGGGTCCGCTGGGCGCGGGCAAGACGGTGATGGCCAAGGGCATCGCGGCCGCGATGGACGTGGACGGGCCGGTGGTCTCCCCGACGTACGTGCTGGCGCGGGTGCATCCCGCCCGGCAGGCCGGCCGACCGGCGATGGTGCATGTGGACATGTACCGGCTGCTCGACCATCCCGGCGTCGACCTGTTGGGGGAGCTCGATGCGCTCGACCTCGACACCGATCTCGACGACGCCGTAGTGGTGGTCGAGTGGGGCGAGGGCCTGGCCGAACGGCTCTCCGATCATCACCTGGACATCCGCATCGAGCGCGACACCGACACCGAGACGCGCACGGTGATCTGGCAGTGGAGCGCCCCATGAACATCTTGACCATCGACACCGCGACCCCGGCGGTCAGCGCCGGCGTGGTCCACCGCGCCGAGGATGGCGCCGTGCGCACCCTCGCGGAACGGGTGACCCTGGATGCCCGGGCCCACGCCGAACAGCTCACGCCCAACGTGCTCGGTGCCGTGTCCGATGCCGGGGTCACTGTCGCGGAGCTCGACGCGGTCGTCGTCGGCTGCGGGCCGGGCCCGTTCACCGGGCTGCGGGTGGGAATGGCCAGTGCCGCGGCCTTCGGCCACGCACTGGGCGTTCCGGTGCACGGGGTGTGCAGCCTGGACGCCATCGGTGTCCACACCGGCGGCGACGTGCTGGTGGTCACCGACGCGCGGCGGCGGGAGGTGTACTGGGCGCGCTACCGCGACGGAGTTCGGGTCGACGGGCCCGCCGTCAACGCACCCGCCGATGTGGCACTGGAGTCCTCGGCCGCGGTGGCCGGCTCGCCCGATCACGCGGCACTGTTCGCGCTGCCTCGGCTCGACCTGGTGTACCCGACACCGGCAGGCCTGGTGCTCGCGGTCGACGACTGGGACGATCCCCAGCCACTGGTGCCGTTGTATCTGCGCCGGCCCGATGCGAAACCCTCTGCGGCGGTGCGGAAGTGACGGTGTTCGACGCACTGACCCGGGCCGACGCCACGCGGTGCGCCGAGCTGGAAGCCAAGCTGTTCGCCGGCGACGACCCCTGGCCGGCCCGGGCGTTTCTGGCCGAACTCGACGCCAAGCACAATCGCTACATCGCGGCCCGCAGCGACGGCGTGCTGGTGGGCTATGCCGGTATCTCCCGGCTGGGCCGGATGCGCCCCTACGAGTACGAGATCCACACCATCGGTGTCGATCCCGAGTTCCAGGGGCAGGGGATCGGGCGCAGGCTGCTCGACGACCTGCTCGACTACGCCTCGGGCGGAACGGTTTTCCTGGAAGTCCGCACCGACAACGAACCGGCCATCGCGCTGTACGAGAGCGTCGGATTCGTCAACATCGGCCTGCGCAAGCGGTATTACCGCGCCAGCGGCGCCGACGCCTACACCATGCAACGCCTTCCTCAAGGGGGCCCGAAGTGATCATCCTGGCCATCGAAAGCTCTTGTGACGAAACGGGAGTCGGCATCGCCGATCTCGCCGCAGACGGAACCGTCACGCTTCTCGCCGACGAGGTCGCCTCCAGCGTCGACGAGCACGCCCGCTACGGCGGCGTCGTTCCGGAGATCGCCTCGCGCGCGCATCTGGAAGCACTGGGACCGACCATGCGACGCGCGCTCGACGCCGCAGGCATCGAGCGACCCGACGTCGTCGCCGCGACCATCGGCCCCGGTCTGGCCGGGGCACTGCTCGTCGGCGTGGCTGCAGCCAAGGCGTATGCGGCCGGCTGGAGCGTTCCCTTCTACGGGGTCAATCACCTCGGCGGCCACCTGGCCGCCGACGTGTACGACCACGGGCCGCTGCCCGAAAGTGTCGGCCTGCTGGTCTCGGGCGGGCACACCCATCTGCTGCACGTCCGGTCGTTGGGCGAGCCCATCATCGAGCTCGGCAGCACCGTCGACGACGCCGCGGGTGAGGCGTACGACAAGGTGGCCCGGCTGCTCGGCCTGGGCTATCCGGGCGGAAGGGTGCTCGACGAGTTGGCCCGCACCGGCGACCGCGACGCCATCGTCTTCCCCCGGGGCATGACCGGACCGCGCGACGACCCGTACGTGTTCAGCTTCTCGGGGGTGAAGACCGCGGTCGCCCGGTATGTCGAGGCCCACCCGGAGGCCTCGCAGGCCGATGTGGCCGCAGGCTTCCAGGAGGCCGTCGCCGACGTGCTGACCGCCAAGGCTGTGCGCGCCGCCACCGATCTCGGGGTATCCACCCTGCTCATCGCGGGCGGGGTGGCGGCCAATTCACGGCTGCGTGAACTCGCCGAGGAACGTTGCGCGGCAGCGGGTCTGACGCTGCGGGTGCCGCGGCCGCGGTTGTGCACCGACAACGGCGCGATGATCGCCTCGTTCGCGGCACACCTGATCGCCGCCGGGGCGGAACCGTCGCCGCTGGATGCGGCCAGCGATCCGGGATTGCCGGTGGTGAAGGGACAGGTGGCATGAGTTGGTCGGACAAGCTTGAAGTCACCGAGCTGCTGTACCGCTATGCCGAACTGATCGACGCCGGCGACTTCGACGGGGTCGGAGAGCTGCTCGGGCGCGGATCGTTCATGGGTGTAGCGGGGGCGTCAGTGATCGCGGGCCTGTTTGCGTCGACCACGCGACGGTTCCCCGAGCAGGGCAACACCCCGCGGACCCGGCACCTGGTGCTCAACCCGATCGTCGACGTCGAAGGCGACCGGGCGACGTCCCGCTCGACGTTCTGCGTGGTGCAGAAGACCGACACCGTGTCTCTTCAGACGATCGTGGTCGGGCGCTACGCCGACGCGTTCGCCCGTGACGACGACGGTTGGTTTTTCACCGAGCGCACGGTCGATGTGCAGATGGTCGGGGACGTGTCCGACCACCTGATGATCGATCCGCGACAGTACGAACGCTAGGTCAGCGCGCTTCGTTGATGTGATGAACCCGCACACTGACCTCCAGCTGGAAACGGTCGGCGGGGTTCTTGAGTGACAACCCGGTGAGTTCCTCGATGAGTTTGATCCGGTACAGCAGCGAGTGGCGGTTCAGGAACAGCGCGCGCGCCGCCGCACTGGTGTTGGTGGCCTCGTCGAGCAGGATCTCCAGGGTGTGCACGAGCTGCCCTCGTCGGGTCTTGTCGTATTCGACGAGTGGCTGCAGCGTCTGCAGGACAGTCGCCATGCTGCGCGGGTGCTGACGTAGCACCTCGGCGAACTGCATGGGACCGACCGGGCCTTCGGGCAGTGGCGACGAAACCGGAGCCGCGACGGTGACCGCATGGCCGTGTGCGGGCGCCAACAGGGCCCAGGTCACGAGATCCTCAGGGAGCCTGCTGAGTCGCTGTGCGGAATCGACCAATCCAGAAACCGTGGATTCCGTTGGGGCCGAAGAGAAATGACCCATGACCAGGTCGTCGGTCACCGACGACGTGACTGTCAGGCCGGCGGCGAGCGCCAATTCGTGCAGGGCGTTGGCGAACCTCTCGGCGGCTTCGCCCCACTGGGGATCGTCGCGCACGCGGCGCCCGATGACCATCTGGACCCCGGTCTCCGGCGGAGACGGGCCGACCAGCGGCAGGATGGTCTTCTGGACGTCGGCGAAGGCAATCTCCCAGGGCAGCAGCACAAATGGACACGCATGCTGGTCGGCGAGCGGGATCAGCAGCTCGAGGAGGTCGTGGGCGTCCACGTCGGGGGGCGGGCTGAGAATGATGCCGGCGGCCGGTGACGCCACCAGGGAGACCAGGAATTCGCGTACACCGGGTTGTTTGAGGTCGGCGCCGGTGGTGAGCACCAGGTCGCCGGGCCGGACGAAGTCCTCGGCGGGTGCGTGGATGATGTCCACCCAGCGGACCTCGCGGGCCAGTCCGCGGTGGCCCGCGACCACTGAACCCTGGTCCAGAGGTGGAATCGTCAAGACCGCCGCCACGCTCAGCGACGAGTCCTCGGACATGCCGCTTCCCTTCTGATCAACTGCTCGGCGGTGCGTCGAAGCCGACGGTATCAGCGACCAGCGACGGCGGTGGCCACCTGCCCGGCAGGTGGCCACCGCCGTCGGGGTTGGTTCAGCCGACGGACGAGATCGAGGCTAGTTCCTCGGTCGACCGTCGGCTCAGCAGCATGCCTGCTGCGAAGAAGATCAGTGGCATCACACCGAAGATCGCCGCCAGGGCGGGAGTGCCGCCGACCACCAGGGTCAGGTTGGACACCACCAGGACCAGGGCCGCCGCCAGGGCGAGCGTCGCGAACGAGGCCAGCACCACCTTGCCGGTCGAATTGCCCCGCCGGACGAAGAAGATCACCACCGAGATCGTGGTCAGCAGCCACAGCAGCGCGAGGGCCAGGATGCCGAGGCCACCGCCCGGTCCGAAGATCTGCAACACCGGGTCCAGCTGAAGCGCAGCGCAGATCCCCATCACGACGAACGAGGCCACGGTGATCACCAGCGAGGCGTTCGACGGGGAGCCGTGACGCTCGTGCACCTTGCCGATCTTCTTCGAGAACACGCCGCTCTGTCCGAGCACGAACGCGTACCGAGACGCGATGTTGTGGAACGCGAGGGCACACGCGAAGACACTGACGGACCACAGGATGGTGTTCAGGTCACGTCCGACCATGCCGAGGTACTTGCCCGCGGTGTTCACCATGAAGTTGTCGGGATCGTCGGTGGCCAGCTGGATGGCGTCGTGTCCGCCGTTGCCCTCGACGAGGGCCCAGCTGGTGAAGGCGTAGAAGACCGCGACGATGCCCACCGCCCAGTAGGTGGCCCGGGGCACGGTGCGATCGGGGTCCTTGGCTTCGTCCCGGAAAACCGCGGTCGCCTCGACGCCGACGAATCCCCAGAGGGCGTAGAGCAGGGCGATGCCGAATCCGCCGGCGATGCCCTGCGGGGTGAACGAGTCCCCGGTGATGCCGTGCTCACCGCCGCGCACCACGATCACCAGATCAAGCACCATGAGGATCGCCACCTCGGACACCAAGAAGACGCCGAGCACCTTGGCGCTCAGATCGATGTCGCGGTAGCCGAGCCAGGCGACAGCCGCCAGTACCAGGCCCGTCAACAACCACCAGGGGAGATCAGGTCCACCGAACCGGGTGATCAGTTCGTTGAGGATGACGCCGTCGTAGGCGGCCACGGCGATCAGGGTTGCCATGTAGGCCGGGAGCGCGAGCACGGCCGCTCCGGTTCCGGCCGCCCGGCCGAGCGACTCACGGATGTAGGCGTAGAAGGCCCCGGCGTCGGTGACGTACTTCGACATCGCGACGAAGCTGGCCGCGAACAGGCCGAAGATGACGCCCGCGACGATGAAGGCGACCGGGATGCCGGTGGTGTTGCCCAACGCCATCGCGATCGGCACATTGCCGCCGATGGTCGACAGCGGCGCCGAGGCCGCCACGACCATCAGCACGATCGCGGGCACGCCGAGGTGGCCGCGCAATTTGGCCGGACGGCCGTCCGATGACGTATCAGGTGGGGTCTTCTGGCCCGCGTTGACAACCTCGGTCATTGGGTTGATTCCTCCTAACTGCCGGCCGCAGTTGGCGGCCGGGTGAAGTCCGGGGCAAGTTTGCGAGAATCACAGGCCGCTTCGCCACTGCAGTTGGTCACTTTCCAACACCTTGTTGTAAGCCAGTTCACATCGGCCGCCCCGGAGTCACACACTTTGTTGGAAGGTGCCGAGTGGATGTTGTTTCCACCGCGGCATCCAGTCGATGCTTGGCCGGTTACGCGACACACCCGTCACGCCGACAGAGAGGTACGACGACTGCAATGAACCCGGACAGCAGCGAAACCGAGCAGGATCACCGGCTGGGGCGCATCCGACTGCTGGATGAGCAGCGCGTCAACCTGGACGGATTCGCTCAGGCGGACCCTGAGCTGGGCATGATCTCGCATCTGTCGCCCCACGATCCGGAACCGTCCTGGAGGGTCGACGACGACGGCGCCGTGCTGGAGATGGATTCGAAGCCCGCCGCCGACTTCGACACCATCGACGAGTTCATCGTCCGCTACGCCGTCGATCCCGCGGAGGCGCCGCGGTCGATGGCGATGAGCGACGTCGAGCTGGCCCGGATGATCGTCCACTCGGATGTGCCGCGCGAGGAGGTGCTGCGCGTCTGCGGCGGATTGACCCCGGCCAAGATGGCCCGGGTGGTGGCGCTCCTGCAGCCTGTCGAGATCCAGATGGCGATGATGAAGATGCGGGCCCGGCGCACGCCTGCGAACCAGGCCCATGTCACCAACCGCCTCGACGACCCCTTGCTCATCGCGGCCGACGCCGCCACCGCCGTCGTCTACGGATTCCGGGAGCTGGAAGCCACCGTCCCGGTGCTCGACGACGCCCCGGCTGTCGCGGTGGGTCTGCTGATCGGTTCCCAGGTGCCCGCGCCAGGGGCGCTGACGCAGTGCTCGGTCGAGGAGGCCCGCGAGCTGGAACTCGGGGTGCGCGGCCTGGTGTCCTACGCCGAGACGGTCTCGGTGTACGGCACCGAGCAGGTATTCACCGATGGTGACGACACCCCGTGGTCGAAGGCGTTTCTGACCTCGTCCTACGCCTCCCGCGGTATCAAGATGCGGCTGTCCAGCGGGGCGGGTTCGGAGGTGCTGATGGGCCAGGCCGAGCGCAAGTCGATGAACTACCTGGAGTCCCGCTGCGTTGCGCTGGCCAAAGGCATTGGTGCACAGGGTGTTCAGAACGGTGGCGTCGACGGTGCGGCCATCACCGCCTCGGTGCCCGGTGGTGTCCGGGAACTGATCGCGGAGAACCTCATGGTGATGCTGCGCGGGCTCGAATCCTGCAGCGGCAACGATTCGCTGATGTCGGAGTCCACGATGCGGCGAACCAGCCGCACCCTTCCCGTTCTGCTGTCCGGCTCGGATTTCATCTTCTCCGGATTCGGTTCGGTGGTGGCCTACGACAACATGTTCGGCCCGTCCAACTTCAATGCCGCCGACCTCGACGACTATCTGGTGATGCAGCGCGACTGGGGTGTCGACGGCGGGCTGCGGTCGGTGGACCCGACGACTCTGGAAGCCATGCGCAGGCAGGCTGCCGAGGCCACCCGGGCGGTATTCGAATATCTGGGGCTCGCCGATTTCGACGACGAACATGTGGAAACCGTTGTCGGGGCGGCGGGTTCCAAGGATCTGCCGCCCACCGACGGGGTGAAGGTGCTCAGCGCCGCCCGGATGATCGAGCAGTCGGGTCTGACGGTCCTCGACATCGTCGCCGCGCTCGCCGAGACGGGATTCACCGACATCGCCGAACGCGTCCTGGGCATGGCCAAGGCCCGCGTCACCGGCGACTACCTGCAGACCGCGGCGATCTTCGACGAACAGATGAATGTGCTGTCAGCGCTGCAGGATCCGAACGACTACCGCGGTCCCGGCACCGGGTACCGGCCGACGGCGGAGCGTCAGGCTCAGATCGATGCCGTGCGTCAGGCGCGGTCGGTGACCGACCTGGTCAAGGAGCAGGCGACCTTCGCCCATCCGGACCGGCTGATCGTGAGCGAGGTCGCGGATGTGGGAGAAGATCCCCGCGAAGTGGTCATCGGTGTGTCTCCCGCGTTCGGTGTCAAGCTGTTTCGCACCCTGTCGGGGATGACCGTCTATGACGTGTTGGAACAGATCCTGGCCGGGCTGGAAGAGGAGCAGTGTGTGCCGCGCCTGGTTCGGATCGCCGACTCCGTGGATCTCGGGGTGATCGGCAAGTCGGCGGCCCGGCTGTCCGGATCAGGGATCGGTGTCGGGCTTCAGGCCAAGGGGACCACGCTGATCCACCGCCGTGATCTCCCGCCGTTGGCCAACCTCGAATTGCTCAGTGTGGCACCACTGATCACCCCGGAGATGTACCGGCTGATCGGCATCAACGCCGGCCGGCACGCCAAGGGCGCGACACCTGCCCCGATGCGCAACGCGTACACCGACGAGGCGATCACCGCCCGCTACCACACCAGAGTGGTGTCGATGGTGGCGATCGAACGGTCCGAGTGCGACGACCACGGCCTGAACATGGAATTGGAGCTCAAGCGATGACGATCACCGCACACTCGGGCCGCAGCCTTACCGAGGTGACGGTCGAGGCCGCCCGCAACGGTGAACTGGTTCTCGACGACATCCGGATCAGCCGCGAAACCCTGCTGTCCCAAGCAGATATCGCGGAGCGCTCCGGCTCCCGGCAATTGGCGATGAACCTGCGGCGGGCCGCTGAGATGACCGCACTCGGCTCCGAGGAGATGCTCGCCGCCTACGAGGCGCTCAGGCCCCGCCGGTCGAGCTTCGCCGAACTGCAGGAACTGGCGCAACGTCTCGCCGACCGGGACGCACCTACCTGCGCCGCACTCGTTCGGGAGGCCGCGACGGCCTACGAGCGGCGCGGCTTGCTGCGGTGACGGTCTGGGCCGGTGTCGACATCGGCAATTCCACCACCGAGGTGGTGTTGTGCCGGATGGACGCCGAACTGACGGTGCTGGCCAGCGCCCGCACCCCGACCCGTGGCGGCAAGGGATCGCCCCGCGCGGTGCAGGGCGCCGCACAGTTGGTGCGGCGCCTGGCCGACGCGCATGGGCTGGTGATCGACCGGGCGGCGTTCGCGCCCACACCGCCCGTGAAGTCCACCGTCGAACAGGTCCAACTGGAGACTCGACGGACAGGCAGGCTGACGATCGTCACCCGGTCGGCCGCCACCACCGCGGGGGATGCGGTCGGTGTGGGGCAGCCGGTTCCGGTCGAGTGTCTCGGCGACGTGGATCCCGGCCGCCCGGTCGTCGCTTGCGCGACGGCGCAGTGGGGATACAGTGAGGTCGCGCAGCGAGTGAATGACGCTGTAGCCCAAGGACGCAACGTCACCGCGGTGTTGACGGCCAACGACGAGGCCGTGCTCGTGTCGAATCGGCTGAACACTGCGCTGCCCGTCGTCGACGACGTCGATATCGAGACGCTCCTGCCGGCGACCCGCGTCGCCGTCGAAGTCCGCCAGGGCGTCGCCCCCCTGCAACACCTCACCGATCCCTTCTGGCTCGCCGATGCGTTCGGGCTGGGTGAGGCCGAGCGGGCCGACGCGCGCGTGATCGCCGATCAACTGTTCGACAGTGCCTGCGCGGTGGTCAGCCTCGGCGATTCCGAACCGGTGGCTGCCGCGCCCGTCGTCCGGCCAGTGGGGGAGAGCACCCACGTGGTTTACCTCGCCGACATAGCGGCACAAGCCAATTCGCGGCGCGGATCGGTCGCCGTGGACAGCCTGGTGATGGCGAACATGGCCGGCGAGCAGGAACCGCCTGCCGGGGCCGACGAGTTGGCCCGGGCATTGGGTGTGCCGGTGACACGCGTCGACTCGGAGGCCGCGGCGGCCCGCGTCGGCGCTCTCACGACTCCAGGGATCACCCCGGAGGTCGTGGTGGTGGATGTCGGCGGGGGCACCGTCGACGTCGTGTCCGACGGATCCCGCATCGTGCTGCCGGGTGCGGGACAGCTGCTGACGGCGGCGACGGCCACCGCCCTGGACATCTCCCGAAGCGCCGCTGAATACGCCAAACGGGCGGAGGCGGTCACCGCCGTCACCGTCCAGATCATCGAGGACGAACACGGCCGGCGACAGTTCTTGGACACGCCGGTCAGCGGCCGGTGCAGTGGGTGGTTGCTGACCGCGGCCCCCAGCGGTTGGCTGCCCTTCACATCGCGGCTGTCGGGTGCCGAGTGGCGCAGTTGGCGCCTGGCCGCCAAACGGCAGGTGATCGGTGGCAACGTGATGCGGGGTATCGAGCAGGCGGCCCCCGGAGTGACCGGAGTGCTGCTCGTCGGAGGCGGCGCCAGTGACGACGAACTGGTCCGGGCGGTCAGTGAGCAGCTCGGTCACGACGTGAGTGTGGGCCGGGGAAACGTGGCCGGTCAGCTGGGGCATCGGTTCGCGGTGGCCTATGGACTGGTGGCCATGGCGGCGCAGATGCCGGGCGGTCAGCCGCGGGATGAAGAGCTGGACCGGGCCGACCGCTCAGGCGGCAGCGTGTATGCGCACGACGTGGATGTCGCTGGTGAACACCCGCGCGCCGGTGGGTAGCGGCGGGGCGGTACTTCGATAGGTCCGGCCGGTCGGCGTGGTGAGTTCTGTGGTGTGCCGGCCGTAACCGTCGTAGGTCGTCGCGGTCTGCCACCCGGGGCTTTCCTTTGCGTAATTGCAGCGTTCGCAAAGCCCTTGCCCGTTGACGGAGGTGGTCGCGCCACCGTCGGCGTGCCGGGTGATGTGGTCGATGTGCCGGATGGGGGCGTCGCAATACGGCGTGCGGCACTTTTGGTCGCGCAAGGCGATCAGCCAGCGCAGCCCCTTGGGGAACGCCCGGGCGGTTGACTCCATGGCGACCAGGTTGCCGGTGGCCGGATCGGCGTAGAGCTTGCGCACCGCGGCCTCGGCCTGGGGGTCCAGCAGCGCCGCCAAGGCCATCTGTCGGGCCACCTCTGCCGGGATGGGGCCGTATCCCTGCAGCACCGCCGGTTCGGAACCCTGGGCCAACAAGCTTTCGTCGGAGACCACCAGATTGAGCGCGACCGGGACCGCGGCTTCGACCTCACGCCCGGTGACCCGTCGGTAGAAGGCATCGGCCATCAACGGGCCTCGCCCCTGGCACCCACCTCCGGCGGCGATCGAGGCGGCCGCGGCGGCGGCGGCCTCCGCCTGCAGCGCTTGATAAGCCGTAACGCCTTCTACGGAGGTCAGCAGCGCCGTCACGTACGCCATGCCGTGCGGGGCAGGACGCAGCGTGACAGTGCGATCGCACTGATGGCGGCTGATGCGCGCCATCACCGCGTCGTGGTCGAGCCGAAAAGCCACCCGGCCGGCCTCAGCCTCAACCTTTCTGTCCCCCAGACCATCCAGCACGTCAGGATCCGCGCACAGTTCGGCGTCCATCGCGTGTCGATCTGCTGGTGACAGGCAGGCGGCCTGGTCCGCGATGATCATCGCCCGGTCTTCGGTAAGCACGCCGGACTGCAGAGCCGCGAGCGTGTAGGGCATGTCGTCGACCAGGATCCTGGACATCTTCAGATACTTGGCCCCGTGCCAAGGGGAGGATTTGCGGGCCAGCCCCACCTCGGAAGCCAGCCCTTGAGCGCGTCTGGCGGCAGGCACACCCTCAGCGGCCTTACGGGCGAGGCGCTTGGCTTCCAGCATCGCCGTCACTCTGGCCTGCGCCGCGGCAATGCCGGCGGTCGCGCGGGTCATCGCAGCTAGCTGGTCGACCAACGCCGCTTCCGTGGCGTCAGGGTCGATGTTCCAACCAACTTCGAACATGTGTTCGAGTGTAGCACTGTCCACTGACTCATACTTTTTGACAGGGTTCAACCCACGGATGAGTTCGCGGGCGGCGCACAACCCACCCTTGAGTGCTAGCACTCGCATGTATAGAGTGCTAGGTGGCACGCGGCCAACCCCCAGCGCCGGCACCCGCGACGACGGAGCAAGGGGTACGGGCGCATGCCGAACACCTGGTTAACCCGAGGGCCCCGGAGCACACCGGGACTCGATACCCAAACAAGTGGAGGGCTTCCATCGTGGCAGTCAACATCAAGCCACTCGAGGACAAGATCCTCGTTCAGGCCAACGCGGCCGAGACCACGACCGCTTCCGGTCTGGTCATCCCCGACACCGCCAAGGAAAAGCCGCAGGAAGGCACCGTCGTCGCAGTTGGCCCCGGCCGCTGGGATGAGGATGGCGAGAAGCGGATCCCCCTGGACGTTGCCGAGGGCGACACCGTCATCTACAGCAAGTACGGCGGCACCGAGATCAAGTACAACGGCGAGGAGTACCTGATCCTGTCGGCCCGCGACGTGCTGGCTGTCGTCGCTAAGTAAGTACTCGTGCGTCCGCCCCGGAGATCCCCGCGTTCAATGCGGGCGGTTTCCGGGGCGGTATGCGTTAGGAGTCATGAAAGAGACTTATGAGCAAGCAGATTGAGTTCAACGAGACTGCGCGCCGTGCCATGGAGGCCGGCGTCGACAAGCTCGCCGATGCGGTCAAGGTGACGCTGGGTCCGCGCGGTCGGAATGTGGTGCTCGCCAAGGCTTTCGGCGGCCCGCAGGTCACCAATGACGGTGTGACCATCGCACGCGAGATCGACCTGGAAGACCCGTTCGAGAACCTCGGTGCCCAGCTGGTGAAGTCGGTGGCCACCAAGACCAACGACGTCGCAGGCGACGGCACCACCACCGCCACCGTTCTGGCACAGGCCCTGGTCAAGGCCGGCCTGCGCAACGTCGCGGCCGGTGCCAACCCCATCGCCCTGGGGCAGGGCATCAGCAAGGCCGCCGACGCCGTGTCCGAGGCCCTGCTGGCCGCGGCCACCCCGGTGTCGGACGAAAAGGCCATCGCCCAGGTCGCCACTGTGTCCTCACGCGATGAGCAGATCGGCCAGCTGGTCGGCGAGGCCATGACCAAGGTCGGTCACGACGGTGTGGTCACCATCGAGGAGTCTTCGACGCTCAACACCGAGCTCGAGGTCACCGAGGGTGTCGGCTTCGACAAGGGCTTCATCTCGGCCTACTTCGTCAACGACTTCGACTCGCAGGAAGCGGTGCTCGAGGACGCGGTGGTGCTGCTGCACCGCGACAAGATCAGCTCGCTGCCCGACCTGCTGCCGTTGCTGGAGAAGGTTGCCGAATCGGGCAAGCCGCTGCTGATCATCGCCGAGGACATCGAGGGCGAGGCCCTGTCCACGCTCGTCGTCAACGCCATCCGCAAGACGCTCAAGGCCGTCGCCGTCAAGGCGCCGTTCTTCGGCGATCGTCGCAAGGCGTTCCTGGACGATCTCGCCATCGTCACCGGCGGCCAGGTCGTCAACCCCGACGTGGGCCTGGTGCTGCGCGAGGCCGGCCTGGACGTGCTGGGCTCGGCCCGTCGCGTCGTGGTCACCAAGGACAGCACCGTGATCGTCGACGGTGGCGGCTCCAAGGACGCGGTCGCCGACCGCGTCAAGCAGCTCAAGGCCGAGATCGAGACCACCGATTCCGACTGGGATCGGGAGAAGCTGCAGGAGCGGCTGGCCAAGCTGTCCGGTGGCGTCGCGGTGATCAAGGTCGGCGCGGCCACCGAGACCGACCTGAAGAAGCGCAAGGAAGCGGTCGAGGACGCCGTCGCGGCGGCCAAGGCTGCCGTCGAGGAGGGCATCGTCACCGGTGGTGGCGCGGCACTCGTGCAGGCCCGCGCGGCCCTCGACAAGCTGCGCGGCGAGGTCAAGGGCGACGAGGCTCTCGGTGTCGACGTGTTCTCATCCGCACTGTCGGCCCCGCTGTACTGGATCGCCACCAACGCCGGTCTGGACGGCTCCGTTGTGGTGAACAAGGTCAGCGAGCAGTCCAACGGGCAGGGCTTCAACGCCGCCACCCTGACCTACGGTGACCTGGTCGCCGAGGGCATCGTGGATCCGGCCAAGGTGACCCGCTCGGCGGTGCTCAACGCCGCATCCGTGGCACGCATGATCCTGACGACCGAGACGGCCGTCGTGGACAAGCCGGCCGAGGAAGAAGATCACGGGCACGGCCATCACGGCCACGCTCACTAAGTAATCCCGTAGAACACCCCCGGTCCGATTGGGCCGGGGGTGTTTTCGTGGTGGGACACGGTGAGGCCGCGAACATGGCGGACTCAGTCTGTTGCCCCTTACCTGCGGGCAAAGTCCCTCGGACCGATGGGAGTGGATGTTTTACTTCGCCTGGGAGATCACGATCGGGGTCGAGATGGCACGAATTGGCGACGAAATCGAGAATCCGCTGACGGGGGAGCGGATCACATTTCTCGAAACTGCCGCATCGACCGGTGGCCGATGTCTCCGCTTCCGGTTGGACGTCGCCCCGGGCGGACGCATCCCCAACCTGCACGTCCATCCGAGTGCGCAGGAAACGTTTGAGATCGCAGACGGGCGAGTTCAGATTCGTCGAGCCCACGAGACCTGGGTCGCGGATACCGGTGAAACGGTGATCGTCCCGCCCGGCGTAGCACACGTCTGGGGTAATCCGTTCGACGAACCGGCGGCGGTGATCGTCGAGCTGCGGCCCGCGCTGCGAGCAGAGACCATGTTCGAGACCATGTTCGGTCTCGCCCGAGACGGCAAAGTTGACCCGCAGCGGAACATGCCCAAAAGCCTGCTACAAATTGCAGTGCTCCACGACTTCCACCGCGAGATCACACTGCCGGGGTTCGCCGGTGTCGCACTACGAGGAGTCTCTGCCCTGTTGGCTCCGATCGGCCGCGCACTGGGTTACCGCTCGTCCTACCCGCAGTACAGCGGTCCCGAGTCGCCATAATCGCGCCCACGCTCACTGATCTCGTACTGCTCTTGAGGAACACTCGCAGGTTGTCACTGCATTGTGCGAGGCCTTCTTCGATGGTTGTCCTCCGAAACGAGTAGGAGGCTACCCATTCGCCACCGTGCAGCGCGAAATAGCGTTTCCTGGTAACCACCGAGGGAGGTCAGCATGACAGTCGAGCGGTGGCCCGTCGGCCCGAGGAAGCTGGTGCGGCGAAACCCACTACTACGTGGGTTGAATGCTGTCGTGCCATGAATCGCATCTGGCAGTGGGCGTGGGATCGCTATGCAGCGCGGTACTCGTGGGTGATCTTCGCGGTCACCGTCGCCGAACTGCTCTCGGTCTACCTGGTGTTGGCGCTCATGATCGTGGCTCTCGAGCGGTCCGACCGCTATGTCGCGGCGGCCGCGGTGACCCTTGGCGCGGTAGTGGTGACCGAATATGTGACGGTCCTGCCAGGGTTCGGCGGAAGCCGTCTCGTGGAGCGATGGGTAGCCGGGCGCGACGTCGATCCGGTTCGGGTGCTGGACGCCACCTACACCTGGAGCCGGTTGGCAGGGCGCCGAGCATTGTGGGCCAATGCGGCTTTCATCGCGTTGGCATTCGTCAGTGTGGGTGCGATCGCCGGGGCGACCGGAGCACGGTTGGTCCAGTACGCGATTCTGGGCGCGGCTTCGGGGGCTTCGGCGGTGCTGGTCGCAGTACACAGTTATCCGGAAGCCGCCATGCGGCCAGCCAGGGTTGCGCTCACTGCCGACACTGCAGCGGGTGACGAAATGCCCCGCGCGCAACCAACTTTCGCCCGCTGGTCGGACCTGTCGGTGCTTGCCACGGCGTTCATTTTCGCGCTCGCCGGCGCCATGTTGGCGGCGGCTGTCAATCGAGTCAGTGAAATACCGGTGCTCGTCGTCGTGATCGGGTCGGGGCTGACGCTCGTCTTCGCCGTACCGATCACCGTCGGCGCTTCATTCGCGCCGTCGTTGCGTCCCCTTCGCGACCTCGCCGAGGGGACGGAACGTGTTGCGGTGGGCGACTATAGCCAACGGCTACCGGTAGTTCAGGACGATGACTTGGGCGCTCTGGCGGCGTCGTTCAACCGGATGCAGGCGGGTTTGGCCGAGCGGCAGCGGCTTCACGCGGCATTCGGCACTTATGTGGACCCGGTCCTGGCCACGCGGCTACTTGAACAAGGCGACGATGTGTTCAGCGGTGAGCGTCGCGAGGTGACGGTGATGTTCGTCGACATCCGCGATTTCACGCCATTCGCCGAGGCAAATACCGCCGAGGACACGGTATCCAGGCTCAATGCGCTGTTCGAGATCGTCGTGCCGGCTGTCGTCGACGCCGGCGGGCACGTCAACAAGTTCCTCGGTGACGGCGCGCTGGCGGTGTTCGGGGCGCCGAACGACCTTGCCAATCACGCCGACGCCGCGGTGAGTGCCGCGGTGTCGATGCAGCGACTGGTCGCCGAACGATTCGAGGGCGCACTACGGATCGGGATCGGTATCAATACCGGCGTGGTGATCGCCGGCACCATCGGCGGCGGCGGCAAGTTGGAGTTCACGCTGATCGGTGACGCCGTCAATGTGGCCGCCCGCGTCGAGCAGCTGACCAAGGCAACCGGCGATCTGATCCTGCTGACCCAGCCGACCGTCGACGCCATGGACGTGCGCCCAGCCGGACTCGCCGATCGCGGGCCCCACGAGCTGAAAGGCAAGTCAGCAGCGGTACAGGTATTCGCGCTCGATCCGTCGATGAGTTTGTGAGCCACCGTCAGTCGGTACCGGTATGACTGACGAAACCATGAGCGCCGCATGCACCATCAATGCGCCGGCCGAGACCGTGTTCGCGGTGCTGGCCGACCCGACCACTCATCAGGCGATCGACGGCACCGGCTGGGTGCGGGAGTCGCTGGACGGCAAGCCGCTGACCGAAACTGGCCAGATCTTCCGGATGGCGATGTACCACGACAACTACGGCGGCATGCATTACGAGATGGCCAACCGGGTCGAGGTTTTCGAGCCTCCGCGCGCGATTGCGTGGCTACCGGGCCAGGGCGATGACGACGCCGGCATCGAGTTCGGCGGCTGGATCTGGCGCTACGACCTTGAGTCGCGCGGTGACGGCCGGACCGAGGTCACCCTCACGTACGACTGGTCGGCGGTACCGCCCGCGCTTCGCAAAGAGATCGAGTTCCCGCCGTTCGACCGGCAGCACCTGGACAACTCGCTCAAGCACCTGGCCGGGTTGGCGCAGGATCGGGTGTAGCGGTCGGCTGAATCGACACCAACCGGAGCGCGTCCGGCCGGGAGTCGTCGGACACGAACCGCACGATCAGGCTGTCGGGAGGAAACTTGGTGGCCAGGTCGTTCAGTGTCCGGGGCAGGAAGACCCTGGCCTTCGCGTTGCCGTACCAATTGGGATTGGAGGGCGAGGTGTCGAGGTTTCCGACCTTGTCGATCTGGGTGTCCCAATCTTGAACCGGGTCCGGCGGGGTATCGCCGAATCCGGTCGATTTCAGGTACGCATCCGCTTGTCCCGCAAGAGTGATCGCCGACCCGCCGCCGACCGGCGTCCCGGTGATCGTCCCGTCGATCACATCGGCTGTCACGGATGTCAGCCGCGTTGTGCACACGTTGTCGACGACGTTGGGCGGCATACAGAAACCGGGCAACGGGTTCGCGTGGGCCGGAGGGACATTCAGGACGGCCGGTACGGCAAGTGCAGCCGCCGCAGCACCGAGGGTGGTCATTGCGCGGCGACGATGATTCGGCATCGGGCTAACCTCCTTCGGACGCGCTGAACTGTATGTCGGCGCGCCCGCCACAGGAGTTACAGATCGTCAGCTCTCGATCGGCGCGTACCAGTCGGCGTTGGTGAGCAGCACCCGCGTTCCGAGGTCGCGGTTCCACTCCGGCTCGATGCCGTGGCGCCGCACGATGGGGAACACCACCTCGTCGAGCATCCGGGTCACGTCGCTGGTGTAAAGGTCTTCCTTCGCCTGATCGCTCAGCCGGTTGTAGGCCTCCTCGTCGAAGTTCTCCGGCTCGAACGCTCCATAGCCGACGTAGGTGGAGCCATCCTCGACCAGGCGGTCGGTGTCCTGGCTGTGGAAGTAGATGGTGCCGCTCCAGTGGCGGCTGTCGTCGCGCTCGTCGCCGATCTCGGCTGACGCGCAGGTTCCGCAGCAGGAAAAGTCGGCGCGGGCGATCACGCCGTTGGCGTTGAGTTCCTCGAACGCCGCCTGGGTCCGGGACCGGTAGTCACCGATCTCGGTCTGCTGGCGCAGTCGCGCTTCGCGCAGCGACGTGAAGGCGACGGTGAGCTGCTCCTCGGTGAGCTCGTAGTCCTCGGCATAGGTGTCGAGGAAGTCCTCGGCGTCGTCGTTGCCGGTGACCAGCATGCCCCAGATCTCTGAGGTCAAGGTGGCGCGGTCCTCGTCGTCCAACGGGAGGTCGGGAAGCGCGGCGTAGGCGGGGATCACGTTCGGGTTCGACGGTGCGCTCACAGCGCTGGGCCTCCAGGTGTTGTGGGGACGGGCGAATGGGCCCGGCAGTCGTGATCGTAACCGCGGCTACCCGTCGACGCGTGCACGAAAAGCGGGCGATGACAACCACGTCGGCAAACTGCGCAATATTGCTCCAGGTGTGGCGTCGTGGTACGGAATGACGGTGACTTATCCGAACGATCCGTTTTCGTCGGCGGGGGCCACGCCGGACCCTTACTCGAACCCCTTCGGCAACCAGCCTCCACCCGCGAGCCCGTTTCCTGGTGGTGGCCAGCCATTTCCACCGGCGGACCCGTCGTTCGGTCAGTTTCCTCCGGTTTTTCAGGCCGGATATCAACCGGCAGGGCCACCACCGGAACCTCCGCGCAAGAAGCGCAAGGTGTGGTTGGTGCTCACCGTGGTGGCTGCTGTCGTCGTCGCGTCCGCGGGGATCGGCACTCTTCTGTGGTGGTTGAACCGCGGCGGCGGCGGGGCCGGCGAGGTGACTGCGGCCGGCGGGGGACCGCTGCCGGCGTCCGTGCCGCCGCTGGGCGACTTACGGCCGCCGGCCGACGTGGCGTTGCCCTCGCTTGAGCAGCCGATCGACACACCGCGCTGGACTTACGAAACCGGCATTGATGCCTACGTGCTCGGCGGCGATGCCTACACCGTGGTGGTCGGGTCGGATCAAGGCGTGATGGCCTTGGACAAGGAGACCGGCGAACCACGCTGGTCGCAAGGGGTCAAGCCGCCCACGGTCAATATCAACCGGTTTGGGAGCGCCAAGTGCGTCATCACCCGCTCGGCAAAGACCATGGGATGTGGACTCAATCTGAATCTCTGCTGTGGAGATCCCGAAGTGCTGGTGTTCCTCGACGTGGCAACCGGACGCATATTGAGCCAGCCTTCGTTGCCGTCGGACCGGATCGCCAATCTTCAAGGAAGCGGTGACGGCGTCGCTGTCGTTTTTCGCAATGAACTGGTCTCGTATGGCGCGGACGGCACCGAGGCATGGCGAGTTCGGCATGACGGCGTCTCGGTGTTCGGCGATCAAGGGGTCGTCATCACCGAGCACGAGGTGCTCGACGCCAACACAGGAAAGCCCATCGTGAGCGAACCGAGCACCTCAAATACCGCTTTTGCATCGGGATTCGCGGTGGCATTTGCAAACTCGTTCAAGTTCCTTGACTTCAGCGGCAGAAACACCGCCACCGTGCCCAGCGACGGCTACACCCTGATGGGCAATGAGGGCTCGAGAATGTACCAATTTCCCTTGGCGCATGTCGGAGACACCCGGTACGGATCGTCCGGGTTCTATTACCCGCTGGCCTACAACCGATCCACCGGTGAGTTCCGTGCGTACGACGGTCAATCAGGACGTGTTCTCTGGACGCTCCCCGCCGGCGCAGATATCACGCTTGCCAACATGATCGGGGGATTCGGCAGCGGCGAATTGTGCATGGTCGGCGTGCAGGATGGGGCAGACGCCACATTGAGGGCCGGCGCCTGTAAAGATCTCAGCGCTGCGCCGTCCGCGAATGTGCCGATGGGCCGCTTCCTCGGATCCGATGGCGCTCGGTTCTTGACTGTCGCCGATCAGAGCGATGTGGTCTGTATTGACGGGAGCGGGAAAGAGTTGTGGCGCAAGAAGTTCGACCAGGGGACTTACGTAGCCTGGGTGTCGGGCGGAGCGTACATCTCCGATCGCAACATCGTGATCCGGGTGATTTGACGCACCGCGTCGGTTCGGCCCGGCAAGGACCAATGACGCGACACGCCAAGCATGGGCGCGGTTTTTGATCCCGGGCAGCTCACAATGCGGATATGACGGAACCGCGGGAGTCGCCGCGTGGGGTCTCGCGTCAGACGTTCCTGCGCGGCGCCGTGGGGGCGTTGGCCGTCGGCGCAGTGTTCGGGTCGAACCGGGCCGGTGCGGATCCGGCCGGCTGGGGTGACCTCTCGGCTGCCATCAACGGGAAAGTGGTGCTTCCGGACAGCGGCGGGCAATTCGCGTCGGCCAAAAGTGTTTTCAACACCAACTTCAACGGCCTGACACCGGCGGCGGTCGTCACGCCGGCATCGGCGGCGGACGTGCAACGGGCGCTGGCCTTCGCTGCGACGCACAACCTCAAGGTCGCTCCACGCGGCGGCGGGCACTCCTATGTGGGCGCGTCGACAGCCAACGGCACGATGGTGCTGGACCTGCGCCAACTGCCCGGTGACATCAACTACGACGCGGCGACCGGGCATGTCACGGTGACGCCCGCCACCTCGCTGTACGCGATTCACCAGGCGCTGGCCGGTGCCGGACGGGGCATACCGACGGGCACCTGCCCCACGGTCGGCGTCGCGGGGCACGCCCTGGGCGGTGGGCTGGGCGCCCAATCACGGCATGCGGGCCTGCTGAGCGATCAATTGGTGGCGGCGACGGTGGTGCTGCCGGGCGGCGCCGGGGTGACGGCCTCGGCCACCGAGAACCCCGATCTGTACTGGGCATTGCGCGGCGGTGGTGGCGGCAATTTCGGGGTGACGACGGCGCTGACCTTCGCCACGTTCCCGACGAGCGACGTGGATGTCGTCGGCCTGCATTTCCCGCTGGAGTCTTTCCCGCAGGTCCTCCTCGGCTGGCAGAACTGGCTGCGTACCGCCGACCGCAGCAGCTGGGCACTGGCCGACACCATCACCGATCCGCAGGGCGCGCACTGTCGCATCCTGGCGACCTGCCCGGCCGGGTCTGGCAGCAGCGTGGGAGCCGCCGTGATCAAGGCGGTGGGGCTGCAGCCGACCGGCACCGAGAACCGCACGTTCAACTACCTGGATCTGGTGAAGTTCCTGGCTGCCGACAATCTCAACCCGTCGCCGCTCGGCTATGTCGGCGGATCCGACGTCTTCCCGACGATCACCCCGGCCGCGGCCCAGGGCATCGCCGCGGCGTTCAACGCCTTCCCCGCGGGGGCCGGCCGCCCGATCGTGATCATGCATGCGCTCGACGGTGCGCTGGCCACCGTGGGCCCGGGCGATACCGCCTTTCCGTGGCGGCGGCAGTCCTCATTGGTGCAGTGGTATGTGGAAACCGCCGGTTCGCCTGCGGCAGCAGCCAACTGGCTGGCCACCGCCCATCAGGCGGTGGCGCCGTATTCGGCCGGCGGCTACGTCAACTATCTCGAGGCGAACCAACCGGCGTCGCGATATTTCGGCGCCAATCTGTCCCGGCTCGCCGCTACTCGACAGAAGTATGACCCGGGACGGATCATGTTCTCGGGCTTGAACTTCTGAGGGAGAGAAGACTCGATGGACGAGACGTTTCCGCAGACACCGGCTGCCGCAGCGGCCCTCGCGGTGGCCACGCGCTTCTACTCACCTGCCTTGCTCAACCACTGCATCCGTTCATATCTGTGGGGCGCGACGTATGCGGCGGCGCATGGCATCGCATTCGACGACGAGCTCTACTACGTCTCGGCACTGCTGCACGACATCGGGCTCACCGACCCGTTCGACAGTCACCGCGTGTCGTTCGAGGAGGCGGGTGGGGACCTGGCCTGGGTGTTCGGTGTGGCGGCCGGGTGGTCCGCCGACCGGGCCGGCAGAGCGACGGAGATCATCGTGTTGCACATGCGCGACGACATTTCGGCGGCTGCCGACCCTGAGTCGCACCTCTTGCAGGTGGCCACCGGCTGGGACGTCGTCGGACGCCGGCCCGAGGAGTTCCCCAGCGACGTGAGGACCGACATCCTCGCGCGTTATCCCAGACATTCGTTCGGCCGCGAATTCGTTGCCTGCTTCGAGGACCAGGCCGGCCGCAAACCAGGTGGCGCCGCTGCCGCCTCGGTGGCCAACAATGGCGCCGAACGCATCCGGGCGAACCCGATGGACACCTAGGTCCCGTCGCTGCGACGAAACCGGACAATCACGTGCTCTCAAGACAGAGCAGCTGCCGCGGGCTTAGCCTCGAATCGTTGGGACTCACCTGCCACCCGGACGAGTGAAGGAACCGAGCATGCGAGCAACCGTGATGTATGGGGCCGGCGACGTGCGTGTCGAGGACGTACCCGACCCCGTTGTGAAGGAGCCCACCGATGCGATCGTGCGGGTCACCCGGGCCTGCATCTGCGGTAGTGACCTGTGGCCGTACCAGTCGATGCCGCAGAAGGACGGCGGTAGGCGCATGGGCCACGAATTCATCGGCATTGTCGAAGACGTCGGCGCCGACGTGTCCGGTTTGCGGAGCGGTGATCTCGTGGTCGCGCCCTTCGTGTGGGCGGACAACACGTGTGACTTCTGCCAGGAGGGATTGCAGACGTCGTGCCGTCACGGCGGTGGGTGGGGCGCCCCGGGCGTCGATGCCGGCCAGGGCGAGGCGGTGCGCGTTCCGCAGGCGCAGGGCACGTTGGTGAAGCTTCCGGTCGCGGAGGACTCGGCGCTCATGCCCTCCCTGCTGACGTTGTCCGACGTCCTCTGCACCGGTCACCACGGCGTGGTGACGGCCGGGGTGGGGCCGGGGTCTTCGGTGACCGTCATCGGCGACGGCGCGGTGGGGCTGTGCGCAGTGCTGGCCGCCAAACGGCTGGGTGCCGAGCAGATCATCCTGAACGGACGGCACACGGTCCGCACCGACCTCGGGCGCGAGTTCGGCGCGACCGACGTCGTCGCCGAACGCGGCGACGAAGCCGTCGAGAAGATCCGCGAGCTCACCGGCGGTGACGGTACACACGCGGTGATCGAATGCGTCGGGACCGAACCGTCGCTGGCCACCGCCCTCGACGCCGTCCGCGCCGGTGGTCGCGTCAGCCGCCTGGGCGTATCGCAATACACCGAAGTGCCAATGGGTTTCGGCACATTCTTCCGCAATGTCACGCTGACCGGCGGTGTCGCGCCTGCTCGCGCCTACATCGAGGAACTCATGCCCGACGTTCTCGACGGCATCATCGAACCCGGTCGGGTGTTCGACCGGGCCATCGGCCTCGACGAAACCCCCGACGGCTACCGCGCCATGGCCGACCGCGAGGCCCTCAAGGTGTTGATCGAGCCATGACACTGCTGCTCCAGGACCGCGACGAGCGTGGTGTCGTCACACTCACCCTGAACCGTCCGCAGGCCTTCAACGCGCTGTCGGAGGCGATGCTGACCGCGCTCGGTGACGCGTTCGACGCTTTGGCGGAAGACCAGACCGTGCGGGCCGTGATCCTGGCAGCTTCCGGCACGGCCTTCTGCGCCGGGCATGACCTCAAGGAAATGCGGGCCGAGCCGTCGCCGGCGTATTACGAGCGATTGTTCGCACAGTGCACCAACGTGATGCTGTCGATCCAGCGCCTGCCGGTGCCGGTGATCGCCCGGGTCCACGGGCTTGCCACTGCGGCTGGCTGCCAGCTTGTCGCGATGTGCGACCTCGCGGTGGCGAGCGACGACGCACGGCTGGCGGTCAGCGGCGTCAATGTCGGGCTGTTCTGTGCGACTCCGGGAGTGGCGTTGTCGCGCAACGTGCCTCGCAAAGCCGCCTTCGAGATGCTGGTCACCGGTGAGTTCGTCTCTGCCGAACAGGCCCGGTCGTTGGGGCTGGTCAACCGGGTGGCGGCAGCGGATGCGCTGGACGACGAGGTGGAGGCGCTGGTCGCGAGTATCGTGGCGAAGCCCCGGGTCACTGTCGCGATGGGAAAAGCGTTGTTCTACCGGCAGATCGAGGTCGACATCGAGTCCGCCTACGTCGACGCGAGCACGACGATGGCCTGCAACATGATGGATCCGAGCGCACTCGAAGGTGTGCAGGCCTTCATCGAAAAACGCTCTCCGACTTGGTCGGTGGCGTCGACGTAGCCGGCGGCGCCACCGGTCGGTCGCGACGTCAGGCGGCGTGGCGGTGCCGGGTATCCGCCGAGGGCGCAATCAGGTTTTTCGATTCTCCACCGGGAAGGACAGCCATCGTCCCCTCGGTGGTGCGGACTTGGCCTTCAGCACGGTACATCTCGCGATAGCGATCCACCTGACTCTGATCGACCGGGATGGAGAACATGCTCACGTTGTTGGTTGGGGCGCCTGGTAGCCGGGCAGCACTCAGTCTCCGGGCACTTGCCCGGAAGCCTGCCACGGCGCTGCCGAGGCAGGCGATCATCGCAATCGCTGCGACGACCGCCAGGTTACTGCCGAGCGCCATGGCCGTGACGAACAGTCCGAGTGCGACGAATGCGACGAGCAGGAGAACGTACGCGACGTTGGAAACCGGAATGCGACGGAAAGCCTTCAGCATGGGATCACCTCGTAGGAATCGAATATGCGGACGAACGAAACGCTACGCGGAGCGTATCGATCGATACGTATAGCGTAGCGCATAGCGGGGTTGCGATATTCCCGGCAGGCGATTGGCAAGCGAAGGAGGCCGGGTGGCGGCGCAGGGACGGGTCGAGGACGGCATCGCGGAATCGACGTTGCACCTGCTGCGAAGCGGCGGGCCGCGCGCTGTGACGGTCGAGGCGGTGGCCGCGCACTCAGGAATCGCGAAAACGACGATCTACCGGCGACATCCGAATCGACGGGGCATGCTCGCGAGCGCGCTGTCGCGCCTCGCGTCCCCGGGTCCGGTGGATCCAGATGCGACAGCACCCGAGCGGCTGCGGTGGCTCATCGCGCAGGCGGTCGGCATGGTCGAGGACGGCATCGGGCTCGGTGGCCTGGCGGCGATGCTCACTGAGGATGACCCCGAATTCACCGCTGTTTTCAGGCG
Source organism: Mycolicibacterium peregrinum (assembly GCF_001665785.1). Taxonomy (GTDB): domain Bacteria; phylum Actinomycetota; class Actinomycetes; order Mycobacteriales; family Mycobacteriaceae; genus Mycobacterium; species Mycobacterium peregrinum_A. The sequence continues at coordinate 70,694 of NZ_LZSO01000041.1, forward strand.
GATCCTCGTCGACCAACGTGCGGCACTGGCTGCCGTGGTCGATGCCGCAAAAGCCGATGGTTCGATGCGCGCGGACGTCGACACAGTGACCCTGATTGATGCGGTGGTCGGTGCCTACATCGCCGAAAGCGCCCGCACCGGCGGTGTCCAGGAGGGCTGGGAGGAGCGCTTGTTCCGGCTCTTCTGGCCTACTGTGCGGGCGTCCGACTAAGCCACCGGCGTGGATTTCGGTTATCGCCGCTGCAACTCGATGACCGGGATGACGCGGTCGGTCTTGGTCTGGTACTCGCCGAATCCGGGTGCTTTATCCACGATGCGTGGGTACGCGGCGTCGCGCTCGTCGCGCGGCATCTCTCGCGCGTGCACGTCGTAGGCGTCGGTGCCGATCTCGATGTGGGCATCGGGATGCGCGCGCAGATTGTGCAACCACGCGGGGTCGACGTCAGCGCCTGCATAGGAACCGACGATGGCGAGTTTCCCATCGAGGTCGAAGGCCATCACGGGGCTGACGCGCTCCTTGCCGGACTTGGCTCCGGTGGTGTGCAGCAGGAGCAGGGTCGCACCTTCGAACGGCCCGCCGACCTTGCCTCCATTGGCGCGGAACTCGGCGATGATGTTGTCATTCCAGTTGTCTGCCATGGCTTCCTTCCTACGCCTGCGCACCGCGATGAGGCCCGCGGATCACGAAATCGCCGTCGTGGTGATGTGGACCGATGAGGTGAGGGTCTGGTGTACCGGGCAGCGCTCGGCGATGCCCATCAACCGTTCCCGTTGGGCGTCGTCGAGATCGCCGACCAACTCGATCTCGCGATCGATGTGGTCGATCATGCCTTTGGAGGTCTCACAGTCGGCGCAGTCCTTGGCATGAATACGGGAGTGCCGCAACGCAACTCGTACCTGTTGAAGCGGCCAGTCTTTGCGGTTGGCATACATCCGCACCGTCATGGACGTACACGCACCCAGGCCGGCCAGCACCAGGTCATAGGGATTCGGGCCGGCGTCGCCGCCCACCGGGAGGGGCTCGTCGGCGATGAGTTGGTGGCGTCCGGCGGTGATCTGCTGGGTGTAGGTGCCGGCGCCCGTCTCGGCCACGGTCACCACACCGACCGGCGATGCGGTGTCGCGCCCGGGTTCCTCAGATGTCATCCGGCTCTCCTCAACAAGTCGATCGATGGCTTTTCAGACCGGATCGTCGCATGAGTTGTCTGTCCGCAACCTGGGTACCGCGCGCATACGGGGAACTGCGCGAAAAGGGGGACCAGCTGTTGCAGGAAGTGGGATTTTATGGCTCCCTCAGCGCGCGTTTAGCGTCGGATTCATGGAGTGGAATTTTCAGTCGGCCGGTGAGTTGGCGGTCGCGTTGCGCGCCGGTGAAGTGTCCTCAGCCGAACTGACCGAGGCGGCGATCGCCGGGATCGAGCGGGACGACCCGGTGATCAACGCGATCTGTGTGCCCGACTTCGACCGGGCACGGGAGACCGCGCGGGACGCCGACCGGGCACGTGCCCGGGGCGAAGACCGGCCGCTGCTGGGTATTCCGGTGACGGTCAAGGAGTCCTACAACATGGCGGGGCTGCCCACGACCTGGGGCATGCCGCAGTACCGGGACTTCCGGCCGGCCGAGGATTCGGTACAGGTGTCGCGGCTCAAGGCTGCCGGTGCGGTGGTGCTCGGTAAGACCAACGTCCCGTTGGGGCTGCAAGACATCCAGACGTTCAACGAGATCTACGGCACCACCAACAATCCGTGGGACAGCGGTCGTACCTCGGGCGGATCCTCCGGCGGCTCGGCGGCGGCCCTGGCCTCCGGGTTCGGCGCCCTGTCCATCGGTTCCGACCTCGCCGGATCGCTGCGGACCCCCGCGCATTTCTGCGGCGTCTACGCGCACAAGCCGACCCTCGGACTGGCCGCGATCCGCGGTATGGCCCCGCCGTCGACACCGGCCCTGCCGACCGAGTCCGACCTCGCCGTCGTCGGTCCGATGGCGCGCACCGCCCGCGATCTCGCGCTCCTGCTCGACGTGATGGCAGGACCGGACCCGCTGACTCTCGGTGTGGCACATCGGGTGTCGCTGCCGCCGCCGCGTCACGAGAGCCTCGGTGACTTCCGGGTCCTGGTCCTCGACGAGCATCCGTTCCTCGCGACCGGTGCCGCGGTGCACGCCGGCATCAACCGGGCGGCCGACGCTCTGCTTGCCGGTGGTGCCCGCGTCGAACGACACAGTCCGCTGCTTCCCGATCTGGCCGATGCCGCGGTGCTGTACACGCAGTTGCTGTTCTCGGGCTCCGCGGCGCGATTCCCCGTCGACGCCTACGAGCAGCTGCGGATCCGTGCGGCCGGTCTGAGTGCAGACGACCAGAGCCTCGATGCGGCTCGGTTGCGTGGGATGGTGTTGAGCCATCGCGATTGGATCGAGGTGAACAACCGTCGCGAACTCCACCGTCAAGGTTGGCGACAGTTGTTCGGCGAGTTCGATGTCGTGGTGTCCGATCACGCCGACTCCCGCGTTCCCGCATGACCACAACCCGGATCTGTTGGAACGTCGGATCGATGTCGACGGTGTCGAGTACGCGTACTTCGACCAGCTCGTCTGGGCCGGTCTGGCCACCATGCCCGGCCTGCCCGCTACCGCCGTACCCGCGGGGCGGTCCGCCGGGGGACTGCCAGTGGGTGTGCAGCTCATCGGTCCACTGTTCGAGGACCGCACCCCGCTGAGGCTGGCCGAACTGCTCGAACAGCGGATCGGCGGCTTTCGAGCACCCCGGTAGGACGTACGGCCGCGCTCAGTCCGCCAACGTCACCTCGACCGACGCCAGGCGTCGCGGATCGCCGATGATGTCGATGACATGGATCCGGCCGTCCCGAATATCGAGGCGCAGTAGGGACTTGAGGTGACCGGCGGGTGCGACGACGATGCCCGCGGCGCCGTCGAGAACGGCGACCTCGCCGCCGCGCGCTGTCGCGGCGAACATCTTGGACTCCTCGACGAACTCCCGGGCGCCCCGCAGCTCGACGGGAATGTGCCCGCCGACGAGCACGCGGTCCACGCGGCGCACCACGTCGGGGTCGAGGATCTCCAGCAGAGCGTCGAGGTCGCCCTCCTGCGAGGCTGCCACGAAAGCTCGCGCGACGGCCAGGTGCTCGGCGGTGGGGCGAGCCGCGCCGGTTGCACCCCGCACCCGCTCCCGGGCCCGGCTGGCCAGTTTCTTGGTGGCTGCCGGCGTGCGGTCGAGCAGCGCGGCGATGTCGTCGAAGGGCATGGCGAAGGCGTCGTGCAGAACGAACGCCACGCGCTGGGCGGGGGAGAGCCGGTCGAGCACCACCAGCAGGGCGCGGCCCACCGACTCGGCCATGGCCACCTGTTCGTCGGCGGCCGGAGCCACGGCAGCAGGAACGTGCTCGTCGGCGCCGAGCACTTCCGCGCGGCGTTTCCGCTCCCGGAGTCGGTCGAGGCATTCGTGGGCGGTCACAGTGGTGAACCAGCCGGTTGGATTGGTCACCTCGGCGATGCCGCGCCGGCTGACCTTCAGCCACGCGGCCTGGACCGCGTCGTCGGCGTCATGCACCGAGCCGAGCAGTCGGTGGGCGACCTCGCGTAGGTGGTGCCGATCCTCCTCGAACCGGGCGGCCAGGGTCTCCAGATCGGTCACAGCGTCACCTTCCGGGCGTCGGAAACGTCATCAAGGTGAACCACCACCGCAGCATCCGAACATGGGAGACGACCATCATGACCCTACAACTCGGCATGATCGCGGCCGTGATCGTCGCGATCGCCATCGTGGCCAATGGGGCGATGGCTGTCGCGGACCTCGCCGCGGTCCGCTTCGTCCTCGCGAACTCCGCCGAGGTCGGTGTCCCGCGGAGTTGGGTACCGACCCTCGGACTGCTCAAGGGCGCGGGCGCGGTCGGACTGCTCGTGGGCCTGTTGGCCTTCCCGCCGCTGGGTATCGCCGCCGCGATCGGGCTGATCGCGTTCTTCGTCGGCGCCGTCATCACCCATATCCGTGCGGGCGTGTTCTACAACATCGCCTTTCCCGCCGCGTTCCTCGTGCTCGCGGTCCTCGCGCTTGGGGCCTTCCTGGCGGGCTGACCCTGGCTGCGGATGCCAGGAACTGCAAAGGCCCCATCCCTCGTGGAATGGAGCCTCTGCAGGTCGGCGTGTGAAGTTTGCTGTGGGAGTCAGGCGCTGCGGCGGATGCCCCGCTTGAGCAGGAGCTCGCGCTCGGACTCGCTCAAGCCGCCCCAGATGCCGTAGGGCTCGCCGACGGCGAGCGCGTGGGTGCGGCACTGAGTGATCACCGGGCAGCTGCGGCACATCTCCTTGGCGCGAACCTCTCGCTGCGCCCGGGCGCGCCCGCGCTCGCCGTCGGGATGGAAGAACACTGACGAATCGACTCCACGGCAAAGTCCCTGCATTTGCCAATCCCAGATATCCGCATTGGGTCCGGGAAGTTGCTGCGGCTGCGGCATTTGGAAAACCCCTCTCTGCTCGCCCATTTCGCCAAAAGTGGGCGGGTTTGAGTCGGTGGAACCGAACTGAGCACATGTCGCCGATGACCGCTCGTGCACACAAACTAGGGGGGTCCGATAAAGCGAGTCAATACCTTGCCGATGTGCTAAAGGACATAACCGCAGGTCGAGAATTTACATCACGTTCATCGTTGTGACGCGGTGGCCGAGACATGGGTGTTAAGGATCTGCTAGAGGTCTTCGGATTTTCCCTGCTCGGACCGGAGGTGCCGTCATACGCTATTCCGGGCGGTCGATAGTTAGTTGACGTGCCATTAACATTCGCGCCATCAATTGTTAACTAATTGTCTCCGGCAACGTGAATTTCGGCGTATCCGTCGGTACCGGGTTGCCCACGAACCCGGCGGTACCGACGGTATTGATAGCGTCGCTGACCGATGACTGCAATCGCAGGGGACGCCGCCGTGCTGGCCGATGCCGCGTTCGGGGCCGACCCCGGCCGCTGGCCGCTGCCCAGCGCGACCACTCCGCACGAGCGTTGGCTGCGGGCGGTCGCCGCCGGCGGGCAGGGGCGCTACGCCTGTGCGCTCACCGAGCTCGCCGAGATCCTGCGGTGCCAGGACTCCGGTCCGTTGGTGTCGCTGGCCCACAGCACCCGCGCCTCGTTTCTTCGCCAGCTCGGCGGGCACGCCCGCGCTCGCGGCGCCGACGGCCACGCGTGGGCTCACCGCGGTGACGATGACGAGGCCGCCGCCGATGCGCTCGTCGGGCTCGCCGCCGACGCCCTGGGGATGGGTCGGTACGGGCTGTCGGCCCGACTGCTCGACCGGGCGCGGGCCATCGACACCCCCGGCGACTCGCGGCAGCCGATCCGGCTGTCGTGGGTGGGCGCCGAACTGGCCATGGTCCAGGGGCGCGGCGCCGAAGCAGTCGAACATGCCCGATGCGGAGTCGCGGCCGCGGCCGGTCACCGCTCGACGCGCCACGCCGTCAAATCCGACGTCGTGCTGGCCGCGGCGCTGTGCAGTGCCGGCGAGCTCGACGCCGCGCGGGAGGTCGCCGATGCGGCGCTGCCGGCCACCGAGAAATTCGGCCTGATCCCGCTGCGCTGGGCCTTGGCCTGCGTGCTGGCCGACATCGGCAGCGACTCCCACGACGCTGCCCAAATCAACCGGATCCGGGACCTCGGCGCCGATACAGTGCGTCGCAGAGGCGGGGTGTGGGCCGGCGCCTAGATCCGGCACAGGCAGGGCCCTGCCTCATCGATCGTTATTGTTTAGCTGAGCCAATCCGCCCCGAGTGTCGGTGCAACGTAACGCTGGAGAGATCGCCCACGATGACAAGTTCGGGAGACCGTCTCGACATTGTCGTTGCTGACGCAGTGGCAGGTGATCGGAACGCGCTCTCGGAAGTGCTGGAGATCATTCGGCCGATCGTCGTTCGGTATGTCCGGGCGAGGGTGGGGGCGACCGAGCGCAGTGGTCTATCAGCTGATGACGTTGCGCAGGAGGTTTGCTTGGCCGCCATTACGGCGCTGCCGCGCTACAAGGATCAGGGACGCCCGTTCCTGGCCTTTGTCTACGGCATCGCTGCGCACAAGGTTGCTGACGCGCATCGCGCGGCAGCCAGGAACCGTGCCGAGCCCACCGAGGTGGTGCCCGAGCGGTTTTCCCTTGACGCGGGGCCCGAGCAGACCGCTCTCGACACCGAGTCCTCCGAACGGATGGCCAGGCTGCTGTCCGTGCTGCCCGAGAAACAGCGCGAGATCCTGATTCTGCGCATCGTGGTCGGCATGAGCGCCGAGGAGACCGCGGAGGCCGTCGGAAGCACCGCCGGCGCCGTGCGCGTTGCGCAGCACCGTGCGCTGGCGCGCCTGAAGAACGAGATCATGGCGACGGGGCGCGACCATGCCTGACTTCGGCCGCTGGACCTCAAACGGTGGTGATCCGTCCCTCAACGAGATCAACCGGTCCGAGAAATTCATCGAGGCGCTGTCCCTCGAGCGGCAGGTCTATGCGACCGACCGGGAGGAGGCCGAACTGGCCGTCCTGCTGGCCGGGTGGCGCGACGACGCCCGACAAACCCCGATGACGGGCATCGCGACACCGCGTGAGGCCGTCAAAGCACTCGACAAGGCGACCGGGCAGGGCCGGGTGCGCATCCCGATGGCGCTGGTGGGCTCCATGGCCGCCGCGGTGCTGTGCCTCGGCGGGTTCGGTGCGGCCGTGTACGGCTCCGGCCCGGGCGATGCCCTCTACGGTGTGCGCGGACTGGTCTTCGGGTCCGCGCCGGTGACCCGCGACGTGGGCGTCGAACTGGCGTCGAGCGAGCTCAAGCAGGTTCAGCAGATGATCGACGATGGCCAGTGGGAGCAGGCCCAGCAGAAGCTGCAGACCATCACCACCACGGTCGCCACCGTCGGCGACGAGCAGCGCAAGCAGGAACTCGTCGACCAGTGGCAGCAACTGTCGGTCAAGGTGGAGAACCGGGACCCGAACGCGACCGTGCCGCCCGATGCGCCGCCGGTGGTGCTACCCGAGGTGACGGTGACGACGACGCCGCAGTCCCCGTCTACGCCGGGGGAGACGTCGCCGACAGCGCCGTCGACACCCACAACTGGGCCTTCGACCTCGCCGACTGAGCCCAGCCCGGGTTCGGAGACGTCCACGTCACCCACGTCGCCGTCGGAGAACCCGACGTCGCAACCGACGACCAGCCAGCCGTCGACGCCGCCGTCGACGACCACGGCCCCGTCGAGCAGTGCCGAGCCGCCGGCCCCGGCGACAGAGTCCTCGCCCGCCGCGACGCCGGCAGCGCCTCACACGTCCTCGGCGCCCACCACCTCGGCGGCGCCAGCGGCCGAAGCGCCCGCGGTAACCACTACGACTGTCGCGCCGGCCGTCGAGCCGACATCCGTGCCGTCAGCGCCGTCGGTCCGTACCACGCAGGCCGCACCTGTGGAGCCCAGCAGTGGCGGAGGTCACGAAAGCCCGTCGGGTGGACACAACGGCGGATCCCCGGCATTGCCGGGGATCGAAGTGCCCCTGTTGCCGGGGCTAGGCGGAGGTCAGCGGTAGCCGTCGGTGTCCGAGGTGGCCTCGTTGAGGGAGGCGTCGGCATACCCGCGGCAGTAGTCCCACGTCACGTAGGCATCGGGCTCGGGGTCGTAGGCCGGCTCGTGCGGGCGCACCGTGCCGTCGACGAGCAGCTGCAGCAGGTTGGCCCGCAGCATGTCCCAGTCGTGGTAGTGGTCCTGCTGGCATTCGTCACAGCAGACGACGAGACCGCGAATTCCCTTGTGCGCCAACAGCGCCTCGTATACCGCGAGATCAGCTAGATCAGCCTCGACAGCCGTCCGTTCCTGGGGGTCCAGAGGCTGGCCCGGCTCGATCGCGTCCAGCGCAGCAGAAGGATCGCAAGGATCATCGGCAAACGGATCGGGCGGCAAACCAGGGGGGAGGTGGTCACGCACGAGTCCCACACTACGCAGCCGCACAGGTATCGCGCCAGCCGTCCTGATGCGCGGGGGGATGTGCACCCTGAGGTGCAAGGAACGGCAACATCACTGTAAATAACCGAGCCGATAGAATCGGGTTATAAGCCCCACGCCTGCCACTGGAGGCCCCACCCATGTCGATCGCTGAAAGCAGCGTTCCCATTGCCGTACCGGTGTCGACCGGCGGCGACGATCCCACAAAGATCGCGATGCTCGGTCTCACCTTTGATGACGTCCTGCTGCTGCCTGCTGCCTCGGATGTGGTCCCGGCCACCGCTGACACCTCGAGCCAGTTGACCCGGAACATCCGTCTGCGGGTGCCGATGGTCAGCTCCGCGATGGACACCGTCACCGAATCGCGGATGGCCATCGCGATGGCCCGCGCCGGTGGCATGGGAGTGCTGCACCGCAACCTTCCGGCCGCCGAACAGGCCGCCCAGGTGGAGACGGTGAAGAGGTCGGAGGCCGGTATGGTCACCGACCCGGTCACCTGCTCGCCGACCAACACCCTGGCCGAGGTCGACGCGATGTGCGCCCGGTTCCGGATCTCGGGACTCCCGGTCGTCGATGAGGCCGGGCAGCTCGTCGGCATCATCACCAACCGCGACATGCGCTTCGAGGTCGACGAGAACAAGCCCGTCGCCGAGGTGATGACCAAGACGCCGCTGATCACCGCCCAAGAAGGCGTGTCCGCCGAGGCGGCGCTGGGCCTGCTGCGCCGCCACAAGATCGAGAAGCTGCCGATCGTCGACGGTCACGGCAAGCTGACCGGCCTGATCACCGTCAAGGACTTCGTCAAGACCGAGCAGTTCCCGTTGGCCACCAAGGACAGCGACGGCCGGCTCCTGGTCGGCGCTGCCGTGGGTGTCGGCGACGACGCCTGGGCGCGGGCCATGACACTGGTCGACGCCGGAGTCGACGTGCTGATCGTCGACACCGCCCACGCCCACAACCGCGGCGTGCTCGACATGGTGGCGCGGGTGAAGCAGACCGTGGGCGACCGCGTCGAGGTCGTCGGCGGCAACGTCGCGACCCGTGCCGCGGCCGCCGCGCTGGTGCAGGCGGGCGCCGACGCGGTCAAGGTCGGTGTGGGCCCCGGCTCGATCTGCACCACCCGCGTGGTTGCGGGTGTCGGCGCCCCGCAGATCACTGCGATCCTCGAAGCCGTCGCCGCCTGCAAGCCCTACGGCGTGCCGGTGATCGCCGACGGCGGCCTGCAGTACTCGGGCGACATCGCCAAGGCGCTGGCGGCCGGGGCATCGACGGCCATGCTGGGCTCGCTGCTGGCAGGCACCGCCGAGTCGCCGGGCGACCTGATCTTCGTCAACGGCAAGCAGTTCAAGAGTTACCGCGGAATGGGCTCCTTGGGTGCCATGCAGGGACGCGGCGGTGGCAAGTCCTACTCGAAGGACCGCTACTTCCAGGACGACGTGCTCTCCGAGGACAAGCTGGTGCCCGAGGGCATCGAGGGTCGGGTGCCGTTCCGTGGTCCGCTGGGTTCGGTGATCCACCAGCTCACCGGTGGGCTGCGGGCTGCCATGGGCTACACCGGCTCGGTGACCATCGAGCAGTTGCAGCAGGCGCAGTTCGTCCAGATCACGGCGGCCGGGTTGAAGGAAAGCCACCCGCACGACATCACCATGACTGTCGAGGCCCCCAACTACTACACCCGCTGAATCGGTGGGGCAGGAGACTAAGAACAGTCATGCGCGACATGGTTGAAATCGGCATGGGCAGGACCGCCCGCCGCACCTATGAGCTCGACGACGTCACGATCGTGCCCTCGCGGCGCACCCGCTCGTCGCAGGATGTCTCGACGGCCTGGCAGCTCGATGCCTACCGCTTCGAGGTCCCGGTCATCGCACACCCCACCGACTCCCTGGTGTCGGTGGAGTTCGCGATCGAGATGGGGCGGCTCGGCGGTCTCGGCGTGCTCAACGGCGAGGGGCTGATCGGCCGGCACGCCGATGTCGAGGGGAAGATCGCCCAGGTCCTCGATGTGGCGGCGAACGCCGACGACGACTCTGCGGCGATCCGCATGCTGCAGCAGCTGCATGCCGCGCCGCTGGACCCCGACCTGCTCGGCGCGGCGGTCGCGCGCATCCGCGAAGCCGGCGTGACCACGGCGGTCCGCGTCAGCCCGCAGAACGCTCAGGCCCTGACCCCGACGCTGGTGGCCGCCGGGATCGACCTGCTGGTCATCCAGGGCACCATCATCTCCGCCGAGCGGGTCGCGTCCGACGGCGAGCCGCTCAACCTGAAGACCTTCATCTCCGAGCTCGACGTGCCGGTGGTGGCCGGTGGCGTGCTCGACCATCGCACCGCGCTGCACCTGATGCGCACCGGCGCGGCCGGCGTGATCGTCGGCTACGGCTCCACTGCCGGTGTCACCACCAGCGACGAGGTGCTCGGCATCAGCGTGCCGATGGCCACGGCGATCGCCGACGCGGCGGCCGCCCGCCGTGAATACCTCGACGAGACCGGCGGTCGCTACGTGCACGTGCTGGCCGACGGCGACATCCACACCTCCGGCGACCTGGCCAAGGCGATCGCCTGCGGCGCCGACGCCGTCGTGCTCGGTACCCCGCTGGCGGTGGCCGCCGAGGCTCAGGGAGCTGGCTGGTTCTGGCCGACCGCGGCTGCGCACCCGTCGTTGCCGCGTGGCGCGCTGCTGCAGGTGGCGGTCGGGGAGCGGCCCAGCCTGGAGCAGGTGCTCACCGGACCGTCCGACGATCCGTTCGGCTCGTTGAACCTGGTCGGCGGACTGCGCCGGTCTATGGCCAAGGCCGGGTACTGCGACCTCAAGGAGTTCCAGAAGGTGGGCCTGAGCGTCGGGTCTTGATCTCTGCTCGCCGGGAAAATCTTCTTTACAAGTTAGGGCCTCCTGTCTAGAAGTTACCTGCGGGTAGCGTCATACTGGTCACATGCAGCCTGACTATGACGTCTTGGTGATCGGTTCGGGATTCGGCGGCAGCGTCAGTGCGCTACGCCTCACCGAGAAGGGCTATCGGGTCGGAGTACTCGAAGCCGGCCGGCGGTTCACCGACGCCGACTTCGCCAAGACCTCGTGGGACCTGCGGAAGTTCCTCTGGGCGCCGCAGCTGGGCATGTACGGAATCCAGCGCATCCATCTGCTACGCAACGTGATGATCCTGGCCGGCGCTGGGGTCGGCGGTGGATCCCTGAACTACGCCAACACCCTGTACGTGCCGCCGGACCCGTTCTTCAACGACCCGCAGTGGAAGGACATCACCGACTGGCGGGCCGAGTTGATGCCGCACTACGACCAGGCCCAGCGGATGCTCGGGGTCGTGAAGAACCCGACCTTCACCGACGCGGACCGCATCGTCAAAGAGGTTGCCGACGATATGGGTTGCGGGGATACGTTCGTTGCCACACCGGTTGGCGTGTTCTTCGGTCTCGACGGTGAGATGACCCCCGGCAAGACCGTGCCGGACCCCTTCTTCGGTGGAGTGGGCCCCGCCCGCACCGGGTGTATCGAGTGTGGCGAGTGCATGACCGGTTGCCGGCACGGCGCCAAGAACACTCTCGTCAAAAATTACCTCGGCCTGGCGGAATCGGCCGGCGCACAAGTACATCCGTTGACCACCGTGACGAGCTTCGAGCAACGCGCCGACGGCGTCTGGGAGGTCACCACTGTGCGCACCGGCAGCAAGCTGCGTCGTCACCGCAAGACCTTCACCGCGAATCATCTGATCCTCGCGGCCGGTACCTACAACACCCAGAAGCTGCTGTTCAAGATGCGGGACACCGGCAAGCTGAACAAGCTCTCCGACAAGCTGGGCGTGCTGACCCGGACCAACTCCGAGTCCATCGTGGGGGCGCAGACCCTGACGGTGACACCCGGCATGGATCTCACCCACGGCGTGGCGATCACCTCCTCGGTGCATCCCACCTCCGACACCCACGTGGAACCGGTGCGCTACGGCAAGGGCTCCAACGCGATGGGCCTGCTGCAGACGCTGATGACCGACGGCGCCGGGCCCAAGGGCACCGACGTTCCTCGTTGGCGGCAGTTCCTCGATCAGGCCCGCGAGGATCCGGGCAAGCTGGTCCGGCTCCTCAACCCGCAGCGGTGGAGCGAGCGCACGGTGATCGCGCTGGTGATGCAGCACCTGGACAACTCGATCACCACCTTCACCAAGCGTGGGCCCGGGGGCAAGCGGGTGATGACGTCCAAACAGGGTCACGGCGAACCGAATCCGACGTGGATCCCGGTGGGCAACGAGTTCACCAGGCGGATGGCGGAGAAGGTCGACGGCGTCGCCGGTGGCACCTGGGGCGAGCTGTTCAACATCCCGCTCACCGCACACTTCCTCGGTGGGGCGGCGATCGGCGACAGTGCCGAGCACGGTGTCATCGACCCGTATCAGCGGGTGTACAACTACCCGACGCTCTACGTCATGGACGGCGCTGCGATCTCGGCGAACCTCGGCGTGAACCCGTCGCTTTCGATCACCGCGCAGGCCGAACGCGCGGCGTCGCTCTGGCCGAACAAGGGGCAGAACGACGAGCGTCCGGCTCAAGGTGAGTCCTACCGCAAGCTGGCGCCGATCGCCCCCGAGCATCCCGTGGTGCCCGCCGAGGCTCCCGGTGGGTTGCGGCGCCTGCCGATCGAACCCGTCAACACGGGCGGTTAGCCCCCGCCCCATTCCGGGTACCTAACCCTCGCCGGGCGGCCAGGCCCGGCAGGGAAGGTGTGGCGCATGCGAAAGGCATTTCACGACGAGTTGACGGCTTTGTCCGTCCAACTGGCCGAGATGTGTGCACTGGCGGTGAGTGCGATGCAGCGGGCCAACGAGGCCCTGCTCGACTGCGATCTGTCGTTGGCCGAGCAGGTCATCGCCGACCACGAACACATCGCCGACTACAGCCGCCGCATCGAGGAGTCGGCGTTTCGGTTGCTGGTCCTGCAGCAGCCGGTCGCCAGCGAGTTGCGCACGGTCGTCGGGTCGATGCACATCGCTGCCGATATCGACCGGATGGGCGCGCTCGCTGTGCATGTCGCCGACATCTCCCGGTTGCGTCACCCCGATTGCGCCCTGCCGGACGAGGTGCGCGCGAGTTTCACCGATATGGGATCGCAGGCCGTCCGGTTGGCGCAGACCGCGCAAGAGGTGCTGGTGTCGCGGGATCCGGACGCCGCCGCACGACTGCGCGATGAGGACGACGCCGTCGACGCCGAGCATCGCCACCTATTTACTTTGCTGCTGGACCGTCAGTGGGAGGACGGGGTGTGCTCGGCTGTCGACGTCGCATTGTTGGGCCGCTATTACGAGCGGTATGCCGATCACGCGGTCGAGATCGGCAAGCGGGTGATCTTCGAGGCCACGGGCGGGCGGCCTGTGCACAAGAAATTGGCCTGATCGGTTACCGGCCGTCCGGGCTGGATTCCAGCAGGGCGATGAACAAGCGGGTCAGGGTGTCGATGTCGATCGTTCCCGGCTGCAGTACCTCCTCGGTGGCGATCCCCGAGATGATGGTGACCACCAACTGCGCGAGTGCCGACAGCTGCTTGCCGGGCAGTGACGTTCCGGCCTGTTCGACGATGCGTAAGGCTTGATCGGCGGCTGTGCGGCGGCGGGCCACCAGTCGTTCGCGCAGCTCGGGATCGCGCACTGCGCGCAGCCAATACTCGATCAGGACGATCTGGTACTCGTTCTGGTCGTGGATCGAGTCCAGCGTTGCGCGACTCAGCGCTGCGGCGATCGCGGCGGTGTCGCCCTGCCCGCTGTCGAGGGCGGTCGCGATGAGCGCGCCGCGGCTCTCGAACTGCCGGTCCAACAGGGCCAGGAACAGCTCGTCCTTGGATTCGAAGTTGGAGTACACCGCGCCCTTGGTGAATCCCGCGGCCTGACCGATGGCGTCGATGGTGGCGCCGGAGAAGCCTTCTGCGGCGAAAACCGTCAGCGCGGCATCCAGGATCCGGTCGCGCACCTCGTCGCGGGTCGGGCGCGTACGTGCCGGTTTGACAGCGGTCATGACCAACACAATACTCGCTAGTATCGAATGGATACCAGTGAGTATCGAAAGGTCGGAGATGGAAGACAGGGACGACGCCGGGGACACCCAGGTGCCGCAGGGGGATGACGCGGCTCAGGCGCCCGAGGAGGGCGACGCGCGAGACGTGCCGCAGATCATCACGGCCGGGCTGGGAGTGGACGGCGAGCACGGGCCGCTGTTCTCGGACATCGACCTCGAGCTCACACCGGGATTTCACGCCATCCAGATGCCCGGCGGATGGGGGCAGACCGCGCTGTTGCTGACGCTGGCCGGACGGCTCAAACCCACCCACGGCACGGTGACGGTTTGCGGTGAGACAGACCCGAAAGCGATCCGGCGCCACTGCGCGGTCGCGGCGTTCGCCGACATCGACGAACTCGAGGACTCGGTCACCGTCCAGACGGTGCTCGCCGAGCAGCGCCGCTGGCTGGCCCCCTGGTACCGGCGGGTGCCGATCGAGGCCGGCGAATCCGCCATGCGCGAGGTCTTCGGAGAGTTGACGCCGCCCGCACCTGAGACCTACATCAGCGAATTGTCCGATCTCGACCTGTTCCTGCTGAAGGTCACCCTCGCGCTGTTCTCGAATCGCCCGATCCTGGTGGTCGGCGATCTCGAACAGGTCAGGGACAACTCGCGCCGGGTGATCGCCATCGAACGACTCGCTGCTGTCGCCACCCAGCGCAGTGTCGTTGTCGGCGTGACCAATCCGCTCGGTGACGAGGCCCCCGACCACGGTCTGCACGACCACCGCATTCTTACCGGAAAGGAATGAGGGCCGTGAAAAAGCTTCGTGCCTTCGACTCCCCAGCCGCGGGCCTGGCCTTCGGCTCGGAAATCAAACGCTTCGGCCGCAGCCGGATGACCCGCGCTGCGATCGTCGTGCTGATGCTGTTGCCCCTCGTCTACGGCGCGCTGTATCTCTGGGCGTACTGGGACCCCTTCGGTCAGGTCGATAAAATGCCGGTGGCACTGGTCAATTCGGATCGGGGCGCGGTGGTGTCGGGACAGCAGATCAATGTCGGCGCCGAGATCGCCAAGAGCCTGACCGACGACGCCAGCCTGAATTGGCATGTGGTGGACGAAGAAGAGGCACGCAAGGGTGTCGACCACGGCACGTACTACTTCATGCTCGAGCTGCCATCGGATTTCAGCGAGGCGATCGCTTCACCTCTGACCGGACAGCCCAAGCGGGCCAACCTGAACGCGGTGTACAACGACGCCAACAACTACATCTCGTCGAACATCGGCCGTACCGCGATCGACCAGGTGCTCAACGCGGTGTCCACCCGGATCTCCGGCCAGGCGGTCAACCAGGTGCTCTCGGTGGTGGTCAGCTCCGGCGCCGGGATCAAGCAGGCCGCCGACGGCGCAGCCCAACTCGCCGACGGCGCAGTGAAAGTCGACGACGGCGCCGGCCAGCTGTCGGCCGGTCTGCACGACGCGCGGTCCGGCTCGGCGCAATTGGCCACCGGCGCCAAGCAACTCTCCGATGGGATCAACAAGGCCACCGATCCGCTGGTGGCGGTGAGCTCGGCGCTGTCGAAGATCGGTGGTGACACGCAGAAACTGGAAGACGGCACCGTTGCCCTGCGGCAGGCCAATGACCAGATCGGTGCCATCACCGGAGCGCAGGACTCCGCCGCGACGGCGTTGACCTCGGTGATCGACCAGCTGTCGGCCAGCTCGGATCCGATCGCCAACAACGCCGCCGGAACTCTGCGCGGCGTCCAGGGCGACCTTCGGGCCCACCAGTTCACTCCGCAGATCCGCCAGCAGCTCACCGACGCCGAGAACGCGGCGATCTCGATGACCTCGTCGCTGCGCAACCCCGGCAGCCCGTTGAACTCCGCGCTCGATCAGGTGGGCAGCAAGAACTCCGACCTCAACGCCAAGCTGAACCAGCTGCGCGGCGGTGCCCAGCAGCTCGCCTCGGGCAATGCCGAATTGGCCAGTGGTATCGCGAAACTCGACACCGGTGCCGGGCAGCTGAAAGCCGGAACCACCCAGTTGCGAAGCGGATCGGCCGAGTTGGCCACCAAGCTCGCCGACGGTGCCGGTCAGGTACCGGATTGGACGCCTGCGCAGAAGGACGCGATCGCCGACACCATCGGTGGCCCGGTTCACCTGCAGAACTCGGCGGAGAACTCCGCGCCCAACTTCGGCACCGGGATGGCACCGTTCTTCATCACACTCGCCCTGTTCTTCGGCGCGCTGGTGCTGTGGATGGTGTTGCGCCCGTTGCAGAACCGCCCGATAGCCGCGGAGGTGCTGGCGATCCGGGTGGTGCTCGCCAGCTACCTGCCCGCGGCGTTCATCGGGGTGTTCCAGGCGATCATCCTGTACTGCGTGGTGCGGTTCGCGCTCGGCATGCAGGTGGTGCATCCGGTCGCGATGCTGGGCTTCATGATCCTCGTGTCATGCGCCTTCGTCGCCGCGACGCAAGCGGTCAACGCCCTCGTCGGCCCCGCGGTCGGACGCGTGCTGTTGATGGCGCTGCTGATGCTCCAGTTGGTCAGCGCCGGCGGGATGTATCCGGTGGAGACGACGTCCCGGCCGTTCCAGGTATTCCATGCCTACGATCCGATGACGTACGGCGTCAACGGATTACGCCAGCTCATCCTGGGCGGTATCGATCACCGGCTGTGGCAGGCGATCATCACACTGCTGGTGATCTGGGCGGGTGCCCTGACCATTTCGGCATTGTCGGCCCGGCGCAACCGCCTGTGGAACATGACCAGGCTGATGCCCGCGATCAAGATGTGAGTCAGACCGCCTGCAGCAGAGCGGCGTCGGCGAGGGGACGGCTGGGCTGTCCGTGGATGTCGACAGGGACATCGCCGGACAGCGTCACCCGGTGCATCACTCGGCGCTGATCGTCGTAGTCGTCGACCGCACGGTGCTGGGTGGCCCGGTTGTCCCACATCGCGACGTCACCGGGAGCCCAGTTCCAGCGAATCGTGTTCTCCGGCATGGTGATGCGTCGTTGCAGCAGCTCTAGCAGGGTGGCGGATTCATGGCTGTCCAGGCCGAGGAAGCCGCGGGTGAAGTCACCGGCCACCAGGGTGCGTTCACCGGTCTCGGGGTGCACCCGCACCACCGGGTGTTCGGTGCGGAAGTCGGGCTTCTCGAACGCGGCCCGCATCTGCTGCTGTTCCTCGCTGAGGGCGATGGCCTGTGCTGCGGCGTAGTCGAAGCGGTTGCTGTGGACGGCCCACAGGTTCTCGGTGAGCGCCTTGAGCGGTGCGGGCAGCCGGTCGTAGGCGGCCGCGGTCGAGGCCCACAGGGTCGATCCGCCGTACTCGGGCAGTGTCACCGCCCGCAGGATCGAGATGGCGGGGTAGTCCGGCACGAACGTGACGTCGGTGTGCCAGCGGGTGGCCTTGGCGTACTCGGAGTCGAGCGGGGTGATGATCGGGGCGTCTTGCTGCTTGAGCGCGTGGTGACCGACGGGCTTGCCCAACAACCGTGCGAAGGCGTGATGCTCCTCGTCGGTGAGGTCATGCTGGCCACCGAAGAAGACCACCTTGTGTTCGAGCAGGGCGCGCCGGATTTCGGCGACCGTGCTCGCATCGAGATTCCCGCCCAGTTGTACGCCCTCGATCCGGGCGCCGATGCGGCTGCCGAGCTTCTTGATGGTGAGGGGAGCGGTGGTGGAAGCGGTCATCGGCTTGTCCTTTTCGCTGGTGGGAACAACTGTAGTCAAGTGACTACACCTGCATGTGGGCTAGTGTAGCCACGTGACTACACCCACGCCACCGGCGAAAGATCCGGCGAACCCGGTGGGCCGGGAAGAGGTGGTGGCGGCCGCGCTGTCGGCGGCGGCCGAACTGTTCGCCGAGCGCGGGGTGTCGGCCACGTCGATCCGGGACATCGCGTCGCGGTCCAAGGTCAATCACGGGCTGATCTATCGGCATTTCGGCACCAAGGAGCAGCTGGTCGGCGCGGTCCTCGATCACCTCGGCGGGCGGCTCACCACTCTGTTGGACGACGGCGGCCCGGCTGACGAGATCGAGCAGAACATGGACCTGCACATGCGCGTGATGGCGCGGGCGCTGCTCGACGGTTACCCGATCGGCCGGCTACAGACCCGGTTTCCGGGTGTCACGAGGCTGCTCGGGCAAGTCCTGCCTCGGTTCGAAGACGAGCGCAGTGGACGGCTTGCGGTCGCCAATGCCGTTGCCCTGCAACTGGGCTGGCGCTTCTTCGAGCCCTTCCTGAAGTCGGCGGCCGGACTGAGCGCGATCTGCGACGAGGATGTGCGCGCCGCCGTCAGCGCTGAGATCGCGCACATCCTCGAACGTGGCGCCGCGGATCAGGAGAAGGGCTCTAGTCGATCGTCTTGATCGCCTGGGCGGGGACTCCGGCGACCAGGGTGCGGGCAGGAACATCGCGAGTGACCACCGCGCCGGCGGCAACCACCGAGCCGGCGCCGATGGTCACGCCCTGCGTGATCGTTGCTCCCGTACCGATCCAGACGTCGTCTTCGATGACGATCGGGGCGAGGGAGAGATACTCGCGGCGCTCGGCGAGGGGTAGCGGGTGGCCCCCGGTGATGAGATTGACCTTCGGGGCGATCATGACGCTGTTGCCGATGCGAATTCCGCCCTTGTCCATGAACGTGCATCCCTGGTTGACGAAGACGTTCTCACCGAACGTCGTGTTCAGGCCGCACTCGGTGAAGAACGGCGGGTAGACCGTCACCGACTCCGCTAACGGACCGCCGAACACAACAGAAAGTAGTTCAGCGCGACGTTCGTCGTCGCTGAACGGCAGCATGTTCAGTCGGGACGTCGCATCGGTTACCTCTACGACTCGCTCCATGTGCGTTGTGAATTCAGGTGATTGGACATAAACGATTCGATCGGTGCGAGTGGACATGCGCCGATCCCACCACTGTGAAATGGGCATCCTCAAACAACTTCCCGGCCGACCGGTAACAACCAACCGTTGTGAATCTAGGGTCGGAGTGTGGATGTTGCAGCGCTGCGGACATTCGTGGCCGTCGCCGAGACCGGCCAGTTCCAGGCGGCGGCGGACGACCTCGGGATCAGCCAGCAGGCGGTCTCCAAACGAATTGCCACGCTGGAGAAGCACCTCGAGGTCACACTCCTGGTGCGTACCGCCCGTGGTTCTCGGCTGAGCCTGGACGGGCAGGTTTTCCTGCCGCACGCCAGGAAGGTCCTTGCCACCGTCGAGCAGGCCCAGTTGGCCGTGCGCCCAGGCAGCAGGCCCTTGCGCGTCGATGTCCTCAACCGGCGCATCGCTCCGGCCCAGACCGTCTACCGGTTCTACCGGTCGCACCGCGAGATGAACCTCGACGCCGTGACGTTGAGCAACGAGAACGCTGTCCAAGCGGCCCAGGCAGTGATCGAAGGGACAGTCGACGCGTCCTTCCGCGCTCTGCCCGGTGCCCAAGTCTCGGCCGGGATCAGCGCCGAACGACTCTTGGACTCGCCCCTTGAGCTCCTGGTCGGACCGGGCCACCCGTTCGCGGACGTGCCCTGGGTCAGCCCTGCGGACCTGGCCGGCCACCGCATCTGGATCCCGGGGATCAGACCCGGCACGGAGTGGGCGTCGTTCTACCAAGCGCTGTCTGATGCCTTCGATCTCAGCATCGACGCGCTCGGCCCCAACTTCGGTGATGAGGCCCTGTTGGATGCGCTGGCCGACTCGGCCTCGCTGGCCACCCTCGTGGGCAGCGGGGACCGGTACCTGTGGCCCCAGACCCACGACCTGCGACGCATCCCGCTGCACGATCCGACTCCGGTCTACCCACACGTGCTGCTGTACCGCACCGGAGACCCGCACCCCGTGCTGGCCGCGCTACGCGACCATCTGCGCATCTCCGGGCCGCGAACCTCCGACGACGTGTGGGCACCGGACTGGGTCTACCGCTGACCAGGCGAACATATGGCGGACGTAGGCTTGTCAGCCGCCGTTGCGGACCGACGACTCGACCTTCTCGCCGAGCTGCTTGTCGACGTTCTTCCAGTATTCGAACGCCCGTTCCAGCACGTGGTCGGAGACGCCCTTGGACAGGTGGCCGGCGATGTTGGAGACCAAGCGGGCCCGGGCCGCGTCGTCGAGGACGTCGCGCACCATGGTCCCGGCCTGGCCCCAGTCGTCGTCCTCGGCGTGCAACGTGTAGGCGGCGCGAACCATGTCGCCGTCGGCGTGCCACAGCGACTCGCCGGTGCGCGCCGGGTCGGCCTGCGGCCCGCCGTACGAGTTGGGGGCGTAGACCGGATCGGAGACGTTCTTGATCCGCATCGCACCGTCTTTCGAGTAGCTGTTCACCTCGACCTTGGGCGCGTTGACCGGGATCTGTTTGTAGTTCGTGCCGAGGCGGTGCCGGTGGGCGTCGGCGTAGGAGAAGTCTCGGGCCAACAACATCTTGTCCGGACTCAGCCCGGTGCCGGGCACCCGGTTGTTCGGCTCGAACGCCGCCTGCTCGATCTCGGCGTGGTAGTCCTCGACATTGCGGTCCAGCCGCAGAGTGCCGACGTCGATCAGGGGATAGTCGCCGTGCGGCCAGACCTTGGTCAGGTCGAACGGGTTGAACCGATAGTCCTTGGCCTCCTCGAACGGCATGATCTGCACCTTCAGCGACCAGGTCGGGAACTCGCCGCGCTCGATCGCCGAGTACAGATCGCGCTGGTGGGCGTCGCCGTCGATGCCGGCCATCTCGTCGCCCTCTTCCTGAGTGAGGAACTCGACGCCCTGGTCGGTCTTGAAGTGGTACTTGACCCAGAAGATCTCGCCGGCAGCGTTGATCCAGCTGTAGGTGTGGCTCGAGTAGCCGTTCATATGGCGCCAGTCGCGGGGAATCCCGCGATCACCCATCAACCACGTCACCTGATGCGCGGATTCCGGGGACAGCGTCCAGAAATCCCACTGCATGTCGTGGTCGCGCAGGTTGTTGGCGGCGCGGCGCTTCTGCGATCGGATGAAGTGCTGGAACTTCAACGGGTCGCGCATGAAGAACACCGGGGTGTTGTTGCCGACCATGTCGAAATTGCCGTCGGTCGTGTAGAACTTCGTCGCGAACCCGCGGGGATCACGCCAGGTGTCTGGGCTGCCGCGCTCACCGGCTACGGTCGAAAACCGGGTCAGCGTCTCGGTTTTGACGCCCGGCTGAAACAGCGCGGCCTTGGTGTAGGCGCTGACGTCGTGGGTCACCTCGAAGTGGCCGAATGCGCCTCCGCCCTTGGCGTGCGGCTGACGCTCCGGGATGCGCTCCCGATTGAACATCGCCATCTGCTCGATCAGGTAGTGATCCTGCAGCAGGATCGGCCCGTCGGGACCGATCGTCAACGAATGCTCGTCGCTGTATACCGGGATTCCGGCATCGGTGGTTGTCGGCTTGGGCTGGGTACCGGTCACCCCACGCTCCTTTCGCTGTTCAGCGCCGCGCACCGCGCACGGCAATGCGACCGCTGAGACTTACGGCAGCCGAATACCCCGCGACCTTCAGATCCCAAACCGGCCGGGTCGGTTCCTACTAACCTGTGCGGCGACGCACCGGTTCGCGCCCGGCCGGCTGCGACGGGGGCGGCAGCAGCGGATGCCGGGGACGAACTTTGACGGTGGTCGGCTCGCGGGTGCTCAGGTGTACCTCATCACCGGCGTGACGGATGGTCAGCGACCCGTCCGGCCCGTCGCGCAAGGTATAGGTGACGGTGTCGTGATGCGCGTCGACCGTTATCCGAAAATCTTTCCACCGCAATCGGAACCGCAGGCACGAGATGCCGTCGGGCAGGTGTGGGTCGAGCGAGAGCGCGCCCTCGTCGTCGCGCAGGCCGCCGAACCCCGCCACCAGTGCTGTCCAGGCGCCGGCAAGCGACGCCATGTGCAGGCCGTCTCGGGTGTTCCGGTGTAGATCCCGCAGGTCGATCAGGGCGGCCTCATAGGTGTAGTCGTGGGCCAGGTCGAAGTGGCCGACCTCCGCGCACATCACCGCCTGGGTGCATGCCGACAGTGACGAGTCCCTGGTGGTGCGCCGCTCGTAGTAGTCGACATTGCGGGCCTTCTGTTCTGGGGTGAAGGCGTGGCTCTGCCACTGCATGGCCAGCACCAGATCTGCCTGCTTGAGGACCTGTGCGGGGTAGAGCCGGACATACGGCTCGTTCATCAACAGCGGGTAGGTGGTGTTGGCGGTGAAATCCCATTCGGCCAGCGTGGTGAAGCCCTGGCACTGCTGGTGCACGCCCAGCTCTTCGTCATAGGGGATGTGGACGGCGTCGGCGGCGTCCCGCCAGGCCGCGGTCTCCTCCGTGGTCACGCCCATCGAACTGGACAGATCCGGATGGCGCATGCACGCCGCGGCCGCCACCCGCAGGTTGTGGGCGGCCATCAGGTTGGTGAACACGTTGTCGCGCACCACCGCGGTGTATTCATCAGGACCGGTGACGCCGTCGAGATGCCAGACCCCATGGCGATCATGGTGCCCCAGCGACATCCACAGCCGCGCGGTGTCCACCAGCACCTCGAGGCCGCACTCCTGCTCGAGCGAATCATCGCCGGTGACAATGCGATAGCGCTCGAACGCCGCGGCGATATCGGCGTTGATGTGCCATGCCGCCGTACCCGCGGGCCAGTAGGCCGAACATTCCTCGCCGCGGATCGTTCGCCACGGGAAACTGGCGCCCTTCAGATCGAGCAGTGCCGCGCGTTCGCGGGCCAGTTCCAGCGTGGAGGCCCGCCACCGCAGCGCATCGGCTGCGGCCTGAGGTTTGGTGTACGTCAGCACCGGCAGCACGAAACCTTCGGTGTCCCAGAACGCATGGCCGTCATAACCTGTGCCGGTCAGTCCCTTGCCCGCGATCGCGCGTCGCTCGGCTCGCGCGCTGGCCTGCAACACGTGGAACAGGCCGAAGCGCACCGCCTGCTGACAATCCGGATCTCCCTCGACTTCGACGTCCGCGCAGTCCCAGAACTCGTCGAGGTAAGCGCGCTGCGAGTCGAGCAGCCCCTGCCAACCGCTGTAGCGCGCACCGGTGATGGCGGCCGCGGCCTGATCGCGCAGTGCCGGGCGCGAACGCAGGCTCGACCATCCATAGCCGAGGTACTTGACGATTCGCAGCTTCTGACCTGGCCGCAGCCCGCAGATGACGGTGGTGCGGGCCAGATCTTCCCAGGACTCGGTGCTGACCTCGACGCGGCCGGGCACGTCGACGTCGTGGTCCATCGCGGCCGCCATCATCAAGCCGCTGCCGATCGTGCGGTGCACCAGCAGCGCACCGTGGTCGGTGTTCTCGTGGTGCACGGCGTGCAGTGGATGTTTGAGCACTGCCGAGACCCGGGGATCGTCGGATGTCTCCGGTTGGTCTTCGTTGGTGACGAGTTCGGATTGGACTGTCACGCGGACGAATTCGTCGACCGCCTCGACGGTGTATTCGATGGCTGCGACTCCGCGGTGCGCGAACGACACGAGTCGGGTGGAAACCACCTTGACCTGTTTTCCGGCCGGCGACCGCCAGTGGGCGCGACGGGTCAGAGTGCCTGCGCGCAGATCCAGCGTGCGCTCGTGGTCCAGCAGATCGCCGTACCGCACGTCGAAGGGCTCGTCGTCGACCAGCAGCCGCATCACCTTGCCGTTGGTGACGTCGACGACCGTCTGCCCCGCCTCGGGATAGCCGAATCCGGCTTCGGCGTAGGGCAGAGGACGCACCTCGAAGAAGCCGGCCAGGTAGGTGCCGGGCAAGCCGAACGGCTCGCCTTCATCGAGATTGCCGCGCAAGCCGATATGACCGTTCGACAAGGCGAACAGTGATTCGGATTGAGCCAACAGATTGAGATCCAAGCGGGTTTCGCGCACCTGCCACGGTTCGACCGGGTACGCGTCATGGGTAATCATCATCGGGTTACATCAACTCCGCCAGGTCGGTGACGACGGTGTCGGCGCCGTCGCGACGCAACTGCGCGGCCTGACCCACCCGGTCCACGCCCACCACGAATCCGAACTTCCCGGCCCGGCCCGCTGCCACCCCGGCCAGGGCGTCCTCGAACACCGTGGCCTGCGCGGGGGAGACACCGAGTAGCTCGGCGGCACGTAGAAAGCTGTCCGGTGCCGGCTTGCCCGGCAGGTTTTCGTCGCGCATGGTCACCCCGTCCACCCGCTGCTCGATGAATGTGTCCAATCCGGTGATCTTGAGTACCTCCTCGGTGTTGGCGCTCGACGACACCACCGCGCGGCGCAGTCCTGCATCCGTCACCGCCTGCAGGTAACGGCGTGATCCGTCGAATACCTCGACCCCGTCCTTCTTCAGGGTCTGGTGGAACATTGCGTTCTTGCGGTTGCCGAGGCCCTCGATGGTGTCGGCATCTGCTGGGTCGTCCGGGTTCCCCTCGGGCAGTTGGATCCCGCGACTGGACAGAAACGACCGGACACCGTCCTCACGTCGCTTGCCGTCGACGTAGCGCAGGTAGTCGGCGTCGATGTCGAAGGGGACGAACTCGTCCCCGGTACGCGCGGCCCGCGTGCGCAGATAGTCGTCGAACATGGCCTTCCAGGCCTTCTTGTGCACGCTGGCAGTGTCCGTCAGCACGCCATCGAGATCGAACAGGCAGGCGGTGATCTGCTCGGGCAGGCCCAGCACAGCGTCCTCGCTTTCGCCGACGTCTTCTCCATCATGCGTAATCACCACGCTGACGGTGGGTTCAAACACGGCTTGGGGGTGACTTATCGCACCTGCCGTGTGAACCCGCTAGCTCTGAGCTTCAGAGAAGGCGAGGTAGTAGCTGCGCGCGGGATCCATTGCGACCGCATCATCGCTGAATTCAGCAAGCGCGTCGAAAATATGGGCCTGATTCACATCGAACAAGAACGGCTCCATCGGTTCCTCGTCCCACACGCGCAATATCCGGCGGACATCCGAGGTAGCGAGGTGCGGGAGAGAATGTGCACAGACCAATTCCTCGGTATCTCGGTCATACCCTTCCACCTGCCACATGGTCATGGCTCCTCGCGGTAGCAACCAAGTTGGTAGTTGATCGCCGGATCCATCGTGACGGGTGCGTCGGCAAATTTGGCCAGCGCGTGAGCGGCATCAATGTCCGGTACGTCGAAGTCGAATGGCTCGATCGGAATGCCGTTGGGCACGTTCAGGATTCGGCGTATGGCGTCCGCATCCACGCGCGGAAGCGTGTACTCCTGCACCAATTCTTCGGTTTCGGGATGGAAACCTTCAAGAACCCACTGCAGCTGCATCGGCGCCTCCTCGTGCACATTGGCCGCCGCTGCGGACCTTTGTTCGCTGGGTCCGTTTTACCAAGTATTCCGGCACCTCAAGCACGCGCTGACCAGCCCACTAGACTGTCGCGGTGACATCTGCATCTCCCCGTCCTGTCCTCGTCGTCGACTTCGGCGCTCAGTACGCACAGCTGATCGCTCGCCGGGTCCGCGAGGCGCGGGTGTTTTCCGAGGTCATCCCGCACACCGCCACGGTCGAGGAGATCAAGGCCAAGGATCCGCAGGCCATCGTGCTGTCGGGCGGCCCGGCCAGTGTCTACGCCGAGGGTGCCCCGCGCCTGGATCCGGCGCTGTTCGATCTCGACGTGCCGGTGTTCGGTATCTGCTACGGCTTCCAGGCCATGGCCCAGGCCCTCGGCGGAACTGTCGAGCACACCGGGACCAGCGAATATGGGCGCACCGAGCTGACGGTAGACGGTGGCGATCTGCATGCCGACCTGCCGGGTACCCAGCCGGTGTGGATGAGCCACGGCGACGCGGTGACCGCCGCGCCGGACGGGTTCGAGGTGATCGCCTCCAGCGCCGGCGCCCCCGTCGCGGGTTTCGAGAACCGGGCCCGCCGCCTGGCCGGTGTGCAGTACCACCCCGAGGTGCTGCATTCCCCGCACGGCCAGCAGGTGTTGAGCCGGTTCCTGCACGAGTTCGCCGGTATCGGTGCGACGTGGACCGCCGCCAACATCGCCGAGCAGCTGATCGAGGCGGTGCGCGCTCAGATCGGTGACGGCCAGGCCATCTGTGGATTGTCCGGTGGTGTCGACTCCGCGGTGGCCGCCGCGCTGGTGCAGCGCGCCATCGGTGACCGGTTGACGTGCGTGTTCGTCGACCACGGCCTGCTACGGGCGGGGGAGCGGGCCCAGGTGCAGCGCGATTTCGTCGCCGCGACCGGTGCCAGGCTGGTGACCGTCGACGTCGCCGATCGCTTCCTTGAGGCGCTGACCGGGGTGACGAACCCCGAGGGCAAGCGCAAGATCATCGGCCGCGAGTTCATCCGGGCGTTCGAGGGCGCGGTGCGCGACACCCTCAGCGAGGCGGACATCGAATACCTGGTGCAGGGCACGCTGTACCCCGACGTCGTGGAATCCGGCGGCGGCACGGGCACCGCCAACATCAAGAGTCACCACAACGTCGGTGGCCTGCCCGACGACCTGAAGTTCAAGCTCGTCGAGCCGCTGCGGTTGCTGTTCAAGGACGAGGTGCGCGCGGTGGGCCGTGAACTCGGCCTGCCCGAGGAAATCGTTGCGCGCCAACCCTTCCCGGGTCCGGGGCTGGGCATCCGCATCGTCGGCGAGGTGACGGCCGATCGGTTGGACACCCTGCGTCGTGCTGACGCGATCGCCCGCGAGGAACTCACCGCTGCCGGTTTGGATCAGCAGATCTGGCAGTGCCCGGTGGTGTTGTTGGCCGATGTGCGTTCGGTCGGTGTGCAGGGTGACGGACGGACCTACGGGCACCCGATCGTGCTGCGGCCGGTGTCCAGTGAGGACGCCATGACCGCGGACTGGACCCGGGTGCCTTACGAAGTGCTGGAACGGATCTCGACCCGGATCACCAACGAGGTGCCCGAGGTCAACCGGGTCGTGCTGGATGTCACCAGCAAGCCACCGGGCACCATCGAGTGGGAGTAGTACCGCCGGGGATCAGTAGGCGAACTGTTCGGAATGTGCGATGACAAATCCGTGACGCGCTCCGTGCTGCTGCAAATCGCACATCAATGAACTTTGGTCGTCGACGGCGCAGATGGCTTGAGTGCGAGCCGGATCGGACCGATGCACACCGAACCTACCCAGGGGGATCTCGGCTCGGGTGATGAGAATCTTCTGCATGGGGGCAAGCGTCCGATAGCTGGTCGGGTCGACTTGCCGGATGGCGGCGGTCTGGCTGTCCAGATACGCCTCTTGGCCTTTGATGAAGTCTGCTGGGTCGGTGTAGGAGAAATCCGAGAACACCGACGAC
Source organism: Mycolicibacterium peregrinum (assembly GCF_001665785.1). Lineage (GTDB taxonomy): Bacteria > Actinomycetota > Actinomycetes > Mycobacteriales > Mycobacteriaceae > Mycobacterium > Mycobacterium peregrinum_A. The sequence continues at coordinate 97,888 of NZ_LZSO01000041.1, forward strand.
GCGGTGTCGAGGCTGACGTGTGAGGACAGGCTGACGTGGGCTTCGTTGAAGTCCGCAGGCATGGCGGGCGAAGAACCCCAACAGTAGATGCTGTTGAGCCCGGGTTCCTCGTTGAGCACTGTGTCGATCCGGCAACGGATTCCCGTTTCGGTGGTGAACTGGACGGCACTGCGGTCATAAGACTCGTACGTGGAGTAGTCCGCCATCTTGACCGTGGTGAATCGTGCGAAGTCGATCGCCGGAGGGGGGCGTCTGTGCACCGTCGGCTGTGGATCCCGGGCTGGTGGCATGACCGAAACAGCTGCAGTATCACGATCACTCGGTGCGGGCACGATCCACATCGTGATCGAGGCGACGATTGCCGCTGCTGCAACCGCGCTGCCGATTCCGGCCAGCGCCCGCTGTCTACGCCCAGGTTGCGCACCGGAGAATGCAGACATTCCCACATCCTATGGGCGGTCAACCATCGTGGATGACGGCAAAAGATGCTCGGGAGCGATCAGCGCACCGGGTCGTCACGCCAACGGAAACTGTTGACATACTTGCCCATATCCTGGGCGAGATCCAAGTTGGCGCCGGACGGAACCCCGGGCCCGAAATCGGGGCTGTAGGCGTGGTACGGGCCCGTCGCGATGGCGATCAGTGCCAGGTCGTTCTTGACCGCCGCCACAATGACGACCCGTATCCGCATGTAGTCGCCGGTGGCATTCTGCGGCCAACTGTCGACGACCATGCCGTAGCCGGGTTGATACCCGACCATGGCATTGGGAATCTCGTAATCCATCTCGGTGTCGGGGTAGGTGCCCTCGACCAGTTCCTCGGCGATCTCCTTGGGTGTCCGTCCGTGCGCGGGCTTGCCGATCAGTTGCATCGTGCCGCCGTCGCCGGCGAGAAAATCCGCCGTCACCCCGTCATCGGCGGTGGTGGTCCGGTAGGCGGCGCCGGATGCGGGATAGGACACCGAGAATGCGCCGTCCGATGCGGTGAAGCGGGGATTGGTCGCCACCGGATCGTTGGTCGGAGGACGGCCGCAATCCGGTGGACACCGGTAGCGTGCGGGAGGAGGGCTGACCACTGCCGACACCACGACCAGCGCGGCCGTCAGCAGCACGACGCCGGTACCCCAGGCCCCCAGCCGTGGGCGGCCGGCAAGGAGTGCGGCCCGCTGCAATGCGCGGATCGCCGCGCCGCAATTGAGACAGAACGCCATATCGGGAACGGTGTGCTCGCATTGCCGGCACTGCAGCGATCCGTCGGTGTGGATGGTGCCGTGCGATTCGTACAACAGGGCGATCTGCAGACCGATCCGCACCGCGAGCATCGCCACGGCCATCACGACCAAATGCACTACCAGGACCAAGATCTCGGGTGCCGGCGCGACATCGATAAGGCCGAGGATCGCGTACAAGGCCGCGACGGCGGCGACCGTTACCGCCGAAACTGCGCGTAAATGTTTGGGGCGCCAAGCGTTGTCCTTGTCCGGAGTGAACCACAGGAACACCCCGAACAGAGCTCCGGCGGCCGCGGCGGTCAACGGAACCGTGACTGCCTGTATGCCGGCGTGGACCAGTAGTCCGATCAAGGGTCGATCGTGGTCCACCAGCCCGTCATCGAATTGTGGCGCCAACCTGCCCAATGTGGCAGCCGCAGTGAAGGCGAGCGCTCCGATGGCACCGATCGCAAAGCCGTCCAACGATTCTCGGGTGCGCGGTTCGAGCAGGCGGATGACCACCACGGGGATGAGCATCAGCACAATCGCGCCGAGTGGGACGCCGAGGCCGTCGCGCATGATCCGGAACTCCGGCACGTCGACGCCCATCGGCATGTCGTACTCGCGCGCCACCGCGGTTCCGGTCAGCAGTGTCCAGGCTGCGCCCAGCCCGGCACCCAGGACGCCGGTCAGCAGCAGAGTCCGTAACGGAACTTTCTGGAAGGCAACGGATTCATGGAGATATGTGACGAACAGCAGTGGAAAACCGAAAGCGGCCAGGGCAGTGATCGCGGCGGGTATCCGCAGCAGTGTGCCGGCGAGCACCGCCACCGCCAGTGCCGCTATCCCGAGCCGGTAGGGCAGCCGCGAACGATGCGGTAGTGCCGGGAACAGCGAGCTGACCACGGACGGCCGCAGTAGGTGCTCGCGGCCGGCGCAATACGCCCCAGGTCGTAACCACCCGGCCCGCTGGCGCCGCGTGTTCAGGTAGGTGCCGCACGCTCCGCAGAATGTGCCGGCCGGTACTTCGGTGCGGCACACCCGGCATACCCGCCATTCGATGGTGGGCTCCGGCTCCTCTGAGCCGGTTCCGGCGCTATTGCCTATGAGGGCTGCCGATGCCGTGACGCCCAGTAGGCGGCGCAACGGGCTCTACGTGGGTGGGCGTGAAGCTGTTGGCGCCCCCGGGGGAGACCTTCTTCTCGGTGGGCTCCGTCGGTGGCGGCGCTGACGGCGTCGTGGTTGTCGTCGTTGTGGTGGTGGGCGTGGTGGTCTCTGGTGCCTTCTCTCCGGTACCGCAAGCGCTGAGCCCGACCATCCCGATGATCGCGGCGGAGGCAGCGGCAGCTGCGAGGCGACGAGTTGATCGGCGTGACCTCATGATTAGTCCTCACTGTCCCCCGCGGACGAAATAGATACAGCCCGTGAAACGGGTGTGCCAGCAAACTCTAACCCAGTGCGTTCCGGCGTGGGCGTCAATTCCGTGTTTCCGACCGGACGGCAGGCGATCAGCGGTCGGGGTCTCCGCGCCACCGGAAACTGTTGACGTATTTCCCCATGTCCAGCGCCAACTGCAGGTTGGCGCCCGACGGTTTACTGGCCCCCGAACCGGGGCCGAATTCTCGATACGGTCCGACGGCCGACGCGATGAGCGCGAGGTCGTCCTTCACCGCGACCAACACCAGCACCCGCATCCGCATGTAGTTGCTTGTCGCGCTCTGTGGCCAGCAGTCGGCGACCAGACCGTATCCGGGGTGGTAACCCACCATGGCGTTGGGGATGTTGTAGGCGGTTTTGGTATCCGGATATGTCTTCTTCACCAGGGAGTTGGCGATGTCCTCGGCGCTACGCCCGGCTGCCGGTTCGCTGAACAACTGCAGCATGCCACCGTCACCGGCTTTGAACTCTGCGGTGACACCGGTCGGGTTGGTGGTGACCGTGTATGCCGAGGAGGCCACGGGGTAGGAAACCGAGAAGCTGCCGTCGGGCGCGGTGAACACCGGATTGATCGCCACCGCCTGCCCGGTCGGGGGGCGTCCGCAGTCGGGTGGGCACATGTACCGGGCCGGTGGCTCACTCGTCGCATGTGAGACCCAGGCCAGTACCCCGGCAACGAGGGCGATTCCGGTGGTCAGGGTCGCCACGACCTTCAGGGCGGAGGTGCGGCGAATGGCCCGGGTTCTACCGGTGGAAATGGGTACCGCATATCCGGGAAAGAATGTGCTCACCCGGCATCTGACCCCGGGTCACGCACCGGCCGGTGCTCGCGACGCTGTTCTCTGGACGTGCGCGACGATGCGTGGGTGGCCGCACCGCAGTGCGGGCAGAACGACATGTCGGGCACGATATGGCCGCAGCGGGCGCAGAAGATGGGCTGATCGGAGGCGATCTCGTCTTGGGCTTCGTGCAGCAGCGCCAGATGCAGGCCGACCCGCAACGCCAACAGCGCCAACAACGAAACCGTGAGGTGCACCGCCAACTGGATCCATTGCGGAACGCGCGCCACATCGATCAGACCCAGCGCGCAGTAGACGATCAGCACCGCGAACGCGCAGGAGAACATCACCAGCCGCACATAACCGACGTGTTTGTCGACCTTGGTGGCGGGGCGGGTGAACCACAGGGCTGCGCCGATCAGACCGCCGATGGCCGCCGCGGTCAAAGGCATGGCTACTCCGCGGATTCCGGCCTCGATGATCAGACCGGAGATCGGGCGGTTTCGCGCCACCATGCCGGTGGTGAGTTGTGGCGCCAGTCGGGTGAGTGTGGTCGCTGCAGTGAAGGCTGTGGCACCGAGGGCGCCGATCATGAAGCCGTCCAACGATTCCCGGCTCGACCGGTTGGTCAGGCGGACCACGACAGCGGGAACCAGCATCAGGAACGCTCCGCCCAGCGGAATTCCCAAGCCGTTGCGCATGATCCGAAAGGCGGTCACACCGCTGCCGAGTGGGACGCCGTAGGACTTGGCCATCATGTGGCCGGTGAGCAGCACCCAGCCGACGCCCAACGCGATTCCCAGCACGATGGTCACCACCAGGTTGACACGGTGCAGGTCGCGGAAGGCGTCGGACTCGTAGAGATAGATCAGGAACAGCAGCGGGAGTCCGAGTGCGGCGACCGCGATCAGGGCCGCGGGCAACCTCAGCACGGCGCAGGCCACCAGACCTGCCAGCAGGACCACCATCGCGATGCGGAAGGGGGTACGGGACTGGTGCGACAGGTGGGGGAACAGTGAGCTCGCGATCGACGGCCGCAACAGGTGTTCATCAGGGGCCACGCAGGATGCGCTGAGGCGCAACCACTCCGGGCCGTCACCTTGTTGCTTGTCGATCGGAACGCCGCACAGCCCGCAGTACTTGCCGTCGGGTACATCGACTTTGCAGACCCGGCACTCGGTGGTCGGCACGTCCGTGTCGTCGGGTGTATCGGTCATCGGTGCGCCTTCTGCAGGACAAGGATGTTCTTGGCGAGGTTCTCCACATCGGGTGACCCCAGCCCGGTCACCAGGTCGTAGCCGGGGGAGGCGGTGGCCACCGCGTTGCCGCCGAGATCGACGTCACGGAACGCCGGCAGCGGGGCGCCCGAGGCGATCTTGTACAACAGCGGATTGAGGTCCCCGAGCGCCCGGCCGCCGTTGGCGATCAGGTACTGGTTCATCACCGCGGCCATCCCGGCCCACAGCGGTGCGGACTGCGATGTGCCGCCCCCGACCAGAACCTGGTTGTTCAGAACGATTTTCACGCCGGTGAAGGGATCGGCCACTGCGGCCACGTCCGGGGTGAGCCGGCGCCCGGCGCTGTCGTCGCCGGGAGCGGATACGTTGCGTTGCCACTCGGGGCGGTCGAAGATCGCCGAGACGCCACCGCCGGTGCCTTGCGACAGCGGGACGTCGAACCAGGCCTGCTCGGCCAGCCAGCCGCCGTGGGCGTCGGTGGACAATGTCGTACCTCCGACATCGGTCATCTCCGGCAGGGAGGCCACCGAGTCCAGGCCGATGTCGTCCTCGCTGGGTGAGGATGACCAGTCCTGTCCGCCTTTGCATTCCAGGCCCGCCAGGTCCCCACTGGCATCAAATGCCGTGGTGCCGTGGGTGTGTGCGGTGGCCAGGGCCGAGCGGACCGGGGCGAGATCGGCGGCGGTGATCAGCTTGTCGCAGCCCCAGCCGATGGAGAAACTCCAGACTGCACCGGGAAACTGCTGATCGGCCGATTCCAGCATCTTCCCGATCTTCTCGTAGGCGCCGTCACCCTGGACTGTCGGCCGGGCGTTGACGACAACCTTCTGCGCATCCGGGGCGATGGCGTGGGCGAGCTGCAGATCCATGGTGGTCTCGCCGTGCGGAGCACTCGGTTGCCCGCCGACCACGATCGGCGTGAACTCGGGTAGGTCGAAGGTGGTGGCGAAGGTGTCCAGGTCAGCCTGATCGAAACCGTCGAAGGCGAAGAACACGATGGTGGTGCCCTTGCCGGTGAATCCCTGTTCCGCCAGGTTGCCCAGGTTGTAGGTGTTGAGCACCCCTTGCGGCGTCAATCCCTGATCCGGAACGTCGGTCGGCAGATTCCGCAGGTCCGGCAGTGACATCCGGTAGGGCGTGTAGCCCAGGATGCGGCCGACTTCGGTGACCTCTCCGGACAGCCGTTCGGGTACCGACGGCTGCTGCGGTGAGGCATAGAACTCCTGGCCGCGCCGGCCCCGATAGTCATGAATGTCCACGCCGAAAGCGGTTGCCAGGTCAGCGGATCGGCCTTCGGCGATGGCCCAGGAATCACCGGGCCGCCATCGGATGGACAGTGAATGCTCCTCGGCCCACCCGAGCAGCGCAGCCGGTCGCTCGGCGCTGTGCAGCGTCATGGTGAGCTGCGCCGAACCACTCCCGGCTGGGCCGAGATCGGTTGAGGCGGAAAGTAGTTGGGCGTACGGACCCGTGATGTGGGTGGGCCCGTACGCCGATCCGCCCGGTGGGGGTGTAGACCGCAGGTCAGAGACCAGCAGGGTGCTGAACACGATCAGCGCCAGCACTACCCGCCCGGGGGCGATGTTTATCCCGGCCATCGGCGAACGACCGACTCTCTGCGCTCCGCGTTTAGTTGTCGCCGGGGATGGCGGTCGGTGCCGGCGGTGCCTTCACGCCGGGCGTGAACAGGTTGCCGCCGGTGGGGTTGATCGACTTCTCGGTCGGCTCGACCGTTGGCGGCGGGGCAGGAGTGGCCGGTGCGGTTGTGGTCGTCGTCGTGGTGGTGGTCGGCGTGGTGGTCTCGGGAGCCTTCTCTTCGGTACCGCAGGCCGCGGTGAACGAGATCATCCCGATGACTGCCGCACCGCCGGCAATGACGGTGAGCCGACGAGTCAACTGCCCAGACTTCATGATGGTGTCCTCACTGTCCCCCGTGCTTAAACAGAACCTGGTCTTCGGTGAATCGCTGCGATTCCCACAACAAGTAACGCACGTCGTGGCCAGTCCCATCCCGAAGCGGGTTCTGGTGAACCGAACTCTAACTTAAGGTCCGCGTGGTCGCAGAGCCATTTGCTGCAGGCACTGCCGATCGGGGTGTGACGGGACGACGTTGCTTGCCGGGCATGTGGCGCCAGGGCCCGGCAAGCCGCCGAAACCGCGTTCTACCCGGAGTTCGACCTGTTGCCGGGGATGGCGGTCGGTGCCGGCGGTGCCTTCACGCCGGGCGTGAACAGGTTGCCGCCGGTGGGGTTGATCGACTTCTCGGTCGGCTCGACCGTTGGCGGCGGGGCAGGAGTGGCCGGTGCGGTTGTGGTCGTCGTCGTGGTGGTGGTCGGCGTGGTGGTCTCGGGAGCCTTCTCTTCGGTACCGCATGCCGCGGTGAACGAGATCATCCCGATGACTGCCGCACCGCCTGCGATGACGGTGAGCCGACGAGTCAACTGCCCAGACTTCATGATGGTGTCCTCACTGTCCCCCGTGCTGTTACAGATACTTACCTTCGGCGAATCGCTGCGGATTCCCGCTACCTGCAACGCAAATGGCGGCCCAGTCCCATCCCGAAGCGGGTGCTGGTGGGGCGAACTCTAACTCAGAGTCGGCACGGCCGCAGAACGGTCCCGGCCGGCCCCGCCTTCCCGGGGCGGTCACCGTTGGGTGCGGCTTGACGCTGTCGGGGGGTAGGTGTTTACTCGAGCCATCGAACATACATTCGAAAATGATTGGATGCAGATGGTGCGGGAGGTGTTGTTGTGACTGTTGCGGTTGAGCGTGATTTACGCCTGCTTACCCGCTCTGAACAGGTAGAACACCTCCGTCGCAAGATTGCCTCGGTGTCGGGGAAGGTCGGTCCGGTGCATCGCGGCGTGCCCCGTTCCGAGGCGATGGTACCGGCTCCGGAATCTTTGCTGGAGTCGCCTGAAACCCTGGTTGAGGCGTTGCCTGAGGGCTTACCGACGATGCTGCCTCGCGGGTCCGTCGCGGTGGCCGCGGGTGCCCGGTCGCTGACGCTGGGCATGGTGGCGGCGGTGACATCCGGGGGTGGGCATGCGGTGATCATCGGCCAGCCCGATGTCGGCCTGTTGGCCGCGGTGGAGATGGGCGCCGATCTGAGCCGGCTCGCGGTGATCCCCGATCCGGGTGCCGACCCGGTCGAGGTGGCCTCGGTGCTGATGGACGGGATGGATCTGGTGGTGCTCGGGTTGGGTGGGCGTTCGGTGCCTCCGAGTCGGGCCAGGGTGATGGTGGCGCGGGCTCGGCAGAAAGGCTGCACGCTGCTGGTCACCGACGGTGACTGGCAGGGCGCATCGGCTCGGCTGGAGGCCCGGGTGTGCGGTTATGAGGTGGCCGGTGCCGGCCAGGACGCTCCGACACCCGGCCGTGGCCGGATCAGCCGGGTCCGGCTGGCCATGCGGGCCAGGGGGCGGGGTATCGGATCGGCTTGTGCGGCAGGCGGATAGCTCGTGCCTGCTGATTCCAGGGTGCTTGCCCTCTGGTGTATGGACTGGCCGGCGGTGGCCGCGGCGACGGCGGCGGGTCTGTCCTCGACGGTGCCGGTCGCGGTCACCCTGGCAAACCGGGTGATCGCCTGCTCGGCGTCGGCACGTGCGGCCGGGGTCCGGCGCAGGCTGCGCCGGCGCGAGGCGCAGGCCCGGTGCCCACAACTGCACGTCGTCACTGCGGACCCGGCCAGGGACGCCCGCCATTTCGAGAACGTGACGCTCGCCGTCGATGATCTGGTGCCGCGGGCCGAGGTGCTGCGTCCGGGGCTGCTGGTGCTCTCGGTTCGTGGCGCGGCGCGGTATTTCGGGTCCGAACCGGTTGCGGCCGAACGGTTGATCGATGCCGTCGCCGCGGCGGGGGCCGAATGCCAGGTCGGTATCGCCGACCAACTTTCCACCGCGGTCTTCGCCGCCCGGGCTGGTTGCATCGTCGATCCTGGGAACGACGCGCTGTTTCTGTCCGGGCTGTCGATCCGGCAACTGTCCACTGAACCGGCCCTGGCCGCCCCGGGGCGCGAAGAACTCGCTGACCTGTTGTGGCGGATGGGTATCCGAACCCTCGGGCAGTTCGCCGAGTTGTCCCGTACCGATGTCGCCTCCAGGTTCGGGGCCGACGCGGTGACGGCGCACCGGTTCGCTTGCGGGGAGCCCGACCGCGGCCCCTCCGGGCAGGATCCGGCCGCTGAACTCGATGCGGTGATGAACTGTGACCCGCCGATCGAAAGAGTGGACGCCGCGGCCTTCGCGGGACGGTCCCTTGCCAGTGATCTGCATCGTCATCTGGAGGCGGCCGGGGTGGGCTGTACCCGCTTGGCCATCCACGCCGTCACTGCCAACGGTGAAGAGATGGAACGGGTCTGGCGGTGTGCCGAGCCCCTGAGCGAGGATGCCACCGCCGACCGGGTGCGTTGGCAGCTGGACGGCTGGCTGAACCGTCGCACCATTGATCGGCCTAGTGCGCCCCTCGTCATGCTGCGCCTGCGTCCGGTGGAGGTGGTGTCGGCGGCGGCGCTGCAATTGCCGCTGTGGGGCGGGTTGGGTGAGGAGGATCGGCTGCGGGCCCGCCGGGCGCTGCTGCGGGTTCAGGGGCTGCTCGGCCCGGAAGCGGTGCAGGTCCCGGTGCTCAGTGGCGGGCGCGGGCCTGCCGAGCGCATCACCCTCACTCCATTGGGGGACGAACCGGTCCCGCGAGCCGATCCACGCCAGCCCTGGCCCGGTCAGTTGCCCGAGCCCTCGCCGACCGTGCTGCTCGACGATCCGGTGGAATTGCTTGATACACAAGGGAATCTAGTGCGGGTAACCAGTCGCGGTTTGTTCTCGGCAGATCCTGCGCAGCTGGCCGGTGCCGGCCGCCGTGACGGCAGGCTGCGCTGGTGGGCCGGACCGTGGCCGGTTGACGAAAGGTGGTGGGATCCGGAGAACCGAGGGGCCGGACGGACGGCGCGGGTCCAGGTGCTGCTGCGCTCTGGAGGCCGGGAAGGGGACGATCTCGCGCTGCTGCTGTGTTATCGGCAGCGTCGGTGGTATCTGGAGGGTGCCTATGAATGAGGACTGATCAGCTCAGGCGCTGCGCGAAGGCCCCGACCCGGCTGATGAACCGGTCGAAGAATGCTGTCGGGTCGACCTCGGTACCGATCAGTGCATTCGGTGGACGGCCCCAGTGTCCCCGCCAGTCGGCCACCGTCATGCCGCGGGTCAGGGTGCCGCTCAGCTCCACATCGACGGTGGTTTCCCGGTAGCTCACCAGTTCTGGATCCAGGGCGACCGCGGCGGCCAGCGGATCGTGCAGGTGCGCCAGGTACCCGTCACCGGTGTCGAAGTGGAATTCGAAGTAGAACCGCATGGCGTCCTCGAGGACCCGGATCAACGGGTTGTCCGCGCTCGACCGCGTGCCCCGCTCGTCGAGCACGCTCATCGGCGTCGACGGTGAACCGGCTGCGGAAGCCAGCCGGTTCAGCAGCGCGGGCGTCATCGCGATGTTCTCGGTGAGGTTGAGGCCCAGCACGATTGGCACATGGGTGGCTTCGTCGAGACCCCAGGCGGCATTCCAGCCGCTGAACACTTCGGCTGCGGATTCGGGGTCCACGCTGATGTTCCATTCCGACACGGGTGTGGTGTTGCCCCGGTAGTCGAATGCCCCGCCCATGATCACCAATCGGCGCAGCAGCTTGGGCAGGGTGGGCTCGGCGCGCATGGCCAACGCCAGGTTGGTCAGTGGGCCGGTGGCCAACCCGATCAGCTCACCGGGGTGGGCGCGCGCGGTCCGCACCCAGGCCTCGGCGGCGTCGTGCGCGGTGAGCAGTCGGTCGCTGGCCGGCAGCTCTGCATATCCCAGGCCTTGCGGCCCGTGGGTGTCCTCGGCAGTCCGCAGCGGAGCGCTCAATGGCTGTTCGGCTCCCTTGGAGACCGGTATTCCGGTCACCCCGCACAGCTCCAGTAGACCAAGGTTGTTGGTGCAGACCTGTTGTACCGGAACATTTCCCGCGGTCGAGGCGATACCGACCAGCTCGGCTTCCGGGCTGGCCAGCAGATAAGCCAGCGCCATGGCGTCGTCGACACCGGTGTCGACGTCGGCAAACACGGGCAGCATCGATTCGCCGCTCGGTGCCGGTGTCGGTGGCGTCACGGCGTCAACGATATGCCAACGCCATGGCGTATCGGCTCACGACTCGACGAATCGCAGCCCGTGGCAATGCTGGCCTGGGACAGCGCGGTCGGGAATGCCGCCGCGAAAGGGTCTGGTACGCCGTGACTTACCAGTGCACGCCCGGCACCAGCCGCACCGCCCGCTTCACCGGGCGGGCCACCGTGCGCGGGACCCGCAGGCTTCGGGCGCTGCGGACCGGGCGCTTCGGCCGCCGCTGCGTCGGTTCGCCTGCCGGCGCCTGAGGGCTCTCACCGGCCTCGCCGCGCGCGGCCGCCGAGTCCGGGTAGCCCAGATACAGCTGATGCAGGACGCGACGAGATAGCTTCGGGGTCAGGTAGTTGCCGAAATCGGCGACGGTGCCCAGCGGGGTGTCGATCCGGGCCGGCTTGTCCACCAGGCCGCGCACCACCATGGCCGCGGCATGCTCGGCCGAGATCGGCGGCACCGGATTGAGTTTGCGCGACGGCGCGATCATCGGCGTCTTCACCAGCGGCATATGGATATTGGTGAAGGTGATGTGATCCGAGAGGGTTTCGGTGCCGACCACCTCGGAGAAGGCGTCGAGCGCCGCCTTGGATGGCAGGTAGGCGCTGTACTTCGGGGTGTTGGCCTGCACGCCGGCGCTGGACACGTTGACCACATGGCCGAACCGGCGTTCGCGCCAGTGCGGCAGCAGCGCCAGCACCATGCGCACCGAACCGAAGTAGTTGACGGCCATCACCCGCTCGTAATCGTGCAACCGGTCCGTCGAGTTGGTCACCGACCGGCGGATCGACCGGCCGGCGTTGTTGACCAGGTAATCGACGTGACCGAACCGGCCGAGGATGTCCTTGACGGTGTGCTCGACCGACGCGGAATCGGTGACGTCACAGGTGAATGCGTAAGCCTGCCCGCCCGCTGCGCGGATCTCGGCGACCAGGTCGTCGAGTGCCTCACCGCTGCGGGCCAGGGCGAAGACGCAGGCACCGCGTTCGGCCACGGCGATCGCCGAGGCTCGGCCGATGCCGCTGGAGGCGCCGGTGATGATGACGTGCTTGCCGACCAGCGGGCCGGCCGGATCATCGCGACGGGCCCGGTCGGGATCGAGGTGCTCAGCCCAGTACCGCCATAGTTTCGGTGCGTACGAAGAGAATTCGGGTACGGAGATCCCGGTACCGTGCAGCGCAGCGGTGGCGTTGTCCGCGGTGAAGGTCGGGCGCAACTCCGCCACGTCGAGCACGTCACCCGGAATGCCCAGCTGGGTGGCGACGATGTTGCGTACCGCCTTGACCCGGCCCCGCGCCCGCAACACCGGTGCCGCGGTCGCCCGCGGCAGCGAGCCGCGCAGCGGCGGCAGCCCGGCCTCGGCGGCCACGCCACGGTAGATGTCGCGCAGCCCGATGGTCTCGGGCGCGGTCAGGTGGAACGCTTCACCGTCTTTGCCGTCTATATGCATCAGCGCGACCATCGCGTCCACTACGAAGTCCACCGGGACCACATTGGTCCGGCCCGAGTCGGGCAGCATCATCGGCGTGAACCTGGGAAGCGCCGCCAGCCGGGCCAGCACGCCGAAGAAGTAATACGGGCCGTCGATCTTGTCCATCTCGCCGGTTTGGGAATCGCCGACCACGACGGCCGGGCGGTACACCCGGTAGCGCAGGCCCGGCGTCGAACGCACCAGCAGTTCTGCCTCGAACTTGGTCTGGTGATACGGCGTCGGCAGGTCCTGGGCGACGTCGAAATCGTCCTCGGTGAACACGCCCCGGTGGTTTCCCGCGACCGCGATCGAGGACACGTGGTGCAACGTGGCGTCGAGGCGACGGGTCAGCCCGATCACCGCGCGAGTGCCCTCCACGTTGGCCGCCCGCTGTTCGGATTCGCCGACCGTCATGTCGTAGATCGCCGCGCAGTGCACCACATGCGACACGTCACCCAGCTCGGCGATATCGGCGTCGGAGAGCCCCAGATCGGCCGTCGTCAGGTCGCCGACCAGCGGTTTCACCCGCTCATCCCAGTCTTGAGCCAGCCGCTCGAACCGCGTCAACGACTCGCGGCGCACCAGCACCCACACTGCGGATTCGGGTTCGCGGGACAGAATCCGGCTGACTACTCGGCGGCCAATAAACCCGGTACCGCCGGTAACGACATAACGCATGCGAGCCATCGTGGCCTTAGATCGGGCAAACGTCAACAAGGCCGGTCAACTCGGCCGCTGAACCGCTATCGTCGGCACGCATGCCCCTCAATCCGGACGCCATTGGCGAGACGACCGATCCGATCCCGTTCGACTGGACCGACCGCGACACCCTGCTGTACGCCATCGGCGTGGGCGCGGGCACCGATGACCTGGCCTTCACCACCGAGAACAGCCACGAGATCGAACAGCAGGTGCTGCCCACGTATGCGGTGATCGCCTGCTCGGCCTTTCCGGCGGCGCTGAAGATCGGCACGTTCAATTTCGGCATGCTGCTGCACGGCTCCCAGGAGATCCGGCTGCACCGGCCACTGCCTCCGGCCGGGAAGCTCAGTGTGGTCTCCGAGGTCGTCGACATCCAGGACAAGGGTGAGGGTAAGAACGCGGTGGTCATGCTCAAGGGCATCGGCACCGATCCGGCCAGCGGCGAGGTCGTCGCGGAAACCCTTACCACAGTGGTGATTCGGGGTGAAGGTGGGTTCGGTGGGCAGCCAGGGCAACGCCCCGCGGCGCCGCAGATTCCCGATCGCGAACCTGACGCCCGGGTGGCGTTGCCCACCCGCGAGGATCAGGCGCTGATCTATCGACTTTCCGGCGACCGCAACCCGCTGCACAGCGATCCGTGGTTCGCGAAGAATCTGGCCGGGTTTCCGAAGCCGATCCTGCACGGTCTGTGCACCTACGGGGTGGCCGGGCGGGCGCTGGTAGCCGAGCTCGGTGGCGGCGACGCCACGAAAGTCCATGCCGTGGCGGCGCGGTTCAGTTCTCCGGTGTTCCCGGGCGAGACGCTGACGACGTCGATCTGGCGTACCGAGCCGGGGCGGGCCGTGTTCCGCACCGAGGCGGCCGGGCCCGACGGTGCCGATGCCCGACTCGTACTGGAGGACGGTGTCGCCGAGTATTCCGACTGATCCGGCAGGCGCGGCAATTTCGTAGAAGCGGCTGCACACTGCGTGGTGGATTGACAGGATCGAACCACTGAGGTCGCACCGCGGTGCGGGAATGGTGGTGGCAGGTGACGCAGGTGAACCTGGTCGTTGGGTATCTGGCCACTCCGGGTGGCGCCGACGCACTCGCGTTGGCGGTTCGGTTCGCCCGAACGCTGGCGGCCGAGGTCCACGTCTGCATCGTGCTCCCGCCCGACAACGCGCCGCCGGGCACCGTCCCCAAGGGTGGCTACGAGGAAGTGCTGGCCGAGCAGGCGCAAGGCTGGCTGGATGATGCCCTGGGCCTGGTGCCCGACGACGTTGTGGCGCACACGCATCTGAGTTTCGACGAGTCGTTCACCGACGGTCTGATCCGCGAAGCTCTGCGGCTACAAGCGGTCGCGATCGTGGTCGGCGGTGCCGGTGGCGGGTTGGTCGGCAGCTACTCGCTGGGTTCGGTGGTCAACGAGTTGTTGCACGCCTCGCCGGTGCCGGTCGCGGTGGCGCCCCGCGGAACACGCGATTCCAAGGTCGAACGCGTGCATGAGATCACCTGTGCCATCGGTCAACGTCAGGGTTCGGATCTGCTGTTCGCCACCGCGGTACGGGCCAGTCGGGCCGCGGAGATTCCGCTGCGGTTGGTGTCGCTGGTTGCGCTCGATCCGACCTTCGGCTCGCTGCGCGGCGACAGTGAAGCCGTGCGAGCCCACGCGCTCGCACACGCCGAACGGACCTTGGAGGCCGCCAGAAATGAACTGCCGGCGGATTTTCCGGTGTCCTCGACCATCGTGACCGGTCCCAGCGTCGAGGCCGCTGTCGAACAGTTGGGTTGGGATGACGGTGACATCATCATGGTCGGATCCAGTCGGCTCAGCGCGCCGCGACGGATCTTCCTCGGTTCCACTGCGGCCAAGATGTTGCGGGTGTTGGACGTGCCCATGGTGGTTGTGCCCCGGGACGAACTGAAAGAGGGCGAGGATCACTCATGACCGAGTCCGCATCGGAATCCGCGTCGCATCAGAAGCTCGAAGCCGCCGAGCACTCTGCCGGGCTGGTCTCCAAGGGGCTGGCCGCGGGAAAGGTCGGCACCTTCTCCGGTGCGATCCTCGGCATCTCGTGTGTGGCACCCGGATACACGCTGACCGCGAGCATCGGGTTGATCGTCGCGGCGGTCGGCCTCAAGATGCCGGCGATCTTCATCGCCGGGTTCATCCCGATGTTCCTGACCGCCTACGCCTACCGCGAACTGAACTCGCGCGCACCCGACTGCGGGGCGTCGTTCACGTGGTCCACCAAGGCATTCGGCCCGTATGTCGGCTGGATGTGTGGATGGGGCATGGTGGTCGCGTCCATCATCGTGCTGTCCAATCTCGCCGCCATCGCGGTGGAGTTCTTCTATCTGTTCTTCGCCCGGATCACCAACCACCCGTCGATCGCCGAGCTCGCCGACAACAAAGCCGTCAACATCATCACCACGCTGGTGTTCCTGGTCATCGCGACCCTGGTCGCCAGTCGCGGTATCACCACCAGTGAACGTGTGCAGTACGTACTGGTCGGATTCCAGATGGTGGTGCTGTTGGCGTTCGCGGTGATGGCGTTCGTGCACGTGGGCCGCGGCGACGCGCCGGCCGGGCTGTCATTCGACCTGGATTGGTTCAATCCGTTCAACGGACTTGCGCTGAGCGCCTTCGTCGTTGGCGTGACAGGGTCGATCTTCGCCTTCTGGGGTTGGGACACCTGCCTGACCCTGGGGGAGGAGTCCAAAGATCCGACGAAGGTACCGGGCCGGGCCGGGCTGCTGTGCGTTCTGTCCATCCTGGCGACGTATCTGCTGATCGCTGTCGCGGTCATGATGTATGCCGGTGTCGGGGAAACCGATCTGGGGCTGGGGAATCCGGACAATGCCGAAAACGTGTTCGCCGCGTTGGCGGATCCGGTGCTCGGTACCTATGCCGGGCCGCTGCTGTTCCTGGCGATCCTGGCTTCGTCGGTAGCCAGCCTGCAGACCACGTTCCTGCCTGCCGCTAGGGCGATGCTGGCGATGGGCGCCTACAAGGCGTTTCCGGCGCGTTTCGCCGAGGTCAGCCCGCGCTATCTGGTGCCGATGTTCGCAACCGTCACCGCCGGGGTGGTCACCGGGGTGTTCTACACCGTGGTGAGCCTGCTCTCCGAGAGCGCATTGCTGGATACCATTGCCGCCCTTGGCATCATGATCTGCTGGTACTACGGCATCACCGCGTTTGCATGTGTCTGGTACTTCCGCCGTGAGCTGTTCGACAACGTCCACAACATGGTGTTCAAGTTCGTGTTCCCACTGCTCGGCGGAATCGTGCTGGCCGCGGTCTTCGTGATCTCGATCAAGGAGAGCATGGACCCGGAGAATGCCAGCGGCGCGGCGATCGGCGGCATCGGCCTGGTGTTCTTCATCGGCTTCGGCGTGCTGATCCTGGGTGCCGTGCTGATGATGGTCTGGCGGTCTCGCAGTCCGGCGTTCTTCCGGGGCGAGACCCTGCGGTACGACACGCCGTCGCTCGTGGACTAGAGCCCACCCAGGCACCGCGGTGAAAGGTGCGGCTCAGCCGGCCGCGCCGCCGATGCCGGAGTTGCCCTTGTTGTGTGCCAGCTCGAATGGATCCAGCAGGTCCCACACCGTGGTCACGGCCTGGACCTTGAGATCGGCGCCGGGCTCCTCCAGGTTGATCAAGTCGGCGATGATGTCGTAGCCGTAGTACACCGCCGACCCCGGCGGTGTGGTCTTGATCAGCTCGTTGATGATGGTCTGCCGGGCATCCCGCGCGGCGTCATCGTCACCCAGCGCCGGTGCCAGGCTCGGCAGAATCTTGCTGATCGGGATCACCGCATTCACCCACGGCACGATCTGGGTGCCCCGGTAGATCTGCTCGGTCGCCTCGCGCACAAGCGGTTTGAGCTCGTTCGGCGCGGCGCCCATCAACGCATCCCGCAGATCCAGGATCTCGGGGGGAATGTCTTTCGGCTGGGGATCATTGTCGCGCAGCGGGTTGGGGTCCCACGGCGTAGCTGCCTGGTCCTGGACCGCGGCGACCTTCGGGGTGACCGAGGTCTTGTTCGTCGGCTGGGTGACTGTCTCGGTTTCCGGCTTTTCCAACACCACGGGCGCCGGCTTGGGAGCGGCCGCCTGCTTGGGGGAGAACAGGTCCTTGAGCTTGGCGACCTCGCCGGCCTCGAACTCCTCGGCAGTGGGCTTCGGTTTGGGCGCGGCGGCCACCGGCTTGGCGGACTTGACGGTGTCGGTGACCTGGGCAGCGGCTTTCTCGATCTTGCCGGCGCGCTTCTCGAGGTTGTCCCTGACGTTTTCTTTGACCTTGGACAACGGCTTGGGGCGCTTGACCTCGCCGGCCTTGGCCGCGCCGCGCTTGGGTCCGGCGTTGAGGTGCTGGGATGTGTTGCCGGTCGACTCCTTGGACGCACCGTCGGTCGAATCGGCGTGAGCAGTGCCCTGGCCCGCCACGGCGATCGCCGCCCCGACTCCTGCCGCTACCGCGACACCACCGACATAGCCGATGTACTTCGTTGACGCCATTGCCGTCCTCTCACAGCCAATCCCCAGCCCAGAGGCATCGTAGGGGGCGGCGGCGTGATTGGCATCACGAGGTGGCCTACACCCACTTGCCGCCGTCGACCCGCAGCGTCGCGCCGGTGACGAAGGATGCCCGGTCGCTGCACAGCCACGCCGCGGCCTCGGCGATCTCGGCGGGCTGGGCCGCGCGGCGCAGCGGCGTGTCGGCGATGAGGCTGTCGAGGACTCCCGGACTGGCGTCGTCCCACTCCTGGATCATGTCGGTCAGGGTCGGCCCGGGTGCCACTCCGTTGATCCGGATGCCCTCGGGTCCGTAGGTGACCGCGGCCGATTCGGTGAGGCTGTTGACGCCGCGTTTCATGGCGCCGTAGGCCGGCAGCTCGGGATTGCTGTGGAAGCTGCCGATGCTGGAATTGTTCACGATGGCACCGGTTTTCGCGGTGGCCCGGATCGCGGCGACCTCGGCCCGCAACGCCAGCCACACGCCTTTGAGGTTGACGCGGTAGACGTGGTCGAAGTCGTCCTCGGCCAGCTCGTCGAGCGGCCCGGGTGGTTGGATGGTGGCGCCGTTGTTGAAGGCGATGTCGAGGCGGCCCCAGAGTTCGACGGCACGCTGTACCGCGGAACGCACGCTGTCGCCGTCGGCCAGATCGCAGACCACGTACTCGGCGGTACCGCCGGCCGCCCGGATATCGTCGGTGACCGTCTTGAGTTGGGTTTCGGTCCTGGCCGCCAGTAGGACGCTCGCGCCTTCGGCGGCGAACAGTCGCGCGGCGGCGGCGCCGATGCCGCGTCCGGCGCCGGAGATGAATGCGATCTTGCCGTCCAGCAGGCCGGTCTTCGTCGGAGAAGTCATGACAACGAGCGTGCGTCGGTACCGGTACCGCATCCAGGTATCGCTGATACCTGGCTACCGCCGCGAGAGCCGGGAGAATGGACCCGTGGACAAGCGAGAGCTCGGTGCGTTCCTGCGCAGCAGGCGCGAGCGGATCAGTCCCGCCGAGGTGGGTCTGCCGGCCGGTCCGCGCCGCCGTACCCCGGGGCTGCGCCGCGACGAGGTCGCGCATCTGGCGTTCATCTCCACCGAGTACTACACGCGGCTGGAGCAGGCCCGAGCTCCGCACCCGTCGGGCGAGGTGCTCGCGGGTCTGGTTCGCGCGCTTCGGCTCTCCGATGCCGAGCGGGCGCATCTGTATCTACTGGCCGGTGTCGAACCGCAGCGGCCGACAGGGCCGCCGCGGGTGGTGCGCCAGAGCATCCTCGATTTGTTGCAGCGGTTGCCGCAGGCTGCCGCGATCGTGGTGTCGGCGACGTATGAGGTGATCGCCTGGAACGACCTCGCCTGCGCATTGATGGAGGACTTCTCGGCGTTGTCGCGCCGGGACCGCAACCTGGTGCGGCGGGCGTTTCTCGGCCCGCAGGGCCCGGGCGGGCAGCGGCTGTACGGCTTGTCCGACGCCGATGTGTTCGCGCGGACCTGTGCCCAGAACCTGCGCGCCACCGCGGCGCGCTATCCGGACGATCCCGAGACGACCGAGTTGATCGCCGAATTGCGCTCCGGCAGCGTCGAGTTCGCAGAGTTGTGGGATTCGCACGACGTCAACGCCAGGCCCATGTTGTGCAAGACGTTCGCGCACCCGACGGTCGGCCCGGTCGCGGTCAACTGCGATGTCCTCGACATCGCCGATCGCGATCAACATCTCTACATCTACACCCCGGAGCCGGGCTCGCCGGCCGAGGAGGCGATGCGACTGCTGGCGGTGCTCGGCACCCAGCGCATGGACGTCCCCGGCTGACGCCGTTCCTCGGTCTGTACCCGCCGCTTGAGTTTCATGGCGTGCTTCTCGACGAGGAACCAACTCGCCGCCGCCAGCGGAATGGTGACCACGGTCGCGACGACGAAGAACACGCCCGGTGGCAACCAGGTCAGGCCGATCATCGCCAGTAGCTGTTGGACCGGCCAGCCGTAGATGTAGATGCCGTACGAGATGTCGTTACGCATTTGCGGCCGAAACCGTTTGAGCAACGCGCCGGACACGATGACCGCGTACGCCAACGGCAGTGCCGCGAAAACGCGGTAGTTCGGCAGCAGCCCGGCAACCACGACCAGGGCCACGGACAGTGCCACCAGTGACCAGTTGGCCGGAAGTCTGTCGTGGAATTGATAGAGCAGGGCACCGGCGCTGAACGTCAATGCGAAGCGGGTCACCATCTGTGGAATCGTCTCGACCGCGAGCACGGGGTAACCCACCGCGGCGGCACAGATCAGGGAGAGCACGAACGCCGTCGGGATCGTCCAGCGTTTGGTCATGAGCCCGGCCACGCCCAGCACGGCGACGGCGACGTAGCAGATCAGCTCGAAGATCAACGTCCACAGCGGCCCGTCCCAGACACCCGGCCAGGGCACTCCGCTGGGCGTGCCGTCGATATCGCCGCGGAAGACGTTCAGTAGTCCGTTGTTGAGCGCCCAGGAGAGCTGTGACGAGAATGCCAGCGGTTCTCCGTGCTGCAGGAGCACGCCGAGGGGCGCGATGCCGAACGCGACGACGAGTACACAGACCCACAGGCCCGGGAAGATCCGCAGCAGCCGCGCCGCCAGATATTCACGCAGCTTGGGCCGCCGCATCCAACTCGAGGTGATCAGGTATCCCGAGATCACGAAGAAACCGTCGACCCAGACTTCGGTGAGCAACTGGGTGAAGGGGCCGTTCATCCGGCGGCCGGTAAGCGGCCACGAGTGCTGCATGATCACCATCGAGGCGAAGATGAGCCGCCAGACGTTGAGTGCGTTGGAGTGCGGATCGAAGACTGTGCCGAGTGTCTTGGCCCGTTGCCCCTCCGACTGCGACGCCATTCGCGAATATTAATGCCATTAGCTAATGGCATAGTGCGGAACCGCGGGAACGCTTCTTTGTCGCCTCGAACAAATGTTCGATACACTGGCCGGGTGGGTTGGCATAACGGGCCGCCGAGCTGGTCGGAGATGGAGCGGGTACTTACCGGCAAGCCGCGACGTTCCGGCCTGCCGTTGGAGCCCGCGGGCGACGGCGGGGACAGCCCCGCCTGGTCGCACAAGCGCGGCAGCTATCAGCCGCCCGAGGTTTCCCGCACACCCGGCTCGGTCCCGTATGCCGAGCTGCACACGCACAGCGCCTACAGCTTCCTCGATGGTGCGAGCACGCCGGAGGAGCTGGTCGAGGAGGCGGCCCGGCTGAACCTGAGAGCGATCGCGCTGACCGATCACGACGGGCTCTACGGCGTGGTCCGGTTCGCCGAGGCGGCCCGGGAGTTGGACGTGGCCACGGTGTTCGGCGCCGAGCTGTCGCTGGGGAACGTTCCCCGCACCGAGGATCCGGACCCACCCGGCCCACATCTGCTGGTGCTGGCCCGCGGGCCGGAGGGATATCGGCGGTTGTCTCGCGAGATCGCCAAGGCCCACCTGGCCGGTGGCGAGAAGGGCAAGCCCCGCTACGACTTCGACGGGCTCACCGAAGCTGCCGGTGGGCACTGGCACATCCTCACGGGATGTCGTAAAGGTCATGTCCGCCAGGCGCTCTCGGAAGGCGGTCCGGAAGCTGCCGCTGCCGCGCTGGCGGATCTGGTGGACCGGTTCGGGGGCGACCGGGTCAGCATCGAACTCACCCACCATGGCCATCCGTGTGACGACGAACGCAATGCCGTCCTGGCCGGGCTGGCGTCGCGGTTCGGGATACCGGTGGTGGCCACCACCGGTGCGCACTTCGCGGCACCTGACCGGGGCCGGCTGGCCATGGCGATGGCGGCGATCCGGGCCCGCAACTCGATGGACACGGCGGCGGGCTGGCTGGCCCCGCTCGGTGGGTCCCACCTGCGTTCGGGGGAGGAGATGGCCCAGCGGTTCGGTACCGAGATCGTGACGGCCGCAGCTGATCTCGGTGAGCAATGTGCCTTCGGCCTGGCGCTCATCGCTCCGCAGCTGCCGCCGTTCGACATCCCGGCCGGGCATACCGAGGACAGTTGGCTGCGGCATCTGGTCATGGCGGGAGCGGCCGAACGCTATGGGCCCGTCGACAATGCGAAAAAAGCCTATGCGCAGATAGAACACGAGTTGCGCATCATCGAGCAGTTGAAGTTTCCCGGCTACTTCCTGGTGGTGCACGACATCACCCGGTTCTGCCGGGACAACGACATCCTGTGTCAGGGCAGGGGATCGGCGGCCAACTCGGCGGTCTGCTACGCGCTCAAGGTCACCAACGTCGACCCGATCGCCAACGAGTTGCTGTTCGAACGGTTTCTGTCCCCGGCCCGCGACGGGCCGCCCGACATCGACATCGATATCGAATCGGACTTGCGCGAGAACGTCATCCAGTATGTCTACGAGCGTTACGGCCGTGACTATGCCGCCCAGGTGGCCAACGTCATCACCTACCGCGGCCGCAGTGCGGTCCGCGACATGGCCAGGGCGCTCGGCTTCTCCCAGGGGCAGCAGGACGCCTGGAGCAAGCAGCTCAGCCGGTGGAACGGACGTCCGGACTCCCCGGAGGCCGAGGATATCCCGCAGCCGGTGATCGAGTTGGCCACCCAGATCGCCAACCTGCCACGACACCTCGGCATCCACTCCGGGGGCATGGTGATCTGTGACCGCCCGATCGCCGACGTGTGCCCGGTGGAGTGGGCCCGCATGGCCAACCGCAGCGTGCTGCAGTGGGACAAAGATGACTGCGCGGCAATCGGTTTGGTGAAGTTCGACCTGCTGGGTCTCGGGATGCTCTCGGCGCTGCACTACGCCATCGACCTGCTGGCCGAGCACAAGGGCATCGACGTCGACCTGGCCAAGCTGGACCTGTCCGAACCGGCGGTCTACGAGATGTTGCAGAAGGCCGACTCGGTCGGGGTGTTCCAGGTGGAGTCCCGCGCGCAGATGGCCACCCTGCCCCGGCTCAAGCCGCGGGAGTTCTACGACCTCGTGGTGGAGGTGGCGCTGATCCGCCCCGGCCCGATCCAGGGTGGCTCGGTGCATCCGTATATCCGTCGCCGCAACGGTCTGGAGCCCGTCACCTACGACCATCCGTCGATGGAGTCCGCACTGCGCAAGACGCTGGGCATCCCGCTGTTCCAGGAACAGCTCATGCAATTGGCAGTCGACTGTGCGGGTTTCACCGCGGCCGAGGCCGACCAGTTGCGCCGGGCGATGGGCTCCAAACGCTCGACCGAGAAGATGCGGCGGCTGCGCAGCCGGTTCTTCGACGGCATGGCCAAACTTCACGGCATCACCGGGGAGGTGGCCGAGCGGATCTACGAGAAGCTGGAAGCGTTCGCCAATTTCGGTTTCCCGGAAAGTCATTCGCTGAGCTTCGCGTCGCTCGTCTTCTATTCGTCGTGGTTCAAACTGCACCATCCTGCGGTATTCTGCGCGGCGCTGCTACGAGCCCAGCCGATGGGGTTTTACTCCCCACAGTCACTGGTAGCCGACGCCCGCCGGCACGGGGTGGCGGTACACGGTCCCGATGTGAACGCCAGCCTGGCCTACGCGACCCTGGAAAACGCCGGCCTGGATGTGCGGCTGGGGCTGGGCAGTGTCCGCCACATCGGCGACGAGTTGGCGGAGCGTATGGTCGACGAACGAAATACCAACGGTCCCTTTACCACCCTGATCGACCTGACCAGCCGGGTGCAGCTGTCGGTATCCCAGACCGAGGCACTGGCCACCGCCGGTGCGCTGGGGTGTTTCGGGATCAGCCGGCGCGAGGCGCTGTGGGCGGCGGGCGCGGCGGCCACCCAGCGGCCTGACCGGCTGCCGGGGGTAGGCTCTTCCTCGCACGTGCCGCCGCTACCCGGGATGAGTGCGCTGGAGTTGTCGGCCGCCGACGTGTGGGCCACCGGCGTCTCGCCGGACAGTTACCCCACCCAGTACCTGCGCGCTGACCTCGACGCCCTCGGCGTGATTCCCGCCGACAAGTTGCTGGACGTCGTCGACGGGACCCGAATCCTGGTTGCCGGGGCGGTGACTCACCGACAGCGCCCGGCGACCGCGCAAGGGGTGACGTTCATGAACCTGGAAGACGAGACCGGGATGGTCAACGTGTTGTGTGCACCGGGGGTATGGGCGCGCTACCGCAAGCTGGCGCAGACGGCTCCGGCGCTGGTGGTCCGCGGCATCGTGCAGAACGCCAGTGGCGCGGTCACCGTGATCGCCGACCGGATGGGGCCGGTAGAGCTGAGAGTCGGCTCCCGGTCGCGGGACTTCCGCTGAGCCCTGCGTATCTGGACTCAGACCGACGGGTCGCCGGCCGGGTCGACGGCCGGAGCGGCGCTGTCCTCCAGCCCGGTCCGCAGCAGCGACCAGGCCAGCCGCCGTGCGGCGGTGGCCCGCTCGTGCAGGAGATGCTGGACGGCCGGGATGGGGTTGGTCTCCGGGGTCCGGCCCTCGACCACATCGGCGTGCAGATCCTCGGCGACCTGGATCGCCATCAGCACCGCGTCGTTGACCCGGTTGAGCGCATCCTGCAGGCGGTCGTCCTGGCAGAGCAGGTGGGCGTTGTCGAGCTCGACCGAAACGTCGCTCACCACCTGGCTGATCTGCCCGAAGAGCGCGTTCATCGCGGCTTCCCGTTCGGCGCGGTCCGGATTGCGCAGCTGCGTCGCGCCTTCGGTCCACAGCGTTGCGAGCATCCGGGTGTGTGCGCCCACCGCGCGGGACACCTCGATCATCGCCTGCTTCTGCAGTTGCTCCAGCAGGTTGTTGCGTTCGATGCGCGCGAGTTCGTGCTGGGCCACCAGTTCGGCGTGGTGCAGTTTCTGCTGCGATTCCATCTGGGCCCGATGCCATTTCTGGGTCAGGGCGAGTTCCAGCGCCGACCGCTCGTCGGCGGCCGCCAGTTCGCGACGCAACCGCTCGTCGGCCTGGGCGATGTCGTTCTTGGCCTGACGCTGGATCGTGAGGGTCAACCACATCGTCACCATCACGACGACGAAGACGACGGCACCGAAGAACCACTCGGCCTTACTGCCTGATGCTCCCGGGCCGAACACCAGAAAACCGACGATCGCCAGGCTGGTCAGGCCGCCGCACACCAGCCATCCCTTGTTCGCCTTGGTGTCGACCGACATCGCATTGGGGACGGCGGTTTGATCCACCACAGCTACTCGCATCGGCTCGGTCACCTCGCCCACCTGGTCGTAGTCCGGCGGGGCGCCCTCTGAAGACTCAGCGGCCCTTGTCGATTCAGTTAGTCCGGCCATGTCGACCTCCCGTCGGCCAAGCCTGCCACCGTGCCGGCGTTCAGAGTAAGGCCACCCTCGGCGCCGCGTGCTACCGGCCGGTGGCACCCGCACCCGCATACCCTGTTTTTCGTCATTCTTCAAGTGCCCCTAGCGATGACGTGCAGCTCCGAAACCGCTAGTGTCATCGGCGTGCTCACCGTGAGCGGCGGTGAATCGGGCCCGATGGTCCGGCAACCGGCCGCCCACTTTCTGTTGATCTGTTCGCTTGAGAATTGAGGGCCCATGGGACAAAACGCGACGCTGGAAGGTGATTCGGCGGTCATCGTCAGTCTGTCGGAAGCGGCGATGCACATGTATTCCGCTGCTATCGACGCACTGCCCTTCCCCGAGGACAAGAAGTTCCACAAGCGCGCCGACGTCGTCCTGTCCGGCCTGCGCAAGCTGCGTGCCTCCCTGGCCGAGGCGGCCAGCAGCAACCGGCCGTCGCCTGCGGTCATCGTGGCGCTCAGCGGGGTTCGTCAGCGGTATGACTCGCTGATGGCCCACGCCGCATCGGCTCCGGGTTCCTCTCTGGGACAGCAGATCTACGTCACCCGCATCCACGCCAAGCTGTCGGCTCAGGAAGTCGCCAACGGTGCCGGTCTGCGCGACGGACTGCTCGACGAACTCGAGGCCGGCGCAACGCCGACCGATGCCGAGGCGGCCAAGATCCGCGACACCATCGCCGCGCTCGGCGGGTTGCCCGGCGACGATCACGGCATCCACGCCGTCCCGTCCTCGGTTGACTACGCATCTTCGGACGAACCGCAGGCCAACGGCTGGGAGCCGGTCCTGGTCTCCGAGAACGCCGGCTGAAAAACCCGTGCCCCGTCGCCGATCGGGCGTCGGCGCGCAACCTCCATCGGTTAGCTGAGTTCTACTGCAGCGCACGATGATTGGAAGCTCCCCAGCAAACTGCTGGGGAGCTTCTCTGGTTCGGCGAACGGTTGTAGTCTCGCGGCATGACAGCCGAACCAGCCCTGAACTTGACCGTTGACGAACTCCTCACCACCACGCGCTCGGTGCGCAAACGTCTCGACTTCGAGAAGCCGGTCTCGCGCGAGGTGCTCATGGAGTGCCTCGACCTGGCGCTTCAGGCCCCGACCGGGTCGAATGCACAAGGCTGGCAATGGGTTTTCGTCGCAGATCCGGCAAAGAAAAAGGCCCTGGCTGACATCTACCGGGCCAACGCCAACCCGTATCTCGATCAACCGAAGCCGGAGCGCGGCGACATCCGTGATGAGCAGATGGGCAAGGTGATGAGTTCCGCCAGGTACCTCACCGACAACTTCGAGAAGGCGCCGGTGCTCATGATCCCGTGCCTCGAGGGCCGTCCCGACGGCGCACCCGCCGGCATGAGCGCATCGTTCTGGGGTTCCCTGCTGCCCGCGGTGTGGAGCTTCATGCTGGCGCTGCGGTCGCGGGGCCTGGGATCGGCCTGGACGACGCTGCACCTGCTCGGCGACGGCGAGAAGCAAGCCGCCGAACTGCTGGGGATCCCGTTCGATCGGTACGCCCAGGCGGGTCTGTTCCCGGTCGCCTACACCGTGGGCACCGATTTCAAGAAGGCCAAGCGCCTTCCCGCCGAGCAGTTCTCGCACTGGGACAGTTGGTGAGTCCGGGCGCCCTGGGGCGCCTGATGTCCGAGATGAAATTGTGAAGCCGGAGTATGAACACTCTGTGGGATTCGGGCGTGGGTCGCGTGTCGGCCCACGCCCGCGGCGTAACTAGACGCCGCCGGCGAACCCGTGTTGGCGCCAAGCCTCATAGGCGGCAACGGCCGCCGCATTCGACAAATTCAGCGATCGCCTGCCGGCGAGCATCGGAATACGCACCTGTGCGGTGATATTGGGATCGGCCAGAGTTTGTGCGTCCAGTCCGGTGGGTTCCGGGCCGAACATCAGTACGTCGCCGGGTTGGTAGGAGACGTCGGTGAACGACGTCGACGCGTGCGCGGTGAAGGCGTAGACCCGGGCCGGCATCAGTGCGCGCCACGCTGCCGCCAGGTCGGCGTGCACCGTCACCGATGCCAGGTCGTGGTAGTCCAGGCCGGCCCGGCGCAGCTTGGGTTCGGACAGATCGAAACCCAGCGGCTCGACCAGATGCAGCTCGCATCCCGTGCCCGCCACCATCCGGATCGCATTGCCGGTGTTGGGTGCGATACGGGGAGAAAAGAACATCACCCGGAACATCCGATGATGATCGTATGGCGGCCCGCCCGGTGACGAATCGGGATGCAATTTCAGCCGTGAATCAGACTGCGAATCGGAGCGGGAAATCGGTATGTGTTTGGGCAAGCGCATCACTGTTTGCTCGATTACCACACAACTCCGCTACAGCTCGGTCACGAACTCTGTCTGTTCAGTAAGAATTGTGGAAACGCTCGCGAGCTGCTGTCATACTCGTGCAATTGCCAAGGCGTTTGACGCCCGCCCGTGCGTGGGCGGAAACAGCAGGAAGTCTTATGAATCACGCCCCACGAGTAAATTGCGGCCACGCAGCCGGTAGTGCGGTTGGGCGCCGATGACTGCCTTTACGCAGCTGAAACAGGCTGACGGCACCCTCGTCGAATTCTCCCCAGCACCATCGGCTCCGGCCAAGCGCCCTTCGCGCTGGTCGCCGGCCAACTGGCCGGTCAGCCGGAAAGTCCTTGCCATCGTCCTCGTGCCGCTGATCCTGGCCGCGACGTTCGGTGGCTTGCGCATCTATGCCAGTGCCAGCGCCGCGGGAGATCTCCGGTTGGCCGCCGACCGGGCCGAATTGATTCCCGGTATCGATGGCTACATGGCCGCCATGGAGGGTGTGCTCATCGCAGCTACCGAGGGTGGCGATGGTCAGGCCGCGATGTCCACTTTCAATGAGCGGAAATTGGACCTGCAGCAACGCCTGGAAGCCACCGAGGTGGCCGAAGACGTCGGCCAGGCGGTGGGCAGCCTGCTCACCAAGGGGCCAGAACTCGTCGACGCCGTGATGTCGAATTCGATCGACCTCCGTCAGCGCATCCTCAACTACGGTCCGCTGCTGCTGACCGGGGAAGCTGCCATCACCGGTTCGGTGCACAGCAACCAGCAGTCGCTTCAGTCTCAGGTCGAGGCGCTGGCCCGGGCGGTCGGCGCGCGCGGCCAGATGGCCATCCAGCAGATGCTGGTCACTGCGGGCGGTGCCGAGCCGGAACCCTTGCTGCGCACCTCGATGATCACGATGGCCGGCACCGAACCGTCCACCGTCGCGGCACTGACCAAGGTCCTGGGAGGTGGCTCCGAGGAGGCGGCCACACTTCGCGCCGAAATGGTCAAACGCATGGCGATGATGTCCAACCCGGGCATTCCGCTGGTCGGTAACCCGGACATGGTGGCCTCGTTGCAGGCCACCGACAAGATCGCCGGGCAGATCATCGAGAACACCACCTCGGCGATTCCGGCTGCGGTCGAGGCTCAGGCCAACGACGCCCGCAACGACGCGATCCGCGACGCGATCCTGGTTGCGACCGCGATCGTCAGCGCCATGGTCATCGTGTTGCTGGTGGCCCGATCGTTGGTGCGCCCGCTGCGGACCCTTCGGGACAGCGCCCTTCGAGTGGCCCACCAGGATCTGGCCAAGGAGATCGAACGGGTCCGCGCGGGCGGCGAGTTGGTTCCGGTCACCCCGATTCCGGTGCAGACCACCGAAGAGGTTGGCCAGGTGGCCCACGCTGTCGATGAGCTGCACGAGCAGGCGGTGTTCCTCGCCGGCGAGCAGGCGCAGCTGCAGTTGCAGGTCTCCGACATGTTCGAGACGTTGTCGCGGCGCAGTCGCTCACTGGTCGATCAGCAGTTGACGCTCATCGACCAGCTGGAACGCAACGAGGACAACCCGGAGCGCTTGGAGAGCCTGTTCCGGCTCGACCACCTGGCTGCCCGCATGCGCCGAAACGGCGCCAACCTGTTGGTGCTGTCCGGATCAAAGTTGGCCCGCGAGCACAGCCGCCCCGTCCCGCTGGCGACGGTGATCAACGCCGCGGCCTCGGAGGTGGAGGACTACACCCGCGTCGTCACCGCCTCGGTGGCCGACGTCGAGATTGCCGGTGCCGTAGCCGGCGACTTGATCCACATGCTGGCCGAGTTGCTCGACAATGCGCTGCGCTATTCGCCGCCGATCTCGCAGGTGCGGGTGTCGGCAGTCCACGCGGCCAAGGGCGCGCTGGTGATCGAGGTGAGCGACGTCGGCCTCGGCATGACCGAGGCCGACCTGCGGGTCGCCAACACCCGTCTGCAGTCCGGCGGTGAGGTCAACCCGTACACCGCGCGTCACATGGGTCTGTTCGTGGTCGGGCGGCTGGCCACCCAGCACGGTCTGGTGGTGCGGCTGCGTAGCACCGTCGCCGAGGAACCGAGCTCGGGCACCACGGCGGGGGTGTACGTCCCGGCCACGCTCTTGGCCCGGGACGGCGGGGACGCCGTCGACGAGCTGCCCTATGGAATGCCTGTCGATGCCCATGCCGGGATCGCCACGGCGTTGTCGTTGGACGCCGATCCCGCCGACACCTCGATGTTCGGGTCCGGTCTCGATGAGCCCCATGTCAACGGTGCCGATGTTCCGTTCGACCTGCTGCCGCAGCGCAGTCCGGGAGCCAGCGGTATCTCGGAACTGCCGGGCACGCTGGCCCCCCAACCGGAACCCGAGGCCGAGCAACCGGCTGAGGAGTCCGAGGACGAACCGGTCAGCGAGTGGCCGCAGCAGTGGCCGGTGCACACCGAAGAGAGTGCGGCCCTGGCCAAGGGTCAAGTCGGTGCAGCGGCGGAGCCGGCTTCGAACACAGCCGTAGATGCGGGGGCCGACACCGCGGCCGACGCAGACGCGGAGCCCGGACGTCTGTCACCCACCAACACGTCGTCGTTCTTCGCCTCCCGTGGACAAGCCGCCACGAACGGTGTCAACGGGGTCAACGGCCTCAATGGAGTCAACGGTCTCAACGGCCACGGCGACCTCAACGGCTACGGCGACCTCAACGGCCACGGCGACGTCAACGGTGCCAACGGTGTGCACATACCGGATCCCGGCCAGGGACCGGAAGAACCCGCCGAATCGGTTCAGGCCGAAAGCGCAGAGGTCGAGGGCGACTCGATCTATCAGTCGATGATCTCGGAATTCGATATCGATCCGACGACCCACGTGCGCAGCGCCGACCTGGACTGGAAGACGGTCTGGGAGAAGGGCTGGTCGGTGGCCGCCGCGGCGCAGGATGCGCCCGTGGAGGAGCACACCGAGGAAGGCCTGCCCATGCGTACGCCGGGTGCCCGTCTGGTGCCGGGTGGCGTCGCTGCCGCGGTCGGGGTGGCCGGCGAGTCCAACGGTCGTCACCGCAACGGTGGAGTACACCGCAACGACGACGGCTTCGAGGCGGTAGCATCGGCAGACGAACCTGACAGCGGCATGTTCGCGGCGTTCAAACCGCGTGACCCCGAGGCCGTCCGTACGAGCACCAGCAACCTTTTCGGAGGCGTGCACGCCGGACGATCGCATGCCCGTGAGACCAGAGGAACCGATAACGAATGACCCGCCCGACGCAGCGCGACTCCCTGGACTGGCTCGTGTCCAAGTTCGCCCGCGAGGTATCCGGGGTGTCCCACGCGGTGCTGGTTTCGGCCGACGGACTGCTGATGGCTGCCAGCGAACACATGCCGGTGGAGCGGGCCGACCAGCTCGCCGCGGTTTCCTCCGGCCTGGCAAGCCTGGCCACCGGTGCCTCCCAGTTGTTCAACGGCGGTCACGTGATGCAGTCGGTGGTCGAGATGGAAAACGGCTATCTGCTGCTGATGCGGGTGGGCGATGGCTCCAACCTGGCCACTCTGACCGCCCCGTCATGTGACATCGGACAGATCGGCTACGAGATGGCGATTCTGGTCGAACGGGTCGGCGCGGTGGTGCAGTCTTCGCGCCGTACACCGCAGCCGTCCTGAGTCCCCGACCCCTTCTGCCCTTCGCGAGGTGCCTGTGGACGAACCGGAAACTACTGACCGTCCGAGTCTGGTGCGGCCGTACACGCTGACGGCCGGCCGCACGGACTCGCGCGTGCACCTTCCGCTGGAAGCGCCGATACAAAAAACCGACACGACACGTGAACCGCGCTGGACTGGGCGCGATGTGCGCGCACAGATCGTAGAGTTGTGCACCGGCAGTCCATCGGTTGCCGAGATTGCCGCTCATTTATCTCTTCCGCTCGGCGTGGCGCGCGTGCTGATCGGGGACTTGGTGACGCAGGGTTATCTACGGGTGGAAGCCACCCTTGATGATTCGGCTAGCTTCGACGAACGCCGCGAATTGATTGGAAGGACCCTGCGTGGCCTACGAGCACTCTGAACCCCGCTCGGCCTCCGGCGGTGGCGCCCCCCGACGTGGGGCCGCCTCGACGAAGATCGTCATTTCTGGCGGGTTCGGGGCAGGGAAGACGACATTCGTCGGTGCGGTCTCCGAGATCATGCCGCTGCGCACAGAAGCGTTGGTCACCAACGTGTCTGAGGGCGTCGACGCCCTGGACGGCACCCCGGACAAGCGCACCACGACGGTCGCGATGGACTTCGGCCGCATCACCCTGGACGAGGATCTGGTGCTGTACCTCTTCGGGACCCCCGGCCAGCGACGCTTCTGGTTCATGTGGGACGACCTGGTGCGCGGCGCGATCGGGGCGATCATCCTGGTCGACGTGCGGCGTCTGCAGGACAGCTTCGCGGCGGTCGACTTCTTCGAGGCCCGCAAGCTGCCGTTCATCGTCGCGGTGAACGAGTTCGACGACGCGCCAAAGCATCCCACCCAGGCGGTCCGCAAGGCTCTGGCACTGCCGGAGCACATCCCGGTGGTCGCCGTGGACGCCCGTGACCGCAACTCGGCCAAGGCTGCGCTGATCGCGGTCACCGAGTACTCGTTGACGACGATGTCGGCATTGCCCGGCTGAGGCGTGGTAGCTGACGAAACCGCCTGGGCGGACAGGGAATTCACAGGTCACGACTTCCGCGAGGAAGATCTGAGCCGGTTGCGCACCGAGCGGGTGGTGTTCACCGAGTGCGATTTCAGCGGTGTCGACATGTCCGAGTCGCAACATTTCGGCTCGGCGTTCCGCAATTGTACGTTCCGCCGCGCCACGCTGTGGCACAGCGAGTTCACCAACTGCAGCCTGTTGGGTTCGGTGTTCACCGAGTGCCGGCTGCGGCCGATCAAGATCGTGGAATCGGATCTGACGCTGGCCGTGCTGGGTGGTTGCGATCTTCGCAACGTCGACCTGTCGGACTGCCGCTTGCGAGAAGCCAGTCTGGTCGGGGTGGACCTGCGCAAGGCGGTGTTACGGCAGGCGGACCTGACCGGCGCACGGGTGCAGGACGCCAAGCTCGATGAGGCAGATCTGCGTGGTGCCCGCGTCGACCCGACCTTCTGGACCACTGCGAAGCTGCGCGGCGCCAAGATCGACATCTCCCAGGCGCTGGCCTACTCGGCTGCTCACGGCCTCGACGTCCACGGCGGCTGACCTTTCCGCGCTCTTGGCGCGCAACCCCTGGCGCGTCGCGCGCCCGCTTTGTCATGCCCCCGCATTGTCGCGCCAGAGTGGCTCTCGATGCCGAGCGCTACTCCAGCGTGACAATGGGGGAGTCAGCGGGGGGAGACAAGCGGCGGAGCCAGCGGGGGAGCGTGCGGGGAACCGGAGCGCGTCAGGCTGATTTCAGCCGGATCCGCCAGCGAACGAACCCGGTGTAGACGATGCAGATCAGCACGAGGATGCCGATGTTGATCAGCCACACCGACGGGGTGTGCTTCCAGTGCGAGTCGGCGGGCAGCAGCGGTGGCGGCACCAGGCGGGTCAGGTCGATGGTCGATGCCGAGGCGGCGAATCCCCAGCGCGCCGGCGTGATCCAGGACAACTGATCCAGCACGATCCGGTCGGTCACCGGGATCATGCCGCCGGAGAACACCAGCTGGCTCATCACCGTCACCACCAGCAGCGGCATGATCTGTTCTGCTGAGCGGGCCAACGCCGAAAGCGCGAGCCCGACCATCGCCGAGGCCACACACGTCATCGAGATGTCGATGAACAGTTCGAGGTTGCGGCCGCCGAGGAACGCACCTCTGTCGACGGCGCCTGGGCCCCAGCCCTTTCCGAGGATGGTGATCACCGTGACGATCGCGGACTGGATCACCGCGAATACCGCGAAGACTGCGATCTTGGCCATCAGGTATGCCGTCGTCGACAGGCCGACGGCCTGTTCACGCCGGAAGATCGCCTGTTCACCGATCAGTGCCCGGATGGTCAGCGCGGTGCCCATGAAGATTGCGCCGACGTTGAGCATCACCAGGATCTGGCCCGGTTCGTTGGGCGCTTCGCCGCCTTGGACGGCCGGCACCGGCAGGCCGAACCCGACATCACCGGGCACCGACAACGACAGCACACCCATGATGAACGGCAGCATCAAGAGGAACGCGGTGTAGCCGCGGTCGGACACGATCAGCCGGACTTGTCGGCGGGCGATCGTGGACAGCTGGCGGAACAGGCTGGTGTGCGTCGGCTCGCCGAGACTCGCCGGTTTCTCGGCGGGCGGTTTCGGCGGCGGGGGGCCGTGCTTGGCGAGGTACCGCTGCTTGGCTCCTTCGGGGTCGCCCGCGACGGAGCTGAAGATGTCGGCCCAGTTGGTGGTGCCGAGTTCCTCGCCGATCTGGTCGGGCGGCCCGCAGAATGCGGTCTTCCCGCCGGGCGCCAGCAGCAGGACCTGATCGCACACGTCCAGATATGTCAGGGAGTGGGTGATGACGAGCACGACGCGGCCGGCGTCGGCGAGCTGGCGCAGCATCGTCATGACCTGGCGGTCCAAAGCCGGGTCCAGACCCGAGGTCGGTTCGTCGAGGATCAGCAGCGACGGGCCGGTCAGCAGTTCCAGGGCAACCGAGGCGCGCTTGCGCTGGCCGCCGGACAGCTTTTCGACCCGCGTGTCGAGGTGCTTGGTCATCTCGAGTTCTTCGAGCACCTGCATGACGACCTGTTCGCGGTCGGCTTTGGTGGTGTCCGGCGGCAGTCGCAGTTCGGCGGCGTACATGAGTGCCTGCCGGACGGTGAGCTGACCGTGCACGACATCGTCCTGAGGCACCATGCCGATTCGGGATCGCAGCGAGGCGTACTCGGCGTGGACGTCGTGGCCCTCGAACGTGACCGTGCCGCTGGTCGGATGGGTCAGGCCGGCGACCTGTCGGGCGAACGTCGACTTGCCCGCGCCCGACGGGCCGATGACGGCGGTCAGCATGCCGGGTCGTGCGTCGAGCGAGATGTTCTCGAGCAGCGTCTTGTTGCCCTCGATCGTCCAGGTCAGGGCCCGGACCTCGAGGCCCCCGGTGCGGGTGTCGGCCTCGGTCTCGCTGCGGCGCAGCAGGGTGCCGCCGGAGAACACCAGGTCGACGTTGCCGATGGTGACGACGTCGCCGTCGTGCAGGACCGCGGAGTCCACGCGGGCGCCGTTGACGAAGGTGCCGTTGATGCTGCGTTCGTCGCGGATCGCGGTGCCGCCGGTCATCGGGATCAACGTGGCGTGATGCCGCGAGGCCAGCACATCGGGGATGACGATGTCGTTGTCGGTTTCGCGGCCGATCTTGATCGCGCCTGCCGGTGCCGGGCTGGGGCGTCCGGGGCGCAGGATCTTGAGCATGCTGGTCGCGATGTTGCCGCCGGACTCACTGCTGCCGCGGACGCTGGCGGCCGGCCCCATCGTCGTCGGCGCCGCGCCCGGGTTCGAGTTGCGAACGGGAGGGGGCTGATAGGCCTGTGGACCGCTGGGGTGGCCGGTCTGCGGGCCACTCGGGTAGCCGGATTGCGGCCCGCTCGGGTAACCGCCCTGTGGGCCGCTGGGATACCCGGTGGGTGGCGTCGGGTAGCGAGGTTGTGGGCCCGACGAGAAGCCGGGGCGCTGGGCGGCGGGTGGCGGGCCGTACTGCTGTCGGCCGGGTGCGGCCTGGGTGGGCCAGGCGCCGCTCGGCCGGTTCGCGATCGGTACTGCCGCTGTCGGCGTGCGGCCGACGGACCCCTCCTGGACCCGGCCGACCTCAAAGGTCAGCTGTGGTCCGTCCGGGTTGCCGATGTTGACGACCTGGCCGTCATGGATGTCGAGCGTGGGCACCCGGCGGCCGTTGGCGTACATGCCGTTGAGGCTGCCGTTGTCGATCGCGACCCATCGGCCTTGGTCGAAGCGCAGCACCAGGTGGGCACGCGAGATCAGCGGGTGGGCGATGCGGACGTCGGCGCGGAGGTCGCGGCCGATGACGACATCGTTGCCCGGGGCAAAGGTACGGGTCGACCCGTCGTAACGAACGGTCAGCGCAGGGCTCATCGCGGTCAACTCTATCCGTTGTTCTCACCGGGGCTGGGCCGTTGCGGGGGTGTGGCGGCGTGTGACGATGGCACGCATGGGTTCTGAAGGGGCGCAGAAGGCGGCCGGGCGGGTGCTCGGTGTGCTGCGGCAGGTGGGCACCGTGCTGGCCGGTGCGGCAGCGGTGTGGTTGGTGTGGGCCTTGGCGCTGAGCGCCTGGGCGCGGCTGGTTGCGCCGCGCAGTGCAGGCGAAAGCGCCTGGTACACGATCAACCTGCACCGCTGGGGTGACGCGTTGCCGAACCGGATGGCGCTGGTGGTAACCGTGATCGTGGTGGTGCTGATCGCGGCGATGGCCTACAGCATCTGGCGCGGACGCGCCGACCTCGATCTGGCGGCCACTCCGGCCGGCGCGGCGGGCGTGGCGGCGGTGCTGGTCATCGCCTACATCAGCCAGGGCATCCCGACGTTCTACCGCCGGGTGATGGACAGCGCCCCGGTCACCACGGCGTTGCCGCTCGGGGTGGCGTCGTGGTGGTTGTGTCTGGCCGGTGCGGCGGCGACGTTCCTGGCGGCGCGGGCCTTCCCGCGGTTGGAACGCGGTTCGGTGAAGTTGCTGGCGGTCGGCGCAGCGATCGCCGTCGTGGTTGCCGCGGTGGTGACCGTGGGCGCCTTGCGTGCCGGTGACGACGGGCGTTTCGTCGACTCGTCGACGGCGGCAGCTACCGATGTGCCCCCGATTCCCACTGCGTTGGGGCAGCGGACGTTCACCGTGTCGGTGCCTGACGCGTTCGCCGACAAAGACGTGTCGGCATACGACATCGATTCGGCCGGAGCCGGTTTCGCCGTGTACCAGCACGGTCGCATCACGGCCTACGGTTCCGACGGCAAGGAGCGCTGGCACTACGCACGCACCGGGCCGGCGGAGATCGGCGTCAACGGGATGCGGGTGGTCGACGATGGCGCCACGGTGTTGGCGTTCATCGATGGTGGCCTGGTCGGTCTGGATGCACTCACCGGTGAGCAACTGTGGACCAGTGGCGATGACGCCCTGAGCGTGGCGGCCCGCGGACGTTTTCGCGCCGCGACCGGTCCGTTCATCATCGGGTGGAACGACGAGCGCATCTGGTCCAGGTACGACAGCCGGACCGGCCGCGTGCTGTGGAGCATGCCCGCTCCGCATCTCGGTTGCGGCATCACCGAACCCATCGTGACGGCCTCCGGCGTGGTGTCGACGGTCCAATGTGAGGACGGCAAGGTCTGGCTGAGCGTGCTCGATCCCGAAACCGGACAAATCGGTTGGGACACAGTGCTGACGGAACGACAGGTCGACCCGAAGGCGCCGATCGATCAGCGCTACCTCAGAATCGCGGCCCGGCCGGCCAACGGCATCGGAGTCTTCATTTCCATACTGGGATCCGGAACGCCTCCGGATGTCAGGTATGCCGATATCGTTCACCGCACCGTCAGCCCGTTGCCTGCGGATGGGCGTCTGGCCGAATCCTATGGTCCCAGTGAGGATTTCGTGGTGTGGTACCTCGATGATCGGGCTACCCGGCTGACCCTGTTCGGTGCTGACGGTCGTCAACGGTGCGAGCTCCCCGGTGGCCTTGAGCCGGCTCGCTCGACCGTGCCGAGTCGACGGGTCGATCAACCTGCCTACGTGGCGTTCCCCGACACCCTGGTCCTCGCCGACCGGGGCGCCGGGGGATCACTGCGCACCTTCGACGGGAAGACGTGTGCCCAGACCGCAACGGTGCCTGCTCAATCGGTAGAGGGCTTCGTCCCGTCCCCGGGCGCGGTGTTGGTTCTGCGGAGCGACGGGAAGACGCTGCAGATCGACGGGTACACCGGCTAAGCCGGCGTAGTGGCCAGGGCCGGCACGGCTTCTGCCGGGTAGCGGTCCTGGGCGTCCCAGATGTCCCAGGTCTGCACCGCCCAGAACACCGCGAAAAGCACGATGAGGATGAGTTCGACGGTGATCACGCCGAAATGCCATCCCAGGATCAGCAACACGACGCCGGCCACGACGGTGACAAGCATCAGCGCGGCGATGGTCGCGTAGAACCGGGCCAGGTGCTGGCGCACCGCGGCTCGTGCGTAACACGCGTGGTAGACCGCCACCAGCGTGATGGCCAGGAACATCGCCACCGCGGCGATGACATGTGCGTGCTCGGCGAACCAGTCCCACAGCATCAGCGGGGCGCCGGCGATGGAGATGACCAACAGTGCTGTCGGAAGCCACTTTTCGACCCGAAGCAGCGCGGTGGCGACGGTCTTCCACAGCGAGGCGGCCTCGGCGCAGGACGCGGCCGACGGTACGGGCGGCACTTGCGGCCGCCGCCAGCGACCGAGCGCCAGGTACATCCCGGTGCCGACGGCAACGGCCACGAACAACGCGGCGACATTGTTGGCGACGCCGCCGAACGGGTCGGTGACGGTGGGAAGCCATGGCTGACACAGGTCGTCACCGGGGCCGGTGGGTACCAGCGCCACGATGAAGGCCATGAACCCGGAGTAATTGAGCAGCGCGTCTTCGCCGACCCGGCTGCCCTTGTAGGCGATCAGGCAGATGCCGATCGCGCACAGGGACGCCAGGAACACCGCGTGGGTGCGCGTGTAGAAGAACGCGCTGATCGACCCCTGCGGGCAGGTGTGTCCCCAGGTCAATGCCAGCGAGGTCAACAGGAACACCACCAGCGCCACCAGGCCGACCCGCACATAGCGGTAGGTCACCATGGTGTCGCTGACGGCGTCTGTGCTCACTTCACGAGTGTGTCCGGGGCTCCCGTCACCACGCAATGGGTATGGCTGTAGATCGTCGGCATGCACTCGTTGCAGTGCGTGCAAAGCGATTTGACCGAACCCTTTTCGTCCTCTGCCTTGATCCGGTTGAGCAGATCGGGCTCGGCGAGTAGTGCGCGGCCCATCGCGACGAAGTCGAAACCCGCCGCCATCGCCCGGTCCATGGTCTCCCGGTTGGTGATGCCGCCCAGCAGGATGATGGGCATGGTCAGCTCGGCGCGGAACTTCTCGGCGTCGCGCATCAGATACGCCTCGTGGTACGGGTATTCGCGGAAGAACTTGTTGCCGCTCATCCGGATGCCCCAGCTGATCGGCGGTTTGAAGTTCGCCGCGAACTCCTTGACCGGAGCGCCGCCGCGGAACAGGTACATCGGGTTGACCAGCGAACTGCCCGCGGTGAGCTCGATGGCGT
Organism: Mycolicibacterium peregrinum; assembly: GCF_001665785.1. GTDB lineage: Bacteria > Actinomycetota > Actinomycetes > Mycobacteriales > Mycobacteriaceae > Mycobacterium > Mycobacterium peregrinum_A. Next base: position 136,132 of record NZ_LZSO01000041.1, read on the forward strand.
CCAGCCCGCCGTCCTCCTCGAGCCACTTCGCGGTCTGCAGCGACTCGTCCATCGGGATGCCGCCGCGGACGCCGTCGCTCATGTTGAGCTTGGCGATGACGGCGATCTTCCTGTCACCGTGCTTGTCGACGGCGTCGCGCACCGCGCGCACCACACCGCGGGCCACCTTCGCCCGGTTCTCCAGCGAACCGCCGAACTCGTCGGTGCGCCGGTTGATGAGGGGGGACAGGAACGAGCTGGCCAGATAGTTGTGGCCGAGGTGAACCTCGACCGCGTCGAATCCGGCGTCGATGGCCAGCCGCGCGGCATTGGCGTGCGCTTCGGTGACATCGCGGATGTCCTCGATCGAGGCCTTCTTGGCGAACCGCATCGACAGCGGGTTGAAGAACCGTACCGGCGCCAGCGCCGTGGCCTTGTTCGTGCGCGAGTTCGCGACCGGCCCGGCGTGGCCGATCTGGGCACTGATGGCCGCGCCCTCAGCGTGGATGGTCTCGGTGAGTTTGGTGAGTCCGGGCACGGCCTCGGGACGCATCCAGATCTGCCAGCCGTCGGTGCGGCCGCCGGGGGAGACCGCGCAGTACGCGACGGTGGTCATGCCGACGCCGCCGGCCGCGGGCAGCCGGTGGTAGTTGATCAAATCATCGGTGACCAGCGCATTGGGCGTGGATGCTTCGAAGGTGGCGGCCTTGATGATGCGGTTGCGCAGCGTCACGGGGCCGAGTTTGGCCTCACTGAATACATCAGTGAACACATTGGGCTGGGTGTTCATATGCTGAGCCTGCCACGCGGCTGACACAATGGCACCCGTGGGTGCGATTGTGTTGGACGGTAAGGCCACGCGCGACGAGATCTTCGTCGATCTCAAGCAGCGCGTCGCGAAATTGACCGAAGCGGGCCGGACGCCCGGGCTCGGGACCGTGTTGGTCGGTGACGACCCCGGTTCGCAGGCTTACGTGCGCGGCAAGCATGCCGACTGCGCCAAGGTCGGGATCAACTCGATCCGCCGCGATCTGCCCGCCGACATCTCCCAGGCGCAGCTCGGCGAGACCATCGACGAGCTCAACGCCAACCCGGAGTGCACCGGCTACATCGTGCAGCTGCCGCTGCCCAAGCATCTCGACGAGAACGCCGCCCTGGAGCGCATCGATCCGGCCAAGGACGCAGACGGTCTGCACCCGACCAACCTGGGCCGGCTGGTGCTCGGTAAGGAAGCGCCGCTGCCCTGCACGCCACGAGGCATCGTGCACCTGCTGCGCCGCTTCGACGTGCCGATCGCCGGGGCGCATGTCGTGGTGATCGGGCGCGGGGTGACGGTCGGCCGGCCGATGGGCCTGTTGCTCACCCGACGCTCGGAGAATGCCACGGTCACGCTGTGCCACACGGGCACCCGCGATCTGCCCGCTCTGACCCGGCAGGCCGACGTCATCATCGCCGCGGTCGGGGTGCCGCACATGGTGACCGCAGACATGATCAAGCCCGGTGCAGCCGTCGTCGACGTCGGTGTGAGCCGGGTGGACGGCAAGCTCACCGGTGACGTCGCGCCCGACGTCTGGGACGTGGCCGGGCAGGTGTCACCCAACCCGGGCGGGGTGGGGCCCCTGACGCGGGCGTTCCTGCTGACCAACGTCGTCGAGCTCGAAGAGTCGAAACTGGCGTGACAGTCAACGAGTTCGTCCGCAAGGTGTTCGCCGGCCAGTGGCCGATCCTCGTGGTCGGGCTGATCTTCATCGCCGCCTTCGCCTTGGTGGTGGCGGGCTATTGGCGCCGCGGCGCGCTGGTCATCGGAATCGGCGTGGGCGCTGCGGCAGCGCTGCGGCTGGCCCTGACCGATGACCGGGCCGGGCTTCTGGTGGTCCGTTCGCGGACCATCGACTTCACGACCACCGCGACGGTGAGTGCCATCGTGCTCTACATCGCGTGGACCATCGACCCGCTCGGCACCTCGTAAATTTCTCCCCCCCGAGTGGCCAGTTGTCGCACTGAACTGACGAAAGTCCGTGTAACAACTGGCCTTTCGGCGGGACTCAACCCAATTTCAGCGCGGCCGCCACGATCGGCTTGGCCCATTCCGGCGTGGTCGACAGATCGGCTGGACCGACGATCTCGCCGCGGGCCACATGCAGCACCAGGACCGGCAGCGGGGCGTGCTCACCGGCCGGATCGGCGTCGGCGGAGTTGTCGTAGACGCGGAGTTCGGTGACCACGGGGAGCAGCTGCACGAGGTTCTGCCTGCTGTGCCGCCACCGGCGCCGGATCGAGGACTCTGGGATGTCATGACCGCCGGCGCCCACCCGGTGCCGTACCCGCTCGATGTGCAGCTCGGGGGAGGCCAGCCCGACGTACCAGATCCGCACCTCGAATCCTGCGGCGGCAGCGTCAGTCAACAGTTGGGGGATGGTGCTGCCGGCGAGGGTGGATTCGATGGCCAGGTCGAGCTTTTCGGCGATGGCGCGTTCCAGTAGCCGCTTGCCCTGGCGCCAGGCCAGGCTGTTGGCCCGGGTCTGGTCGAGCTCGGGATTTGCTGCCATCAGCTGGCGAGCGGCTTCGTCGGGGTTGAAGTAGTCGCCTCCGAAGGAGCGGATGGTGGCACCGCCGATGCTGCTCTTGCCGGCGCCATTGACCCCGGCAAGGACGTAGATGCAAGGCACCTGACGGGCTCAGCCCCGTTGTGCCGATTGCGCCGCAGCGGCCAGCTGTTCTGGTGTGGCGTCGAAGGCGGCGGCCACGGCTGCCTTGGATTCCGGCGTCTGCATGCGTTCCAGCAGGGTGTCGAACTCCTCGGTCAGCTCGTCGAGGGCCGGGGCGTTGGCGCGGGTGAGCGCTTCGAACTCGGCGTAGGAGACGAGCACCGCCTTGGGAGCGTTGTGTTTGGTGATCGTGACGGCGCCGCCGAGGGCGGCCTGTTCGACGATCGCGGCGAACTCGTTCTTGAACCGGGTGGCCGCGACGGAGGGTACATCGACGAGCTCGCCGGCGCGGTTGCGGAAAGTCAGAGTAGCCATATGGCCATTTTAGCCATTTTGGCTAATCCGACCACTGGAGATGCTCGCAGGTAATGCCCAGTAGGCAATATTGCCCAATAGGCAAGAGTTGTTCTACCGTGGTGGCATGGAACCGGGACTGCGGGAACGCAAGAAGCTCGACACCCGACGGGCGCTGAGCGATGCCGCATTGACGTTGGCGTTCGAGCGCGGGCTGGAGAACGTCACCCGCGAAGACATCGCCAATCTGGCCGGGGTCTCGGTGCGCACGTTCACCAACTACTTCGCCGGCAAGTACGACGCGCTGGCGTACCGGCAGCAGGAACGCTTGCGTCGCAGCATCGACCTGCTGAGATCCCGGCCGGCCGACGAACCACTGTGGACCGCCATCGCCGAGTCCGTGATTAATCCGGTGGACGCCGATATGTCCGACGTCTACGGTGCGGAGAGCGTGCTGCCGACCCGCCGGCAGCTGGCCGAGGTCCGAAAACTGCTGATGATCCCGGAGATACGCGATGCGACCTTCCGGGGGATGTCCGACGAGTGGGTGACGGCGATCGCCGAACGGACCGGCACCGACCCGGAACGTGACATGTATCCGCGGCTGGTGGCCGCCGTGGTGCGTGCGGTCGGCGATGTCGCGATGGACGAGTACGGGAACGCCGATCCGCCAGTGTCTTTCACGTCACTGCTGCGCAAAGGGTTCGCAGCGGTGGCTGCGGGTCTACCTGAACCGGGAAGGAACTCATGAACGAGAACAACGTGGACGTCGTCATCTCCGGCGCCGGCCCCAACGGTCTGCTGGTCGCCGGTGAATTGGCCCTGGCCGGTGTGCGACCAGTGGTGTTGGAGCAGCTGCCGGAACCCAGCGAGGAGCTCAAGGCCAACGGCATTGTCGGGCAAGCCAACCGCGTGCTCGATCTGCGTGGCCTGTACCGGACGCTCAGCGGAACGGACGATGCTCCGGAGCCGATGGGAGGCTACATCTTCGCGGGCATGCAGGTGCCGTTCGCCGATGTGGTCGACAATCCGATGTACGGCATGCTGATTCAGCAGCCCAAGGTCGTGCGCCAACTCGTGGACTGGGTGCAGGGCCTGGGGGTCGAGATCCGGTGGGGGCATGAGCTCGTCGATCTCCGGCACGAATCCGACGGCGTCACCGTGGAGGTCGCCGCATCCGCGGGGAACTACCGGCTGGCGACCACCTATCTCGTCGGCGCCGACGGGGGCCGCAGTCCGGTCAGGAAGAAGGCGGGCATCGAATTCCCCGGGCTGACGACCGAGATGGTCGCGAGGGTGGCCCACATCAGCCTGCCGGATGAGTTGCGTGCGGGCTACGGCCAACTGAACATCCCTGGCGTTGGACGAATCCCCTTTGGACACAATCGCTTCGGCGATGGTGTGCTGATCTACGCCGAGTTCCAGGAGGGCCGGTCGATGCTGGGGACCATCGAGTACGGCTCCGTCCTGCCCGAGGACGCGCCGGAGCTCACGATCGACGAGTTGCGCGCGAGCGTGAGGCGAGTGGTCGGTGCGGATCTGCCGATCGAACCCCCGGACGGACCGGGACCGCATGCTCTGCGACGGATCAACGGCCAGAACACCCGTCAGGCGGAGCAGTACCGCGCGGGCAACGTCTTTTTGGTGGGAGACGCCGCCCACGTGCATTCGGCGATGGGCGGTCCTGGTCTGAACCTGGGACTGCAGGACGCGATGAACCTCGGCTGGAAACTGGCTGCCACAGTGCAGGGCCGGGCGCCTGACGGCCTGCTGGACAGCTATCACAGTGAGCGCTGGCCGGCCGGGCAGCGGGTGATGATGCACTCGATGGCCCAGGCCGCGCTGATGGCCTCCGGGCCCGAAGTCACCGCACTGCGACAGCTTTTCGGCGAACTCCTGGCGACGCCGGACGGCGCGGCGCACATCGCCGGGGTCCTGGCCGGCTCGGATGTCCGTTACGACGTCGACGACGAGCACCGGCTGTCCGGATACTTCGTGCCTGACTTCGTCCTGGATGACGGTCGCCGGGTTGCCGAGCTGCTGCAGTCGGGGAGGCCGATGTTGCTCGACCTGTCCGGCGGCGGCTGCGGCGACGGGATCGAGGGCTGGCACGACCGGCTGGACGTGACGGTGGCGACGGCAGAAGACCGGCCTGCCGCGTTCCTGCTGATCCGGCCTGACGGCTATGTCGCTTGGGCGGCAGACGATTTCGCGGAGCGCGACCAGGACGGACTACGTGGTGCGCTGCGGCGTTGGGTCGGACCGGAATCGGAACCGGATGCGCTCAGCGCCTGAGAGCGCGGCGCAGGACAGCCGGGTGGCGGGCGATCTTCGGTCCGAGCAGGAGTGCGAAGACCGTGGTCGCGAGCCACGGCCGTAGGTGCGGGCGCAGTCGCCGAATCTGGCCGTTGTCGTCGAGTTCGAGCACCAGCGCGTCGGTGATGCTGACGCCTGCGACCCTGCCTTCGCTGACCGCCACGCGAATCGGTCCCTCGCCGACCGGTTCCTGCCACGACAGTTGCCGCAGGCCTCCGTACACCGCGGTGAGCAGCGAGCGGAGATCGTCGTGTCCGCGGAACACCATCCGGCCGGACAACGGCGAGATGAGTTCCGCGTCTGGGGCCAGCGTGGCCATCGCGCGGTCGATGTCGTTGGTACGGGTGGCCTCGCAGAACGCGTTGACCGAGTCTGTCGTCGTTGTCATCGCCCCATCCGTCAGTCACTTGCGAATTGCAACCCACTCTAATCTCTGTTCATTGCAATTCGCAATGGACTACGGTTCGGGTGTGCCCAAACAGTCCTTCGGCGATATCGCGTGTTCGATTGCGCGCACGGTCGACGTGGTCGGGCAACGCTGGACCCCGTTGATCCTGCGTGACCTGTTCGCCGGGTTGACGCGGTTCGAGGACATCCGCCGAGACCTCGGTATCGCGTCGAACATCTTGGCCGCGCGTCTCGACGAACTCGAAGGCCACGGAGTCGTGGAACGACGGCAGTATCAGAGCGCGCCACCGCGGCACGAGTACCTGCTCACTGACAAAGGTCGCGATCTCTACCCGGTGATCGCAACGCTGCTGGCGTGGGGGGACAAGTGGCAGGCCGGGTCTGATGGACCGCCGGCCCTACTTGTTCACCACGAATGTGGTTGTGCCACAACAGTGAAGACGGTATGCGGCCAGTGCGGGGGCGAACTCAGCGCAGACACCACCACCGCCACGGCCGGTCCAGGTGCGCGGCCCGGCCCGGGCACCGCCGTCATCGGCCAGTTCATCGTGGGTCGCGACGCCTAGCTCGGTCGTCCTCAGCCGAGTGTGGCCCCGATGCACACGGTGACGTAGGGCAGCGCCAGGCCCGTCGAATGGGCCAGCGCCGGGTGGGTGGACAGCAGTTCGCGGACCTGCGCCAGCGTCTGGGTGCGCACCCGCTCCGGTGAGGTGATGCAGTAGCTGCGCGAGGCCACCAGATCGATGAGTGCCTGGGGTGTCAGATAACTGGTCCACTCCACCTGGTGACGTTCGACCTCGCCGAACGGTTCACCCAGTGCCACCTCGCTGTTGGGATCATGTTCGGGCCCGATGATGCGGCCCAGATCCTTGACCCAGCCCGACCGCTCGTCGCGGGTGTTCCACACCAGGCCCAGCCGGCCGCCCGGGCGCAGCACCCGGCTGACCTCCTTGACCGCCCGCTCCGGGTCGAACCAGTGCCACGCCTGGGCCACCAGCACCGCGTCGACGCTGTTGTCGGCCAGTGGAATCTCCTCGGCGGTGCCGAGCAGTGCCGGGGTGTCAGGCAATGAGTTCGTCAGCAGCTCAAGCATTTCCGGAATGGGGTCGACGGCGATGACGTCCAGCCCGCGCTCGACGAGCCGGGTGGTCAGCTTGCCGGTACCTGCGCCCAGATCCAGCACGTCGTGGGCACCCTCGGGCAGCAGCCAGTCGATCGCCTCCGGCGGATACGACGGCCGGCCGCGTTCGTAGGCTGCGGCCTCTGAGCCGAAGGACAGGGAACGCGCCTTGGGTGAGCTCACCGCTGTGCCAGCTCCAGTGTGCGGCGGATCAATTTACCCACCACTTCCGTCTCGACCAGGAAGCCGTCGTGGCCGAACGCCGAGTCGACCACGTCGAGGCCGTTGCAGCCGGGCAGCAGCTCGGCCAGTTCCTGTTGCAGCCGGATGGGGTAGAGCCGGTCGGAGGTGATCCCGCCGACGATGACGGGCACCGGACAACCGCGCAGCGCACTGTCGACTCCGCCGCGGTCGCGGCCCACATCGTGGGTGGACAGCGCATCCGACAGGGTCACATAGGTGCCAGGGTCGAATCGGCGGGCCAGTTTGCCGCCCTGGTACTCGAGGTAGCTCTGCACGCCGTAACGTCCGCCGTCGGTCGGGTCCTCGTCGCCCTGGGCATCGTTGCCGAAGCGGTCGTCGAGTTCCTCCTCACCGCGATAGGTCAGGTGCGCGAAGCGCCGGGCGATCTCCATGCCCGCCGACGGTGACCGGCCGGTGTCGTAGTAGTCACCGCCCTGCCAGTTCGGATCGGCCTTGATCGCGGCCACCTGGGTGCTCTGGGTGCCGATCTGATCGGCGGTCGCGCGGGCCCCGACGGCCAGTACCAACCCGGCCCGGACCTCGTCGGGGTGCCCGACGAGCCATTCCAGCGCTCGGGCCCCGCCCATCGACCCGCCGACGACCGCGGCCACCTCGGTGATGCCGAGGGCGGCCAGTGCAGCCCGGTCGGCCTCGACCTGGTCGCGGATCGTGATCTGGGGAAACCTTGAGCCCCATGGCTTCCCGTCGGGGGCAAGGGAACCCGGTCCGGTCGAGCCCTGGCAGCCGCCGAGCACGTTGGTCGAGATTGCGCACCACTGGTCGGTGTCGATCGGGGCGCCCGGTCCGGCCACCCCGTCCCACCAGCCCGCGGTCGGATGGCCGTCGCCGGCTGGTCCGGTGACATGGGAGTCGCCGGTCAGCGCGTGCAGCACCATCACCACGTTGTCGCGTGCGGGGGACAGTTCGCCCCAGCGCTGCACGGCGATCGACACGTCGGGCAGGACGGTGCCGTTCTCCAGCGTCAGGGCACCGATGTGCACCACGCTGATCTCGCCTTCGGCAGGCAACGGGACGGTGGACACGGCGGGTTCTTCGGTGATCGTCATGCCGGTCTTCTCTCGCCGTCCTACACCGTCGCCGCAGTCTGCGCGACGCCGCTGAACGGACGGGCGGCGGCGAATCCCTGCTCCAGGTCGGCCAGGATGTCGTCGATGCCCTCGATACCGACGGCCAGCCGCACCAGACCGGGGGTCACGCCGGTGGACAGCTGCTCCTCGGGGGAGAGCTGTGCGTGCGTGGTCGAGGCGGGGTGGATCACCAGCGAGCGCACGTCACCGATGTTGGCGACGTGGCTGTGCAACGTCAGGGCATTGACGAACGCCTTGCCCGCTTCCACACCGCCCGCCAACTCGAATGCCAGCACGGCCCCGGTGCCCTTGGGTGCCAGCTTCTGCCCCAGCTCATACCAGGGAGAGGTCGGGAGTCCGGCGTAATTCACCGAGGTGACGCCGGAGTGCCCGGACAGGTACTCGGCGACCTTCTGCGCATTGGCCACGTGGCGTTCAACACGCAGCGACAGCGTTTCCAATCCCTGCGCGATCAAGAAGGCGTTGAAAGGCGACAGGGCGCTGCCCAGATCGCGCAGCAGCTGCACGCGGGCCTTGAGCGCGTAGGCGGGTGCACCGAGTTCGGCGAAGACGACGCCGTGGTAGCTGGGGTCCGGCTCGGTGAACCCCGGGAAGCGTCCGTTGGTCCAGTCGAAGTTGCCACTGTCGACGATCACACCGGCAATCGCCGAACCGTGTCCGCCCAGGTACTTGGTGGCCGAGTGCACCACGATGTCGGCGCCGAGCGCGATGGGCTGGATCAGGTAGGGCGTGGCGATGGTGTTGTCGACGATCAGCGGGACACCGTTCTCGTGTGCCACGGCGGACACGTTCGGGATGTCGAGGATGTCGATCTGGGGGTTGGAGATGGTCTCGGCGAAGAAGGCCTTGGTATTCGGCCGGACGGCTGCGCGCCAGCTGTCCAGGTCATCGGGATCCTCGACGAAGCTGACCTCGATACCGAGCTTGGGCAGCGTGTAGTGGAAGAGGTTGTAGGTGCCGCCGTACAGGCGCGGGCTGGACACGATGTGGTCACCGGCGCCGGCCAGGTTGAGGATGGCAAAGGTCTCGGCGGCCTGGCCCGAGGACAGCAGCAGTGCCGCGACGCCGCCTTCGAGCGCGGCGATGCGCTGCTCGACCACGTCGGTCGTGGGATTCATGATCCGGGTGTAGATGTTGCCCGGCTCGGCCAGCCCGAACAGGGCGGCGGCGTGGTCGGTGTCGCGGAACGTGTAGGACGTCGTCTGGTAGATCGGCAGGGCGCGGGCGTTGGTGGCGCTGTCCGGGGTCTGACCGGCATGGACCTGCTTGGTCTCGAACGACCAGTTTTCGGCGGTTGTCATGGCTTGGTGTCTCCTCCGGGTGAGGGGATGAGGAAGGTAGGGGTGTGGGTCGGCTACCGGACGTCTCGCTCGTCGACTACGACGACACGCGAACATCGACAGTTCATGGACACATACACATGGCTGGCCTCCATCAGGTTTCCCTGTCTGTCTGGGGCCCGTTACCTTCGGACCCGCGCTTGCCTTGCAGCCGCGAACGACTGCTCAACCTGGTCATCACCCGGGGCACCCCACCGCGGTTGGAGGGTTGCCGGCCAGCAAGCCGGGGCTTGATGCTGACACTCATGACCGGCCTGCAGCTTATCGCAACGCGCTGAGGCGGTGCCAGTCGGTTCTCCAGCGTGTTTGCCGGTTCTGCGCGGACGGGACTGAAACATGTTCAGTTCGATCGGCGCGTCGGGGCGCTGGATGGCTCGCCGTAACCCAAAGTTACTGGTCAGTAATGAAAGCTGCTCCTTCGCGGCCGTGCGCGTCCTTGTAGTCTGGCCCGCGATAACAGAGCAGCGAATAACCGCGGGTGAGAACGAGTGATCCTCGTCCAACCCAGACTGACGCCGGGAGAGCAACCATGACTGCCCAGCAGCCGACCATCATCTACACGCTGACCGACGAGGCGCCGCTGCTTGCGACGTACTCCTTCTTGCCGATCATCCGCGCCTTTGCAGAGCCGGCGGGTATCGATATCCAGACCAGTGACATCTCGGTTGCGGCCCGCATCCTGGCCGAATTCGGTGACTACCTGACCGACGACCAGAAGGTCCCGGACAACCTGGGCGAACTGGGCCGTCTCACTCAGCTGCCCGAAACCAACATCATCAAGTTGCCCAACATCAGCGCGTCGGTCCCGCAGCTCGTGGCCGCGGTCAAGGAGTTGCAGGAGAAGGGCTACGCGGTCCCCGACTTCCCGGGTGACCCGAAGACCGACGAGGAGAAGGCGATCCGCGATCGCTACTCGAAGATCCTCGGCAGCGCGGTGAACCCCGTTCTGCGTGAAGGCAACTCGGACCGCCGCGCTCCCAAGGCGGTCAAGGAATACGCGCGCAAACACCCGCACAGCATGGGCGAGTGGTCGCAGGCGTCGCGTACCCACGTGGCCACCATGAAGACCGGCGACTTCTACCACGGTGAGAAGTCGATGACCCTGGACAAGGCGCGCAACGTACGGATGGAGCTGGAAACCGCCGGCGGCGAGACGATCGTGCTCAAGCCCGAGGTGAAGCTCGACGAGGGCGACGTCATCGACTCGATGTACATGAGCAAGAAGGCGCTGATCGAGTTCTACGAGGAGCAGATCGAGGACGCCTACAAGACGGGCGTGATGTTCTCGCTGCACGTCAAGGCGACCATGATGAAGGTCAGCCACCCGATCGTGTTCGGCCACGCCGTCAAGGTCTTCTACAAGGACGCCTTCGCCAAGCACGAGAAGCTGTTCGACGAGCTCGGGGTCAACGTCAACAACGGCCTGTCGGATCTCTACAGCAAGATCGAGGCGCTGCCGGCCTCGCAGCGGGAAGAGATCATCGAGGACCTGCACCGCTGCCACGAGCACCGCCCCGAGCTGGCCATGGTGGATTCGGCCAAGGGCATCTCGAACTTCCACTCGCCGTCGGACGTCATCGTCGACGCGTCGATGCCGGCCATGATCCGCCTCGGCGGGAAGATGTACGGCGCCGACGGCCGCACCAAGGACACCAAGGCGGTCAACCCGGAGTCGACCTTCTCCCGGATGTACCAGGAAGTGATCAACTTCTGTAAGACCCACGGTCAGTTCGACCCGACCACGATGGGTACGGTGCCCAACGTCGGCCTGATGGCGCAGAAGGCCGAGGAGTACGGCAGCCACGACAAGACCTTCGAGATCCCGCAGTCCGGTGTCGCCAAGATCGTCGACATCGATTCCGGTGAGGTGCTGCTGAGCCAGGAGGTCGAGGAGGGCGACATCTGGCGGATGCCGATCGTCAAGGACGCGCCGATCCGCGACTGGGTCAAGCTGGCCGTCAACCGGGCTCGGTTGTCCGGTATGCCTGCTGTGTTCTGGCTCGATGACGAGCGCCCGCACGAGAACGAGCTGCGCAAGAAGGTCAAGGCCTACCTCAAGGAAGAGGACACCGAGGGCCTGGAGATCACGATCCTGCCGCAGGTCTGGGCCATGCGCTACACCCTGGAGCGGCTGATCCGCGGCAAGGACACCATTTCGGTGACCGGCAACATCCTGCGTGACTACCTGACCGACCTGTTCCCGATCCTGGAGCTGGGCACCAGCGCCAAGATGCTCTCGATCGTGCCGCTGATGGCTGGTGGCGGGCTGTACGAGACCGGTGCCGGCGGCTCGGCCCCCAAGCACGTCCATCAGCTGGTGGAGGAGAACCACCTGCGCTGGGACTCGCTCGGCGAGTTCCTGGCGCTGGGCGCCAGCCTGGAGGACCTCGGCAACAAGACCGACAACGCCAAGGCCAAGGTGCTGGCCGCCACGCTGGACACCGCGACCGGAGAGTTGTTGAACGAGAACAAGTCTCCCTCGCGCAAGACCGGTGAGCTGGACAACCGCGGCAGCCAGTTCTACCTGGCGCTGTACTGGGCGCAGGCGCTGGCCGAGCAGACCGAGGACAAGGAACTGGCCGCGCACTTCGCGCCGCTGGCCAAGTCTCTCGGCGAGCACGAGCAGGCCATCGTCTCCGAACTCAATGCGGCGCAGGGCAAGCCGGCCGACATCGGCGGCTACTACTACCCGGACCCCGAGAAGACCGCCGCGGTGATGCGTCCGAGCAAGACGCTCAACGACACGCTGGCGGCTTCCGAAAAGGTCTAGTGTTCGCGGCTCGGCGCGGCCAACATCCGCGCCGAGCCTGTGCTCAGATCGCCAAAACGCCCGGCGGTCTCAAGGGTCGGTTACCCCGTCGCGCGCGTCTGACCGATGTGCCGGTCGACGAATTCGGTGATCACCCCGGTGATGGTGTCGGGGGCCTCGAACATCGGCACGTGTCCCACTCCCTTGAGGGTGGTGACCACGGCATCGGGGGCCAGGCTCTTGGTGAAGTGTCGGGTGAATCGCGGTGCTGGCAGCACGCGGTCCTTCTCGCAGATCACGAGTTGTGTCGGGGTGTGGGAATCGCCGATCTCCATCAGCCCGGGGGTGGTCAGTGCCCTGACCATGAGCTTGAAGTACGCCGGGCAGTGCGCGACGTCGTCGATCAGGTCGTGGCGGTCGCCGGCGTTGAGCACCTCGGGTGTGGCGCTGACGGCCAGATACGAGATCTGCTCGGACAGAGGCAGTTTCAGCACCTGCTGGCGCAGAGCCGTGGTGGCCAGCACGATCGGCAGTGCCGCCATGAACTTGGCGATGATCTCGTATTTGGCGGGGGTGAACATCGACCAGCCGCCGGCGGGGGCGATGCCGGTCAGCGTGCGGGCCCGGCCGCGACGCTCCAGCTCGAATGCCACCCAGCCGCCCAGTGAGTTCCCGATGACATGCGCCGTGGTCCAGCCGAGCTCGTCGAGCCGGCGTTCGACGTCGTCGGCCAACTTGTTGACGTCGAGGAGCAGCGGTGCGTGCGCGCCGCCGTGGTGGCCGGCCATGGTTGGGGCGAACACCTCGTAGCGGCCGGTCTGGGCGAGTCGGGGTGCGACGTACTTCCACACACTCTGCGACAGCAGGAACGGGTGCAGCAGCAGGATCGGTTCGCCCGACCCGAGGTGGATGGGAGTGCGTTCGGCCATGCCGCCAGACATTAAGGTGATACCGCTGGTACCGCAAGGGTCTGTCGGTGCGGATCGGTAGGGTCTGGGCGTGGCATCTCCGGGACCCCTGATCGTCAGCACCATCAACGTCAACGGCATTCGCGCCGCGGTCAAGCAGCGGTCCACCGAGAATCTGGGTCTGCTGCCCTGGCTCAAGGAGACCGAGGCGGACGTGGTGTGTCTACAGGAGACGCGTGCCGACGACGAGCAGCTCAGCGACGCCCTGGCCCCGGCCCTGGCCGACGGCTGGAATGTCGCCTCGGCCGAACCGCACGTCAAGGGCCGCAACGGGGTTGCGGTGTTGTCCCGGCATCCCATCGAGGCGTCGCGGCTGCTGGTCTCCGACGAGTTCGAGGCCCACGGGCGTTACCTCGAGGTGGACACCGCGGGTGTGACGGTGGCCAGCGTGTACGTCCCGACGGGGGAGGCGGAGACGGACCGGCAGCTGGAGAAGGAGCGGTTCATGGCCACCATCGCCGCCCGGATGGCCGCGTTGCGGGACGGCGATGCGGTGCTGTGCGGTGACTGGAACATCGCCCACACCGAGAACGACATCAAGAACTGGAAGGGCAACGTCAAGAAGGCCGGCTTCCTGCCCAGCGAGCGGGCCTGGCTCACCGAGCTTTTGGGCACCGGCTGGGTGGATGTGGTGCGGGTGCTGCATCCCGATGTGGCCGGGCCCTACAGCTGGTGGTCGTGGCGCGGCAAGGCATTCGACAACGACGCCGGCTGGCGCATCGACTATCACCTGGCCAGCCCGGCCCTGGCCGTCCGCGCCACGTCGGCGCGGGTCGACCGGGCCGAGCTGTACGCACTGCGGTGGTCGGATCACTCACCGGTGACGGTCAGCTACGCCTGACGCCAGTCCGGGCGACGGCCCAGGTGGGCCAGAACCTTCTCGAAATCGGTTGCCGCGGAACCATTGACGGCCCGGTCGAACGGTGAGGCTGCGCTGTCCCGTAAGTCGCCGTCGGGGATCGCCATCACCAGCGGCAGTAAGGCGGCGACAACGTCGTCGGGCAGTTCGTAGGCCGCACCGAGCACGGCTGCGACATCCCAGCCGTGCACGGCGTAATCCACGAAATGGAAGCCGATCGCCAAGGCGCCCGGGAACGTCGCATCCGGTCCGAACTCGGGCAGGGCAAACGTCGATTCGGTGACGCTGTCGGCGGCGAACGCGTCGAGCACGTCGTGGGCGGCAGCGGCGTAGGTGCCGACCGGGTCGGCGCGCACGGCGTCGGCCACGGTCTCCACCTTCCATACCGCTTCATCGGCGCCGTTTCCGCGCGCGGCCGCGGCGAACCCGTGGTGTTGCACGGTCATGTGCGCCAGGAGATCGGCGAGCGTCCACTCCGCGCACGGCGTGGGGCGGTCCAGGTCGGAGGCGCGCACCGCGTCGACGGCTTCGACGGAACGCAGGACGGCGACGCGGTGAAGGGGGCGGAGGTCTGTTCCAATAGTAGGCATGCGCATACGATAAGCTTATGCATACGATAATGCAACGCCTACGATGAGCCGATGTCGAAGCGTCCGGATCTGGCAGCCATGCTTGCCCCGTTGATGCGGGACCTGATGGCCGCTGAGCAGCCGGTGCTGGACGCCCACGGCCTGACGATGTGGGGCTACGTCGTCCTGCTCGCGCTCGACCGGTCGTCCGTGCGGACGCAGGCGGCGCTGGCGGAGGCGATCGGTGCCGACAAGACCCGGATTATCCGCACCCTCGATGACCTGCAGAAGCAAGGCTTCATCGAGCGTGAGGCCGACCCCGATGACCGGCGGGTCCGGCTGTTGGGCATCACCGAGGCGGGCCGCGCCGTCAAGGACGCGGCCCAGCGGGAGATCCAGCGTGGGGAGGAGCGTTGGCTCGGCGAGCTGTCGGCAGACGAGCGTGCGGTGTTCCTACGTGTCCTGCAGCGGCTGACCCCTGAATAATCCGGATGACGCCAGTGCGAAAATCAACAGCATCATGAGTAGCGGAAGCAAACAGGTCGTATTCTCGGGCGCTCAGCCCACCTCGGACTCCCTGCACCTCGGTAATGCCCTGGGTGCCGTCACGCACTGGGCGCAGCTACAGGACGGGTACGAGGCGTTCTTCTGCGTCGTCGATCAGCACGCGATCACTGTGCCGCAGGATCCCGAGACCCTGCGCCGGCGCACGCTGGTGACTGCCGCGCAGTACCTGGCACTGGGCATCGATCCGGCGCGCAGCACCGTGTTCGTCCAGAGCCACGTGCCCGAGCACAGCCAATTGGCTTGGGTGCTCGGGTGTTTCACCGGATTCGGCCAGGCGTCGAGGATGACGCAGTTCAAGGACAAGTCGCAGAAGCAGGGGGCAGATGCCACCACCGTGGGTCTGTTCACCTATCCGGTGCTGATGGCCGCCGACGTGCTGCTCTACGACACCGACCTGGTCCCGGTCGGGGAGGACCAGCGGCAGCATCTCGAGTTGGCCCGCGACCTCGCCCAGCGGTTCAACGCGCGATTCCCCGACACCTTCGTGGTGCCCGAGGCCATGATCCCCAAGGCGACGGCCAAGATCTACGACCTGCAGGATCCGTCGGCGAAGAT
Source organism: Mycolicibacterium peregrinum (assembly GCF_001665785.1). Lineage (GTDB taxonomy): Bacteria > Actinomycetota > Actinomycetes > Mycobacteriales > Mycobacteriaceae > Mycobacterium > Mycobacterium peregrinum_A. The sequence continues at coordinate 151,916 of NZ_LZSO01000041.1, forward strand.
GAGCAAGTCGGCGGCCAGTGACGCCGGGCTGATCAGCCTCCTGGACGATCCGAAGGTGACGGCCAAGAAGATCCGCTCCGCGGTGACCGACAGTGAGCGGGAGATCCGGTTCGATCAGGAGAACAAGCCGGGTATCTCGAACCTGCTGACCATCCAGTCCGCGGTGACCGGTACCGATGTCGACAAGCTGGTCGAGGGCTATGTCGGTCGCGGCTATGGCGATCTCAAGAAGGAGACCGCCGAGGCCGTGGTGGAGTTCGTCACGCCGATCAAGACCAGGGTGGACGAATTGCTCGCTGACCCGGCCGAACTCCTGTCGGTGCTGGCCGCCGGGGCGGGACACGCCCGGGAGGTCGCGGGGAAGACTCTCGCGCGGGTTTACGACAGGATAGGGTTTCTCCAGCAAACGTGATGAGGGCCAGGGGAGGGGTCGGCGGTGAACGAGGCGGAGAAGCCCGGATTATTGGTACGGGTCCGCACACGCTTTCCCTGGTTCGACCATGTGATGCGGGCGCAGGAGCGCTATAACGACTGCAACGGCAACTTCTACGCCGCTGGCATCACCTATTTCACGATTTTCGCGCTGTTCCCGCTGCTGATGGTGGGCTTCGCCGCGGGCGGTTTTCTGCTGTCGCGCCGTCCGGATCTGCTCGAAGAAATCGAGCACCGGATCCGTGAGGCGGTGTCCGGTGACCTCGGCCAGCAACTGGTCACGCTGATGGACTCGGCCATCGCCTCGCGCGGCACGGTCGGCGTGATCGGCCTTGCGACCGCGGCGTGGGCCGGACTGGGCTGGATGGCCAATCTGCGTGAGGCACTGAGCCAGATGTGGGAGCAACACGCCGAGTCCAGCTTCGTCGGCAACAAGCTGTCGGATCTGCTCGCACTGGTGTCGGCGTTCCTGGCGATGGTGGTCACCATCGGGCTGACCGTGCTCGGGGACCCCTCCTTGATGCGGAAGATATTGCGCTGGATCGGCCTTCACGACGGCGCCCTACTCGGCGGCGGGTTGCGCGTCATCTCGATCGCGGTGTCGGTCTCGATCTCGTGGCTGTTGTTCACCTGGATCATCTCCCGGTTGCCGCGCGAACCGGTGCCGTTCCGCCGGTCGATCCGAGCCGGCCTCCTGGCCGCCGTGGGTTTCGAGATCTTCAAGCAGGTGGCGTCGATCTACCTGCAGTCCGTGCTGAACGGCCCGGCTGGGGCGACGTTCGGCCCTGTACTGGGCTTGATGGTGTTCGCCTATGTCACCGCGCGGCTGATCCTGTTCGCGACGGCCTGGGCGGCGACGTCCACGGAGAGCCTGGCCGAGGCGCCGGTGCCACCACCGGATCCTGCGCAGATCGTCACCAGGGTGCAGGTCCACGAGGGGATCGGGGTGACCGGAGCCTTGGCCGCGGCCGCCATGGGAGCCATTGGCGCCCTCGGGCTTTCGCGCCTGCTGCGCCGCTAGTAACCGGACGGCCGGTGGTCGGTGGCTGCGGCTCACCCACGGCTTTGTCACGCTGGAGTGGCGCCGGCGGTCGAGCGTCACGCTGGAGTGCGTACCCGCCGCACTTTGTCACGCTGGAGTGGCGCCGGCGGTCGACAGCCACGCTGGCGTGACAAAGCGGGGCGGGAAAACGTCTAGTGGCTGACGGCCTTGAGGCCCACGATGCAGCCGACGACGCCGAGCATCAGCAGAACCTTGATGACCGACGCGGACTCGGCGCCGGTGATCATGGCGAAGGCGACGGTGAGCACCGCGCCGATGCCGACCCAGATCGCATAGCTGGTGCCGGGCGGCAGGCTGCGCATCGCGATTGCCAGCCCGATCATCGACAACACAAGGGCCACACCGAAAATCACCGACGGAACCAGACGGGTGAAACCCTCTGTCTTGCTCAGGGCAGTCGCCCAGACCGCTTCCAGGACACCTGAGACGACGAGAATCAGCCATGCCATGGCACACCTCCAAACACCCCGTCTTGTCGCTGGCCGGGTACGGGTGCGCCTCGTCCGGTGCCATGTGCTGGCGACTCCCATTGTAACAACGACGTAACATTGCGGGCTGTGAGCTTGGCAACCACCTGGTCGCGGTCGATCGGCATCGATGTCCCAATCGTCAACGCGCCGATGGGCGGTGCGGCAGGAGGCCGGCTGGCCGCCGCGGTCTCGGCTGCCGGCGGTCTGGGCATGGTCGGCATGGGCAGCTCGGCGACAGCTGACCAGTTGACCGCCGAGTTGGCTCAACTCGACGGGCGGCGATTCGGAATTGGCTTGGTGCACTGGGTTGCCCAGGATCGGCCCGATCTGTTCGACGTGGCCTTGGCTGCCCAGCCGGCGCTGTTGAGCGTGAGCTTCGGGGATGACTGGCACTGGGTGCGTCGGGCGCATGATGCGGGCCTCACGGTGACAACCCAGGTGGCGACGGTCGATGCCGCCCGGCGTGCGGTCGACGCCGGTGTCGACGTGGTGGTGGCCCGGGGCGCCGAAGGTGGCGGCCACGGTGAGCCGACGGTCGGGACGCTGCCGCTGTTGACCGAGGTACTCGACGCCGTCGACATACCGGTACTGGCCGCCGGCGGGATCTCCTCGCCGCGCGCGGTGGCTGCGGTGCTGGCGGCGGGAGCGGGTGCCGCCTGGGTCGGCACGGCATTCGCGGCGTGTGTCGAGGCGCTGACGCCGGCGCCGGCGCGTGATGCGTTGCTGGCCGCGGCGGGTGACGACACCGAGCTCACCACCGGCTACGACGTCGCCGCCGGCTATCGGTGGCCGGCGACGATTCCCGAGCGAGTGCTGCGTGGATCGCCCGTCAACGCGGGACAGGGCGTAGGTGCGGTGCAGCGGGAGGCCGGTGCTGCCGAAATCGTGCGGTCGCTGTCCGACGGCGCCGAGCAGCTACTGCGACGTTGGCAGTGATGAGCCTGCCAAACCGCCGAGAGCGGCGGCGGATTGGCAGGCCCGGGACGTATTTAACTCGCTCGGCAATTATGTGTCAGCCGAATCGGCGAATTCGTTACCGGTAGCTGAGAGCCTCCTCCACGATCGAGGCCACCTTGCCCGCACCGTCCTCGGCGTTGATCTGGACGGCAAGGCTTTCGGCGCTGTCTCGAAATATATTGTTCGACAACACTGTTCGAATCGACGTGGCCAGATTGTCCGGGTTGACGCGATTCTGCCGGAGCGGTGGCGGGCTGCCGCCGAGTTCGACGAGCCGTTGTGCCCAGAACGGTTGGTCTCCGAAGCCGGCCGGGACCGCGATTGTTGGTACGCCCGCCCGCAGGCCGGCGGCTGTGGTGCCCGCGCCGCAATGATGTACGACGGCTGCCGCCCGTGGGAACAACCAGTCGTGTGGCACCTCGCCGACGGCGAGCACGTCGTCGCCGCAGGCATCGAGTCCCGACCATCCGGCCTGGATCACTGCCCGGGTGCCTGCGGTTCGAACGGCCTGCGCCACAACGGTGGACAAGGTCTCGGCCGCGACGCGGCTGTTGACGGTGCTGCCGAAACCGATGACAACCGGCGGTGGGCCGGCGTCGAGGAACCTCACCAGTTCGGCGGGTGGTTGCCACCGGACCGGGCGTGCCGGCCACCAGTAGCCGACGACGTCGATCCCCGTTCTCCAGTCCGACGGCCTCGGCGCAACCGCAGGGGAGTAGCCGTACAGGATGGGCCAATGAACGTCGCTGCGTTGCCGTCGTAGTGATCGAGCCGAGGCCTTCGACAGACCGAGTCTCTCGCGAAAGTGGTTGGTAGTCCTCCCGTATAGGCCGTCGATCATCGTCTCGCCGATCCGCGCCGCCGCCCGGTTTCCGTACCGACCGGCGGTCCACGCTCCCAACAGCGCCGGCGGGTGGTCCGAAGTCGTCGACATGGGCTGCAACCGCACGCCGATGCTGGGGATGGCGAGCGCCTCGGCCAGCGGATGGCCGACCAGTTCGGCGAACGGCGACAGCAGCAGGGCGTCGATCCCCTCGTCGCCCACGGCGGCCAGCACGCCCTCGCCGAACCCTCGCATGCCGCGTGGGGAGAGGAACGCTGCCATCGCCTGCGCGGCCTGGCGTGCCGACACATCCGATGGATCGGCTGTGTTGTCGTCGAGGCCGCGGAACTCCAGCCCGCATCCGGTCACCAGATCGGCGAATGCCTGAAATGCCAACACGATCACGCGATGGCCGGCTTGCCGCAGCCGCATACCGACCCCGGTCAGCGGTGCGACATCACCGCGACTGCCGATGGCGATGATCGCGATGGTCGCCACTTACCCTCCCGGGGTGGCGAACACGAACAACGCCATGAAGGCGATGTTGATGAAGAACGTGGCCTCCACCAGGCTGACGGTGATGAAAAACGGTGTGTACAAACGTGCTTGGGCCTCTGGCTGGCGCGCGACACCGGCGATGAATTGCGAGCCGGCCAGCCCGTCGCCGATTCCGGCGCCGATCGCGCCGCCGGCGAGCACGATCCCGCCGGCCAGCAGGGCGTGGCCCATCAATTCCTCACTTGCCATGGTGCACCTCCTGTGATCGATCGAGCAGTTTGGTGATGACGGCGGCGGCGTTCGCGGCACCGTCCTCGCGATCGAGCTGCTTCGAGAGTTCCTGGGCCCGAGCGCGGTACGAACCGGTGGTGACAACGTCGCGGATGCTGCGCGACAAGGACTCGGCGTTCAGCGATCGGCGCTGCATCGGCAGGGCCGCCACACCGAGTCGGTGCATTCGCGCGGCCCAGAAGGGTTGGTCCATGATTCCTGTCACCGGCACCGACGGGATACCGGCGCGTAACGCCGCTGCCGTGGTGCCCGCGCCGCAGTGGTGGACCGCCGCCGACATCTGAGGAAGCAGCCACGAATGCGGGACGTCACCGATCGTGATGACCTCGTCACTGTCGCAGTGAAGACCGGCCCAGCCGCGCTGGACCACGGCCCGAACCCCTGCGCGGCGGACCGCGGCCTCGATGATCTCTGAGAGTTGGGCACCGTGCGCCGTTGCGGTGCTTCCGAGTCCGATGTAGACCGGCGGCGGTCCGGCCTGCAGAAAATCGGTGAGCCGTGTTGGTGGCTGCCATCCGCCGGGGTGCTGTGGCCACCAGTAGCCCGTCACGTGGAGATGCGGCGGCCAGTCCCCGGGCTTGGGCACGATGTGTGGGCTGAAGCCGTGCAGGATCGGCCAGTCGGCCGTACGTCGCCGCTGGTAGTCCGTGCGTGATGTGGCCGTCAGGCCCAGGGCGACGCGAAGCTCGTTGATCACTGGTAGATAGGCCTTTTCGCCGACGGCGCCGATACGCCCCAACGTTCGATTGCCCCAACGGCCGAAAGATCTCGCGCTGAGCACCGATGGTGGGAAGTTGCCGGTCGGTGCGGTGGGCTGGAGAAATACACCGGCGCTCGGGATGCCGAGTCCCTCGGCCACGTGGTATCCCACGACCGCTGCCACCGCGGGCAGCAGAAGCAGGTCCGCGTCGGCCGCGGTATCGGCCAGGGCCACACCCAGATCGCGCATGTCCGAGCGCATCTCGTCCAGCAATCGAGTCGATGGCCGCATTCGGCCACCATCGACGAAAGCTTGTGCCGCGGGGGAGTTCCTGGTCGCCTGTTCGGTGTCCCCGGGCAGCGGTCGGAAGTCGACACCGGTGTCGGTGACGAGCGCTCGGTAGGGTTCCTGCGCGGCGATCGCCACCTGGTAACCGCATTCGATCAGGTGCCGGGCCAGCCCCGTGTACGGTGCGACGTCGCCGCGGGTGCCGAACGCCGCGATCATGACGGTGGTCATCGTGCCGTGGCCTTCGCGAAGATCTCGACAAGCACCTCGCCGTGGCCGATCACGTCGTAGTCGGGATCTCGGGCGTACTCTTGCGCCGCACTGTCCAACGCGCCGCGCAGGATGTTTTTCATGAACAGCGGTGACAGTTCCCGGAATTCGCCGTCGTTCATTCCGGCCTCGAAGACGGTCAGCGGGTCCAGGGCGGCTAGATCCCCGGTCGGCGGATGGTCTTGAACGGCTTTGGCGGCCGCTTGGTCAACCCGTAGTCCGTTTGCGTCCCGGTAGCCGGAGATGAGCTCGAGCATTGCCACGGCCGCGGCTCGGTTGGCCGCGACGAACGCCACGTTGGCCCGGATGTAAGCGGACAGCTTTGCCGCTGCGGTGGTTTCGGCATTCACCGCGGGCACGATCACTGCGGCACCACGCGTGAAGATCTCGGTGAAGACCGCCTCGACGACTTCGGACTTGCTGGTGAAGTGGTAGAGCACAGCGCTTTTCGCGATCCCGATGTGCTCGGCGATGCGCGCCAGGGAAGCCTGCGGATAGCCCTGTTCGGCGATCACCTCCAGGGCGCCCTCGACGATCTGCCGGCGCCGGGCCTGTTCGGTAAACGTTTTCGTGCGTTCAGACCGCATGGTCTGAGATTAGACCGATCGGTCAGACATTGGCAAGGGTGCACCGTCGCTACGTGCGCGAGGCCTTCGCCGCACCTCGCTTCGCCTTGGCGATGAACCGGATGATCAGCGCGGCCAGGACGATCATGAGGAACGGTCCGTAGAACTCCGTGTAGGTGACGCCTCGACGCCAGTAGGCGATGAAGAACGTGAACCAGATGACGTAGCTGCCGGTGAGGTGCAGGCCCTTCCAGGTCGAGTACTGCATGCGCTTGGAGACGCGGTCGAACGAGGTGATGGTCATCGCGATGATGAATCCGTAGGCGATGAAGTCCAGGACAAAGACACCGTGGGGGGTGGGATCGACGACGCGGGTCTCGAACCGCTGTTGGTTCAGAACGATTGTCGTGACGATGAATGCGGCGTGGACGAAGTGAGATCCGGCGAAGCCGACGCCGAGATAGCGTCGGTTGCGGCGGATCCACTTGGTGGTGTTGTTCGGCCACAACTGGTACAGCGACGACGCGGTGAAGGCGAGCAGGAAAAGGATCGCCGATGTCCGGGCAGTGATGCGGATGCCGAGGTTGGCTCCGTTGACGCCGCCCACCACCCACGCCGCGAGGGTTGAGCCGACGGCGATCGCCACGATGAGGAACCACGTCAACGTCCAGCCTGAAAGCATGGACTTGAGTGGGGCGCGGGGGGCCGGTGCGGCGTTTTCGGCGTCAGATATTTCGGTCGACACTTCTAGAACTCCTCCTGCAGAGACGGGCCTTGTCCGAAGATCACGCCATCTAGTCGAACACGATTGAGTCATCGCATCCAACGAGCGTTTTCGATGGATGTCATCTACATAGCAGATGAAGGTGTCTATCCCGGGGCGCACTATGGCCGGCTGCGTGCAATCCGAAGAGGTTGCCGCCGAAGCATTTCGCAGATGCCGATAGATCGCAGATCAGCGAATGGTTCGGCGGTTCAGTGACCGTGCGCCCATCATCAGCATCAACACGATCAGGGCCCCGACGATGGCCACCCCGACGCGCACTGGAAGGGCGTCCGCCGGAGGGAGCAGTGCGGCTGCCTGTGCCGCAGTCGGTTCCTCACGCTTGGGGGCGGTCAGCGACGGATCGGGATCGACGAGAGTTCCGACCTTGGTTCCCGGGGGAGTGGCGAACCCGTAGTCGAGCAGGTGTGCGGCTTGCTCCCACGGCGCGATCGGGACCCGGGTGCCCTTCATGAGGATGGCCACCAGACGGCGGCCGTCGCGCTCGGCCGCGCCGACGAAGGTCTGGCCGGCGTCGTCGGTGTAACCGGTCTTGCCGCCCATCGCGCCCGGGTAGTTGTAGAGCATCTTGTTGTCGTTCTCCACCGGGTAGGACGGATTGCCGTCTCGGCCAGGGAAGTCGTAGGTCTGGGTGGCGACGATGTCGGCGAATGCCGGGTTCTGCCAGGCGTAGCGGTAGAACAGGGCGATGTCGTAGGCCGAGGTGCTCATACCGGGGCCGTCCAGGCCAGAAGGCGTGGCTGCACGGGTGTCGCGTCCGCCGAGCTTGCCGGCCAGGATGTTCAGTTTCTGTAGCGCGGGGTCCATGCCGCCCAGCTGAACCGCCAGGGCATGTGCGGCGTCGTTACCGGAGTGCATCAACAGACCGTGCAGCAGGTCGTTGATCGTGTACTGACCGCCGGGGCCGACTCCAACGCGGGTGCCCTCGGAGTTGGCGTCCTCCTGGGTGCCGGCGACCAACTTGTTGAGATTGAGTTCGTTGAGCGCGGCGGTGGCCACCAGCACCTTGATGATGCTGGCCGGGCGGTGCCGGCCGTGCGGGTCGCGAGCGGCGATGATGTCGCCACTGTCGAGATCGGCGACCACCCAGGCCTCGGCGGAGACATCGTTGGGCAGTGGCGGAGTGTTTGCGGCGGTGATCACTCCGCAGCCTGAGAGCGCCTCACCGCCAACCGTCTTGGCGGGTACGGGCAGTGGTCCCGGTGTGACCTCGCCTGGCTTGGGCACTTCCGAGGCGTCGACCGCAGGGGGAGTGGTCACCTTGTACGGGCATTCGGGCGCCGGGTCAGCATTGGCTACGCCGGCCGTCATCAGGGGTGCCGTCAGCATCGTCAGTGCCGCAAACACGGACACTGCGCGCTGGGTAGTCCTCCGCAAGGTCGCCATCGTGTCCGAAGATTAGGTGATTGGCACCAAATTTCCCGTTTGCCACGCTGTGACGTGTGAGGTTTGTGTGACGATTGTGAATGTGCTCTGGGTAGACATTCGGGCCCCACGGAGGATGGGGCCCGAATGCTTGCCGGTTACCCGGCGTCCCCCGACCCGGAGGAGGTTCCGCCACCGCTCGCGTTGAGCGGCTCAGTCATCGCTGCCGGTTTTGTCCTTCTTGTCGGACGAGGCGGCACTGCTGCCGGTGGCCTCCCCCTTCTTCGCAGAGGCGCCGCTGTTGGCAGGTTCCTTCTTCTTGGCGGGCTTCGAGAAGCCGTCGGTGAACTTCTTGACGGACTTCTCGATGCCGTTGGTCAGCTTCTTGACCCGCTTGCCGGCCTGATCGGCGGCATCGCGCAGAGAGGTCCTGACGCGCTGAGCCGGAACCGAAGCGGCCTTGCCTGGCTCGGTGCTGCGGTCTGCCGAAACATCATTGGCCTGAGGGACATTGACGGCCGTATCGCCTAATGCGCGTGCGACATCCTGCGATTCGGTAAGGGCTGAATCTGACACGATTTCGCCGCTTGCAGTCGGCTCTGGCTTAACTGTCGCTGTGATGGCCAGTGGCGCGTCGGTTGTTGCGACATCGGTGGCAATAGTCGCGGGCGGGGTGATGGCAGCCGCGATCACCCGTGGGAGGTAGATCATTGCGTCGAGGGGGGTCCACGAGGCGGCGCCGACACCGAATGTGGTTGGTGTCAGGAATCCCGTTCCTCCCCGGTAAGGGGGGCGATTTGGGAAGGGGTGTGGCTCCATCGCCCCATTCAGCAGCCCATCGGTGAGGCTTGCGGGTGCGTTTGCTATAGCGCTGGCCAAGGCCACCGCGTCCCCGCTCTTGGCGGCGGTGACGATGGTTTGCGTAGTCCAGGCAAATGAGGCCAATGTGTTCCGCGCAAGCTCGAGTGCGCCGAATCCGAGCCGCCCGGGGATGCCCACGTTAGTAAGTGACTCCATGGCGAGTGTCTGCAGTACGTTTGCGACGTTCTGCCCAATCTGTCCTGGAATCTTCGTCATGTCGAGCAGTGGGTAGAACGCGATAGCCCCGTTTATCACTATGCCGTTAATCGCCTGAGCGGCTGACGCGACGTTTCCTGCCGCCAACTGAGTCTTGATCTTCTCGATCTGTCCTGCGAAATAAGCACCCTTTACAAAGGCGTCGAGCCTTTGGCTGGTCGTGGACAGCGCTGTGATGATGGTGTTTGCGTACCCCACCTGGTTTTCGACGACCTGACCCAGCACGGGGAATGGGTCAGCGATCGCCGCTTCAAAGTGCGTGGACAAATTGGTACCCGCGAGTTCGAGTACCTCGCCCCAGTACGCGATCGGGTCGACAAACGAGGACGACGCCGTGAGGGCGACCGACGCTGCGGACATGGTGGTGGTCGCCGATGTCGCGACCGGTTGTGGCGCAAGTGGTGACACGGCGATGACGCCCGCCCCTACGAGTGCGATTCCTGCCGTGGTGAACGGCCTTAGCGCCAGCTGCATAGATGGATTCCTTCCTGAGAGCAACCTGAGACGGTCAGAAAGTACTGGAGCTAGAGGCTCTAGTCGCAGATATCAGGGAAAGTTCAATTCAAACTGCGGCTTGTTGCTGACAGCTGACATGGCCTATGAACTGGTCATATCCTTTTTGAAGGCTGCTACTAGGAACACGGCGGGAATTTCCAGATTCAAATAGGTGCGAGCGTACGGCGGGGAGGACCCGCTCATTGCAACCCGTTCCAGTGCCGGAGTGGCGATCGTCAGCGCGAGCTGCGCATCCGGGTCTGTGACGGCGATTCGCCGAACAAATCGCGATACCGCGCCGCCATCCGGCCGAGCTCGCTGATACCCCACCGGTTGGACAGCTCGGCGACGGTCGCATGCTGATCGCAAGCGAGCAGATCAGACCGGATGCGATGTAGGCGCATCCGCGCGATGTACGACTGCGGCGGCTCGCCGAGTGTCTCTTGGAACGCTCGGGCAAGGGTTCGCCGTGACACCCCCGCGAGCCGTGCGAGGCCTTCGATGTCGAGGCGTCGATCGAGGTTGCGGTCGATGTAAGAGCGGGTCGACTCGACAATTCGCTGACGATGCCTGGGCGTGAAGTCGGGCAGCGTCGCCGGTAGCCGGGAGAAGTGACCGACGAACGCTGCGACGATGTCGGCGAGTGCCGCCGAGCCGAGGTCGGCCTGTTCGTCCGCGTGCACCTCGGCCAGGCAGGCCGATATCGACGTCAGATGCGTCGGCGCCAAGAGTTGCGGATGTATACCGGTGCGTCGGAATACGTTGGGGGAGAGGATAAGTCCGTGGCGTTCCGCTTCGCGTTCCAGCGTTTCCTCAGCCAGGGTCACGACGGCATAGAGGGCGTTGACGTCGTGAAACGCCTCATGCTCATCCCCGGGCCGAAACATCGTGACCACGCCCGAGTCGATCTCCCGCATCAGGAGCCGGTTTCTGGGTGGGATCTGCAGACCAACAGCGATCGAAACGCCATCGGCAGACAACGGACCGCGGATCTGTACCCGGCTGTCGAACCGCCCAGAACTGAATGCGACTCCGCCGTCGGCGGCGTGAATCAGGCTCCCGCGCGGGGGTTCCCGTGACATCTGGAACGCGCTGAGCCCCGCGTCGTTGACCGCGTTGCGCAGGTCCTCGAGTTGCGTGATCCGGGTGCGGACCAACGGCACGTCCATGGCGCAGCAGTGTATGCCGAGACTGAGCTGTCCCATTCTGCATAGACCGAACTTTCTCCTTCGGCTGTGATTCTTCCCGGTGGTCGCCGGGTGGCGGACGCCGCCGAAGGAGGTGGTACGACGCGATGTCGGCAGTCGAATTACAGGTCAGTGACCAGGAGTGGCAGCACTGGGGGCGCTTCGGTGAGGCTGCCGAACTGCTTTATCGGGAGGTCAACGCCGCTCTCGTCGCCAGGCACCGTCTCGCAGTCCCCGACGTGCAACTACTCAATCTCCTCAATGAAGACTCGCGCCGACGTGTCCGAATGGGTGCTTTGGCGGATTCTCTGGTCCTTGCGCCGAGCCGAGTGACATGGCATGTCCGCCGCCTGGAGGTACGAGGATTGGTCCGCAGGTTTCGTAGCCGCGAGGACAAGCGAGGAATCGCCGTCGGGATCACCCGGCAGGGACAGGACTATCTGCGGCCGGTGCTGCGCACATACGCCATGCTGGTGCGGCAGTTCTATCTCGCGCCGCTGGACCGGGACCAGATGAACGCTCTGGGGGACAGCGCCAGACGCGTCGGCGATGCCTTGAAGAACCGCAACTAGCCCAAGTCGCGAAGTTCGGCACAGGCCAGCGCCGGGAAGGCGATCGTCGACATCCACAGCCTGCCTGCGGATTCCACAACCCCGGTAACCGTACCGAAATCCGGCCGGGTGGTACGCAGCCCGGCGAGCGCCTCGCCGGAGTCGGCGTCGAAGGCCAGCACCCACACCTGGGGACGGATCTTGGGTTGGAGTCGGTCAGGCAACTGCCACAGCAGTTTTCGGATCACCGGCGCGCGCGGTGCGAGGGCCTCTGCGGCGGCGTTGGGCGGAGACACCATCGCCACCCAGATCCGGCCGTCGGCGCCGGTGGAGATGTTGTCCGGATAGCCCGGTAGATGCACCGCCAGCGGCGTCACCGACCCGGCCTGCGGCCCGCTCAGCCAGTACTTCGACAACCGGCGGCCTTGGGTTTCGGCGAACACCAATGCGGACTCGTCGGCAGTGGTGGTCACGCCGTTGGCAAAGTACAGGCCGTTCAGCAGTGTGGTGACCGAGCCGTCGGGATTCAACCTGAACAGGCTGCCGCGCCCACGGGCTTCCATGACGGCGCCGGCGAAATGCTCGAAATGGAACTGACTGGTCGACTCGGTGAAATAGATTGTGCCGTCCGCGGTCTCGGTGACATTCGAGCAGAACCTCAACGGGCGGCCATCCACCGATTCCACCAGCGTGGACAACACTCCAGTAGCAGGTTCCAATGCCAGCAGTCCGCGGTGGCTGTCGCTGATGAGTAACCGGCCGTCGCGGGCGACATGCAAGCCCAGCGGACGTCCGCCGGTATTGCCCACCACTTCAGCCGCTCCGTCGGGCGACACCCGCACGATGCGTCCATCGACCAGCCCGGTCCACAGTTGCCCGGAGGCGTCGACCACGACATCCTCGGGCCCGTCGCCAGGCACCAGGACGATGGTCAGTTCGGCAGGGCCGAAGTTCGGCAGTTCGTCGATGGGAGGCGGAGTCCAACGGACCGGATCGATCGGGGGTTTACGTGGCACGCCGCCAGTCTGCCGTCGAAACGGCATTCCGGCAGAGAGTTACTCGAACTTCTTCTGCCGGAATACCGTTTCGACGCAAAGGGGTGGGGCTACAACAGCTTTCCGGCTTCGGTCAGCACGCCGTGCAGGATCTCGTAGATCGCGTCGAACTCGGCCTGCCCGCTGATCAGCGGCGGGGCCAGCTGGATCACTGGGTCGCCACGGTCGTCGGCGCGGCAGTACAGTCCGGCTTCCCACAGGGCGGGGGTCAGGAACCCGCGCAGCAGGCGCTCGGATTCCTCGTCGTTGAACGTCTCCTTGGTGGCTTTGTCCTTGACGAGTTCGATGCCGTAGAAGAAGCCCTCGCCGCGGACGTCGCCCACGATCGGCAGGTCGTACAGCTTCTCCAGGGTGGCCCGGAATGCGGGGGCGGCTTGCTTGACGTGGTCGTTGATGCCCTCGCGCTCGAAGATGTCGAGGTTGGCCATGGCGACTGCGGCTGAAACCGGGTGGCCGCCAAAGGTGTAGCCGTGGCCGAAGACGGTCTTGCCGTCGTTGAACGGTTCGAACAACCTGTCGCTGGCCACCATCGCACCCAGCGGTGAATAGCCTGAGGTCAGGCCCTTGGCGCTGGTGATGATGTCGGGCACGTAGCCCAGGTCGTCGCAGGCGAACATCGACCCGATGCGACCGTAGGCGCAGATCACCTCGTCGGACACCAGCAGCACGTCGTACTGGTCGCAGATCTCGCGGACCCGCTCGAAGTAGCCGGGCGGGGGCGGGAAGCAACCACCCGCATTCTGTACCGGCTCGAGGAACACCGCAGCTACGGTCTCAGGTCCCTCGAACTCGATGGCCTCGGCGATGCGGTCGGCGCAGTAACGGCCGAAAGCCTTTTCGTCGTGCGCGTATTCGGCAGGTGCCCGGTAGAAGTTGGTGTTCGGAGCGCGGAAGCCGCCGGGGGTCAGCGGCTCGAACGGCGCCTTGAACGCCGGGATGCCGGTGATCGCCAGCGCGCCCTGCGGGGTGCCGTGGTAGGCGATCGCGCGCGAAACCACCTTGTGCTTACCGGGTTTTCCGGTCAGCTTGAAGTACTGCTTGGCCAGTTTCCAGGCGCTCTCGACGGCCTCGCCGCCTCCGGTGGTGAAGAAGACCCGGTTCAGGTCGCCGGGGGCGTAGTTGGCGACGCGTTCGGCCAGTTCGATGGCCGGCGGCGTGGCGTAGGACCACAGCGGGAAGAAGGACAGTTTCTCGGCTTGCTTGGCGGCGGCCTCGGCGAGTTCCTTGCGGCCGTGGCCCACCTGGACGACGAAAAGGCCGGACAGGCCGTCGATGTAGCTCTTGCCCTTGTCGTCGAAGATCCGGACACCCTCGCCGCGGGTGATGATGGGCGGTGTGATGCCTTCGCCGTGCCGGGCGAAGTGTCCCCACAGGTGGCGGTTCGCCTTGGCGGCCAGATCTGTGGTGGAGGTGGTTGGTGCGTGTTCTGCGATAGTCATCGCGTTCCCCAATTGTATTGCTGTTTGACAAGTTTCAGGTAAACAAGGGTTTCGGTGGTTATCACTCCCGGCAGCGAGCGGATCTGGGTGTTGAGAAGTTCGAGCAGGCTGTCATCGTCTTCGCAGACCACTTCGCAGATGGCGTCGAAGGATCCGGCGGTCAGTACCACGTAGTCGACGGCGTCGATGGCGGACAGTTTCTCGGCCAGCTTGAGGGTGTCGCCGGTGCATCGGATGCCGATCATCGCCTGGCGCGCGAACCCGAGTTGCAGCGGATCGGTGACCGCGACGATCTGCATGACACCCGCGTCGACCATGCGTTGTACGCGTTGGCGCACCGCGGCCTCGGACAGGCCCACGGCTTTACCGATCCCGGCATATGAACGGCGGCCGTCGGCCTGCAGCTTCTCGATGATCGCCTTCGACAGGTCGTCGAGTTGAAAGGCGGTGCGAGAATTGTTGTTCACCCGCAGCGGGACGGGCTGAAGGTCGTCACCCTCAGGGTTGCTCATCCTCCGATTGTGCACGGAATCCGTCGTTTGTGGCAATCGAATCGATGAAATCCCTTGTTTGAGCCGGGCCGAACGCGGGATTGCGTAGAGAAGAAATGTGGCATCGGTTACCGTGGGGCTCCATGAGCGTGGCAGTGAATGTGACAAGCAGCTGGATCAACGGGGCGCCCGTGGCGACCTCCGGGCCGACCCACCAGATCATCGACCCGGCCACCGGGCAGGCCGTTGCCGATTACGCCCTGGCCAGCCCGGACGACGTCGACAACGCCGTCGCCGCCGCCCGCCAGGCGTTCCCCGGGTGGTCCACGGCGACACCCGCCGAGCGGTCCGCGGTGTTGGCCAAGCTTGCCAAGCTCGCCGACGAACATGCTGATCAGCTGGTTGCCGAGGAGGTCAGCCAGACCGGCAAGCCGGTGCGGCTGGCCACCGAGTTCGACGTGCCCGGCAGCATCGACAACATCGACTACTTCGCCGGTGCGGCCCGCCATCTGGAGGGCAAGGCCACGGCGGAGTACTCCGGTGACCACACCTCCAGCATCCGGCGCGAAGCCGTCGGCGTCGTCGCCACCATCACCCCGTGGAACTACCCGCTGCAGATGGCGGTGTGGAAGGTCATCCCCGCGTTGGCGGCCGGCTGCTCCGTCGTCATCAAACCCGCCGAGATCACCCCGCTGACCACCCTCACGCTGGCCCGGCTGGCGACCGAGGCCGGCCTGCCCGACGGGGTGTTCAATGTGGTCACCGGCGGTGGCGCGGATGTCGGTACCGCTCTCGCCGGACACCGTGACGTGGATGTCGTCACCTTCACCGGTTCGACCGCGGTGGGCCGCAAGGTGATGGCGGCCGCCGCCGTCCACGGCCACCGCACCCAGCTTGAGCTGGGGGGCAAGGCGCCGTTCGTGGTGTTCGACGATGCCGATCTGGATGCCGCGATCCAGGGCGCGGTGGCCGGGTCTCTGATCAACACGGGCCAGGACTGCACCGCTGCGACCAGGGCGATCGTGGCCCGGGACCTGTACGACGACTTCGTAGCCGGCGTCGCCGAGGTGATGAGCAAGATGGTTGTCGGAGATCCGCACGATCCCGACACCGACCTGGGCCCGCTGATCTCGTTCGCCCACCGCGACAAGGTCGCGCAGATGGTGGCGCGTGCGCCCGAGCAGGGGGGCCGCGTCGTCACCGGCGGGGTGGCGCCCGATCTGCCGGGTGCGTTCTATCGGCCCACCCTGATCGCCGACGTCGCCGAAACCTCCGAGGTCTATCGCGACGAGATCTTCGGCCCGGTCCTCACGGTGCGGCCGTTCACCGATGACGACGACGCGATCCGGCAGGCCAACGACACCGTCTACGGTCTGGCCGCCTCGGCCTGGACCCGCGACGTGTACCGCGCCCAGCGGGCTTCCCGCGAGATCAACGCCGGATGCGTGTGGGTCAACGACCACATCCCGATCATCAGCGAGATGCCGCACGGGGGCGTCGGCGCGTCGGGCTTCGGCAAGGACATGAGCGACTACTCGTTCGAGGAGTACCTCACCATCAAGCACGTGATGAGCGACATCACCGGGGTTGCCGAAAAGGAATGGCACCGAACGGTTTTCAGCAAGCGCTGACAGATCCGGAGGGAATGCTGCCGTGACCATGAAGTGCGTGGTGATCGGCGCGGGTGCCTGGGGTCTGCCCGCGGCGGCCGAACTCGCCCGCCGCGGGCATCGAGTGACGCTGATCGATCGCTACGGCCCACTCAACACGCTGTCGTCATCCGGAGGGTCGACCCGGTTGTGGCGGCTGGCCGATCCTGACCCGCTCCGGGTTCGGTTGGCACAGCGTGGGGTTGACGCGATGTACCGCCTCGCCGAACGCGCCGGCACCCCGGTGTTCCTCACCCGTGGCCTCCTGTGGCGTGACGATCAGTCGCTGCCTGTCGTGCAGTCGACGCTGGACGCTCTCGGGGTGACGTACACGAGCGTGGCTCCTGGCGATGTGGACCGGTTCTTCCCCGGTCTGCGCGTCGACGGGCGCGACGCACTGTGGCAGCCGGTGGCGGGCGTCGTCCTGGCAGTGGAATCGCTCAAGGCCCAGCTGAAGCTATTCCGGAGCGCTTCCGGCGCAACGGTTCTCGAACGGGATGTGGCCGCTGTGGAGAAGGCCGCCAACGGCGTCCGGGTGGTCCTGGACGACGGTGACGCCATCGACGCCGACGTCGCGGTGATCGCTGCCGGGCCGGGGGCGGGGCCGCTCTTGTCGCCGCTCGGCCTCGAGCTGTCGCTGCACCCATATCTGGAACAGGTGGTGTACTTCGGCGATCCGGCCGATCCTGCTGCCACCGATGACTTTCCGTGCCTTTTCGACGGGCCGGGTGAGGACCGCCCCGGCATCTACGCCATGCCCTCGCCGGGTTCGGGGTACAAGATCGGTTTGGACAAACCCTTGCGGGACTACCGGGCCGGCGACATCGATCGAACGCCCGATGCCGAGCGGACTGCCGTGCTGCGTGACCGGGTGCGCAGCGATATGTCCGCGGTCGATCCGACGGTGCTCGACGCCCAGGTGTGTAGTTGGACCGACTCTCCCGACGGCACCTTCGTCGTCGATCGGCTCGCCGGTGGGATCGTCGTCGCCTGCGGGGACTCGGGGGAGGGCTTCAAGTACTCCGCGCTGATGGGCGAGGTGCTGGCGGATCTGGCCGAGGGGCGCGTGCCGGACGCCGATGTGGCCGCCTGGTCGTTGGCGCGCTTCTCCCAAGGCATGCCCACGCGCACCGGCCCGCACGTGCTCGGCAGGCACTGAGAAGGCCTACGCGGCGTACTGCGAAATCAGTCGTTGATGGCGTGTTCGACCGCGCTGATCGGCGGTATTTCTGCCGAAGACTGCCGATAACACGTCGTTGTGTCCCATCCCACAAAGTGTGGGGAATGTGATCCAGGCCTTGCGCGCGCACTCGAATCAGACATAGAGTTCGGCCTGAGCGAACAAAGTGTTCGCTGAAAACAATCCTCTTGCTCTTATGGGACGAACGGATGTTTCGATATGAGTGCGACTGTCGAGCCTGATCCCCCCGGGACGACGGCAGACACCGTGGTCGGTGCGCGGATCCGGCAGTTCCGCGCCGCGCGGAAGATGTCTCTTCGGCAGTTGGCCGATAGGGCCGGCATCTCCCCGGGCTTCCTCAGCCAGGTGGAGCGCGGTCAGGTCAACGCCAGTGTCGGAACGTTGCGCCGGTTGGCGCAGTCACTGGGCATCGTCCTGCCCGACCTTTTCACCGACGACGAGGTCAGCGACGTCCGCATTCTCCGGAAGGCGGCTCGTCCCACCATCGAGGTGTCGGAGCTGAGCTCGAAGTACCTGTTGTCGCAGAAGCCGCTGCGAAACCTCGAGGTGTACGCGGGGGAACTGTCGCCCGGTTCGAGTGCGGGCGAGGCGTATGTGCACGGTGACGCGCAGGAGATCCTCATCGTCGTCGCCGGCACTCCGACCCTTGAACTCGACGGCGAGCGGTATCTGCTCGAACCGGGCGACAGCGCGGAGTACCGGACATCCATGCCGCACACCGTCCACAACTTGAGTGACGCGCCGGTCGAACTCATCTGGATCGTCAGCCCCCCGACTGACTGGCCGACCTGACGGGCCGCTCACCCGCTGCGGATGTCACCGCATCCGCGAACACCTTTCCGCCCAGATCAAAGGAGATCCGCAAATGAACACCCCCCGTGTAGCCCGCAGTGTGCCCGCCTTGATCGCCGCAGGCGTTCTCCTGGCCACCGCATGCACGCCGGCAGGTCCCGGCCAGGCCGCCGATGTCGATCTGGGCAGCGGACCGCCGCAGGCGGGCACCATCAAGGAGGGTGCGCTCAAGGGCACCACGATGACGTTCGTCTCCTACGGCGGCATCTTCCAGGACGGTCAGGCGAAGGCCGCGATCGAACCGTTCGCGGCGCAGTCCGGGGCAAAAGTGTTGCAGGACGGGCCCACCGAGAATTCGAAGATCAAAGCCCAGGTCGACTCCAAGAATGTGACCTGGGACGTGGTCGACAGCACGAACGTGTTCACCGCCAAGAACTGCGGCAAGCTCTTCATGCCGCTCGACACCAGCATCGTGGACATCAGCAAACTGCCCGCGGGAACCAAGACCGACGACTGTTCCGTTCCGGCAATGGGGTACGGCCTGATCGTGGTCTACAACACCAAGAAGTACGGTGCGAACCCGCCGAAGACGTGGGCCGACTTCTACGACACCGCGAAGTTCCCCGGCAAGCGGGCCATCGAGGGCGTGCCCGGTGAGCTCGACCCCGGAGTGCCCGAGGGGGCCCTCCTGGCCGACGGTGTCGCACCCGACGCGATCTACCCGATCGATCTCGACCGCGCGCTCAAGAAGATGAACTCCATCCGCAATGACACAATCTTCTGGACCACGGGCGCACAGTCTCAACAGCTCATCGAATCCGGCCAGGTCGACATGGCGCTCGTGTGGAGCGGCCGGGCGTATTCGGCCGTGAAGAACGGGGCGCCGTTCGCCCCGATGTGGGACCAGTGGATGCCCGAGGCCGACACCATCGCCGTGCCGATCGGCGCCCGGAATCCCAAGGCGTCCATGGCATTCATCAACTTCTATCTCGGTGCGCAACAGCAGGCCAAACTCGCTGAACTGACGTCCTACAGCCCCATCAACGTCGATGCCAAGCCGCAGCTCGATGACCTCGCCCGGTCGTATCTGACCACCACGCCGGAGCGGGAGAAGGACAAGTTCCCACTTGATCTCGCGTACTGGGCCGAACACCAAGAAGAGATCGCGTCCAAGTACACGGCCTGGCTCGCGGGCTAGGAAGGGTTTTCGTCGCATGTCGATGGTCGATGTTCTGGCGGGCGGAGCGCCACCCAAGACCCAGACAACCGCCCCGCGTTCGGGTCGGAGATTGGGCGACGTCGGGTTGTTGCTGCCGTCGATCCTGCTCGTGGTCGGGGTGTTCGGATTGCCGCTGGCCATCATGTTCTGGCAGGCATTCAGCGATCCAGAACTCGGCTTTGGCAACTTCGCTTGGTACCTGGGCGATTCCGTACAACGCAGTGTTCTGTTGCGTACGTTCACCACGGGCCTGGAGGTTACGGCGATCTGCCTGGTCCTCGGCTACCCGTACGCGTATGCCATGGTCGCGTTCGGACCGGCCGTGCGTATCGCGCTGACACTGATCGTGCTGGTGCCGTTCTGGACTAGCCTGATGGTGCGCACATTCGCCTGGGTGATCCTGCTGGAGGACGGCGGACCGATTCAAACCCTGCTGTCCTTCGTCGGGCTGGGCGGTGTGCCGTTGCTGCGCACCAACCTGGGTGTGGTCATCGGCATGAGCCAGATCCTGCTGCCGTTCATGGTGCTGCCGCTGTACGCCGTGATGTCCGGCATCGATCGCAGGCTTGTGCTCGCGTCGTCGAGTCTCGGTGCGCGGCCGGTGATCTCGTTCGCCAGGATCTGGGTTCCGCTGTCGATGCCCGGTGTGGGAGCCGGCTGCCTGATGGTGTTCATCAGCAGCCTCGGCTTCTACGTCACCCCGGCGCTGCTCGGCGCTCCGGATGACGCCCTGATCAGTCAGCAGATCTATGTGCAGGTCACCAGCTTGCTGGCCTGGGGCAGGGGAGGGGCGATGGGCGTGGTCCTGCTGCTCGTCACCTTCTTGGTCCTCGCGGCACTGCTGTACCTGCTGCGCCGAAACCGGAAGGAGCGCACGCCATGACACGGCACCTGAAGACATTCTGGAACGTTCTGCTCGGACTGTTCTGCGCGGGTGTCGGATTATGGCTGGTCGCACCGTCGTTGATTGTGGTGCCGCTGAGCTTCACCGACCGGCCCTCGTTCGCGTTCCCGCCGACCGGATGGTCGACGCGGTGGTATCACACGTTCTTCGAGGACCCCGCGTGGATCTCGGCCCTGAAGGCGAGCCTGGAAGTCGGCATCCTGGTCGCCGTGTTCGCGACCTTGTTCGGCACTGCCGCGGCGGTGGCGCTCAGTCGCACTTCGCTGGCCGGGCGGCAGGGGATACGCGCATTCCTTTTGGCTCCCATGGTCGTTCCGGTGATCGTGGTCGCTGTCGGCCTCTACGCGTTGTTCCTGAGGCTGAACCTGCTCGGGACGGTGTTCGGATTCGTCGTCGCACACAGCATGTTGGCGCTGCCCTTCGTCATCGTGCCGGTGATGGCCAGCCTGCAGGGGTTCGACCGGCGCCTGGAGGATGCCGCCGCGATCTGCGGTGCCGGTCGCTGGACCACCTTCCGCACCGTGACATTGCCGTCGGTGGCCCCTGGGGTGCTCTCGGGTGCGCTGTTCGCGTTCGCGACGAGCTTCGACGAAGTGGTGTTGTCGCTGTTCATCCAGAACCCGTATCTGCAGACGTTGCCGGTCAAGATGTATGCCTCGGTCACCCGTGACACCGATCCCACCATCGCTGCGGCCGCCACCCTCATCCTCGCCCTCACGACGTGTCTGACCGTCGTCGCGGGCATCTATTCGCGCAGGAGGAACCGTGTCCACTGACCAAACCCCGCACGGAGCGTCGATCACCATGCGGCGCCTGACCAAGACCTACGGGTCGGAGACCGTCGTCAACGCCATCGACCTCGACGCGCGGCCGGGTGAGTTCCTCACTCTTCTCGGCCCCAGCGGCTCGGGAAAGACCACCACGCTCAACATGATTGCCGGTTTCGCCGACGTCACCGACGGCGAGCTGTTGATCGACGGACGGCCGGTGGCCGATCTGCCGCCGTACCGCCGCAACATCGGCATGGTGTTCCAGCACTACGCGCTGTTCCCGCACATGACGGTGATCGACAACGTCGAATACCCGCTGCGGCAACGCAAGATGGCCAAGGCTCAGCGCCGCGAGAAGGTGGCCGCCGCACTGCGGACGGTCGGCCTCGACGGCTACGGCAAGCGGATGCCCAAGGAACTGTCCGGTGGTCAGCAGCAGCGGGTCGCGTTCGCCCGGGCCATGGTCTACGAACCGCGCGTGCTGCTGATGGACGAACCGCTCGGTGCGCTGGACAAGAAGCTACGCGATTCGCTGCAACTGGAGATCAAGCGTATCCACGGCGAGCTCGGCACCACGTTCGTCTACGTCACGCACGACCAGGACGAGGCCCTGGTGCTGTCGGACCGCATCGCGGTGTTCAACAAGGCCAGAATCGAACAGATCGGTTCGCCCACAGATCTTTACGAGCGCCCCAAGAGCATCTTCGTGGCCCGGTTCCTCGGGGAGTCGTCACTGTTCTACGGAAAGCTCGAAGATGGGCTCGCCGTGAACGCCTACGGGCGGCGGATCGTGGCCGGCCGGGGCGATGCCGCCAACGGCGACGCGGTGGCCGTGGTGGTGCGTCCGGAGCGGATCCGCATCCTCACCGGCGACACGGAGCCCGAGGCCGTCAATGCGGTGCCGGGCAACGTGATTCAGGAGATCTACCTCGGCAACTCCCGCAAGGTCGAGGTCAGCCTGCCCGACGGCACCGTCGCGCTCGTCCGGGAAAGCGCGGACAGCATCACGCCGACCCAGGCGGGGCAGAAGGTCTGGTTGACCTTCGATCCGGATGTCGCCACGATCCTGCCCGCCGACACGTGACGTCGGCCGGCATATCCATCACTGACAACAGCCACGAGTACAGGAGAACCAAGATGTCCCCCGACGGTCGCACGACCAGCGGTCTCGCCAATGACTTCGTGAACGGCAGCGTGTCGTTCTGGTATCGCGCGGCGGGTTTTCCGAAATCCAGACCGCCGCTGCCGGGGTCGCTCGAAGCCGACGTCTGCATCGTCGGGGCCGGACTGACCGGCTTGTGGGCAGCGTATTACCTCAAGCGGGAACAGCCTGACCTCCGAATCGTGATGCTGGAGAAGGAGTTCGCCGGATTCGGGGCGTCCGGCCGTAACGGTGGATGGCTGTCCGCCGAACTCGCCGGGTCCCGCGACGCCTATGCCTCCACGCACGGTCACGGCGGCGTCGTGGAACTCATGCGGGCCATGCGGGGTGCGGTCGACGAGGTCATCGGCGTCACGAAATCCGAGGGTATCGAGGCCGACATCGTCAAGGACGGTGTGCTGCACGTGGCGCGCAACCAGGCCCAGATGGGCAGGCTGCGCGAGTCGCTCGACTACGAGCGCAGCTGGGGTGCGACCGAGGACGACTTCGTCGTGCTCACCGGTGACGAATCCAACGCCCGCATCCGGGTAGAGGGCGCCATGGGTGCGTTGTTCACCCCGCACTGCGCACGGGTGCAGCCGGCCAAGCTGGTCGGCGGCCTGGCCCGCGTGGTGGAGGGCATGGGTGTCGCCATCTACGAGCAGACCGAAGTGACCGACATCAAGGCCGGTCGTGCGATCACGGCCCGCGGCGATGTCAGCGCCCCCGTGATCCTGCGCTGTCTCGAAGGTTTCACCGCGACCATGCCGGGACAACGCCGCGCGTGGCTGCCGATGAACTCGTCGATGGTGGTAACGGAACCGCTTCCGGAATCCGTGCTGCAGGAGGTCGGCTGGAAGGGGGCCGAGCTCCTCGGCGACTACGCGCACGGCTACATGTACGCCCAGCGCACGGCGGACAATCGAATTGCCCTGGGCGGCCGGGGGATTCCCTACCGGTATGGCTCAGCGCTCGACCATCGTGGCGCCACCCAGCAATGGACCATCGAAGCTCTCGGGGCTCTGGTTCGCGATATGTTCCCCGCGACCCGCGATGTTCCGATCGAGCACGCCTGGTGCGGCGTGCTCGGAGTGCCACGGGACTGGACCGCCACCGTGGACTTCGACCAGGCCAGCGGGCTCGGCACCGCGGGAGGGTATGTCGGCAGCGGCCTGACCACCACCAATCTGGCCGGGCACACCCTTGCCGACCTCGTCCTCAAGCGTGACACCGCGCTCACCCGGTTGCCCTGGGTGGGGCGACGGGTCCGCAAGTGGGAACCGGAGCCGTTCCGGTGGCTCGGGGTCCAGGCGATGTATGCGCTGTACCGCACCGCTGACCGTCGCGAGTCCACCCGCGGGCTGGCCGGTACCAGTGGGCTGGCACGGGTCGCCAACAAGATCACGGGGCGCTGACGCCATGGAGACAACTGTGAACCTGCTGCATGTCGACGCCACAACTGCCGAACTGCCCGAGCCGCAACCGAAACCGACGAGTGTCAGCGGTCAGCTGGAATCTGCGATCAGTGTCTGGGCCGATGCGGTGACCGACACCGGGGTGTGGGAATGCGGCCCGGGGGAGTTCACCGCGGACCGGTCCGGTGCGACCGAGGTGTGTCACATCATCTCGGGCTCCGGGACCGTCGTCGGCGAGGACGGAACGAGCGCCGCCATCGGGCCGGGCACGCTGCTGGTCCTGCCCCGAGGGTGGCGCGGGACGTGGTTCGTCACGGAGGCGATACGTAAGACTTACGTGATGGTCGGTGCCTGAGGGCGCGCCCTAAACTGGGGGCATGACCGCGAGCGCTCGGGTCGACGAGTTCGAGGAGTTGCGGCCACATCTGCTGGCCGTGGCCTATCGCCTCACCGGAACCTTCGCCGATGCCGAGGACATCGTCCAGGACGCGTGGATCCGCTGGGAGTCCAACCAGACCACGATCGCCGACCTGCGGGCCTGGCTGACCACTGTCGTCAGCCGGCTGGGTCTGGACCGGCTGCGGTCGGCTGCCCACCGCCGCGAGGCCTATTACGGGGAATGGCTGCCAGAACCCGTCGTGACCGGGCTCGACACGAATGACCCACTCAACGCAGTGGTGGCCGGGGAAGACGCCCGGTTCGCCGCGATGGTGGTGTTGGAGCGGCTCACGCCCGATCAACGGGTGGCGTTCGTGTTGCACGACGGGTTCGGCCTGCCCTTCGGTGAGATCGCCGGCGTGCTTGGCGTCAGCGATGCCTCGGCCCGCCAGCTGGCCTCCCGGGCACGCCGCGCGGTGGCCGACAATCCACCTGCTTCGTCGCCCGACGACCTGCACAATCAGGTCGCCGGTGAGCTGATGGCCGCGCTGGCGTCGGGGGAGCTCGATGCCGTCGTACGGCTGCTGCACCCCGACGTCACGTTCACCGGCGATTCGAACCGTCGCGCCCCGACCGCGGCCCGCGTCATCCACGGGCCGGACAAGGTGGCCCGGTTCATCCTCGGTCTGTCCAAGAGGTACGGACCGAACTGGTTGGCAGGCAGTCAGTTTGCCCTCGTCAACGGCCAGCTGGGTGTCTACACGGCAGGCGCGCCTGCCGGGGACGGGTATCCCGAGATGATGCCGCGGGTCACGATCTTCACCGTTCGCGACGGCCTGGTCTGTGCGGTGTGGGACATCGCCAACCCCGACAAGTTCACCGGATCGCCCCTGAGAGGTGCTCAGTGATGCCGAACGAACCGGGCACCTTGGCCCACACGTTCAGCCGAATGATGTTCCGCGGCATGGACAAGATGCGCCATCGCGACGCCTTCGACATCGGTGCACCGACCGGATCGGACTTCACCGGGTTCGAGAACTACCGCCAGATTGTGCTGGTCACCTTCAAGCGTTCAGGTGAGGCGATGCCCAGCCCGATCAACCACGGTGTGGCCGGCGG
Organism: Mycolicibacterium peregrinum; assembly: GCF_001665785.1. Taxonomy (GTDB): domain Bacteria; phylum Actinomycetota; class Actinomycetes; order Mycobacteriales; family Mycobacteriaceae; genus Mycobacterium; species Mycobacterium peregrinum_A. The sequence continues at coordinate 177,306 of NZ_LZSO01000041.1, forward strand.
CAAGATCTATGTGCGTACCGATCCGTCGACCGGGAAGGTCAAGAGAATCCGCAACAACCCGAAAGTCCTTGTGGTCGCGAGCAATCTGCGCGGCAAGCCCAGTGGACCCGTCGTTGCCGGCGTGGCGCGCATTTTGCCCGAGGCCGAACACGCCCACGCCGAGGCGGTCATCGCCGCCAACTGGAGTGCGCCGATGAAAGTGTTCGAGCGTAGCCTCGACTACGGCAGCCAACTGGCCGGGGTGCCAACGGCCTACATCGAGATCACGCCCGCGGAGGCGTGACGCTCACAGGATGTACGGGATCAACGCCTTGCGGTCGGTGGGGTATTCGGGGAACTTCTCCTGGTACCAGCCGTGGGTGCCCAGCGCCCGGGGAACCAGGTTGCCTGCAGTGATCAGCAGGATCGCGACGCCGGGCAGGGCCCAGGTCAGCAGCGCGAACCCGGACCAGGCGATGATCTCGCCCAGATACGCCGGGCTGGTGACGAATCGGAAGCCGCCGCCGAAGGGGATCCGGTATTCGGCAGCTCCGGGATTCTTCTTGTCCCGCAGATTTCGCACGATCGACTCGGAGTTGACCAACAGCGCGAACCCGCACAGGTAGATCACCAACCCCACCAGGAATCGCGGGTCGGTCAGCCACGCGGTGGTGTACTGCCCGAAGAAGTCATGGCTGAACAGGGTCCCGTTGAGGTAGCCGTGCATGGAGGTGACGAGCATGCCCATCGCTATCACCGAGACGTTGAAGGTGCCGCGCTTGCCTGGCATCTGGCGGATCGCCAGCGGGAAGAACCAGCCCCGGTTGGCGTAATGCAGCATCCAGATCCCCGCCAGTACCAGGGACGTCGGCGCGAACCGGTTGGGCCCGGCCAGGTAGCTGATCAAGAACACCACGGTCGCGGGGATTTCCATCAGCCACCAACCGAGCTTCGGATTGAGATTGAGGCCGAGTTTCGTCGTCGAGAAACGCCCATACGAGCTCTGCGCGAAGAAGCCGCCGATGATCACGAACACGGCGAATGCGAAGGCCGCGGTCAGCACGGTGTCATAGAACGTGTTGCCGGTGTACCAATGCATGGGCGCTCCTCGCTGAGCAGGTGGTTTCAGCAGCGAAGGCCACTGTTTCTGTAACGTGTTCTACCACCTGGCCGCATCCTGAAGCCAGCCCCGCTCACTCTGGAGTCACTGCTCCTCGCGCGAGCGCTCGTCGGCCCAGGGCACCCGGCACGCATCCCCGGAGTTGAAGCCCTGCTCGGTGATGCCCAGGGCCGAGTACATCCGCGACCGCATGTTCTCCACCCCGATCTGATACGTCAGCTCGATCACCCCGTCGTCGCCGAAGCGGCGTTGCAGATCGGCCACCTGCTCGTCGGTGACGGTGTGCGGGTCGGTGGTCATCGCGTTCGCATAGGAGATCGCGGCGCGCTCGTCATCGGTGAACAGCGGTGAGGTGGCGTAGTCGTCGATCGACTTGAGCCGTTCCACGTCGAGGTTCTCCAGCCGCATCAGCATGGAGCCGAAGTCCACGCACCACGAGCAGCCGACGGTGCGGGCGGTCCAGAACACCGCGAGCTCGCGAACGGTGGCGGGCAGTTTCTTGGAGCCGCCCTGTAGCAGCATCTCGTGGACGCCGTTGGCGACCAGCAGGCGCGGATGGTGAGCGGCCACCGCGAACGGCTCAGGCACCTCCCCGAACTGGCGCTTGGCGTACCAGTACATGGCGCGGGTCAGCAGGCCGGCTTGTTTGGGGGTTACAGCAGGAATTCGTGTCTTGGTCTCGGTCATACCCGTTAGACGAGACGGCGCCGGAATGTGTGACAGGTCGGGCGGGCAGGGAACCGACGATCAACCGTCGGCGTCGTAACTGCATGCCGTTTCTGGGTTCCGAGGCGCTGGCGTCCGGCAAGCTCAACCGGTACCAGCTGCGCACCCGGTATGAGGTGGTGTACCGGGATGTCTACGTCCCTCGGGGTACGACGCTTACACCGGTCGACAAGGCGGTCGCCGCGTGGCTCTGGTCGGGCCGGCGAGCGACGGTGGCAGGCCTGTCAGCCGCTGCGCTGCACCGTTCGGAGTGGATCGACGCCAAACACCCCGCCGAACTCAACCAGCCCAGCCAGCACAGGACCGCTGGCATCGTGTTGCACAGCGACGCCCTCGCCGACGATGAGATCTGCCTGGTGCGCGGCATCAGGACCACGACTCCCCACAGAACGGCCTTCGACCTCGGCCGGCGACGCGGGCTGACGACCGCTGTGATTCGTGTGGATGCGCTGCTACAGGCGACTTCCCTGAAGATCCCGGACGTGCAGCCGCTTGTAGTGCGACACAAGGGGATGCGCGGTCTCGTTCAACTCCGCGAGGTACTCGATCTTGCCGACGACGGTGCCGAATCGCCACAGGAGACCCGGCTGCGTCTGCTGTACACGGAGGCAGGCATGCGTCCGTCGCACACCCAGATCGACGTCTTCGACGAGTACACCTTCATCGGCCGTATCGACATGGGTTGGCCGGAGTGGAAGGTCGGCGTTCAATACGACGGCATCCAGCACTGGACCGATCCGAGACAACGCACCAAGGACATCGACCAGGACGCTGAGTATCGGGCGCTCGGCTGGCGGATGGTTCGGGTGGGTGCCGACTTACTCAAGTACCGACAGCGCATCGTCATCGACCGCACCCGCCAGGCGCTGCAGGCGGCCGGCGCCCCCTACTGACGAAACTGAGCTTGTGTTCGAGATTCTCGCAGAATCTCGCACACAAGCTCAGGTTCGAGCAATAGGGATCAGCGCGCGAACATCAGAGCGCGCTTGACCTCCTGGATCGCCTGGGTCACCTGGATGCCACGGGGGCAGGCCTCGGTGCAGTTGAACGTGGTGCGGCAGCGCCACACGCCGTCGACCTCGTTGAGGATGTCCAGCCGCTCGGCGGCCGCCTCGTCACGCGAATCGAAGATGAACCGGTGGGCGTTGACGATCGCGGCCGGGCCGAAGTAGGACCCTTCGCTCCAGTACACCGGGCAGCTCGTGGTGCAGCACGCACACAGGATGCACTTGGTGGTGTCGTCGTAGCGGGCCCGGTCGGTGGCGCTCTGGATGCGCTCCTTGGTCGGCGGGTTGCCGCTGGTGATCAGGTACGGCTTCACGGCGCGGTAGGCGTCGAAGAACGGCTCCATGTCCACCACGAGGTCCTTCTCCACGGGCAGCCCGCGGATCGGCTCGATGGTGATGGTGAGCTGCTTGCCGGCCTTCTTGGGCAGCAGGTCACGCATGAGGACCTTGCAGGCCAGCCGGTTCACGCCGTTGATCCGCATGGCATCCGAGCCGCACACACCGTGGGCGCAGGAGCGCCGGAAGGTCAGCGTGCCGTCCAGGTAGCCCTTTACGTACAGCAGCAGGTTGAGCAGCCGGTCTGAGGGCAGGCAGGGAACCCGGAAGCTCTGCCAGCCCGCGGCGTCGGGGTTCTCGGGGTTGAACCGGGCGATCTTGAGGGTGACCATGACCGCGCCGTCGGGCACGGGAGGCAGGGGCGGATCGCCGGCTTCCGGCTTGTCGATGACAGGTGCACTCATGGGTCAGTACTTCCTTTCCATCGGCTCGTACCGGGTCTGGACCACGGGCTTGTAGTCCAGCCGGATGTCGGACAGCAGCTCGCTGCCCTCCTTGTAGGCCATGGTGTGGCGCATGTAGTTGGTGTCGTCGCGATCGGGGTAATCCTCACGCGCATGGCCGCCGCGGGACTCCTTGCGGTTGAGCGCACCGACCACGGTGACCTCGGCCAGCTCCAGCAGGAAGCCCAGCTCGATCGCCTCGAGCAGATCGCTGTTGTAGCGCTTGCCCTTGTCGTGCACGGTGATTCGGCTGTACCGCTCCTTGAGCGCGTGGATGTCGGTCAGCGCCTGCTTGAGCGTCTCCTCGGTGCGGAACACCGCGGCGTTGTTGTCCATCGACTGCTGCAGGGCAGTGCGGATGTCGGCGACGCGCTCGTTGCCGTGCTCGGACAGGATGTCGCCGACCCAGCCGACCACCATGTCGGCCGGGTTCTCCGGCAGGTCGACGTGGTTGTGGTTGGCGGCGTACTCGGCGGCGGCGATGCCGGCGCGACGGCCGAACACGTTGATGTCCAGCAGCGAGTTGGTGCCAAGGCGGTTGGCGCCGTGCACCGACACACACGCACATTCACCGGCGGCGTACAGGCCCGGGATGACGTTGGTGTTGTCGCGCAGCACCTGGCCGTGGATCGTGGTCGGGATACCGCCCATGACGTAGTGGCAGGTCGGGTACACCGGCACCAGTTCGGTCACCGGGTCCACACCCAGGTAGGTGCGGGCGAACTCGGTGATATCGGGCAGCTTGGCTTCCAGTACTTCCTCGCCGAGGTGACGCACGTCGATGTAGACGTAGTCCTTGTTCGGTCCGGCGCCTCGGCCTTCGAGCACCTCGAGCACCATCGACCGGGCGACGATGTCACGCGGCGCAAGGTCGACGATCGTCGGCGCGTAGCGCTCCATGAAGCGCTCACCCTCGCCGTTGAGCAGGCGGCCGCCCTCGCCGCGCACGGCTTCGGAGATCAGGATGCCCAGGCCGGCCAGGCCGGTCGGGTGGAACTGGTGAAACTCCATGTCTTCCAAGGGAAGTCCCTTGCGGAAGATGATGCCCAGGCCGTCACCGGTAAGCGTGTGGGCGTTGGAGGTGGTCTTGTACATCCGGCCCGAACCGCCGGTGGCGAAGACGACCGCCTTGGCGTGGAAGATATGAATATCTCCAGTTGCGAGCTCATATGCGATGACGCCGGTGGCCACCGGGCCCGTCGGGGTGTCGGTCAGCGCGATGTCGAGTGCGTAGAACTCGTTGAAGAACTCCACGTCGTGCTTGACGCAGTTTTGGTACAGCGTCTGCAGGATCATGTGACCGGTGCGGTCGGCGGCGTAGCAGGCCCGGCGCACCGGGGCCTTGCCGTGATCGCGGGTGTGCCCGCCGAACCGGCGCTGGTCGATGCGGCCCTCGGGCGTCCGGTTGAACGGCATGCCCATCTTCTCGAGGTCCAGCACCGCGTCGATGGCCTCCTTGGCCATGATCTCGACGGCGTCCTGGTCAGCGAGGTAGTCGCCACCCTTGACGGTGTCGAAGGTGTGCCACTCCCAGTTGTCCTCTTCGACGTTGGCCAGTGCGGCGCACATGCCGCCCTGGGCCGCGCCGGTGTGGGACCGGGTCGGGTACAGCTTGGTGAGCACTGCGGTACGGACGCGCGGACCGGCCTCGACGGCAGCGCGCATTCCGGCGCCGCCGGCGCCGACGATGACGACGTCGTAGCGGTGTTCCTGAATCATTGGTTAACCCCCAATATTCGGGTCGAAGGTGACCAGGACGTAGGTACCCAGAACCAACGTGAACCCTGTCGCCAGCAGCAGCAGCGAATTCAGGTAGAACTTCGTGACGTTCTTGCGGGCATAGTCGCCGATGATGGTGCGCAGGCCGTTGGCCCCGTGGATCATCGCGAGCCACAGCAGGGCCATGTCCCAGATCTGCCAGAACGGGGAGGCCCAGCGCTGTGCGACGTAGTTGAAGTCGATGCGGTACACGCCGTCCTGCCACATCAGCATGATGAACAAGTGGCCGAGCGCGAGGAACACCAGCGCCAGGCCGGAGAACCGCATGAACAGCCAGGCGTACTTCTCGAAGTAGGGGATACCGCGGGGGCGACGGGGTGCGCGCGGGTGGTCCAGTGCGGCCGGCCGGTCGTGCTCGCGTTCCATCACCGGCGCCGGACGGCCCAACCGCGACTCGCCCGCTCCTGGCGCGCTCACAGGAACCGCTCCGCCATGTGCATACCGAGAACTCCTAGTGCTGCGATGAGGACCACGGCAAAGACGCCGACGGCGACCGCGAGCATCTGCCGCTGGTAGCGGGGACCCTGCTGCCAGAAGTCGATGAGGATGACGCGGATGCCGTTCAGTGCGTGGAAGAGCACCGCGGCGACCAGGCCCATCTCCATCAGTCCGACGATGGGCGTCTTGTACGTCTCGATGACCTCGTTGTAGGCCTGCGGGCTCACCCGGACCAGCGCGGTATCAAGGACATGTACGAACAGGAAGAAGAAAATCGTGGCACCGGTAATACGGTGTAGTACCCAGGACCACATGCCCGGGTCACCCTTGTACAGGGTGCGCCGACGGGTTTTCCTGGGTTGCGGAGCCGGCACCTCCGTCTGAGTACTCATCTCGCCCTCCAACGTCTTCGGTGGACGTTCGGGACCTGCCTGTGAATTAGCCCCAAACCTCGGGGCGACTCTAAACCCATTTGTACTGGCGAAGGAATTACGGTTGAGCCGTTCTACCGCAAAATCGCGAGAAAGTTAGGCTTACCTATCTTACTGTGCGGGTCGGGAATTGGGGTTTCGGAATGCATTCAGAACCTTTGCCGGGAGTGGCCGCATGACCGTCGATGTTGATTGGAACCTGTTGCGTTACAAGGCGATCGAGGCTTTATCCCACGCCTACGCGCCCTATTCGGGCTTCCCGGTCGGGGCCGCCGCGCTCGTCGACGACGGCCGCGTCGTGACCGGATGCAATGTGGAGAATGTCTCATATGGCCTAGGTCTCTGTGCCGAGTGCGCTGTGGCCTGCGCCCTGCATTCCGGGGGCGGCGGAAGGCTCATCGCACTGTCGTGTGTGGGCCCGGACGGGGGCGCGTTGATGCCCTGTGGGCGTTGTCGGCAGGTACTGCTCGAGCACGGCGGCCCCGAGTTGCTCATCGACCATCCGCGAGGCCCGCGGCCGCTGCGTGAGCTACTGCCCGATGCGTTCGGCCCCGACGACCTGGAGCGCAGGTAAGGCCAAGTGGTCCAACAACTCCGGGTTACTGGCGAGTAGGTTGACGGCCATGTCGCATCTCGACGCTCCCACCGTCATCCGGACCAAACGTGACGGCGGTGTGCTGTCCGACGCTGCGATCGATTGGGTGATCGACGGCTACACCCACGGACGCGTCGCCGACGAACAGATGTCGGCGCTACTGATGGCGATTTTCCTGACGGGCATGGAGCCTGCCGAGATCGCCCGGTGGACCGCTGCCATGGTCGCCTCCGGGGAGCGGTTCGACTTCACCGACCTGCGCCGCAACGGACAGCCACTCGCCCTGGTGGACAAGCACTCCACCGGCGGGGTGGGGGACAAGATCACCATTCCGCTGCTGCCGGTGGTGATGGCCTGTGGGGCCAGTGTCCCGCAGGCGGCCGGGCGCGGGCTCGGGCATACCGGCGGCACCCTCGACAAGCTCGAGGCGATCCCGGGATTCACCGCCGAGCTGTCGAAAGACCGGATCCGGCAACAACTTCGGGACATCGGGGCGGCGGTGTTCGCTGCGGGCGATCTGGCGCCGGCCGACCGCAAGATCTACGCACTGCGCGATATCACCGCCACCACCGAGTCGCTGCCGCTGATCGCCAGTTCGGTGATGAGCAAGAAGTTGGCCGAGGGGGCGCGATCACTGGTCCTGGACGTCAAGGTCGGCCGCGGCGCATTCCTCAAGACCGAGGCCGAATCGCGTGAGCTGGCAGCGACCATGGTTGACCTCGGCAACGCCAACGGGGTGCCGACGCGGGCCCTGCTCACCGACATGAACTGCCCGCTGGGCCGGACCGTCGGCAACTCCGTGGAGGTCGCCGAATCACTGGAGGTGCTGGCCGGCGGAGGGCCGTCCGATGTGGTCGCCCTGACCCTGGCGCTGGCCACCGAGATGCTCGATGCGGCCGGTATCGGTGACTCCGATCCGGCCGAGACCCTGCGGGACGGCAGTGCGATGGATTGCTTCCGTGCGCTGGTGGCGGCCCAGGGCGGGGACCTGACCTGCCCGCTGCCGATCGGGACGGCCAGCGAGACCGTGACGGCCCCGCGCGGCGGCATCATGGGCGATCTCGACGCCATGGGGGTGGCGCTGGCGGCGTGGCGGTTGGGTGCCGGCCGTGCCCAGCCGGGTGAACCGGTGCAGTTCGGCGCGGGCGTGCGGATCCACCGCAGGCCGGGGGAGCCGGTCGCCGCAGGCGAGGCGCTGTTCACCTTGTACACCGACACGCCCGAGCGGCTGCCCGGCGCACTCGCCGAGCTCGACGGAACATGGACGGTCGACGACACCGCGCCCGTGCAGCGGCCCCTGGTCATCGACCGGATCGGCTGACGCGGCGCCAATCCGTGGACACTCGCGAATAGGCCGGTATTGGTCCGATCGTCATCCGCCACGGTGCGGTTTCACCGGCACAGCGGCGCCGGTCACGCGCATGATGGGGGCATGAGTACGCCGCTGAGTCTGGACAAGATCCAGCACGCTCCCAAGGCCCTGCTGCACGACCACCTCGACGGCGGCCTGAGGCCGGCCACGGTGCTCGACCTGGCCGGCCAGCTCGGCTACGACGACCTGCCGGCCACCGAGGTCGACGAGCTGGCCACGTTCTTCCGCACGGCCGCGCACAGCGGCTCGTTGGTGCGCTACCTGGAACCGTTCGCCCACACCGTCGGGGTCATGCAGACCCCGGAGGCGCTGCATCGCGTCGCCTACGAGTGCGTCGAGGACCTCGCCGCCGACAATGTCGTCTACGCCGAGATCCGGTTCGCCCCCGAATTGCACATCGACCGCGGCCTGTCGCTCGACGAGGTGGTCGACGCCGTGCTGGCCGGATTCGCCGACGGCGAGAAGGCGGCCGCGGCCGAGGGGCGCACCATCACCGTGCGCTGCCTGGTCACCGCGATGCGCCATGCTGCCCGCTCCCGGGAGATCGCTGAACTGGCAATCCGGTTCCGCGACAAGGGTGTCGTCGGTTTCGACATTGCAGGGGCTGAGGCCGGATACCCTCCCACCCGGCATCTCGACGCGTTCGAATACATGCGAGGTAATAACGCGCGCTTCACAATTCACGCCGGTGAGGCCTTCGGCTTGCCGTCCATCCACGAGGCCATCGCATTCTGCGGGGCTGACCGGCTGGGCCATGGGGTGCGCATCGTCGATGACATCACCGAGTTCGACGACGGTACCCAGCAGCTGGGTCGGCTGGCATCCATCTTGCGGGACAAGCGAATTCCGCTGGAGATGTGCCCCAGCAGCAATGTGCAGACCGGGGCGGCGCCCAGCATCGCCGAGCATCCGTTCGACCGGCTGGCACGGTTGCGGTTCCGCGTCACCGTCAACACCGACAACCGGCTGATGAGCGACACCACGATGAGCCAGGAGATGCTGCGCCTGGTCGAGGCATTCGGCTACGGCTGGAGCGACTTGGAGCGGTTCACCATCAATGCGATGAAGTCGGCCTTCATCCCCTTCGATGAGCGGCTCGCCATCATCGACGAGGTGATCAAACCCCGGTACGCGGTCCTGGTCGGCTGAGCCACCGCGTCGGGCAAATTCTCCCCGCCGAAAGTTCCCACTCGAATTGCTGTAACGGCAGCGTTTACGGCTGCGACAATCCAGCAGGCCCGACGCAAGATCGGGCCCGGATCAACAAGGAGACTCCATGGCCCGACCCCTCACCACGGTGTTGTCCGGCGCAGTGCTGGCAACGGCGGCGGTGTTCCTTCCGGTTGTCGCGGTACCGACCGCAGGCGCCGACGTCTGCGCCGGAGCAGACGGACGCCACTTCGCCGCCGGAGGCTGCACCAACATCGCCGGCGATGTCGCGACCGGCGCGGCCATCGCGGCAGCCCATGTTCCCTACGTACCGGGCGAAGTCCCGTGCTACACCGTCGAAGGCGTGCCCTACTTCACCCCTCCCGGCGACCCCTGCTGAGAACGCCCGACACCTCAGCCGCGCAGCACCCCACGGAGTACGTCGGCGAAACCCCCTGGCGCAGCCATGAATCCACCATGGTCGCCGGGGAATTTCACCGGGCGCACGCCCAGCAGGTCGGCCAGTGCCATCGTGGTCCGCTTGGTCAGCAGGCGTCCCGACTCCTCACCGAGTCCCAGCACAACCCGCCCGTTTTTCAGCGCCGCGACATCGGGCAGGTAGCGAGTGGTGGCCCGGAGTTTGTGGTTGAAGAAGTGGTCCGCGTCGCGCAGTTCCTGATCGCTCGGCGCGGCCATCTCCGGTGCACCGGGTGGTACGTCGAAGCCGGCGTTGGCCATGAACTTGCCCCAGGCCGCCAACATTCCGTCGCGGTTGAACGTGGCGATGATGTCCTCGGTGGCGGCACGTTGCGCGGCGGCGTCGGGTAGCAACTCCAGCAGCGGAGGCTCGTGCGCGACAAGGATGCGCACCCGGTCGGGGTGGCGGGCCACCAATGACAGACCCGTCACGGCACCGCCGGACGAGCCGAACACGTCAGCCGAGTCGGCGCCCAGATCATCGAGGATCGCGGCGACGTCATCAGCCCGGCGCTCCGGGATGGAGTTCTCGGTCGGATCGTCGAGCCAGCTGTGGGCGACGCCGCGCGGGTCGGCGGTCACCACGGTGCGGTCACCGGCCAGCGCGTGGGCCAGCGGCGCGAATTCGGCGGCGGCCATCGGCGCGCCGAGGATCAGCAACAGCGGGCCCTCGCCGCGCACCTCGTAGTGCAGGCGCGCGCCGGGAACCTCGACGGTGTGCGTGGAAAGGCTGGTCGATGCGGTCATGAGTGATCTGACCGCGTGGGCGGCCAGAACTCATCGGCTCACCCGAGACCTGTCAAATACACTCCCAACGTGAACCAGTGGGGGAGTTCGCCGTGGGGCGAGAACGATGGCCAGTCGGCTGTGTCAGGGATGACCGGATCGCCGTTCGATACTCCCGGGCTACAACCCGGAGCACCCCCGACCTTTGGCGCCGCCCCAGGGTTTCCTACATCTCCTGCGCTACAGAGTTGGGGGCAGCAGCCCTACGGCGGCGGCTACCCACCTCAATTCACTCCGCAGCCCCCGGAGGATCGCCGCCGACGCGGCAAGGTCGTCGGAATCGTCGTCGCCGCAGTGGTTGTCGTGCTGGCCGTGGTGATCGGCTCGGTTGTGATGTTTACGTCTGGCTCCGGTGAGTCAGCGTCGGACGCGTTGGCGGAGGCCGATACTGCTGCGGGCAAGGCCGAGATTGCCCGCGATGAGCGCCCGCCCGCCGCGGTCAAGCTGCCCTCGCTCGGCGCCGCACCCGGTGCTCCAGTGTGGAGCTACCCGCCGGGCGGGGACGCCAGCGAGTACCTGTCGGTGCTGGGCGGTGATTCCGCGACCATCCTCGTCAGCCTGGACGAATCCATGATCGCGTTGGACGCTGTAACGGGCGCACCGCGATGGCAGCGACCCGATATGCCCGGGAAGTGTGTCGTCGGAACGTCGGGCAAGGTCGCACTCTGCAGCACTGGCCAAAGCAACGCGGTGCTCTTGGATATGGCGACTGGTGTGACCAAGGAAACGATGCCCGCTCAAGCGGTCGTTCTGATCTACAGCGGGGCTGGCCTGCTCGCGTTCTTGGACCACCAGAACAACCTCAGGGTGTTCGATGACGCCGGTCGGCAACTCTGGACCAAACAGGTGCCCGGGCAGACTTCGGTGTTCTTGGATCAAGGCGTCGTGGCGGAAAAAGAACGATCAGGTTTGAGCACCAAGTTCTATGACGCCAAAACGGGCAATGACTTGTTCTCCATCGGGGCGGTGGACGACGTCATCGCCACGAGTCGCGGAATCGCGGTGTCGCAGCGCAGCGGGGGGCTACTGCCGGGCGGGCGTCCGAAACAGCGCATCGATTTCTACTCTTTCACCGGAAAACTGGCGTGGCGGATTCCGGGGGATCAGGGCTATCGGCTCCCGAACACAGATGACGCCACCAAGGGGTTCGAGCCTTTCAATGTGAGAACGACGTCGGGCGTCGCATTGCCGGTCGTGTACAGCGAGGGCAAGGGGGAGATCGCCGCGGTGGACCCCCTTACCGGCGATATCAAGTGGTCACAGCAGGTGCCTGTTTCGCCGGACACATTGGTCCGCCTGTCAGGTGTCGCCAACCTGTGCGTCGTGTCCTACGGAACGGTGGACCAGAAGTCGGGTGCGGTGCGCGTGCGGGACTGCAACGACCCAACCGGAGCGTTCATCGCGAAGTCCGAACTCGATACTCTCCGCGTCACCGACGGCAATCAGATCGTGGGCCTCGGCGATGGTCCGGTTACAAACAATCCCGTCACTGCCTTTGACTCGGCCACGGGCCAACAAACATGGCAATTGGACCGCTCCGTCGTCCAGGACGTCGCGTCGGTGGGTGACGGGTTGTACGGAACCTCGGGCGGCAAGATCTCCCGGTTGTCCTGAGGGCTACTCCGCCCGCAGACGTGACTCCACGAAACGCTCCAACGCGTCCCACTGCTCGACGGCCTGGGCGTACGGCGCGTCGGGCTTGCGGGCGCCCTCGTCGCCGAGCACATAGCTCACGAACTTGCCGAGGGCGTTGGTCTGGGCGAGCGTCTCATCGACGGTCTTGTCCTCGGAGTAGTCGCTGACGTCGCGCAGCAGCTCGACGGCCAACTCCAGCTGGTCGTGGTCGACCGCGTCGGGTCCGTCGGCGATGTCGTCGGAGATGCCCGACAGGACGTAAACGTTCTCCTCGGCGACCTCGACCCGCAGGGAGCCGTCGGTGGCGGCGGTCCGGATGTCGTCATAGGTGGCCAGGTCCGACAGGTCGTGGTCGTGCTCGTCGGCCAGGTAGCGAGCCAGGGCCCGCTCGGAGCTGAACACGCTGATGCGACCGTTGCGGCCGAGGAAGACCGGATCGTCGTCGAGGTAGCAGCGCAGGGTGTAGACGGTTCCCGAGCCGGTCATGATGCGCACCGGGTCGATACCGACCTTCTGCCAGAAGTCCTCGTCGTCGCCCAGGACCGCGGTGTCGGCAACGCTGCGCGCAGGTTCGGCCGCCTCGTCGTCCTCGTCGCTGTCGGCGTCCTCGGTGTCAGTGTCGGCCTCGATGGCGAGGTCGTCCTCGTCCTCCTCGGGGGCATCTTCCTCGAGCTCGACCTCGGCCTTCTTGACCGCGGCTTCGTCGATGTCCTCCGGGATGGTGACGATCTCGTCGATGGCGTCGAGCACGCCGTCCCAACCCCGCGCGATCACGGCTTCGATCTCGGCCCAACGTTTGCGCCCGGACCGGCCGGTGAAGCCTTCCAGCCCGCCGCCGACGGTGCCGAGCACTGGGTTGCCGTTGAAGAACTTGCTGATGGCCGCCAGTTCACACACCGAGCCGATCGAGGAGACCACCACCAGCGTGCGGTGGACGGTCGCGACGGACTCTTCGGTCGGCTTGTCAGCGACCAGGTCCGGCAGCCCGACGATGTCGTATTCACGGTCGTCGGCCGGCTGCAGCTTGTGAGCGTTGGCTGCGGTCAGCTTCTCCCACGCCGGGTGGTCGGCCAGATCGTTGTCGGTGTTGGTGCGGACGAAAGCCGCGAGGTCAGCGACCGATTCGAACGCGAACAGGGCGTCACCCTCGCCGAGGAAGGCCTCCCACTCGTCACCGGCATCCCGCCAACGCGGAGCCCACAGTGTGTAGAGGTCGCCCTTCGTCAGCCCGAGCCGAATCGGCACGATGTCAGCAGCCATGCGGCACAGCCTAATGGGACGCCTCTGACGCCAGTCAGGTTGTCTCCCCTTCGGGGACCGGTTCGGGTGGGATCACACCGTGGGGCGCCAGAACCCCTGAAAGCCCTGCCCGGCATTCGTCGTTCGGACGGGCGAGAGTTTGACCGGATCACCTGCCTCGATCATCGTATTTTCGCCGACGATCATGGCGACATGACCGTCCCATACCGCCAGGTCACCCGGGCGCAGGGTCCCCGCCGAGACCGCCTTGCCGATGTCCTGCTCCTGGGCCAGACGCGGAATGTCCAGCCCGGCTTCGTGATAGGCCCATTGCGTGAGCCCGCTGCAGTCCAGGCCGACGCCGGGGGTGGTGCCGCCCCACCGGTAGGGGACCCCGAGTTGGGTCAGCGCATGCCGCACGGCGCTGGCCGCCACGGCATTGGGCGCCACCGCAGTACTGCCGTCGGGCAGCCGCACCGCCACGCCGTCGCCGAACATCCCCGGGTCACGGAGCCCGGCCGGCGCTTCGGAGCGATCGACACCCGATGCCGCCGGTAGGTCCGCGGCGCCACCCCAACCGCCCAGCGGTGCGCCTCCAGAGAACCCCGCCCCGGAGATCCCGGCACCGGGGAATCCCGCCCCTGGAAATCCCGACGACGTCGGTGCGCCGGCCGCAACCCCCGACCCGGCCGGGCGCCCCGCCGAGCCAGTCGGCATCCCGGCGGTGACCGCACCGGCCTGACCGTCCAGTTCGGCGCGTAGTTCGTCGACGACAGCCGATGCCTCAGCGACCGCGCGCCGGGCCTCGGACCGCAGCTCCTCAGCCACGCCGGGCTCGTCGAGATGGGGGATCAACACCGCCGCGCGATCCTCGAAGCGGTCGATGATCGCCTCCAGTCGCGACCTCGCCTCCGCCACGGCTGAGCCCGCACGCCGGGCAGCAGTGCTCAGCACCTGCGCCTGCGCGGCCAGATCGGTCACCTCCGCCGCGGTGCCTGCGGCGAAGTCGGCGGCCGCTGCTGCGGCCGTACCCGACCAGCCCGTGGCAGCCCGTTCCCACGAGCGTCCGAGTGCCGCGGCGATATCCGACAATGCGGTATGCGCTGCGTCCAGCGCCGTCACGGTCGGCCCGGTTTCCGGCCGGCCACTGCCCACGAGGTCACGTAGCGCATACAACGGCGTGGCCAGCGCGGCGGCGGACGCGGGCACGGGCTACACCCGCGGCAACAGCGCGGCCGCCCGCTGACCGGCGGCGTCGTAGCCGGCGGCGGTGGCCCCGGCGCTGACGGCACCCGCGTCGGCCCGGGCACTCAGCGCCGCTACCGCTTCGATGTGGGCGCTTACGGATGCGGCGAACGCGGCTACGAACCGTTCGCCGATCGGGCCGAGCGCGCCTGCGGGTGACGGCATCGACCGCAGGGTGGCGGCCACCGCGCTCAGATCGGCGGCGTGCGCGTCGAAGGCGCCGCCGAGGGCGTGGATGCCCGTCATGTCGGCGTGCAGGGGGTCGGCGGTCATGTGGTTAGGACGTCCGCCGCCCCTGATCGGTTCCGCGTGATTCGCGCCGCCCGGCGCATGCCCGGCCCCCCGACGCAGCACCCGAAGCAGACCTGACGCTCAGATGGCGGTACCACCGCCGTCGGCATGCAACACCGAGCCGGTGATGAACGCCGCCCGCGGCGAACTCAGGAACAGCACCGCGTGGGCGATCTCCTCGGGGGTGGCCGTCCGTCCCAGGGGCAGGGCGCGGCCGAGTTCCTCGTTGGTGTCGCCCCACTGGGCTGCGACACCTTCGGTGCGGGTCGGCCCCGGCGCGACGCTGTTGACTCGCACTCCGCCGGAACCGAATTCGGCGGCCCAGGTGCGGGTCAGCGATTCGACGGCGGCCTTGGAAGCGCTGTAGGTCGAGGCGCCGGGTACACCCTTGGAGGCGACCATCGAGGTGACGTTGACGATGCTGCCGCGGCCCCGTTCGAGCATGCCGCCCACCAACTGCGCGACGAGGAAATAGGTGCCCCGCACATTGGTGTCGAAAGTCCGCTCGAAGGAGGCGACATCCTGTTCGACGGTGAGCGCGCCCGGGAACGCCGCGGCGTTGTTGACCAGGATGTCGAGCCCATCGCATTGTTGAGCGAGTGCTCGCACCGAGTCCAGGTCGGCGAGGTCGGCGCTGACGAACCGGACGTCCCGACCGAGCGCGGCCGCCGCGTCGTGACCCCGTTGTTCATCGCGTCCGGTGATGGTCACCGCAGCGCCGGCCCGGGCCAGCAGGTCGGCACAGGCCAAGCCGATGCCCGCGGTACCCCCGGTGACCAGCGCGCGATAGCCGTTGAGTTCGTTCGATCCGGATTCCATTGTGTCCTCTCGTTGTTCGTCATGCGACATGACGTGTGCCGTCGCTTTCCTGTGTCGACCAGCGCTCGTCGGCTACCTCGGCGAGCGCGACCCGCAGGCGTTCTCGGCTGCGCGCGATGCGTGACATGACGGTTCCCAGGGGGATTTCCATGCGTGCTGCGGTCTCGGCATAGGTGAAGCCCTCGATGTCGGCGTAGTACAACACCGTTCGGAAACCTTCGGGCAGCGTCAGCAGGGCATCACGGATCCGGTCGTCGCAGAACAGGTCGAGCGCGCGGTCCTCGGCGGAACGTTCTGCGGTCGTGGAATGGGTTGTGCTGCCGAACATGTCGCTGTCGGTGAAGTCGGGTACCCCGAACGTGTCGGGGCGACGCTGCTTCATCCGGTGTGTGCTGATCCATCGGTTGTGCAGGATGCGGAAGAGCCAGGCTCGCAGGTTGGTGCCCGGCTCGAACCGATGGAAACCGGTGTAGGCGTTCATCAATGTGTCTTGCACCAGATCCTCGGCATCGGCGGTGCTCTGCGTCAGCCGCCGGGCGGTACGCAGCAGGACGGCGTGAAATGGCATGGCGTCGCGGACGAACCGGGCTGCCAGTTGCGCGTCGGACTCGGGCATGGCGTCCACGTTCAGCGTCATCGGACGGCCACTGACGTGTTGTCGGCGAGCCAGCCGGTGAAGTTCGTGGAGGACAGCTTCGCGCGCCGGTTTGGCAGGAGCGAGGGCTCTTCCAGGACGGCACCGAAGTACCGGGCCCGCGGATCTGCGACGACCTGGCGGGGGTCGCCGACCGCGCTCAACTGCATGCGGACGAGTTGGTCCATGGCGTACCGGTCGGGCCCGGCGATCTCGTGGACGCCGTAGGACGGACGCCCAATGGCGGTCTGGCCGACGAAGGTGGCGAGGTCGATGGCTGCGATGGGCTGGGTCAGTGCGGGGGAGATCCGAATGGTTTCGTCGAGGGCGGTGCCGGCGATTTGGGCGACGGACTCGAAGACCTGGGTCGAACGAACGATGGAGTGCCCCACCGCCGACTCGCGGACCAGTTGCTCCTGCATGGCCTTCGCGCGGAAGTAGCCGCTGGTGGGCAACCGGCCGGCCCCCACCATCGACAGCAGCACGTGGTGGCGGACCCCGACTGCCTCCTCCGCGGTCAGCAGATTGCCGGTCGAGGTGGTGAAGAAGTCCCATGCCGGTCCGTCCCCGGACGAGGGCGCGTTCGACACGTCGATGACGGTGTCCGTGTCGCGCAGCACCTCGATCAGGCCCGCACCGGTGACGGTGTCGACACCGGTGGACCGGGAGGCTGCGACGGCCTCATGGCCGTGCTGTTTGAGTTTGTGCACGAGTTTCGAGCCGATGAGCCCGGAACCTCCGATGACTACGACTTTCGTCATGATCAGGACTCCAGCGTTTGAGGACAAAGAACGAACGTGACTTCAGCCTGATTCGCGAACGCTCGTAGCGGACCCTTGAGATTCCGTGGTCCCCGTAGTCCGTGGTGTGGACATCGGATCGACATGCACGCCGACGGCGCCGACCGTTAAGGTCAGCGCATGGATGTGCGCGTCGTCGACCACCCCCTGGCCGCCGCGCGGCTGACCACCCTTCGGGACGAGCGGACCGACAACGCAGGGTTCCGCGCGGCGCTGCGCGATCTGACGATGATGTTGATCTACGAGGCGACTCGGGACGCTCCCTGCGAGCGGATCGCAGTGCGCACCCCCGTGACCGATACCACCGGGTCGCGGTTGGCAAATCCGCCGCTGTTGGTGCCGGTGTTGCGGGCCGGGCTGGGGATGGTCGACCAGGCGCACGCCCTGATCCCGGAGGCACAGGTCGGGTTCGTCGGGATGGCGCGCGACGAGTCGACACACCAGCCGACGCCCTACCTGGCGTCACTGCCCGACGACCTGAGCACGCGGTCGGTGTTCGTGCTCGACCCGATGCTGGCGACGGGCGGATCGATGGCCTACACCCTCAATCTGCTGAAAGAGCGCAACGCCGACGACATCACCGCGGTGTGTGTGGTGTGTGCGCCGCAGGGGATAGCCGCGCTGGAGGAGGTCGCCCCTGAGATCCGGTTGATCACCGCGACCATCGACGAGGGCCTCAACGAGATCGCCTACATCGTCCCTGGGCTCGGCGACGCCGGCGACCGTCAGTTCGGCCCGCGCTAAGGCTTGTTCGCAGTCAGGTACGGCCGGGACAACACCAGCGCCGCCGCGGTGGCCAGCATGAGCACATACACCGGCAGCAGATGGATGAACGTCGTGTACCCGATCGCGTAGTGCACGGCCAGCGCAGGCAACGTGCCCGTCACGAACCCGATCAACAACGACCACCACACCCAGCGCTCGCCGCGGCGGAATCCCCACAGTGCGATCAATGCGATCGCCAGCCCGGAACCGATCAGAGCCCCACCGAATCCGGCCCGGTCGTGGGCGATGAAGCCGAGCAGTTGCGGGTCGGCGGCCTGCAGCGTTGCGCCGTGGGTGTGCAGGTAGCCCAGGTCAGTGCTGACGAACACGTCGGTCAGCCCGACGAACGAGATGGTCGCCCCGGCGACGGCGAGTCCGGCGCCGAGGCCGATGAACAGCAACTGTCCCCACAACGCGCGCCGGCGCTGTGTTTCCGGACCGTCCGGCAGCGACCGCCATTGTGGCGGGTCTGGTTTGTTCCAGACGGCGGCCAGCAGCATCGGGAACAGCGTCACCACCACCAGCGTGTGCAGGGGATCGACGAACCCTGTCCCGACGAAGTAGAACAGCGTGAGGAACGCGACGAGGCCCGAGATGAGCAGGGCCGTGCGTGCCCATGCCAAGCCGCGCCTGATGCCGCCCCAGGACAGTCCGGCGTACAGCGCGCCGAGGCCGATCATGTTGCCCGCCATGCTGATCCGGTCATGCTGGATGAAATGCACCAGGTTGTCGTTGATCTGGCGCAGGTCATTCACCTCGAGGCCGAGATAGGAACGGTCATAACTGAGCAACACCGGACCGAGCGTGATGGCGCCGGCCCCGACCCCCGCCACCATCAAACCGAGTCCGGTCAGCACGCCCCACAGCCAGCCCGGCCAGCGAAACGGGTTGAGCCCGGCATCGGCCAGCCGCGGCGGGGGCGACGTCGGCGAGGCCGCCTCGATCACGCGGTTGAACCAGCCTGGCCCGGTCGCGAGCAGCACGCTCGGCCGGGCCAGCACGATGGCGTCCGGATCCCGCAGCGCCGCAACGGCGGCCGTGACGTCAGGATCAGACAGGTAGCGATCCTCACCGGCTGCACCGACGACCACCTCGTCGACGTCAGCGGCGAGTAGTTCTGCCACCTCGGCGGAATCGACCCGCGCGACGACACGGCAGCGTCGACCCGCGGCGGCCCGACGTACAGTATCGACATCGGCGGCGGTCACCGGCGCGATCTCGATGATGCTCGCACCCTGGACCGGCAACACCAGCACGGCGTCGCGCGCCACCGACGGCGGGACCACCGCCCCGAAGCGGCCGACCCACTCGGGCGGGACCGGCGGGTGATCGAAAACCTTTGGGATCCAGCGGTACCCGCCCGCCTCGACCAGCGTCGCCAGAAACCGCAGGGCCCAACGCTGGGTGCGATGTTCCCCGATGACTGCGGACGCGATGGGGCGAAGCGGTTGATAAGTCCAGTCCGGCATTACGTTTCCGGCTACCAGCGCGCCGCGGCGTCGGCGAGGTCCTGGCTCAGCTTCTGAGCGTGGGCCCGTGCGGTATCCAGATCATCGGTCGGTGTACAACGAACTTCGGTGTAGGACTTCAGCTTCGGCTCGGTTCCCGATGGGCGTACCACCACCCGGACCGAGGTGTCGGCGTCCTCACCGGTGAAGATCAGCGCATCGGTGCGTTGTTGCCCACGTCGCTCCAGCAGATCTTCGACGGTGACGGCGATGCCGGCCAGTTCGGTCGGTGGGGCCTCGCGCAATCGGGTCATGGCCGTTTCGGCATCGTCGACGTGGCGGGTGACCGCGCCCGTCACATGCACGCCGTGCACCTTCGCCAACGCATCGAGGGCGTCGAGCATGGTGCGGCCCTGACCGCGCAGTGCGGCCGTCAGATCAGCGGCCAGGATCGCCGCACTGATCCCGTCCTTGTCGCGGACCGAGGCCGGGTCGACACAATGCCCGATCGCCTCCTCGTAGGCGTAGACCAGGGTGTTGCCGGGCGACTGGGCGCGGGCCAACCACTTGAATCCGGTGAGGGTTTCCGCGTGCTGGGCACCGTGCGCCGCCGCGATGGCGGCCAGCATTCGCGAGGACACCACGGTGCTGGCCACCAGGGCGGCTTCGCTCACCGGGCCGGGTTCGAGTTGGGACAGGATGTAATCGCCGAGCAGCCAGCCGGTTTCGTCGCCGGTGAGCATGCGCCAACCGTCCGGGCCGGGTACCCCGACGGCGCATCGGTCGGCGTCGGGGTCGAGGGCGATTGCGATCTCGGCGTCGACGCCGTCGGCCAGCGCCAGAAGCGCGTCGACCGCACCCGGCTCCTCGGGATTGGGGAAGCTGACCGTGGGAAAGTCCGGGTCGGGGGTGAACTGTTCCTCCACCACGTGCACGTCGTCGAATCCGGCGAGGGCCAGGGCATCAAGCGCGTACTCGCCGCCGACGCCGTGCAGCGGCGTCAGAGCCACCCGCACCGAACCGGTGCTGCGGCGGACCCGGGCGGCCCGTTCCAGATAACCGTAGACCTGGTGGCGCCCACCGGTTTCCACTGGGGAGCGGCGGATTTCGTCTGCAAACGGCGCTCGGGCCACCGCGGCCTCGATCTCACGGTCGGCAGGGGAGATGATCTGCATGCCACCGTCGAGAAACACCTTGTAGCCGTTGTCCGTCGGCGGATTGTGCGATGCGGTGATCTGGATGCCGGCGACGGCAGGCAGGTGCCGAACGGTGTAGGCGACGACCGGTGTGGGGACCGCAGCCATCATGAGGACAACCTGGAAGCCCTCGGCGGCAAGGACTTCGGCAGCCGCCAGAGCGAACTCGTCGGACCGGTGCCGGGCATCACGGCCCACCACCACGTGCGACCCTCCCAGGCATCTGTCCTTGAGGACCTGGGCCACTGCCCAGGTGGTGCGGATGACGACGGCCAGGTTCATCGCATCGGGCCCGCCCCGTAACGGGCCGCGCAGCCCGGCGGTGCCGAAGGTCAGCGGATTGCTGAACCGGCGGTCGAGTTCAACGGGGCTGCAGGCGGACAATTCGGCCGCGGTTTGAGGGTCGGGGTCATGCGCGATCCATTCAGCGGCGGCGGTCGCGATGGTGGTCATGACCCAAGTGTGCCCGCAGCGGCGTCGGAGTACGCCAGCTTGCGCAGGACCGGTGCCACCAGCATCAGCAGATCGAACTCCAGATCGGTGAGGTTCTCCCGCATCGTGGCGTGCAGCCAGGCGTCGCGTTCGTCGCGGTCGGCCTGCAGCAACGCCGTTCCGGCCGGGGTGATCTCGATGAGCTGACGGCGTCGGTCGTTGTCGTCGGGACGTCGCGCGATCAGCCCGCGGCGCACGAGCTCGTTGATGCTGTCGGTCAGAGACTGGGCCCGCACATGCAGCCGCGCGCCCATCTCGGCCGGGGTGGTGGTTCCGGTGCGGCTCGCCTCGCCCAGCAGTTCCAGCTGGCTCAAGGTCAGGCCGTGATCCGGACGGTGGCGACGCATCTGCCGGGTCACGGCCATCATCGACTCGCGGAGTTCGGTCGCAGATGTCGCTGACATATGTAAGTTATACCTTGGTATTTCTTCCCATATGTGCAGTTGTTCGCCAATAGAACATGAATATTGCGAAGGGGTGGCTTATGATCTGGAGGGGAGGTGCATGACGGGAATGGCACGGACGCTGCGGTGGGTGTTGCTTCTCGTCGCGACCGTCGCCGTCACTGTCCCGCTCACCCTCGTCGACGTACCCTCAGCCGCCCTGTTCGCCGGACTCGCGGTCGGCATCGCGTTGGCGCTGGTCGCGCTCGCCCCGGAGCAGATGCCGCGCCCGGCGGGGGTGATCGCCCAGGGTGTGCTGGGCGTCTACATCGGCACGATGGTCCATCAGGACGCCGTCAGTGCGCTCGGATCGGACTGGCTGATCGTGCTGGTGATCACCGTGGCCACGTTGCTGCTCAGCATCCTCGCCGGCGGATTGCTCGGCCTGCACCGCGACGTCAGTCCGCTGACCGGCTCGCTGGCGCTCGTGGCCGGGGGCGCGTCGGGGCTCGTGGCCATCGCCCGGGAACTCGGCGGCGACGATCGCGTCGTCTCCGTCGTCCAATATCTTCGGGTGGCACTGGTCACCGGGACGATTCCGCTCGTGGTGACCCTGATCTTCCACGCCGATCGATCGCATCCCCCGTTAGATCCGGGCGAATCTGCTTCCGCACCTTGGTATCTCAGTCTGGCCATGCTGACCGCGATCGTCGTGCTGGGGGTGGTCGGTGGGCGTTTGGCCAGGTTGCCGGGCGCCGGCCTGCTCGGCCCGCTGGCCCTGACGGTGGCACTGCAGCTCACGGGCCTGTCCTTCGAGCTGGCCGTCCCGGTGCTTCTGGTGCAGGCCGCCTACATGGTGATCGGCTGGCAGGCCGGCATCGCCTTCACCCGCGACTCGCTACGGGCGATCGGACGGATACTGCCGCTGGCGCTGACGTTGATAGTCGTGCTCGGCGTGGCGACCGCCGGACTCGGGGTGGTGCTGGCCAACGTCACCGGGATGACGCAATTGGAGGGCTACCTGGCGACCAGCCCGGGTGGCGTCTACGCGGTGCTCGCCACCGCGGTGGAGACGGGGTCCAACGTCACCTTCATCGTCGCCGCCCAGGTGCTCCGGGTGCTGCTGATGTTGTTCGCCGCGCCGCTCATGGCGCGGGTCATGGCCCGGCTCGTACGGCGCCGCGACGACAGTAACGGCCGGCCGGACGAACCGGTGGCCGCCGTCGGGCGATAGCTGATCGGCCTGCTCAACGCCGGTTCAGGCCGGACAACTGCCAGGCCAGCGCGCGGCGGACGGCGGGCAATTTGCCGGCCAGTCGCATGACCCGATTGCGGAGCGGGCGGCGGCGGGCCGATGCGGTGGCGAGTTCGGTGAGCCGGCTGGTCATCCAGACCACACGACGTGCGGTGTGGCGGCGGGTGGCCGCGTACTCGTCGAGCACGGCGTTGTCGGCCCCGGCGTCCAGTACCTGCGCCACGTGCTCGCCGAGGACGACGGCATCCTCGATGCCGAGGTTCATCCCCTGCCCGCCGGCGGGGGAGTGCACGTGGGCGGCGTCGCCTGCCAGCAGGATGCGGTGGTCGCGGAACGCGTCGGCAACTCGGTGATGCACCCGGAACCTGGAGCCCCACACCACCTCTTCGACCACCGCGGGCTCGGCCACCGGGCCGCGCTCATCCAGCAGCGACTGCACAAACGCGACGTCCGGGTACTGCGGGGCTTCGTCCACCGTCGCGACGATGCGGTACATCCCGTCGGGCAGTGGTGCGACGACGACCAGCCCGGCCGGCGAGAAGTACAGGATCACCTCGTCGGCCGGCACGCCGCCGAAAAGCCGGACATCGGCCAGCGCGAACGACTCGCCGTAGGTGCCGCCGTTGAACGCGATCCCGGCGTGTTCGCGGACCGTGCTGTGCATGCCGTCGGCCCCGATCAGGTACCGGGCCCGGATCTGCTGGCCATCGGCGAACGTGGCGATCGCCTGGTCTTCGGTCTGCTGGATCCCGATGACCGAAGCGGCGCGGACGACCTTGCCGCCCAGCTCCTCGAGCCGATTGAGCAGGAACGCCTCGGTGTCGGCCTGCGAGATCATCAGCGTGTACGGGTAACGGGTCGGCAGCTGGCTGAACGGCACCGCGATCAGGAGATCGTCGCGGTCCCGGATGGCGAAGGTCGGCGTGTGCACGCCGCGAGCGACGAGGTCCGCGACCACCCCGTAGGGCTCCAGCAATTCCAGGGTGTGCGGGTGGACCACGGCGGCCCGCGAGGTGTTGGTGCCCTCGGCCTGTCGATCCACGACGGTCACCTCGTGACCGTGCTGGATGAGCACGATGGCGGCGGTCAGGCCGACGGGTCCGGCTCCGACGATCAGGACGTCGGTGGTGAGCGCTTGCATCTTCGACTCCTTTGTCAACAACTGTTGGTCAACGCTTGTTGACTTCAAGGTAGGCCTGTGAGGACTGGATGTCAACGGTTGTTGACCTACACTTGTTGACATGCGACGACCGGCAGCCGAGACCAAGTCCGTGATCCTCGCCGCGGCTCGGGAGCGCTTCGCCGCCGACGGATACGAGCGCGCGACGATCCGGGCGATTGCGGCCGACGCCGGGATCGACCCGGCGATGGTGATGCGCTACTACGGCAACAAGGAGCGACTGTTCGCCGCGGCGGCCGAATTCGATTTGGAACTACCGGATCTCACGCGGATCCCACGCGAAGAGATCGGCGCCGCGCTGGCCGCGCATTTCCTCGAACGCTGGGAGCGCGACGAGGCGCTGTTGATCCTGTTGCGAGCCGGCGTCACCAACGAGGCAGTGGCCGAGCGGATGCGCACGATCTTCGCCGCACAACTCGCCCCGGCGATAGCGGAGACCACTG
This sequence comes from Mycolicibacterium peregrinum, assembly GCF_001665785.1. Taxonomy (GTDB): domain Bacteria; phylum Actinomycetota; class Actinomycetes; order Mycobacteriales; family Mycobacteriaceae; genus Mycobacterium; species Mycobacterium peregrinum_A. The sequence goes on from NZ_LZSO01000041.1 coordinate 201,769, forward strand.
GCGACGCTCCCGACACCCCGGTGCGGGCCAGCCTCGCCGCGTCCCAGGTACTGGGCATGGCGTTGTGCCGCTATGTCCTGGAATTCCCGCCTCTGGTCACCATGTCGCGCCAGGAGGTCGTCGACTGGATCGCACCCACCCTGCAGCGGTATCTCGTCGGCTAGATCTGTCTGATCACCGAAGCCAGCAGGGAACCCATCCGGGTTGCGGACTGACGTCCGGCCTCGAGGACCTCGGCGTGGCTGAGCGGTTCACCTGTCATCCCGGCAGCCAGGTTGGTCACCATCGAGATGCCCAGCACCTGCAGGCCGGCGGCCCGGGCAGCGATGGTCTCGTGCACCGTCGACATGCCGACCAGATCGGCTCCGAGGGTGCGCAGCATCCGGATCTCGGCCGGGGTCTCGTAATGCGGGCCGGGCAGCCCGGCATAGACGCCCTCGGCCAGGGTCGGCTCGATCTCCCGGGCCAGGGCTCGAAGTCTGGGGGAGTAGGCGTCGACCAGGTCGACGAACTGCGCACCGACCAGCGGCGACCGCGCCGTGAGGTTGAGATGGTCACTGATCAGTACCGGCTGGCCCACCTGATACTCGGCACGCAGCCCGCCGGCCGCGTTGGTGAGCACCACGGTGGACACGCCCGTTGCCGCGGCCGTCCGGACCGGATGCACCACATGCTGTAGGTCGTGGCCCTCATAGGCGTGGATGCGCCCGGCCAGCACCAGCACGCGGTGACTCCCGAGGCGCACCGAGTGTACGAGGCCGCCGTGGCCGGTCGCGGTCGGCGGGGTGAAGCCGGGGAGATCGGCCATCGGCACCGTTGCCACCGGCTCGCCCAGCTCGGCTACCGCGGGTGCCCAACCCGATCCGAGCACCACCGCGACATCGTGGCGTTCGACGCCGGTCCGTTCGGCGATGGCGGCGGCTGCCTGGCTGGATGCCTGGGGATCGGTCACGATAGGCGAGCTTAACCGCCGGAATCCGGCAGTGAGATACTGCGAGGATGCCCTCTGCCACCGCCTCCGTGAGCGTCGAAGACGCGATCAACCGGCGACGTGGCGACCTCGTCGAACTCTCCCACTCGATTCATGCCGAGCCGGAGTTGGCGTTCGCCGAGCACCGCAGCTGCGCCAAGACCCAGGCGCTGGTGGCGGAGTACGGCTTCGAGATCACCGCGGCTGCAGGCGGGCTGGACACCGCGTTCCGGGCCTCCTACGGCAGCGGCCCGCTGGTGGTCGGGGTCTGCGCGGAGTACGACGCCCTTCCCGAGATCGGGCATGCCTGCGGACACAACATCATCGCGGCCTCGGCGGTCGGCACCGCACTGGCTCTCGCCGATGTCGCCGACGAGCTCGGCCTGACCGTCGTGTTGGTCGGCACCCCCGCCGAGGAACTCGGTGGCGGAAAAGTCTTGTTGCTCAATGCCGGTGTGTTCGACGACATCGCCGCCACGGTCATGCTGCATCCCGGGCCCGTGGACATCGCCGCAGCGCGCTCGCTGGCCCTCTCCGAGGTGACGGTGAACTACACCGGCCGGGAATCCCACGCCGCCGTGGCGCCCTATCTGGGCGTCAACGCCGGTGACGCGGTCACCGTCGCGCAGGTCGCGATCGGGCTGCTGCGCCAGCAGCTCATGCCGGGACAGATGGTGCACGGCATCGTCACCCACGGCGGGCAGGCCACCAACGTGATTCCCGGCCGAGCCGAAATGCGATACACGATGCGGGCCACCGACATGTCGGCCCTGCGCGAGCTGGAAGACCGGATGGCCGGCTGTTTTTCGGCCGGGGCGCTGGCGACGGGCTGCGAGCACCAGGTCACCGAGATCGGCCCGGCCTACGCCGAACTCGTGCCCGATCCGTGGCTCTCGGAGACCATCCGCGCCGAGATGCTGCGCCTGGGCCGTAACCCGTTGCCGGAGAACGTGGAGGCGAGTGTGCCACTGGGCAGTACCGATATGGGCAACATCAGTCAGGTGATGCCCGGCATCCATCCGGTGATCGGTATCGATTCGGGTGGCGCCGCGATCCACCAACCGGCGTTCACCGCTGCCGCGGCGGGTCCGAGTGCCGACAAGGCTGTGCTGGAAGGTGCAATCATGTTGGCCCGCAGCGTCGTTCAGCTGGCCGAGACGCCTGCGCAGCGGGACCGGGTCCTGGAGGCGCTGCAGAGGAGGCAGGCGTCATGAGTGTGCTGCAGCACGCGGCTGCCCGCTGGTTGTCGGCCAACTACGACGAGATGGTGTCGTGGCGGCGGCACCTGCACGCCCATCCGGAACTGGGTCGCCAGGAGTTCGCGACCACCGAGTTCGTGGCCCACCACCTGGCCGAGGCCGGGCTGAACCCCAAGGTGCTGCCCGGCGGCACCGGATTGACGTGTGACTTCGGGCCGGAGGACCGTCCGCGGATCGCGCTGCGCGCCGACATGGACGCCCTGCCGATGGCCGACCGCACGGGCGCGTCCTACGCCTCCACGGTGCCCAACGTCGCGCACGCCTGCGGGCACGACGCACACACCGCGGTACTGCTCGGCGCTGCGATGGCGTTGGCGTCGGTGCCGGAGCTGCCGGTCGGTGTCCGGTTGCTGTTCCAGGCGGCCGAGGAGCTGATGCCCGGCGGCGCGATCGACGCGATCAACGCGGGTGTGCTGACCGGGGTGAGTCGGATCTTCGCGCTGCACTGCGACCCTCGGCTGGTCGTGGGCCAGGTCGCCACCAAGCCGGGACCGATCACGTCGGCCGCAGATTCCATCGAGATCACCCTGCACTCGCCCGGCGGGCACACCTCCCGGCCGCACCTGACCGGTGACCTGGTCTACGGGCTGGGAACGTTGATCACCGGATTGCCCGGCGTGCTGTCCCGTCGCATCGATCCCCGCCACGACACGGTGATGGTGTGGGGCGCGGTCAACGCCGGAGTGGCCGCCAATGCAATCCCGCAGATCGGCACCCTCGCGGGGACCATCCGCACGGCAAGTCGCGATACCTGGCTGACGCTGGAATCGATTGTGGGAGAGACGGTTACGTCGCTGCTTGCGCCACTGAACATCTCGCACAGCCTCAACTACCGGCGCGGCGTGCCCCCGGTGGTCAACGAAGAGGTGTCCACCCGCATCCTCACGCACGCCATCGAGGCCATCGGCCCCGACGTGCTCGCCGACACCCATCAGTCCGGCGGTGGCGAGGATTTCTCCTGGTACCTGGAAGACGTGCCCGGTGCCATGGGCCGGCTCGGCGTCTGGAGCGGACAGGGGCCGCAACTCGATCTACATCAGCCGACGTTCGACATCGACGAACGTGCGTTGGGCGTCGGTGTCCGGACGATGGTCAACATCGTCGAGGCCTCTGCGTAAGCAAAACCAGCTACGGTCCGATATTGCGAGCGGGACGGGTACGCAGATCGTGGACGTACTCGTCCGGCGCCCCGGCGATCTCAGCGGCGTCGGCCATCACTCCGAGATAGCGGGCCGAGGGCAAACCGCCCTCCCAGGCGTCGACCACGTATAGCCAGGCCAGCACCGGGTCGGTCGTGGTGTCCGACGACAACCTGTGCACCCGGCAGCGGATCTTCTTGTGGAACCCGAGTTCGGAGCCCTCCCACCGATCGAGGGAATGCTCGTCGGCCGGCGTCATGTCGTAGAGCACCACGAACACCTTGGACAGCGGGTCCTCGACGACGGTGGCCAGCGCGCCTTCCCAGCCGATGTCCTCACCGCCGAACGTCAGCCGCCAGCCGTGCAACCACCCTGTTCCGGCCATCGGGGAGTGCGGAGCCCGCTCGAGCATTTGCTCCGGATGCATATTGGACCCGTAGGCGGCGTAAAGCGGCACGGTAAGACAGCTTAGTGCGCAAAGTTGGTTAGGTTGGTGCGGTGGCTACCCGCATCGTGATCATCGGCGGCGGACCCGCCGGCTATGAGGCGGCTCTTGTCGCCGCTGCCCGCGGCCCGGAGGTCGCTCACGTCACCATCGTCGACTGCGACGGCATCGGTGGCGCGTGCGTGCTGTGGGACTGTGTGCCGTCCAAGACGTTCATCGCCTCCACAGGTGTGCGCACAGAACTGCGGCGGGCTCCCAACCTGGGCTATTCGCTGGATTTCGAGCAGTCCAAGATCTCGCTGCCGCAGATCAACGAGCGGGTGAAGACCCTGGCAACAGCACAATCCGACGACATCGCCGGGCGGTTGCGCAGTGAGGGCATCGAGCTGATCGCGGGTCGTGGCGAGCTGATCGACGATGTCCCTGGCATGGCCCAGCACCGGGTCAAGGTGACCGGCCCGGACGGCGCGGTCAGCCAGCTGACCGCCGATGTGGTGTTGATCTCCACCGGCGCCAGCCCGCGGGTGCTGCCCAATGCGGCGCCCGACGGCGAGCGAATCCTCAACTGGCGCCAGCTCTACGACCTCGAAGCGCTGCCCGAGCATCTGGTGGTGGTGGGGTCGGGTGTCACCGGTGCCGAGTTCGTCAACGCCTACACCGAACTCGGGGTGACCGTCACTGTCGTGGCCAGCCGCGACCAGATCCTGCCGCACGAGGACTCCGACGCGGCGGCCGTGCTGGAGGAGGTGTTCTCCGAACGCGGCGTCACCCTGGTCAAGAACGCCCGTGCCGATTCGGTAACCCGCACCGAGAACGGGGTGCGCGTCACCATGGCCGACGGGCGCACCGTCGACGGGAGCCATGCCCTGATGACGGTCGGCTCGGTCCCGAACACGAGTGGTCTCGGTCTGGAGCGTGTCGGCATCGAGCTCGGGCCGGGCAACTACCTCAAGGTCGACCGCGTGTCGCGGACCTCGGTGTCCGGTATTTACGCGGCGGGGGACTGCACCGGACTGCTGCCCCTGGCCTCGGTGGCGGCCATGCAGGGCCGCATCGCGATGTATCACGCCCTCGGCGAGGCCGTGGCTCCGATCCGGCTGCGCACCGTGGCCGCGGCGGTGTTCACCCGCCCCGAGATCGCCGCGGTCGGGGTGCCCCAGGCTGCCATCGACGACGGATCGGTGCCGGCCCGCACCCTGACCCTGCCGCTCAATACGAACGCCAGAGCCAAGATGTCCAGCCTGCGGCGCGGTTTCGTCAAGATCTTCTGCCGCCCGGCTACCGGGGTGGTGATCGGCGGTGTGGTGGTGGCACCGATCGCCTCAGAGCTGATCCTGCCGATCGCACTGGCGGTTCAGAACGGCATTCCGGTCACCGAGTTGGCCCAGACCTTCTCGGTGTACCCGTCGTTGTCCGGTTCGATCACCGAGGCCGCGCGGCAGTTGATGAAGCACGACGACCTGGACTAGAACCGTGCCGTGTCACGCCTTGTGGCGCCACGACAGGATTGCGGTGACGACAAGAGTCACGATCCCGAGGACGCACAAGAAGCCACCGCCGAGGATGCCGAAAATACCGCCGACGAGCGAGGTGGCCTTGGCGTCGCCGCCCACGCCGAACTGGTTCGATGTAGCACCGTCGCACGTGATGTCGTGGTCAGACGCCTGCTGCGCGGTCACGGCGAACAGTGCCTGCCACTGGTTGATCGTGAGGGTGCCCTCGTAGTTGTCCATCGTGACGTCGGCGTCAGACCCGGTTCCAGCGCCGACGCTGCACTTCCCGGTGTCGTGTTCACCGCGGTTGGCGACGAAGATCACCTTTGTCTCACCGGCGTCGAAATGCACCGTCGTCACCTCGCCGTTCGCGAAGGTGTGTTCGGGATCGGGCGCGGCGTCGGAAAACCTGGACACACCGAAGGCTCCGAACGCCACAACCGCCACCCCGACGATGAGCAGTGCCGCGCCGACGCCGTACCAGAGCTTCTTCGGCGCCGCCTTCCGTTGCGGAGGGACGGGAAAGTAGCCAGGCGGCGGTCCATATCCGTATCCCGTCGGCCCGGCACCACCGGGCGGGTACGGCTGTCCCGGCAAGCCCGGGGGTTGGTTCGACACGCTAGGGAACCTACCGCTCAAAAGGGGCGGCGCAGACGAACTGGACTGGCCGAGGACGGGCAGAATCGGGCAGATCCCACGTCACCCACGTAGCCTGGGTTTCGTGACTGACCCGATCTCAGCACCGGGCGACGGGCAAACCTTCCTCGGACCGCAGCACAGGGCGCAAGCCTGGCAACGACTCGGCAGTGAACAATTCGACGTGGTGGTCATCGGCGGCGGTGTGGTGGGCGCCGGAGCGGCATTGGACGCCGCGACCCGCGGACTCACCGTGGCCCTCGTCGAGGCTCGCGATTTCGCTTCCGGCACCTCCAGTCGCAGCTCCAAGATGTTCCACGGCGGGCTGCGGTATCTCGAGCAACTCGAATTCGGCCTGGTGCGTGAGGCCCTGTACGAGCGTGAACTCTCGCTGACCACGTTGGCGCCGCACCTGGTCAAGCCGTTGCCGTTCCTGTTCCCGTTGACCAACCGTTGGTGGGAGCGGCCCTACATCGCGGCGGGCATCTTTCTCTACGACCAGCTGGGCGGCGCGAAATCCGTTCCGGCGCAGAAGCATTTGACCAAGTCCGGAGCGCTGCGGCTGGCTCCGGGGCTGAAGCGTAGTTCGCTGATCGGCGGCATCCGCTATTACGACACCGTGGTCGACGACGCCCGGCACACCATGACGGTGGCCCGCACCGCCGCCCACTACGGCGCGGTCGTGCGCTCGTCGAGCCAGGTGGTGGCGCTGCTGCGCGAAGGTGATCGCGTGGTGGGTGTCACGCTGCGCGATTCCGAGGACGGTGCCATCACCGAGGTGAGGGGCCACGTGGTGGTCAACGCCACCGGGGTGTGGACCGACGAGATCCAGGCATTGTCCAAGGAACGCGGCCGGTTCCGGGTTCGTGCCTCCAAGGGTGTGCACATCGTGGTGCCGCGGGACCGGATCGTCAGCGAGGTGGCGATCATCCTGCGGACCGAGAAGTCGGTGCTGTTCGTGATTCCGTGGGGTACGCACTGGATCATCGGGACCACGGACACGGACTGGAATCTCGACCTCGCGCATCCCGCCGCGACCAAGGCTGACATCGATTACATCCTTGGTCATGTCAACACGGTGCTGGCAACCCCGTTGACGCACGACGACATCGACGGCGTCTACGCCGGGCTGCGTCCGCTGCTGGCCGGTGAGAGCGAGGAGACCTCCAAGCTCTCGCGTGAGCACGCCGTTGCGGTGCCCTCTCCCGGGCTCGTGGCGATAGCCGGCGGGAAGTACACCACCTACCGGGTGATGGCGGCCGACGCGATCGACGCTGCCGCAGAGTTCATCCCGGCCCGGGTGGCGCCCTCGATCACCGAGAAGGTTCCGCTGATGGGCGCCGACGGGTACTTCGCCCTGATCAACCAGACCGAATACGTCGGCAAGCAATACGGACTCCATCCTTATCGCGTCCGGCACCTGCTGGACCGGTACGGCTCGCTGATCAGCGAGGTGCTCAAGATGGCGGAGGGCCGGCCTGAATTGCTGGCCCCCATCACCGCTGCGCCGGTCTACTTGAAAGTCGAGGCCTACTACGCCGCGGCGGCCGAAGGCGCCCTGCACCTGGAGGACATCCTGGCCCGCCGGATGCGGATCGCCATCGAATATCCGCACCGCGGAGTCGATTGCGCCCGTGAGGTCGCCGAAGTGGTTGCGCCCGTGCTGGGATGGTCCGCCGAGGACGTCGACCGGGAGGTCGCCACCTACGTCGCCCGGGTGGAGGCCGAGGTGCTGTCGCAGACCCAGCCCGACGACGAGTCCGCCGATGCACTGCGCCAGGCCGCACCCGAGGCCCGCGCCGAGATCCTCGAACCCGTGCCCCTGAATTGACGGGACGTTGAGAAAGCGCCCGCCGCTGCCGGTGCGCGACGGTCTCGGTCCGGCGCGGCTGCGATTGGTGGGTCCGGCGGGCAGGAGCACAGCGACCGGGGAATCCCTGGTGAACGTGTACGACGAACTGCAGCAGCGGTTCGGTATCGGTGCGAAAGTGCTTGCCGGAGAGGTGGTTCTGCCCGACGGCACGGTTGTCGACGCCACCACGGAATTACCCGCGGGCGCGCATGTCTACTTCTACCGTGATCTGGCCGACGAGGTGGAGGTGCCGTTCGACATCCCCGTGCTGTACCGCGACGACGACATCGTCGTCGTCGACAAACCACACTTCCTGGCCACGATGCCGCGCGGCGGGCATGTCGCACAGACCGCGCTGGTGCGGTTGCGTCGGAAACTCGACCTGCCGGAGCTGAGCCCAGCGCACCGGCTGGACCGACTGACCGCCGGGGTGCTGCTGTTCACCGTGCGTCCTGAGGTCCGGGGAAGTTATCAGCGGCTGTTCGCCGAGGGGAAGACCCGCAAGACGTACCTGGCCCGGGCCGCAGGCACCGCGGCGGTCCAGTTGCCCATCACCCTGCGCAGCCGGATCATCAAGCACCGTGGTCGGTTACAGGCCTTCGAGGAATCCGGGGCGCCCAACGCCGAGACCTATGTCGAGGAGCTGGGAAGCGGGCTGTACCGGCTGTCGCCCCGCACCGGGCAGACGCATCAGTTGCGGGTGCACATGAACTCGATCGGGTTGCCGATCATCGGAGATTCCTTGTACCCCAGCGTGATCGACGTTGCGCCGGATGATTTCGACCATCCGCTGCAGCTGCTGGCCCAGCGCCTCGAGTTCACCGACCCGATCACCGGCGAGGAGCGCGAGTTCGTCAGCTCCCGCGTATTGGGCTGAAGCCTTGCGTGGCCGAACCGCGGTGATGGTCTACTGACGGGGTGAACCGTGAGACGTTTGATCATCTGTTCGACATGACCGACCGCACCGTGATCGTCACCGGCGGCACCCGTGGTATCGGATTGGCCCTCGCCGAGGGCTTCACGCTGGCCGGCGCCCGCGTGGTGGTTGCCAGCCGCAAGGCCGACGCTTGCGAACGGGCGGCCGAGCACCTGCGCGAGCTCGGGGGGCAGGCGATCGGGGTGCCCACCCACAGCGGCAACATCGACGACCTCGGCGCGCTGGTGGAGCGTACGGTCGCCGAGTTCGGCGGGGTCGACGTGGTGGTGAACAACGCGGCGAACGCCCTGGCCCAGCCGCTGGGGCAGATGACGCCGGAGGCCTGGGCCAAGTCCTACGAGGTGAACCTGCGCGGACCGGTGTTCCTGGTGCAGCACGCCTTGCCGCATCTGGAGGCCAGCCCCAAGGCGGCGGTGCTGAACATGGTGTCGGTCGGGGCGTTCAATTTCGCCCCGGCGCTGTCCATCTATGCGTCGGGCAAGGCCGCGCTGATGTCGGTCACCCGGTCGATGGCGGCTGAGTTCGCGCCGCTGGGAATCCGGGTGAACGCCTTGGCGCCGGGACCGGTCGACACCGACATGATGCGCAACAACCCGCAGGAGGCCATCGACCTCATGAAGGGCGGGACCCTGGTGAAGCGTCTGGCCACCCCGGATGAGATGGTCGGGGCAGCCCTGCTGATGTGTTCGGATGCCGGTAGCTACATGACCGGTCAGGTGGTCATCGTCGACGGTGGCGGTACTCCGCGATGACAGTCCCGGTGTACGACGACTTCACCTTGCCGGTCGTATTGCAGGGCGCAGACAGTACCCGAGTGTGGCGCAGTCGCGCCCGTCAGACGTTGACGATGTCGCCGGCCGGCATCACGTTCGAACGTCGCGGGAAGACAGTGCAGCTCGAGTGGCGCGACATCACCGGCATTGCCATGGTCAATATGAGCAACTCCTTTCGGATTGTCTTCAATGCCTGGGCCATCTGCGCGCAGGGTGTAGACCCGATCTACCCGCATGAGTTCGAGAAGGATTGGTCCACCGGGCAGATCGGGCGGTGGCTGGCGCACTATCGGCCCGATCTGGTGCTGCCGGCCGACGGAGCGATGTTGCCGTTCGGCATGCCGCGCGAGTACTACCGGTGGGCCATCCCGTTCGCTGTGGTGGCCGTACTGGTGGCCTCGTTCATCGCGACCAAATCGTTTGTGCGCGGACTCGGCATCGTGGCGCTCATGGTCGTGATGACGCTGCCTTTCACCTCGCCTCGGCGCTTCCGGATCGCAGGCTTCATCTTCGCCACCGTCATGCTGGCTTGGTTGCTCACGATCGGATTCCTGTGGCTCGTGCCGATCAACGGGCACAAGTTGTGATGCTCACTCACGCTTCGTGAACTGAGCCGTCCCGCTCAGACTGCCGGTGCCGACGGACAGGATCTGGCTGCGGTTCTCGACATGCAGCGCCGTCTCCAGACAGCCGGCATCGAGATTGGCCCACAGCACCTGCTTGGTCGATTCCAGGCCGAATTTGCCATAACTGCAGAGGGTTTCGGCGATCTCCAGGGCGGCGTCGACCAGATCACCGGTGTCGTCGACGATGCGGGTCACCAGGCCGAGCCGCAGCGCCTCGGTCGCGTCGACCGCCCGCGCGGTCAGGATCAGATCGAACGCCGGGCCCGCGCCGATGATTCTGGGCAGCGTATAGCTCACCCCGATGTCACAGCCGCCGATGCCCAGCTTGATGAACTGTGTGCAGAACTTTGCCGCCGGGCCGACGATGCGGATGTCGCTCGCCGCGGCCAGCGCGAAGCCGCCGCCGTAAGCGGCGCCGTTGACCGCGGCGATGACGGGCTGGCGCAACCGGTGCAGTTTGACCGTCAGGTTGGCGATGCGTTCCTGCCAGCGCATGCCCGAGCGGGGAAACTCGGTGCCGCCACCCGCCTCGGGCGGGTTGGGATTGCTCAGATCCAGGCCCGAACAGAAGCCGCGTCCCGCGCCGGTGAGGACGACGACGCGGCACTCGTTGTTCGCCGCGATGTCGTCGAGGGTGGCGTGCAGGGCCTCGACCAGTTCGTACGACAACGCATTCAGTTTCTCGGGCCGATTGAGGGTGACGACTGCGATGTCGGGGCGCGGGTAGGTGAGGTCAAGTGGCTCTGCAAGGGACATGAGCGGGACCCTATCCGCCGCAGCCTGGTTCAGACTGACACTTCAGCAAGGTCGGCGACGTCGCGGCGCTCCTGCCGCCGCGCCAGCATCGAATGGGAGCGTCCGTAGGTGAAGTACAGCACCACGCCGATCGCCATCCAGATCGCGAAGCGTAGCCAGGTCTCCAACTCGAGGTTGAACATCAGCCAGAGACAGGAGAGTGCGGCCAGAACCGGTATCACCGGAACGAACGGAACACGGAAGCCGCGCTTCAGATCAGGCCGGGTCCGGCGCAGGACAGGGACGCCGATCGCAACGAGGATGAACGCGAACAGGGTGCCGATGTTGACCATTCCTGCGAGAGTGCCGAAGTCGACGAACGCCGCGAGCAGCGCGCACACCGTGCCCACGATGACCGTCAATCGCACCGGGGTGCCCTGCCTGCTGGTGTAAGCGAGGCGGCGGGGGAGCAGTCCGTCGCGGGACATCGCGAGCAGGACCCTGGTCTGGCCGAGGAACATCACCATGACGACGGTCGACAGCCCGGCCAACGCTCCGACGGAAATGATGTTCTTCGCCCAGGTGTCACCGTGCAGGGCGAATGCCGTTGCGAGGGTGGCATTGTCGCCCTGGAGCTGGGTGTAGGGCACCATGCCGGTGAGGACGAAGGAGACCGCGACGTAGCACACCGTGACGATGGCAAGCGCTCCGAAGATTCCGCGCGGTACGTCGCGCTGCGGATTGCGGGTCTCCTCCGCGGCGGTTGCGACCACGTCGAAGCCGATGAAGGCGAAGAAGGCGATGCTGGCCGCAGTCAGTAGGCCCAGCCAGCCGAAGCTCGAGCCGCCGGTACCGGTGAGCCACCCGAGCATCGACTGGTGCACGCCGTCCGCTCTGGCTGACGGCTGAGCCGGCGGGATGAAGGGCGTGAGGTTCGATGCCTTGAAGTAGCCGGCGCCGACCACGAGGATCAGGACGATCACTGCGAGCTTGATCGCCACCGCGACGGCGGACACCCGTGAGGACAGCTTGGTCCCGGTCGCCAGTAGGAACCCGACGACGGCGATGATCACCACCGCACCCCAGTCGAACTTGACCGACCCGAAATGCAGGACCGGCGACAGCGATCCGCCGAGGATTTCGCCGAGATACTGCGACCAGCCCTTGGCGACAACGGATACCGCGAGCGCGAACTCCAGTATCAGGTCCCAGCCGATGATCCAGGCGACCAACTCACCGAAGGTGGCGTAGGAGAAGGTGTAGGCGCTGCCCGCGACGGGGACGGTGGAGGCGAACTCCGCGTAGCAGAGTGCGGTGAGCCCGCAGGTGATCGCCGCGAGAATGAAGGCCAGCGATACGGACGGTCCCGCCATGGTGCCCGCCGTCTGAGCAGTCAGGGTGAAGATGCCGGCACCGATGACGACCGCGACGCCGAAGACGGTGAGATCCCTTGCCGTCAGATCTTTGCGTAGCTTCGAGTCAGGTTCATCGGTGTCCCGGATCGACTGCTCTATCGATTTGGTACGGAACCATCCGCCGCCGGCCGACATCAGATCGCGCCGTCGAGGCGTCGTTCGGCGAACCGGTTCGCTGCCGCGCCGATGCCGATCCCCGAGTCCCTTGCCGCAGAGATGATCTCGCGGGTTCGGTCGAAGATGCGGGTCACGTCTGCTTCTACCGTGGCGCGGTCAACGCCCTGCAATTCACCGGCGACCTGCATGAGACCGCCTGCATTGGCGACGAAGTCGGGTACCCAGGTGATCTCGCGCCGGCGAAGCAGTTGCTCGACACCGGGATCGGCGAGTTGGTTGTTGGCCGCGCCGCAGATCAGCTTCGCCTCGATGGTTTCCGCGCTCGCAGGCGTCAGGGTGGCCCCCAGTGCACACGGCGCATAGACGTCGACGGGTGTGTCTGCCACCGAGCTCAGCGGGCGAACCGACGGATGATCGATCGAGACGCGATGCAGTGCAGCGTCGTTCACGTCGGTCGCGCATACCTCCGCGCCGTCGGCGAGCAGCAGGGCGATCAGCTCGCCTCCCACCTTGCCGACGCCTTCGACGCCCACCGTACGGCCTGCCAACGACGCCGTACCCCAGACGGATTCGGCACCTGCGCGCATGGCGTTGAACACGCCGAGTGCGGTCAGCCGCGCGCTGTCGCCGGAACCGCCCGCGGCGGTGCTGCGACCGGTCACGTACGTGGTGTACTTGCCGATGACGTCGAGGTCATCGGTGTTGGTGCCGACGTCACCCGCGGTGACGTACCGCCCGCCGAGATTGTCGACGAACCGGGCGAACGCGGCGAACAGTTCTTCGCTCTTGTCAGTGGACGGGTCGCCGATGATGACGGACTTGCCACCGCCCAGGTTCACCCCGGCCGTCGCGGCCTTGTAGGTCATCCCCCAGGACAACCGCAGCACATCCTCGAGAGCCTCGAATTCGTCGGCGTACGGGTACATCCGGCAGCCGCCGAGCGCGGGGCCGAGGGCGGTCGAATGGATGGCGATGATCGCCTTCAGTCCGGACTTCTCGTCCTCGCAGAACACGACCTGCTCGTGGCTTCTGGCACTCAGCTCGCGTGAGCGACCGAAGACCCCGAGGGTGGTGGGCATGACTGTCACTGGTGATTCCTTTTCTATCGTGGCTTGGTCAGTAGGTGATACCGAGATCGCGCAGGCGTGCCCGGTACAGCTCGACGTTGCCGAGCTTGACGTCCTCGTAGCCTCGGACCAGGTCAGGCAGTCCGGCGGCCTCTACAGCGGTGTCGTAGTTGTCTGCGCTCAATGCGGCGGCGAGTCCGATCACCATGTCGGTGTAATGGGACAGCAACTGCCGCTCCACTTTCCGGACATGGGCGTAGCCGAACGGATCGAGCTTGGTGCCGCGCAGCACCTTGGCCTTGGCGAGCAGTTTCAGTGCCACATGCGATCTCGGCCCGAATCCGACCTTCTTCGAGCGGCCGATCGCACGCAGGGCGGGCGGATGCAGCCGATAGGTGAGATTCTCACCGCCGGGCACCTGTGCCTGCACATCGGCCAGGAAGGCCGGATCGACCAACAGGCGCGCCACCTCGTACTCGTCCTTGTAAGCCGTGAACTTGTGCAGTCCCCGCGCGACGGCCTCGCTGAACGCAGTCTTGTCGGTGACCGCACGCTCGGACTGCCAGACGTACTGCACCGCGTCGACGTAGCGGCGGGCGATTCTCGCGTTCTGGTAGCGAACCAACTCACCGGCCCGCAGTTCGAGGAGGCGGCGAACCTCGCCGTCGAAGGTGGTTCCTGCCAACAGTTTCGGGCTCGCAACGGCCGACGTGCGTTTCGGGCGCGCTGCATCCACCGCAGCGGAGAACACAGCCGGATCGGCGACCGCGACCCGGCCCCAGCGGAATGCCGCGATGTTGGCGGCGACCGCGACACCGTTGATGCCGATGGCTTCTTCGATGTTCGCCTCGGGCAGGCGCAACCCTCCGTTCTGGAACGCGGCGCCGATGACGAGGAAGTTGGCCGCGGCGGTATTGCCGAACAATGCCTGGGCCGCGGCGAGCGCGTCGAAATGGGTGAGTGCCCGGGTGGACCCCGTGAGCCGGTCCAGCAGCGACTGGGTTTCGGGGTAGGCGACCGACTTGTCATACACCATGTCGCCGGTCGGGGTCTGGCTGGTCGAGGCGACGGCGACCGTGCGCTCCGGACTGCCGTAGGCGAGGTTGAGGCTGTCGGTCGCCGTCAGCAGGTCGATCGCGATGATGCAGTCGGCGCCGCCGGGGGTGAGCCGGTTGGACGGCTCCAGTGCGGTGGTCGAGAACCGGAGGTGGGATACGACCGGTCCGGCCTTCTGGCTGAGTCCGATCTGGTCGAGGCTCTCCACCTCGTAGCCTGCGCGCAGCGCGGCGGTGGCCAGAACCTGATTGACCGTGACGATCCCGGTGCCGCCGATGCCGGCCAGGAGGACGTTCTGGGTGCCGGTAGGGACGCCGAAGCGCGGGTCCGCGACGCGCGGCGGCTCTGCATTCTTCCGTCGCGTTGTCTTGCTGCCCTTGGCATCCGGCGTCAGATCCACAGTGACGAACGACGGGCAATCGCCGTCAAGGCAGCTGTAGTCGGTGTTGCACGAGGTCTGGTCGATACGGGTTTTGCGCCCGAACTCGGTATCGACGGGTTGCACGGACAGGCAGTTCGACTTGGTGCCGCAGTCGCCGCAGCCTTCGCAGACCGCTTCGTTGATCACCACGCGGGTGTTGCGGGTGGGCAGGGTGCCGCGCTTGCGTTGGCGGCGTGCGTCGGCAGCGCAGTGCTGGTCGTAGATGAGGACGGTGACGCCAGGGATCTCGCGCAAGACCTTCTGTGCTTCGTCGAGCCGGTCGCGGTGCCAGAGCAGCGTGCCCTTGGCGAGGGCTTTCTTGTTGTGCCGCTTGGGCTCGTCGGCGCATACGATGATCTGCCGGACGCCTTCGGTGGCGAGCTTGTGGGTGAGCCCGGCAACGCCAAGTCCGCCCTCGACGTCCTGTGCGCCGGTCATGGCGACGACCTCGTTGTAGAGCAGCTTGTAGGTGATGTTCACCCCGGCCGCGATGCAGGCCTGCACCGCAAGCTGGCCGGAGTGGAAGAAGGTGCCGTCGCCGACGTTCTGGAACAGGTGCGGCACATCGGTGAACGGCGCCTGCCCGATCCACTGGCTGCCTTCGCCGCCCATCTGTGTCAGGCCGACGACGGCACTGTCGCTGCGGCCTGACATGGTGACGAGCGTGTGGCAGCCGATACCGCCACCGCCGATCGAGCCCTCCGGGATCGCGGTGGACCGGTTGTGCGGGCAGCCGCTGCAGAAATATGCGGTTCGTTTGGCGGACAACACCTCCAGTGACAGGGCAGGCGGCGGCATGCGCTTCAACTCGACATGGTCGCGCAGCACGCGACGCAGCGGTGCCAGCAGACGACCGGCGGTGAGCTCGCCACCGAGCGGGAACAGCGGCGTGCCGGCGGCGTCGGACTTTCCGAGGATCTGAGGGGCATCGGTGGTGCCGTAGAGGATTTCGCGGACCTGAGTCTCGATGAAGGCGGTCTTGTCCTCGACGACGATCACCTGCTCGAGGCCGCGGGCGAACTCCCTGACCGACTCCCGGCCGACCGGGTACGGCATCCCGATGCGCAGCAGGCGGATTCCCGCCCGGTGCAATGCCGCGTCGTCGACGCCGAGGTCGACCAGCGCCTGACGCACCGCGTCGAACGTCGTACCGGTGGCGACGATGCCGATCTTGGCGCGCACCGGGTCTACTTCGAGGACGTCCAGGCCGTTCGCCGTGCCGAAGGCACGGACGGTCGCCCAGCGCGGCCCGTAGAGGTCGGCCTCGGCGAGCAAGCTGTCCGCCGGGGCGGCCATCGGGCGCTGGCGGTAGGTGAATGGCCTTCCATCCCATTGGACTTCGGGCACCTTGATGGGGAGATCGGACACTTCGGCGTCGACCGTCCACGCGCCGTCGGCGACATCGGCGACGATCTTCATCGCCACGACGCAGCCAGAGGCCCGCGACAGCGCGACACCCAGCATGCCCATCGTGATGATCTCTTCAGCGTTGCGCGGGAACAGCACCGGGATGCCCAGTGCGGCCAGGGACCGCTCGCTGACCGCAGGCACCGTCGACGACTTCGATGCCGGATCATCGCCGACGAGCAGCAGCACACCACCGCGCGGGTTGACCCCGTACATGTTGGCGTGCCGCAGTGCGTCGGTGGCGCGGTCGACGCCGGGACCCTTGCCGTACCAGATTCCGACGACGCCGTCGTGGGTTGCCGTGCCGGCCGGGAGGTCGGTCTGGCTGCCCCAGACGGAGGTGGCGGCGAGTTCCTCGTTGAAACCTGGAGTGAAGACGACGTCGTGCTCGGCCAGTACGTCCGGCATGCCCAGCAGCATCTTGTCCACGCCGCCCAGTGGGCTGCCCTGGTAGCCGGAGACGAAGGTCGCCACGCGGCGACCCGCACGGAGGTCACGGACATGCTGCTCGACCATCATTCGCGCGATCGCCTGTACCCCGGTGAGCAGTACCGGGCCGGCCCCCACTCGATACCGGTCGTCGAGGTCGTACGGCGCGACGGGTTCAGTCGCGGTGAGTTCGGATCGGGGCAGCACGCTGGTCACGGATAACCTCCACACTTTCCACAACTCAGATCGTGAGCTGCGAAGCGAGAACTACTAGCAATCGGTGCAGCGAAATCTGCCGTGGAGGGTTATCCGCGTCAATAGTCGGCGAAAATGTTGATCAGATTGCTCAATTGTGACGTGGAACACTGTGATGCACGCATCATTTTGTTGAGTGCTGAGTCAGATGCTGCACGAGGGGCAGCGACCGGTATTCCACCGGAGTTGCCATCGCCAGCATGGTTTCCGAATGCTTGACGCCGTCGATCCGATGCACTTCCTGGATGAGGCGCAGTAGTTCCTCTTGGGTCTGCGCGGCAATGCGGACCAGGAGATCGGCTCGCCCAGTCGTTGCGTGCACCTCGAGCACGTGGGGGACCGCACGCAGCGCGTCGATGATGGCGTTCATCTTGTTCTGGTCGGTTTCGATGCCGACGAAGGCGTGCACCGCGTACCCGAGTTCTGCCAGGTCGATGTTCGGTGGGAAGCCGCGGACCAGACCGGATTCCTCGAGCCGCTTCATGCGCGCCTGCACCGTGTTGCGGGCGACTTTCAGTCGCGATGCCAGCTCAAGAATCGGCGTGCGTGGGTCTGTCGCCAGTGCCGACAGCAGCGCGGCATCGAGAGCGTCAATCTTGATGGCCATGTGGCATCTTCCCATTGCCGCGGTTCCCGTGGTCGCCGCGGTGAAGTCAGCCGCTACTCCAGCCGGCGACGCCGACCACGATCATCCGGAGCTGCTTACGTGCGTTCTGCTTGATGTCTTCGAGCGCCTTCGCGTCGTTGGCGTCCTCGATGGATTCCGCCGTGACCATCATCGAGTTGACGAACAGCCCGGACAGGATGTTGAGATCCTCGCTGCTCCACGTGGTCAAGCCGGGTAGCCGGGCCAGGTCGATGGCCAGCTCTGAGGTGATCAACCGGATTTCCGTGCGGATCGCATAGCGCACGACGGTGACCCCGCTGTTGCGTTCGCGGCTGATGAAGCGCCAGTGCTCGGGCCGTTCGCTGACGCTGTTGAACAGGATGTCGACCGAGGACTCGATGATGCGCTTGGGGTCGAGCTGGCCGGCGCGACCCCGCCGGAGCATCTCCCGGAGGGCGCGGAAGGACTCGTCGATCAGGACCAGGCCGAGCGCGTCCATGGTTTCGAAGTGCCGGTAGAAGGCGGCAGGCACGATGCCGGCCTCCCGGGCGACCTCACGCAGGCTGAGCGCGCTGAAACTGTCCTCTTCGAGCAACTTCAGTGCGGCTGTGATGATCGCGCGACGGGTGGCTTCTTTGCGCTCCTCGCGAGACAGATTGTCCTTGGGGCGGGAGCTTGACGAGCGGCTTGACCGCCGGTCTCGTGAACTGGGGCTACGACTGTTCACCGAAAAAAGCTAGCACAGAGACTTCGAACGCCTGATCGGAACGTTTGTGTATGACAGATCGGCACATTTGTTCACCACGTGATCCGCGCTACAACCTGGTCATTAACCCTTGACGTGAACGTGCCGATTGACTCATCGTGTACATATGTTCACCGAAACTTTGAGCCGCCGGATCCGGCGCTCCGCCCTGGTCGGGATCCTCACCGGCCCGCACGGCGTGGACCGGTACACCGAGGTTTACGACCGCGCCTGGACCGTCAATGACGCCCGTGCCAAGGTGGTCGCCGTCCGTAAGCAGACGCCTCGCAGCGTCACCCTGACCCTGCAGCCCAACGACGCCTGGCGAGGTTTCAAGGCCGGCCAGCACATCAACCTGACCGTGGAGATCGACGGCCGCCGTCGCACGCGGTGCTACTCGCCGGCCAACGCCGAAGGCAGCCCCGTCATCGAGTTGACCATCGGCCTGCACGACGGCGGACTGGTCTCGCAGTACCTGTACCGCAACGCCGCGCCCGGCATGGTCCTCGGCCTCGACTCGGTCGGCGGCGACTTCACACTTCCCGCACAACGCCCCCGCCGCATCCTGTTGGTCTCCGGCGGCAGCGGCATCACGCCGGTGCTCTCCATGCTGCGCACCCTGCGCGAGGAGGACTTCGACGGTGAGGTCGCCTTCATCCATTACGCCCGTAACCCCGAAGAGGCCGCGTACGCGACAGAGCTGGCCGCGACGCCGGGCGTCACGGTGCTGCACAGCTACACCCGTTCGGACCGGGGCGACCTGACCGGGTACTTCGGTCCGGACCACCTGGCCGCCGCGATGCCGAACCCCGACGCGGTGTTCGTCTGCGGCCCACCGGCTCTGGTCTCCGCGGTCAAGGACCTGCTGCCCGGAGCCCGGTCGGAGAGCTTTGTGCCACCGGTGATCTCCGTACCGACCGAGGTGTCGGGCGGAACCGTCGCCTTCACCGAAAGTGTCGTCGAAGTCGTCGACGACGGCCGCTCGATCCTGGAGCAGGCCGAGGCCGCCGGATTGAACCCGACGAGCGGTTGCCGGATGGGGATCTGCCACACCTGCACCCGCAAGAAGATCAGCGGTCCGGTGAAGAACCTGATCACCGGCGCGGTCTCGACGGACCCCGACGAGAACATCGAAATCTGCGTGACCGCCCCCTGCGGCGACGTCCAGATCGACCTCTAGACACCTACTTTCAGCCCTTTTCGAAGAAAGGACACGCCATGACCCACTACACCCTGACCCCTGAGCAGTTCGAGACCTTCGGCGCCGAACTCGACTCCATCCGTGAACGCTCCCTCGCCGACCTCGGTGAGCGCGACGCCACCTACATCCGCGACATCATCAAGATGCAGCGCAAGCTTGAGGTCGGTGGCCGCGCGTTGCTGTTTCTGCCGCCGGCCTGGCCGATCGGCACGGTGATGCTCGGATTGTCGAAGATCCTCGACAACATGGAGATCGGCCACAACGTGATGCACGGCCAGTACGACTGGATGGGCGATCCGGCGTTGCGCGGCCAGAACTTCGAATGGGACTCGGCCTGCCCGTCCAATCAGTGGCGGCACTCGCACAACTACATGCACCACACCTACACCAACATCGTCGACATGGACCGCGACATCGGTTACGGCGTCCTGCGCATGAGCGAGGACCAGAAATGGAGCCCGTACTACCTGGGCAATCCGCTGTACGCCTTCCTGTTAATGGTCTTCTTCCAGTACGGCGTCGCGCTGCACGAGCTCGAGACCGAGCGTATCCGTACCGGCGAGATCAAACTGCGGGACAAGAAGGACATGCTGCGCGAGATGTGGGCCAAGGTGCGCAAGCAGACCGTGAAGGACTACGTGGCCTTCCCGCTGTTGGCGGGGCCGTTCGCGCCATTTGTGTTCGCGGGCAACATGACCGCCAACCTGATGCGCAACGTGTGGTCCTACACCATCATCTTCTGCGGCCATTTCCCGGAGGGCACCCACGAGTTCACCATCGAGGAGACCGAGAACGAGACCCGCGGACAGTGGTACTTCCGCCAGTTGCTCGGCTCGGCAAACCTGACCGGCGGCAAGTGGTTCCACATCTTCAGCGGTAACCTGTCCTTCCAGATCGAACACCACCTGTTCCCGGACATCCCGGCGCATCGCTACGCCGAGATCTCCGGCGAGGTGAAGGAGATTTGCCAGCGGTACGGCCTGCCCTACAACACGGGCCCGATCCACAAGCAGTTCGCCTCCGTGGTGCGCAAGATCGTGCGACTGGCGTTCCCGTGGGGCGGCACACCGAAGGATGCTGCTCCCAAGGAAGTCCCGGTTGAAGAGCCGGCTGTCAAGGAGTCTGCATCGCAGCCGATCTGCGAGCCCGAACTCGTCAACTGCTGACCGACAGGCTGCACTGCAGCAGCACCGTGTCCAGCCACCGTCCGTGTTTGTACCCGACCGCACGCAGTCGGCCCGCCTCGTCGAAACCATGCTTGCGGTGCAGGGCAAGGGATGCCGCCGCCTCGTCGGTGTCGACCACCACGGCGATGACCTCACGGATACCTGCCGCAGTGCAGCCGTCGAGAAGTCCTTGTAGCAGTAGGGTTCCGATGCCGCGGCCGGCGGTTTGTGGTGCGAGGTAGATCGAGTTCTCCACGGTGTGCCGATAGGCCGGGCGTAGCTTCCACGGCGAGCAGTAGGCATAGCCGACGATCGCGTCGTCGAGTGTCGCGGTGAGGAACGGCAATTCACTCATCCGTGCTGTCGCCAGCCGACTCTCCCACTCTTCGCGATGCGGTGGGATCAGTTCGAACGTGGCGACCCCGGTCTCGACATGGTGGGCATAGATCGCGCTGATCGCATCAAGGTCGTCCGGTGACGTAGCGCGGACGACGGTGTTGGCCATATTTTCACCCTAAGCTGTCGCTCAGTTGAGGGGCGAGGTTCCGATGGCCTACGTCAAGGCAGCCGAGCGTCACGAGCAGATCGTCGCGGCCGCGATCCGCGTGCTCGGTGACGTCGGTGTGCCGGGGACGACTCTGCGCTGGTCACCAGCGGTGGCTATACGGCGTTGCCGATCGCGGGCGCCATCGAATCCGGTACTCGGGTGGGGCAGGAGGTCGCCCAGACGCTACGCGCATAGCGGCCGGTGACGCCCTGTTCAGAAGGGTGGTGGTGGTCCGTATTCTTCGGCGAGCCAGGCTTGGTAGTCGCGTTCGGTGGCGAGGTCGTTGTTGA